>CAJTWC010000001.1 GCA_910580185.1 uncultured Bacilli bacterium
ATTATTTCGATTAATCGGTTTACTTCTTTTTACTTTTTCATTTAAGGATCCTGCTTCTCCTTTTTTTATAAATTCCCAAGAAGCAAATAAAGTATCTACTTCATTTTTTTCTTTTTTCTCATAATATGCATCAAGATCTTCCACCGTTTTAATGTTATTTTGTTCTATTTCTTCATCACTTAATTGATCAAAACATTTAGGATAATAATTTAAATAATCGTTTAATTCATATTTCAAATTATTAAAATCATATTTTTCTATTTCTTTAGTATCGTTATTATATATTTTAATACTAGGATTATAATCTTTCCCTAATTTATCTAATATATAAAATACGTAATCTCTTATCTCTGTAACACAATACATTGGACCTATATTATAATTTTTATGATAAAAGAAAGCTAAATCTAAAGATACTTTTGCTATTATAAGATATAAAGTTGGTGTATCAAATAATTCGAAAAATTCGTCTAAATTAATTTCTAACTTGGAATTGATAATATTACTCATCGCCTTTTTAAGCTTTTGAGAAATATTATAAATACCTACAAGCTTATTATAATCATTTGTTTTAACATAACCTTTTCCATCTTTTACTTTTAATTGTTTAATATTATTAATTGAAGCTAAAAAACAATCAGTTCCATTTACCTTTATTGTTAAACTTTTTTCTGGAACTTTAGGCATAATATCTATTTTAAATGTTTTTTTAATAAAATCAATTTCGCTTTGACTTATGTCCTTATCACTTGTGGCTTTAGATAATACTTCTATATATTTATCTAATACTTTTTTTACACGATTATAAAATGTTTTATAATTATTATGGGCTAAACTGTTACTATAATCTATTTGTAATATATTAATTATCTTAATAAACAAAAATTCATAATTATATGTTAATTTTCTAGACTTCGCTTTTTTATCATATCTAATTGATAGGAAAGGTAAAATACGATTTTTTATTAATGCTTCACTATGAATAGTTTCATCTAAATTCAAATTTTTATATAAATTTTCATATAAATAATTGGCATATGCATTTTCACCATTTTTATAAAGAGAATTTATTGCAAATATATCTGTATTAATATCATATACTTCTTTGCCCAATGTTTCATCTGTAAAAGGTCTTTCTCCTAAATTAATAATCTCCTTATATGTTATTCGTGGATTAAAAAAATAGCCTAGCTTACACATTTCATCATATACTTCTTTTTCTTTTGTATCCATAACCTCTTCCCCCCAAAAAATATGATGTTATTATACTCATATTTATTTTTATGTCAAATTAATAAAGTTAAATAAAAAATGCACTAAAAAGCACATTATTTTTCTACTAATTCTTTCAAATAAATATTTCTAATACCTCTCGTAAATTGTTTTTGACCTTTTAGTTCAAAACCATTTTTTATTATATTATTAATAGAATATATATTATCTGGATGAGCAGTGCAAATGGCATAAGAATATCCATTTTCTATACTATATTCATCTTCTTTTAAAAACATTTGATATTGCAACCCATTTCCAGTATATTTTGGATTAACAAACATTGGTCCATAATCAACTACATTTAAATCTAAGTTAAATTCTTTTAAAGAATTTCTTTTATTTGCAGGTATAAGCATCATAGAACAAACTGGTTCTGTATTGTCTTGTGTATAATAAATCCAAATCTTAGTCCCTTCTTCTATTAGCTTTTGCAAACTTTCCTTAGTAAAGTCACCTATCCATTCTGGATTACTCATATTTTCCTTTGAACTATTTTTAAACTATATATATCAATAGAATAAACCCGGGTTTATTCTAAATTGCAATCCAATTTATTTTTCTTTTTCCCTTTGTTTATGCTCTTATACTATCAAATGAGCATTACTTTGTAAACATTATTTTTATTTTTTCTGAAAAAGCATATTAAAAAGGCCATTTTGGCCTTTACATATTTCCTGATAAAATACTCTTTATTGATCTTTTATAAAGCTCCAAAATACTTGCCTTTTCCATATCTTCTTTAACAGTTAACTGGGCAGTACTTATTACTTTTTTTCCATCTTTTAGTTTTAATATACCTATTTTTTCTCCTTTTTTGATAGGTAATTTTATTTTATTAAGTTCCATTTCATAATTTAAAGAGCTTTTTTCTTCTCCTTTTTTTATTAATATACTTAAGTCCTCTTTTGGAACTACTTCTAGTAATTCATTTTTAGCTTTTGAAATATGTTTTTTTGATACTACGGCCCCTTTTTTTACTTCTACTTGCATTTCATATGAATTAAATCCATAATCAAGCAATGTAGCCATATTACTATTTCTTTTTTTACTATCACTTGCACCCATTATGGTACTGATTAATCTCATTCTATTTTTTTTAGCAGTAGCAGTTAAACAGTATCCTGCCTCACTTGTATAACCAGTTTTAAGTCCATCTGCTCCATCATAAGTTTTAATTAATTTATTAGTATTAACTAACCAAAACTTATTATCAGTATTTTGTCTTAGGTAATCTTCATATATAGTAGTAAATTCAAATATCTTCTCATGTTTTACTAACTCTTTTGCCATATAAGCCATATCATACGCAGATGAATAATGGTTAGCTTCATCTAGTCCAACAGCATTTTTAAAATTAGTATCTTTAAGACCTAATTCTTTAGCTTTAGCATTCATCTTCTTTACGAAGTTAGCTTCTGTTCCTGCTATTCTTTCTGCAAATACTACGGTTGCATCATTTGCTGAACCTATTGATACTGCTTTAAATAAGTCCTTAACTGTCATTTTCTCATTTGGTTGCAAAAATATTTGTGAACCACCCATTGATGCAGCATACTCACTTACAACTAAACTTTCATTCCATTTTAACTTACCTTTTTCTATTTCTTCCATAATAAGTATCATACTCATAATTTTTGTCATAGAAGCTGGAGCATACCTATCATGTGCGTTTTTTTGATATAAAATTTTACCAGTTGAAGCTTCTATTAAAATTGCACTTTTACCATCTGTTAATAATTCTTCATCAGAATTATCACTAGATTTTGATGGGTTTTCACAATTTTCTTCATTAGAGCATTCTAGTGAATCATTTTTACATGTTTCTTCTATACATTCTTTGTTTTCTTTTATTTCTTCATCATTTGCTTCTTTATTAGTTATTACACTACTTGTTGTAGTACTTTTAGTTGTAGTTGTTGTTATTGCTCCAACAAATGGGATAAACATAAATAAGCAAATTATAAAAAGACATATTTTTTTCATCTAAACACCTCTAATAAAAAATATGTCTTTTGCTAAACTTTATGTCTTATTTTTATACACATATATTTTTTATTAATATTGGATTTTTAATAAAATCTTCCGTTTTTGTTTCTTCTTTCTTTATTAGTTTAAGTTTTGTTTTATCATCTAATCTTTCATACCCCATTATTTTTCATTCTTAATCTTAATTGTCTAACTGATAAATTTGTTCTTCTGAAATTTTTATGTAATAATTTATTTTGTTTATACCATCTATTGATAAAAGCTCCGTATAGTGACTCCATATAGTAAGTTTTTAAATCACTTCTATTCTTAGAATAGTCTTTTACTTTTTTGTATACTTCATTGTTTATTAGCTCGTTTTTTATTTCGCTGTAATAATTCATTTTGCCCTCTTTAAAAATTAAAAAGGAAGTTATTCTTCCTTTTCTATGGTTTTTGTTTTATTCGAAGAAGATAAAAAAGTAACCCTTTCTCCAACAACTTCAGTTATATGACGAGGTTTATCTTCTTCTGTTTCTACTTTTCTTGTTTGAATTCTTCCTTTAACACCTAAAAGATCACCCTTACGACAATACTCAGTTGTGTTTTCTGCAACGTTAGCCCATAAAACACAATCAATATAATCAGTATCATATTCTCCATTAGAATTTTTATAACCTCTTGGTACTGCTAAAGTAATATTAGTAACATTTTTACCATTTTCTGTTTTACGAAGTTCTGGTTCTCTTACTAATCTACCTACTACAACTAATTGATTTAACATATTTATTCTCCTTTCGAAAAATAATATATAATAATTAGTAAATTGTTTCAAAAAGCCAAAATATGTATTTAGCGTGCAGTATTTAACTAAAAAACATAGTATATACACAAAAAAAGCTTTTCTGTAATAGAAAAACTTTTAAATTACTTACATTTATAAAAAGTAATACAAATTACGACAATTAATACAAGTTATCTTCTACATTCAATTACCGTTTCACCTTTTAGTAATTGATTTAACTCAACTGCATATTCAAGTGGTAACTCTTCTCTAAAAGCATCAATAAATCCCATTATAAGGAGTTCTGTTGCTTTATCTTCACTTATTGCTCTAGACATTAGATAAAACAATTGCTTAGGGTCTATTTTAGAAACAGTTGCTTCATGCTCTATAGAGCTTTCATTATTTTCGCATATATTAGTTGGAAATGTATCGCTTTTTGATTTATCATCAATGATTATTGTATCGCATTTAACGTTTGCATATGAATACTTTGCGTTTTTGGTTATCCTAACTAAACCCCTATATGATGCATTCCCACCATTTCTTGCAATTGATTTAGATAAAATATTACTTTTAGTGTGTTTACCTATATGGATCATTTTTGCCCCAGTATCTTGCACTTGCATATTATCTGCAAGTGCAATCGTTGTACAAGTTCCTTTCGAATAATCACCTTTTAAAATGCATGCAGGATATTTCATTGTAACCTTAGAACCAATGTTTCCATCAACCCATTCCATGGTTCCGCCTTCTTCAACTATCGCTCTTTTAGTGACTAAATTATAAACGTTGTTAGACCAATTTTGAATGGTTGTATAACGACATTTAGCATTTTTTTCAACGAATATTTCAACAACTGCAGCATGAAGTGCATCTTCACTATAAGTAGGCGCCGTACAACCTTCTATATAATGCAAATCACTATCTTCATCAACTATTATCAAAGTTCTTTCAAACTGTCCCATATTTTTAGAATCTATTCTAAAATAACTTTGAAGTGGTCTATCAAGTTTGGTATGTGGCGGAACGTATATAAAAGTTCCACCAGACCAAACTGCTGAGTTTAATGCAGCAAATTTATTATCATCGTTTTTTACTAATTTACCAAAATATTTTTCAAATATTTCTGGATATTTTTTTAAAGCAGTATCAGTATCTAGAAATATCACGTTTTTATCTTTTAATTCTTTAAGCATATTACTGTATAAACCTTCTGATTCATATTGAACGTGCATACCACCTAAATACTCTTCTTCTGCCTTTCTAAGACCAATATCAGTAAAGGTTTCTTTTACATCTTTATCAACATTATCCCAGCTATTTTCTATTTTATCAAACACTTTTTTATAATAAGTTATATTATCTAAATTTATATCTATTTTAGGTCCCCAATTAGGCATTTTTTTAGATTCAAATATACCATATGACTCTAATCTATACTTCATCATCCACTCTGGTTCATTTTTTAATCTAGATATTTCACTTACTTTTTTTCTATCCAATCCTTTTGATAATGTTTTCATATAATCAGTCCTTTATAATTCGTTAGTTATCTTCTAATATTTTTTTTAATCCTTCGTATGGTAATAATGCACATTTTTTTCTATTAGGTTGTTTATATATCTCATCATAACAATTAGCTTCTTCTAATAGATCCTTATTATATGGCTTTTCATTTATCATATTTTCATAATTTTCTATTATAACTTTTACTTCTTCTATCCTTTTGCCTTTAACTAATTCGCTCATTATAGATGCTGATGAAGTTGAAATAGCACAAGCTTCACCATCAAATCTTAAATCTTTTACTACCCCATCTTCAATTTTACAAGCAAAATCCAAATTATCTATACAAGTTTTACTATTCATATTTACTCTTTTATAACCATTAGTATCTATAATTCCTTTATTAAGAGGGTTTTGATAGTGTTCTATCATAATACTTCTTTTTAAGTGTTCGTCCATTTATGCCTCCTATAGTGCATCATATAACATATTATCATTATCTAATGCTTCAATAAATTCATCTACTTCTTCTTTTGTATTATAAAAATAAATACTTGCACGACACGTATTTTTAACTCCTAGTACTTCGGATAATATTTTTGCACAATGGTTACCTACCCGTACACATATACCTTTTTTATTAAGATATGCTGCAACGTCTTGGGCAAATACGCCTTCTACGTTAAATGTTATAATGCCATTTTCTATATTTTTATTATAAATCGTTATATTCTTTAGTTTAGACATTTTATCAACCATGTACTTTTTTAAATCCACTTCATACTTATGAACGTTTTCTATACCTAGTTCGTTTATGTAATCAATAGCCTTACCAAATCCTAATATTCCCGCGATGTTTTGAGTTCCTGCTTCTAACTTTTCTGGTAATTCTTTGTATTCAACATTTCCCAAACTATCAAAGAAGGCATTCATCCCTCCACCTTCTATTATAGGCTTTACTTGTTTTAAATACTTTTCCTTACCATATAAGACACCAACACCGGTAGGTCCTAACATCTTGTGTGCTGAAAAAGTCAAAAAATCTATATCCATATCTTTCACATCTATTTTTTCATGTGGAACACTTTGAGCACCATCGACTAACACTATTATCCCTAGTTTATGAGCATACTTACAAATTTCTTTAATCGGTCTTACATCGCCAATAACGTTAGTTATATGCGCAAGTGAAATCACTTTGGTATTTTTAGTTATTGCCTTTTTAACGTTTTCCATAGTAACTGTTAAATCATCAGTTAAATCTATATAATTAATAGTAGCTCCATTTTTTTTAACTACATCAAACCAAGGTAATATTAATGAGGCGTGTTCTGCTTTAGTCGTTAAAACTTCATCTTTAGCTTTTAAATAGTTCTTAAAAAATCCTTTTATAACCATGTTTAATCCTTCGGTTGCACCACTGGTAAATACTATTTCATTTTCCTTTTCAGCATTTATAAAGTTTGCTGTTTTTTTTCTAACCTCAAGTAATTTATCATCTACTATTCTGCTAATATCATAATCACCACGATGAGCATTTGCACTATACTTTTTATAATAATTACTTACTTCATCTATAACGCTTAATGGCTTTAGCGTTGTAGCACAATTATCAAGATATATTGTATTAGTACTTAGCATTGGAAAGTCTTTTTTAAAATCCATTTTATCACCTCCATTCATCATTAAATTTTTTCTTTAAAATTTCTTTTTCTTCAAAACATACATCTAAGGTTCCAACTAACATTCCATTTAAAAGTAGGTTTTCAGCTTCTTCTTTTTTTAATCCCCTAGACATTAAATAAAATAATTCTTGCTCATTAAATTTTCCAATAAAAGCAGCATGTCTTGCTTCTACGTCATATTCATCTATTAATAAAATAGGATTTATTTCATTACTATTTTTATCATTTAAGGATATTATCTTACTGTCTTGATTAACAAAGCATTCTTTAACTCCATTAGGTACATATGATGTAACATCAAAATTTATAGATCCATCTTTTCTAGTAACCCCATTATTATATACGTTACTAATAGTATTTTTCTCATTATGATTTATTCTTATTGTAACTTTCTTTTTGGTATCTGTAACAACTGAATTATATATTAATACCTCAGACTTTTCTGAATTTAAATTAACCACTATATCCAAGTTTTTCTGATTATAACAAATGTTATTTAAAATTAATTTGCCCCCATTTATGTTTATTTCGTATTTTTCATCATCTTGATTTTCTTTAATACTTAATACGTTAATCATGCTATTATTAACGTTAAACACATACCTTTTTCTATGATTTTTAATAATATAATTACTATCTTTATTGATATTAATAATATCCTTATCTACTACTATCCTATTCACTTTGACCACTTCCAGTATTTGCACTTGACACTATTTTATCAAAGTTAAATCCATTATCTTCAATTTGTTTTGCTAATTTGTAATCACCAGTTTTAACTATTTTCCCATTTTTTAATACGTGAACAACATCTGGTTTAACATACTTTAATAAATGAGTATAATGAGTAATGATTAAATAAGATGAATCTTTATTTTCTTTTTTATAATTATTTAAGTTATCTCCTACTATTTTTAAAGCATCAACATCAACACCAGAATCAATTTCATCTAGCATTATAAATGATGGATTTAACATCTTCATTTGTAATATCTCATTTTTCTTTTTTTCTCCACCAGAAAAACCTTTATTAACAGCTCTATGAACCATTTCATCTGGCATTTTTAAATCTTCTTTTGCCTCATCTAATTTTTTAATAAATGAGTATAAATTAACGTTTTTTTTATCTTTGCTAGAAAGTGCTGTTCTTAAAAAATCAGAATTAGTAACGCCATCTATTTCTAATGGATTTTGCATTGCAAGAAAAATACCTTTTCTTGCTCTTTCATCAGTTGAAAAATTTAAAATGCTTACACCATTATAAATAATATCTCCTTTTATTACTTCGTAATTAGGATCATTCATAATAACCTTGGTAAGACTTGATTTTCCAACTCCATTAGGTCCCATTATAACGTGTACTTCACCATCATTAATATTTAAATTAAATTTATCTAAAACTATTTTATTTTCTATTTTTATAGTTAAATCTTTTATTTCTAACATATATATCCGCTCCATATCTCTTATTATTTTAACACTTTTTTTATATTTTTTACATATATACAAAGAAAAAAACGAAGATTGCTCTTCATTTTTATTTTTTATTATTTTAAAACTTCTTTTATTACTATATTTTATTTTTTAACAAAACTTTTTCCCATCTCATCATCAAATGGTTTTTCAAAATAACTCATATCTTGCAATTTACCAAATCCAAAGTAAGCTTCAGTTCTATTTGCATATTTTTTAAATCCAGCATTTTTGCGGACTGAAAGCGAATCATCACTATAATTAAAACCAATAGATGATATACTAACATACCCTATACATCTTAACTCATCAGAATATATTTTTAAAGCATCGGATTCTATACCCATGTTTTTATAATCATTATCTATTATAGCAACATCAATATCAGTCGCTAAATTACTAGGATCATTATGTAATTTTTCAACGTATCCTATGACTTTACCATCATTATGTACAATTAAATAATCATATCTATTAGGTCCTTTGAATTTTTTACTTAATCTATAATCATTGAATGTGGTTTTATAAAAACCTATATCCGTTGCTAAATTTTGCTCATTTAAACTCCTACCAAATCTTTCTTGCAAATAATCTGTTTCGTCTTCTTCATAGTTTTCCGGATCAATAAGTTTAAAAGAACTACCATTTAATACCATTTTCTTCTTTCCTAAATCTACAATTCTTTCCTGATTGCATACTAAAACTTTATTTTCTGGCAATAGTAGATGTTCTTCATTAGTATCAGGTACTACCTCAAACATATGGGTTCCATAAAGTTCATCGCCAACTTTTTTAGAAAAATTTCTAGTACCTATATAATCATATAAATCTAAATCTCTAAAAAGTTCTACAGCCACTTCATCATTAGCAGGAATCTCTGCTAAAACATTGCGTAAATTTAATGATTCAAAAGCGTATCTAGTCATTGCATTTATAGCTTTTTGTCCATACAAAATCTTCTTTGCTTTATTACCATTTACTTCTTCTGAAAAATCAAAACTAATATTAGCTCTTTGATTTGTTTGAACTATACTATCAAATCCTATAGTACCCACAAATTTATCAGTATCATTTTCAATGATTGCTAAATAATCTTTTATAGCAAGTTTATTTAAAGCCTCTTTAGCTTCTTCTTCAGTTTTTCCTTGCATAACCTTAAAATCTAAATAATCTTTAGCATTTTTATCCTTATCTATTGTTTTAAGAGATACATATGCACCATCATGTCTTAAGTAATTCATAAATTTCCTCCTAGTTAAAATGTATGATTATAATATCATCTTTTTCCATCTCAATCAACTTTTACTAATAGTTAATACCGTCTTTTCTTTAAATAAGAAATAATATCGTCTTTCATATCTTCATCAAATCTAATTTCTTTATCACCAGTAAATAAATTACGCATCTGCATTTTAAATTCTTGAGGTATACCTTTATTCTTTTGAATAAAATAATTTAATGTTTTTAACATTTTATTTTCTCTAATGTTTTTCTTAGTTGGCTTTATTGAACAAAAATATTCATATTCATCTAAACTTAGAAGAAGTCTTGCCAATATCAGATAAAGCCTATATAGGTTATAATCTGGATCTAAATCTCCAAATGTAGTATTATATCTTTTGACATTTGCATTAGTCCTTATAAATTCCTTTATATTATCTGGTACTTTTTGATAAAAAGTAAAATCATTATCTATTGCAAATAAATTATAATTTTTATCCCAAAATAAATTGTTTAACTTTAAATCAGAAACTATGTATTTTTTTCTCGTAAGTTCGATAATTAAATCTATTATACCAGATACAATTCTTATATATTTAGGATTATTATATTGCGTATGGCATGCATTATAACCAGTTTCACCATCTATATAATTCATTTTTGCTACTTGTAAAATTTCATTTTCGTCTAAATATAATGTATCAGGTACAATTAAACAATTGGGTAATTTCGTATTAGAAAGACTTATTATGTTTTCTTGTATTATTTGTCTTGTTTCATCACTTATCTTTTTCTTATACCATTTATAACAAAATTTTTCATCATAAGGTTTATATATTTTAGAAGTTCCACCGTAGCTGATAATAGATTCTTCACTAAGATGTAACGTAGATGATTTTTTAATATCTATTTTCATAAGTAAATTAAAACTCCTTTATTAATAAATTGTGATTTATTGTATCACTTTTTCTCATATTAATCAATTTTTATGATAGAATCATTATAGAGGTGATTATATGAAAGATTGTATTTTTTGTAAAATAATTAATGGGGATATACCTAGTATGAAAATATATGAAGATGATATTTGTCTAGCCTTTTTAGATATTAACCCAAACAGTGATGGACATACTCTTATCATACCTAAAGAGCATTATAAAGATATATTTGATATTCCAAGTGATACTTTATCACATATATATGAAATATCTAAGATAATAATGAAGAAATTAGAAGAAAAATTAGGTTGTAATGGTTTTTCCTTACTTCAAAATAATGGAAATATTCAAGAAGTAAAACATTATCATTTACATGTAATACCATATTATGATGATAAGCATGCAGTAGAAACAATATTACATAAAGATTTACTAAAAGATACAAAAGAGACTTATAAAATGATAAAAGAAGCTTAAGTGCTTCTTTTATTGTATTCCTAAATATTCCTCAAGTGTAAGACCTGATTCATAAACTTTTTTTGCATTATCTTTTCCTAAATATCTTATATGCCAAGGTTCATATATATAACCTGTTATATCGGTTTTATCTTTAGGATATCTTACAATAAAACCATAAAGATGTGCATTTTCCTCTAACCATTTAGCTTCATCGGTATTTGCAAATGATCTTTCAACACTACCAACATCGAATGCAAGACCTGTTTGGTGTTCTGAATGTCCTGGTTTTGCTGAATAGGTATTAGCTTCCTCTTCTCCATCTTTTTTAACATATTTATTATATAAGTTTTCTTGAGTAATATAAGAACGGTATCCTGATACTAATGGTATTTTAAGTCCTAATACCTTTGCATCAGCTTGCATACTTTCAAGTGCTTTTTTAGCCTCTTTATTTACCTTTGGATCATAATCTTTAGGAAGCCCATAAGTTTTATTTACAAGTAATATTCCATTTACATACGTAATACCATCTTTAACTTCTATATTAGACTGTTCTTTATTAACTTCACTACTTTTTTCTTTTACTTCCACGTTTCTTATTACACTAAATTTATTCCCTGATGAATCCCTAACACTATAAGTAACCTTATATAATCCTGATTTTTTATTATTAACCGTATTTTTAACAACTACTTTTTTGGTTATATCACCATCATAATTATCAGTTGCCTTATATCCAGGTTCAACGTAATTCTTACCATATTCTACTACTACGTAAGAATCATTAAGCGTTATTTCTGGTTTTTCAGTATCAACTATTTTTATCTTTCTATATAACTTTTCAGTATAATATTTAGATATGTTTGCGTTATAAGAGACTATGTATGTACCAATTTTATTTGAATTAAAATCTGAATTAACATTTATATTTTTACTATTTTTTTCATTTACCTTTAAAGTAACATATGGATCATTATATTCTTCTTTATAATTTAAAGTAATACTATCTTTATCATTTAAATTAAAGATGACACTATTATGTTCTTTTTTATATGTTTTTATATCATCGCGGCATAAACCAGAATACGTATACTTTCTATATAAATATTTACCTTTTATTTTAAAACCCTCATCTTTCAAATCTGCTAATAACTTGTGTTTTATTAATTCATCGCTAGCGGTTACATCATATATTTCTTTTACATGACAATTAAACCAAGCATGTTTAAACTTTGTATTTACCTTTATATTATAATTACTCTTATTTATTTCATATTTATATTCGCTATTAAAGTTTGGAAGCATAAAGAAAATCGTAGCTACTAAATATATAATTAAAATGATTACTAATAAAAAAACTAAACAGTTAAAAACTTTTAATCTTGTATTACCTATTTTAATAGTCATATAATCACCACCAAACCTAAATCTATTTATATTTTATATCATTTCTTATAAATTAACAATAAAATTTAAAAAACAAGAACATTAATCGTTCTTGTCTTTATTCTTCTTATATATTAAGTATCCTATTATTCCAAGTATTATTAGTATTAATAATAGCCATAATATACATCTAAAACTTATACCTTTATTTATCTTGGTATTACTTTCCAATAACTTTGTATCTTTTTTTATACTTTTTCCAGTTAACTCTTTATCTGTTAGTACATAACTTCCAAGTTCTTTTACATAGAAACTTAATTTCTTTTCTTTTGGATTTATGTTTTCTGCTACTAATGTTAATTTGCCATTTTTATAACTATAAAGTCTTAGGTTTCTTGTACCTATGTTTTTCTTAATAGTATCTGTTACATCCATACTTATTAATGTTTTCCCTGGCAAGTTATTATTACTTTTAAAGCTTAACACCATTCCACTTGTTACTTTATCTTTTACTTCGTTATATATAATAGATTCTTTCAATACTTTTAATTCATAACTTAAATCTAAGTTACCTTCTATTTTTTCTATATCTTTTCCATTTATTGTAACTGTTATTCCTTCATTTTTTACTACTATGTTTCTATCTTTTCCTTTTACTAATAACAAAGTTGCAAGTGGTACGTTTTCTCCTTCTATTATTATATCTTCTAATTTAACATCTTTTAAAGCTTCTTCATTTCTTTTAGCAATCTTATTAATTACTTTTTCATTTGCTTCTTCTTTATTTTCCGGTTTTTCTTTTGTGCCATTACTTGAGTCACTTACTACTTCTTCTTTTATTACCTTTTTAATATTAGTTACGGTGTATGTATCTACTATAACATCTTTATCTTTAATAATAAACTTATCATCCTCTAAAGTACCTGTTAATCCATTAAGTGTTAGATTAATCTTGCTTGCATCAAAGTCTTTATTTAACGCATCTATAGTCTTTTTATCTTTATCTATTTTATATTCTTTACTTGTTATGTCATATACCTTTATTTCTTGACTTAAGAAATATGGTAATATTACATCTTTATCTTGAATATTTTCTACTTCTAAGCATATTTTCTCATCCTGTAAATACTGACACTTAAAAATTTTATTATACAAATCTGATTGATAACTAATAATGTTTTCATTAGACAAATATATATTTGTTATACCTTCTTTTAATGCCTTTAATTTACTATCTTCATATACTGCAACACCCGTATCAACAATATCGTAATTTATTTCATATTTATTATTTAATTTAATATCTTTTTTATAATCTATCTCTTTTCCATTTAACATATATAAAGGCTTTGATATTACATTATTATCTACTGCAATTAACTGTAATCCCGATAATTTACTTAAATTTAAATCTGATAAATTATTATTAGGGGTATATAAAACAAATAATGATTCTAAACTATCTAATCCTTTTATTTTACTTATATTATTATTAGCTATTGCAATTGTTTGTAAAGATACGTTGTTTGTTAAATCTAAATTAGTTAGTTTATTATTTAATAATATAAGATTTGATAAATTAATATTATTTTTTAAATTTATTGTTTCAATATTATTATAGCTTAAGTCTAAATCCGTTAAATTAATAAGCTTTTCAATTCCCGTTGAATCTGATACATTTTGATTTGGACAATATAGATATCCTATGTTTTGCATTTCTTCATTCGTTAATAAATAATTTCCTTCTATCTCATCTACCTTAAAATATTCTCTTACTATACAAGTATATAAGTTTTTATCTTTAAATCCCGATTTTATATAAGCATCTTCTACTTTTTCTCTTTCATTTATTATTTCATAACTATCTACTACGTTTTTATCTGAATCTAATATTTCTAATCTATTTTTGTTTACATTCATTTCATATAATCCATATAAATCAGAAGAAGACATCCATATTTTATCTTTATTAAAAATATTATTATTTACATCTATTGTTTTATTATTATTGTCTATCATATAGTGTGAACTATTTAGCTTATATGTTAAATAATTAATAAATTTATATGTTTCTACTACATTTCCACCACTATCTTTTATTTCCAACTTATTTTTATTCATATTTAAACTATACCCAGATGGATTAATTGAAAATTTCCAATTATTATAACTACTTAATATTTCGCCTTTTAAATCTATCGTCTTATTCTTCTCATCTATTGTGTAATATGAACTAGTTAGCTTATATAATGAATAATTTTTAAATATATATGTATCTACTATATTCCCATTACCATCTTTTATATTTAATTTATCATTATTTATTATTAAGCTATAATCAGATGGACTAACTAAAAATTTCTGGTAAGAAATATTACTTAATATTTCACCTTTTAAATCTATTTGATTATTCTCATAATCTATTAAATAATGATCACTGGTTACACCGATAAAATTAAAAAGGTATGAGGCAAGAAGAACACATGAATCAGAAACTTTATACCTAATAACCATAGCCGTAACACCAGGTTTTAATCTTTTAACTATATCATTATTATATGTTGCAATAGATGCATCTACAGTAGATAATATATTATTTGGATATGCAGTTGTAATGCTCTGTTCCACTGTTATACTATCATCTATTGTATAATATGTTCTATTAAAAGCGTTAGTATCAAGTATTAAATTTTTTATTTTTGAATTATTACTTAAATCTATGTTACTTAAGTTATTATTCAGCATCGATAACGTTGTTAATTCTGGATTATGGCTTAGATCTATATTTGTTAATTTGTTATCACTTAGGTATAAAGCGTACAATTTCATATTTTGACTTAGGTCTATGCTTGTTAAATTATTGTTATTAAGCCATAAGGTGTGTAAGCCTGTATTTTGGCTTACATCTATGCTTGTCAAATTATTATTTCCTACATCCAAAGTACCCAAACCTGTATTTTGGCTTACATCTATACTTGTCAAATTATTATTTCCTACATCCAAAGTACCCAAACCTGTATTTTGGCTTACATCTATACTTGTCAAATTATTATTTCCTACATCTAAATAACTTAAATTTATATTTTCATTTACGTCTATACTATTTAAGTTATTCCTAGTTAAATATAAATATTTTAAAGCAGTATTTTTACTTACATCTATGCTTACCAAATTGTTAAAAGATAGACTCAATTCTGTTAATGCAGTATTATTACTCAAATCTAAACTTGTTAAATTATTACTGCTTAAAGACAATTTTGTTAACTTTACATTTTTACTTACATCTATGCTACTTATTTTATTATGCCCTAAAGATAAATTTATTAATTCTGAATTATGACTTACATCTATGCTTGTTAAATTACCAGAGCCAGGATTACTAATACTACTACCATCAAGAGATAAATTGGTCAATCCAATTAAATACTGAACGCCATCTGCAGTGTCTATATTTCTACTATCAATAGATAAACTAGTAATACTTTGTAATTGTTCTTCAGTTATAGTATTACAATAGTTTGAATTATTATATGGATAATTACTATATTCACCTACATATCCATTACTTAATACTGCACTATAAAACTTTGGGTCAGTAAAACCATAATCATATTTCCCTTCTGGGTTAGATTCGCTTTTAGGCTGATATTTAGCCGGTATTTCAGAACATAAATTTACGTTTACAGCACCCTTTAACTTATTAAACCTAGGAATTATATTAAAACTTACTAAACAGCCACTAAGTAAAATTATTACTAATAACAATGATACAGCACTCATTATTACTGATTTCTTTTTTAATTTTGTATCAGCCAGTCGTGGCCTTCCTACTTTTAGTTTTTCTTCTTTTTTATTAAATAGCTTCATAATATTATCACCTGTTTATAACCCTTCCATTATCTTATTTTCTATGTTGATAATATCATAATCCCCCCCCCGGTCAAGGTTTAAAGCTCTCCTGCGGAAAAAGGAAGTGTAAAAAGAAAAAAGAAGCTTTTTTAAGCTTCCTTAACATACAAATGAACCAACTATTATAGCAAGTAGGATATAAAGTACTATTACTAGTAAAAATCCATTGCCTCTTCTTCCACAAGTGTTTCCACATGTGTTGCAAGAGTTAGTTGTAGTTGTTGTTCCGCAACATGCCATAGTTTAAACCTCCCTTTCTTTTATACTAAACGTAAGCACCTATTATGATTACTAATAAGATGAATAATACTAATATGATGCCAGCACCAGAAGCGTAATTGTGTCCCATAATTCATTCCTCCTTTTCGTCTTTTCAAAGTATTTTATGGTTTTTATATAAAAAGTGTGATTGGTTTATCAAAAAAGTTGCGCCAAAACATATAATTTGTTATGATATATAAGTAAATTGATAGGAGGATATAAATAAAATGGCAGAAAAAAAGACAAATAGCAAAGATAAAACCGTTGCTAAAAAAGCGCCCGTTAAAAAAGTAGAAACAAAAAAAACTACTACTAAAAAAACTACGAATGCTAATAAAAAGGCATCAGTTAAAAAAGTAGAAGCAAAAAAAGAGCTTAATAAGAAAACTACGGTTAAGTCTAGTTCAAAGGTAGCTTCTGTAAATAAAGCACCAGTAAAAAAAGAAGTAGAAAAAAAAGATAAAGTAGTTGATACTTATGAAGCTAAACTAAAAGAAAACAAAAAGAATTCAAAATTTCAAAGGTGGTTAAATAGCCTAACCCTTGAACAAATTATAATCTCTGGATTCATTGTTCTTGCAATATTACTAATAATACTAATTGGTGTTGCAACAAAGAATACTAAAACAACTAAAGGAAAAGATATCGTTGTAAGTGTTAACGGAAAAACAATTACCGCTGATGAATTATACAAAGAATTAAAAAGTCAAAATGGAGAGACCGTTGTAATTAATATGATTGATGAATACATTCTAAACAAAGAATATAAAACAACTGACGAAATGAAACAAGCTGCAAAATCAACAATAGAAAGTTATAAAAACACATATGGTGATAATTATAAATCTTTTTTGGAATATAATGGTATTAAAGATGATTCTGAATTAAAAGATTTATTAATAAAAAATAGTAAGTTAACATTAGTAACTGAAGATTATATTAAAAATAACTTAACAGAAAAAGAAATGAAAAAATATTATGATGAAAAAATAGTTGGAGATATAGAAGCTAAGCATATTTTAATATCATATGAAAAAGATGAAAATTTAACTGATGAAGAAAATAATGCAAAAAAAGAAGAAGCTAAAAAGAAAGCTGAAGAGTTAATTGAAAGACTTAAAAAAGGTGAAGATTTTAGTACTTTAGCTAAAGAATACTCTGATGATAAAGCTTCAAAAGAAAATGGTGGTTCTCTTGGATACTTTAACACAGGAGATATGGTAGAAGCATTTGAAACCGCAGCTTATAACCTTGATGTTAATGAATATACTACAAAGCCTGTTGAAACAGAGTATGGTTATCATATAATTATGAAAACAGCCCAAAAAGACAAACCAAGCTATGATAAATCTAAAACTACTATTAAAGAAAAATTAATAGAAGAGAAAAAAGAACAAGATTCAGCAGTAAGCGCTAAAGCAATGGTAGCATTAAGAAAAAAATATAAGATTAATATAAAAGATAAAACAATCAAATCTGATTATAACGCTTATATTAAAGAAGCTACGACTACAACTACTACAACACAAGCTAGTGAATAATAAAAAATAGTTCGAAATGAACTATTTTTTATTTGGATAAAACTCCATATTAATTAACCTATCTTCATCAAGCAATTTTTCTAATTCATTAAAATATTTCTTATCCATCCTACAATTCTTATTTTGATAAGCTGTAACAGAAAATAATCTTCTATCTAAAAACATATTTTTTTTCATTATTATAAGAGCATTTCTAACGTGTACTTCCATACCAGGAATTGTAACGTTAGTTTCTTTATCAAAATTAGTTATGTCTTTATATTTAAACTCATAATCACATATATCACTTGGATTAATCCATCTATATTCTTCACAACTTGGATCTTTTTTTATTTTTCTATCCGTTGATCTTACCAAGAATACCAAACCTTCTGAAGATGAATTATCTTCTGCTCTTAAAAATTGATATGATGATAAAAATGCTATATCATTAGTAAATGAAAGGCCAGTTTCTTCTTCAAGCTCTCTATACAAAGCTCCAATAACATCTTCTTTCTTTTCACACTTTCCTCCTGGAAATACCCACTTTCCAGCCATGTTTTTAGAATTTTTAGATCTTTTTATAAAAAGAAACTTACCATCGTTTTCTATTATCCCTGTAACAGGAATAGTATGTTTATAATTATTCATAACCATTATCCTTTACCGCTTTTTTTATATCATCTTTAGTATAACCTTTAGAATATAATTTTTGTGATATAAAATATTCTAAATTACTTCCTTCATATTTACTTTTATACTTATTATATAATTTGTCATAATCCTTTTTCAATTTTACTGGATCTGATTTTAATTTATACAAAGATAACTCATCTAATATCATTTGCTTATCATATCCTAAATTTGTAAAATAATTGACTAATTTTAGTTTAATGGAATTTGAACTTCCTTTTTTTATTTTTACTTGTTTTTCCATTAAGTTAGATAACTTTTCTTTTAATATATTATTATCTACATCATCTAATACTTCGTTTACTATTTCATTGCTAATGCCTAATTTTATGAGTTCATTTTTTATTTTTAATGGTCCTTTATTAGTTATTAATAATTGATCATTAACAAAGGCTTTCGCAAAATCAAAATCATTTAAATAACCACTTTTAATAAGTTTATCTATTGTTTCATCTATTAATTTATCACTTACTTCTTTTCTTTTTAAATAATCTTTTATTTCTTTAATACTACGCATTCTAATTGATATATAATTAAGCGCCATCCCGTACACATGTATGTCATTATTTTGTTTCATTAAAGAGTCTAATTCTTCCTCTTTTATTTCTTTCGTAAGTAGTAAATTATTATCAATTATTACATCTTCATATAAAGTAATACTTTTATTATTATCTAACAATAATTTATATTTTCCCTTAGAACTTTTTCTAAATTTTAATATCTTCATCAAAACCTCCATATAAGAAAAAAAACATAATACTATTTTATTTGTATTAAGTCTTCCATAATTTCTTCCATCGCTCTTCCAATATTCTTTTTAGCCTTATATTTTTCTTCAGGCATTTGTAAATGTTTGGTTTCTGATATTTCGATAGCTCTTCTTGATGCAACATGAACTAACATATATTTTGAACCAACTTTTGTTAACATTTTATCTATTGATGGATAAATCACTAATATCACACTCCCTACTCTAAGTATATACCAAGTGTAATGTAAATATCAATAGTTTGTACATTATTTTACATTATTTTTAGGAATAGCATTTCTATATTCATCCATTTTTATATCATAAAACTTTATGGAATTATCTAAACCTAAATTCATTTCTGGTTCATTTAAAATAGCACTATTAGGTGTAATTAATAGTTTTTTATATTCTTCTAAGGCTTTTTCAGCTTCTTCTTCAGTAATAATACCATCTAGCACTTTCGCCTTTAAACTCTCAATAAAATATTCAATTAACGTTTGCTGCATTCTAGATAATCTATTATCAGGATTAAAATTTACATAAAATTTCTCAAAATCTTTTTTGAAATCATTGAAAGAAGAATCAATAGGTAATATTTCATCAAATTCTTTTTCAATCCAATTCCACATATTCTTATTAATAGTATTTTCATCTATTTCATCGCTAGTATTGTTTAGAGCCGCTAAAAAGTATTCATCCAAAACATAAAGATCAATAATCATTGACATTTGATTCAATAATACTCTTTCTTCTAAATACTTTCCATCATCTCCATATAAAAGGACTGCCTTAAACTTTTCATACATAGCATTATATAAAACCATAATAACCTCCGTACATTACTTTATTAGTATATCACAAAAAGAAAAAAATTCCTAATTAGGAATTTTTTTAGAAGTTTTGTCCGCAGCAACCTGGATCAATGTTGGTAACTGTATTTTCTTCAGAACAACTATATTCTGGTCTATAAGTATGTTCTATAATGTGATTATTGATAACTCTAGTGTGTATAGGACATACGTGTTCAACTCTGTGACATATGTTTCTTTCTACACATCTTTCAATTGTTGGTTCAACTACTGGTCCGCAACCACATTGTCTATCCATTTCGCAACATGATTCTTCTTGTTGCCAATTATTATTTTGACAACAACAATTGTTATTATTAAAAAACATTTAAAATCCCCCTTACCTACTTTATAGTATGAAAGTTTTTAATCTATGATTAGGTCTTTGCCAATTGTATTTTTTTATTTATAATATTATCTATGTAATTTAATTCATCTTTATGCAAAATACAATTATATTTTGCTCCAATTTGCCTATCAGTTCCATATATATCTAAGCTCTTTTCATTACCATAACCATATTTAATAACGCCATATGGAAAATCCTCCCAATTATAATTTTTGAACTCAGATATAATTTCAGAATAATATGAAGCTTCTATATCTGAAACCATTTTACCCCCATCTAAATAATAAAAGGCATTTTTCTCTGACAATACAAAGGAATCAAGATAAAGCTTCAAATTATCAGGCGTCGCTTCAAAATAACCATATTCTAATAATTTATTAAGTAAGTTTTGACCCTCTTTTGTTTGACTTAAAAAATAAGCTGGTTCTGCAGAAATGCATGAAAGAATCTTCATTGCATGAGGTGTCATATAAAACAATTTAGTAAATTGTGAAAATGTACAATCTACTACATACGGTTTATCATCTATAAATACCAAATTAAAAGAATGACTTCTAGAGTTTTCACCTTCATCAAATAGCCCAAAACTTCTACTAGTATTTAAAATAAGACTCTTAATATTATTAAATTTTAATGCGTTAGTCTGAAACCTTGAAGAAGCAAAACCACATTGGAAATAAGTATAAAGTTTTGTTCCAAGTTTAGGATTAGGACTAGAAGTTAAAGATTTTCTTGTTTCAAAAACTAAAAAGTCTAATAAATCAAGGCCTGAGTTTTTTTTTGATAAATACTCATTATAAATACAAGTATAAGGAATCATATCTACATAACGTCTAATAGTATCATTATAACTCAAATTATTATGAAGGTAATAATTTAAAATATATGATGCATAAGAATCATAAAAATCTTTTAAAATATTCTCAAAATATGAAATACAATGTAATATATTATTTTCACCATATATTATTGCGTAACTTTCGAATTCTTTCTCAATATCCCTTATTAATAGTTTTAGATTTTTTTCCACAATTATCACCCTTGTTTTGCAACTTATTATAAAAAAAATATATAGAAAAGTCTATATTTTTTTATAATTTTTATCTTCTAGCCTTTAAGGTTGATTTCTATTAAAAAAATTAATTTTATAGCATTGGTTTATTAAAATGGCATTTTAAAGTTACCATTTTTCATCATCTTCATCATTTTTTGCATTTGTTCAAACTGAGTTAATAACTTATTTACTTCTTGAACTGTTGTTCCACTACCAGTTGCTATTCTTTGTTTTCTTGATGCCTTTATTATTTCAGGGTGTTTTCTTTCCTTTATGGTCATAGAAGATATTATAGCTTCTAAGCTACTAAATTGTTTAGGATCAATACTTATGTTATTAAGTCCCATTTTTCTAGCGCCAGGAAGTAATTTAAGCAAGTTTTCTAATGGTCCTAATTTCTTTATTTGTTTTAATTGTGATAGAAAATCATCTAAATCCATTTTACCTGCTTGGATTTTTTTAACAGTTGACATAGCTTCTTTTTCATCTATAACAGACTCTGCTTTTTCTATTATAGACATAATATCTCCGTTACCAAGAATTCTAGATACCATACGTTCTGGATCAAATTCTGTTAATCCATCAAGTTTTTCTGATGTACCTATATATTTTATTGGTACACCCGTTAAATGTTTAGCTGATAATGCTACACCACCTTTAGTATCCCCATCCATCTTTGTAAGAATAGTACCAGTAAGTGGCAAAGCATCATTAAAACCATTTATAACGTTTATAGCATCTTGACCTATCATAGCATCTATTACTAATATTATTTCGTTTGGTTTTACTTCTTCATTAATGTTCTTAAGCTCATCCATTAATTCTTCATCAACGTGAAGACGTCCAGCCGTATCTATTAATACTAAATCATAGCCATTTTCTTTAGCATGATTAATACCATTTTTAGCTATTTCAACGGGATTACCTTTACCTTCATCATATACTTCTATGTTAAGTTCTTTACCTAACTGTTTTAATTGATCTATTGCAGCGGGTCTATATACGTCATCCGCAATAAACATTGGCTTTTTACTTTTTTTCTTTCTTAATATGTTACCTAATTTACCTATGGTAGTTGTTTTACCACTTCCTTGAAGTCCAACTAACATAATAACGCTAGGATTACCAGATAAATTAAAGAAAGGTTTTTCATCACCTAAAAGTTCTAATAGTTCATCTTTTAATATCTTTAAAAATACTTCACCTGGCTTTAAACTTTTTTTAACTTCTTCACCTAAAGCCTTTTCTTTAACTTTATTAGTAAATTCTTTTACTACTTTATAGTTAACGTCTGCTTCTAAAAGTGCAAGACGCACCTCACGCATAGCATCACCAATATTATCTTCGGTTATCGTTCCATATCCTTTTATTTTACTTACTGCTTTTTCTAATTTTTCAGTTAAACTTTCAAACATTTTTATCACCTTTTTAATTATAACAAAAAAACTAGATTTAAGTCTAGTTTTAGGTTTACTTATAACATAATTAACAATGCGAGACACATAACAATAAGTATAATTGCCATTAATATTAAGGCATCAGCCCATTTATCAAAAACTATATTGTTATTATTTAATTTAAAGCTTTTTTTATTATCCATAAGTGTCTCAACACCATATTTTTTTCTTGGTCTTCCAACTGGATTAGAACCTTTTTTCTTTACTGCCATAATCACAACTCCTTTTTATATCAATTACTAATAAAGTATAACATTAATTAAGTATTTTTTCTACTGCTTTTTTTAATCTTTCATCACTTATCTTAGAGACCTTTTCTCTTACATTTCTATCTTTTTCATATAGTTTTAATTTTTCTTCATAAAACATTAACTTTTCTTCGGTACTCTTAATATGTTTATGGACCGCATTACGACTAATATTATTATTTTCAGCTATTTCTGATAAAGATAAATTATCAAAGTAATAATCCTCGAAATACTTCTTGTTATCATTACTTAGTAATTCCCCATAATAATCATATAAAATAATAAGTAAATCTCTTTGTTCCATCTTACATCATATCCTTAAATAAACCATATATATATTTTTCTATATCAAAGGTTTCTAAATCTTCTTCTTTTTCTCCTAAACCAATATATCTTACTGGCACTCCTACTTCATCTTTTATGGCAAGCACTATACCACCTTTTGCAGTACCATCCAACTTGGTTAATACAATACCAGTTAAGTTAGTTATTTCTTTAAATGCTTTAGCTTGCGTTATACCATTTTGACCCGTTGTTGCATCAATAACAAGAAAAGTTTCATGTGGTGCTCCAGAAATAATTTTATCCCCTACGTTATTTATCTTTTCTAATTCTTTCATTAGATTAACTTTATTTTGTAATCTTCCTGCAGTATCAATTAGCACCATATCATATTTTTCTTTAACCGCTTTTTCTAATCCTTGGTATACAACGCTTGCTGGATCAGTAGTATTTTCATCTTTAACTACAGTGCAACCTGTTTTTTTTCCCCACGTTTCTAATTGTTCAACTGCGCCTGCTCTAAAGGTATCCGCTGCAACTAAAAGCACTTTTTTTCCTTCTTTTTTAAACTTAGAAGCAAGTTTTGCAATGGTAGTTGTTTTACCAACTCCATTTACCCCAACAAAAAGTATTACGGTAGGTCCATCTTCATTATAATTAATTTTACTTGTTAAAACATCATCATTTACGTATATTATAAATAATTCATCAACTATTATTTCAGTTAGTTCAGATGGATTAGTAATTTTTTCTTTACTAACTCTAGCTTGCAGTTTATCCATAAAATCCATTACCGTATTAACACCAATATCTGCGTTAATTAATAATTCTTCTAATTCTTCGAAATAATTTTCATTTATCTCATCATATTCTTTAGAAAGATTCGCTAACTTATTAACAAAACTTTTTCTAGTTTTAGAAAGACCTTTTTCATAAGTATTAACACTTTTATCCTCTTTTTTAAAAACAGTTTTTAATTTATCAAATAATCCCATAATCTTCTCCAATCAATAAATTACATTATACTACAACTATAAAAGTCCATATTAGCTTATTCAATTAATATTTCATTTAAGTATACCATTAATTTTTTCAAAGCTAACATTCTCATTATAACAAACAATAGACAAATACGCAAAAAAATAGTATAATTAACTGCGTTGATTCTTTTTTAACTTTTAAATATATATGAAAGGAGATTAAAATTTAAAATGAATAATATAAATAATCGTGCAGAAACGCTAGTCGTTGCATTAGGCGGTTTAGGAGAAGTCGGAAAAAATATGTACGCAATTATGCACGATAATGAAATAATCATAATTGACTCAGGAGTTATGTTTCCTAAAGACGAATTAATGGGAATTGACTATGTAATACCTGATTTCAATTTTTTAAAAAAGAATGAAGAAAAAATTAAGGGGCTTTTTATAACGCACGGACACGAAGATCATATTGGTAGTATAGCATTTTTATTAAGTACGGTAGAAATACCAGTAATATATGCGCCTAACCAAGCTTGTGGTCTTATAAAAAGAAAATTAGTAGATAGAAATATAAGTTATGACAACCTAAAAGTATATACTGAAGATACGGTTGTTAAAACAAAATACTTCACGGTTGAATTTTTTGCAACTACCCACTCTATCCCAGACTCACATGGAATAATAATTAATACACCTAATGGTAAAATAGTAGAAACAGGAGATTTCAAGTTTGACTTAACACCTATTGGGCCTATGAGTAATATTCATAAAATGGCTGAGGTAGGAAAAAATGGTGTTAAACTTTTAATGAGTGAATCAACAAACGCATTATCACCTGGATTTTCTGCTAGTGAATCTAAAGTTGAAGAAGAATTACAAGAGATATTCCAAAGAAATACTAAAGGAAGAATTATTGTTGCAACTTTTGCATCAAACGTATATAGGTTAAAACACATAGTAGAAACTTGTAAAAAATATAATAGAAAAATTGCTCTATTTGGTAGAAGTATGGTAAATAACATTGAAATATCAATAGAAGGTGGATACATAAAAGATGAAAATAGCTTTGTATCTCCTGAAATAGCAAATACGTTGCCTCCAGAAGAAGTATGCTTACTTTGTACGGGCTCTCAAGGTGAACCACTTGCAGCATTATCAAGAATTGCAAAAGGAACACACAAACAAATAAAATTAAGACCAACTGATACAGTAGTATTTTCATCTAACCCTATTCCAGGAAATAATGCATCAGTTTCTAAAACAATAAATCAACTATATTTACAAGGTGCTAATGTATTCGTTAATAATATTGAAAATGAAATACATACATCTGGTCATGGTAATCAAGAAGAATTAAAGTTAATGATTAGATTGTTTAAACCAGAGTATTTTATGCCAATTCATGGTGAATATAGGATGCTTAAAAAACATAGAGATTTAGCAGTAGACTGTGATGTTCCTATAGAAAATACATTTATTTTAGGTAATGGTGACATATTATCACTTACTAAAGATGGAGTTAAAAGAAAAGGACATATAGAAGCTGAAGATATATACGTTGATGGTAACCGTATTGGTGAAACAGGAAACATAGTTATTAAAGATAGAAAAATAATGGCTAACGATGGAATATTAGTTGCTATATGTAATATTAATATGAATGAACATAAACTATTAGGTAGAGCAAATATCACCACGAGAGGATTTATATTAGTTAACGAAAACGAAGAACTACTAAGACAAATAGAAGAAGTTGCAACAAATACCGTTATAAAAGAATTAAATAGGAAAAATGTTAATTATAATGATTTAAAAGGACAAATAATTGCGGAACTTTTATCATTTGTATACGAAAAAACAGGTAGAAGGCCAATTATATTACCCGTTATATTGGATGTAAAAAAATAAAGAGTTTATTATAAGCTCTTTATTTTTATTATGAATTTAACACCATTTTTAGTATTTTTTACCTCACACTTACCCTCGTGTAAATCAACTATTGCCTTTACTATGGTAAGGCCAAGACCAGTTCCTTCTTTATTTCTGGTACTTTTATCTTTATAATATGAATTAAAAATATTTTCCATATCTTTTTCTTTTATATTATCACCAGTATTAAATACTTCAAATGTAAAGTAATCATCTTTAGTGTATGTTTTTATATTAATTAATTTTTCATTTTTACAAAACTTTATAGCATTTATTAAAACGTTTTCAATTACCTTAGTAATCTGTTTTTTATCTGCTTTTATTTTATCATTAACGCTAAATTTAGTAACTACTTTTATATCTTTATCATTTATTTTAACATTTAACTTTTTAATTTCAGATTTAATAATCTCATTAATATTAATATCTGCCTTGTTTAATATAATATTTCCACTTTCCAATCTGGATAGTTCTAAAAACTCATGTACTAAATCCCCTAGTCTTTCTGATTCACTTATGATAAATTCAACGTTTTTTCTTTCTTCTTCATCACTACAATCATCAAGCATTAACTGACTATACCCTGAAATAATAGTAAGTGGTGTTTTAAATTCATGTGATATATTTGCAATTAATTTCTTTCTTGCGAGTTCCTGTTTTTCTTTATCTATTAATTCTTGTTTAAGCTTTTCATTAGCCATTTCAAGTTCTTTAATATTTTCTTCTAACTTAGCACTCATCTTATTAACATTATTAAATAAATCTCCTAATTCATCATTGGTATTTACGTCTATTTTTTTATTAAACTTTAAATTTGTTATATCATCAGTAACATCTTTTATCTCTTCTATTTTTTTACTAAACAATTTAGATATCAAATAAGAAACCAAAAGTAATATACAAAAAGTTATAACTGATGTTATTAAAATAACTAACATAGTCATTTTAGCATCTTTTTTAATACTTTCTATGGAAGAAGATATTATTACATAACCAGAAGATGTTTTGCCAACCAAATGAAGATCATATCCATCTTTTTTATTACTTAGCGTAATTATTTTTCCCTCATTATTATCTAATGATTTTAGTAACATTATAAAGTTTTTATCCATATTATCGCTAAACATACTATAAGTAAGATTAAAATTGACGTCTAATATTTTTATTCTAATACCATTGTTACTGGCTTTATAAATAATTTTTATTAATTTATTTTCATTGTTAATATTTTTACTAATTAGCGCATACTCTTTTTTCAACTCTTTTTTTTCTAAATTCAAATATATATCATTTATTGATATTCTAAGTACCAAAACGTTAACAATTATATTTAAAATAACAAATAAACCTACTCCTATGAATATCTTATATTTTATTGATACTCTTTTTTTATTTAACAAAGATGTAACCCGTTCCGCTGGCTGTTTTAATGTATTTTTTATCTTCATCAATTTTCCTTCTTATTCTTTTAATATTAGTATCAACAACTCTATCATCACCAAAGTAGTCTATTGTCCAAACCCTATTTAGAATCTGGTCACGAGTTAAAATAATATTAGGATTTTCAAAAAAATATTCTAATATTAAATACTCTTTTTTAGTAAGTGGTATTAATTTTCCATTTTTCTTTACCGCTCTTTGTTCTTTTACAAGTTCTAAATCATTATTACTATCTAAATCAACCAGTTTTTTAATTCTTAAAAGTAATACTTCTAAATTAAAAGGTTTAGTTATAAAATCATTAGCGCCTACCTCAAGACCTTCTATTTCATCTTCATCTTCACTTTTTGCAGTAAGCATAATAATAGGAACGTTACTTACTTTTCTAATTTCACGAGTACACTCTATTCCATCCATCTCTGGCATCATAACATCCATTAATATTAAATCTATATTATCTTTATTATTTAAAAAGGTATCTAATCCTTTCTTACCATTTTCTGCTTCTATAATGGTAATATCAAACTTACTTAAGTATTTTTTTATTATTGTTCTAATACCTACTTCATCTTCTACTATTAATATCTTAAGCATAGTACTCCTCCTAATATTTATATTCTATTATAAGGATTTGTTCAAATTGTGTCAAAATAAAAGATATAGACTTGCTATATCTTTTACATAAAATATATTTTAAATACTATCTTTATTTATTCCTCTTCTTTTATTTTATAATTATCTGTTTACAGGAATACTATCTATTACTTTTTCATCACTTCCAAAAATGATTTTTTCATCATCAGCATATATAAAACCTAAGGGTTCAGTAAATGCGTGATTTTCAATATCATAATTATATTTTTTTAAGCAATCATATATATCATCATAAAGTGTATTTTTAAATTCCATATTACAACAACTTCCAGGTGCTAGAATTATTTTACAATGCTTCGACAATCTTTTTCTAATTAACTCTGCTACCTCTTCTGGATTCATACCTGATGCTAAATGCATTAATAGCATATTTTTTTTATCATATGCTATTACACCACAACAAGTACTGATTGCATAAGTGAACAATGCTTCTGCTTGAGGTTTAGCATAATCATTTTTTATATAATATTCGTCTATAGATACATTAGCTATTTTCTTATTGGAAGAACATGGTCTATCAGTGTAAAAACCTCTTATTACAAACTTACTTTTTTTTAATTTAACCATGATTTGATTATTCCTCTTTACCTACTTTTTCGTCTTTGATTTTATCTTTTACCAAAACTTCTTTTCTAGATAAGTTTAGTTTACCATTTTTAAATCCTGTTGCTTTAACTATGATATCGTCTCCTTCAGATACTACATCTGATGCTTTTGCAACGCGTTTATCAGATAATTGAGAAATATGAACTAATCCTTCGCATCCTTCCCAAAGCTCTACGAAGCATCCTAATTCATCAATTACTTTAACTACACGACCAGTATAAATTTTACCTACTTCAACTTCCTTTACCACGTTTCTTATCATTTCAGCAGTACGATCAATTATTTCTTGGTCAGTGTGATATATGATTACTCTTCCGTCCTCTTCAATATCTACTTTAACAGCGTTCATGTCAGTTACGGTTTCAACGTTAGATGATTCAAGTATTATCTTGGTAATCATGTCTCCACCTTTACCAATTACGTCCTTTATTTTAGCTGGATCAATGGTAAACGTCATTGTCTTAGGAGCATATTTACTTACTTCTTTTCTTGGTTCTTTAATTTGTTTAGCAATAGTTTTTAATATTTCAAGTCTTGCCTTTTTAGCTTGCGCTAAAGCTTCTTTTAAAATTTCTTTAGTTATACCTTTAATTTTAATATCCATCTGTAATGCACAAATACCATCTTTAGTACCAGCAACCTTAAAGTCCATGTCTCCTAAATGATCTTCCATACCTTGAATATCAGTTAAGATTGTATAATCATCGCCATCGGTAATAAGTCCCATTGCAATACCTGCAACTGGTGCTTTAATAGGTACACCTGCTGCCATAAGGGCCATACAACCAGCACAAATAGAAGCTTGTGATGAAGAACCATTACTTTCTAATATTTCAGATACAACACGGATTGTATATGGAAATACTTCTTCTGATGGAATTACTTGTAAAAGCGCTCTTTCTCCTAATGCACCATGGCCTACTTCACGACGTCCTGGAGCACCATATCTACCTGTTTCACCAACAGAGAATTGTGGAAAGTTATAATGTAGCATAAATCTTTTTTGATCTTCTGGAGATAATCCATCAATTATTTGATGTTCTCCAAGTGCTCCTAGTGTTACAACAGATAAACTTTGAGTTTCACCACGAGTAAATAACGCTGAACCATGGGTTCTTGGAAGTAAGTCTATATCCGTAGAAAGTGGTCTTATTTCAGTCATTTTCCTGCCGTCTGCACGTTTTTTTTCTTTAACTACTATCTTTCTAAATACGTCGTATTCAACTTCTGCTAAGCAAAGTTTAACTTTAGTTAAAAGTTCGTTAAGCTCATCTTTATCCATTTCTTCATTTTCATATTCGAATTTAGCTACAACGTCTTCTTTTATCTTATCTGTTGCTGCATACATCTCTAACTTATCTTTAATGCGTAATGCCTTATCAAGTGGTTCTTTAGCAAGAGAATAAATTTCTTCTTTAAGTTCGTCAGTTATTTCAAGAACGTCATATTCCATTTTTTCCTGACCAACTTCTTTAATAATTTTTTCTTCGAACTTGATTAATTCTTTTATAGCATCATGACCAAACATTAATGCTTCTAACATATCATCTTCTGAAGCTTCTTTAGCACCTGCTTCTACCATGTTTATAGCGTCTTTTGTTCCCGCTACAGTTAAGTCTATATCACTAGCATCCGCTTGTTCTACGGTTGGGTTAATAACAAACTTACCATCTACTCTTCCTACTTTAACACCAGCGATAGGTCCATCAAATGGCACTTTACTTATGCACGTTGCAATACTAGAGCCTAGCATTGCAGTAAGTTCTGGTGAGTTATCAGGATCAACTGATAAAACAGTGTTTACAACTTGTACTTCATTTCTAAAGTTTTCTGGGAATAACGGACGCATTGGTCTATCAATCATTCTTGCTGCAAGAGTCGCATTTTCAGTTGGTCTTCCTTCCCTTTTAATAAATCCTCCAGGTATTTTACCTACTGAGTATAACTTTTCTTGATATAAAACCATTAAAGGGAAAAAGTCAGATAATACGTTAGCCGTTTTACTTACGCAAACGGTAGATAAAACTACTGTATCACCATATCTTACAAGTACTGCTCCATGAGCTTGTTTAGCTAATTCTCCTACTTCAACCGTTAAGGTTCTTCCTCTAAATTCTGTTTCAAATATTCTTTTTTCCATAATACATCTCCTCTTTTTTTATATATAAAAAGGCACCCAAAAAAGAGCGCCTACTTTAACAAAATAATTATTTTCTTAATCCTAATGATTTAATTAACTCACGATATCTATTAACGTCAGTTTTCTTTAAATAACTAAGTAAGTTACGTCTTTTACCAACCTTCATTAATAAACCTCTTTTTGAATGGAAATCATGAATATGTTCCTTTAAGTGAGCTGTTAAAACATTAATTTCCTCAGTTAATACAGCAATTTGAACTTCTGGAGAACCAGTATCTCCTTCATGAGTTGCATACTTTTTAATAATTTCTTGTTTTACTTCTTTCTTTAACATTTTACAATTCCTCCTTATTTTAATAATACACCTTATTCTGAGTCATGGCTAGGAGTATCCTATAACCAAGAATAGGCAACACTAATAATATACATTATTTTTATTATTTATGCAAGTTATTTGAGTCATTTTGTAAAGTCTTTGCATTATCTATAAATGTTATTATAAGCCCATCAGCCGTTTCCTCACCAACAACTTTTATTGTGTTTTCGGCTTTTTTTTCATCTTCCTCAGCATCTTCTGGTTTCTTAACATCATTAATATTACCAATGTTTTCTTTTCTATAATTTAAACTTTCTTGTACATCATCAGTAAAATTAACATCTAATCTATTATTTTCCATATTAATATTCCTTTCAAACCTCTAGTTATCTTCCGAAGGTTTCATCTTTTTACAAGAATTTTGAAGAATAACAGAAGCATCATTATATGCATTAAATTTAGAACTATAATTTTCATTTATTTCTACTGACTCTATTCTTTGTCCAAGTACTAAACGTTCATGTTTTAAAGGTATTTCATACAATGCTTTAATTCTAGCAAATTCAAAACTATTTGTACATTTTCTTTCCAATGTATCAAAAAATAAAATTAATCCACCTACTATATTAACAGAATCAAAGGCAGAAAATAATCGATTGGCTAACTTATAAGGATTATTCCTATAAGAATAAGCAACATAGAATGATTTATACTGAGTATCTTCACATTTTTCTAACTTATTAGTTAATTCATTTATATCATCTTCTGATAACTTCTTGCACTCTTTTAAAAGATAATAAGTATACATTCCAGTATCATAAGTCTTTATATGATCATATAAAGAACGTTTATTATCTAATAAGAATAAACGATATGCTCTTTCAAGTGACTTTGAATCATTATTTTTTAGTATTAAATTATTAATAAATAATTCCTTATCATTATCACTTAATTCATTATAATAAGTTATATAATCGTCACTTTCATAAAATTTCATCAATAATATACATTTAATATTAAAATTTATATTCTCTTTTTTCTTTTGGTATAGTTTTAAAGCATGAATAAGATCTATGTTTTCATTAAATCTAAGTAAAATATCATTATTATTTTCTTTATCATATAAATCATAAAGCATATTATAAGGAATACCTTTTAAATTATCATAATTTATCAAAGATGGAACATAACATAATAATATACTTTTATTAATTTCGCCCCAATTATTATCTAATAATTTTTGAATAAAATTATTTAATCCAAATTCTGCGAAAACGGCTATTTCTTCTTCGGTATAAGACCCTTGAATAGCATCAGCTAAACATTTTACATTTTCTAAATAAAATTCATACTTTACGCCAGATAATAATAATTTTTCAAGATTATAATGCTTTATGAAATACTGATTCATATGTTTAATACATTTATCTTTTTTTCCATCTGCATAATTTTTTTCAATTATACTTAATAATAATTTTTCTTTCATATAATATTTCTCCTTATACAAACATTTTATATGGTTTCATCTTAGTATTATCTTTTTCATATGTTTTATATATTGCAACAACCTCATCGTTATATATAAATACTACTTTATCTTTATCATATTTATTATCAATAATAACTCCGTTTTTAATAATATTAAAATAAGTACTGTCTATTATAACACACAATTCATTTTTTAAAACATTTTTTATAGTTAGTAATTTATAATTATTATTTTTAATATCTTCTAAAGTATATGAACTTTCTAATAAAAATTTTCCTTGTCTTATTCTTATAAGACTACTCATTACCCCAATAACTCCTAATTTATCATTTATATCTTTTATTAAACTTCTAATATAAGTACCTTTAGATACTGATACTTTAAATTTGTATGAGTCATTACTAAACTCTAATAATTCAATATCTTTTATTTCAACCATTCTTTTCGGTAATTCAATATCTTCCCCATTACGAGCATATTCATATAGTTTTTTACCATTTATTTTTACTGCAGAATAAATTGGAACCTCTTGATTATATGTCCCTACAAAAGAATTTAAAACCTTTATCAAGGTATCCTTATTTATTTTATCATTACTTTTCTTTAATATATTTCCATCAGTATCTAATGTATCAGTTAATATTCCTAATTTTACAGTTGCAATATATTCTTTATCATTACTTGTTAGATATTCAACTAGCTTAGTTGCTTTACCAATACATAATACAAGTACCCCTTCTGCAATTGGATCAAGCGTCCCAGTATGGCCTATTTTCTTAGTTTTAAACTCTTTACATATTATATTTACAACATCACGACTAGTCATTCCTTTGGGTTTATTTACTACAATTATCCCGTCCATTTAAATCACCTAAGATTATTTTATCATAGAAAAAGATAATAGTCACATAAACTATTACCTTATCTCATCTTACCTTATTTAGATAGATTTCTAACTTTCGTTTCTGGATCCATATATCTTATTCCATATAACACTGAAGAGTGATCTGCATATAAAGTTATATCATCATCTACACTCTCATCTTTAAAATCGAAAAAGTCATTTTCCTTTTTATATAAACTTATTGCAGCAATTGTACTATACCAAGCATCTAAATCAATATTATCTTTACCTAATTGTCCCTTTAAAGATTCATCATTAGATTTTTCTATTACATTTTTTATCATACTTGCGTATTTCGCAACTAATTCAATAATCCCACTTCTAGTATAATCTCCTACACTATTTGGCATAATAGATAACATTAAAATCCATGAATCAAAGGCACATTTTGGATTCAATGTAAAATTATCTTTTTCTAATTCTTTTATTTCATCATTTAACATTTCAATTAATTCTTCACATATAGCATTAACCGATTTATCATATTTTCTTCGTTTATTCCACTTAAGAGAATTAAATCCGTCAACTCTAATTTTAACTTGTAGTTCTGAAATTGTATTTTTTGCATTTAATATTTTTTCTGTATTTGCAAATAATTTTTTATACCCTTTTTCTTCTATTCTTTCTTTACTTAATCTTAATATTACATTACCTTTATTATATTTACAATTATACACGCTAGATTTTGGATTATCCCTAGTTTTTTCAATATTAAATTTAGTTGATACTTTATTATTAAATTCAACAAATGTATTTACCAATTCATCATATTTTATAGCTACAACAGAATCTACTGGATTTAATTTTACTATTTCATATATAGTTTTAATACTATCAACATACTTATTAAGGTAATCTAACATTTCCTGAATTCCATCTTTATTAACAAATTTTTTTAAAAGTATCAAATTTTTATTTTCAATTAAATTTTTACTAGTAGCCTCTATTTTTCCTAATTGATCTTTAACGTTATTAATTAATAAATTAAGCTTTATAGCTTCATCTTCACTAATTTCTTTTGATTCTTTTACCTTTTCTACTTCTTTTTTCAAATCATCAAGTTTATCAAAAGCAGTATAATTGATTTTATATTCTAATGCTTTAAATATTTTGTTTTCGTTTTCATTATTTGAATTTTTAGATTTATTTAATTCAGTTTTTCTTTTTATAAACCTTTCATTCATCCCTTTATAAACAACTGGTGATATATCCCTTATTTCATGTAATAAATTAGTTATTTCTTTTTCATCATCTGTAGTAATATAATCTTTTTTTATTTTTATAGAAACTGTAGAAGAAAGTTTATATAATTTTTTTAAATCATCAATATATTCATAAGCATTACTTTTAGTTAATATATCATCAAACTGAGCTGCTAAACTTTCTATATCATCAAATTCGATTACCACATCAGTTAACATTGCTCTTTCTATTGAAGAATATTTTTCTTTAAACTTTTCCTTTAATTCTTCTAAATTCAAATTATCATTTGATTCACTACTTGCGCTACCAAATTCCACTAACTTTAATTGTTTTTTTAAATCTTTTCTTATTTCTTCATCTTCTAATGATTCAATCTTTGATAAAATTTGTCTTGCAGTATCTACAAATTTTTGTTTAGAAATGTTTGACATATTGTTTTTTAAATCTTTAATCATGCTTTCTATTTCAACTTTATCATCATCGTTATCTAAACTTTCTTCAGGATTAACCTGTGCATCTAATTTATGAGGAGTTTTGAATTCATTTTTAACGACCTCTAACATTTTTGATAAAGATTGCTTAACTGACTGATATTTTACATCAATATTATCAATTTTCAATTTTATAGAAACAAATTTTGAATAGAATGCGTTAATATCACTATTTTTTAATTCATCAATATCTGTTTTTATTATTTCAATAATTAAACTATTTAACTTTGAATATTCCTCATATTTTTTTGTAATTATTTCTAATTTTGGATTAATATCATTGCATATAGGATAATAAGCATTATCTCGCATATATTTATTAACCATTTCAAAATAATCATCGATAGTTGTTTCACTAACCATAACATTAGAATTAATTATAGTTTCAGCATCTGATTTTAACAATTCATCTAATTTTGATTCCATATCATTAGACAGCGCTATAATATCATCATATGAATCTGGGACTATAAATTCATCTATTTCTTCTTTTTTACTTTCTAAATCTACATTTTCAATTCGTTTTAATTTTCCAACTATTTCTTCATATGTATACTTATCAAATGAAGCTTCTATATCATCTTTTAAAACCCTTAGGGTTTTATTTAATATATCTTTCGAAGAAAGAAGATTGGACATTTTTTTATTCAAATTAGTTATATCATCTAAATTTCCGCCAATAATAACATCTGATATATCTTTTTTTAAATCTTCTTCTTCTTTTGATATTCTAGATATTTCATTTTCAATTTTCATTATTTGATCAAGTAATTCATTTTTTAAAATTACTTTAAATTGCTCTTCTAATCCAGTAGTTTTAATAGCATTTTTTTCATCTTCTAAATTTTTTTTGTCAGATTCTATTCTAGTATTTAAAGCCTCTAAATACCAAGCTCTATTTTCTTTAGAAAGTGGCATATTATTAAACTCTTTTTCTAAACTTTCTCTTTGTTCATCTAAAAGTCTAATTTTTTCATCAATATCTTTAATTTTAATTTTTAAGGATTCTTTTTCTTCTTCTAATCTTTTTGTTTGTTCATCAATTAAAGTTTTAAACATTTAAAATTCCCCCTTTTTAATTGAATGGCCATTATACTACCATAAAATGGTTGAAAAGTCAATATAGGCACTAAAAAACGGCATTAGCCGTTTATTTTAAATTTAAATACTAAATAACCAATTATCGCGATTACAAGTAATATAATTGATAAAATAATAACACTTATATTACCTTTTTTATCATCACTATCTAAACTTCCATTTTCTGTGTTATATATATCATTTATATAATTTTCATAAGAATCTGATAAATAATAACGCTCTTTAGTTTTAAACATACCTTCAAAATAAGTTTTAAAACTTACAGGAAGCTTGTTTTTATTCTTGCTATATATTCTTTCTATATCTTGAAGTGATGCATTATCATCTATTTTTTCGCCAATTAATACTTCTAAGCATGTGATAGCAAACGCATACATATCAGTTTTTTCACTAACCAATTTATACACAGGATCTTGATACTTTTTAGAAACTGAAGTATTAATTACGTTTTTCTTAGTAATAAATGAATCACAATCAATTAATCTAACATTTCCCTTATTATCAATAAATATATTATCTGGATTTAAATCACATATGTATATTTTTCTATCATGAAGTTTTTTCATAATATCTTCTAATTTATTAATCTTTTCTAATTTTTCTTCAAAGTTATAAGAGTCGCATTTCTTTAATAATGCACTACCTTCTGGTAAATACTCCATTATATATCCTATAAATACACCATCATAATAAACTAAATTCTTAGGTTTTACCACTTCATTTAAATCAATACTTTTTATGTATCTTAAAGTCTCTTCCCTATCTTTTACATAAGTAAATGATGTGGTTGTAAACATTTTAAGAATTTTATTACTATCGGTTAAATATATATTTCCAGAGCGCCCTGAAGCTATCTTTTTAATTAATTTTAAATCTTTATAATTAATTGAATCCTTTTCTATATCACGGAATTTATCATTTAACTTTCTTGTTGATACCGCACTTGTAACGTTTATACTAAGAATGCTACCTTGCTCGTTCATACTTATTTCATAAAATCCTACTGACCTATACATATCAAACATAGCTTTATCATTATCATTTAACTTAACGGTTACGTTTCTAGCTCCAACTTCACCGGCAACATATATTACTGCTTCTGCTAATAAAGCTTCCATCATCTTGCCATTAAATTGTTCTAAAATAAATAAATGATCTATTTCAACTTGTGATGATGAGTTTACGTTTTTAAATTCAAATATTGCATACCCAACTAACATTTCATTTGTTTGGAGCACTATTGTTATTTTATTTTTAAAATAATCTGGTAAGACATAATCATCTAAGTCTAAAATACAATCTTGCTTTAACGTTTCATTTGTAAACGTATTTACAATATCCGTAAAAATATCAAAATCCGTTTCCAATATTCCAAGATTTATATTTTCCTTTTTTACTAAATTAATCATATCAATCACCACCGCCGTATACTTTACTAATACATTATACAATTTTTTACATATTATTTCTATAGAAAAAGAAAAAAAGATATAAAAATCTATCTTTTCATATCTTCTATAATCTTTTCTATTCTATTCCCATACTCTACTGACTCATCAAAAATAAATCTTAAATCTGGTATTTTTCTTATCTCTAGTTTTCTTTTCGCAAGTTCAGTTTTTATGAACCCTTTAGCTCCATTTAAATCGTGCATGCATTTTTCTTTTTTGGAATCATTAAGCACTGTACAATATACCTGCGCTAAAGATAAATCCGTATCAACTGTGCATCCTGTAATGGTTACAAATTTAATATCTTCATCATAGACTTCATTTTGTAATATATCACTTATTTCTCTTACTAATAAATTTGCTATTCTTTCTGTTTTTACACTCATTTACTACCTCTTTATTTCTACTAGTTCGTATGCTTCAATAATATCTTTTTCTTTGATATCTTGATAATTTTCTAAGGTAATACCACATTCAAAGCCAGCTTTTACCTCTTTTGCTTGATCTTTTTCTCTTTGAATAGTATTTATCGCTCCATCATATATTACAACACCATCACGTACTACACGTGCTTTTGCATTAATCTTAATAACTCCATCAAGAACATAACATCCAGCAATATTACCAGTTTTTGAAAATTTATAAATTTTTCTTATCTCAGCTGATCCTAAAGTTTTTTCTTCATACTCAGGATCAAGCATTCCTTTCATTGCTGATTCCATTTCTTCTACTACTTTATATATGATGTTGTGAAGTCTTACGTCAACACCATATTCTTTTGCAACATCAAGTATTTTACCAGTTGGCCTTACGTTAAATCCAATGATTATTGCACTAGACGCATTTGCAAGTACTATATCACTTTCAGTGATAGTTCCAACACCACTTCTAATAACATTTAATCTGCATCCTTCTACATCTATTTTAGATAACGTGTTTTTAACAGCTTCTTCACTACCTTTAACATCTGCTTTTAAAACGATGTTTATTTCTTTTAAACCTTCTGATATTTTACCAAATAAATCATCTAAGCTTAATGAGCTTGCTAAGGTGTTTGATTTTAATTTAGCAGTTTCGCTTCTTTGTTCTGCAATCAAGTGCGCTTGTTTTTCTGATTCAAAGGCCATGAATTTATCACCAGCGGTTGGAACACCTGACACGCCTGTTACTTCAACTGGTGTTGCTGGAAGAGCTTCAACTACTTCTTCACCTAAATCATTTTTAAGAGTTCTTATCTTACCAAAGAATTCACCAATAACTACTGGATCTCCTAATCTTAATGTTCCGTTTTGTACAAGTAAAGTTACCATAGAACCAACGTTCTTATCTAATTTTGATTCTATTACCGTACCCATTGCATAACGCTTAGGATTTGCCTTTAATTCTTCCATCTCGGCAATTAAAAGTAAGTTTTCTAATAATTTATCGATTCCTTCATGAGTTTTAGCTGAAATAGGAATGAATAATGTATCTCCACCCCACGCTTCTGGAGTAAGTCCATGTTCACTCATTTCACGCATTACTCTTTCAGGATCAGCTCCTGGTTTATCCATTTTATTTATAGCAACTATAATAGGAACTTTAGCAGCTTTTGCGTGATCAATCGCTTCAATTGTTTGAGGCATAACACCATCATCTGCCGCTACTATGATAATTACTACGTCAGTAATAGATGCACCACGTGCTCTCATCTCAGTAAAAGCAGCATGCCCTGGTGTATCTATAAAGGTAATTTTTTTACCATTACTAACAACTTGATAAGCTCCAATATGTTGGGTTATTCCCCCAAATTCTTTATCTACTACACTACTTTCTCTAATAGCATCTAAAAGGGATGTTTTACCATGATCTACATGGCCCATAATTGTTACTACTGGTGGCCTTTCAATTAAATCTTTTGGATCATCATTAATCTCAAACATTTCAAAGTTAGAAATATCCTGAGTTTCTTCTTTTTTTAGTGTTTTATTAAACTCTAAGGCTAAAACAGAGGCATCATCATAACTTATTTTAGAATTCATGCTTGCCATAATACCTAAACCCATTAACTTCTTGATTATCTCAGTAACAGGCATAGATAAACTTTCTGCAAAATCCTTAATTGTCATTCCTTCTTTGTATAAAACCACGCTATCATCAGTTTCACTTTCGTTAGAAACAAGTTTTTCCTTATTTTTATACATTGCTTTTTTAGCTTGTTTAATATCTTTACCTTTATTTTTCTTCTTTTTAATAGGAGCTGGCTCACTTGCCAAAACAGCGTCCTTTTTATCAATCATAGTGTCTAGTGCTTCATCATAATAATCATCTTCTTCTAATTTCTTTATGATTTCTTCATCAACTTCTACCAAATTACCCGAAGTAGTATCATCTTCACCTTCATTTGCAAATGCGTTATCTAACTCAACAATTGCATCATCTTCTAACATATCATCTTTATTTGATACTTTTATTCCTAAGCTATCACACATCTTTAAGACTTCTTCTACTTCTTTATTCATATCTTCTGCATATTCTAAAACACTCATCATACGTACCACACTCCTTTACTTTTGATTTATAATTTGTTCTAAACTATCATACACATCCTCTGGAATCTCAACTTCTAAAAAGCGCTCTAACACTTTAGTCTTTTTTGCTATATCAAGCGCTTCAATAGAATTTTTAATATATGCGCCTCTACCATTTGCCTTACCTGTTACATCAACCGTTACGTTTCCAGTATTATCTCTAACTATCCTAATTAAATCTTTCTTAGGACACTTTTCTTTGGTAACAACACAAGTACGCATAGGAATTTTTCTTTGTTTCATCTAAATCACTCCCAATTAAGATATAGCATTCGTTAAATCTATTTTTTCTTCTTTTACTTGTTCTTCCGTCTTAACATCTATTCTAAAATGAGTCAATCTAGCTGCTAAGCGAACGTTTTGACCTTTTTTACCAATCGCAAGTGATAAATTATCACCTTCAGCAACTGCTAAAGCTTCATTTTTCTTTTCATCTAAAATATATACTTTCACTTCTCTTGCTGGAGAAAGAGCATTTTTAATAAATGTTATAGGATCTTTATCATACTTTACAACATCTATTTTTTCTCCACCTAGCTCCTGAGAAATACGGTTAATTCTAGAACCTTTTTCACCAACACAAGCACCAATTGCATCTACGTTTGGATCTTCTGAATAAACAGCGATTTTACTTCTTGAACCAGCATCTCTTGCAACACTGTATAAAATAACTGTTCCATCATTCAATTCAGGAATTTCTTTTTCTAATAAACGTTTTACAAATCCATAATGGCTTCTTGATAATAGGATAAGAGGACTTTTACCCGTATCATCTATTTTGGTTACATATACTTTAACAGATGACCCCATATTTAACTCTTCTCCTTTAATTAATTCACTTTTCGGAAGTATCCCATGCATTCTACCTAAATCAACATAATAATTTTGAGCATCTTCTCTAGATAATGTACCAACAAGTAATTCTCCTTCTTTATCTTCATACTCATTCATTATACTTTGTCTTTCAGCTTCTCTAACTTTTTGAACTAGTATTTGTTTAGCAGATGATGTTGCAACACGTCCAAAGTCTTTTAACACTACTTCTTCTTCTATTGTTTCACCTGGCTCTATATCAGGTACGATTTTTTTAGCATCTTCAAGAAGAATTTCAACTGCTTCTTCTCCGTCTTCATCGTCTTCACCATCAGTATATTCAAGAACAACTTTTTGATATGAAAATCCTTTGATTTCTCCAGTATCTTTATTAATTTCGATTCTTATATTTGGAAGACCAGTTTCCTTAGCATAAGCTTTTTCTAGTGCCGCGGTCATCCCATCGAATATAACATCTTCACTTATTTGTTTTTCTTCACAAATTGCTTTTAAAGCTTTAATAAATTCTTTTGCATTCATTTTTACTTATCTCCTCTTTCTTCTGAACACACGTCTAATACGTATGAATCGTCAAATTCATCTTCAAGTGTATCAATTAATGGATTAATAACATTAGTTGCCTCTACACAAGTATCAACATCAACATATGGTTCTTTATCAATTATGACTCTTAAAAAATACATAGTACCTTCTTTAACATATTCAACATCACATAATTTAATGTTAATTTCACTCAAAGGCTTCTCAATTAGTTCTTTTACCTTTTCCACCATATTTAATACCTCCTTTAAATATAAAGAGCAGGACCTTTGCCCTACTCTTTGTTGCTAACTGTATTATAACATAAAAAACATAGATTGCAATGCCTTTTTTATAATAGTGTAAATTTTCTTTTTTTCTGAAAAATATTACTATTATTTATATCTACCATTTGAAATTTATATTGCACTTTAAAAAAAACTTAAACCGAATTAATTCTACTCTTTATAACATCTTCATCCTGGTCGATGTATTTTAATTCATTATCATTTCTATCTTTTTGTTTAGGAGCTTTCACAAAAGAAAAACCATTATATATTTCTAACAATTCATCATCAACAAAATTTATGTTTTTATCAACATATTTTAATGCAGATTGTGCTGTTATTTCTTTTCCATTATATGTTATTTTCATCTGTCTTAAATTTCTTTCATATGGAGTACCTTGATTTTCTTTCATAAATAATATTATTTTTTCCATATATCCATTTGCTTTAATTTTAATTTTTCTTGATTTCTCATCTTCCATTGATTCAATAGCATCAAGCCTTTCCTTAAGATCCCTAGGCACTTCAATTTCTTCTAAATTTAATCTAGACATTTTAATAGCAATCTGGGTTTCCTTACCATCAACTTTTTTATCATAGTTATTAGTACCGTCTTTTCTTCTGGGCCTTGTCTTATTATGATCTTCATAAAAATCAACATATTCCTTTATTACTCCAAGTTTAGATTTAATGATAATTTCTTTTTTTATATTATTAATATTTTGAATCATATTCTTGTGCTTTTTAGTATGATACTTAGAATTTTCCTTATTTAAAATTCTAGTATAAGCCTTGCTTATTCTTCTTTCTTCTTTGCCAGCGCACTTAGAGTCAGAAGGAAATCTACCATATTCCAAATAAAAATTATAATAATTATTAATAGCAATAGAAATACCTTCTCTTACTCTTTTTATATGCTTTTGCTTTTTTCTTTTCGGTTTTTCTCTTTCGTTTATTTTATATACTCTTTCATATTCAGCTATTAATGTACTATCAAAATAATATTTTTTAAAATCTATCTTTCTCAAGAAATCATATAATTTCATTTCTTCTTTGTTTTTAGAATTATATTCTGGAAGGTGGCCATTATTATAAAAAAATTCAATTGATTGACGAAGATGTTCTTCTGCTTTGGTTTCGTTTATCTCATCTTTAGTTAAATTTATCATAATATCTCCCATCTTTTCGTTTAAAATATTATATTTATAACTAAAGAAAAGTCAAATTTTACACATTTTTATTAAATCATTTTATAATCAACTTATTTTTGTTATAATTTAAAATAGAGGTGGATATAAATAAATATGAAAAATAAACAAATATCAAATAATAAAGAAAATTGGTTTATAAAAAACTATAAATTTATTTCTGTAATAATACTTTACATACTATACCAAAGTAGTTTTCTACTTTCAGTTTTAGAAGAATTTGGAATTAAAATAAACTCGCTTCCAAGAACTCCTAGAATATTTTTATTTGCGCTTACGGATTTAATTTATGTGATAATTCTCATCTTGATGTTTAAAGATGAAATAAAAAAAGGAATAAAGGATTTAAAGGAAAACTTTTCTAATAGATGTTTATTATCCTTAAATTGTTGGATAGTAGGATGTTTATTAATGACTGTATCTTCAATATTAATTAGTTTCATTATTAAACAAAACGTATCAAATAATGAAGCTCTAGTTAGAGAAAGTATAAAAATTGCCCCTTTATATATGTTATTTACATGTTCTATTGTTGCACCTTTATTTGAAGAAATGCTCTTTAGAAGATCACTAGCAGGATTAATAAAATCTAAATGGATATATATTATAATTAGTGGTTTAAGTTTTGGGTTACTTCACGTATTAGGTAGCTACCACAATGCGCTAGATTTTCTTTATGTTATTCCATATGGAGCGATGGGGTGTTCGTTTGCTTACCTTTTTTCAAAAACAAAAAACATAACGCTTCCAATAATCATTCACATGCTTCACAATACAATTTTAGTAATGGTACAAATACTAGGAGGATAAAATGTCTAAAGAAGAAATTCCAAAGAAAAAAAAGAAATTAAAAATTCATACAAAATTGATTCTTATAATATTAATAATTATTTTATACTCGTTTTTTTTAGGAACTAAAGGTATATTTATAAAAGAGTTTAAAATAGAATCAAAACAAATTTCAAAACAAATGCATGGTTTAAAGATTTTGCATTTTTCAGACTTACATTTTGCATCTTCGGTAAATAAAAATGATATTAAAAAAATAGTAAAAAAAATTAATCAATCAAAACCTGATATAGTTATATTCACAGGGGATTTAATTAATAAAAATCATAAATTAACAGAAGAAGAAAAAGAATTCCTAACAAAAGAATTTAAGAAAATAAAATCAGAGTTAGGCAAATATTATGTAACTGGTGAAGAAGACTTTGAAGAAGCTACTTCAATACTTAATTTATCAGGTTTTATTAGTTTAGAAGATAACTTTCAAATTATACACCCGAGTAATAATAGTTCACTACTTTTGATAGATGATAAAAAATCAGATAAATATTTTGCAGAAGAAAATATAGTTTCAAACTTTAAAATATTAGTAACCCATAATCCAAATGCTTTTGATAAAATTAAAAAATATAATTTTGATATGGTTTTATCAGGGCATACACATAATGGACAAATAAACATTCCTAAACTTAAAGACCTATTCATAGATAGTAAACATAAAAAAACTTATGAAAAAATAGGAAATACAAAACTTTTTGTTAACCCTGGTATTGGAACTAGTAAAATAAATGCAAGGTTATTTAACCACCCTACAATGTTTTTATATAGATTAAATAAGCCATCTAATTAGATGGCTTATTTAATGGTAATGTTACTTTGGCTATCGTGCCATTATTTGAAGATGTATATTCTAATTTTCCTCCATGCTTCTCTACTATTTCCCTTGAAAAACAAACTCCAAGGCCAGTCCCATTTTTCTTTGTGGTATAAAAGGCTGTGCCTATCTTTTCTAAGTCCTCTTTAGAAATACCTTTTCCATTATCCTTAATATAAATTATAAAATATTCTTTTTGTAATTCCGTCCATAAACTAACTTTTCCGTTTTTATTTAACGATTCCTTCGCGTTTTTTAATATATTAATAAAAACCTGCTTTAATCTATTATAATCACCTTCTATATAAATTTCATCTTCGCTTACATCATATCTAAACTTATTTGTTCTCATTAATAAAGCTGCCTCATCACAAACATCCATAAGAAGCATATTAATATCCATACAGCTAGTATTTATATCCAATTTACACGCGGATGAAAAGTCTTTAAGTAATAATAAGGTTCTATCTATTTCCTGGTTTATTATATTTATGTATTTATTTGCTTTTGCCTCATTATTTATATCAAACATATCTAAATATCCCTTGCATACCGCAAGTGGATTTTTTATTTCATGAGTTATTTTAAATAAAGATTCATATAATTTTTTTTCTTTAGTTATTTTTTGTAAAGTTTCATATGCATTACTTACATTACCAAATCTATCACTAATATTAGCAACCATACTTAAAACTATGTAATAAATAATAATATATAAAAATAAGTATACAATATTCATATTACTTTTTAATGAGAAAACATTAATAAATATTATGAAAAGAATTTCACATAAAAAATATAAATTTACTGTTTTTATTCTTATTAACTTTAATAATATGAATATAACAAAATATTTAATAGCAAAAAAATAAATACTTATACCTGATAATTCATAAAGGAAAAAAGACGTTAGTATAATTAATATGATTGATGAAATATCTCTTTTTTTATACATTGATATAAATAATGGTATGGTTATCATAAATGATAAATATCCTCTAAAATCTCCAAATCTAACGCCTAAATAAAAGCTTGTTAGTAAGGCTAAATCTAAAAATAAGATTTTTTCTTTCTCAGAAATAACCTTACTATAAACTAAATATATAAAATAACAACAAAAAGGAAATGACATAAGTAATAAATTTAAAAAAATTGAAGCTAACATATAATCCCCCATTTCTTAATAAGATTATACTAGCTCCAACAATCGAATTTTGTCGAAATTTGTATTATATTCCATTTTTTTGTATTAATTTATTCTTCTAATAATGAATCAATACATTTTTTTAATTTTTTTGCATTATCTTGAAGTATTATTTTAAAAGTATTATCTATTTCAACAATACCCCTTGCCCCAAGTTTTTGAATGCCTTCCTTATTCACCTTTTTCGTGTCCTTAACAGTAACCTTAAACCTAGACATACTAACTTCCATATTTGAAATATTTTTTATACCACCTAAATATTCAACTAATTTATTAGCTTCATATTTAAAATCTGGTTTACTTGCTTTAATAACAACAAGCGCTATTATAATTAAAACCGCAAAAATAATAATATATTTTATCATTTATATCACCTATTAAGAATTATATAATAATCAATATAAAAATGCAAGTATAAGAAATTTAATAAATCTAGGACCTTTACCTTGCACTAAATAATTTATTTCGAATAAGCTATTAATGAAAAAGATAGAAAGGGTGAATATTATGTGTAATGATTCTAACTCAAGATCAAAATGCAATTGTATTGCTGAAATATTAAAAGTTATAAACATTCTTCAAAATGAAGTATGTCCAGGAGATACTTGTCTAGAAACTTGTACGAGAGCTTTCTTCGGGCCATCTTCCGCAGTAGATTTTAATACAAGACCTGTAACTTTATACACTTGTAATGGTACTCCACTTACAATGCCTGTATCTAATACACCTGGAGAAGCCACAACTTCAAATATATTTAGAGTTGAAAAAATCGATGAATGCTGTGCTACCTTAAGAGTATTAACATATGACGCTGGAACAAATACTTATACAGCTACTAACTCATTTTTCACAGTAAATACAGATTGTTTATGCAGCATTAAATGCTTAGGTGATACCTTCGTAGAAGGTGTTTAAAAAAAGGCCACGTAAAGTGGTCTTTTAATTTATGTCACTTATTTCATTTATATAAATTTTTTCTCCATCATTTGTAATTAAGTAATTATTTTTAAATCCAATTACTTTTTTCATTATAGTTTCACCATTTTTGTACATAATATTAACATCAACTTTATAAACGTAATCAGGTCTTTTAAATATATTGTTTATTTTACTTCTTAAATCTACATTATTAAGTTCTTCTTTATTTTCATTTTCTTCTTTAACATCTCCCTTTATCTTTTCATTAGAAATATCATTTGCATGATAATAATATTCTTTTTGAACTTTTGATTTTAAATTTTCTACTTTATTTTTATATATCTCTGGAAATTTATCCTTCATATTAATTCCTCCTATAAAACTTTATGAAAAAATAAACAAGTTAATACATGAGGTGATGAAAAAATGAAAAACAAAATAAAATCTATGATAGTAATTCCACTTATAATGTTCTTTATTATGAGTATAACAACTATATATAGTATATCATTAACAAATAACATAAATAATATTGTAACAAAGCAATTCGTATGGTATCTAATAGGCTTTTTCATAATTATTTTAACAACAAAAAAGAAACTATATAAAATATTAGACTACTCTGTTCCATTATACGTTTTTTTTAACATTTTACTTTTTCTTTTACTTATTTTCGGTACTGAAGTTAATGGTTCAAAATGTTGGTTTACCATTCCTAAAATCGGCTCTTTTCAGCCAAGTGAATTTATGAAAATCGTACTTATATTAATTAATGCAAAAACTTTAAGCGCTTATGAAAAAAAAATTAGTAATCGAACCTTTAAAGATGATATGAAAGTTTTCTTTATTATTATGGGGATTACTTTAATCCCCAGTATACTTACGTTCTTAGAACCTGATACAGGAATGGTCATAATTTACTTTCTAATATCGTTTGCAATGTTATTTATATATGGTATAAGAAAAAGTATATTTATAATACTTATAGTTTTAGCTAGTGTTTTAATAGGCGGATTTTTATACTTCTACTTTAACTATCAGGATAATTTTATAAATATATTTGGAACATCTTTTTTCTACCGAATAGATAGATTACTTGATTGGTCTAATAAAAGTGGTATGCAACTTACTAATGCGCTAGCCTCAATTAAGGCTGCTGGATTATTTGGTTTTGGTATTGGAAATACTCCGATATATATTCCGGAATCTCATACAGATTTTATATTTTCCGTATATTCTAGTAATTTTGGACTTATTGGTACTGTAATACTTATTACAACAATACTATTATTTGATATTAATTTATTAGTATATGCTACTAGCCCGATTGATAAAAAGCATAAGTATATAATAATAGGTTTTATTACAATGATTTTATATCAACAAATACAAAACATAGGCATGAATATAGGATTACTGCCAATAACAGGGATTACGCTTCCATTTATTAGTTACGGGGGTTCTTCCCTTTTGAGTTATATGATAGGAATTGCATTAATTCTAAATTATGAAAAAGATTATGTAAAGTAATTATGTAAAAATTTATGCATTATATATTAAAATAACCATCATAAAATAAAAATTTTCTAATAAAAAATATTTAGAATAAATCTAAATACCTTTTACTTGTTATTGTGTTTATTTTTTACTATTTAACATATTTTAAAGATAAGATTACCTATATTAATATATTCTTAACCTTTTAACTACAGACGGATTAGCAGGATTTTTTTCTAGTTCGTCTAATAAACTATAATTAGTAATCAAATCTATAAATTCATTTGTTGTTTTATTGTTACCTTTTTTTATGTAATCAAGCATTCTTTCTTTTTCAGAATCGCTTGCAGGGCCAAAAACAAAATCATTTGCACCATCTAATAAATTTTGTACTATGTCATTTTTATACTCAATTACTATTTTCTTTTTATCATTGTAATCGGTAAAAAATATTTCGGGTGATAAAATGTTCCCCATAGACTTGTATTCTGCAAGAGTAATAATATGATTTTCATAAAATTTAATGCAATCAATTAACCTTACTTTTTTTACTTCTCCCACACCACTTATAAGATTTTTACCATATGCGCTAACATGAGTAAGTCTATATTTAATCTCTCCAATACTCATATTATTTATAGTTCTAGATATTGAAGTACTAAATTCAGATGGTCTTTTATATGGTAATACAACGCCCTTATTAGATTCATCTACTCTATTTAATGAATTTGTATTAAAAGAAGTATTTTCATAAGTCTTAAATTCTGGCATTTCCATTAAACGCCATTTATTTGTCTCATTCAATTCAATTCTTTTATATAAAGCTTTAATAATCTTATCTTTTTGAAGTTCTGGTATTTTTAGTTCCACTACATAATGATATAAATCCTGATAAGTATCAATTCCATATTTATTAAACAAATCACTATATGGATATAAATCATGGTTAGTTATTAAAAAATGTTCTAGAGTCATATAATTATCTCCCCCCACTTTTAAGTAGTTAAGTGTTCTATATAATACCATTTTTATTAATAATTGTAAATTAATTGTTTTTATATATAAGTTTAAAGTACTTTTTAAAATGGTTCAAGTCCGTTCAAGCATTCATGGGGGGGGAAAATAAAAAGCCTTTGACATTAATCAAAGACTTTATTTACAATATGGTGACGCGTATGGGATTTGAACCCATGAATGCCGCCGTGAAAGGGCGGTGTGTTAAACCACTTCACCAACGCGCCAGTTTATAAATATAAAATGGTGGGCCTGAATGGACTTGAACCATCGACCTCACGCTTATCAGGCGTGCGCTCTAACCAGCTGAGCTACAAGCCCATTTCATAGTACTGGTAAAACTGACTATTTAATTCTACTATATAAATTTTAAAAAATCAACATTTTTTTAATTTTTTTTAAAATTTCCTAAGAAAAGTATTAAAATATCAATATTAATTAGAGATTAACATAGAATTCTTAACCTAGGTTCGACATTCCCCTAAGCTTTCTATATAAAATTAAAACCACTCATAATAAGTGGTTCACTTTCAATCTGGTGGAGCTTAGGGGATTCGAACCCCTGACCTCCTCGGTGCAAGCGAGGCGCTCTAGCCAGCTGAGCTAAAGCCCCAGATAAAATACGCATCAAGTAAATGCATATTAATAATATCAAAAAGATTTATAAAAATCAATACCTAAATTAATTTTTTTATTATAAATCAATAATTAAATTTAATTATTGAATAAAAAAGAGGCCTTCCCAAACCTCTTTTTTATTCTAAACAATTAACCGCGCTTTCAATTAAGATTTCTAATTCTGTTTCACTAATATTCAATTTTCTTTCTTTCATCCACTCTAACGACTTATCTAAAGCCATTTGTTTTTTTTCTTTACAAGAAAAATCTTTACAAGTCTGTTCAACGTACTTAACCGTTTTTTCTACAATTTCCTTCTTTGTCTTATCCTGAATGAACCCTTGATAAATATTCTTAACTTGAAGGCCGACATAGCCCAAAACAGCAGTTATTATTGTTCCAAGTATCTGGATAAGATTATCAGAAATTACATTCAAAATATCACGCAAACCAAATTCCCCCAAAATATTAAAGATGCATCTTCATTATTATAATATTCAAAAGAGAAAAAAAGAGATAGTCTATTCCCTATATTTTAGTTTGTTTATTAAATATATTGACAAATTATGTCGATATATTTATAATCTAATTACATATATGTTATCAAGAGCGGACGAGAGATTCGGCTTTACGACTCCGCAGCAACCTATTAAGTTAGGTGCTAACACCGACAAAGTCAGAGTACTTTGACTGATAAATAACTATAAGTTGTTAATTATGTCTTAGTGCTACGGCATTAAGACTTTTTTTGATACATATATAGAAGGAGGATTTTATGAAAAAATTATTTACATCAGAAAGTGTAACAGAAGGACATCCTGATAAATTATGTGATTACATTTCAGATAGTATTTTGGATGCTTATTTAAAAGAAGACGAAAACTCTAGAGTTGGATGTGAATGTGTAGCTGGTAAAAACACTATATTCGTTACGGGAGAAATTACTTCTAAAGCTAATATTGATATCGAAAAAGTTGTCAGAAATGCCATAAAAGAAATTGGGTATTTTGGAGAAAATGATATTGATTATAATACATGTAATATTATTATTAACCTATCTGCTCAATCAACTGATATTGCTTTGGGAACAAACGACGAAGTTGGCGGTGCTGGAGATCAGGGAATGATGTTTGGATATGCATGTGATGAAACAGAAGAATTAATGCCTCTTGGTATTTCTTTAGCGCATAAACTAACCAAAAAACTTACAGAGTTAAGAAAACAAGGAATAATAGAAGGCATTGGTGCTGATGGTAAATCACAAGTAACGGTAGAATATGAAAATGATATTCCTAAAAGAATTGATACCGTAGTTATTTCAACACAGCACACAAAAGAAAAGGATTTAATAGTTTTAAAAGAAGAGATTATAGAAAATATCGTTAATAAAGTTATACCTAAAAACTTATTAGACGATAATACAAGAATACTTGTTAACCCAACCGGTAGGTTTGTAATCGGTGGCCCTTTAGGAGATAGCGGTCTTACAGGTAGAAAAATAATAGTAGATACTTATGGAGGATATGCAAGACATGGTGGTGGTGCATTTTCTGGGAAAGATGCTACTAAAGTTGACAGATCGGCTTCTTACATAGCTAGACATATTGCTAAAAACGTTGTTGCTAATGGATATGCAAAAAAATGTGAAATACAATTATCATATGCTATTGGTGTTGCAAAACCCGTATCAATAAACGTTAATACTTTTGGTACAAATAAAATTGATGAAAATGAAATACTAGATAAAATAATTAATAAGTTTGATTTAACACCTAAAGGGATTATAGATTATTTAGATTTAAGAAAACCAATTTATACTAAAACTACCAATTATGGGCACTTTGGAAAAGAAGAATTAAAATGGGAAAAAATTATTAAATTATAATATATAAAAAATATAGGTTGATATTAGGCCTATATTTTTTATTTAATAAATTTTGAAACTTTTATACAAGCATCATCAAAATTATGAGTTCTTTGTAAATTATTTGGGTGGTATGTATAAAATAACTTTTCATTTTCTGAATAAATAACCGGTTCAAAAAACGTAGGCCATTTTTCTATGTTCCATCCAAGTTCTCCCAGCAAGCTCATTAATACTGAATAATACGGATTTTTTGGTCCTACTACCGCTATTACTTTTTCAATATCTAGAATATCTATTACGTTTAAAAGATAATCAACGGATAAGTCTTTTATTTTATCAAAAAGAATAGGAGTTCCCTTTTTGTCTTTATTACTACATATAAATAAATTAGCCCAAGTAATATTACCTTCATTTCCAACATTATAAGTTTGTACTGCATTTCTTATAAATCTCCAAAAAGGTTTATTAGGCATTCTATTTTCTAAAAAGAAATAATCATAGTGCTTTTCTATTTTTCTTGCAGAAGAAACATCTTTATGACTTCCATACCAAGTATTAGTTTCTTGACCTAGATATAATATCTTTCCCTTTGGATTAGATGATAATAAAAGTGGATTTGAAAGTAAATAATCTTTATCTATAAATTTAATTTGTTCTAAAACACTGTCATTTAATGTGTGTAATTTTAATTCATCCATAAAAATTCTCCAATCAATGTTAAATATTCTATCACCTTTTCTTTTTAAGTCAACTTATATTAAAAAACTAGCTACTAAAAGCTAGTCAGATTTCTAAATGGTCGGAAAGACAGGATTTGAACCTGCAACCTCTACGTCCCGAACGTAGCGCTCTACCAAGTTAAGCTACTTTCCGTTTAAGTGGCGCTCACGATGAGAGTCGAACTCATGACCCCTACCTTCGGAGGGTAGTACTCTATCCAGCTGAGCTACGTGAGCAAAAAAGCTTACTTGAGCTTTAAATCTATACCTATAGGACAATGGTCACTGCCAAAAACATCACTATATATAATGGGATTAGATACTTTATCAATAATCTTTTCTGACACTATAAAATAATCAATTCTCCATCCAATGTTTCTGGCACGACACCCGCCTATATAGCTCCACCAGGAAAATGCATCATCTTTATCAGGATTAAAATGTCTATAAGTATCAATAAATCCGCTTTCTAAAAGTTTAGTAAATTTATCCCTTTCTTCATAAGTGAAGCCAGCATTACCAATATTAGCTTTAGCATTTTTAATATCCATTTCAGTATGTGCAACATTAAAATCACCACAAACTACTACTGGTTTTTTCTCTTCTAATTTTTTAAGATACTTTTTTAAATCCTCTTCCCAAGTCATCCTATAATCAAGTCTTGATAAATCTCTTTTTACGTTTGGAACATACTGATTTACTAAATAATAATCTTCAAATTCTAAAGTTATTACCCTACCTTCATGATCATGTTCTTCGACGCCTAAACCATAAGTGACACTGATTGGTTCATATAATGTATAAATAAGGGTTCCAGAATATCCTTTTTTCTCTGCGGGATTAATATAACAATAATAGTCCTTAGGTTCAAAATCAATTTGATCTAATTCTGCCTTTACTTCTTGCAAACAATAAACATCAGCATCACAAGCATAGAAAAAATCTTCAAATCCTTTTTTTAAGCAAGCCCGAAAACCTGCTACATTCCATGATACTAATTTCATATTAACACCTCTTGCTTTATTATATCATGTCTTTAATCAAATTTTTTTGTTTTTTTTATTTTGTATTTCAATTTGTGATGATATTCGACAATTAAATCTAGTATCATAACAAAACAAAAAAAGGAGAAAAAATGACAGAAAAAAAAATAGATGCAACAATTAAAGAGCTAAAAGAAAAATTTGAAAAGATTAAAAAGATGGGATACATAGAAAGCACTTCTAAAGGAAGAGGAAATATCGGTCTAACTTTTGAAAAATTATTAGGTAAAGAAAATGATAATTTTCAAGTTTCAGACTATAATGGTGTAGAAATAAAAGCAAAGCATGGTTTTAGTAAAACTTATATCACTTTATTTTCCTTAGTACCTAGCGGTAGCGGTTTTTTTGAAACTAAAAGATTACGTGATAAATTTGGATATAAAGATATAGATTTCCCTAATGTTAAAGTATTAAATAAATCTGCATGGGCAAAATATAAAAATGAGTTAAAAAATGGGTATAAAATTTCACAAGAAGTAGATTATGAAAATAAAAAAATATATTTATGTGTTTATGATAAGAATAATAATTTAATTGACAAAGATACATTTTGGTATTTTTCAGATGTTAAAGAAACTCTATTTAGAAAAATGAATGTTTTAGCATTAATAAAGGCTTGGCCAAAAAGAACCAACGAAAAAATTTATTACAGATATTATGATATAGAATTTTATAAGTTAAAGGACTTTAATACTTTCTTAAATCTAATAAATAGAGGTCAAATAAGGATTGATATACAACTTGGTGTTTTTAAAAGCGGTCCTAAAATAGGACAAGAGCATGATCATGGAATAACTTTTGGTATTAAAGAATGTGATTTGTTAAAACTATATGATAAATACGATATAAAAGATAAAAAGTACGTTTAATTAAATGTACTTTTTATTATCACGTGAGGTTGCAAAGTTTTCCACAAAAAAACTACTCAAATCAATGAATAGTTACTTTCTAATGGTCGGAAAGACAGGAAAAGCAATTTAGTAGGAATAACGTTGAAAAATAAGGAAATAATGGGCATACAATACCACTAAAATATAGGGTCTGTTGGTTTAGATTTGGTTTCAAATTTATAAAAAAAGACAAGGGCTATACTAACACCTTATCTAATTAAATTATATATAAATAATGCTCGTTAATTAAATACTCTATTCTATCTTCATAAACAATATAAGATATTCTTCTTATGTCTCCCTTATAATTAGGAAAATATTTATCAGTAAATTCCTCTACTTCTATTCTATTCATATGTTTCATTTCAAAACCTCCCTTTCGAGTTGTATATACTATCACTTCGTTATGTCGTAATTTGCAACTTTTGCTGGTTTTTGCTACTTTTTTGCCAATAAAAAGGGACTAGTTAACCTAGTCCAGACAAAAATCGAAAATGCTCGTAATGAGCAATTTAATTATAACATGATTGCATAAAAAAAGAACCTGGAAATTAATCCAGGTTTTTATTATTTTATTCTTATCTTTTGACCAGCATAGATTTTATTAATATCTTTTATTGATGAATTTAATGAAGCTATTTTATTAGCAGTCGTTCCATATCTTGATGCAATTTTACTTAAAATCTCGCCTTTTTTTACTATATGATATATAGCAGACGTAGTCGCTTTATTAACTTTTAACTTTTGATTAACAATTGATTGCACTGCATTATAATCATAACCAGCACTTTCTAATCTTTGTTTTCTAGTAGGATTGGTATCAGTTGTCCCCCATTTAACATTATCTTTATCATTTATTATTTCATTTGCTATTTCTTCATTAGTTTTTTTTACAGGCTCAGGCTGCGTTGATATATTATCACCAGATTTAGAAGCATATTTATCCCAAGCAATATTATCTCCATAGAAATAATCTAAATCAAGATTACCACTATAACCTTGCAATGATCCTTTTGATGTATATTGCCACATACAATAAAACTTCCAATGTTTAAGATTTGGTGCCTTAGAACTATATTTAGCTACCCAAATACCATAATCAGCATTTGCAACACTAGACCAGTCTTTAGAATTTGCCGGACTTTCTGAAATATACAAAATTGGTTTAATACCAGTTTTTTCGTAAACTCTATCCATCCATTCTTTTGCCCAACTTATAGGATAGTTTAAAGCTTTAGCTTCCCAATCTAAAACCAATATAGCCTCATTATGGTACCCCTTTGTTTCTTTTAAAAACCAATCAGCCTCTGCTATTGCAGTATTTCCTAAATCAGGTCTAGCAAAATGATATATACCTAATTTTTTACCTAATTTTTTGGCTTGTTGATAAAATTTATCACAACATTCATCTGTATAACCATTTCCTTCTGTTGCTTTGCAAATAACAAAGTCTGTTTCTATTTTTGATAAATCAATATTTCTTTGATGATGACTAATATCTATTCCTTTTAACATATCCTATTCACTTCCTTTTCTTGTTTTAGTTAAGTCTGCTATGCCACCAGCCCCCATTGAAGCCACTAAGCATAAAACAAATGATTGTAACATATCAGGCTCTATTTTAGTAAAATAACAAATTAAGCTTGCTATTACCCCTATAATTACATTCTGTATAGGAATATATTTATTTGGTACTTTTTCTATAAAAAGTTTTGTTATAGCTCCTAAAATATAAGTTACAATTCCTATTATTATTACATAAGTTATTTCCATATTATTTACCTTCTTTCTCTAAATCTTTAATTCGATGATTTATTACTTTTATTTGTTCTTCTACAACTGGCATACGCCTAGCAAAATTATTATGTTCTCTAACTTCACGTGTAAGTTCTTCTATCTTAGTATCAGTTACAGCTTGGTTTCTTTCTACCTCTGCTTTAATATCTGTTACTACTTTTTTATTTGAACTTAAGTTAGTTATAACAACTCCTATTAGTGCTAATCCACCAGTTATCAATGATCCTATTATTCCTTCACTCATCTTTTACCTTCCTTTATATATATTTTATGACCTAAAAAAAGGACTTCATTTTCTTTAAGTCCTTCTTTTACATATATTATTTTATATTTTCTTCCCCAAAACTTTTTCCATAAATTCACTTTTACCTTACCCATACAATTTTAGTTTTTGAACTAGCTTGATTGCCAGCTTTGTCAGTGTACGTATATACTACATTATATCTACCTGTAGAATTGGTATCTACTTCGGTAACTCTTTGTATAAACGAACCATCTAAAGTATATTTATTTACATATGATGGTTGAATTTCTAATGTAGCATCTATATTGTCCGTAACTTCTGCTCCTAACTCATTATAAGTACTTCCTTGACTTAATTCTACAGTTGCATCACCATTAATATTTATAACAGGTTTTGTTCTATCATATATTATTGACCGTGAATTACTTGTTTTAGTTTGATTTAAAATCAATTCGTCTGTTATTTCATTGCCATTTTTATCTACTACATCTGATAATCTTATATTTAACGTTCCCTCGGTTAACTCGCTTTCGTTTTCAGAAATAGTGAATTTACTTTCATATATGTACCCATTTTCATTACTTGTTTTTAAAGCTAATTTTATATTGATATTGCCAATAGTTAAAGTTGGCTCTCTTAATAATCCTTTATTTAATTGAATTCTAAATGTAGCACTATCTCCATTTTTCATATAGTAATAATATATGTTGTTGATTTTCGTTGGAGTTTTATCTGTTCCACTAAAATCAAGTGTTGAATACACAACCTTTAACGGAATTATCTCAGATATTTTGGCTAAAGTAAATGAAATTTGACTTATATGTCCAACCCTATCTGTTGCTTTAACAGTATATAATCCTTCTTCATTAAATGAGTTTTCATATTTTAAAATTATAGCTGAATTATAATTATCATTAAATTTCTCATTTACTACTTCTTGAGAATCTTTAGTGATTACTACAGTTTTTAAACTACCGTCTGATACTTTTAAATCAACCTTACTATATGTCCCATTATTTTCTAAAGCTACATCTTGCTCGTTTTGAATAGCTATTCCAATTATTTTTGGCGAAACATTATCTATGAAATAATTTCTAGTTGGCGATGTATTATTTGCTTTATCGTAAGCAGTTATATCAAATCTTAAATTATCTGCATTTTCATATGATAATTCATATTCTTTCTCATAAATTGTATCTGTTTGAGAAGATACAGTATTCTTAATAGTCATATAATTAAAATTATCATCAGTCACTTTTATTAATTTACTTTCTGAAATAGAGCCGTTACCAAAATTCAACGTAGGAGCCACTTTATCGACTATAACTCTGCTTTGGGATGAAAGTGTGATATCAGCGTTAGTTAATGTTCTTCCAACATTTCCTGCTTCATCTGCATATCCATAAATTTCAAAGTTAACTAGACCATCTTCCAGTTCGCTTGCATGAATAGCTTTATAATACATATATCCAGTTCCACTTGGAGCTTCACTAGATAATTCCCACTCTTTAGTCCCTATCTTTGCTTTTGGTTTAATAAATAGTTTTTCTCCAAAATTAACATATATAGTTACGTTGTGTGTCGAATTTGCATAATAAGTATTATCTGCAGCATTACGAATTCCACCCATTATTCTTAAAGCAGTATAAACAGGTGGGGTAGTATCTGAAGGAATGCTTTCTTGTTTTTTCCAATATAATTCGTTATTTAACATAATTTTATTGAACTCAATATTAGATTGAATAATTTTATTATATACTAATCCATTTTTCTCTATTTTATCCATATATTATTCATTTCCTTTAATTATGTATGTTGTTTGAGGATTTTTAGTATCAATATTATCATATTCTTCTTGAGTTCCTATCCATAGAGAATCAGTAGTCGCATTAACTTGGGAAATAAATATATTTTTTAATGTTGATAATAACGTTTCATAATTTAAAGATAATTTACCATTTTCAACTTTCAAATAACTACTATCAATCGATGTTATTAATCCATCTTCACCAGCTAATCCTTGCTCACCTTTTGGCCCTTGAGAGCCTGTATCGCCTTTTGGCCCCTTTATATTGACCGCCACAGGATTCGTAAGACCCTTATCGTTAGACCAAGTCAGTAATCCTGCAAGAGAAACAGCTGGTGTAAATGTTGCCCCATTTTCTCCCGATGTTCCTTGAGGTCCAGTTTCACCCTTTGGTCCAATACTTCCATCTTTACCATTTTCTCCTTTTGGTCCAGTATCTCCTTTATCTCCTTTATCACCTTTTAATCCTTGCGGACCAATTGCTCCATCCTTCCCAGTTGCTCCGATTGGACCTTGTGGACCTATATCACCTTTAGGACCCTTTAAACTAAGTAGCCATTCTTTTTCAGTCCCAATAAAGCCATTATCTAAAGCTATTTGATAAGCTGATGCACCAGGTGGACCTTTAAAATCAATATTCTCATTTTCAATATCAACACTCGCGGGTGATGATATTTCTACTAATATTTCTTGTTTCATTTTAAACTCCTTTTTCTACTTTAAATTTAGCCTTGTTTAGTATTGTATTTATGAATTTATCATTTCTATATTGTTTTATTCCATATACATATTCACCAAAACTTATTTTTTCTGATTCTTCTTTAGAAAAAGATAAAATAAAAACAAATCCATCATCTTCATTTGAAAGATTTGTAAATTCTTTTTCATAAATAATATCATCAGAATATTCATTTTCTTTAATAGTAAATTTAAATGTATCCGTTGTTAAAACATCTTTACCGGTTATTTTAAATGGTAATCCTAATCCATAATCACCTTCATTCATAATTATTGTTTTACCACTAGCTTTTAACACTGCCCATCACTTCCTTTTTTCAAATTTTCTTATTACCTCTCTAGCTTCTTCTCTTTTTTGTAAAGTTTCACTATAATCGTTATCAAGTTCTTTCCCAAGAAACTGATATTCACTTATTTTGTTTGCTATATAATCAGTATCATTTAAATATTGTCTAGCATTTCTTACTTTCAAAGCATTTTTGTATTCTACTTCGTTTTCAAATAATTCTTTAAACATAATATCTCCTACTCTACAACCTCAACGGTTAAAAATGTACTTCTAGCATCGCCTAAAATGCCAACCGATAAATCAGAGCCATTACCAAACCATAATGAGATTTCATCTCCCTCGTTAACTTCTGTCAAGAATGGAGTAACATGCATACTATCTGTCGTGTACTGGTCTTCTCTAGTTTCATACCATGCTCTAGCTAATATCTTATTTGATTGATTTCTTATCTCTATTCTAGTTTGATAATATTTTGTACTCATCCACCAAGATATAGTTGCTGATACTAATACTTTTTTAACACCTTTTCCAATTTTTATTGAACTATTACTAAGTGTTAGTTTATCCCCAACAGATATTTCAGATGTCAATTTCGTTAATCTTTTTTCCGTACCAGATATATCGAAACGGCTAGTTGAAAAAATCGTCATAATATTCTTGTCGTAACATTTACCGCCCACTTGAAACTTTCCACCTACTTCTTCATCATATGGTCCCATTATTCCAGTGCCTTGTTTTGCAAGCGCTAAGTTAGGTGTACCAGAACCGAATTTATCAGTATATGTTACACTTGATAATTCGTCTTCGACTATAACCTCTATTTCATAAGAATTAGCTACATTAAATCCTAAACCTTCAGTATCACCTTTAACTAGTCCTTCAAACAAGAAAGTACTATCATTTACAATAACATCTAAACTTTCTGGTATAGACCATTCAGAACCTGTTTCAGTTGACCTATACCTAAATTTAGCTGATTTAATTGCATTAGTTTTAACACCAAAATTAATAACATTTATTAGCCCATTAAATTTTAATGTAACTTGCTCAGATACTCCATTATTACGACCTATTTCGATTTCGCCTTTCGTTAAAGGTGTATAATCTATAACTTGGTTAGCTAATTTGGTCACTAACGTCGAGTTATTACGACTATCTATTGCATACACATTGAGTGTTCCATTTGGCGTGCCATTTATTGTTCCAACAACCGCATCAGTTTCACTATATAACATAGAATCAGGTGAATTCTTATCTCCAGACGTAAATCTATATTTACTCATTGTTGCTTCTTTTTTAGCGGTAGCTTTGTTAACAACTGGTATTGTTACTTTTATGTTTGAATATCCTTTAATAACATTTTGATTATTACCAGTTAAAGCAAACGTTTTACTATTCACATCTTCAAAAGTAAAATTACTAAAAGTAGGATTACCATTAACAATGGTCATAGTTCTATCCCAATAACTCCAGTAATTTTCAGTTGTTCCTCCGATACAAGTAGCTATTACACCACGTACTGTTATAGAATTTCCATTACATTTTTGTCTTAATAATTTTCTTTCAGCATCAGTTAAACTAAATGTATAACTACCTGTATTAGAAATGTTATCCCTTCTTATATTAACACCTGAGAATTCTAATCTTGCATTTATTCTAAAGCCACCAGGATTATTAAATGTTATCGTAGGATTCTGTTCATCATTGAAATCCCAGTATCCTGTAACATTTGCTTGTCTTGGTATAGTAGGTAAAGGCCAAGAATGATCTCCAGTAGATACATTAATACTACTAGATGAAACAGCGCAAGACATTGCAGCAGTAAATGTACAATTACCACTATTATCATGATACAAAATATGTGTTCCACTATTTACTACATCACCTTTTTTAACATGCAACCTATCGCTCTTATAAAACTGAGTTCCTGCAATCCATAAATCAAATGGGCCACATGCTATCCATCCCTGGTTATTAGTTCCTGTGTATGTTCCATCTCCTACTAAATTCCATCCAATTTCTGTATAATTACCTGATATATCTTGTCTATTTACCCACCAATCAAATCGAATACTTCTACCATTTGATGAGCCTGTTACCATTGAACCATTTATTGCCATTTATATCACCTCTAAATCCACGAAATCCATCTTTGATTACCTACCTTTTGACATAACATACCAGTTATTTCAGCTTTATTTTTTACAACTAATTCATTCGTACTCATTCCTTTATCAGTGAAATAAGCAACGGTTGCGCCTTGCAAAGTAAGTATCTTAATTCCGTTAGCATTAGCTTTAAAAATTGCTTCTATATTAGTTGAAGTAATAGTAATACCTTTTGAAATATTAACTGTTTCTGTAGTTGTTTCATTTTGGTTCTGAGACCATGCTAACTTAACAGTTCCTTTGTTACACATCAAATCCCAAATCTCTACGCCATTGTTTACATCACATTTGAACTCAATCTTGATATGGTTAGAAGTAACTACTATTGGTTGTGTTATATATTCTTCTGTTTCTTTATCTTTTTCGCCAGTATAAAATTGTTTTATTTCAGTACTATCAAGTGAATATTCTTTATCATTTATAACAACACTTGCATTCGCTAAAGTATTTAACTTCTGATAAAAAAAACTAACAGAATAATTTCCGTTAGGTACTTCTTGTTCTTGAAATAATACTCCTTTTTGTAATAGCATTGATGTATAACTATCCGAATTGTCATTGCTTGATTTAACAACGTTTCCATTCCAAAATTCATAATTTTCAGATAAATTACTAATTTCTAATTTTGTTTCTTTCAAATAATTTTTTAAATCTTCTAACGATAAAGTTTCATCTTGTCCAATGGTTAAGTATTGATATACTGGACTTGATGAATTAATTTCGGATACTACCCCAAAATCATCTGCTAATGTTAAACTACTTTCATTAATAGTTGCCATATCATTTTTAGCATAAAATAACGGATAAGGAGTCGCTCCTGCAGTTGCATTATTTACAGTATTACATCCTACATAATATAATCCTTTTGCTAATTGTGATTTAATATGTAAAATATTATCCGAACTTGTTTTTACAAAAGTTTGTTCGCTAATAAGCTGAGTTTGAAGATATAAATAGAAATTATCAGGTATACTAGAATATACAGTTACCCCACTTAAATTATCTCCAACTTCTATATTTCTATTGACAGATGTCTTTTTTATTAGTAAACATATATATTTAGTAGAAACATCTAAATTTATATAATTATCGCCAGTAACCAAAGAGTGCATTATTATTTCATCGTTATTTTTTTGTACATTCTGATTTGAATCCAATTCAAGTAAATATGTTTCAGAATTAATTTCATAATCTGTTGTAGGTAAACTTATGTTGTATTGATAAGAAGAATTAACACTCATTAAATTATCATTTCTAATATATTGGCTTTCTGTTTCTGATATAGGAAATAATATATTTATAAAATCACTTGAAGAATTTTGGTTATAATTACAATAAGTATAAGAATTTAAATATGTATTAGGGTTTTCAGGTGTATCGGTAAACCATAATCCAACATTTCTAAAAATGTTGTTTCCACCTACATTTGATGTTACTTGATTAAGGCCATAGGCTGACGCTGTTAATTTATTTATTTGTTCAGTAATAAGGATTTTATTACCTTCCTCATCTACATAATATCTAGAATCCTCCATTTCAGCCGAAATTTTTGAAACATTTTGTTCTATAGTAGTTACTTGCCCAGCGACAACAGTCACTCTATCATTAACTTGATTAGCTAATGTATTATCTGTATATTTCGTGGCAACAATAAAATCATTTTCATTAAATGCTTGATTAATATCTTTAGAAATTTGACATATATAAATTTCTTCATTTTTTATCCACATATCACCATTGTCATATGGAACAGTTGGAGTCTCAATAAAAATTCTCCTTTTTGAATCAGCGGTATCCTTCGCACTATTAGCCATAGCAAGAGCTTTAGTAACATCAGTGTCTGTTAACTTTTTCCAATCATAAACATTATCATTTAATGTAAACCTATATGAATAACCTGTATTAGAATCATAATATAAATCACCTAAATGGATATTATATTCTTCTGATTTCCATTCGGTTGTCGGATAAGTTTCTAAAGTAGGTTCCCCATTATAAAACCAGGTAGTAATATTTCCATCTACCTGGTCTTGTAAATTATCTAAATCCTTTGTTATTGCATTTACAAAAGAATTTAAATTAACATCCAATTTATATAAATTATCTTTTTGCATTTCTACAGCTTTTGTCATACCTTTTAGATTATATTTTCTTTCGATATCCAATGCCGTTCTAACGCCTGTTCTATCCTGCGGGTTCATTACCAACCAATCCTTCCGTTTTTATATATTTTATATCCTGCTTTTTCAAGAATATCAGTTTTCTCTTTTTTACCTAGATTTAAAGAATCAACATATTTAAAAACTTCTTGTCTAGCAGATTCTTTTGTTACACCCTTATAATCACCATTAGATACTGAATATCCACTCAAGTAAGTCAATAACAATTTTTGTGTTTTGTTAAGACCGTTTGTTTGTGAAATATTTAAAAGAACCTTTTGTTTCTTACTACCACTAATTGTTTTTCCTTTTATAGAACTTTTTGGATCTTCATCTCCTTTAAGACCGGCAATTTTACTTTGAAGAGATAAATAAGCATTCATCGGAATTTTAGAATTTATAATTTCTTCTGTATCGTTATAATATTTAGAATATAAAACTGCTTTTTGTTTGTCAGACAAATTCATGCCTAATATTTGATTAGAAATAGAAGCTTTTTTTGTACCAGATTCTAAACTACTTTCATATATTTTAGAAAGTTTTTTACTTTTATTTTTAAATTCATAATAGTCAAAATTAGCTTCCTTCAATTTTTTATAAGATTTAGGATTTTGTAATGAGTAATTTATTTCTTCCCTATTAGCGTAGTAATCATAAACATTTCCACCCGTAGCTATATATTCATTCAATTTGTTATATTGTTTTGACATATTTATATTTAATACTTCTTTTTTAGCTTTAACATATGCATAATTGACAATATCATTGATAACTTCTACTTTATCAGAATCACTCATTTTTTTATAACGTTCATTGTTTATTACTTTCTTTATATTTTCTTCAGCTATTTCGCCTGAAATTTTTTGCATATCAGCTCTTTGTTGAGAAGAAATTTGTATTTTTTTACCTTTATTATTTTCATAATATGGTGCAACTCTTGGCATAATAGTTTTATCGCCAGTTTGTTTATATAAGTGATATATTTCTTTTGCACTTTCGCTAACATTATTTGAATTAACATTTGCTGGATTTAAAAATACATTAAATATATTATTTTTGCCCCCATATCGTTCTACATCACGTCCTAATGTATCCTTAACAGGTGCTAAAGTTTTACTTAATCCTGGTATTTTTGCTTTTATTTGATTTATAGCAGATTCCAAAGGTTTATTATATTCAAAAGATGTTCTTGATTTCTTATCAGTCAAATCTACAATCTGTTTAGATAACGTAGGAATAGATCTTGAAGGCAACTCCAGAATGGCTTCTTGCAATCCTGTTGCAATACCATCGTTATTAGAAAATACTGTGTTTATACTATCTAAAAAAGACTGTTCTAATAAAATATTACCAGCAGTATCTAATGAACTTAATATATTTTCGTGTAATTCAGCTCCCTCTTTATTCTTTTTTACAATATTAGCGGTTATCGCTAAAGGTCCAGCGACTGGTTGTGCCCAATCATAACTGAATGATTTATTTCCTATCTTTATTGAATAATTGCTAATACCTAAAGTATTTTTCATAAAATTAGAAACATCTTTATCATCATCGCTTTCTCCACTAGTAATACCGGCCTTTGCCAAAGCATAACCTAACATATATAACATAGTTCCAGCTGTAGCTTTTCCTAAATCTTGTACAAATTGATGTTGCATTTTAACATCATATTGGCCATTTTTTAAAGATCTTTTTAAATTAATCCCCTCATTTATGGTTTTTATCATACCAGCCGGTGAATAATCAACTAAGGCTTTAGTTAAATTCGCTGGTGTTTTGGCAAATGGTATTAAAATATCTCCTAATCCATAGCCATTCATACCAACCTTATTTAAACCTTTACGTATATTCATAACAAATGTTGTATATCCATTATTATCTTGCCATGTTCTTTGAAGTGCTTCAGAAGTTGCAATATCTATCATTTCTTGAGTAGGTATATTAGTATTATTTAAAATTAATTGATTATTTATTGAATTAGTGAATGAAGCTTCATAGAATCCTCTATCACCAGCATCAAGCATAAAGCTAAGAAGATTATCAACTTTATTTAATTTTTTACCAATTGCTGTATTATCATTAAAGGACTTTCCTTCGCCTATTTCAAAACGATTGCCTTCAATATCTCTAGTATTAATTCCTTTTTTAAAGTCATTATAACTTTGATATAAACCTGTTTTGAAACCTTTTGAATAGTTTTTTAAATTAGCCTTACCAGTAGTTCTAACACCGGTTTTTTTAGAAATTTGCTTATCTACACTACTTGAAATCAAATCACTAAAATAGTTAACAGGTGCTATAACTGCATTTCCTAAAACATTTCTAACTTGAGTTTTCGGATTAAATAACATTGATATACGCATCCATGCTTTTATACCAGCACCTTTAGAAGGTGGTAACTTATCTGTTATTACTTTTTGTATTTCAGCAAGATTTACTTTTCTTTGATATTCATCATTTATTCCCTGTAATTCTTGCATTTTATCAATAATAAATTTTGTTTCATCAGGAGTTAAATCAAATTTATTCCTATTCTTTTCAATCCATTCTCTACTTTTATTCTTAACCATTTGGTCATAGGCTTCTTGCAACTCACTTTGGGCATACTTAACCATTCCCTCTGGAGTTAATCTTTCCATAATATTAAATGCTTGTACAGTCTGACCTGCTTGAGTACCCATTTCTCTCATTTTTTTAGCAACTTGAACCATAGCGTCATAGTTTCCACTATCTTGATATTGTTTAAGTAAAATCCAGCCTTCTGCTACATCAGTAGGATCTATCTTTTTCGAATCTTTATTAAACCAATTTAAAGTTTCTGATTCTCCATCTGTATTTAATCTGTCTAAGGCTTTATTAAGCGATTCTCTATTTGTAACTTTATCATAATATTTAACTTCATCATCTGATAATATTTTTGTTTTAGCTTCTTCATTAATAAAATTTGTTTTAGTTTCAATATTATTAAAAAAGTGACTATCACCATTATTATTCTTATTTATAGTTTTATATGAAGGAATATTAGGCGTAGTATTAGCATTTTCTTTTGTAAGTTTTGATATTTCGTTTGGATTTAAATTTTTATATGATGGAACGTTAAAAAAAGAACTATTTTCTAATAGTCCTTCATTTTTTGTCTTGTATACATTTCCATCATATACTCTGGATTTCTTACCCAATCCCGCATTTCCAATATTTTCCCCATTTCTTGGAGTGCTTGGTGATTTGTCATTATATCCTTGAACCTTTTCAAATAAGCTATCATTCTCTTTTGTTGTTTTTTCTCTGTTAAAAACATACTGATTACTATTGCTACTTGCATTGATATTTTCGTTTTGTACATCATTATTAATAATCTCATTTGAGTTAGTGTCATTCTTTTCATAAAAATCTCCTATATTCGTTCCATTGTCTTTATTATATAGAATATCACTATTTTTTTCAAATGATTTTTGGTCGTACTTTACAGGGACTTGCTCTAATCCAAATTTTTTGGCTATTTCTAATCTATGATTACCATCATAAATTCTAAGATTACCTTTACCATCCTTTTCTAATTCAATCGGATTTAATATACCATTTTTTTTAATACTTTCCTGAGTTTCTTTAATATGTTTTTCGATTCTATAGCCCCCATCTGACGTTTTCAATGATAATATTTCATCAATTGGTACCATTTGAATAGATGGATCTTTTTTTATAGCATTATTAGTTTTTAGTAGTATTTCCTTTCTTAAATCATCTGATATATTATAATTGTTCTCGTTCAAATCAATATTAGATTTTGATTTCTCACTATTATTAGAATTTATAAAACCTACAGAATTAATTAACCCTGAATTTAGAGCACCAAGCATTCCGCTATATAAAGCCTCTTCTGTGAAAGGTTTAAATTTATTATTTTCATCAAGTGTTATATTTCTTATTACTGGATCTAAAATTTCTTGTAAATATTCTTCAGAAAATTCACTGCCTGCTTCACTTATAATTTTTCTGGCAACTGGTGAAGAAATAATTTTACTAAGAGCCTTATCCACTTTTTCTCCTGCAACTTTTCCTAAAGCCGATTTACCATAGACACTAGACAATCCTCCTAAAACTTTTTGTAATCCAGTTTCTAATCCTGCTTTTGCAATACCATACTTAGTAGATTGACTTTCAGTTTTACCTTCTCTTTTAGCTTGGTTATATGAGCTTCCAAAACTAGTAACTGCTGTAGTTCCTAAAGCAAGTTTCGTTCCAGGCATAACAATAGACGGTAGCATATTACCAGTCGTATATGTTAAATCTTGATATACTTTTCCTAACTTACTTTTAGTATTGTTACGAACTTTATCGTAATACATTTCACCATAATCAGGTAATTTAACTCTTGGCGTTTCATAACTACTAATTGGAGTAGAAGAACCAATCTTTTGAACAGTAGTATTCATAGATTTGTTAGCTTCATTTATTCCTGAAAATAACGGTTCTGTAATTTTATCTATAGCAGTAACCTTTTTATTTTTTACAGCCTCTTTATCGGCCATATAATTGTCTATTTCTAATTGTTTTCTTAAACTATTTATTTTTTTATTATCATATTTTTTATTAAATTCTTTTTCTTCTTTACTTGATACGGCATCTTTTAAAGTATCACCGACTTTGCCTAAAAAACTCATTTTAGAACGTTGCTTTTTATTCCATTCCTCATACGCTTTTTTTCTAGCACTTAAAGCTTTATTGTATTCATTTTGAGTTTCTTTTCTTTTATTTTTAATTTCCTGTAATCTATTTTTAGAATTATCTTCTTTTTCTATTGATTCTTTTTGTTTACTCCAAGAACCGTCACTATTTATAATATAATCAGTTCCTGAATTTTTTTTCTTTTTTTTAGACCACGATCCATCATCATTTATGACATAATTTGCCATTTAATCACCTACTTTTTTTGAATATATTTATTATATCTTCCATCCCAATACCATTTAGTGCCATCATCAGCTTTCCATAGATTTTGTGTTACGGTTTGACCTTGTCCTCCTAACGTTTGTGTATTAAATGTAACTGTATCACCAGTTTTACTTAAATTGCCATGACCACTTATACCTTTAGGCTGATATCCATTGCTAAAAGTTCCATAAGTATTAGCATCTGGATTTAAATTTCCTTGATAATAAGCAGTATTTACAGCGTAATTGCTACCACTTAAACTATAAGAACTTCCACCTGAACTTCTACTAGAACTTTTTTTAGCAGTTGCAACTGATAATGCATATTCTTTTTGCCATTGCTCGTCTGCGATTCTATCTCTTTCTTTTTGGTATGCCATTTCAGCTTCCCATTGTCTTCTAGCTTCCGCTTGTTCCGCTTCCCAATTTTGTTGTGCAAATACATCTTGATATCTATCATAATAAGTATTATCTATAGTTTGATTATTTTGTAATAAGTTTTGTTTTAAAGTAGAATACGTTTCAAATTCTCTTAATGAATTTTCCATTTTTGTTTCTAATACTTTTAACGCATTTTCTGCAAGCTGTGCGTCGCCTTTTAATCTAGCTTGAGTAATTTGAGAATCAAATTCCACTTTAGTTCTATTAAGAGAATCACGTGCTGTTGCAATTCTATTTTGAGTAGTATTCCAAGCATTAACTTTAGTTGATTCACTATAACCAGTATTATTTAAACCTTTACTAGCTTGATATTCTGCTTGCACTCCTGTAGGATTTATAAACTTTTGATATTCTACATTTGAGGCTTTAGCTTCCTTTTGATAATCCTTTTCTGCTTCTTCCTTTTTTCTTTCTAATTCATTTACATTAAATTCTGTTTGCTTATTAACCAAAGCATCTTGTGTTGTTTTCCACTCATTCATATAAGCGTTTTGCTGTTCAGTTAACGTTTTATTCTGATTAATCAAATCATTATATACATTATTAGACTGATTTAGAGCTTCATTTTTCTCATTTTGCAGTTTAACTATACGTTCATCATTATAATTCACTTAAATACCTCCTATCGTTTTACATATCCACCTATAAAAGCTTCTAATGTACAAGAAAAAAGTCCGAAAGGTTTATTCGAACTAAAACTAAATTGAATAAATGACCATTTTTTCTTTTTTATTCTATATACTATATACCCTTTCTTATCAGAATAGCTAGAAATTTCTTCTTCCTCTTCTTTGCTAGTCTTTGTCTTTACTGTAATAGAATCATTATTCATTTTTTTTACAATAGCCACCCCACCGCGTTTATTAGATGTTTTTAAATAAGCATCACTTCCAAAATTAGTTTCTGGAAGAGTCCAAATTGAATTAATGTTTAAGCTATCATCATAAATGCCTTTTAATTCGTAAATAATACCATCCATAGTAATTATGAATAGTTTATTTCTATATTCTTTTAAAAAGCGTATATCAAAAGGTAATTCCCAATAATACCATTCATATTCAACTGAATTATCATTGGTATTTGAATATTTTTGTCTTGAATCTGCTAAGTATATATGATTATTAACCAAGCAGAGTAAATATCCATTATATTCGGTTAACTGCATATTTTCATAATTAGCTTCATTTGTTAGTTTACTATCTACTAAAGTAGATCTATGAGTTAAAAACTGTTCACTTCCTATATCTCCTGAAATTCCTTCCATTCCACGTTCTGAAAAGAATACTATATCATCGTTAAAATTTATTCCTGTTGATATACATCCTGTTGATATTGTAGAATGACTAGATGGATAAACTTTTCCATATTCATCATCTATTACCGGAGTATGATAAAATGCAGTCGTATTACCTTGATTAGGTTCTTTAAAAACCCATAAAGCATTATTTCCCGGTACCATAGCTTTGACTTTTTTAAAATCCGTACCTTCAGTATAATAATTTAAATCCGCTATAAATCTTGGATCATTTAATTCAGTATGGAATACGGCATTAGGATAATCCTCATTTCCGCTAAAGAATATTCTATTATCAAATTCACATAATAAATTAGATTTAAGTATTCTATCAGCATACCCTGGTACTGTTTTACTAAAAGTAATATACACGTTATCACTTCCATCAGATAACGGTGCTTCAGGTGCAGAACCAAACGTTACAATCCCCTTTTCTCTATCTACTTCAAAATTAATGCTTTCAACCATATTTACACCATTAACCTCAGCTGTACATATAAAAGTACTTGCAGGATCTAAATCAGTAGCATCCAAATAAAATTCCTTACTTTTTCCATCCGCAACAAACGCATTTCTTCTTTTAGGCTGAATTAAGTTTACTCTTTGATATATAGTACCGCCACCTAAAGGAGCTCTACCAATAGTTGTTAAAGGAATAGTACCAACCACAGGTTTCATAATCAAACCATCATACTCTAAATAATTTAACCCATCCTTAAAATAAAAAATATTATTAAATACAAAAGCATTACTTTTAAATGGATTAATATTTTCATATATAATAGTTTTCTCTACTGGGCTATTAGGATAATTTTTCCAATTATATATTTTTGTACCTGCATGAACTAATACTTGAGTTGTTCTTGAAATCTCATTTATCAATTCATAAAAATATATACCATATACTTCTGCGCCAAAATCACCTAGCTTTTTCATTCCTGGTCTTGTTTCAACGCAAACAGCATCAGTATCAGCATAACTTTTCCACATATTAATAGAATTAGGGCTACGGGACGGTATAACTTCTTTATTAGAAAAGTCAACACCTCTAAAATTTTTATATGTCATTACCTTCGCAGTTGCCATTTAATCACCATATACTTTCTACATTTTTTAAATTATCTATATATACCATACCAACACTATTTCTATTATCTATTCTTTGCAACATTTGTTCATATCTATTCGAATAAACCGAATAATCAACTGATGGATCGCTTTTTAACAAATCGCCAGCTACGCCATAAGGCATTATTTCTAGTACATCATCATCTAATTCAAACTCATAATCATCACCAGTTTCATTAGTGATTGTTTCTGGGTATTTATAATAATAGATTGTTACTTTGCCCACAAAGTCATCCGGAAATATTATATCTTTGCCTATAACTTGAAAGCTAGTTCCAATTATTTTAAAAATTTGAAACATACTAGATGACATAGGCATTACCTTATTATCTTTTACTGTATATTCCATTTTAGCTGGAATTTTTTTTATTCTTGATAATTCTAATTGAACTTGATTTATTACAGAATTTATTTTATTAGATATATCGGGATCATCAGTTAAATTTTCATTATTATCGTTAAGTTCCTCAATTAAACCTAACACTTTTACTTTCATTTCTTTTAACGTCATAATATCTCCTATCTAGGATTTATATCAGTATTTTCTTTATAAATTCCTTTTATCGTTCTTATTTCTTCTTCTAAATCTTTTAACTTATATACAGGAACATTTGGAACTATATATCCTTGATGCTCATCCCATATTAATATTGTATTTTCAGGCATTTTTTGAGTTAATTTACTATATTCAATACTCTTTATTCCTTCAAATTCACTTTCTTCATTGATTTCTGTTATTAATACTAAATTTTCTAATACTTGATGTACCTTTTTGTCTTCTGTATATTCATCAAATTTTGTTTCTTTTGTAATAGTTCTTCCATAAAATTGTTTTAAATTTGGTTTTAAAGTAAATAATTCATTATTCATAATTTCCTCCTTAAGTCGCGAGTGATGGAATTGCACCACCTTAAAACTTTTCCCACGATAAAAGAGGCTTATCGCCTCTTATGGCTTATATAGCCGTTTTCATTACATATACTTCTTTTGGTCTTACAATTTTAGCACCGAATACATATAGAGCTTTTACAGCGTCTGAAAAACCATCTTCTGGTCTATATGCTTCTACCTTATTAATTTGTTCTGCGAATGCAATAGCTTTATCTGTTCTTAAAATGTTATATCTTACATTATCAGTAGTTGCTGATGTTGTAGCTTTACCAGTTGGTAATAAATTTTCAATGCATACATAAGCATTATTGATTTTACCAACAGCTCCCTTCTTTAAAATCTCAGGGTTATTTGTCGATAATTCTGTTAAACATTGCCTATAAGTAGTAAATACTTTTGGAGCAAGTTCTAAATAGAATGTATCAGTAACTCTACAATTATTTTCATATAATGCAGTAAATCCATCTTCTACTGATGACATAGCATTTGAAGTAGTTAAAGTAATAACGCTAGAACTTACATTAACAGTTGGTGTAGTAGCTTCAACGTCAGCTTTTACAAGACTAGCTACATATTTATCACCTTCTTCAGAAAGTCCTAATGCTGCTTCTCTGCAACCTTCTTCCATTAATCCTGGAACAGATTGTGCTTTATCAACATCTTCTACCTCAATATTGTAATACTTATATTGATCTAGTTTTAATGTTTGACTTCCATCAGTTAAAGATTCACGTGTTATAGCTGTCCCTGGAACGTAAGTTCTAATAGTTGGACGAGCAACATTTAAGATTTTTAGTTCTTTTGCATTCTTAGTTTCTTTTTCATATTGAAAATTACAATGACTTCTTAAAGAAGTTATAGTTTTTAAAGATTTTAAAATTTGTTTTGACCAAATTGTTTGTTGGAAGTTAGCAACTGCCATTTATAATCATCTCCTTACCATTTATAACGAGATTTCATAACAGCCTCCCATACTTTAGGATCGTCTAATTCCTCATCAGTCATTTTATCGACCTCTTCTTTTGTATAGAAATCTTTTATTTTTTTCTCGTTATCATTAGACTCCATAGAGCCTATTTTTTCATATTTTTTCTTGTTATTTTTGTTATAAAGATTAACAATATCTTTTAAATTTGCTTTTGTACTAAACATTTCTGAAAAAGTTTTAAATTCTTTTTCTTCAAGTAACTTAGGATTTACTCCTAAATCGATAAGTTCTTTCTTACTTTTTTCGTACATAAGCCTTTGTGATAAAGTATCGAAAATAACTTGTTCTTTTTTATTTAGATTGTTATATCCAATATTCGCTAACCTATTAGCTTCATTTTTAGCTTCTGATATTCCTAATTCAAGGATTTCATCTGCTTCAGCTTTTCCTAATACAGATAGCTCTCTATCAGTTAAACCAGGTTTTACTGGTTCAGGTAAATCAATACCTTGCTCTTTCCAAGCTTCTCTTAAAGTGTTTTCAGCTTCAGATAAATTATCTGTACCTAAACCTTTATTCAAAAGAGTTTCCAAATTAGTAAATTTAGCTATCTCTTTTTGATGTTCTCGCTCTTTCCTATTTAACCTTTTTTGTATCATCGCATTCATTTCATCCTGATATTCAGGGTGTTCTTCCAATATATCTGCTAATGATTTTGGTTCTTCAATAGTTTCTTCAGTATTTTCTACTTCAGTGGTATCAGTTAGCTCTATACCTTCCTCTATTTCTTCTACTGTTTGAGTTTCAGTATTTTCAGTTTCGTTAGTTTGTTCTAACATTTCATTTTCCATTTTTCCTCCTCATTTAAAGTCTGGTAGACTGTTTATTCCATTTGCTTTTTAACTCTTCAATGTTTGGAGCATAATAAAAGAACCTAAATTGCTGTATTTATAGGTTCTTCATTATTTATATTTTCTTGATTTGTTGAAATTTCAACATTTTCTTCTTCGTCTAGTAATTGATTTGCTTGATATTCCAATTGCAAAGCACGTTGTTCAACTTGTGCTATTCTTTCTTGAGCTTCTTTTCGTTTTTTAACTATTTCTTCTAATTCTGCTTTTGGCATGACACTATCATTTGGTAATGCATCCACATATTCTTCTAATGTTATCTGGCCAGACGTAAATAGGTTTTCTAAAGATAATTCTTGTGCATATCTATCAAATGCACCCTTAGGTGTAATATCTATTTTTACGTTTGCTTGTAATGTTTCTAAAGCAATAGGTTCTATTCCCTTTAAAACTTCTACCTTTTCTCCTGTTGATGGATCTTCTTCTTCATCAACATAATTAAGAGTATCTTCTGAATACGTACGCCAAATTTCTAACCAGTTTCTCCCAACATCTTCAAGAAAGTATTTTAATGACTCTAACTGTTCATTAAGTGGTTGCTGATTTGCTTCTTGTATTGCTAAAATAGCTTTCCCAGAAGCAGTAGATGGATCAAAATTACCAGTAGCAATATCTCCAGCCCCTGCTAATTCTTTAGTATTCGTCATAATTTCAGATTGTATCAAAGATGCATCTGAACTCATATTAGCCGGTATTGTAGTTGTGAATGCCTTTTTTACATCATCAGTAGATTTACCACTGACTTTTATTATTCCACCTATCTTATTCGCCTCTGAAGGATTAGTAACATCATCTATATTAATAATTTTTTGGGGATATGCAGTTTGTTTTACTGCAATAGCTCTTCTCATAGCAGTTTTATTAATCTCCAATTGATTTGGAATTATATATTTAACTTCACCCTCACCTCTAGCATAACCTTCTACTTCCTCCCACAAAAAGTGAGATAATGGATATCTTCTTAAGCCAGAGTCCTTATCTTTTTCTATGACAACTGATTTAGTAGATTTTTCAAAATGTACTGTACCATCTTTTTTGTACATTTTTGTTAATATCGTACACATATTATTTACCTCTTTTTTAGCCTTTTCTCCAGCTTCTTCCGAAGTAACATTATCTGGCATTATATATTGCAATAATTCTTCTGAAACGCCATTATTTCTAGCTATCTCACGTATTTGAGATACAGGTTTTCGTGTTTTTATAATTATATATGGTTGTTCTTGAATATTACTTGAGTTTTCATTTCCATAACAAACATCATTTTTACTAATAATTTCATTCGTTGGGTCTTTTGTATCTTCATCATATCTTTGATACAAAATAGCTTCTGAATTAATACACGATTGCTTAGTTATTTTTCTAACCTTGTAATCCATACTATCTCTTTCCCATACCCTAGAAGCTCTCTTGGTTAAAGCATCACATATCCTATTAGATAATAATCGTTCTTCTTGTGAATCAATATTATCTGCTGAAAAGTTTATAGCCCATAAATTAGAATTCAACGTACCAACCTTTTGTTTAACTATTGGCTTAATTATATTAAGTGATATAGGATCCATATCTCCTAATTTACAACCTGCCCACTGATCTCCATTATACATTCTATTATTTTTATCTGTATCAGTATATAAACCAACAGAACGATTATAATTAACGCCACGTTCATATAAAAGATATGTTTCAGTCTTTAACTCATCTTTTAGTTCATCATGAATCATTTAACTACCTCCTGACCTATTTCAGAACCATCATATCGTTCTATATTTTGTAATATAGTTTCTAATCGTTCTTGTTCTTTTTGTTCTTCCTTTGAATTTTTATATTCTCTTATTTTTTTAGGAATATTAAGTGAAGGCATATTTATACTTTTATTAGTTGAAAGCTTATGTCCATTTTTAAGTCCTAATGTATAAGAGAGTATAATAAAAACACCAAATAAGGTGCTCGATATTATTAATTCCATCATTATTTATCACTCTTTTTCTTTTTAGGTTTTTCTTCTTTTTTGTATTTTTTTCTAAATGCTTTCTTTTTCATTTTAATTCCTCCTATATAATTGTTAAATCTCCACCCCAATCATAATGGGTTTCTTCAATTTTAAAACCAAAATCATTCTTTATATTTATTGGTTCTTGATAAAATATAACCTGTTCTTTTGAATAATAAGCTATAGCTAACGCCATTACTAAATCATCATGGGCACCTTGCTGAGCTTCAGGTCTGCCCTTTTCATTTCTTACAAATGTTAGCATTTCTTCTAATGTATCCTTATCATTAATTAAATCTGTATGTTCCCTTACTATCTTAACTAATTCGCTGATAATTACAGGTCTAGTTATGGATGTGGTTTTAAAGCCAAAACTCTTCTGAGTAGTATTAGTGTAAGTATCTTCACGTTCTCTTACAAATAAATTCTTATATCCTAACCTATCTAATTCTTTATTAGGAAATGAACTATAGTTAGATTCAATTGCAAGCAAGGCATCGTTATAATATTTACCTAAGCAATACATTTGTCTTGTATATAAATCTTCGTCCATTTGATGCCTTAAAGTAGCTACTTGTTTACCTGTCTTAGCATCGAGAACTTGTCCTATAAAATAATCACTACCTTCACCAGCAGTATCCCCACCAACGCAATACTTTGTTATAGACGGTTTAGTAGGTAATTCATACAAACTTATAAAGCCATTTGGGTCGTTTTTCCATTTTATGTTAGTTATTTTCTTCCCACGAGGAACCTCATCATTATAATCATATATGAAATAGCCTTTTTTTAATATTCGAGGAAGACAACTAATGCGTCTTATTATCAATTCAGAATCAAACACACAAGCACCACTCATTAAAAATGCTTCATCAGGTGTACATGGATACTCTTGCTTTATTAAATCTTTATCTATATATCCTTGATATTTTTTATAATACCAATATAATTGTTCTAAACTTAATTGTTTAACATCTTTCAACCATTTTAATCTTTCATATATCCAAGTTTTTTTCGTATTTAATGCATTTATAAATTCTTCTTTTATTTCTTTATTAGGAAATTTTATATTATATTCTTTTGTTTTCCACCATTCAAAAAAACAATTTATATGAGCACCACTTTCCCACATTGTTCTAAAATCATTAAACCCGTTTGCAGTAGACTCATATATTTTAATGCAGTTTTTTGTAAAAGCTTCTCCCAAAGCAGCTTGAATAGGTGCTATTCCATCTTTCCAAAAAGCGCATTCGGAACCATGAAAGAAATTTACAGTTCTTGAACGTCCAACATTTGCCGTTGCAGTATCTACTGACCAAGAACTATTTAGTTTATCAAATAATAATTGTCTTTTATTATTAAACTTTTCAGTAGGTTTTAACAATTCTGGTAATTGATTAAAAGGGAATTTTGCCTTATTTTGAAATATAGTTTCAGAATTGTCAGCCTTATCAGCTAATGTAAAACCTTGAAAGTTCCTTTTGGTTATACTGCAAGCTTCTTGATACGCAGTTACAAGTGTTGTAAAACCCTGCTGTCTTCCTTTCAATACTAATAATGATATATCTGATATTAAACCTTTAGAATAGTCTTCTATAGCCTTATTTAATATATCCATGAATTCTTTTTGAACATCATTCAAAATAAATGGCATAGTGCGTTGTTCCTTATCTACTACAACAAATACCATTTCTATTAATTTTTCGGGATACTTTATTATTTCTTTTCTTAATTCCACATCTGTTATTATTTTATCAGATATAGCATCCCGTAATCGTTTATCATATTCTATATCATGGTTTTCATTCCATTTTTCTTTTCTAATTTCTATAAGATTATCTGCTGTATATCTCATAATAAATCTTCCAATTTTTCTATTTTGACATTTCCTTCTAATTTAGTCACATATTCACCACTCATTTTATTTAGTGTATCTAATGCTTTTAATCTAGTATCTAATTTAGAAACAAATTCACTTTCTATTGTTTCTGTATTTCCTTCTTCATCTGTATGAAATGTTGTAGCTACTTCTTTTATATCTCCATTAATAACATCTGTTAGCCATTTCATACGTTCTTTAGCACTCATAATGGTTTTATCTTTTAATTGCTCGATAAGTTCTTTATACCTAGCCTGAACCTCGTCTTTATTAAATAACTTACTAGCTTTATTATCTATCGCATCGTCATCATATTCTGCATTATAGGCATCTTTATATGCTTGTCTTTGACTCATGCCATCTACAATATTATTTATAAATTTTTCTTGCTTAGCATTTAACATATTTAACACCTGCCTTTATCTATATTTCTCTTAAAGTTAATTCTGGATATTTATACTCAAACATCTTCTTTTTTAACTTATATACTTCTGTTTTAAAGCCTTTTACATCTTCTACTATTATTTGTTCTCTTTCTATGTCATAATAGCTAAAATCAGCTTTATATGTTATCTTTTGATAGGTTTTATTATTCTTTTTAAATGTTGGTTGTAATTCATATATCTTTTGAAGCTCTAGATCCTTTATTAATCCACAACGTTCCATTAGTTTTAATTCAGTATATCGTCTACCTTCCTTTTGGCTATCAAACTTTATACCATCTATTACAACCTTTTTGTTTTTATATTTGTTATATACCACTTAAAACCCTCCAAACAGCTTAATATTTGTGGTCTTCTGTTTCCCTTTTCAACCCTTTTTTCACTATTTGTGAACTTTTAGGATATATTTTCACCCCAAAAGCACTATTTTTCTAAAATTTAGTGATTTTTACATAATAAAAACAAGCTAGACGCATCCAACTTGTTTAGGTGTAGTCCGAAGACATTCACCGCAATTTTTTTTAGGAACAATAATCGCAATTATTTGTTCTCTGAACCTAAATAGTCTAGAACTTCGCAAAGTTTTCTAGACACTATATGGGCTTACAAGTTCTTCACAATGCTTCTCTATGCCATATACATTAACCTAATAGGTACTGCACTAACTGATATTGCTATTAATCATTCCTAAATAAGTGGAATATTAGGGGTATTCTCAATTTCGTATAACAGCTATGCACTTTATGTTTCGTTAGCATCCCTGATTTTTCATAGCTAGGTTGATTATTTATTATACTTTTGAGCAAGCCACTTACACAATTAAATAGTCTTATATATCAATCAGTACACTAGCTACTAGAACTAGTGCTTTTAGCAAATAAAATAAGAACTTCTGTGGATTATTCCACAATAACATTTTACCACAAGAAAAGTGGTACAAAGTGGTCCACTTTAATCTATATCTCTTTTTCCTTTATACTTTCTATAAACCTTTCTACAATAGTCTACGGAATAATGAACTTTTTCAGCTATTTCTTTCCATGCAAGTTCTCTAAAGATAGTTTTCTCATTTTTATATTCTTCTTCTAAATAATCTTCCTTATAATAAACTATTTGCTTAACTAATTCGCCGTATTTATCTAATCTTTTAAGTTCTTCATCGAGAAATTCTTCTAATAACCATTTTTCCTCATAAGCTAAGTCTATTTGTGGATCTATTACACTATCTTTAATAACATATTTAGCAAGTTTATCTTCTCTCTTACCACCATCTACTATTATTCTGCTAGTATCCACTGGATGAGGTTGGGTTTTAAGAAAGTTCAATCTCTTTTGATTTATTAATCTATTAATTTCATTTTCTTTAGCTTGTATTTGATTTTTTACTTCTTTTATTGTCATAATCCCTCCTATTCCAAAACCCTCTTTAGCTGTTCAATTCTGTTCATAGCTGTTCACTAGCGTTCACTTTTTCTATTAATTCATTTACTTTCCTAGCCATAACATCATAACTTAACATTAAAGCTCTAAAGTAACTATCTAATTGCTTTCGGTCTTCTTTTGTCATCCCATTTTGTATGCTACTAAAAAAGTATCTACCAGAAGTATAAATATAATCTATATATTCTGAATCTTCCTCTAATATTTTTACTATATTAAATTTTTTCTCTAGTATTTTAGGATTTAAAAATCTATCTTGATACTTTGAACCTAATTTACCTTCTTCATTACATCTATGAAACATATTATCCTTTTGATAAATATAATAATCTTTTTCTCTATCATCAAAGTATTGTTTTTCGTGAGCTGTTTCTACAATGGTTTTTGGTTTTAATTCACCATCATATGCCATTTTTAATAAATCTATACCTCTCATTCTTTATCACTTCCTATTATTTCTTTATATTTTGATAAGATTTCTTTAGAAGTGTGGTACCTACCATATTCTTCAGAATAGTCATCATTTACATAATTTCCATGTTCTTTTTTTAAAGAATTAATATAATCTTCTAAATATTTTATAAACTCCTTTTGTTGAGCTTTTAATTCATAATATCTTTTGTAAACTTCTTCTGCGTCAGGTGATACTCCGGCATAATCTCTATTGGGATTTTTCTTTTTATCTTCCTCATCATATTCTTTATCAAACTTACTTATTAAGTTTCTTTTTTGTCTTATTCCCACTATTAATTCTAATTCATCAACTTGTTTCTTCAATTCTTGGTTTTCTTTCCTTAACATATCTCTTTCTATTTGGGCTTGAGTACCATAATCAGCTTGTAAATCTTGTACTTTATCTTTTAATATTTTGTTTTCTTTTAATAAATCTTTAACAAAAGGTTCGTTAAGCATTTCACAACTATGAACATAACCATATTTATATTTTCTCATTAAATCTTCTGGTATCATCTATTCCACCTCTAATCATTAATAATCTTTTGTATTTTTTTTATTAATTTATAAAATTCTGGATATTTTAACGAAATTAAATATGTTTCTAAAAACTTATTAATAAGACGATTTATCTTCTGCAATTTTTCTATTTCACTCATCTATTCCACCTCTTTTAAGACTGCATAAGCCCAGTCAATAAAACTTATATCTTCTATTTCTTTATCTCGTTCATCTCCTAAGTATCTAGAGCGATAATATACCCAACCTGTTTTTGATGGATAAGCATAATAATAGTTATCAACCCTTTTACATAATACTGGTTTATTTATGCTTTTATCAAATTTAAAACCAATCGGTTCATTTTCACAAAAACCTAAATCCACAAGATTCTGCTTATTTTCTTTTTGATTTAATAATTCATACGCTTGGTCTTTCATAATATCCTTATACCCTTTTCCATAACCATATATTTCATTCATCTATTCCACCTCTCTTAGAATATCTTCAATTATATTTAATCTTGTTTTACAACAAGGTTTCGCATAAGTATAACCGGTTGTAGTTCCATTCTCACCATTTACCCAACCTGTTGTCTTTAATTCATTAATCGTTTTTAGAGTTTTATTAATTACTTGCTCTAGTATTTGGCATTTATTATCACGTTTCATTAGAAATTCATTTTTTTCTTTTAAATCTTTATTTTCTTGTTTTAAATCTTTAATATAATTAAATATAATATATGCTCTATTTTCTTCTTTTGTTATTGACAATGGGCACATACTTATTTTATTTTTACATCTACTACTTGATAATTGTAGTCTTGATAATTCTTTAGTTAGTTCTTCATTCATTACTTATCACCCTCTTTTTATATCTCTAAAAATAATTTCATCCATAAAATGTTCGAATTCAAATGTCATTTTATTTTGATTAGCAAAAAATGTTAAGTCATCAATTCTAAGAGCATAAATATATCTAATATTTAAGCTAAAATTACAATGCCCTTTTTCTTTCCTTACTGGAATGACAAAACTTTGGTTCCAATTATCCAAGAACTCTAATTGCTTTTCTCTTAACTTTTCATAATCGCTTGTCATTACTTATCACCCTCTAATTCATAAAGTTTACGATTTAATCTATCTATATCTTTAAAACAACAAGCATAATCTGTTTTGATATTAACTAACCAATAATCATCTTTTTCAACTTCAATTCCATCTTCTGAAAAAAATAATCCTTCATTATCTTCAAAATCTTTATAGTCTCCAAACCATCTTTCAAGATAATTCTTTAATGGGTGATATTGAGAAGATAATATTTTAATAATTTCATCATAAGTAAATAACAAGCAATTTAATCCAAATGGTTCTTTACTATCTAGTTTATGTAATAGTTGACAATACTTATTTACTTGATAATTTATATTTTCATTTTTCATTTCTATAATCTGATTTAATTTATCTACTTCATCTTGTTGAAGATTTACTTTTTTAACTACTATATCTTTCATTTTGTACTCCCCTTTAATTCATTCATTTTATCTAAACAATTAGAATATGCACCTATTATTAATGTATAATTATCAAATTCTTGTCCATAAGGTTTTATTCCTTTTTTAGGATTTTGTATATCTTCTAATCTTTTTATTTCTTTTTCTAGCCATTCTTTCAATACTTTCCAGTTGGATTCTAATTTATCTATGTAATCTAATATTTGAAGTATTCCCATTGGAGTGCAAGCTCTTTGAGAACAATCAATATGTTGATAACTTCCACCATAATCATCATCTACAAAGTACTCATAATCTTCTAGGATTTCTATTATTCTATCTTTATTCATACTCTAACCTCCTAATTATTAATTATGTCATTTATTTCTTCTATAATGCCATCACATTCATCATATAATTTTTGAGCGTCATCAGTAAAACCTGTGTTTCCACCATTTTCAGTATTATTATTAATAAATTCATTTTTAAAAAATTCAATTTCACTTATCATATTTTCTAAACATTCACAAATATTTTGTCCATCTGACATTATATGTTTTGTACCATTAAAACCATCATAAGAAATGGTTAAGTCAAATCTTTTCATACTAACCTCCTAATCTATCTTTTCTACTGAATTTTCACCAATTAAACATTTAACCTTACGTATACCACTACCATTATTGTAATATTCTATTAATGCTTTTCCATTCTGTTTTAAACAATTATCAATCTCATTTTGTTTACTTTCTTGATGCCCATCTATAGATGCAGAACATCCACTTAATAATAAGATTAATAATAGAAGTGTAATTATATTTTTTATCTTTAACATACCCCAATCATCCTTTCAAAACTTATAATAATCGTTAATATAGTAAATAATATTAATATGAATGATAACCCTGTCATAACTAAATTGAATATTAAATCTTTCTTAAAGTCATTCCACCATTTCTTTAACATAATCTATTTATCTCCTAACTTTTCAAACATTTCATCATAATCTGTTTTATTTATAACTTCTGCTAATATTCTATTTTCACCACATAACATGGTTTGTAACACCACTATTTCAGTTCCTTTATGTTGTACATAATAACTATCTTTGTATGCTAAATTAGGTTTTTCTTTATTAAATATTCCTTTTGCTAAAGTACTTCCAAATTCACAAGTAATAAAATAACTTTTTCTGAAAGTTTTAGATAATGTTCCACTAACTGCATTAACACTGATATTATTGTTAGTTATTGGATTTGCTTCATAATTGCTATATAATAATCCCATACTCTATTCACCTACCTTGAAGTAATACTTCTTCAATCTTTCTTCTCCTATTTTTTTGATAGCTTTGTTAGCATCTTCTCTGTTTTTAAAATATATTAAATCTTGCCTCCAACAACTATTACTAGAGATGTCAACCGTAGCAAATCTACAGTCATAATAAATATTATATTTATTAGTAGCTTCTTTCCACTCTTCATCATTAAACTCATAACTAAATTCCTTTAGTTCTTCTAGTACTTTTAATCTTTCTACTTCAAATTCTGCTTCTTCTTCGGTTTTAAAACAATTTCCTATCGCAAGAGCACTATCAGTTACTGTTATAAAATTATTGAATCTATCACTCACAACTCCTGTGATGTCAATAACATAATATCTTTCACCATCTTTAGGCTTCCACTTCTTATTCTCTAGCTCTTTTAGTTCTCTTTCGATTTGAGCTATTCTATCTTTTCTTTTCTCTATATTTTTTAATATATTTTCTTTTTCTTTTAATAATTTTTCTTTAGTTATCATTCTAATACACCCCATTCTACACCTACATTATCGTAGTAAAAGTCTTGATACCATCCACAATCACATTCAACTGCTTTAATACCATCTACTTGTGCTTGCAAATCTTCTATTGATCCATCTTTTTCTTTTGAATCTTTTTTTAGTCTTGCAATCTTATATTCCTGCTTCTTATTTTCTATTTCTAATCTAGCTATATCATCTTCATATTTATTACTAAAACTAATTCCGCATATTATAATCATTAGAAATGTGTATAATATAAGTCCTAGTACTACCATTATTGACGGTATTCTTTCTTTAATCCACTTCATAACTACCTCACATATATGGTCTTAAGTACATAAAACCATAGTACCTTCTTATATCTTTGTATTTTCATAATATCTAATCGTTTTCCATAACTAGGATTCTTAAAATCATCGTTAAAATATTTTTTGTAATGGTCAGGTTGATTTACGTTGTTTACTCTTCCACATCTATAAGTAACAATGTCTCCTTTTTTTATTTCGTTAATTGTTTTCATTTTTCCTCCTTAGGTATTCTGCTAAACTAGGATCATTATCAGCTAATGCTCTTAAACATTGTTGATAATTGTTATAATATATTTTTTTCTTTTGATTTGTTTTATATAGTGCTATAGCTAGTAAACTAAATAGTATTGCTATTATTTCCATAGTTAATCTCCTTTAAAAATTTAATTAACCCCCTGTAAAAGTCTTGTATTGGTATTTTGATATACTCAGCTTGTCCAGTTTTCTTTTCTTTTTCGTGTTGTTTTATTAATAATTTAGTTAGTTCTGTTATCATAATAGTTCCCATCTATATTTTTCATTTTCATATATTTTTTGTTGTATTTTTGATGACAAATATCCATGATTTTTATTTAAAAACTTACATCCTTCTGATAAGCTAGACGGAAAAAATATAGAACCAGTTATTTTATCTTCAATCTTAATTTTTGTTTGAGAATCATATAAACTATTTCTAAATGCGTGTTGAATATTTTCCTTTAATGTTATAATTTCTAAATTTTCCAAATTATTATTTGTTCTATCACCATCTATATGATTAACTGTTAATTTACTTGTTGTAAAATCCCCACCATAAAACGTAAAGGCTTCTATTCTATGTACTAAATAAGATTTATGCTTCCCGTCTTTCCATAACTGCACACTTTGATTTTTAGTTTTATAATCCCATCTTGGTTTTAATAATCTATCTTTCCAATGCCTTACACCATGTTTTTTGGTATATGTCACCTTATTAAAGGTTCTCACATTACCTTTATTACTTACTTGGTATCCTTCAAAACCTGGTATGTTTTTCCATACTTCTTCCATATATCACCTTTAAAAAGCAATGTCTGATTCATCTATTTCAATACTTGAACCAAACTCACTAAATACATCATCACTTAGTCCATTCTTAATCGGACTTTTTTCTTCATTAACCGGACTTTTTTCTTCCTTCTTTGTATCTAAGAACTGCACTCTATCTGCTATTACTTCAGTAACATAAACACGTTTACCGTCTTTATCTTCGTAACTTCTAGTTTGAATTCTTCCATCTGCTGCAACCAAAGAACCTTTAGTAACATACTTCTTAATATTCTCTGCTTGCTTTTGGAACGTTACTATATTTATAAAATCTGTTTCTTTTTCTCCTTGATTATTGGTATATTGTCTATCAATTGCTATTGTGAAATTAGCTGTTGCTTTATTACTTTCTGTATATCTAAGTTCTGGGTCTTTTGTAAGACGCCCAATTAAAAATATTTTATTAATAAGTCATCACTCCTCTTCTTTCAACATTTCTTCTAAAACCATATCTTGTATTTTAGTAGTTACTTCTTCTGTTTTTCTTTTAAATAATTCTTTTAGCCTAGATTCAACAACGTTTTCGATAGTTCTTTTCATTTCCCAGTCAGAATTTAATTTTTTGTTGAATTTTGCCTTGAACATTTGCTCAAAATTATCATAATGTTCTCTTTCGCCCCAACCATTATCGGTATTTATCTCCCCTTTTAAAACTAGCTCAATACTTTCATCAATTTTATCTTTAATATATTTATCTGCAAATTCATCTAATTTTCCTTCTATTATTTCTTTTATTATGTTTTGCATAGCCCTATCAACGCTGTATTCATCAACATAGTTTTCAACGCTCTCTCTTATTATTTCTTCAAACATATTTTCTTTCATTTTATAAATAATTCCTTCCCATAATCTTTATAAAGTCTTCTGGTGTTTTATTGTTTATTTCACACCATTTTGTTTCTCCTAGTACTTTTAATTCTTTATCTAATCCTTTGTTGAAATGTACACCCTCATTTGATAAATTATGATGTCTTCCACATAGCCACAACTTTAATCCTTCACGTTCACTTATCTTACGTTTTCCTGTACCTTCGAAAATGTGATGTTCATGTAAGTTATAAGTTGTTCCACATACATAACATTCTTTTTTATCTGTTATTATTGATTTCATATTAGCCCCCTAAATAATATTTTTTATACTCGGTCTTTTCACCATACCTGTTTACTCCCTTGACCCATTCATCTAGTACAATTACATCTTGACGAATTTGTCTTATATATTCGCTTAAGCGGGAGCATCCCAAATCTTCATATGCTTGTTTAGTAGTTATACTCCCGAATTTAAGCATATAATCTAATACTCTTTGCTTCATCGCCACTCCTCTTTTAAAATTCTTAATTCATCTGGTGTCATAGTTTCTATTCCTATTGCTTTAGATTCTTGAACAATACCATCTATCAATTTTGACATCTCTTTAGTATTCATCTCGCTTGATGGTTTATAAACGTTATAAACATAAAATCTATTCCCGTTTGCTTCTCTAATTCCATCTAAATCATAGTATTTAAAATAACCATTAGCTTTAATAGGCAACATAACTTGTGTACGTACTCCATAATGCTTTAAGTAGTTTATATGAAGTTCTTCCTTATCAACTTTCATTGCGTCTGCTATTTGACCTAATAAAACCCAATAATAAGCATTTGCATCTAATGATCTCTTGTTTCGATGTTTAGTTACCTTAAAGTCGTATAACGTATCTCTATCTAGTTTTAGAAGTTTAGGTATTACATCATCTACCTTACTAATAAAAGTCTGCATCTCTCATTCCACTTTCTTCATAAGCCGTTAATGGTCTTGAATGTTCACGATAGTTTTCATATTCATCTTTTTTGTCTTCTAAATCATTTTTAAGTCTATAATAAGCATCAATTATACTGTGGATATATTCATTTATCTTTCCTTCAGTATTTTCTACTAAGTAATCCATTTTATCTTCTAAATCCATAATTACACCTCGTTTGCTTTTTGATTTTCCAAAATAGTTATAGCTTCTTCGCCCTGGCTTAAAGTAAGCTCTGATATATCTTTTACTCCATATTTTTTATGAATGTTTTTAATATCTGCTTTCTTCTCTTCGACAAGTGATAAAATTCTGTCTATTTTAGGCATCGTTATTGGCATATCATTAAGTCTTTTTGCTTGTTCCTCTTGAGGTATTAAAGAAAATCTAGTATTACCTTTGTTATCTTTAATAACTAACAAGTTAACTTCTCTATTTTCGTTATAACCAATTTCCGAAACATGAAATTTAGTTTTAGTTTCATATTTACCTTTTGAATTGATATAAAACTCTTTTGGCACCTCTGTTACTTCGCCAGTTTTCTCATCAGTAACCTTTATTTTTACACCCATTTGCTTGTTATTTGGTAATACCCATATAAATGGTGCAGTATATAACTCTCTACCTATACCAACATTAAAACCTGCTCTTTTAAAACTATCTGATGCTTCACCTTTCTGAGCTTCGCTAAAACTTTCAGTTCCTACATCTTGTTTTTTTACCCATTGTTTTATTTCATCATTCCAAATTTCAATCGTGCAAAATAAGTTACCATTTATAACTTCGTGTGTTCTTTGCCACTTTCCTGTTCCATATACTTCATCAAGAATTTTCATATCAACTCTTGCATCTTTGTAAAGTAATAATGAACATCCTTTAGCTGATATAGTTCCTATCCTGCATTCTATTTCATTTGCGTTTAATGTTCTTATTTCCATTTTTAAATTTCCTTTCTAAGTCTTCATAGTCATTTAGTTTTTTTCTATAGCTACTTCTAAAAGTTTTTGTTCTTTTTTCTTCGTTAAGTAAACATTTTCTTAATACTTCGTTTTCTGTTTGTAACGTATCTATCTTTTTTAAATGCTTACTATCTTCCCTTTTCAGAATTTCATATTTGATTAATAATTCTGCATAACTAAGTATTTTCATTTAAACCTCTCAAATAAGTGTTTTCCCATTCTCTGTAAAGAATTTCAATTAGTGTTTCCACTTTCCAAATACAAGCATCACAATATTCTGTTTTACCTCGATAATTAGAAATTTCATCATCCCAAGTAAGTGTTATTTCTAAACCATCCCAGTTCAAAAATAAATCTTTATGGTTTGTAAGTTCCATTTCTAATTGCCTCTGCTTTTGCTTTTCGTTCATCACTTATCTCCTTTTGTTTTATTTCTTTTCCAAACCATTCAGGAACTTTTTCTTCTTTCGGTTTAGAGTTATAATCTTTTGTTTCCCAACTTCTAACACAAGCTTTCCAATCTTTCATTGCATTTTTTCCAACCATCCAACCATTGCTTTCGTAATAGTTAATAAAACTAATTGGATTAATAGCATTATTTCTTTCGATACAATATTCTTTAACTTCTTCCAACGTAGGCTTAACAAACTTTTTTCTTTTTATATTTTCCTTTTTATTATTTATTACATTATTATCATTATTGTTTGTGTTCACTTGTTGTTCACTTGTTGTTCGGTTGTTGTTCACTTGTTGTTTATTTTGTTGTTCACTTGTTTGGTACATATTCCAATTAACTATTGTTATCAAACGATTTTTATTGCTTTGTTCTTGTTCAATTTGATGTTCGTTTTCAAACATTTTTAATATTCGTTGTACCTTGCTTTCACTAATGTTAAATTTTTCAGCTATCTTTTTTCTACCAGTTATAAGCTGACCTGGTTTTATTATTTTTTCTTCTCCTTTGAATAAAATTTTCAATTCATCGTGAGTAGCATTTAATAGTAAGTAACCCCATACTGCAAAGTAATCACTATCTTTACAAATAGTAGGATTATCTAATATTTTTCTATAAAATGATACCCAACCCTTTTCTTCCATATTTCCTCCTATTTGCAATATTTTTATTTATTTGATATAATTTAGGAGTAAATTTTATTTACAAATGATTAACTGTCGTATGTGTTACCGCACTGCGACTTTTTTTGTGCTTTCAATTTAACCACCTCCTATAATAAAATAGTTATCATAAGTATAAATACACATCCTATTATTGATACATTTAACATCTTGTCATATATATCTTTTGTTTCTTTTATTTCTTCTTTTACTGGTTTAAATTCTTTTAGTATAGTATCGAAATTATATTTCATATCCCAAATCTCCTTTTTACTTTTGATGTTAGAACGACCTTAGACCTCGTCTCTGGTATAAAATAGCCTTCGGTTTTCATTTCTTCTTGTATTTCGTGAGCATATTTTAAGGCTGTTTTATAATTAACTCTTAATATTTTTTGAAGCTCTTTAGGAGTTAAATACTTTTTTTGCATCAATTCTCTTTCCATATTTTTTTTCCTTTCTGACTTAAGCATATCAGTTTAAAATCACATTGCTCGTGGCTTCTATGAAGTCACATTGTCAATAGTTTTATTTTTTGTTTACACTATGCGTTACTATTAGTGACATTAAATTCTATAAAAAAATCGCTTAATTCACAATTTAATATATCAGAAATTCGTTTTAGCATTTCTACCTTTACTTTTTGAGGATTCACCTCATAATCACAGTACGTAGCCCTTGAAATTCCAAGTAATTCTGCCATTTTTTCTTGTGAATACCCATTTCTTACTCTATATGATTTTATATTATTAGAAATGTAATTCAATTTTTCTTTCATGTTTACCTCCTATCTAAACTAATTATATGTCACTATTAGTGTCATGTCAAGAGTTTTTTCACAAAAAGTGACATTTAGCTTGAAAAAGTGTCACAAATAGTATAAAATATAATTGAAAGGAGGAACTATGAACTACTTATCAAAAAATATCAAATTCTTAAGATTGCAAAACAAATTAACTCAAGAAGATATTGCTAACGTTGTTGGTAAGGCCCGCTCCCTAATTAGTGCATGGGAATCCGATGATCGAGACATAACTACAGAAGATATAATAAAACTATCTGACTATTTTGGAGTAAGTATGGATGAATTAGTTGGTAAAGACTTCCAATCCAATAGTTCCAACAATACATTTGATGAGTTAGATGTACTTTTTAAAAAATATAAAGGTATATTAACAGATGAAGATAAAGAAACAATGAAGTTTCTTATTGAGAAAAGAAAACGTGAAATAGATAAGCAAAACAATGAATAAGTATGCTAGTAAAGATACTTAATAAAGAATAAAGAGGTGTATTAAGTATGAATTTATATAGTTTATTAGTTGGAGATATTACCCAACAGGATTTATTAAATTATTACAATGCTACAATTACTTATGAAGATATGCCATTAGGAATTGATGGTTGTGTATTTTGTTATAGTAACATTAACAATATAATGATAAATAAAAATTTATCTTATTATAAAAAAAGAAAAACAGTTCTTCACGAACTGGCTCATATAGAATTAAATCAGCTTAATCAAGTAAATAAAGACTTATTTGCTTTCAAGGTTAGTAAGTATGAAGATGAAGCTGATAAATATGTAAAATTTTTATTAGAAAATGTTAAATCGATTAAAACAGGCTAGTACAGATGTTTTAGTATATAAGTATATTAGAAAGGAGTACTAACATGGGATTTCTTATATCAATAATAACAATAGCACTATCAATCTTTGCTTTTTCTCAGATTTTTGGATGTTTATTTTATAAGATTCTAAAACAAAAAGAATTTATCTATGTAATTACAATTTTAATATATGGAATAATATTAGCAGGTTATTATTTAGTAATTAAGTTTTGGTTTAATTCATACTTTAATTATTATTTATATCCAACTATATTTTGTTTCATAATATCTTTCTTTAATGTTAAAGAAGACTAATAAAAAAGATAGTCCCTCGCCAAAGTCGACTATCTACAGAAAAAACACACATAAGTTTTTTGTTTTTTCTATACCCTATTTTACTAAAAATAAATAAAAAATGCAAATATAAGGAGGTTTTGAATATGAAATACATAAGAAGTTTTAGATATAAAGGCATCACTATATATGAAGGTAAACCAACTAAAGATGGAAGAAAATATTTTTTTAAAAAATATAAAAACGGAAAACACTATTCTTCACCAATGTATAAAACACCTGATGAAGTAGTAATAGCCCATTCAAAATATGTATTAAAAAATGATACACCAATAAATAAAAGATTTGACCTAATTGCAGATGAATACTTTGAATATTTAAATACCATAAGAAAACCTGGAACAGTAAATTCTTATTTAAAGGCATATAGAACCCATATTAAGGACTTTTTTGGCAAATCATATATAAATACATTATCAGTAAAAGACATTCGGGAATGGGAAGAAAAAATGCTAAAAAAAGAACAATTATCAAGTAATGGCATAGATTTTAAAAAAGGTACCTCTTTATCTGTAGATTATTTAAATAAATGTTATTTAATATTAAAAGCTATATTTGATTATGCAATTAAAAATTATGGATTAGAAACTAACCCTGCATTTATTTATGGCGGGTTTCAGCAAACAACTAACCCAATAATAAAAGAAAAAGAAAGAAATTATATAACCTTTAAGGAATTCGAAGAATTAATTGCCGTCATAGATCACCCACTATGGTATGCCTATTTTAACTTTTTGTGGTATGCTGACACTAGAAAAGGAGAAGCTATGGCTCTCCATTGGAATAGAATTAATTTTGAAACTAATAGAATTATTATAAAAACAACATTACAGGTAGATATCAAAGGGAAAATATTCGAAACTACCACTAAAACAAATGACGAAAGAATTGTTATGATGAATAAAGAACTCCATAGAGTTTTATACAACTATAAATTAGAACAACAAAAATATAAAGACTTTAACGAAAATTGGTATGTATTCGGTGGTCCTACCCCTATTTCAAAAACAACAGCAGATAGAAAAAAGCATGAGTATTTTACAAAAGCCGGTGTTTACGAAATAACTAATCACCAATTTAGACATTCATTAACAACCGAATTAATAAAACGATATGTTGAGCAACAACAAAAAAGAAATATGAAAATAGATAAATACGCTTTTCTTTCTGCATTAGCTAATAGAAACGGCCATACTGTTGAAACAATGATGAAATATTATGCTAATTTATTTCCAGATACAGAGCAAGAACAAGTAATTGATTTATTAGATAGTTTAAAAGAAACTGCATAAAATACGTAGTTTCTTTTATTTTATTTGGTTTCAAATTTGGTTTCAAAAATAAAAACGTTGATATTTCAACGTTTATTAACTAATGGTCGGAAAGACAGGATTTGAACCTGCAACCTCACGGTCCCAAACCGCGTGCACTACCAAATTGTGCTACTTTCCGAATTGCAAATTGATTATATCATAATGATTAAATTAAAGTCAATACCATGCACGCGTGTTTTTTTCTTACATGATATTAATATACATAAATAGTGGCGCGCTCGAAGGGATTCGAACCCCTGACCCCTTGGTTCGTAGCCAAGTGCTCTATCCAGCTGAGCTACGAGCGCATGTCATCATTTTTCTCACCTAGGGGTCAGATATAATGTTTCGTTTTCCCCTCGCGACGCCACTAATTATAACACTTATATTTATATTTTTCAATAGTTTTTTATAATGTTAATCATTTTATTTTTCTTTTTTTTAATTTTGCATTTTGAGTTAACTCAATAACACTATATAAATCATTCGTTTCATCATCTAATTGATCATTAGAAGGAACATAATGTAAATTTCCTTTAAAATCTATTCTAAAACTTTTTGGATACTTAGCTTTCATTTGTTTTTTCAAATCACTAATGTCTTTTAATATATTTTCTTCCACACTTTTTCCAGAAAAATACTTTACCAATCCATGTAATGTATCTTGATGTTTTATCCATGCTTGTTCTATTTTTTCACGTTCTAACATCTGCTTGCAATCACCATTTTCTGATGGTTTTAAATATCTTCCCAAAGAAGGTCTTTCATCATCTTCGTAGGTGCATCCTTTTTCACCTAAAAGAACACATGGTGTTCTATAAGAAATAAGATCTACAATACCTCTATCGATATTTCTACTTCTCATAGCTAACAAAGGATACCATGTATATTCACCATCTACAAAACTAGGTTTAATGATGGCTTCAATGGCTATTGTTTCCTCCTCTAATTTTGATTTTAAAAAACCATAACTCATTTTTTCAAAATCACTTGGAGGATACCCACAGCCTCCTTGTATACAACATTTTCCACAACCATTACATATTTCTTTATCAAAATATCCATTTATATTATTTGACATATCAATTAATCCTTCCTGCAGTAAATTTATTATATTCTTTCTGGACCAATTGTCAAATATTTTTTATAATTATGTTATAATTAACTTAGAGGTGGAAAAATGATAAAAGAGTTTAAAGAATTTATTTCAAAAGGAAACGTTGTTGACTTAGCTGTTGGTGTTATTATTGGTGGTGCTTTTGGTAAAATAGTTTCATCACTTGTTAATGATATATTAATGCCAATTATAGGAGTTATTATTGGTGGTGTTGATTTTAGTAACCTAAGTATACAAGTTGGAAGTGCTAAAATAGCATATGGTATTTTTATCCAAAACGTAATAGATTTTCTAATAATAGCTTTCTGTGTATTTATTTTTGTTAAAATTGTTAATAAACTATCTAATTTAGCGAAGAAGGAAGAAGAACAAAAACAAGAGAAAATTACCGAAACAGAATTAAGCGTATTAAAAGAAATACGTGAAGAACTAAAAAAGAATTCTATAAAGAAAACAACTACTACCAAAAAAGCCAAGTCTAATATAAAAAAGAAAAAGGATTAAGCAATTTAAAGGCTTAATCCTTTTTTTAAGATCCTACCCGGAGCCACAAATATAAATAAAAAAAACTAACTATTTCTAGTTAGTAACATACATTAAGTGGTGGCTCCGGGCAGGATCGAACTGCCGACACCAGGATTTTCAGTCCTGTGCTCTACCGACTGAGCTACAGAGCCAAATTAAAAAAAATGGCGGTTCCGACGAGATTTGAACCCGCGATCTTCTGCGTGACAGGCAGACGTGTTAACCCCTACACCACGGAACCACTTAAGCTTTTTTTCCTAAAGCTCTTTAAGTATACTAAAAATCACATATTATTGTCAAGTCCCCTTTTTAATTTTTTTATATTTTTTACTTTATTTCGTTAGTTTATAAGACAAAACAAAACTAACAACCATTATTATTAGCCCTACAAATACATTTGATGCTATAGCAAAGCTTGGTATAAGTGCTGGAATGGAGCCTAATACAAACCCAATTATAATACTATACGTTAGTCCATAATGTTTTTCTAACAAATAATTTATAAGTTTTAAGAGAACTATTATTCCAGCAACTAATCCTATTATGAAAGGAATAAGTTTATTTAACTCCATTAACCCTACTGTTATTGGATGTGCCATGACCGATAAAACATATTCATACATTCCAATTATAATAAGTAAAAATGACCCGCTAATACCTGGTATTACTTTTCCTACCGAATATATTATGCCTGCTAAAAAAAGATTAACAAAGCTTAAAATACCAGAGGATGTATCAGCATCTAAATCTAACTCAAAAACTGTTTTAGAAAAAATCCATAAAGAGAAAGAAAAAATAAAAGTAATTATCATTGCAACAAAATTTATTTTTTTATTCTTAGTTTTAACCTCTTTAAAAAGAAATGGTACACCACCTAATATAAGCCCAATAAAGGCAAATTTAGTTGCTACTTCATGCCTTTCATACAAAAACATAATAACGTTACTAAACCAAACAGCACCTATTAAAATCCCTATTCCTAAAATAGCTAAAAAAGTAAAGTTTTTTTTAAAGTCTTTAAAAAGATTAGTAAGTGCATTAATCATCTTATCATAAACACCTAATATAACCGTAACAACAGCTCCAGATACCCCAGGGGTTATCATGGCTGATCCTGCCAGCACACCTACAAAAAAAAGATAAATAAAAGACATATAATCACCTAAATAATTATATGTCCTTTTATAAATTTCTATTCTATTGTTAAGGTTTGAACTTCTGGCTCAATTTGAATAAATGTATTTCCGTCGTTTACGACTAATTCTTTTCCAGTTGCTTTTACTTTATAAACGGTTTGAGCTGATCTAGAAGATTTTTCCCAAGTAATAGGAATTGCATATCCTTCTGATATGTAATACCCTTCACCACTACCAATGTTTTTTAAATCCTGTCTGCCACCAGCATAGCCATCATTTAAAGTGTAGTTATAAACTTTATAAGTAATAATATTTTTAGCTGTATATTGTGCCCCAGTTACATAATCTTTGTGTTCTGTATTGTTTTGGTATCTTTTATATACCTTATTTTCAGCATCATATGCATAACTTGTTAAATGAGTTTTAGAATATGGAATTCTAACCGTGTTAGCAGGTATTGCACCTTCCATGTTTGCTAAATCAAGTGGCTTTGCTTGATATTTCAATAGTAACTTTTTATCAGAAGTCATTCTATAACCTTTTTTGTTAGCGGCTGACTTTACTTTTTCCATGCTTGTATATGCTCTGTGTTCTCTAGCAATCTTTCTTAAGTTATTATCCCATGTAAACGCATTTGAGTTATCAGCGTTTATGTTATTTATACCAAGTGATGAAATATCACTTTGAGCTCTTGGACTCCACCCGATATGAGCATATATTGCATCATTTTCTAAGACATAATCCAAATAGTAATGCCTTGATGATCTAACTGATGCTACTCTTGCAGTATCCTTATCTTTAAATACTGCCATCATTCTAGTTATTCCACCTTCTACTATCATTTCATATGTGATATAAGCATCTTGCAAACCTGCTTGATATCCCCAAACGGCCTTATTATTATTTATCATAACCGCAATTGGTCTTGAAGTTGAACTCAAATCAACTATGTTTATCTTTTCTTCTTCCTTTGTTATTTTTTTCTTTTTAGGAACTTTTTTTTCTACTTCTTTATTACCAGTTAAAAGAAAGTATGCAAGCACTCCAATTATTAATAAAAGTACTACTACCATTATAATTTTTGCTTTTTTGCTAAGTTTTCTTTTTCTTCGTTTTTCCTTCTTCATATTACTTCTCCTATTCTATATAATTCTATTATACTATCATTTAGAATATTAAACAAGAAAGAAAAAATAAGCATTTACAATATGCTTATTTTCCAATTATTTAATTTTTTCTATTTGTCTAAACACATAATTACCATTTTCTTTTTCGAATGTTAATTTATACTTTGAAGCTTTATCTTTATAATCTGATAAGTCTTCTACCATATAACCATTAGTTTCACGATGCTTTATCAGTTCAGCAGCACAGGAATAACCATCATATGTTCTTATTTGTTTTATTGGATTTTTAAAATTATTAGCATCCTCTATATTAGAATATACACCAACAATTCCTGTTTCATCATCTTCATTATAAACAACTACATATTCATATAATTCTATTTTATTACCAGCCTGTATAGCTTTGTATAATTCTTTACCATATCTATACCCAGTACAATCTCCACCTACCATATCTGCAATATAAAAATCCTTATTTTTATCATAAGTCATAGCTAATGTATCAATTACAGAAGAATCAAATGATTTAGCCATATATTTAATATTTTCTCCAAATAAGTTTTTATAACTTTTTTCTAGTGTAGATGATTTTAAATAATCAAGTTCTACTTCACCTAATTCATCTATATTAATTACACCTTCATATAAGTTTTTTTGACCAACCTCATTATAATATTTAGCAAAAGCTAACCTATTTTTATATTCATAAGATAAGTCGTTCGTCGTTGTTTTATCTCTATTATATAATTCTTGATCTGTTGTAGCTTCTCTCGCACTGATTGAAAACGGAGAATATAAATTTCTTACTTCTTCACTATAAATATTTAATTCTTTTGTTTTTTCATTATTTATTACTGTTTTATCATCTTTATTTTGCTTATTGGTATCTTTATTTTGATAATCATTTAGTAAATATCCTCCTACAAAAAAGACTGCTATCACAACTATCAATAATATTCCTTTCAAAATATTTCTTATCATGATAGTTTTATTTGATGGTCTACCAACATCATTTTTTAATACTCCCATTTTACTCTCCTTTTTATTTTTATTACAACTATATAACAACACATTACACCCTTTTATCATAAACAAAGATATCTTTGTTTACACATATTTAAGAATATGTGTAGGTATTAAAAAAACTACTTAGAATAACCTAAATAGTTTTTTTATTTATACAATCACACGCAATTATTGCACTAGTAAAAGCCCATGATAAATTATATCCACCACATTTACCATCAACGTCCAAAACTTCTCCTACCGCATATAGTCCTTTGCATTTTTTTGACTCTAAATTATCAGTAAATTCTTCTAATGATGCTCCCCCGTTAGTTACCTGAGAAGTATCAAAATCACCTGTTCCAATTATGTCAAAATACATATTTTTTAGCATAAAACAAACTTTAATTAGTTCATCATTAGATAAATCATAAATTCTTTTTCCATTTAGTTTTAAATCTTTAGAAATTACTTTAGCTAATTTATTGTTAATAATACATGATAAAGTGTCTTCTAAATTATAATCATAAAATTTTTTTATGTAATCTTTTAATTCAAATTCACTATAATCTGGTACTAAATTAATAATTATTTTTATTTTTTTGTTATTATTTAAATGTTTATTAACATTTCTTGATAGATTAAATACACATATACCAGATAAAGCATCTTTAGTAAACTGTATTTGTCCTTCTTCTGATTCTAAAATTTTACCATCTACGCTTAAGTTAACAATTCCGTTAGCTCTTACACCATCTAATTCTTTAATGTATTTATAATTTGTTTTAAGACTTGTTAAAGACGGATATAACTTAGTTATACTATGACCAAATGATTTTAGAATTTCATATCCCATACCCGTTGAACCTGTTTTCGGATAGGTTTTTCCACCCGTTGCAATAACAACCATTTTAGATTTTTTCTCATTATTTATTATAAACATATCATTTTCTTTTTTTATAGCATTTACATCATAACTATATATAACTTCCACGCCATAATTTAAAAGCGCTCTTTCAAATGATTTACATACTGTTACTGCCTGGTTAGAATACGGATATAACCTGGTACTTGAATTTTCTTTTTTTAGTAAAATACCAAAGTGATTTAGATAGTAATAATAATTTTCTAAATCATCATCACTAAACAAAACATTTAAAAAATCATAATCATTTGTTTCTAAGATATTTTTAAATCTTTTTATATTAGAACTACTATTATAGTTATTTATACTACTTTGGGTATTTCCTAAATTACATCTACCATTTCCTGTTATTAAAATCTTCTTACCTAACTTATCATTTTTCTCTAATAATAAAACTTTTAATTTTGGATTTTTATACTTTAAAGTAAGTGCTAGAAAACATCCTGATGCTCCTGCTCCTACTATAATTACATCGTACATATCAAAAATCACCTCATGTATTTAATATATCAAAAAAAACTAGCTTTAGCTAGTCTTCTACCAAATAAAACTCGGTATGTGGCTGACCACATATTGGACAGATAAAATCCTCAGGAACACTTTCTCCTTCATAAACATAACCACATATCCTACATTTCCATTTCTTTTTATTAGTATTGTTTTCTAGTTTTACTTCTTTTTCTTCTTCGTAGGTAGGAGCATTCTTAGGGGATGTTCCTTTTAGTTTTTCGTGATAATACTTATAAGTCATTGGATTATCATTCGTGTAACCATCAGCTTCTATAACTTCGCCTAAAAACACAGTATGAGTTTCGGTTTCCATCATATCTATTACTTTACAAATCATTTTTCCGCATGAGTCAGATATTACTGGAATACCATCTATTTCTTCATAACCAACGTTTTCAAATTTATCAGTATCCTTACTTGATTTGAATCCAAACTCTCCTATTATTTTAGAATCAGAATCTTCTTTCAAAATTGATAATCCAAATTTTTTAGTTTCCTTAATTACTTTATTTGTATAATTATCGTGGTTTATACTAACTGCTATAGTAGGATTATTAGATGTTACTTGCATGGCGCTATTTGCAATACAACCTACTTTTTTATCACCAATAATGCTTGTTACAACGTATACCCCGTACGATAAATTTCTTAACACTTTCTTATCCATAATTAGCTCCTTGCTGCTCCGTCAACTGATAAAACAACGCCTGTTACGTAACTTGCCATATCACTTGCTAGAAATAAAAATGCGTTTGCAATATCTTCAGGCTCTCCTATTCTTCCAAGTGGGATAGTAGCGATTACTCCCTTAATCTTTTCTTCTGGAACTTTTTTCATCATATCAGTCATAGTAACTCCAGGTGCTACTGCATTAACCCTTATGTTATCTTTTCCTAATTCTCTTGCAAGTGACTTAGTAAGACCATTTACCGCAAACTTACTAGCTGGATACCCACATCCTGATGGCTGTCCATATAAGCTTACCATTGATGATGTGTTAAGAATTACTCCACCACCATTTTCTTTCATAATTGGTGCCACCGCTTTAGAACAATTAAACACCGCATTAACGTTTAAATCCATTATCTTTTTAAAATTTTCCTCTGGATAGTCATAAATACTTTCCATTGCAGAAATACCAGCGTTATTGACAAGTATATCTATTTTTCCATATTTATTTTTAATTTCGTTAAAAGCTTCTTTTACCTCTTTTGCATCACTTATATTAGGATATAATCCCATTACTTCGTAATCATTATTTATTTCTTTTAATTCTTCTATTGCCTTATCCACTGATTCTTTTCTTGAACCAAATAAAACAACTTGTGCATTATTATCTAAAAACTTCTTAACCGTTGCAAATCCAATACCACGGGTTCCTCCAGTTATAATTGCTACTTTACCATCTAACATATCTATATCCTCCTATCATAAATAGTAATCATTCCTATTTTAACGTTAATGACTACGATTGTCAATTATCGATAAAATAAAAATGTAGAAATTTCTACATCCTTATTTTTTGGTTATAAATGATTCTTTTTCTTTAAAAATATTATCTATTGCTTGTTTTTTTAATTCTTCAAAATTTATTTTAGTTAATTCTTCATTTTCTAATTCATATCTATAAAAACCAGATGCTTCGTCACTAATTAAAGTAAATATTATTGCGGTATGTTCTGGATCAGCATACGCTATCTCATAAGTTAATCCATCATAATTAAGATTTTCTTTATCGGTAAAGTTTATACTATTTTTTAAAAATTCACCATATTCATAAGAATACTGTTCCTTCGTAATTTTATTTTCTAAAGCTTTATTTAAAATTAATATTATTTCATTTTCTCTATCAACATAACTCTCACTATCAGTATATAATTCATCAAAAGAAGGTTTTATAAATAAATATTTCATTTTATTTTCAAAGGTTTTAATATAATCAAAAAATACATTAATATCGCTTAAATTTAATAATTTAATAACGTCTTTTTTAGGTAAGTATTTTGAAAGTTCTTTTGTTAAACCATTTAAGTCATAATTCAAATAATAACTAGCTAATTTATCATTTCCAATTATAACCCCTATAGAAGAACACAACTTACTTGGATCAATATATGAACCATCTGTTGAAAGACCGGTCATTCCTTCATTAACGGAATAGCCTAACAAAAAATTTGTTAACCCAGTTCCAAATGGCCCATTTCTAAGTATTGAATGGGCTTGTTCATGGGCAATTACTGGCATTTCTTTTTCATTAAAATTATAAACAGTATATCTATTTGTAATTGGATTAAAACTTCCACTCCACCAACACCATAACCTAGTGAAATCATTAATCTCTCTTACCTTTTCAGTACGTGCAGTAGTACACATTTTAATTATTGTCTCTTCACTTAAATATTTTGCATATGTATCTAAAAAATACTCATTAAAAGAATCTACTATTATTTTTTTTGTTGCATCATCAATATTCTTGTTCTGCTCAATATTTTCTTTAAATATTTCTTTAACATATTCAGTCTTACTTTCATCATTATTAAAATCCGCAATAATTACTGTATCATTTACAACGTTTTGTTTTGTAAGCTGATAATTAATAGAAGGAATAGAACTAAATAATATTATTACTCCAGATGTTACTGCAATTGCCTTCTTAATCACTTTTTTTGTTTCGATTTTTTTTATTTCCTTTTTCATTTCATAACGATTCAATACATCACTTAAAAAAATTTTAGAAGTTGCTTTTTCTGAATTAAAACATTCATTTTCTGTATTTAATGTTTTTGATGGTAGACAATTAAATAAAGATTCATTAATTTGATTTTCAGGCATATAATTCATAAGAAATCTTTTTGCACTTTCTTTTGTATATTTTGTATTAATCTTTTTCTTATACTTTAACGAATATTTTATTTTTTTGAACCTTTTTATCTCATCTTTCATTATATTTATAGATTCACCTAAATTTTTTTTATTATTGGTTATAATACCGTTTTGATATAATTTACAAATATACAATGCTAGAGCTGAAGTAACAAAATGTTGGGTATAAAATTCAAACCCATTTTTTTCACTTAATCCCAAACTAAGTAATTCTATTTTTCTTAAATTTTTAACATATTCCTTCACGATAATTCTATAAGAAACATTTATCTTATCTATATCATAAAGAATTGAATTAACGTGTTTATAAACCATAACAAATCCCCTTTTTCTTAATGAGTTATATTATCAAAAAAAAGTTTATGTGTCAAGCCATTTACACTACCATACCATTAGCATAAAGTATAATACAAAACAAAACGGCCTAAAAATTAGATCGTTTTGATTCTTCAAGGGTATAAAATTTTATACTAAATTCTTCTTTTTTCTTAGTTTTTTTTGTTATAAATATCATTAATCCAATAATTATAAACGCAATTATAACCATAATTATTATTGGTATAATATTTTTTTTATTAGCAGCTGCCTTTTTTTCTAATAAAACGTATTCAGAAAAGTGATTTAATTCAAAGTCTGCATAACCGTTAGTTATAGGAACCTTATTTATCTCTAATTCCAAGATATTATTTTTAGTATTAAAATAATATAAGTCATACTCTTTTGTAGTATCTAACATATCTTTTACGTATATGCTAAATTCTATATTACCAGGCAACGTTCCATGAAATTTAAAGTTTAATGGTAAATGTAAATTATTCTCCGTTAAAGAATTTAACACGTCTTCATAATCGCTTTTAAAGGTTAAATAGTAACTAAATTCACTATCCTTTACTAATTTTTCACTATTTATCTTTACTTTGTATAAAACCTTTCCTTCCTTATCAACTACGTTATACGCTAAGTTTTTATTAGTGTTTATAAGCTCATTAATAATGTTAGAAGAAACAATTTTATTTTCATCATCTTCATCAACGGTTACCACGATATCATCATTATTTGATGTATCTTTTATTTTGCTTACGATTTCTTCTTCGTTATTTTCTGATTTTAACACACTTTTTTCTCTAGTAATATTAAGTACGTAAGTTCTTATACTTCCATCTTCTGCGGTGACGTTTATTTCTATTTTGTTTTCTCCAACTTCTAAAGCAGTGTTTCCAGATATACTTGCTACTGCTTTACTACTTGTAGTTTCATAGCTAACTTTAGCTTCCACAACCTCGTTTGGAACGTTTACGTTATAAGTTAAAGTTTTTTTATTAAACTCTATATCTGCGCCCTCTATACTTAAACTCTTTAAACTATTATCACTCGAAACAGTTATTTTACCATCCTTATTAGCGCGTATTATCGTTATAGTATAAGTTTTAACTGACCCATTTTCCGCTGTGACAACAACGTTAAACGTATTTTTACCTACTTTTAAACTTTTGCTTCCTAAGCCTTGTACGCTTGCCTTTTTATCACTTGTAGTAGCGGTTATATTAACAGAAGAAACATCATACTTAACCGTTGCGTTATAATTATAAGTGCCACTATTAAATCTTATATCAATATCGCTAACCGATAAGTTACTTAAGTTATTATTACTACTTCTAGTATCATTTCTTACTACGTTTATAGTGTATGTTTTTGAGTTACCTGCCTCTGATACAGAAGTTATGGTAAATGAGTTATTACCATAATTCAGATTTTTTTGTCCAGTACCAGATACACTTCCTGATTTAGGCGCTACCGCACTAATTACTATGGAAGAAGAATTGGTAACAACGTTATAATTACTTACGTTTTCATTAAATGATGGTGTTAAATTACCAGGGCTTACTGATAAATCTACTAAGTTAGCATTAGATGAAGAAGTATAAATCGTTTTAGAAACTTCATTTAAAGCTACTTCATTGTAGTTTTCATCGCCCACTCTAATCCCACCTAAAGTAATGCTATGTGCTTCGTTATCACTACCATTTGTTCTTAGCACGATGGTTCCTATGCTTACTCTTCCTTCATAAAGATTAGAAGTAGATAATTTAAACTTACCATCTTTTGCCGTAGAAAACTCCGACCAATTAGATGCGTAATTTGATGATACTAAACTCAAATTATTACTTAATCTTACATCACCAGTAAAAGAAGAAATTTTACCAGATACCACGTTCACATAAACCTGGCATGTAACATTTCCTCCATTTGGAACTTTTTCTTTATCACAAGATATATTAACACTTGATGATGCGGATAATCCACTTAACCTGCGAGGAAGGACGTATCCAAATAAAACACCAAGAATGGTAATTAATAAGATCACTAAAACCGTTATTAATATAATTAATCTTTTCTTTTTCATATTTCTACTCCTTCCTAAATTAAACTTAAGATATTATTAATTATGTAAGCAAATAACTTTGATATATCAGTTATCGTAATGTTTCCATCTTTATTTGTATCACTTGCTTTTAAATAATAATCTTCTTTAATCTCATATTCATTATCATCAATGTGACTAAATAGTTTCGACACGTCGGTTATCGTAACTAACCCATCACCGTTTATATCACCTAAAACAATATTATAAATTTCGCTTATAACCTTATCTCTATAAATTATTTTAGTAATGCTTCCTGTTGTTATATAATCTTCATCACTTAGTTCTTCTCCATCAAGATTATAAACTTTCATACTATAATTAGTTTTTAATTTTATTTTAGATAAATAATCTTTAAGCATGGTTTTTTGTTCTATGTTTAAAATATAGTTATCTAAAAGTTCATAGCCATCTAAATTATCTATACTATTTATTTGCCAAATTGCATATAACGTGATCTTTTCCTCAGGTTCAGCTAAATTTAGTACTGTTTCTCTGTTTTTATAAGACGTTCCTGTTCCATCTGGCTTCGTATTCCATTCTTTAAACAAATAACCAGTTCTTCTAAATGTATTAGAGTTTAAATTATCTTCGTAATTATATGAAAACTCTTGTTCTTTAATATTTCCAGTTCCATCATTGGCATCAAATAAAACAGTGTATATTTGGTCCCATATAGCATACAAGGTAATCGTTTCGGTTGGTTTTGCTAAATTCAAGACCTCTTCTTCATCATCATACCAATCACCAGACTCATCTGGTTTTGTATTCCAGCCTATAAAAATACTTTTTTCTTTTTCAAATGTATTTGCATTTAAACTTGTATTTTTATTAATAAAGATTTGCTGAGGTTCCATAGTACCTGTACCACCATTTGGATCAAATTTTACATTATAAATAGCTGGTATCCAAATAGCATATAAAGTTATACTTTTATCTTGCTCGGTAATATTTAATACTTCGGCGCCTTCTAAATAACTAGTACCAGTTCCATCTGACTTCGTATTCCACTCTTTAAATATGTAATCATCCCTACTAAATAAATTAGATCTTAACTTGGTGCTTACACCTACTTCTATAGCTTGTTCTAATACAGAACCAGCACCACCATTTGCATCATATTTAATTTTGTAATATAAAGGTGATTCTACTACGTTTATGTTTACATCTTTTTCATAACCATCGTAGTAACTTAAAACATGAAGTGTTGTACTTCCTTTTTCTTTTCCAATTATATTTCCATCTTCATCTATAGTGGCAACAGACTCATCAGCAATTGAATATGATATGTTTCTTGCCGCATCAATGTTTGGCAAAATATAATTGTATATACTCGTATCAAAATCTTTGTATAAGGTAATGTCAGAAATATCTTCGGTAAAATTAAAATCAACACCCTTTAAAATAGGAACCCTAGTTATACCATCAATTTCTTTTATCTCGAAATTATCATTAAATCCTTCCCAACTAGAATACGAATTAATATCTTTTAATTCGGTAATGTTTTTTAATTCAACATTTTTAGCAGTCAATCTTTTTTCAGTTAAACTATAAGGCATACCTTTCAAATAATAAAAATTATTTAAAGTAACCTTTCCGGTACTACTGCTAGAACCAAAAGAGTTTTCGACCTTACCTAATATTTCATTAGATATGTTTCCTTTAATGTTACCATAATTAAATCCATTAGAAACATTAATTAAACCATTATCATTTACTTTAATAGATCCAAACAAACCACCAGATGTACCATTTGAAATTACCGTTCCTCTATTAATAAGGTTGCTTACGTTTAATTCATCAGTATCTCTTGGTGTTGTAATATAACTAAATAAACCTCCTGATTGACCACTACTACTTATTACGGTTGCATCATTATATAAGTTATTTATTTTTTTGTTTTTTAAGGACTTTTTATTTAAAACTTCAATATAGGAAGCAATTCCTCCAACGTTATTAGTAGCTGTTATAACTCCATTTTTTACTATAATGTTTTCAAGCGTCAAATCACTTTTCGTATTGTAGGTACAATTTACATACCCTACTAATGCGCCACCTGAATACGTAATAATTTCAAAATCTTCTATTATTATGTTTTTTAAATATATTGTAGAAATTTCTCCAACGTTATTATAAACGTCATTGGTAGATGCAATACTAGTAAATAATCCTTGATTATTACCTGCAGGTCTATTGATATAAAGACCTGTTATTTTATGTCCATCACCATCAAGGCCACCTTTAAATGAAGAAATAGGTTTCCAACCTGAACCTTCATTATAGTATTTTCCATTTACATTTCTAGTATCATAAGATAAGTCTATATCATTACCTAGTTTATAATAAGAGTTAGGTGCAGTTCTTATTAAATTAAGTTCATCAGCATTAGTTATTATGAAAGGATTGTCTATTGTTCCCTTTCCATTTAAATCCGGTGTATAACAATTAATCTCTAATTTAAAATCATCATACTTAACGCCATCAACAAACGCAGATACGTTATATGTTCCAAAAGGAACATCGTTTTCAAATGATAAAATAGCGTTAATATAGTTACCAACTTCATAATTTCTAGATATCGTAAACTTATCTGTTATATCAATACCATTTTCGTCTTTAATAACAAAATCTATTTTCTTATCATTAGTAAGTCCTCTACTAGTACCATTTAAAATAATTATGTTATTTTCTTCTGCTAGTTTATGATACTTTAAAGAACTTCCGTTTTTAGCATCATCAATATTTAGTTCTATCTTATCGTCGACGTTTTTAGTAAAAGCGGATATACCAATATTACTATAAACTGGTAAACTACTGTTATCTTCACTGGTTACTTTCACTAAAAATTTTTCGTTATCTAATAATATATTCTTATCAGATAAATCAATTGTATATAAACCTGAATAAGTTATATCTTTTTCACCAACCAAAATATAATCACTGGTTGATCCTGTTAAACTAACATAAACTTTTGCTTTTACATCATTTTTTTGAACATAAAATTTAATTTTTTCTAATTTCTCTTTATTAGCAGTTTTTTTAAACGTTGCGATCGAAGTAGTGTGATTATTATATGCATTATCCCATGTTTTTACTTTTACATCGGTAAAAACACTATATTCAGAACTTGGGTTATCATAAGGAATATATGCATACGCAAAACTACTTGTTGCTCCCCATGAGTTTTTCATTATCCAAGCACCTTGTACTTCCTTTAATTTTCCAGATGCACATGTATACGTATCATTTTCTTTAGAATAAGTAGGTTCTAAATCACCAGCTGTACAAATGTTATGTCTATAATCATCGTCCCATCCGATAACTTGTACTTCGTGATTTATACCACCACCGTAGTATAACGCATTATTAGTTTTACCTTCTACTAAAACTTTTTCATTACCAGACGGCTTATATAAAGTAAATCTTCCAGTTCCAAATGAAATTACTGCCGTTCCGTTTTCTAATATAGCCTTTTTTATAGCTTTTGTTCTTTCTTCGCTATAACTAGATGAAAAGTTGTAAAGACCATCAACGTCATATGTTACTTTTTCCGTATTCCAAACATCTTCTGGTTTTACAGTTCCTATGTGATAATAATCATAGTGCCAGTCTGACTCTAAAACAGGAGAAACACCATTAATTACTGGTCCTAAATATTCTCTAATATTACCTCCTGAACCTAATTTTTTTGAACCAACTAAATATGGATTATAATCTATATCAATAAAACTTTTATATGCTGTTGCATAATCAACTTGTCTTTCAGATAAATCAAGTTCAGCACTACCATTATATAAACCAGATTTAATTATTTTACTTTCTAAAGCGCCAGTTGCTGCAAAGTCCCAGCACAAGCCTAATCTTCCTTGATCTTTCATAGAAGTTACATAACTTTTTCCATCTACATCTTGTAAGTTAAATTTACTTGGTAATTCTTCCTCACTTGCTTCCTTATAATCATAATCAACTACTGTATCTAAAGGAACATATCCATATTCGGATTCTTCACCTTCTACTAGGTAATCGATATAATCAGGGTTTAAATATGGTGTATTATATTTTTTATTTTTCTCAGTTAATAAAATTTCTCCTGTTTCTTTATACACCTTTTTAATATAGTTTTTAGCTTCCTTTGGAAGATATTCATATGAACTACTTTCAAGTACTTTATCGATTGATTTATTTTTATTGATATTTAAAAATAAACACGTACCACCTATTAATAGTAATGATATAAAAAGACTAGCAATTAATATTAATTTTCTATTGTTATTTATATTAAATTTCTTCATGATTACAACATCCTATTCTCACCTTTATATAATACCATATTTTTAATTATAATAACATAAAAAAGAAAGCCTTTTTTAGCTTTCTTCATCTATTAATTTATGCTGCTTTTCATACCAGGCTGGAGCACAGGAAATTAAAACCTTACAATTAGCATCCCATCTGTATGCTTCACCTTTTTCTATCAAAATAACATCGCCCGCTTTAAACTCTATTATTTCATCTTTTTTAATTAACTTTCCCGTTCCTTCCATAATATACAAAAGTTCTTTAACTTCTAAGTTAATACAGTATCCAGAAACTGGATACTTACCATTTACCGTTGCAACTGATACGTTTATATCAGGATCTCCTAATGGATATTCTAGATTTTGACAATTATTACTATTCTTATACAAAACAGCTGCTTCTTTTTTACATACTTTCATTTTCTTCCTCCACAAACACTCTTGGTACTCTATATGATATAGTACTCATTATTTCATAATTTATTGTACCACATAAATCGGCGATTTCATCTAATTTTATTATATCGTTATCCCATATAAACGCATCTAGACCTACAGTTACTTCTTTAATATCTGTTACATCAACCATGATTCCATCCATGCAAACACTACCTATTATAGGAGCTTTTCTTTCGTTTATTACAACATATCCTCTGTTAGATATCATTCTTCTTAAACCATCTGCATAACCAATAGGAATAGTTGCAATAACACTTTTCCTTTTAGTTATAAAACTTCTAGAATAACTGATGCTTGTCCCTTCATCTACTTCTTTTAGAAACGTTATCTTAGATTTTAATTTAGCTACTGGCTTTAAAGATATTTTATCATAAGTTCCTTTAAATGATTCATACCCATACATTATTATACCCGGTCTTGCTAAGTTAAATATTCCACTCTGAAAATTTATTATCCCGTTAGAAGCTGATGCATGAACGTATTTAATATCACCCATTTCGCTTCTTATTATTCTAACAGCTTCCTTAAAAGTATCCAATTGTTTTTTAGTGTATTCTTGATCCGTATCCGCAGATGATAAATGGGTATATACACCTTCTACTTTAATGTTATTAGCACTTTTAAGTCTATTAACAAAGGTATTTATATTACTAGGTAAAACACCTGTTCTTCCCATACCGGTATCAATTTCTATGTGAACTCTAATACATTTATCTTGTTTTAAAACTTCTTCTAAAAAATCAGTAGAAGATAATCCAATTACTAAATCATTATCTATAATTTTAGAAAGTTCACCTATATAAGGCTGATTTAATATAAAAATATCCTTTTTATAACCAAGACGTCTTACGTTTACTCCTTCATCTACCGTTGCAAGTCCTACTATATCAAACTCATTTAATACGTCCAATCTTTTATTTATATATGTTCCGTAACCATTAGCTTTAATAACAGGCATAATATTAGTATCTTTACCTACTATTTTTTTAATTTCTTTTATGTTATGTTTAAAGTTATCAATACTTACTTCCATAACCGTAGGTCTTGTAACATTTACATTCATTTTAAAACACTTCCTTTATTAATTTATATGTTATTAAAATTTTACTATAATACTTATAAATCTATATGTTGATAATATCATATCCCCGTCAAGATTTTAAAGAAAATGTGGAAAATGTAAAAAAAGAAGTTTTTTAAGACTTCTTTTAAATTTCTTTATCTAATTAAATTTTTTATCTTCATCATCTATTTCTGATTCATATAATCTTTTATACGGTTTATTATTTTTTAATAACTCTTCATGTGTTCCAATTCCATTTACTTTTCCATCTTCAATCAAGTAGATTTTATCACACCCCTTAATGGTAGACAATCTATGGGCAATAATTAAAATAGTATAATCATTTTTTAAATTATCAATTGCTTTTTGTATCTTACTTTGGGTTTCATTATCCAAGGCACTAGTTGCCTCATCAAATAATATTATCTTAGTATTTTGAATAAAAGCCCTAGCAATAGCAAGTCTTTGTCTTTGACCACCTGATAATATAACTCCACTTTCTCCAACTATAGTATCATACTTATCAGGAAGTGACTCTATATAATCATCAAGACAAGCAAGACGGCAAGCTTCTTTAATCTCTTCGTCTGTTACGTTTTCTTTTACCAATCTTAAATTATCTTTAATGCTCATATTAAAAATATATGGGTTTTGACTAATTATGGTAATATTTCCCCTAATTGATTCTTCATCTAATTCATTAATATCTATGCCATCTATTTTAATTTTACCTTTTTCTATATTATATAACTTGCATAGCAAAGAAAATATTGTAGTTTTACCCGCTCCTGATTTTCCAACAAAAGCAACCGTTTCGTTTTCTTTTATTTTAAATGACATACCATATAATACTTTTTTTCCATTATCATATGAAAAATCAACATTACTGAATTCAAAATTACCCTTTATATTATTTATATGTTTCTTACCAAAAGATTCTTTTTTAAATTCCTTGTTTTCAAGTATGGAAAATACTCTGTTACTAGACAAGTTAAATGATTTTAATTCAGATAATAAATCTCCTACTTTTTCCATTAAGTTAGTAAGTAATCTTGTTCTGTACGAAAATACTATAACAGCAGATGAGATAGCTAATAAATTAGATTTTATTAATAAGATTAATAATATGACAAGCCCAAACTCCGCAATTATTTGAACAATATTTATTAAACAATCAAAATCATTTTCTGTATTTCTCATCTCAAACATTTTTAGTGATAACAAATTAATGTTTCTTTCTATTTCTTCCATAAACGATTTTCTTGCGTTAAGCATTTTTATGTCTCTAACTCCTCTAATTAATTCGGTTGAAAGTCCCATGGTTTTATCATTTTGCATTCTAAATTCTTTATCTTTTTGATTAAATTTTCTAACCTTTATAAGATAAATAATTGTTAATATAAGAGTTACTAATAAATAGTATAAAAACGCTATTTTATTAATGACGAACACTGCAACAAATATACCAATATTAGAAATAAGCCCTGTTATATGACCCATTCCCATGGTAAATATATGAGAAAGTTCATTTGTATCGCTACCTATTCTTTGCACAAATTTACCAGTTGTATTTTTATCAATATCACTTACCTCTATTTTAAGTATTTCATTACCTAATTTAACTTGTATATCACGAGCTACACCTCTAAAAAATATTTGGGTATTTCTTCTTAAAAATACTCTTACAAACGCATTAAAAATTGCTATAGCAAGTATTAATAACGATGTATAAAATAACTCTTTATATATGTTATCAGTTAAATAAAGTAATTGTTTAGAACCTAATATTGGAAGAATAATATTAGCAGCTACAAAAACAACACAACAAAAAATCTGCGCATAAAAAGCTTTTTTATATTTCTTACCAAATTCCATTACTTTCTTTAAATTAGTAATAGTTTCTTTCATCTAAATCACCTTCTTTAATTTTTCTATTAAATCCTTAATTAATTTTTTTATTTCTTCTTCATTTACTAAAATACTATTACAAGCTATTTGACACGATAAGCCATGAGTATAAAATCTTATATCTCTATAAAGATTTTCAGCTTGTTTTTTAGTAATGTTATACTGCACTGGTATAGAATGTATAGTTTCAATATTCCAACTTGAATTTAAAACCTCATCTATTGTTCTACTTCCTGCTAAATCGGTCATAAATAATGCTTTAAATATATTTGGCTCTTTATATGCAAATAATGCATACGCATAACTAATAGTAAATAAATAGTCTTTTTTATCCACAAGCTTATAAATAAACGCATCATAGTAGTCATGAAGATATTTTTTTAATTTTCCTTTTAGCCCATCCATACTTTCAAAATTTTTAAATAATGGTTGTGTTGAACATCCAATGTATTTGCATAGTTCCCTAGCATTAAGTAATTGAATACCTTTATTTTTTATAAAGTCTGCTGATTTTTCTAAAATTACTTTTTCATCAAAAACAGTCCTTCTTGCCATAAAATCACCCTTTCTAAGTATTAAATAACAATTGTTATTTAATTATAAGTGTTTATATTAGAAATGTCAATATAAAAAAAGAAAACCTTGTCGAAACATGGCTTTCTTATACATTTAACAATCGAGATCATTTATTATTCGCACCACCCGTAAGCGAATACATCTGTTTTTCTTTTAACAACTTTAGATATTCTATAATTTTATACACTTGGGTAAAATGATCGTCAACCATAAATTTACTTTGTTCACATGCTACTTTTGCATTTTCTTTTAATACTTCTATAATTCTACCAATAAAATTCTACAATGTAAAAATATTATTCTTTATATTCATTTAACAAGATTCTTTTTATCAATATTTTCTAATAACTTTTGATTAACTATATCATCATTTATTAAAGTTATAGAAAATGTTTTATAACCAATTCTGTTTATGGATGTTCCGCAGTGATATACTTTATTTTTATCTATTATAAAATATCTATCATGAAAAGTATTATCATATATTACTTTTAAATTTGAATATTGTTTATTATATTTCTCTATATCAGTTTTACTAATCAAACTATCCTTTCTTGTTATTATAGTAACTTTTATTTTTAATTTTTTTATAATATCCAAAATAGTTTTATCTGCATAAGAATCTATTATTACTAAATCATTTTTAGCTTCTTTAAATATATCAAGTATCTTTGAATATGCGTCATAAATTTGGCCACTAAAATATATTTCGTTTGTGTTTTTCTTTTCTTCAAGCTTACTAAATGATTCCTGTAATAATTTTATTTCATCATCGTGTCTTATTGTCATATTATTAAAATACTTTTGAGCAAGCAAACTATCAGATATGTATTTTCTCATATTAACAAAGGCATCCATTATTGCTATGCTCGTTTTTACTGCTATTTTAGATTTAAGAATCGTTGCGATCATAGCTACACCTTGCTCAGTAAAAGCAGTGTGTCCTTTCCTAGCACCACCCTTTGAAGTCGCAATTTGCGACTTCAAATAATTATATTCTTTTTCAGTAATTCTAAAACAAAACCTTTCGGGGAATTTTTCTTTGTTTCTTGATACTGCCTCATTAATTCTTTTAGTATCAACATGATAAAGTTTTGCTAAATCACTATCTAACATTACCTGCTTATCTCTTACGTTATATATCATATCTTTTATATCAATTTTATCTTCTATTTCATACATAGTATCACCTCTTTGGTGAAATATAATATATTAATAATAACGTTTATAATGTCGATTATTGTTTTTTCATGCATATTTTATATTAACCATTACCTAAAAACTTATCAAAATAAAAAGAAAAGTCTACATAACTTTCCTTATTTATTATAATTAGCAAGCTCTTCTCTTAGCATTTCCATAGTTTTAGCTGGATTTGCTTTACCACGAGTCTTTTTCATAACCTGTCCAACGAAGAAGTCTATCATTCTTGTTTTTTCAGGATTATATTCTCTTGCTTGTTCATCATTTTCTTTTAATACTTCCATAACAACATCATGAATAGCAGCGTCATCAGTTATTTGCATCATACCTTTTTCTTTAACGATAACGTTAGGTTCTTTACCTGATTCTACCATGTCTTCAAATACTTCTTTAGCTTGTTTTGAAGATATGGTTTTGCTATCAACTAAATCAATTAACTCTTTTATCATAGCTGGCTTAACAGGTACATCTTCTATTTTCATTTCGTTAGTATTTAAGTATCCCATAAGCATACCAGTAACCCAGTTACAAGCTTTTTTAGGATCAGCGCCTAATTCAACGCATTCATTAAAGAAGTCTGAGTTTTCTTTAACCTTAACTAATACTTCTGCGTCATACTTAGAAAGTTCATATTCATCCATGTACTTTCTTACTCTATCTAATTGAAGCATAGGAATTGTTTTTCTAATTTCTTCTAACATTTCATCAGTTACATCAGTTGGTGCAATGTTTGGTTCGATAAAGTATTTATAATCAACCGCATCAGCTTTATCTCTCATCTTGAAAGTCTCGCCAGTTTCATCATCAAAACGTCTTGTTTCTTGTTCTACCGTACCTCCATTTTGAAGAATTTCAGTTTGTCTTTCAATTTCATAATCAATTGCACGACCAACGTTATAAAATGAGTTAATGTTTTTCATTTCAACTTTAGTACCTAACTCATCAGTATCTGAAATTGATACGTTAACGTCGCATCTCATTTGACCTCTATCACTTCTAGCTTCTGATACACCACAATAAACGATTAACGAACGATATGTTTCTAGGAACGTTAAAGCCTCTTCTTTAGAATGTAAACAAGGTTCTGTTACCGTTTCTAAAAGTGGAACACATGCTCTGTTGTAATCTATTAAAGAATACGTGTCGTAGTGATCAAGGGACGCTGTATCTTCTTCTAAGTGAGTATCATGAATATCTACTCTTTTAATTTCACCATTAACGTCAATATCAACATAACCATTTATACCAACTGGTTTAGTCATTTGTGTTATTTGGTATCCCTTTGGTAAATCTGGATAGTAATAGTTTTTTCTATCAAAGATTATTTCATCAGGAGTTGTACAATTCATTGCCATAGATACTTTTAAAGCTCTTTTAACAGCTTCTTCATTTGCTACTGGTAAAATTCCTGGAAAGCCTAAATCTTGGTATGCTACGTGTGAGTTTGGCGCCTCTGTATATCCATTTATAGCAGGAGAAAATACTTTTGAGTTTGATTCTAGTTCACAGTGAACTTCTAGTCCGATTGTTACTTTATACATGTTATTTTTCCTCCTTTACGTTTAATGGTACAAAACCAATTTTTTCTTCTAATGCTGCAGCCATGTTAATAACGGTGCTATCGGTCTTTATTGGACCAGATATGTTAATTGCAACTGGCATACCTTCTACCATCCCTGATGGAATTGAAATTGATGGGAAACCACCAAAGTTAGAAATTACCATGTTTTCTGCAAATAGCAAATAGTTATCTGACATAACGTCACTAGTTTCTCCAAAATGTGGAGCGATAGTGTTAGTATTTGGCATAATGCATCCATCGTACTTTTTAAATAACTCATTCATTTTATCAACGATTAATCTTCTAATTCTTTGTGCGTTCTTAAATAACTTTTCTTGGTTTTCTTTTTGAAGAATAAATGATCCTAAAACAAATCTTCTTCTAATTAGTTCTGAGAATCCTTCGGTTCTAGTATTAATCATAACCTCAGCTGGAGTGTGTCCTTCTTTTCTATTTCCAAAAGGAATACCAGTAAGGTTTGAGTTATTACTAGTTGCTTCAGCACAAGATATAGCCATATAAGAAGGATATAAGCTTCTTAAAATATTTTCATCGATACTTTCTTCTTCTACTTCCATACCACATTCTTTAGCATATTCTATACTTTTCATAAAATTATCATAAAATTCTGGTGTATTTTTTAATTCTTCATTTAGTTCTTTAATGTAGAATAATTTCTTTCCTTTAACGCAAGTAGTATAACTATCTACTAAGTTAATGTTAGATGAATCTATTGATGTCATATCTCTTTCATCTATTCCTTTAATTGCATCAATTACGTATGCAACATCTTTTACTTTTCTTGTAAAACATCCTACGTGGTCCATACTAGATGCAAAAGCAAATAATCCCCAACGTGATACTAATCCATAAGTTGGTTTATATCCTACAACACCACAGTATCCAGCTGGTTTACGAATAGAATCACCTGTATCAGTTCCTAGTGCGTAAGGTACGATTCCTTTTGCTACTGCTGCGGCAGATCCAGCAGAAGAACCAGCTGTTTGTCTTGTAATATCCCATGGGTTTCTTACAACACCAGTATGACCAGTAGTTCCTGTTCCACCCATTCCAAGTTCATCCATAACGGTTTTACCCATCATAACGGCACCAGATTCTTTTAACTTTTCAATACAAGTTGCATCAAATACTGGAACATAATCAGCTAAAATGTTTGATGAGGCGGTAGTTAAAACTCCCTTAGTTGATAAGTTATCTTTAATAGCGCAAGGAATACCAGATAATACGTTATCAGTTATTTCTTCTTCCTTAGCATCATCTAAGATAGTTACGAAGCTATTTAGCTCTTCCTGCGAAGCGTGAGCTCTTTCTAACGCTTCACGAGTAAGCTCGCTGCTAGTTACCTTACCTTCTTTTAAGGCAGCGTGTATTTCCTCTAAACTCTTATCTAAATAACTCATTATTCTTCACCTCCAACTACTTTTGGAACTTTAACTTCATCATAGATTGTTTTATGTGCGTTTTTAACTGCATCTTCAGTAGTTAAAGTACTTGTGGCTTCATCTTTTCTTAATTTAGCATCCTTATTTCTAAATGGGAAAGTCATAGGTTCTACCTTTTCTATTCCTTCTATTTTTCCAATTAAGTCCATTTGTTTTATGATTGTTTCAAACTCCTTTTCAAAAGTATCAAACTCTTCATCTTTCATTTTAAACATTAATTTTAATGCGTAATCTTGAATGTTTTCTCTTGTTATTTTTTGCATCCTTTATCCTCCTTTGTTATTTCATTTTACTAATCATTATCTATATTAACATTTAATATCAAATACTAATAATTTTTCTTGATGTGGTTTCATTATTTTTTGAGCTTCCTTATGGAACTCTAACTGATTATATGAAGTTATCGCATTAGCATCTCTAAAAGTCATAAATAAGCCATAATTAAAACCATTATCAAACTCTATTTTGGAACTACAGTTTTTACCAAATTCAATATCTATTAAACCACCATCTAAAACTTCTTTACACTTTTCAAAATTATATATAATTTGTTCAATATCATGTTCGGATATTGAAGATTTAAATTTATATAAAACAACATGCTTAATCATAGAAGGTTTATCTTTTTGTTTTTCGTACATATATTCTGGAAGAGATTGGTTTAATCTTTCTCTTACATCTAAATCTTTCAAAACTTCTTCTATTTTTTCTTCGTCTTCCGAACCAACTTCTATTGATATTCCAACGTTATAAACGTTCTCTCTCCATAGTCTTACGTCACCATTACCATATTCAATTCCATCTTTTTGAAGTTTAAAAGCGAAATCATAATCTTTAGAAAATTCTTTTTCAACAAATGCTAATGCTTCTTCTTCAGTATCAAATTCTTCTTTTAAAAGTACTCTATCTTCCTTTGAGCCATTAATAATTGGAGCATCTTTTCTTATTACTAATACATCTTTACTTTTCCACTGATTAATTTGATATACTCTAATCTTTAAAGTATCATCTGTTATTGCTGCTCCATTTTTATTAACATAGATCAAATCATAAAATGCAAAATCAGTCTTCTTTTCAAAGTTGTACTTTTTTATGACTTCATCTACATTATCACTATTTAAAATAACTCTTGCATATTTCAACATAACTAATCTCCTTAATTACTTTGATTTCTTTCTATAATTATATCACTAACCGTTAAATTTATATTATTAAATACGTTACTAATAATAACTTCCGCAACATCATCTGGATTCATAAACGTATGTTGCTTTTCTAATGAAACATAATCTCTACTATTTTTATAGAAGTTAGTATTTATTCCACCTGGATATACGCCTATTACTTTTACACTGGTTCCTTTATAAGCTACTTTTAAACTTTCAGTATAACCTTTTTCTCCCCATTTGGTTGCACAATAAACACTTTCACCTTTATTGCCTCTTAAGGCAGCAGAACTCATTACGTTAACTATTCTTATATTTTCTTCTTTTATTTTAAGTAAATTACCAGTAAGCATAATCATTCCATATAAACCTTTAAAACAAGTATCTATATCTTTTTTTACATAGTCCTTAGGTAATTTAAAAGATGGTTCTCCAGCATTATTAATAAGACCAATTATGTTTCCTTTTTTATTTATATCATCTATAGTATTAATAATAAATTCTTCATCCGATATATCACCATTATAAATACTAACTTTATCTAGATAAGTATTTTTTAATTCATTCGAGGCCTCTTTATCTTGGTCAATTACACATACATAATAACCCTGATTAATTAGCTTCTTAGTTAATGATAAACCTAATCCGTTAGCTCCACCACTAACTATTACTATATCTTTGTTCATAGCTATACCTCTATGCTTTCTCCAATATCAAGAATCTTATAATTAATATCTTCATTTTTTAGTGATTGTTCTAACAATTCTCTATCTGGATTCATGTAATCCAAAGGATGTTGCATATGAATTGGTAAAACTAGTTCTGGGTTTATATCTTTTATAAAGTGCATACCTTCTACTATCCCTAAAGTTAATCCATTACCATTAAAAGGCATACAAATAACATCTGCTTTATAATCATGATTAAAATTAATTGTATCACTAGTTATATATAATCTCTTTTTACCATCATCTAAAATGAATCCTATGTTTTCTAAAACTTCTGCTCCTGAATATTTCATTTTAGTAAAGAAACCATGTATGGCTTTTGTTACTTCAACTTTTATTCCATCTATTTCAAATATATCTCCTGCTTTTACTATTGTTGGATTAATTAACCCATGAGTATTTACAACTTCACTTGAAGTATAAATTTTACTATTATCACGTTTAACTATCTCATTAATAATTTCTGCATTACAATGATCGTTATGTTTATGAGTTATTAATATATAATCTATATTTTTCCATTCAGTATTAATCTCATCAGTATATCCAATATTTCCTGGATCAACTAAAATTCCTTTATTGTTAACTTCTATTAATAAACACGATTGATTATATTTTGTTATTTTCATTTTCTCCTCCTATTATCCCATATACCATTGATATATCTGTTGGTACTATGTATTTACATCCTAATTCTTCTGCTACTACAAGTACAAAAGCACACATTGCCCTAGTGGCAAACCACCATTTTGGATCATCTACCCTATTTCTTATTTTATCCATAGATATTTCTTTAAAATATCTTAGGGTATCTTTTTTTCTTGATCCTATATCCATCATAATAGGTGCTCTATCATCTTCAAATAAAGTATTTTTTTCATATGTTATTCTAGATTCTAAAGCAAAATATTTATGAGCACCACCTGCTAAAATTAATACATCTGCTTTTTCTTTTGGAAGATTAATTCTATTTTTCACGTATTCTTTTACTTCTTCCAAACTTGATGTTGCTAAATCTTCGCTAAGATCAGGAAAGATATCTAAGACATCTACAACACCAATATTAGAATTTGATATTTCTTTGATACCATCATCATAGATTGCTATTTCGGTAGAACCTCCTCCGCCTATCATAACACAAGTTTTTTCTTTAACGTGTGAGCAAGCTCCTATAACAGTTAATTTAGTTTCATCATCTTGAGTAATAATATTAAAATCATAACCTGTTTTATTTTTAAATTCTAATAAGAAGGCTTCTTTTTCTTCACCACTTAAATCTCTAAATATACTTGTTCCACATACATAGATATCATAATATTCTTTTTTTAAATCATTAACCAAAGAAATAAGTTCATTAACATCATCTTCATTAAGTTTATTATTTAACTTATAATTCTTTTTAAAATGTAAACATACGTTTTTTAAATTACTTATTTTATCCCCATTATAACAATCTACTTTAGTAACCGTGGAACCTACCTCAATAATTATTTTTCTCATCAAGAATCACCTACTTTAATTCAAAATTAACTATACCTTTACCATCTTTACACTGGGCATTTATTATTGCGCCATTTATAAATGTCATTGCTGGCCTTTTATGACTAATATCTGTATCAATAATAATTGGTACGTTTAAACATTCTAGTGTTGCAAGTACACTATCTTTAAACGAAATATCATAGCAGCTAACATCATTGGCACTTCTACCAAATATAAATCCTTTAGTATATTTAAACCAATCAGCTTCCTTTAATTGCCATAATACTCTAACTACTTGTTCATTAGTAAAATCACAATTATCAAAGTACCATACTATACCATCATCTTTATATTTTTCTATAAAAGATTTTACATTATCAAACCTAGTTCCTACTATACTTGCTAATACATCTAAACAACCGCCGATTAATCTACCATTTAAATTAATCTTTTCTTCACCAGTTATATTTTTCCATTCAACTTTAGTATCTAAATTAAATGGCTCTGTACCTGTTATGTGTTCTTTTGATTCGTTTTCATATTTATCAAAACTACGTTGCTCTATAATATTTCCTTTTAATATCTTTAAGCTGTTTTCTAATGACTCATGCCATGGAGTCATTTGATACTTTCTAAAGTTGTTACCATATAATGTTGCAATATCTAGTGTTGTAGTCATGTAAAATAACAAACTAGTTGGGTCAGAAAAACCTAGAAACCATTTTGGGTTTTCTTTTACGATATCAAAGTTAGTATATGATAACATTTCAACTAAAAATTCGCCACCAGAATAACAAAGTACTGCATTAGTTTCTTTATCTTTAAAACAATTTTCAAATTCTTTTGCTCTTACCTCTGCACCATCACTTCTACCCAAGTAGTTTTTCTTGCAATCTGAAGTTTCCTTAATTGTAATTCCACGTTTTTTAAACTCATTTATTCCATTTTCAAACGCATTTAAATTTATTTCTTCATTAGAACATCCTTCTGAAGGTGCAGTTAAAGATATAACATCTTTATCTTTTAAAAATTTGGGATATATCATAAGTTCTCCTTAATTTAAATTTTTTCTACTCTTATTGGTTGTGACCCTTCAGAACATAGTTTAGCTGCTTCAACAGCAAATTCTGATAAGCCTTCTGTTATCATTCCTATTGCAGCACCATTTTGAAAACCAGTTGGACCAAAACACCATCCTCTATCGTACCATAAGTCAAAACCTACATCATTTCCACCTAAAGGCATAATAATTATTTCACCAATTGATGGTAAGCAAGTTTCATTTTCATGCTCATATTTAGGAAAATTTGAAAGTTTTGTCCATATTTCACTTCCTGCCCATTTTGCATGCAATGCATCTTGTTCAAATGGTAATACCTTAAGTAAGCTATCAATTACAGTTGGGCATTTATCATCACGTAATTCAGCAACAACGCTTACTCCACTTTTAACTAATGTTATTTTTATTTTTGTCATAAAAACACCTCCTTTATTTTTCTTCTATTATTTCAAACAATATACCATCGGGATCTTTTATAAAGAAATATCTTTTTCCCATTCTTCCTTCGGTTATTTTTATTTCATCATCACATAAATTATTTTCTTTAATAAATTTAATTGCTTCTTCAATCGATTTAACTCCTAATCCAAAATGTTTATTTCCAACTGTCATTAAATCTTTATTCAATGTTTTTGAATGATTTGGTAGTTCGTTATGTTTCTTGTACCAAAACATTTCAAGAATAATCCCATTTAACTTCATCCATACGATTTTCATATCATCTGTTTCAAATTCTTTTTCTAATGAAAATCCAAATTTCTTATAAAAATCTACACTTCTATTCATATCAGATACACCTAGTGTAACATGATTGAATTCAAATAAGTTTTCTTTCATAATAGACTCCCTTCAATTTTATTTTTATATCTAAAAAGGTAATTTACCTTGATATACATATATCCAAGAATAATTATTACTTATATTAGTAAACTTATTATTTAATTTAACTTTAACTAATTTATCTTTTATTTGATCGTATTGTTTTCTTGAAATAATTTTTTCAATTATTCTATCTTCTCTTATTTCTAAGATTCCCATACCAGCCCAGAAATCTACCATTGAAGATTTATTAGATGCTAAGTGAAGCCATGCTTCTCCTCCAGCTCCTAATCCAAATGAACCAAGTAAAGGTATTAAGTTTTCTTTTTCAAAGTATTCTTTACCTCGTAATTCATAATCCATGTCTAAAAATGCTTCATTAAGAATCCTTGAGTTATAAATAAACTTATTTTTTTCTTCTTCACTAATATTAGTTAAATCTTCTTTACCTTTCCACATTATATTAGTTTCAGCTCTTTTTAATCTAATTTTCTTTTCTTCTTCGTCTAGTAACGAAAATCTTTTTTCTACTTCTTTTTTATAATCTTTCATTTTAGATAATAATTCTTCTTTATCATAAAAGTCCCTTGCTAACACAAGACTTAAATTAATTGGATAATTATTATTTTCATTAATATATGAAATTATTTTTTTTAATGTATCATTATATTTATCCATACCTTCTTGAGGTGTATTATTCATGTAAGTTAATGCTACTTCTTCAGATTCAAACTCAATGTTAACCCCATTATTATAAGTCGTAGCTATTGGTAAAACGTATTCCATTAAATACTTTATTGTAAATATTTCTGCCCAATCAGGTTCAGGATACGTAGGGCTCCAAAAATGTTTATATCCGCCAAAGCAATAGCAGAATAAGAAAGCTAAGTTATTATTTAAAATATTATCAACTTTTTCTTCTGTATACTTTTTAGCTTCTTCAAATTGTGCTTTACGAGACCATTTTCTAGAAAATAATCTATTTAAAACCTTTTGCTTATAATTATTTCCTTTTAACTCCCCTAATTTAATATTATTAAAATCTAAAAGTTCATTATTTACATAATCATTTACCATTTTTTCTAAGTCTTGCATTTAATCACCTTATTTCATATCTTCTTCACTAATTAACTTGCATTGTTCTTTATACCAAGCTGGTGTACAAATCATAATTATTTTACAATTACCTTCCCAGTAGTAAACTTCTTCTTTATCAATTAATAATAAGTCTCCTTGATTAAATTCAAGATATTCATCTTTTTTATTAAGAAGGCCACTACCTTCTAATATATAAGCTAATTCTTTACATTTAGTATTACTACAATAACCAGTTTCTGGATATCTACCATTAATAGTATTTATAGCAAAGTCAATATCTTTATCATTTAATTCAACTGAGTATTCTAATAGTTTACTAGTATCACTATTGATAATATTAGCTGCTTTATCTTTCGTTACTATTTTCATATGATTATCCTTTATCTCAACTTAATATGTGTTTCTCTTAATTGTAATTCAGTAACTTCGTTTGGAGTACCAGTAAGTACGTCTTCACCATTTTGGTTCAGTGGGAATGCAACTGTTTCTCTTACGTTATCTTCTTCTAATAACATCATAAGCGATCTATCAATACCAAGTGCCATACCTACATGTGGTGGACATCCATATTGGAATGCTGTGTATAAAGCACTGAATTTCTTCTTTATGTCTTCTTCAGTGTATCCAGCAAGTTCAAATGCTTTAACTAATACTTCTGGTCTATTATTTCTAACAGCTCCTGATACAAGTTCTACACCATTACATACAACGTCGAATTGGTCTGCGTATATTTCTAGTGGATCTTCGGTTTCTAATGCTTTTTCTCCACCTCTTGGCATACTAAATGGGTTATGCATAAAGTCTAATTTACCAGTTGTTTCACTTATTTCATACATTGGCATATCAGTTATGAAACAGAATTCAAATCTAGAGTTATCAATGATATCTAATTTTCTTCCTAATTCATCTCTTATTAAACCAGCGTTTTTACATACAACTGCTTCTCTTTTATCAGCGATAAAGAATAATACACTGCCTACTTTTAAATCTGCCCTTTCAAATAAAGCATTTCTATCTTCCTCAGTTAAGAACTTATCAATAGGACCTTTTAAAGACTTATCTTCTTGAACAGTTATATAACCAATACCAGGCATGTCAATTGATTTAGCATAATCAACTAATTCATTAAACCAGCTGTTTGGTTTAGATGCGATTGTCTCTACTTTTATTGCTCTTACGATTGAATCTCTAAATGGTCTAAACTCAGTTTCTTTAAATACTTCTGATACATCAATTATTTCAAGTGGATTTGTTAAGTCTGGTTTATCAGTACCATATTTAAGCATTGATTCTCTATAAGGTATTCTTCTAAAATGTCCTTCAGTTACTTTTCTATTACCAAACTCTTTAAAGAATGCTGGAAATACTGTTTCAGCTACTTCCATAATATCTTCTTGGTCTGCGAAAGCCATTTCCATATCTAATTGGTAGAATTCTCCAACTAGTCTATCTCTTCTTCCATCTTCATCTCTAAAACATGGTGCAAGTTGGAAATATTTATCAAATCCTGATGCCATTAACAATTGTTTAAATTGTTGTGGTGCTTGTGGAAGTGCATAAAACTTTCCTTTATGCTTTCTTGATGGAATTATAAAGTCCCTAGCACCTTCTGGTGATGATGATGTAAGAATTGGTGTTGTAACTTCTAAAAAGCCTAATTCTTGCATCTTATTTCTTAAGAAGTTAAATGCTTTTGATCTTAAGATTATGTTTTCATGTACCTTTGGATTTCTTAAATCTAAGAATCTATATTTTAATCTAACATCTTCTGCCACCTTTTTAGATTCATCTACTTCAAATGGTAATACTTTAGCAGTATCAGATAGTAATTCTAGTGAATCTGCTACTACTTCTATTTCTCCTGTAGTAAGTTTTTTATTAACTGTTTCCTCATCTCTTTTAATTACTTTACCAGTTATTTTAATAACTGTTTCTTTGCTTACGCCTTTTAGCATAGCATCATCATGTACAACAACTTGTGTTACTCCATAATGATCTCTTAAGTCAACGAACATAACTCCACCATGGTCTCTTACGCCCTGTACAAACCCTGATAAAGTAACGTCCTTATCTAAATCTTTTATTGTTAATTCTCCGCATGTATTCGTTCTATATTTACTCATGTTCTATCTCTCCTTTAATTATTTTATTTTCTTTTAAAATGTTTAGCAAACTTTAGTAATACTTTTTTAGACCATGTTGCCGTTATTTCTTCTATTCTTTTATTTACTTGTTCTCTTGTTATAATATGATCATCATCCATCGGAATTCCATCAATATATAATCTGTGATCAGGTTTAATTTTTTTGCCAGTTTTCTATTCTATTAATTTATGTTGTTCGTCTAAATCCAGCATTTCAAATTCACTATATGGGATTCCTAACTCTTTTTCCAGCTCTTTTTTTGCTAATTCAGCACCTGATAATTTTTTATCTTTTGAATTAAAATTATCTTGTTTATATTTTTCCATGCGTTTTAAGCCACCTTTTTATTTTTAATAAACTCTATAACTTTTTCTTCGGCAAAATTACCATCTACAAATATTGGAACTTCATTACCATAAATATCTGTTCCTATTATACTTAAATCACTTGTTCCAACCATAAAATCAACGTGATCTTTACTTGTGTTTATTCCATTTTCTAATAAAGCCGCAGCACTCATAAATTCTCCATTAGGTATACACTTAGGAAATCCTCTACCTAGTGCTAAATGACATGATGCGTTTTCATCAATTAATATTGAATTAAAAATCATATTTGTTCTAGATATAGGAGAATCATAATCAACGAACGCACATTCTCCTAAAAAGTTCATACCATCGAATTCTTCTATTAACTCTAATAATTTTTCATCATCATTACTCGCCCAAACTTTTTCTACTTTACCATTTTTAAAAGTTAATTTAAATTGATCAATTATTTTTCCTTTAACAGTTAAAGGTCTACTGGAACAAACAGTTCCATTTACCTTGTTTCTATCTGGTGTTGTATAAACTTCTTCAGTTGGCATATTAACGATTAAATCTTTTTTACCATCAAAACTTTTCTTAGCAGCTCCCCACCATATTACATCTTTTGGAAGCCCTATTTCTAAATCTGTTCCTAAACTATTTTTATATTTTAATTTAGAAAGTTTTAATTCATTTAATAAGTTTCTTCTTTTTGTATTAGTTTTAATCTTCTCATTCCACGCCTTTATAGGATCTTCTTTATCAATTAAGGTGCACTTAAATATAATATCCCATAATTCATTAACAGATGATAGATTTAATTTATTAGCCCAATCATCAGTTGCTACTGCAGCAATACACCATGGATACTTATAAATACCTCTTGCTGCTACTGCATCTTCCTGGGTTTCAACTTTAATTTTATTCATTAACTTCTTTTTCTCTATTGGAACATCATTTAAAGTTGGTTTGCTATATGATGTTAAGGATAATAATGAGCCACCTTTATCATATACGTCTTTTATTACTTTTCTATCAAAATAAGGCTCTTTTTCTATTTGTTTTAAAGTAGAACGCATTAATATATCTCTTGTCTTTTCACCATCATATTCTACGTCACGTATTTCTGTTATCCCAAGTTTTTTAGCTTCTTCTTTTACAATACGAACAAACTCTTTTTGTTCTGTTAAGTAGCTTAATAAAAGTGGTTCTCCAGCATTCATCGATAAACATCTGGTCAACAAAAATCTAGCATAGCATCTTTTTTTATCATCCATCACTAAAACCTCCTTATAAATTAAAAAACAGCAAATCATCCCCATAGGGACGAATAGCTGTTTATATCCGTGGTACCACCCAGTTTACTATTAATAAATAATAGTCACTTTAAGATATTTTAACGGGTTATCTTCCGTCTTAGCCTACTTTAATTAAATTTCGGTAAGATACTCCGAGGTGTTCTTTCTTTAAATTATCTTACTGATATTCCACCACCATCAGCTCTCTTTTAAGAATCATTTAAATACTTTTCCTCATCAACGTCTTTAAATATACTTAAATTATATCATATTTTTATTATTTTACAACATTTTGTTGTTATTTATGCTTGTTTTATATTATTTTTTATAATATATTTTATGCAACATATAAGGCTGTTAAAACCAGCAGGTCGTAGGTTTGAAGTATGAAAAAAAGTAGCCTTTAGCTACTTATAATTTCAAATGGCGCTTCAAGTAGGACTCGAACCTACGACCTGCCGGTTAACAGCCGGATGCTCTACCAACTGAGCTATTGAAGCATAACTCTTTTTGAGGTACAAACAAATTATATATTAATTAAATATCTTTGTCAACAACTTTTTTTAATTTTTTTCTTTACTTAATTATATTATATATATTAATACATATTACTAAAAAATATATGGACATGTAATAGATGAAACTATTTTTATTTAGCTTCATCTATTTTTATGCTATAACATGCTGGTCCTTTAACTACGTTACCATCTATATCAAACCTAGAACCATGGCAAGGGCAATCCCAAGTTTTATCAACTTCATTGAAGGTTAAAAAACATTTTAGATGCGGACATATATTAGATACCGTGTGTTTATTTCCATCTTTATCAAAATAAACGCCTACTCTTTTACCATCTACTTTAGTTACACAAGCTTTATCTTTGTACCAAGAAGGATTTTTTTTAATCAAGTTAAAAGTATATGCCTTAGTATTAGAAAGCATTGTATTGGTCAAAAAGTTTTTGAATTTAATAATGTTCATACTTCTTGTAGGATCAAATACTTTTTCATATTTATTTTTTCTGTCTCTTATTAGGTCGTATAGTATTTTTCCTGCAATGGTTCCGTTAGTCATTCCCCAAGTGTTATATCCAGTTGCAATAAATGCGTTTTTATCTTCTTCTGATATTCTTCCTATAAGGGGCATGAAGTCGTTTGTCACAACGTCCATGTTAGTCCACTTATAATTAGGCGTTTTACCCGTTATGTCTTTTGCTTTATTTACGCATTCATCATAATTCTTTTTATAATTTAATTTGTCACATATCTTTGATGAATTATTTAAATAAATAAAATAATTATCATTTTTATCATTATGATATCTAAAGGATATGGTTGGATAGTTACTAGTTATACCACATATATCTTTTGTTTCATCAACTTTAGTAGCGGTAATATATGACTTTTCCATATAGGTTTTAAATGGAATAAATCCTGGTATGGTAAAAAATGGGTAGCTGCATGCCACAACTATTTTTTTTGCTTTTACTTCTTGGCCGTTTGCATATGCCACATAATAATTATCTTCTTTTTTTATTTTAGTTACCCTACTATTTTCATATGTTTTTATATTACTACTTTTTTTAATAGCTTTTAATAATCCTTTTAAATATTTAACTGGATTAAATACATATGTATTTTTAACTAAAATCATTCGTTTTATATCTTCATCCTTAATATTTGTAGAGTTAATATAATATTTAACTCCTAAAAGATTTAGTATTTCTTCTTCCTTATCAAACTTTTTTATTTCTTTATTATCTTTTGTAAAAGTAACTGCCTCGGTTTTAGTAAGATTACATTCTATATCATTATCTTTTACTATCTTTTTAACAAGTCTTATAGCATCTTTTTGAGCTTCGTAATAAAGTTTAGCAGTGTCAAAATCAAAAACATTATAAATATCTTGGTATTTTAAATCTTGTAAATAGGTTAATTTACCAGTACTTTTACAGGTCGCGCCAGTTAAAAACTTATCTGCTTCAAGCAAAATAATGCTGTGTTTTTCATCTATAAAATTATAAGCGGTGGTAATCCCGGTTATTCCTCCGCCTATTATAAGAACGTCGGTGCTCATTTTTTCACTTAAGTTTTCAAATTTAAGCTGTCCCGCATCTTTTTGCCATATACTTTTCCTCATAAGTTATCACCAGTATTATTATGGTAGTTATTTACTTACTATATTCATGGCAAAAATAAAAAAACACCTAAGATAAACTTAAGTGTAATATTCTTGGTTGCGGGAGTAGGATTTGAACCTACGACCTTCGGGTTATGAGCCCGACGAGCTACCGAACTGCTCCATCCCGCGATGTAAATTATAAATGGCGGAGAAAGAGGGATTCGAACCCCCGCGCCGCTTGCGCGACCTCCCGGTTTTCAAGACCGGTCCCTTCAACCAGACTTGGGTATTTCTCCAACTTCATAATTATTATATGCAAAAATATAAAACATATAACAATTTGATAGCAATAAGATTATAACACACCTATTTTTTATTTGTCAATACATAAATTAGGTTTAAAAAACAGGCATATAATTATACCTGTTAAAAAAGATTACTTTGCTAGCCACTTGGCTTATTAATTTCGTTTAATAAACCTTTAAACTAGCCTTCATATTGTTCACCCTCATTCATATATATTAATCTATAACTAATAATTATATTTATTTTTCTATATTTTGTACATTATATCTTATTTTTCTATTTTCTCCACCTACCTTTCTATTTTAAGTATAAAATAAAAATATTAAATTATTATGTCAAAAGAAAAAGAAATTATTTTTTTAATTTCTTTCTCCAGGATTAACATGCACCATACAATGCTTTGTTGATGGTAATCTGTCTTCAATATTATCGTGGATGTTATGTGCAATACTATGCGCATTTAATACACTCATATTTTTATCTACCGAAATTTCTACATCTATATAGTAACGATTACCGAACTTTCTAGTTTTTAAATCATCTATTTTAACAACGTCCTTACTTTCATAAATAATGTCTTCTATCTTTTTTATTGTTTCTTCATCACAAGATTTATCTATCATTTTATCTATTGCATCTTTAAATATGTCATAAGCAACTTTAATTATAAATAAACATATTATTATACTTGCTATAGAATCAAGCACCGGAAATCCTAATTTTGCACCTAGTATACCAATAAAACTTCCAACTGATGATAAAGCATCTGACCTATGGTGCCAAGCATCTGCTAGTAATGCACCTGAATTGATCTTTTTAGCGGTGTGTCTTGTATACCAATACATTGCCTCTTTTACTAAAATAGACGTTACTGCAATAATAAGTGCTAAAGTACCAGATATTAAAATAACATATTTTCCTTTTATAATATTATTAACTCCAGTTACACCAATTCCAACACCAGTTAACATAAGCATTACTGCTAATATAATAGAAGCTACACACTCTAACCTTTCATGACCGTATGGATGTTCTTTATCTGCCTTCTTATTTGATAATTTAACACCGATTATTACCACAATGGTACTTAATACATCTGATAACGAATGAATTGCATCAGATACCATCGCCTGTGAATGTGAAATAAAACCTGCAACAAATTTTACTATTGTTAAAAATATGTTAGAGATTATACTAACAATTGATACTTTCATAGCATCTTTTTCATTATTGTTCATAATAACCCTTCTTTCTTTATAGTATATGTATATGAAAACATCTTGCGAAAAAAGTAATAACTAATCCCGCAAGATGTTTAATTCATCTGCTGCTTATTAAAAAGCCCGGCCTATTGCCTGATCTAACAATTTTATCGTGCCCTAAAATATTAACACATTAATTCATTAAAAGTCAATTTGTTTTTTGTATTTTTACATAAAAAAACTAACCCTTATGGTCAGTAATTTTTAAGTGGTGCCCGAGGCCGGACTTGAACCGGCACGAGGTTTAACACTCGCAGGATTTTAAGTCCTGTGCGTCTACCAATTCCGCCACTCGGGCGTGGTGTCCTGTATGCGACTTGAACGCATGACCCTCTGATTAAAAGTCAGATGCTCTACCGACTGAGCTAACAGGACATACTACTAAAATTTGGTTGCCTCGGCAAGATTCGAACTTGCGCATGTCAGAGTCAAAGTCTGATGCCTTACCACTTGGCGACGAGGCAATCTAAGTGGTGGGGAGAGGTGGATTCGAACCACCGAACCCTAAGGAACAGATTTACAGTCTGCCGCGTTTAGCCACTTCGCTATCTCCCCATAGTGGTGCCGAAAGCAGGACTTGAACCCGCAACCTACTGATTACAAGTCAGTTGCTCTACCAGTTGAGCTATTTCGGCATAATAAATGGTGGACGCTATAGGACTCGAACCTATGACCCCCTGCTTGTAAGGCAGGTGCTCTAACCAACTGAGCTAAGCATCCATAAATTCACACACGTGAGAACGTATATAAATATATCAATATTTTTAAATATTGTCAAGTGAGTTTTACAAATTTTTGTTAATCTCTTCCATTTTTTCTTTTATCCAAGTCGGTAGAGCGGTTTTAAGTAAATAAAATCCAAAAACAGTTTCCTTTAATTTTCTTGTTTTATTTTTATACAAATCATCATTAACTTCTTTTGCGGACAATTTTAAATGTCCTTTTTCATTCGGCTCATCAATTATCATTACGTTAATAACATCGCCAATTTCAACATAATCCGTTATATCTTTAACAAATCTATCAGTTAACTCAGATATATGAATTAACCCGCTATAATCATCATCAAGACTAGCAAACGCACCATAACTTTCAATTGCTGTTATTCTAGCTTTAACGATGTCCCCTTTCTTATATTCAGTCATAAATACACCTCTATCAAGTTTATTATAGCACAACAGCACTTACAAAACAAATTGATACTTTACAATTTTAAAGTGTGTATTGTATAATTTATGTGGTGATTTAAATGAATACAGAAGAAAAAATCAAAGAGGTATTAAATAAAATAAGACCTTATCTTAACCATGATGGTGGAGACGTTGAATTTGACAGTTTTAAAGACGGCGTGTGCTATGTTAGATTGCAAGGCGCATGTGCTGGTTGCATGTTTGCAGATGTAACAATTAATAATACTGTGGAGGAAATTTTAACAGCGGAAGTTCCTGAGGTAATTAAGGTTAAAAACATTGAAGAAGTTAACTAACTTCTTTTTATTAACCAATCGACTGCTGGTACGTAAGTATTATATAAACTAGATATATATAAATACGTATCTCTAAGGAAGATTTCATATTCATTAGATTTTGCAGCTACTTTTTCAATTAGTTTTTCATCTAAATTATTATTCACTATATCGTCTTGCAAATCGAAAAAATATGACGGGTATAAAAGCCTACCATAAAATAATAAAGCTTCTTTATAAGTGATGTAATTATTATTAAAAAATTCTCGTACTAAATAAAGTGCATTTTCGTTATTGAAAAATGCATTTTTTATATACTCTGATGCATCTCTTACCCTAAAATCATATATTAAATCCATGGGATTATACAATGAAAATAAAGTACTATTATTTCTAATTCTTTTATGACTTATACATAAATATGCCTTATCATCGATGTTAATAGCGTTTTTTACATAAACAATGGCATTTTCAGCAAGACCTATATAATAATTGGCATAATTACATAAACTTGGATATTTTTTTCCAATCTCATTTATTTGCATTTCAAAGTAGTCATTTTTAGTTTCCCACAAATTAGACCAATCATACCTAGCAATCTGCTTATCACATTCAATATTAATTGAATTATTATTTATACTGCATATATCTGATAATGTTATTTTAACGTTGGGATTAATATTTATTTCAAGTAATATATAAGGAATATTATTTATGCTTGTTAATATGTTATTTTCACTGTTAACAATAATTTTATGAACTAAAATATTCCTTCTTATCATTTCTAAATTTAGCTTATATAATGAATTTGCATCACTTAGAGGTCTGTTAAATACTAATAATACATAATTATTACCTTCATATGTAAAACTATACTGATTATTTATATATGATATTTCTTTTGGATGAACTTTGTAATAATATGCAAGTATATTTTTCATAATAGACCTCCTGATAAATAATATGAAAATACTTATAATTATATGAAAAAAAAGCAAATTACTTTGCTTCTTCTGTTGCTCTTGTTTCTCTAATTACCGTTACTTTAACAGTACCAGGATATTGCATTTCTTTTTCTATTCTTTCTTTTATATCACGAGCGGTTTTATAACTTCCAATATCATCAACCTTTGTAGGTTCAACTATTACTCTAAGTTCTCTACCAGCTTGCATTGCATATGCCTTTTCAACTCCATCAAAATCCTTTGCTATGGTCTCTAATTGTTCTAACCTTTTAACGTAGTTTTCTAATGAATCATTTCTAGCTCCAGGTCTTGCAGCAGATAAACCATCAGCTATTGCAACTAATATTGAAATAATATTATTAGGTGCTTTATCTCCATGATGCGATTCTATTGCATTAATTACAATGCTATCTTCTCCATATTTTTTAGCAAGTTCAGCACCTATCTGTATATGACTTCCTTCTGTTTCAAAGTCAATTGCTTTTCCAATATCATGAAGTAGGCCAGCACGTTTAGCAAGTGCAACGTTTTCTCCTAATTCACCAGCCATAATACCAGCTAAATGGGCTACTTCTTTAGAATGTTGTAATGCATTTTGACCATAACTTGTTCTAAAGTTTAATTTACCAACTATGTTTACAAGTTCTGGATCCATTTTTGTAATTTCCAAATCGAACATAGCTTCTTCACCATATTCTCTTATTTTTACATTTAATTCCTTGCAAGTTTTATCATATAATTCTTCTATCCTTGATGGATGAATTCTTCCATCCTTGATTAAAGTCTCGATTGTTTGTTTTGCTATTTCTCTTCTTAAAGGATCAAAACTAGATAATACTATTGCCTCTGGTGTATCATCAATTATTAAATCAACGCCTGTAACAGCTTCAATTGTTCTTATGTTTCTTCCTTCTCTACCAATTATTCTACCTTTCATATCATCATTTGGTAGTGTTACAACTGATACAGTTTGTTCATTTGTGACATCTGATGAATATTTTTGCATTGACTCAACAAGTAAGTTCTTAGCCTTTTTATCAACTTCAAGTTTTGCCTCAGCTTCCTTTTCTTTAATATAGGCAGAAATCTCAGCACTCATCTGGTTTTCTACTTTTTTCATTATTTCTTCTTTTGCTTTTGCTTTTGAAAATCCAGATATTTGTTCTAACTTTTCTATTTGTTCTTTAATTATTCCTTCAGCTTTTTCTTCTAATTTTTGAATATCTTTTTGTTTTTGTATTATGCTAGCTTCTTTGTCATCTAACATTTTTTCACGATTTTGAAGTAATTCATCGCGCTTTTCAATTCCGTTTTCTCGTTTTAATAATCTTTCTTCATCATCTTTTATTTCTTGTTTTTTTTCTTTTATCGCTTTATCAGTTTCAAGTTTTAACCTATAGGTTTCTTCTTTAGCTTCAAGTAAAGCATCTCTTTTAACCTTATCAGCTTCTTTTTTTGCTTTTTCAATTATATTAGAAGCTTTATGTTCTTCACTTTTTTTCTTTAAAGATGTTATAACAAATGCGATTATTGCACCAACAAATAATCCAACTATTAGAAGTAAAACCGAAACAAGTGTGTTTCCCATCTTTTACCTCCGTTTTTTGTATAAACTTTTACTTATACAATTCTATTTTATACGTTAAAAAGTTTATAGTCAAGGTATTAAGATTTTTATTTTTAATTTTTGACATGGTATTAAATCTTTTATCTTTTGCTTTTTACTTTAATATAAAGCTTTTCTTCATGTATAACTCTACTTCCTAACTTTACAATAGCTACGCCTATTTCTTCGTTGTTTTTATAAGTCTTTTTATCTTTTATTTTATATTCTACTACAATCAAATCTTTTTCGTCTTTCGTAATTGGGTAAAAATAATCATCTAAGGCATATATGTTTTTATTTGATAAATTCATTTTGTTTTTATCAAATACTTTTTCCATACTATAATTGTTAAAACCATATTCATATAATTCTTTATGATTACTAAAGTCATTACCATCATTTAAAGTTACTACTATTAAGTTTAAATCATTTTTACTAGCAGAAGTAACTAGCGTTCTTCTAGCTTTTTTAGTAAATCCAGTTTTACCACCCGTTGTATATTTATATGTATAAAGTAGTTTGTTTTTGTTGGACCACGAATATGTTTTATCATTAGTTTTGACAGTGTGTTTTTTACATCCAGTTATCATTCTAAATGTCTTATCGGAATTAGCGTAACGCATTAAAAGGGCCATATCATATGCAGTTGAATAATTTTCATTTTTTTCATCAAGTCCATGAGGATTTGCAAAAACAGTGTTTTTCATTCCTATTTTTTTTGCTTTCTTATTCATCTTTTTAACGAAGGCTTCTTCTCCTCCTAGATAATCTGCTATCATAAGCGCTGCATCATTACCACTTTGCATCATAAGACCATATACCATGTCTTTTAATTTCATTTTCTCCCCAATGCTTAAATATATATTAGAGCCATAAGCTTCGAGTACTTTATCAGTTACTTTAACTGTTTTATTCATTTTTCCTGATTCTATTGCAAGTACTGCTGTCATTATTTTTGTGGTTGACGCAATTAACTTTTTTTTATTCATGTTTTTAGAAACTATTACCCTTTTTGTATCTTCTTCCATAAGTACTGCCGCTTCTCCTAAACTATAAGCATTTATCTTTATTGGAATAATTAAAAGTAAAAATAATACCAAAAATATTTTTTTCAATTATCTCACCTAAAACATTGTATGAAAAAAAGACTTTAAATATTAAAGCCTTTTATTTTGATAGTAAATCACATACTAAATTACTTAACTCGGTTGGATTAGAAACAGGAAGTCCTTCTATTAATCTAGCTTCGTTATATAAAATCTTTGTATACTTCTTTAACGTTTCTTTATCATTTTCATATAAGTCTTTTATCTTATCTGCTATATCATGTGATTCATTTATTTCAAGAACTAACTTAGCATCAATATGTTCATCAGTTGGCATAGCGTTTATTACTTTTTGCATTTCTACGGTTACTTCACCTTCACTAGTTAAACATATTGGATGGTTCTTTAACTTATTGGTATATCTTATTTGTGCCACCTCATTATCTAAGCATTCTTTCATGAAGTCAAACATTTCTTTTTCTTCTTCATTCTTTTTATTTAATTTTTCTTTTTCTTCGTCACTTGATAAATCAAAATCATTAGATGATACGTTAACGAACTTTTTATCTTCGTATTTATCCAACATTTTAAGAACAAACTCATCAACGTAATCAGTTAAATATAATACTTCTTTTTCATTATCTTTTAAACTTTCAACTTGAGGTAACATATCTATTTTATCTATTGTTTCACCACAAGCGTAATAAATGGTATCTTCACCATCATTCATCCTTGATACGTATTCTTTTAAAGTAACGTTTTTCTTTTCCTTAGATGAATAAAATATTATTAAATCTTTTAATTCATCTTTTTTAGCGCCATAATTATCATATACACCATATTTTATGTTTACTCCAAAAGTTTTAAAGAATGCTTCATAGTTTTCCCTATCATTTTCAAGCATACTTTGAAGTTCTTTTAATACTTTTTTCTCAATGTTTTTTGCAATTACTTTAAGTTGTCTGTTTTGTTGCAACATTTCTCTTGAGATATTAAGTGATAAATCAGGTGAATCTACAACTCCTTTTACGAAGTTTAGGTAATCTGGTAATAAATCTTCGCATTTTTCCATTATTAGAACTCCATTTGAGTATAGTTCTAATCCCTTTTTATATTCTTTAGTATAAAAATCATAAGGAGGGTTTGCCGGAATAAATAAAAGTGCATCATAGCTAACAAGACCTTCTACGTTCGTATGAATCACCTTAAGAGGCTTAGTATAATCAAAGAATTTGTCTTGATAAAAACTATTATATTCTTCATCTTTTATTTTCTTTTTATTTTTCTTCCATAATGGAACCATGCTATTTATTGCATCAGTTTCTGTTACTTTTTTTGTTTCTTCATCTACCGTATCCATCTTTATAGGATATGTTACGTAATCAGAATATTTTTTTATTAATCCTTGAATTTTAAATTCTTCTAAGTAATCATCATAATTTTCTTCGTTTTCATTTTCCTTAATGTGTAAAGTAATTGTTGTACCTGTCATTTCTTTATCGCAAGAAGTTATTTCATAACCATCAGCTCCAGTAGATACCCATTTATATGCTTCACTACTACCTGCTTTTTTACTTTCTACGGTAACTTTATCTGCTACCATAAAACTTGAATAAAAACCGACACCAAATTGCCCTATTATGTTAGTTTTATCTTTTTTATCTAATGCTTCTTTAAACGCAAGTGAACCACTTTTAGCAATGGTACCTAAGTTTTCTGAAAGTTCTTCTTTATCCATTCCGATACCGTTATCAGAAATAGTAAGTAGTCTTTTTTCTTTATCAACACTTAATTTTATACCTAATTTTTTCTTATCTACTTTTAATTTTCTATTAGTTAATGCTTCGTATGCTAATTTATCTAGCGCATCATTTGCATTAGAAATAAGTTCCCTTAAAAATATTTCCTTATTTGTATAAATTGAATTAATCATTAAATCCAATAACTTTTTTGATTCTGCCTTAAATTGTCTTTTAGACATACCATCATCTCCTATCTACATAAATAATTATATTCCAATTAATTAGCACTGTCAACATTAGTGTGCTAATTAATTACAAAAAAATAAAGACACTAGGTCTTTATTAGTATAAACCATGAAGTTTCATAATGTCATCCGAAGATAATTCTTCTACGGTCCATATTCCTGCGTTTTTTGTTAAAGATAAATCTATTTCATGAGTTGTTGTATCTGTTACGTCTTTCATCTTTTCTATTTTGTAATCCATGTATTTTTCTTCTGAGAAATTTCCTTCATCATTATTAAACTTTTCAGGATTGTTTTTTAATTCTTCTTCAGCTTCATTTATTGCACTACGATAGTTAAGCACTGTTATCTCAACAGTAACAGTTGCACTATCATCTTCTTCTTTTTTATCTTTTATAACATATGCAAACTGATCATACTGTTTTTCCATTAATTCTTCATATTTTTCTTTTTGATCATCAGTTATATCTTCATTCATAATAGTATCTTTTAATTGTTCTATTACATTATCGTCTTTTGCTCTATACTTTTCGAAGAATGTTTCAACTGCTTCTTCAGTATTGTTATCATTAACAGCACAACTGCAGCCTGTAAATAAAAGCATTACGCATGCTACAACCAATAATTTTTTAATAACATTTTTCATTTTTTATCCTCCTTCTACCATTAATTTGGCATAAAGGATTATTTTTATACTATCTTTTTGCTACTTTGATAAATGATTTAATCTTATTAATTACAAAAAAATTTCCTTCTTCTATTTGTTTTTTTAATAACATATAAGATTTTAAGTAATCCTCTTCTTTAATATCAAAACATTCATAATGCAAATAATTAATCTCATCAACATTTTTAGAATCATATATTTTATTTAAATATTTAAGTACTAAAAAAACTTCCTTATTCTCTTTTCTCGTCAATGATTTATTATGCTTGTTTTTACTAATAACATTATATTCTAAATCATAAATACTCATATCATTACTTTTTTTTATAATATCATCAGCTTCATCAAATAATAATTTACTTTTTCCAATTACTAGACCTTCATCATTTAAGGCCACTGCCAAAACTGAATCATCATTACAAAGAAGACATGCATAATTCATTTTGTTAATAGTCCTACCACTAAATACTTCGGTTTGATCTTTAATAACGCTCATAAATTTTTTATCTACTAAAATATCATAATTCATAAAGTCTAAAAGTATTTTATCCTCTACTTTAAAAGCCATTATTTTTTTTATATGCTTTATATTATCATCTTTTTCCCATTCGTAAAATTCATATGGATTTTTTTTAAAATTAACTAAAATATCATAAACGTTTTTCATTTTTTCCTCCTATTTTAATTATGGAAATATTTATAAGTATAAAACCTACCAATAAATAATAAGTTTCAGGTAGCTTCAAAATATAACCTATATATTCTTTAAAATTATACCCAAAACTAAATAAGTTTATGTACAAAATAAGTGTCGAAAAACCAATTATCATAAGACCAAATCCACACAAAAATAAAAAAACTTTTACCAACATTTTAAATCTCCTAATTAATTTTATTTATTTTATACAAGATTTAGTATATAAGATTAAATTAGGGGTTAAAAAAAAACAATCATTTTTTAACCAAATAATTTGATTTATAATGAAAGTTTTTATTCAATATTAAATTTTATTTAACTTTATTTATACTTTTATAAATATAATTTCCATCTTCTTCTATAAGTATCATTTCATAAACCGGTATTTTATTTCTGTTCTTTATAAAGAATTGTTCTACATCACCACTTATTTCCCCATTTTCTGTTTCTGAAAGATTATTATCTATATCATCTGTATCTATTTCTTCAGAAAAATATACTTTTAATTTTCCATCAAAATCTGTGTCTATATAGAAGAAACTTGAAAAAATTATATGCATTTCGTTATTTAATATATATGCATCATATATATATTCTGTTTGCCCGTCCTCAACAGAACCACCTTGTTCGTTTCCTAATTGTACATAACCTTTCGGATTATTTAAATAAGTATATATTTCAAATTCTTGTGAATTATCTACTGCTTGAACTTCAGGTAATTTAGCATTTTCACCAAATAATTTCTTATATTGTTTTTCTAAATCACTATATGTATAAAATTTATTTTCATCAGCACAATAAACAGTCTCATACCCATCAATATATTTAATTAAATAATTACCATTTTCATCTTTTGTTGAGTTAGAATTATAATACTTATTTATTTTTTCACATATATTATTTTCAGTGTTTGATTTAGTATTTTTAATAGCTAAAAGAACTTTATAATTTTGATTAAATTGTTGTGTTGTTAAAAAATAAATACTATCATCAATTGAATATTTCTTTAAAATATTTTTTGCTTCTTCGGTATTTACTTTTTCTTTTTTTGCATCTTTAACTATTGCCGGTTTATTACTATCATTTGTTTTATAATTTTTTAAATAATACCCTGCAATCACTGCTAATGCTATAACAATTATTAAACATATTCCTTTTAATATTCTTCTTATCATAATAGTTTTATTTGATGGTCTACCAACATCATTTTTTAATACTCCCATTTTACTCTCCCTTTTCATTTTATTTGTAGATAACTAATATTTTATAGCTACCTTCTATGTTGATAATATCATTTCCTCCCCCCCCGATGTCAATATTTTTTGAACTGTGGATAAAACACATTGTAAAATAAATAAATTTGTTTATTTTATTAAAAATTTAGTATATAATTTAATATATGATAGGAGGAAATATGAAATTTTTGCAGATTTTACAATACGTTATTTTAGGGCTAATACAAGGATTTACGGAACCTATTCCAATATCATCAAGTGGACACTTAGTAATATTTAAAAACATCTTTAATCTAGATACATTAAATGATATTAATTTTGAGATAGTTGTTAATTTTGGATCTTTTATAGCAATATGTTTCCTATTTAGAAAAGAAATAATAAAAATAATAAGTGATTTCTTTAATTATATAAAAACAAAAAAAGAAGACTATAAAGAAAACTATAAATATGCATGGCTAATCGTTATAGGAACAATTCCCGCTGGTATATTTGGTATCATCTTAAAAGATAAAATAGATTTGGTATCAGAAAACGTAAAATTAGTTGGTATAGCGCTTTTAATAACCGCTCTTGCATTATTCTTAATTAAAGATACTAAAGGAAAAAAAGAAAAAAATGAAATAACGATATTTGATAGTATTATAATTGGTTTATTTCAAGTAATAGCATTATTTCCGGGAATATCTAGAAGTGGTGCAACAGTAGTTGGTGGAATGACTAGGGGTTTAAATAGAAAAACCGCTGTTAATTACTCTTTTATGCTTTATCTTCCAATTAGTTTAGCAACCATGGTACTAGGTGTTAAAGATTTAATAGAAACAGCAAATATAAACAGTTTAATATTACCATATACCTTAGGAATGATAGCAAGCTGTATCGTTACATACTTTAGTGCTAAATGGTTTATTAACATAATGAAAAAAGGTAAATTAGGATACTTTTCGATATACTGTTTAATCGTTGGAATTTTAGTATTATTATTCATTTAAAAAAGGCTTTAAAGAAAAAGCCTTTTTTATAACCTTTATTTTAATCTGTTAACTATACTATCATTAGTCATAAGACATATACCAATAACTATCATTGCAATTAATAGGACAATACATATAACTACCTTTTTTATAATGCTCTTTTTTTCTTCTTGTGTTAAATCATCCATATAAGCCTCCTATAATATAAATCAATGATAACATAAATGTACGAAAACATCAAATTAAAGATGGAGCAAAAAGTTTTCTAAACAAGTGTTTTTATCTTCTTTTCCACTTTTTATAGAATAATCTATTTCATGCAGTTTTTTTAATACATCTTCTAACTCATATAGCATATAATCTGTTTCTAAAGCAAGTTTAACTCTATATGGATGAACCGCTAAGATACTTGCTATATCCTTGCTGTTTTTACCTTCATTAGCTAATAATTTTACTTGATAAACCAAATTAAATTGAATTCCTATTAGTGCTATTATTTTTATTGGTTCTTCTTTTAATGATACTAAATCGTTATAACAAGAAAATATTTTTTTAAAATTCTTTTTCATTATTGCATCACAAAGATCAAAAACATTATCATTAAATGCCTTACTTGATATATTATTAATATCTTCTATTGTAATTTTCTTATCAGTATCCTTATAAATTATCATTTTATTTATTTCAGCAATTAATATGTCAACGTTTTTACCAACATAGTCAGTGAAATATTTAGCCGTTTTGTAATCTATATCATAACCTTTAGCTTTAAATTCAGACGAAACAAAACCAGATAAATCTTTTTCATCTATTACTTCTTTTTTTATGACAGTAACGTTTTTCTTTAAGGTTTTAACTATCTTTTTTCTTTCGTCTAACTTTTCTGATAAAACAGATATAATAACTATGTTTTCATGTGAAGTCTCACTTACGTATTTTTCTAAATAATCCAAGTTGTGATTAACATTTGTATTTGCACCTGTTAAAAATAAAGCATTTTCGCCCACTAATACTTTTTTATCACCAAATAATGATATACAAGAAGCATCATCTAATAACTCATCTATTTTATCTACTGATAAATCATATTTAACAACATCTGTTATACCAGATGCTATATTATCTATTTCTCTTTTTATTAAACTGTAATCAGTTCCATATATTAAATAAGTGTCTTTCATATATATCACCTTCTTTTTATATTATATCAAATTATCTTGACTTGAAAATAATTTATAGTATTCACCCTTTTTCTTCATAAGTTCTTTATGACTTCCCATTTCATAAACTCTCTTATCTTTTATAAGCATTATAACATCTGAATTAACAATGGTAGATAATCTATGGGCAATGGTAATCGTTGTTTTATCTTTTAATAAAGTATTAATCTTCTTTTGAATTATACTTTCAGTTTTAACATCAATCTTACTAGTCGCCTCATCTAAGACTAATATTTTAGGATCATTTATCAAAATTCTTATGTAACTAATTAACTGTCTTTGACCGTCTGATAAAGTATTACCATGGTTTTCTAATACAGTGTAATACCCTTTATCAAATTCATTTATCCAATTATCCAAATCAAGTTTTTTACATATTTTTATAACTTCTTCATCACTCATTTTAGAATTACCATATTTTAAATTGTTCATTATCGTGTCAGTAAACAGATAATTATCCTGCTGCATTATTGATATTTGTCTTCTAAGAGTATTTAAATCATAGTTTCTAATATCTATATCATCGATTAGTATTTCTCCATCATTTATATCATAGAACCTTGCCATAAGGTTTGCAATAGTGGTTTTACCACTTCCAGTTTCTCCTACTATCGCTATTTTTTGTCCAGGTTTTACTTCAAAAGATACCTTATCCAAAACTACTTTATCTTCGTTATACGAAAATACAACATCTTTAAATTTAATATCACCTGTTATTTTTTTTCTTACTGGATTTTCTATATTCGTTATCGTAATTGGTTCATCTATCGTTTCTAATATTCTTTCTAAATAAGTTACCGACTCAATAAAATCATCCATTGCTACAAAAAGGTTTCTTATCGGATTCCAAAACCTACTAGAATAACTTCCCATTGCAACTATCGTTCCAAGAGAAATACCTGGTACAAGATAAAATACACCTATCGTATAAATTAGAACTTGAACAACGTTTGAGATAATGTTAGTACTACTCCAAGTTATGTTTCCATACACTATATAATCACACCATGATTCAAAAAATTCATCTGTTAATCCGTCATGAATTACACCATTTTCTTTTTGTCTATTAAACACCTTTGTTGTATCTGTTCCTTTTAATGATTCATATAAATAAGCATTCATATTTGAGCGTTTATTATTTATCTTAAGTTTCTTTTTTCTTTTTATCTTGGTAGTAAAATTAAATATTAAACTTAATATTATTACTCCAATAAAAGTTATAAACGTTAGTTTAACACTCGTTATTAGCATAAATATTACCGTTAAGAAAAGACTTATTAACTGCAGAATCGTATCGATTAATCTATTTGTAATAAGTGATGATACACTTTCAGCGTAATCGGTTAATCGAACTAAAATCTTACCATGTGGCCTTGTATCATAATACTTAGAAGATAAATATTGCAAATGTGAAAATAAATCGTTTTTTAAATCTTCTACGATGTTTTGGTTTACCTTTACTAAGATGTCATTTTTTATCTTAATTGTTAATATAACTCCTATTTGAATAGAAATACCTACCAAGCATAGTTTTACTAAAGCATTAAAGTTCCAACCTTTTGTAATGTTATCAATCCCATATTGAATTAACTTAGCATAAATAAGGGTTAATAAGGTTGATGCTAAACTTACGATTAATGCTATAAATAACTTTTTCTTATAGTCTTTTAGATACTTAAGAGCACGCTTAATGTTTTTAAAACTAAAACTTGTATTACGCTCGTCCACGTCATATTTATTAACTCTCATAGCTTAATCCCCCTTTTTTGAATATCATAAATTTCTTTATAAATACCATTTTTCTTAAGTAAGGATTTATGAGTACCACACTCTTTTACCTCTCCTTTTTCTAAAACAAATATTTCATCTGCGTCTTTAACCGAAAGGATTTTTTGTGCAATAATAAGCTTAGTAGTATCTAGGTTTAAATCATTTATGTTTTTAGTTACTTCTAGCTCAGTTTCAAAATCAAGGGCCGATGTGATATCATCTAGTATTAAAAGATTAGGATTAACAGCAAGCGTTCTTGAAAGTGATAATCTTTGTTTTTCACCACCTGATAAATCAACACCACCCTCACCGATTACTTCGTCAATTCCGTTTTTTAAGTTAAAAACATAATCTGCTTTTGCAAGTTTAATATATTTAATTACTTCTTTATCCGTTAACTTAGAGTTTCCAAAACGAACGTTATTTCTTATCGTATCAGAAAACAAAAACGGAGTTTGACTAACATATCCAAAATTCTTTCTTAAAGAACTCATTTTGTACTCTTTAATATTTATTCCATCAATTAGTATTTCACCACGACTTACGTCTTCTAATCTAAGTAATAATCTTGCAATAGTCGATTTTCCACTACCTATAGAACCTATTAAAGCATAAGTTTTCCCTGGCATAATATGCATATTAAAATCTTTTAAAACAAAAGTTTCATCATATTTTAACCACACGTTTTTAAATTCTATTTCATGTTTTTTACCTTTTAATTCTAAAGTACCGTCTAAAATTTTTGATTTCCTAGATAAAATCCATTTCATTTTATTTAAAGCAACACCAAAGTTTTGCCAGTTATCTAAAAGTGTACTAGCATTTTCAAACGGAGTTTTTAAACACCACAAAAGAGAATCAAAAACAAGCCACTGTCCTATTGTTATTTCACCATTCATAACAAATAAAAATCCAAAAAATATAAGCAAAGCACAAATAAGTTCGTTAAGTGCGGTAGTTGTTACATTGTAATTTATAAATTTATACCTGATTTTTAAATTCTTATTTTTAAGTGTTCTATTTTTAATTTTAAACTTTTTTATTTCTTCTTTTTCTGTTCCGTAGTTTTTAACTAGTCTATTAGAATCAATGTTTTCTTGTATAAAGTTGTTAAAGGTAGATAGATACTCTCTTTTATCTTGATAGTTTTTCTTTGATGTTTTTATGTACCTATTTGAAAAGTAAAATAAAATTGGAAGTGGAATCATTATTATAAGTGTTAGTTTAGGACTTATTATAAAACAATAAGTAAGTGCTCCAAAAAATCTAAGAATGGCTGCTAAAACAGTTTTAACTGTAAAACACATATTCATTCTTATTTGGTATGAATCGGAAAAAATAGTGGTTACTTCTCCTAACGGATTTTCATTGTAAAAGCTAGAGTCTAAACTACTTAATTTTTCGTACATTTTTATTCTTAACTTTTTAGCTAGTCTAAATCCCCAAGAGTCAATTAAGACAACTCCAAAATATGCTAAAACAGTGCCAAAAATAACGATTACTATGGTTGTTATGGCAAGTGGTAATATAACACTTCTGTTTCCACCAATAAGACCATCATCAACCATTTTTCCCATAAGTATTGCAGGAAAAATCATTAGCACGTCTCCAAATACTATCATAAAATTATATAAAAAATATTTTAGTTTATTTTCTTTATCAAAATCAAGTACCCACTTCATAATACCTACTCCTTAACGCACTCTAATTATACAATAAAAAAAGAAACTATGCTAGTTTCTCTAATAATTCAGCCTTTTTCATTGAAGTATATCCTTCAATTCCTTTTTCCTTAGCCATTTTCTTAAGCTCAGCTACAGTTAATTTTGATATATCTTTAGAATCTTCCTTCTTTGGAGCTTCTTTTTTTGCTGGAGCTTTCTTAGTTTCTTCTTTTACTTCTTTTTTAGCAGCTGGTTTGCTTTCAGCTTTTGCTTCTTTAGGCATTTTACCATTTAATGCATCTTTAGCAATTACTACTAAATCAGAGAATGCTTTTGGTGAATCAATAGCGATTTCAGCTAACATTTTACGGTTAACAGCAACACCTGCTTTTGATAAACCATTGATAAATCTTGAATAACTAATTTCGTTTTCACGACATGCTGCATTAATACGTACAATCCATAACTTTCTAAAATTACGTTTATTTTGCTTTCTGTCTCTATAAGCATACATATATGAATGCATTACTTGTTCTTTTGCAGTTTTGAATAATCTATGTTTACTTCCAAAGTAACCTTTAGCTTCTTTTAATATTTTCTTACGACGTGCTTTTGTTGCAGCACCATTTTTTACTCTTGCCATTATTTATTTCCTCCTTAATTCTTTATACTATAAAGTATCAATTATTCTCTTTAATCTATTTGCGTCAGCTTTACTTAAATCTGAACCTTTTCTACAACTTCTGTTAAAACTTGTTTTCTTAGAACCAGTATTATGTCTTGAACCTGGTTTTCCAACGGTAATACTACCACTATTTCTTACATTTAAAACTTTTTTAGTACCCTTATGAGTCTTTTGTGTTTTCTTTGCCATATTTTATTCCTCCTATTTCTTAACCGGGCTAACCATAGCCATCATATTTCTACCTTCAAGTGTTGGATTTCCATCAAGTGTTCCAACTTCTTTTAATTCTTCTGCAAATTTCAGTAATACTTCTTTACCTTTATTGGTAAACTGCATCTCACGTCCTCTAAAACGTATAGATAACTTAATTTTATGACCTTTTTCTAAGTACTTTCTTGCGTTTGTTAACTTAGTGTTAAAATCATGTACGTCAATGTTTGGTGATAAACGGTATTCCTTCATTTCAGCGTTATTTTCTCTTTGTTTCTTTTGAGACTCTTTTAACTTCTTTTTCTTTTCATACTTAAATTTGTTATAGTCCATTAACTTACACACAGCATTTTCGCCCTTGTCGTTAATTAAAACTAAATCAAATCCAGCATACGAAGCTAGTGTTAATGCCTCTTCCTTTGATTTTATACCAAGTTGTTCACCATTTGGGCCAATTACAAGCATTTGTTTAGCTCTTATTTGTTCATTAATTGGCATGTCTTTTTCTTTTGCTATATTAAAGCACCTCCATAATAATAAAAAGTGAATACGAGATTAGTATTCACCTTAAAAAACGCATATTATCTATATGTTATTCACAAGTTGGCGTTTAACCCATCACTATTTGCAATCGGGTGAGATAAATACAATCTTCTTTCCTTCATATCAAAATTACTTTATAAGTATACAACACATTTTATGTTTTGTAAAGTATTTTATTACAATTCATTTTTTATCTAATATTTATATGTTGATTCAGAATCAACATCCCCATAGTTATGGGGATTTGAAACGCTAGATTCGGTAGCTGATTCACCAATACCATATAATACTTTTAAATAATTTTCATCAGTGCTTAGTTTTTTATTAACTACTTTTCTAATTACCCTATTAATTTCTAACTCTAATTTATTTAAAAAAGTCATATGTGTCAATAAATACTTAGCTAAAGCATCATCAATAGTTTTAATATATTCTATTATAAATTGAGGGATTTCATTTCTATTAACTTTTGATAAATCAACACCGTTTTTACGAAGCGTTTTTTCAAGCACTTCATTTTCAGCTAGTAATTCATTCTCGATGTCATAATCATGAAAAATACTATAAATATACCATCTTGCAAAATGTTCTTTTATTATTTCACTATCATTATTATTTTTAGATATTACATTAAAGCGACTTTCTGAATTTTCAGGCACCTTACCTTCTTCTTTACTAATAATTTCCATTGATTTGTCATCAACTAATTTATAAATATCTTCCTGAATATCATCTAAACCTTCAGTTCCTAATACTTTATCAAACAATTTATATTTATCAATATATAAAACTATTTCTTTATATTCTAATGTTTCCTTTTCATTATCAGATACTGATTCTAAATAAGTTTTAGCTACTGATAGCATTTGTGCAATGTTCTTTCCACATAGTTTTAATGTTTCCATAACGAATTTAGGATCTTTTTTTACACGTTCCGATGGAAAACGAATCATTTTAATATCAAAACTACCTTTTGTCTCAACAATCTTTTTAAAAACCGCGATCATAAATGGCGTATAATCTTCTAACTTTTCTACATCCACATCTTCTTTATCATTACCACTAATATAATTTTCAACTGTTTCTTCATCAAAATTCATAATATTTACCCTGCTTTCTAATTTATTTTAAATTATTTATTTTATCATCATAATTACTACTATCAGTTATATAAGAGCCAGAAACAACCATATCACAACCTGCATATTTACAAAGTTCTATCGTTTTATCATTTACTCCACCATCAATGCTTACAATTAAATCTGTTGGGGCTATTTTTTTAATTTTTCTTATCTTTTCTACTACTTCTTCTTTGAAACTTTGCCCCCCTGCGCCTGGAGATACACTCATAAATAACACTAAATCTATATCATCTAAGTAAGGAATGATTTTTCTTTCATCAGTTTCAGGATTTATTGCCAAACCTACTTTTAAGCCTAATGACTTAACATAATCTATTAAGCTAAAATCATCTATTACCTCAACGTGAAAAGTTATGTATTGAGGCTCTAATTTTGCATACTCTTTTATAACACTATGATCTTTAACCATTAAATGTAAATCTATTCTTTTAGTACTAACTGCTTTTATATCTTTAACAACTTCTAACGGAAACTTTTTGTTATCAACAAATTTTCCATCCATAACATCAACGTGCAGGAAATCAGCACTTGATTTATTAACCTTTTTAACAGCGGATATTAAATTTTCATATTCTTTTAATATTGAAACTGATACTTTCATTTTATCACCATTTTTTATCAGGAATACTATCTATAAACTTTTTATAGTTTTCATATCTTGTATTTCTAATTTTACCTTCACTTACTAACTTTTTTATATAACAGCCATCTTCTTTTATATGAAGACAATCTTGGTATTTACAGTTATCTTCATTTTCATAAAATTCTATAAAATTATCTTTTATATCTTTTTTATCCATTCCTATAAAGTCCAAAGATGAAAATCCAGGAGTATCTGCAACCAAACCTCCATCTATATCTAATAGTTCAACGTGCCTTGTGGTATGCCTACCTCTTCCTAATGCTTTTGATATTTCACCCGTTGCTAAATTTAAATCTTCTTTTAAACTATTTAGTAAAGAGGATTTACCGACTCCAGTTTGTCCTGTTAAAACACTTATTTTATCTTTTAGAAGATTCTTTATATCACTTATTTCTTTATTTATATAAACTGTATAACCTATAGTTCTATAATAATTTATTATTTCATCCATTTCGGATGTATCATCTAATAAATCATACTTTGTAAAACATATTATTGGTTTTATATTGTTATATTCAATAACAACTAGCATTTTATCAAGTAAATTACTAGAAAAATTAGGTTCCCTACAACTAACTAGTATTATTGCTTGATCAACGTTTGCAATCGGCGGTCTTACAAGCTCGTTTTTTCTAGGCATTATGTTTTTAATAACGTTATTTTCTTTATCTATTTCAACTATATCTCCTACTAAGGGAGATATTTTAAGATATTTAAATTTACCAATAGAAGAACACTCATAAAAGTGTCCTTCTACTAAAACAGTCCATTTATTACTAATTAATTTTATTACTCTTCCTGTCATTATTCTCCTTCATCTACATTTGGGGCATCTGCTTTAGTAGTTGTTGTCTGAGGCTTTTCAGATACTACAACTTTAAATGTTTCATTTTCAAAAACTTCATCGCCAGCTTTTGGAGATTGACCAATAACAGTACCTTCATCAACGGAATCATCTGCTTGATATGTAACTTTTATTGAAAGACCATATTTTTCGCAGTATTCTTTAGCTCTCTCCAAAGTCCATTTATCAGTTACCATATCTGGATAAACTGTTAAAATTTTTGGAATGTATAATATTATATTTTGTCCAGATGCAAGCTTAGTTCCTTCTTTTATACTTTGATCTATTACCTGCTGTTTATTATCTTTGTAACTAGCTGAATCTTCTACTTCTTTTTCTTCTATTGTAACAACAAGACCAAGTAGCTCTAATTTTGCCTTTGTTTCATACGCATTAGTACCCTTATAATTTTCAATTGTTGTTTTCTTACTTCCTGATGAATAATATATCGTTATAACAGAACCCTTTTTTACGTATCTATTTTTTTTCGGTTCAGTTTCTATTACCAAATCTTCATCTACTTCATCACTAGTTTTTTTCTTAGAATCAATTTTAAAACCTTCTTTTTTTAGCATTTTCTCAGCTTTAGATATTTCCATACCATATACATCTGGTACTTCAACATCTTTTGAAGACATTAATTTAGGAAGCAGCATTAATAGTACTAACGCTAGTGCTAAAACACCAATAATAACACTAATTAATACTATCTTTTTTTTGTTACTTTTTTCTATTTTTTCTTCTTCAGTAATTTGTTTTATAGCAGGTTTAGCTGCTTCGTTTTTTATATTTTCTTTTTTAACGTTAGTGATTGTATCATTATTTGAAAAATCACTTTCAGGATATCTAAATGTTATTTTTTCTTCTTTTTCGCGAGACTCATCTAAACAAGTTTCAATATCATCTGCCATTTCTCTTACGTCACGATATCTGTTCTTAGGATTTTTAGCAGCCGCTTTTAAAACTATGTTTTCAACAGATTGAGGCACAACTGGATTAATTTCTCTTACGCTAGGAAGTGGTTCTTTCATGTGTTTTAATGCTATTTCAACAGCTGAATCTCCTTTAAACGGACATTTTCCCGTTAGCATTTCAAACATAAGAATTCCTAAAGAATATATATCACTTCTAATTGTTGAACCTTTCCCACTAGCTTGCTCTGGTGGTAAATAATGAACTGACCCCATAACTGAATTAGTTTGAGTAAGTTGTGCATTATTTAATGCCATCGCAATACCAAAGTCAGTTATTTTAACAAGGCCACTTTCTTTTATCATAATATTTTGTGGTTTTATATCCCTATGAATTATGTATGAATCATGCGCACTAGCTAGTGCATCAGATAACTGAAGCATAATATCCATTGTTTCAGGAAGAGATAAAACTCCTCTTTTCTTTATCAACTGTTTTAAAGTTTTTCCTTCAATATATTCCATTACTATGTAAAAATTACCATCATCTTCTCCAACGTCATAAATTTCTACTATGTTTGGATGTGATAATGAAGATGCAGAAAGTGCTTCCCTTTGGAACCTTCTAACAAACTTTTCATCGCCTGCTAAATCACCTCTTAAAACCTTTACAGCAACTTTTCTTCCTAAAATAGTATCACTTGCTAAATAAACATTAGCCATTCCGCCTTCGCCAATTAATTTTTCAATTTCATAACGATCATTTATAAGTTGTCCTTTAGCGATCATAACTATTCACCACTTTCCTTTTCTAAACATGCGATGGATACGTTATCAGTACCACCCCTTAAATTACTCTTTCTTATTAATTTAACAACCTTTTCCTCTAAGGATAAATCACTATTTAAAACTTTTTCTATTTGACTTGCATTAAGCATATTAGTAAGGCCGTCACTGCATAAAAGGATTGCATCACATTCTCTTTCAACATCAAATATATCAACGTCTATTGGATTATTCGCTCCAAGCGCTCTCATAAGTACGTTCTTCCTTGGGTGATTTAATGCTTCTTCCTTAGTAAGTTCTCCTGTTTCTACAAGTAAATTAACTAAAGTATGATCTTTTGTTACTTTATATAAACCACCTTTTTTCATAACAAAACCTGATGAATCTCCTACGTTACCAAACAAGATATAATCATCTGTTACTATTGCTAATACTAAGGTTGTTCCCATTCCCTTGCTTTCTTTAAACTCATCAGTATATTTAAATATTGCATCATTAAGACTACTTACGTTTTCTCTTATCCAATTAACTGCATTTTGTTTTTCTCCAATGGATTCTAATTTTTTAAATTTATCGGTAAGACCATTTACAACTATTGAAGAGGCAACCTCGCCTGCTTTATGCCCACCCATACCATCTGCTACTACCATCAGATACTCACCTGATAAGTCATTAACAATCATAACAGAATCTTCATTATGAGTTCTAACTTTTCCAGTATCAGATACATAATATGCTTTCATGTTATATTTCTCCTTTACTAATTTGTTCACTCCTTAACTGCCCACATGCTGCGGACACCTTAGAACCAAACTCTCTTCTTATTGTTACGTTTATATTACTTTCTTTTAATATATCATAAAATCTATTAATTGTCACTTTATCACTAGTTTTATATTCTATGTGAGAAGTTTCATTATAAGGAATTAAATTAACATAGCAATTTAGCCCTTTTAATAGACTAGCTAACTCTTTAGCACACTTTGGTGTATCATTTACTCCTTTTAATAAAATATATTCGAAAGTTACCCTTCTATTTGTAACCTTAATATAATCCTTTACAGCGTCTATTATATCATTTACTTTATAAGCCTTATTAATAGGCATTATCTTATTTCTTATTTCATCATTTGGTGCATGAAGACTAATAGCTAAATTAACACCTGTTTTTTCATTTGTAAATTCTCTTATTTTAGGAACTAAACCACACGTTGAAATCGTAATATGCCTTATTCCAATATTTATCCCCTTAGGGTCATTAATAATGTTTATAAAACGCATAACGTTATCATAGTTATCAAATGGTTCACCAATTCCCATTAAAACAACGTGACTAATTCTTTCGTCTATATCTTCTTCTACTGCAAGAATTTGTAAAACAAGTTCGAAAGCATTTAGGTTTCTTAATTTTTTTAACCTTCCTGATTCACAAAAACGGCACCCCATATTACAGCCGACTTGCGTCGATACACATAAGCTATTACCATAATCATGATTCATAAGTACCGCTTCTATTTTATTTCCATCATATAGTTCAAATAAGTACTTTCTTACGTCTAGATCTTTTTGAACGGTAACAAGCTTTAATCTATCGGTACTTAAATGTTCTTTTAAATACTTAATTAAATCTTTTTTTAAGTTAGTCATTTCATCAAACGCTTTAATACGTTTAATATATAACCAGTCAAAAACTTGATCTGCTCTAAACTTAGATTCACCTATTTCTTTAAAATAATTTTCTAATTCTTCTTTTGTATAATTATAAATACTATTCATTAAAAAGACTCCTTAACTAATACAATTATATCAAATTTGAACATAAAGGTTAATAAAATATACAAAACAAAATAAAGCCTATATACATAAGCTTTACGTTTAATTTTATTTTATATTAAATAAGGTTATTAACTTACCAACTTTAAACACTATCTTATCCGCATTCTTAATCGCCACTTTTTTAAATATCGCTTTACCACCAACCGTTAAAGATGAAATTAAAGCAGCTAGTATTATACTAACTAAAGTACTATTTATACCGCTTTTAGAAGATAAACTAATGGATAATATCGCTCCAATTGATCCTGATATAATACCACATACATCTCCTACTATATCATTACATAATGATGATATTTTATTACCATTCTTAACTATGAAAACACATTGTTTAGCACCTTTTATTTTTTTCGAGTTTAAAGCATGAAAGCTAGACTCCTTGGCAGTTATTGAAGATGTTCCAATAACATCGAATAAAATACCAATAGATATAGTTACTAAAAGTATTATAAACAATACTAAATCATTAAAATTAGCAGCCATAGAATTAGATACAAAGCTAAAAATAATTGATAATATAAAAGTTAATATAAAAACTATTAATATCCAATTATCTTTTTTATTTTTCATAAAGCCTCCTAATAAAAAAACTTTAACAACAAGTTAAAGTTAGTTTTTCTGTATGGTATATTACAAATCAACTTTACGGCTTTGGTCGAGTTGAATTTCTCTTTCCAGTACTCAAGATTACTCTTAAAGCACTTTCGTTTTAAACCGGAAAACTATCTGTTGCCATAAATAGTTACTCGATTACCACTTAGTCCGCACTTTAATACTTGTAATATATACACGCTAGAGGTTTTCCCTAACAAAAGTGACTATTCTTATATGCTTTTGCATTTGATATTTCATTAATTATTCTAAATCCCTACCAAACACTCACATCATGTACGTTATTATATTATTTCAGTGACGTGATAAAAGGAATTATCAGCTGCATGCCATTGCAGTTATCCTTAAATCTTAAATCTTATTAACACCCTAACTTGGGCAGAAAAAGCATTAATAAGAAGTGTCATTCGACAATTGGTAGATTTTTAGGCCTACCTTCAAATAGTATAATGACTAGCATAATGCACCACACATGACCAAAATTATAGCATATTACTATCTAAAAGTCAATTTTCAGATATCATACTACAATTTATTATATTCATAGTATAAACAAATTAATACTTGAAAATACTATTAATGGAGGTAAAAATGATGAATGACGATAATAAATCAATAAAATGCAATGTTGAATCTTGTAAATACAATAATAGCAATGACAACTATTGCACTTTAAATGAAATAAAAGTTAGTTGCACATGCGATTCATGTGATGCTTGTAAAAAAGAAACGATTTGTGATAGTTTTAAAGAAAAATAAAAAATTATAATATTTTTTAGTTTATTAATAAGTTTTATTGAATAAATATAATTGATATTGTATAATATAAATGAAGGAAGCAACTTACTAGTTGTTTTCCAAATTGTTTTTTGTAAAACAAGGCTAGCTTTAACTAACCTTGTTTTTCTTATATACTAAAAATAATAACTAGTACTATTATAAGTATTAAAATGATAATTAATTTTGGACTAAATTTTATTTCAAATCTAAATCTCATAATTACCACCACCTTCCTATTCTTCATAAAAAGATGGAAAACAAAGCTAGCTTTCTACTGCTTCCTATATAATTATTAGCCATGAATTTTAAAATTCCACTAAAAATACGAAAAAAGTTGAACTTTTTTAAACTCTTTTATATTTTGATTTGTTTAAGCATAGCTATACCATTAGTATTTTCAGGATTATCTTTTTCTATTAACGATATATAAAAATTTATTGCTCTATTCCTTCCTTCAGTCTTATGCTGCAAAGCATCTATTTGTCTTAAAACACCATCTTCGCTAATACAATATCTATATAAATCTATCATTTTATCAAATCTACTAATTTCTATTTCATTTTTAAATAGAAAAAATATAAGAGGTCTTCCTGTTTCATAATACCTTTCCTCCCAATTATCATCACAATACCTATTATCTTCTAGATAATCTTCTAATATACTACAATTATTTTCTTTTACTATATGATATAGTAAATCAACTAATATATTCTTTTGCTCAAAAGTTAAATCTCCATAAACACTTTCATTCATTGCAAAATTTGCTATTCCTGCCACAATACTTGAACCATTGCTAAGCATTTGATAATTAGTCCTTTTATCTAATATCAGCTTTCTAGTAACATTATTTATATTTTTGTGATCAAACATACACCAAAATGGTTCATAACTTGCTAAAATTTTTCTTGTATTAGGGTTAAAAAGACCTCTATCTATTAAATTTTTATACATATCATAGAATTCTTGTTTATCCCATTTTATCCTATTTAATAATAAATAAATTGGATCTGTATCACCTTTATCAATTTTAATTTCCCAATACAAATCATAAGAATTAACATATTTATAAAATTCATAGTTTTTTGCATCTTTAAAATCAACCATAGTCCATTCATAATCAAATATTTTATTTTCTAACCCATTAAGAATATATTCCCATTTGCTTTTGATCAATTTATCTAAATCATCTAAACTATCTGATAAGTTGACATTAAACAAATTATTTGCAATTTCTGTGTTTTTTTCTTTAAATCTCAATGTACCATTATATTTACTATCATACATATATTTTTTGTTTAATTCGTTTCTTTGCTCTAATCTAATTTTACATAAATCAACATTGTATCTTATTGTTAACATTATTAAAAAGTTAAAATATTCTTCTTTTGGATTCATAACTACACCTATAAATTAATACCATTTATTATAAATTATTTAAATATTTTTATCAATATAAATATTGAATAAACATAACTGCTATTGTATAATATAAAAGAAGGAAGCAACATTACTAGTTGTTTTCCAAAATGTTTTCAAATTGAAAAACAGAGCTAGTTACCCACTAACTCTGTTTTTCTTATATACTAAAAATAATAACTAGTACTATCATAAGTATTAGAATGATAATTAATTTTGGACTAAATTTTATTTCAAATCTAAACCTCATAAATATCACCACCCTTCTATTTTTCATAAAAAGATGGAAAACAAAGCTAGTTTCTACTGCTTCCTAATTAATTGTTAGTCATAAATTTTAAAATTCCCCTATTTTTTTAATAAAAAAAAGATTATTTAAACATTTTTCCTAAATAATCTTCTTTTTTATTTCCATTTATAAAATCTTTTATATTCATTTTCTTTTTACCTGGAACTTGCAGTTCAGTAATAATTATACTACCATCTTTAGTTACTACTTCCATGCCATTTTTATCTAAATTAACTATTGTTCCAGATTTTTCATTATATTTTTTATTACCTATTTTTGATAACCATAATTTAATGTTTTTATCTTCTAGTGTAGCATATGCTCCCGGCCAAGAATTAAGTCCTCTTATCTGATTGTATATTTCTTTTGAAGTCTTATTAAAATCCACGTGTTCTTCTTGTCTTGAAACATTATAAGCATAAGTTGCTTCATCTTCATTTTGTTTTTCTCTTTTATTAGTACCATTAATTATACTAGGCAATGTATCCATTAAAAGTGGAACTGCTACTTTACTTAATTTATCGTGAAGTATTTCTACTGTATCAGTACCTTCTATTTTAATTTCTACTTTTGAAATTATATCTCCAGTATCCATTCCTTTATCCATATACATAATAGTTATTCCTGTTTTATCATATCCATATATAATAGATTTATGAATAGGCGCACCTCCCCTTAATTTTGGAAGAAGTGAAGCATGAACATTAATACATCCAAAACGTGGTGCATTAAGAATTTCTTCTGGAACAATTTGTCCATATGCACAAGTTATTATGATATCTGGTCTTAAACTAATTATTTCTTCATAATCTTCTTTTATTTTTATTGGTTGAAATACTTTTATATTATGTTCTAAAGCTAGCTTCTTTATTGGAGAATAAACTACCTCTTTTTTTCTTCCGACTTCTTTATCAGGTTGTGTTACAACCAAAAGTACGTTACACGTTTTTATTAACTCATCTAATATTGGAACACAAAACTCTGGTGTACCCATAAATATTACCTTTAAATCCTTCATAAACCATCCTTCTTTCTAGAAAAAGAAACTTCTCTTTAGAAAAGTTTCAAAATATCTTTTATTGTTATAAATATCATAAGTGCAAAAAGTAGCATTAATCCTATGTTATTTACTATTGCATCTACTTTAGGATTTACTTTTTTATCTGTTATTTTTTCAAATAATATTACAACCGCACGATATCCATCGAATGCTGGAAATGGTAATAAATTAATAAATCCAACGTTTATTGATAAATATGCTAATAAGTATAATAGTCCAGATAATCCTGCTTTACTTTGAGCTCCTACTATTGTATATATTCCAACAGGACCAGATAATGCACCTACTCCTATTTTACCAGTAACTAAAGCTTTAATGGTAACTATCATGGAATTAAAAGTAGAGCCAAACTTACTAGTAGCGTATTTAAATGCATTTCCTATACCATGATACTTAGTACTATCTAATCCCATACCATATGAATAAGAAACATTGCCATCTTTGTCTTTTATTTTCTTTGGCGTTACTTTTATGTTTTTTTCTTTACCATCATTAGTTTCAATAGTAATATTTTGAGCATTACTATTATCTGCTAATGTAAGTGTTAAAGTAACATCATCCCAAGTTCTTGTTTTCTTACCATTTATCTTTAATATTTTATCACCTGTTTTAAGTCCCGCTTTTTCACAAGCAGAATCTTTGGCAACCTCTCCTATTATTGGTTTAGTTGTATAAGAGCCATAACATAAAGCCATGATAAATAAAACTACAAAACCTAGTATAAAGTTATTGATAACACCTGCCAATACAATGATTAACTTTTTATACCAAGGTTTATTATACATCTTTTTATCCTTTGGAACATTTGTGTCATCATCAACTTCTTCTCCAGCCATAGCAACATATCCACCAATTGGAATTAATCTTAAACAATATAAAGTTTCATCATTTTTTCTTTTAAATGAAAACAATTTAGGCCCAAAACCTAGTGAAAATTCATAGCAATAAACTCCTGATTTCTTTGCCCAGAAAAAATGTCCTAGTTCATGAATAAAGACAATTATTCCTAGCATTAATATAAAATATATTAAAGTCATTTATTCCTCCTAAATAATACCTGATAATAAAATATATCCAATAATAACGAAAATAATACTATCTAATCTATCTAATACGCCACCATGCCCTGGCATTATATTAGAAAAGTCTTTTATATCATGATTTCTTTTTACTGCCGAGAAAAATAAGTCTCCTAATTGTCCTAAACATGATAAGAATAATGTGATTATAAGTAAACCAAGCACATTAACATTTGAATCAATTGCTATATAATAGAACGTTGATGCACATAAAGTACCAAATATACCACCAACTATAGCCCCTTCCCAAGTTTTATTAGGAGAAATTTTAGGAGCAAACTTATGCTTACCAACTAAAGTACCTGCTAAATGAGCATAAGTATCCGTTAACATTGTAATTAAGAATAAATATATAAATAACATTAAACTTTTTTCTCTAATTACCGTAAACCCATAAAAAATAGTTCCAACTAGCATAGTCATACCAATAAGTTTAAAGGCCTCATCAGCATTATACTTTTTATTATCATTACAATATATAACCGCAAGAAGTGGTACTAACATTGTTAAAAAATAATATATTTCTCTTTTTTCATTCATAAAAACAAGTAATATTGTAAGTGCATAAATAATTACATCAATATAAATTGGCCTTTTATTTTTATGAGGTAAATCTAAAAACTCCTTAATTCCTAACACCGCTAAAACACACGCTGCTATTTTAAGCCATATACCACCAACTATTATTAGTGGAATAAATATAGCTAAAGCAACTACCGCACTAATTAATCTTTTTTTCATATTTTCACATCCTTACTTTTTTATTATAATACAATTAAAGATTTTTAACAATTAAATTGCGTTTTCAAGTATAATATTTACATTATTTTGTTATTATTGTATAATCTAATTAGTGAGAGCACCTAACTTAAGGTTAGTAGCTTTCCTTAATGTTTGTTAAGGAAAAAGCGTACACCCCCCTGGGTAAGTACGCTTTTTCTTTTATATCTTAAATACTAGCATGGCTATTATTATAAGTAAAAGAAGTATTATTACTCTAAGAAAACGTCTTTCTTCTTTCATAATATCACCACCCCTCTATATTCATATTAGGATGGAAAGCATAACTAACCCATTATTAGGTGTCCTCATATTATACTTCGCCATTATTTTATAAAATCCCCTAAAAAAATAAAAAAATTAGAATTTCTTCTAATTTTAGTATGAGTCAATATTAATATTTACTCTTTTATTATCATTCATATATGAGCTTGCTTGAACTATAGTTCTAAGCGCTTTTGCAAGCTTACCTTGTTTTCCAATTACTCTTCCCATTTCGCTTTCTGGAACCATTACTTGTATAGTAACTGTGTTTTCTTCCTCACTTGGGAATTCCTTAACGGTAATGCTATCAGCATCACAAACAAGTTCTTTTACTATTGTTTCTGTTAGTTTAATTAATTCCATAATTATTTACCTTGTTTTTCATTAGCAAATTTAGTCATAATTCCAGCTTTAGAAAAAATATTTCTAACTGTATCAGTTGGAGTTGCACCATTTCTTAACCATTTCATTGCTAATTCTTCATCAATCTTAGTTTCAGCTGGATTTACTAATGGATTGTAAGTTCCTACTGTTTCAATGAATCTACCATCTCTTGGGCTTCTTGAATCAGCTGCTACGATACGGTAGAAAGGTCTTTTTTTAGCTCCCATTCTTTTTAATCTTAATTTAACTGCCATATATGTAATTCCTCCTTCATATAAATCAATTTTAACACACGAAAAAGCTATTGTCAACTTTTTTTGTTAACACTTTAAAATAAAATATTTAAAAAGGATTCTATATAAAATCCTCTTTTACTTCTTCATCAATTTTTTTATTAATTGCCTCTTCATCATCATCCAGTGTTTCCCATGGTTCTTCGTCATCTTCAACCATAATTTTAACTTTTGTATCATTTACTATTTCTATTCCTAGCTCTTTTTCTATATCAAACTCTATTACATCATCCTTTATTTGTACGTTACTACAAGACGGTTGTTTTAAAGATCTTACTATTATGTCACTACCTAAAACAGATGTTCCCATTTTAGTTTTAACATTAACGGTTTCAGAATACGCTATATTTTTGCTAGCAACCGCTGTTTTTTTATCATCATCATAGGAATACCATATGTTTATGTCATAGTTTCCGTCAATGACAACTTTATCACCTACTACAGAACCTTTAAAGTTATGATTTATAACCCAGCATCCTAAAATGGTATTAGCATTATGTTCTGCTAGTAAGTTATAATTATTTTTAAAATATTTTTTTCCTTTACCTATTACTGCTTTTGTAACTATTTCTTTAAACATTAGAATCTCCTCCTCGTTTTAATCTATGCTAAAGAACCAAAAAAAGTGCTAAAAATAGCACTTTTTAATTAGAAATTTGATCATATATTACTGAACTATATGGATATAGTACAATCCATAACTTATTTTTTGAATGGTCAATTATTCTTAATGAGTCATAAACATTAGTCATATCAGAGTTAACAGAACCTTCATACTTTTCAACCTCATTCGTTTCAGTATTTTTCAAATAATAACCATCACTATAACTTACTTCATAATCAGTAATATTATTTTCTTCAACAAAAAGTTTTATTACTTCATTTTTATAATCAGCTGCTTGACCAACATAATCATTTACATTAATTTCTACTTCATACATACCAGTATCATTATTTTTTATTTCATAGTTTAAATATTTATATAAATGAATAGTATAAGTAGTTAATTTACCATCTACGCTTCCTTTTTTTGGATAAAGAGAAACTACATAATGGTATTCATATATTCCATCTTCATTTGGTTCATATTTGCATTCATATTTTCCATCTACTTGCTCACATAAAGTACCTGGTTGTAAGTTCATACTTACATAATAATCAGAAAAATCACTTACGCCAACTTTTTGAGCCAATTTTTCAATTGCAGCATTTTTAAATTCTTTCGTTGTATTATAGTCATCAAATGATATATTAGGATAAAAACTATATAATGTATTTTGAATCATATTTCCGTTTTCATCTTTAATATTAGATGTATTAACAATTATTGGATCTTCTTCTTTTTCATCAATTGTAATTAACCAAAAATTATTGGTATCTTCATCAATGATGCTTACAGTATATATAACCATATTATTACCATCTTTATCTTTTGTTACATATGAATAATATTTATGATCACCATTCATATTGATAAGATAGTTCTTTATATTAGTTTCTTTTTCAAACGCTTCTATTGCAGCATCTATTTTTTCATCAATGTTTGCATATTCGCCTTCAATGTTTGTTGCATCATAATTGATGCAAGAATAGTACTTAACATCAAAACTATTTTCAACAACTACATCATCACTAATAAGTATGAATGAATGTCCACCTTCATTTTTAATACTTATTTTATCAGTAACTTCTAATGGTGTACTTGCATCTCCATCACCACCACCTATATATAATCCATAAAGATTATTATTAAATATGATTTTTTCTACCTCTTTTTGATCAAATAAGGCGGTATTATAATTACCACTTACAAATGATTTGGTAGCACTAGCTAAATACTCTTCGATTTCTTTAGAAGCATTATTAACATTTTCATCTACATTACTTTCTACGTCTACTTCTTCTACTTCATAAGTTATTTTTTTACTGATTCCTCTATTATTTTCAACTGAAGTAATATTTAAAATCATTTCATTGTCATTAAGAGATTCATTAGTACAATAAGAATTAAAACATAAATCTATGTTATATAATTTAGAATCATATACATACGTTGGCATTCCATCACCAGCATATTCTGGAAGTTCATTTTCTTTTATATTTAATCTTTTGGTTTCATTATGCATTATAACAGTTGCTATATTCCATTTTTCTAAAGTTAAACCAGTTTTAATTTTCACCTTGTTTTCATCATTAAATTTATTTAATAATCTTGTTAAATCATTATCATATATGATATTTTCTTCAGCAAAATCACCAAATACATTATTACCATAAGTTATAAAATTTTCTTTTTCATACTTATCTTTAATTGTTACGCTGTTTAAATTATTGTTAGCAAAAGCATTATCTTCTAAATGCATAATGTTTTCACTTACTTCAACAGATGTAATACTCTTATTATTAAATGCATTTTCCTTAACACCTATTATGTTTTCTCCATTTACTTTTGCTGGTAATACTACATCACTTATACATTTATCATTATAATCAGTTATATAGCCATTTGATGTAACATAACATACGCTATTATTTATTACATAAGAACCAACATCATCAGCATATACGTAAGTTATTTCTTTACCATTTGTAGTATAAACCGTGAATTCACTTAATGTAGCATTTACTTGCAATTTACCATCCTTTATAGAAACTCCAGAGGTAATTTTTTCTTCATCTACTTCTATTCCATTTAAATCTACATCTATTTTCTTTTCTACGTTATTTACATAATATATTTCTTGGTTAGATAATAATTCAAGTAATTCATCATCATTAATCATACTTGCATTATTATCATCATCTAGTTCATACCAACCACCAACTCCGTAATAAACATAAATGGTAGGTGCGTTATAGTCATCCATATTATTATTTTGTTTAGCATATAGTGCTGCATCGTTTGCTCCTGCCTTAGCAACACGTGATGCTGTAAGTACTACGTTGGAATCAAACTTTGTAACACCAATTATCATACTACCTTCATTTATAGTATCGTAATTATCATCTTTTGTTGTTTCTACGATAGTTGTCGCCATAACAGTGTTTCCTAAAAAGAAAAACGCTGCTACAAGGGCGAATAAATACTTTATATATTTCTTCATTTTATCTCCTTTTTGGGTTATCTATTTTTTTTATTACACTTTTAATAATCAATTTTCCTTCTTTATCAACTGTAATAGTTTGTTTTTTACCATTTAAATAAGTAACATCTACTTTTCCATTTACATGTTTACCATTTTTATTATTAACATATAATCTATACTGATTTACCACACTTTTTTCTTCTTTTTCTAAAGAGTATGAATATGTATTAGTTCTAAAAATACATATAAAACCAATAATGAAAACAATTAATATTAAAGGTATTAAGACTTTCTTATTTATTTTCATTCATTAGTTTCCTTTTACGTTAGAAACAGAAGAAATCGCTGACTTAACAAATCTTTTACCACCAGTTGTGATGCTAACTGTTTCTGATGCGCCATTTTGATAAGTTATAGTAGCTGTTCCAGATACCGCACTACCAGTATCTTTATTAATTATATATAAATCTGCTTGTCCAATTGTGCTTCCTGCAACATCAACCCATTTATACGAGTATGATACTGCTTTAGTTGTAGGTTTTGTTGTTGGAGCAGTTGTAGGTGCTGTAGTAGGTCTTGTAGTTTGAGGTGCATTAGTTGTTTGAGTTCCACTACCAGAACCCCTATTAACTTGTGTATTTTGTTTTGTAGTAGTATTCCTATTATTTTCTTTTTTTGTAGTATTTACTTTCTCTTCTTCATAGCTTGCTACAAGGGTAATATCGCTATTCACCTCTGTATTAAAGTCGTAAAGTATACCATCAACTAACCATCCCTTAAATATATATCCTGTTTTTTCTGGATCATTTGGCTTTTTAATCTTTGAACCTTTTTCAACGATTAAATCAGATATTAAAGTTCCACCATCACAATCAAACTTAACGGTGATAAGTTCTTTATCTTCGTCTTCCTTTATCCATTTTGCCTTTAAAACTAAATTTTTAGTTACTTTTTTATTAAAATCATATTTTTTTTCATTTAGTTCCCAATAAGAGAATACATATCCTTCTTTTGTTGGATCACTTGGCTTTTTAACCTTTTCATTTTTCTTTATTTTTTGTGACTGCACTATACTTCCACCACTTGTCTTAAAATCTACATTATAATATACGTTATTATTTTTAATGATAAAAATAATTAAAATTGCTAATACTATAAATGCAAGCAAAAAAGATGCAATCATCAGTTTTTTCTTTTTATCCACTAATCATACCTCCTTACATACCAATAAGTGATTAAAAGCAAATTTAACTTGATGGTTTTATATTAATTCGTAAAGGAACAAACTTTATGAAAAAAAACTATCGCAAATTATTATTGCGATAGTTTTTATATTTATTTTAATTAATAATTATTTTTCTAATTTTTCTAAAACTTTCTTTGTAGCATCTACTGCTTTTTCTCTTAAAGCTTCTGCTGCTTCTTCTACAATTGGAGTCGCTTTCTTTTTTGTGTAAGCTACTAATTCCTCAGCATGTTTTTTTAAATCTGATGCTTTTTTCTTAGCAATTTTAACCACTTTTTCTTTATCTAAATCCTTCATTTCTTCTACTATGTTAGATACTTTTTCTTCGATTGTATCTCTTACTTCTTTTACATCTATTTCTTTTGCTTTTTCTATTAATTCATTTGCTTTTTTCTTTAAAGCAGTTCTTGTTTCTTTACCTGATTTAGGTGCAAATAAAACTCCTAATGCCGCTCCAACAGCAGCACCTAAAACAAACTTACCAACATTACTCTTCTTCTTCGCCATCTAAATCCTCCTCTTCAACAATTTCAGCCTTTACAGCTTTTTTCCTTTTCTTTTTAAATAATCCTTTTATAAATAATATTATTGAATCAGATATAACCTCTGTTAAAGCTGATAACTTATCAGTTACAGTATCAACGATATTAAATACGCCGTTTAAGGATTTAACTTTTTCATCTACATCATTAACAATATCTTCTACCCTGTTCATTGTCTTAATAACTTTAACACATATTACTATTAATAATGTTATTAAAACACATAATAATATATATATAATTATTGGAAAATATGACAAAAGGTTATCCATTAATCTTCATCTCCTTCAGCTTGATACATAGTGTCAATTAAATTAAACAAATCTTGTTCTTTAGTATCATCGTCATCATCGTCGTCTTCAACGTTACTTTCTATTTCTTTTACTATGTCTTTTTTCTTAGCCTTTTTAGTTTCCCTATCAACATCTATTTCCTTAAAATTAATGTTTGGCAATATCATATCATCATCGTCGTCATCTTCATCATTTTCTTCGATTTTTGATATTACTTTAACTTCTTCTTTTCTTATTTTTTCCTTATTCTTTGATCTAGAAAGTTCTTTTTCCTCAGCTTCTTTTTCTGCTTCCTCTATAGTTTTTGAACTAAGCCTTTTAATGGTATCTTCTAATTCATCCTCTAATTTACCATAAGCTTTTCTTCTTACTTCATCAAGGGATGTTTCATCATTATAGTTTGTAGCATTTTCTTTATTTTCTTCTTTTACCGTATTTCCTTCTTCATCTAACAAACCATAAATTGGTGATATAATAGGACTTGGTTTAAATTTTTTTGTTTCCTCTTTTCTTTTACTACCTTGGTATAAAGGAACCGGTCTCGGTTCTTTTTTTACCTGCTCTATTATTGGTTCTGGCTTTTCTTTTGCAACAACAAAATCGTCATCATCAAATTGTGCAAAAGGAAATTCTTTTTCCTTTTTTTCACTTCTTGTTTTTATTCTTTCTGAAACATCAACATCAGAAACATCTTCAAAGAATAAGTCATCCATATCGTCCATTTTAGGTGGCTCATATTTTTTTGTTTGTTCATATTCTCTTTTTGGCTCTTTTTTTATTACCTTTTTTACTGATGGTACTTCTTCTGGTTCTTCATCTATTTCATCGATAAAAAAACTTTTTATCTTACTTAACTTATTTTTTAATCCCATTTAAATTCACGCCTTTCCTTGCTAATTACTTTCTTCTTTTGCTTCTGCGTTAGTAGTTACCTCTTTTGTTGTAGTTGTTACCTGCTTAGAAGTTTTTACTTCGATTTCCTCTTCTTTAGGCACAACTTCATCTTCGCCATCATATTTATCATATTCTTTTATATATTCTATAAAGTTTCCATTTTTTTCTTTGTTATCAAATAGTTTATATACTTCTTCTTTTGACTCAAGATTACCTGATTCATACATCTTTTTTAATAATGAATCATTAAACTTTATACTAGAAATCATATAACTTATATCTTCTAAAGCTTGATTTAAATTATTCTTTGTTACATACGCTTCTATTTTAGCATAATTATATACTACTTGTACAAATAATTTATCTTTCTTCTCGGTAATTTGTATATACCCTGTTTTTTTACCATTTTTAATTTCTTTAGAGTAATATGCTTTTTCGTTTGTTTTATATGTTGATTTAGTCTTATAATAATAGCTAACAATATCAACGTATAAATAATAATTAATATCTTTTCTTTTTAAAACATCATTATAAGAATTTGAATCGGTCCTAACCACTCCTCTTGGAGCGTAATATTTATATCCTTTTCCTATTTTGTTATATGTTCTTATGTTTAATGATAAGATTTTATCACTTATATCTTTATAATCTAAATTATCAATTCTAGTTACACTACAACCAGTAAAAACTAGTAAAGTAAGAAAAACTAATAAATACTTTTTCAATTTTCTTCACCTACTTTAAAATAATTATAACAAAAATTATAAAAAAATAAAACCTCTAATTATTTTTATAAGCTTCTAATCTACAAATTTTAACTCCGTTTTCATGAAATCTTTTTTCATATTCGGTTTGAACGTTATCATCTATCATATGATTATATAAATCCATTGTTACGTTTTTTAATGTATATCCATATGTACTATATGATTCTATAGAATAAGAAAATAAATCTATGTTATCCGTTTTTTGAATTATAATTTTTTTATCTTTAAATAAAGAATCATACTTTTTTAAAAAATTATGCGACGTAAGTCTTCTTTTCGCATGTCTTTCTTTAGGCCATGGATCTGAAAAATTAAGGTATATTTTATCAATTTCTCGTTTGAAAATATTTTCAATATCACCTGCGTCCATCCTAATTAATCTTAGATTATTTATTTTTTCATCTTCTATTTTTTGTACTGCTCTAACTATAACGCTATCATACATTTCTATACCTATAAAATTAATATTAGGATGTTTTTTTGCCATACCAATTATGAAATCTCCTTTACCCATACCTATTTCAATTTCTATTGGGTTATCATTATTAAAAATTTCATTCCATCTAGACTTATACTTTTCTGGATTCATAACAATATAACAAGACTTTTCAATTATATCGTGTGCATTTTTAACATTTTTTAATCTCAAAATAATCACCACATATAATTATACACCAAAATACAAAATAAACATATAATGAAATGAAAAGCTTTTAATTAGGAGGATTTTTAAATGAGAAATGATAGACAAAACGTAAACAACCAAATGTTTCCTTTTCCAGGTATGATGCCTACTAACATGATGATGTTTCCTAACTATATGAATGATAATTACTCTAGTCTTGATAATAGAGTAAGTACGTTAGAAAAAAAAGTTAAAGTGTTAGAAAATAGAATTCAAAGGTTAGAAAACCCATATGGCACAACGAATACGCAAACATATCAAAATACGGTAACTAATACTCAAACAACTCCATATCAAACAACTCAAAATAATGCAGGATATAATGACGAAATGTATATGATGTAAAAAGATCTACAAATTTGTAGATCTTTTTACATATGATAACTTCCCTCATCTAATTTCCTAACAAAATCATTTGATTCAACAATTGATAATAATTTAGATAAGTTATTATTTTTATTTATATTTGAATTTATTAAATAATCTCTTTGTTTTTGATCGTAATGTCTTAATGAGCCAGCATTTTTATCAGATGGAAGAGAATACCTTGTATCAGAATCTGCATTTCTTAATAATTCTTTTCCTTTTGAATTACCATTATTTGTTACAACATATAAATCACATAAAAATCTTATATCAGAATCTGATAATCTATTGATGTTATTAATAACATCATCGGAAGTAATATCAAGTGTATATACTCCAAGCTTATCATAACCTTGAACATAATCCTGACCTAAAATAATAAAACTTATTATTTTTTGTAATCTTAATGAATATTCCTCTATTTCGTCATTACTTTTTCCATTATATAAATCTTTTATTCTATGTTGAGTTTCAAAATCCAAATTTATTAAACTAGCTCTTACAGCATTACTTATTATAGAAACCTTTGCATCCTTAAAATCTATATTAATATCAGATGGCAAATATGGTAATAGACCCTCGTCTTTATTATATAATAGATATAATGTTCGAACTTTATAACCAGTACCACAACGATCCATAATACTATCCGTATTTTGTTTACATTTATTAATTAAATTACTAGATTGTTTTTCCATATAAATATCATAATAATTCCAATTATCATTTACAAACGTCAAATATAAGTCTAAATCATTTTGATTATAAAATCTAGCATAATTCATCCGCATCCATTGTGCAGCTTGCTCAACAAAATATTTTGTCTGAACATTAGTCTCACATTGCTCTTTCAATCCTTTTCTTACATTCTCGTACGAATCTCGTTTTAACTCTTCAGCAAAGGTTAGTCTTAAAGTTTCAAAACTATTTGCAAACATATTATTATTTTGATTTGCCACTCTATTATTATAATTATGAGTTTGATTAGTACTAGCAGCATTATTTTTTAAAGAATTATTATATATTAAAGAATAATCTCTTATTAATCTAGATAAGCCTGCACTTTCCATTTTTAAACCAGTTACAATTTCTAATTCCTTAATAATACCTTCTTTTTTCAATTTCTCCATTTCTTTTCTTGGCTCTTTACCATCTACCTTAGAAGAAAATGCAGTAAGTTTTATTTCATCTCGAATTCTTTTACCATCTCTAATATTAAAATATGTATTTAAAATACTAGAACAATTATATCCTTCTTTTGGATCTGGATGTTTTTTCATTGTATAATAAATCGCTTCTTTTAATGTCATATTATCACCTAATTTTATATTAGCATACTATATTAGTAAAATATCAATTAAAAACTAAATAATGTAAACAAAAAAGTAAAGTAATTACTCTACTTTACTCTTTTTAATTTTTTAAATAACTTATCTCCAAATATTTCTTTAAAAATTCCATTTTTTATTGTTAGTCCAAAATATATTAATGCTCCTACTATTCCATAAATAGCAATTAAAATAATTGATTTAAACTTAGTAGTTACATTAAGTGGAATAAACAACTTCATAATAAGAAGTACAATTATCATAATGATAAGTGGATAAACGAATTTAAACATCTTCTTAAAGTATTCTTTAAAATCTAATCCAACGGTTTTATTAATTACTACTAAATTAGTTATCACAGACGTTGATAGACCTATTAAAGTAGCTAGTGTACTTCCCCAGAAAGGATATAAACCTATTGCGTTAAATAAATGCATCATTGGTATTTGAAGAGCTAGTTTAACTATAATGCCCGCTATAATACTTAAAAATACGTTTTTGAACTTATTAAGTGATTGTGCAATTGATATAGACGTTGTAAACATACATCTAAATAGTGCTATAAAGATAGTAAAACAAAATACCTTTGGTCCCCAAGTGCTTACTCCATAAAATGCGTTAAATACAGGTCCCGCTAAAATAGATAAACCTACTGCCATTGGCATGGTTACATAAAGTAACATTAAAAATGATTGGTTAACTTTTTTCTTAACGTCTTTTTTATCTCCTTTAACAAAGCTTGCGGTAATATTTGGAACCAAACTTGTCATTAACCCAGTTGATATTGCAAGAACAACACTATTTAATTTATTTCCAGTTGTATTAATAACGCCTAATACACTTTCAGCATCTTTAGTTTTAAATCCTAAATCAGTAAGGGTACCAATAATGGTTGTCATATCAATGTAATCATATACTGATAAAGCAAGTCCAAATGATATAAAAGGAACTGAATAAATAAGCAATTTCTTTATTATAGCCTTGTTACTTATTTTCTTTTCTTCTTTTTTTATTTCTTCATCTTTGGTTACTTTTATAATATCTTTTTTATTTTTCCTTATTTTAATAATCAAATAAGAAAGTGCAACAACAGCTCCTACGGTAGCGCCAAAAACAGCAACCCCAATTGCGTTTGTAACACCTACGTTAAATACTCTCATACATAAGTAACTGCCAATTAGAATAACTGCTATTCTAACTACTTGTTCTATTACCTGACTTACTGATGACGGTGTCATAAACTTATGACCCTGCAAGTATCCTTTTGTAACACTAAGTAGCGGAACAACTAATATTGCTGTTGATATAACCCTTATTACAAAAGTAATACTTTCCTTAGAGTTTCCACCAGTATTATTTCCCATTATTTGATGTGCTATAAAAGGCGCCCCTACAAACATTACAACAAATAGGATTATTCCCATAACCATTAATAATCTTTTACCAAGTTTATATGCCTTTTCTTTTGTATTATAGTATCCAAGTGTATTATATTCGCTAATTAACTTACTCATAGCAGGTGGAATACCTACCGTTGATAAAGATAAAAATAAATTATAAATAGTATACGCATAACCATATAAAGCAATATTAGCTTCCCCTATTATCGCATAAAAAGGTATTACGTATATAATTCCTAAAAACTTGGTTGTAACAATACCTATAGTTGCAATTAAAGCTCCATTTATAAAACTGTTTTTCTTCATTTACATCATCCTTTGTTAATATATATTATAAGTGCCGAAAAACAATATAATTGTTCTTCTCCACAAGTTGCAATTGATACTTGATATTTTATGTCAACAATTTCTTTATCCCCAATAAAATCATTAATGGATTCTTCTAAATCTTTTTCATGATCACAATCAAAAACTTTAACCTTCATATTATCACCCATGTTAATAATACAAAAATATTCTTAATTAAATTGTCTTCTTTTATCATTATAACAAAATATCTACCATTTGTTATCAAAAAAAGATGTTAATCAACACCTTTCTTACGTTTCATATAACTATTACTTTTATTATTTTCTAATGTAAACATCTTTTTAAAGGAATTATTAGAATAACCATTTAAAACAGATGATACCATCCTATCATAAAACCCATCATAAAAATCATTTACTTTTTGTTTAAACGAATTAATAAAATCATAAAATTCTAAATGTTCATTTTCTACTAAAGGTTTAATTTCTTTCCAAGCATTTTTAATATTGCAATGTTTTAAATTTGGTTTTTCTATTGCTCCAACCATAACTATTTTTTCATCACCAATTAATCTTTGAACATCATCTATAGTTAAAAACTCATTTTCTTTCTTATATAAAATCTTTTTACTTTGACTTACAAAATTATCAGGTTTTTCTTCTTGTAATATAAGTCCTTGGTATATAATAAAATAAGGACAGCATGCTATTTTAAAACTAATATCATTTTTATAATGATTAAAGGAAGTAAAATCAACTTCTACTTTTTCGTCTGCTAATCTATCGTCTAAAATAACTACATTTTTATGAGGATTTAAAATTGCTCTTAAAATATATTTTTTATTATAACATAAATCAAGATTTATGATATTAAACTTACTAACTGAGTTAAACATACCATTTGTTCCGGGTTCAAATACGCCACTTAAACAAGTATTAGTTTGAGAATCAAATATATTATAAGATATTGAAATTGATCTATTTTTTGAACTATTTTTAAAAACGCTTATTTCTATGTTTTTACCATCTACTATTCCATCAATAAAACATGAACTTCCATTAATATTTAAATTTCCTATAACATTATTATCTTCATCATAAACACTAATTTTATTATACCTTTTTAAATTGATAAATATCTCATCTATACTAAAAGTACCTAAATTTAAATTAAGATATCCTAAAAAAGTATTGATAAATTCCAATTCTTCTTTTTTCAACATAAAAATCTTTCCCTCGTGATATATATTATATGTTTTAAAATCAAAAAAAGCAAGAAAAACTCTTGCTTAGTTAAAGTTATCTAAAAAGTCATCGATGGTCATAAACTTATCATCAATTTCCTTTATTGATACTTCTTTTTTTTCTTTAGCTTCTTCTTTAGTAACTGGTTTAGATACTTCTTTTGGTGCTTTTATATTATCACTAGTTAGGCTAGCTATATCAATTGCTAAATCTAGTTTTGTTTTAGAAATAGTGCTACCAGTAGAATATCTATCCATGATAGGAATTTCAGTTAATTTAAGTTCTTTATCTTTTCCATTTGTTTTTAATAGTATATTACGTTTAGCATCTCCTACGAATACTTTTATGATTTCTTGTGGATTACTTTTTACCTCTCTTAAAAGTAATAACCCTCTTTTTGCACGAGATGTTTTCTCAAACTCGGATAGCTTAACACGTTTTGCAAGTCCTTTATGAGTTATTACTGTTACGTATTCTGCTTCACCATCAAACACACATCCACTTACTACTTCATCATCTTTTAGGTTAATTGCTTTAACCCCAGCGGTTTTTAAACCTATTACTGGTATTTCAGACCTATCATACCAAAGACCATAACCCTTTTTGGTTGCGATAAACACTTCGTTATAAGCATCCATTGTAACATTTACTACTTCGTCTTTATCCTTAAGCTTAATAAACGTAATTGGTTTAGAATATCTTTGTACAACAAAGTCGAATAAATTAGATTTTTTAGTCATACCATTTTTAGTAAACGTAAGTATTTCCCGGTCATCAAACTTAGATACTGGAATGGCTTTTATTACCTTTTCGTCTTGCACAATTGGTACTATGTTACTTACGTGTTTACCAAGTTCTTTCCACTTAAGTTCTGGAAGTGTATGAACTGGGATGTATAAGTAATTACCTTTGTTAGTAAATAATAGCAACGTATCAAGGGTGTTTTGTTCAAATAATCCTATTACAAAATCATCTTCTTTAACTAATGTTGCTTCACCATCGGATGCAGCATAAGACTTTTTAGACACACGTTTTACGTAACCTTCATTCGTTACAACAACAATAACATCTTCTTTTGGTATCATTGCAGTCATGTCTATCTTAATTTCGGTTATTTCATCTTTAATAAGAGTTTTTCTTGGAATAGCAAATTCCTTTTTAACTTTTCTTAGTTCTTCTTTCATAACCTTTTTAAGTTCGTTTTCATCAGATAAGATAAGCTCATATTCTTTTATCGCTTTTTCTAACGCTTTCATCTCGTTTTCAACGTCTGTTATATCAGTATTAGTTAAACGATATAATTGTAACATTACGATAGCGGTAGCTTGTCTTTCAGTAAACGAAAACTCTTTTATTAAATTTTGAATTGCATCAGCTTTGTTTTTAGATGCTCTAATTACTTTTATAACTTCATCTAGGATGCTTATTGCTTTTAGTAAACCTTCTAAGATGTGGTATCTATCCTTAGCATGTGCTAAATCAAACTTAGTACGTCTTGTTACTACTTCTTTTTTATGATTTATAAACGCATCAAGAATACCAAGTACCCCTACTTGTCTTGGTCTACGATTAACTATTGCAATCATGTTAAAACTATATGATACTTGCATATCGGTATTTTTAAGTAAGTAATTTGTAATTAACTCTACGTTAGCATCTTTTTTAAGTTCTATTACGATTCTAAGTTCACCACGTGAAGTCTCATCCCTTACTTCGGCAATACCTTCTATTTTTTTATCGATTCTAATATCATTCATCTTTTTAACAAGAGCTGCTTTATTAACTTCGTAAGGTATTTCGGTAATAACAATCATCTGCTTTGACTTTTCTTTAACAACTTCGTACTTAGACTTAACGATTATTTTACCCTTACCTGTTTCGTAAGCTCCTCTTATTTCTTTTAATCCTTCTATTACACCACCGGTTGGAAAATCAGGTCCTTTCATTACTTCCATTATTGAATCTAACCTACAATTTGGAGAATCTATTCTTTTAATGGTTGCATCGATTACCTCTCCTAGGTTATGTGGCGGAATATTAGTAGCATAACCTGCCGATATACCAGTTGAACCGTTTACTAAAAGATTAGGAAATCCCGCAGGAAGTACTACTGGTTCCATTAAGGTATCATCATAGTTAGGTGCCATCTCTACCGTATCTTTATTTATATCATTTAAAAGTACGTTACTTATTTTAGAAAGTCTTGCTTCGGTGTAACGCATTGCTGCTGCTCCATCACCATCCATTGAACCATTGTTACCATGCATGTCAATGTATGGGGTCATCATCTTCCAATCCTGACTCATTCTAACCATTGCATCATATATAGATGAATCACCGTGTGGGTGGTAGTTACCCATTATTTCACCAACTGCTTTAGCACTCTTACGGTACTTTTTATCATAGGTATTACCTGATTTATACATCGCATATAAAATTCTTCTTTGAACAGGCTTTAAACCATCTCTTACGTCAGGAAGTGCACGGTCTAAAATGATGGTTTTAGCATATCTACCAAATCTTTCACCCATTATTTCTTCTAGTGAATATTCTTCTATTCTTTGTAATACTTCTTTCATCCCCAACAACTCCTTACTTTAACATCTCGTAGTTATCTTCAAGCGTAAAGTCTACGTTTTCTTCAATCCATTCTTTTCTAGGTTCAACCTTATCACCCATAAGAACAGATACCCTTTTTTCTGCTAATGCAACGTCAGTTATCTTAACTCTAAATAAGCTTCTTCTTTCTGGATCCATGGTTGTTTCCCATAACTGAGTTGCATCCATTTCACCAAGACCTTTGTATCTTTGTAAGTCTTCCATCTTACGACCACTCGTTACTTCTTTTAACTCATCATCAGAATAAACATATACTTCTTCTTTCTTAGAGAAGGATACCTTATACAAAGGTGGGTTTGCAATGTATACGCGTCCAGCCTCTACGAGTGGTCTCATGTAACGGTAGAAGAACGTTACAAGTAAAACCTGTATGTGACAACCATCATCATCGGCATCGGTCATTATTATTATTTTATCGTAATTACAATCTTCAATGTGAAAGTCTGGTCCAACACCCGCACCTATCGTGTATATTAAAGTATTTATCTCGGCGTTTTTATAAGCTTCATCCATAGTACATCTTTCGGTATTTAAAACCTTACCACGAAGCGGTAATATTGCTTGGAAACTTCTTTCACGACCAGTTTTAGCACTACCACCTGCTGAATCTCCTTCAACTATGAATAGTTCGTTTTTCTTAGGATCTTTTTTTGTTGCTGGTGCTAACTTATCAGATAAATTCTTTTCTTTAGAATTTTTATTTTTTCCCTTACGAGCTTCTTCCCTTGCTTTTCTAGCTGCTTCTCTTGCGGCTTTTCCTTTTAAAGCTTTGTTTATAATATCAGTTGCTATCTGTTTATTTTCTTCTAGGAAATACTGCATCTTTTCATAAACAATTTGGTCAACAACCGTTTTAGCAAGAGGAGTACCAAGTTTACCTTTAGTTTGTCCTTCAAATTGTAATAAATCTTCAGGAATCTTTAAAGATAAAATAACGGTTAATCCTTCTCTTACGTCGCTACCTTCAAAGTTTTTATCTTTAGCTTTCAAATACCCATTACTTCTAGCATATTCATTAAATGCTTTAGTAAGAGCACTTTTTAAACCTACTTCATGGCTTCCACCATCACTAGTTTTAACGTTGTTAACGAATGATACAACGTTTTCGTTATATGAATCAGTGTATTGTAGTGCACACTCTACTTCTATTTTATTTTTTGTTCCTTCAAAACCCACAACGTTATGAATCGTTTTTTTACCTTCGTTTAAATACGATACGAATTCTTCTAAACCTCTTTCGTAATGGAAATGTGCTTCTTTTTCGTCCTCTTCATCTATTACGTCAATCATAAGACCTTTTATAAGAAATGCTGATTCTTGCATTCTTTCGCAAATGGTTGTAAATGAAAAAGTAGTAGTTGAAAATATTTCATCATCAGGCATAAATCTAACGGTTGTACCTGTTCTGTTAGTGGTACCAACCTTTTTTAAATCTTCATCTAAATGTCCACCATCTTTAAAAGATATTTCGTATTTCCCACCGTCACGGTTTATAGAAACCTTCATCCATTTAGAAAGTGCGTTAACAACTGATGCACCAACACCGTGCAGTCCACCTGATACTTTATATCCACCTTCTTGGAATTTACCACCAGCATGAAGTACGGTATATATAACTTCTGGAGTCGATTTTCCTGATTCATGCTTTCCAACTGGTACACCACGTCCTTCATCAGAAACTGATACAGAACCATCCTTATGAATAGTAACCTTTAAATGATTACCATACCCGTTTATCGCCTCATCGATACCATTGTCAACTATTTCCCAGACAAGATGGTGTAAACCTCTTTTGTCAGTTGATCCTATATACATACCAGGTCTTTTTCTTACTGCTTCAAGACCTTCTAATATTTTAATTGATGATTCATCATATTTTGCCATAAAAAACCATCTCCTTACTTTCTTAACCTATAAAGCATTATATCATAAGAATTTAAAAAAGTGCAAAATTCTTGACACTTTTTGTCATATCTTTAAATTTACTTAACTTTTTCTTTTACTTTATTCAACTTATAAGTAGTTAAAAATATATCTAAATCACTTACGTATTCTAATATTAACTTATTGTTCTTTCTTGATATTATTATACCCATCGTTTTATTATGATAAGGTCCTTTTAATGTTTTATCTATTACTTTCATATAGTTTAGGGTTTGCCCAATATCTTTAGCAGTTACTTCATCCTTCTTAAGTTCACCCACCATAAACTTATTTAACTTATAGTTAAAGAATAATAAATCTATAAAGTAGTTGTTATCGTTATACGTTACTTTATATTCACTTCCTACAAAAGTAAATCCTGTTCCTAGTTCTAAGAATACTTTCTCTAATTCTTTTAATATGTATTTTTTAAGTACCTTTTCACTTAGCTTTTCTTCTTCATCTATATTTATAATTATTGGGTCATGTAACATGTCCTCTAGTTTCAACTCATTACTTTCTCTTTCGCCTATTAATTTTATATTCTTTTTATCAGTGTATGACAATCTATTAAATGAATCTGTTTTAATTTCATTAATAAGACCTCTTACTGATAAATTATTTTCTATACACCTATTTATATAATAATTTCTTTCGTTTTCATTATCAAACTTAAGTAAATATTTATAGTGCGACCATGATAGATTAGATTGCGAACACACTGTGTTCGCTTTTTTAAATAGTATATAAAATTTTCTCATTAACTCTAAATTTCTTCTTGAGTAATTTTTACCATACTCTTTAGATAACTTTACTGACCATTCTTTAATTAAATTATCTCCATATTTTGCCCGTGTTTCTCCGCCTTGAGCTTCTATTAATAATCTACCTATCTCAAAGTATGTTTTTACCACTTCCTTATTACTTTCTAAATATCTTACTTTATCATTTACTTCTTTTTCTTCTATTATATTTTTTATCTCATTAAAATAATTCATATATTAGCTTCCTTTCTTTTTAGCCATCTATTATATGAACTTCTTTTAAAAACTTTGTCGAAATAAAAAATATAGTATCCTTTAAATATTAAATTCTAATAAATTCTTCTTCCTCTAAATTTGACTTTCCTGTTTCATTTCCAAAAGCGAGATTTAATATTAAAACAGGACAAAAAAGAATTAATAAAATTTTAAACCTTTTATCTTTTCCAAACCGGTAGCACAAACTATTACAGATTTTAATATGTATTCTAAAAAAATAAATAAAGATTAATAGCAGCAATATTAAATCTCCTAAAATAAAACCTTCATATAAAAAAATACCAAGTGAAAATGGGCCTAATATTAATATCCATAAACTATGAGCATAAATAGAAACTTTTTTTATAAAACCAAGTTCAAACGTAAGAAGGAAACCATATATAGGAATATATACCCCTTGCCACCATAAATTACACTTATAAAGTAACATTTTTAATACAACTAACCTATAAAAACATATTATTAAACTAATTATAAAACAAATCAAAAAATTACTAGTAGTTATCAATGAAAAAAGCTTAGCCAATAAGAAAACATATAATACATCAATTATAAATGAGAATTTTAACTTTCTTACATTTTTTAATTTATCTTTTCCAGAATCTTCATAATATTTTGATAATATTTCCAACCTTTTTTCTTCTTCTATTGTCTTTTCGTTACAGGAGTTTAAAGTTCCACATTTTAAACAACAACGATCAGTTTCTTTTAGTATTTCTCCACATTTTTTACATACTATATTCAAAATTATCACCAATATAAATATAACAAAATCTATGTTTTCAATAAATAAGCTTTTTAAAATTTTACATTCTTTTACAAAAAAAACAATGAACTGTTAATTATTGATACTTGTTCATTGCTTTCATAACTTGATTAACTTGTTTTTGACTAGGAGTTCTTCCCATTTGCATCATCATGGCTTTTACCATTTTTTCATTTATTGGTGGGTTTTTCTTTAAATACTTTTTCATAAATGTTCTAGCTCCAAAAAATCCTACTACTAGTCCTACAATAAGACCAATTACGCACCATAAAATGTTTCCCCACATAATTTTCATCTTCCTTTCATATTATTATTTTACTAAAAATTACCAATTTATACAAGGCTTTTTGAGATTACATTGCTAAGCCAAAAATAATCTTTATTATTAAAATCACATACAAAAACATTTTTTTCTTTAGATATTATTTTAAAAAACGAGGTAATATTCTTATTAGTTTTTATTTTTATATAAGTATTATAGACAGTAAGTTTAGTTTTTTCAACACCATCATCTAAAACATGTTTATTAAGTGTTTTTTTATAATTATCATCAAATGCGTATTTTCTATAAATATTACTATTAATTTCAGTTTTGTCATATGGGACTGCCATCTGTTCAAACAGCCTATATGATATTATAAAATCATTCTTACTCGATAAAGATATTTGTTCAAGCATTTTATATAAATAATAAGTTTTATTATAATATAATTTAGAAAATGAATCATTAATTTTAAATAAATAATATACTCTCATAATTAAAACACCTCTTTTATAGAATATTACGTATTCTATAAAAAAGATGTCGAATTCTAAAACTTTAATCGTATTTTTATATAAATATCTATTTTAATTGTCTAAGTTTTTCTAATATTTTATCGGTATCCGCAAAAAACAAATTTTTTCCACTTTTCTTCATTGATATCATAAATTTAAAATTATCTAGTATTTCTTTTTTTATTGATGGTATTAATTTTATTACCTTACCATTTACAATGTGCGGGTGACTTATGTATTTTTCTAAAATTGGAAAAGCATTCTGAAGTAATATTACAGATTTTTTATTAGCTATTTTCCTTATTAAAATGGTTTTACATCTACCATATTTTCGTATTTTATTTTCAATTATTTTTTGATATTTACTAACTTTACTACTAAGTGGTATAAACCATAAAATACCATCATTTTTAATAACAAAATAAGTTGGTCTAGAATGACCATTTTCATGGTTAATCATTAAATTTTTATCATTTATAAAATCAAAAAAGTCATCCTTTATATGATAAATACATCCAGTTTGTAATTTCATAATTCCCCCTAACTTCAAATTAGGAGGTTATTATACCTATGAAAAAAGAAAACCTTGTCGTAATATGACAAAGTCTTCTAAATTTTCAATCGGGATAATTTATTGCTCGCACCACCCGAGAGCGATTAAACATTTAACGATCGGGATAATTTATTACTCGCACCACCCGAGAGCGAGAAACATTTACTTTTTAGTACAATTAATGTACAAATTTAATATACTATACTTAAATTTAAAAGTCAATGCAATAGGGCTTAAAATCCCACTACTATTTTATGCAAATTTAGACAATTTATTACTTTAATAATTTTTCAATTCTTTTAGCAATCATTTCATCATCTAGTTTTAATTTTTTTAATACATCTTCTTCACTTCCAGAATATCCAAATTCATCTAAACCCATGATGTACTTATCGTTATAAACGTATTTATGCCATCCAAATTTAGATGCTCTTTCTATTACGAATGTTTTATATCCTATTGGAAGTATTTCTTCTTTGTAACTGTTTGGTTGCTGTTCGAAAAGTCTCATACATGGCATCGATACAACTCTTATTTCCATTCCTTTTAAAGATAATTTTTCTGCTATATCAAGTGCAAGTGATACTTCCGATCCAGTTGCTATTATTATTCCAAATAACTTTTTCTTTTCCTTTCTAATTATGTAAGCTCCCTTTTTAACGCTTAGAGGGTCGCTTGAATCTAACATTTTACATTTGTTTTTAGAAAGTATAATAGAAGAAGGTTTATCGTTATTTAATATTGTTTGCCAAGAACCAATTATTTCGTTAGCATCACATGGTCTATATACATAATGATTAGGTATGCTTCTAAGCATTGGTAGTTGTTCTATTGGTTCATGTGTTGGACCATCTTTTCCAACCATAACAGAATCATGAGTAAATACAAACGTACTTGGTAAGTTCATTAAGCTAGCCATCCTAATAGATGGTTTTAAATAATCAGAAAATGCTAAAAAAGTAGAAGTAAACGGTCTTAATCCGGAAAGGGCAAGGCCATTTATAAAAGCACCTGATGCCTGTTCACGAACTCCAAAAAAGAAGTTTTTTCCACCATAATTATCACTTGTAAAATCTCCAAAATTATTAAGATATGTTTTTGTAGAAGTTGCTAAATCGCATGATCCACCCAAAAACGCGGGATAATTATCAGCTATTTCATTCATAATGATACCATTTATTTTTCTTAATTCATCATCTTGAAAGGTAATATCTTTAAATAATCTAGTTACATCATATCTTTTATCTTCTGTTAAGGATTCTAAAAATCTTTTAGTATCGTCATCACAGGAATTAATATATGAATTGTATTTTGTAAGCCATGATCTTTTTTCATGTGCTACTCTTGTATTTATAAAACTAGCCATTTCTTTTCTAAGTGAACTTATATTAGAAAATAAATCACGGTCCAAATTTAATTTATCTTTTATTTGTCTTATGTCCTCTTTAGTTAACGGAGACCCATGAACTTTATTTGTGCCTTCAAGTATTAAATCTTTGCCAATTGTTGTTTTTATTCTTATAAATGATGGTTTATCAATCATACTTTTAGCTTTTGATATAGCCATATCAATTAATAAAGAATTATTTCCATCTGGAACATCATACGTATGCCATCCCATAGAATCAAATCTTCTTAAAACATCTTCATCAAAACTTTGATTTAACTTTCCATCTATCGTAGTACTATTAGAATCATATAGCACAATTAAATTTCCTAACTTTAAATTTCCAGCTAAAGAACAAGCTTCATACGTTATACCTTCCATTAAATCTCCATCTGAACAAAGTACATACGTTTTATAATTTATTAATTCACCAAACTTTTCGGATAAAAAACGCTCTGCTGCAGCCATACCAACAGCTGTTGCAATCCCCTCTCCTAACGGGCCTGTCGTGCAATCTACCCCAGGAGTTACCCCAAATTCTGGATGTCCTGGAGTAATAGAATCAATTTGTCTAAAACTTTTTAAGTCATTTATGTTAATATCAAAACCCGCCATATAAAGTGTAGCATATAAAAGTGCTGAGCCATGTCCTGCTGATAAAACAAATCTATCTCTATTTATCCACTTATCATCTTTTACATCAATTTTTATATGATTATTATAAAGTGAATACATTATTGGAGCTGCCCCTAAAGCAATTCCAGGATGTCCACTTTTAGCTTTAGATATCTCTGCTAGAGAAAGTGCTTTTATAGCACTAATGATTCTTTTTTCATCCATTTTAATCACCCTTCTTATCTTATATTAATATTATAAGTCAAAAAAAGAGATTAATCAACTTTTTAATTCTTATCATAATTAACAACTACGTTATTTTCATTTTGAACTTTTTCATTGGAGTAATCAAAATTGTCATAATTACAAATCCAAAATACATTTACTATTGTTATTACCAAATAAATAAGTGCAGCAACTTTATATCCTTTCAATTTTTTCATCAATATCACTCCTTTTCGTCTAATTACAATTTTAGTTTACTACGAACAAACGTATGTGTCAATATAAAATTAGAACATTTGTTTGACAATGTAAAGCAATTATGTTATTATTTAAATGTAATGAAAAAGGGAGGAATTATGGAAAAACTCACAAACAGACAAAAAGACGTTTTAGATTATATTAAAAGTTATGTAGCTAGTCATGGATATCCACCTGCAGTAAGAGAAATAGGTTCAGCGCTAGGTTTAAATTCGCCTGCTACTATTCAATCTCATATAACAGCATTAGAAGCTAAAGGTTACATAAAAAAGACAAATTCAAAATATAGATCACTTGAAATAGTTGGTAATAACGAATACTTAAACGAAGAAGTAGCACAAGTTCCATTACTTGGTAAAATAACCGCTGGCTCGCCTATTGAAGCAATTGAAACTCCAGATGAATATTTTAGTTTACCTACTTATTTAATTCCTAGTAAAGAAGAAGTATTTACTTTAAAGGTAAGTGGTGAAAGTATGATTAATGCTGGTATTTTCGATGGTGATATAGTAATAGTACAAAGACAAAACATCGCAAGAAATGGCGATATCGTAGTTGCAATGACAGAAGAAAATGAAGTTACTTTAAAAACGTTTTATAAGGAAGCAACCCACGTAAGATTACAACCTGAAAATGATACAATGGCACCAATAATACTTCCTAACTGTACAATATTAGGTAAAGCTATTGGATTATATAGAAAATTTTAAAAGGAAAATTATTATACTTCTAGAAGTATAATAAATCAAAAATATATAGAAAGGGATCAATCAAATAGATTAATATTTCTATAAGATTGATTATACGAGAATATTATGGATCAAACTTATGAAATAAAACTAAAAGAAACATTAAAAAAATACTGCTTAAAAAAAACTAACATTCATGCATATTGTTATTTTAATGGTCAAAAATTAAATTCAGATGATATATCAGCAGAGCATGTATACAAACAAGTATTTAAAGATGATACAGAAAAAAATAATGTACTTAATCTTTCAAATATCCATTCTTTTGATGATATAGAACCTCTACATATTAGGTTGAAATTCATTAGAGCAAAAGAAATACTTCTTATATTATGTACATCTACTCTAGAAGTACAAGAAGTACAAGAAGTACAAGAAGTACAAGAAGTACAAGAAGTACAAGAAATTTTTAACGAGTTATTCGATAAGATATTAAGGGATGTATATATAAGTTATTTAACTAAAAAGGGAAATGAGGAAGATTTAGACAATGAATTAAATCGTATAATAGAAATTTTTAAAAATGGCAATAAGGAAAATGAGAAAGATTTAGACAATGAATTTAATCGCATAATGGAAAATGCACTAAAAAATGGCAATTCAAATGAAGATTCTAACATTGGAGAATCTTCAGGCGGTTTTTCTAGAAAAAAAAGAATATAAAAAGAGAAACTAAAAATTCTCTTTTTTAGTTTCTCTAAATCTATCTAAAAACGCCCTTGCATGCTAAAGCGTTCTACAATAGTATATGGTTCACAAGTAAATTTGTTAACCATATTTTTCTTAAAAACAAACCTTATTGAACCGTAGGTATCAGTTCTAATTATATTTGTGTTTTTAAGAATATCCAACGTTTCATCATTAGGATGATGATATCTATTATTTAAACCTACCGATATTACTGAATATGTAGGATTAACTACATTTATAAATTCTTTACTGCTACTTGTTTTAGAACCATGATGCCCTACTTTTAATATATCCACTTTTGGTAAATTATACTCGCTAATTATATTTTTTTCTATTTTTTTACTAGAATCACCCATAAATAAAATACTATTGTTCCTAATATTAAAAAAAGTAACAATGCTATTATCATTTTCATTATCATATTCTTTTATATTTAAAAATTGTAATTTATACTTATCTATATTCAATTCTTTAATACATGAATAATAATTTATATTCTTTTTATCTAATATTTCAATCAATTCTTTTTCTAAATCATTATATGATCCACAATTAAATATTACATTTTCCACTTTGAAGTTTTCTACTAGATTAATTGCTTCTCCCATATGGTCATAATCGCCATGAGTTAGTATTAATGTATCTATTTCATTTATTCCAATGGAATTTAAATATGGTATCGTTTTATTTAAAGAAATAGAATAATTACTACCATATATACCACCAGTATCTATCATTATAGTCTTTCCACGAGGAAGTATGATTATACTGCTATCACCTTGTCCAACGTCCAAAAAAGTAATTTCAGGATTAATTATCAAGTATTTAGAGTTTATATTTATAATTAAAACAGATAAAAATAAAAATATATATTTTTTGTTAATCTTAATACTTAAAAATAAAGAAATATAATATATTAGTATAATTATTAAATTAGGTTTAGAAATTACCAAATTAAACATATTTAATCCAGAAAAAATATTTATCACACTTTCCATACCACCTGTAATAATAAAGTAAAAAACATCTAAAAATGGAAATATAAAAGTTAATAATCCAAGTGGAAATATTATTATAGAAAAGATAGGAATAAATATTATATTAAATAGTGGTGTAAGTAAATTTATTTTAAAAAATGAATTAGCAATAATGGGAATAGATGCAAGAAAACATACCAAAGAAGTTATCACTAACTTCTTAACATAGCTTTTATCTTTTAAAATATTTTTAGATAATAATATAAAAAACGTAATAACTATGGAAAATATAAAACCAATATTATATATAAAATAAGGATTATATAATATAAGAATAGAAAAGCAAAAAACAAGTAATTCTAAGTTATTATAGTTAAACTTCAATTTCATATTTATATATTTCAAAATCATAAATAAAAAACATCTTATTAATGATTCAGGATAATTAGTAATGAATAATAAAAATATTAAAAATGAAAATATAACTAAATTTTTAAATCTACTTTTTTTAAACAATAAATCAATAATAATCAAGAATAACGATAAGTGCATACCTGATATAGCAAGTAAATGACTTATTCCAATATTTCTATAATTAGATAACAAATTATCTTCTATATCATTGGTATCACCAATAACAAAAGCCTTGATATATTTTTTACTTTGATAATTATTAATATGCTTTATAATTCTATTTTTAATTTTATATAATATATCATTGTTATTTTTAATTAATTTCACAGTAGGATTACTAGATATCATAATAATTTTCTTAGATAATAAAAATTTATTATAATTAAATAAGTTAAAAACTGTATTATTAGGCGCTGGTTTAAACAAGCCATCAACATGAATAATATCACCATAATTATATTTTGCATCCTTATACAAAGTTATTCTATACTTTTTCTTATTCTTTACATCTATTACAGTTTTATCAGAATCGTGCTTTATATAAGTTATTTTTCCTACTATTTTTTTATTTTCTTCTTTATATATATTATTATAAAAGCATATAGTCCTAAATAAATTAGCTAGTGAAATTATAAATACAAAAGTTAATATTATTTTCTTAAATTTAATCATAGACTTATGTTATCTTTTATTTTTTCATATAAAGCATCACCAATACCAGATACATTTTTAATATCTTCTAAAGTATTAAAATTACCGTTATCTTGTCTATAACTTATTATTGCATTTGCCTTAGATTCACCTACTCCCGAAAGAGTCATTAACTCTTCTTTAGTTGCTGTATTAATTGATACTTTACCACTTACTATAACCTCATTATTACTTTTACTACTAGATTTTTTTATGCATGCATCATTATTAGCATCAGGACACACGCATTCGTTAGATGCACACGTAATATTATTAGTGCTTCCATTCTTTTTGTTATAATTATATATTTCGTTTTTAGTATAAACTATAATATACATTTCATCAGCAACTTTTTTACTTAAATTAATATTAACCGTATTAGCATTATCAGATAATCCACCTGCTAAATTAATAGCATCTATTATTCTTTTTTCTTCTTCTATTTCATAAACTCCTGGTGCGTTTACCGCGCCCTTAACGTCTACAAAAACCGTTCCTTTCTTTTCTTCTTTATTACTTTCTTCTTTTTTTGAAACCAACACTTTGTTATTACTCTTAGTTGTAATACTTTTATTATCATTATTATAATTATAAATATATACCCCTATAAATGATAAGATACCTACACTCAAAACAATAATATACTTCCAATTTTTTCTTAAGAAATATTTCATTTTCTTTTCCTCCTTCTACTTAATTGTTAGATAAAAAAACGAAAATTCCACTAAAAAAATAAAAAAAAGTAAGAATCTTATTTAATTCTTGCTTTTTCCTAATAGTGGTTCTAATTCATCAATAAACCTTTGTTTATCATTAGCAGTACCATTTTCTGCTTTTTCTAATTGTTCTTTTAATATATTTATTTTCTTTTGTTCAAGCCAGGCTTTTTCATATAATTTTCTTCCTATAAATGGAATGTTAATAAGATAGTCCTTTGGTTTAATTATATTTTTTCTTTCCATTTTATTTATTAATTTTCTAACATCATCTAGCGCAAACACTGAAATCACTTGATTTTGTTCTCCAAGCAATTTATTACTTTCAATATTTATAGTTTTTCCTTTATCAATTTTTATTGTCCTTTTAATTGCCTCTTTAGAATTAGGAGCTATAATAGATTTTAAAACTTTTTTCTCATTCATTATACAAAACCTCCATTTGCTATTTATTATATATAATAAATATATAAAAAGAATAGCTTAGTACTATTCTCTTACTTACTATTTTTATTTTTTCTTCTACCACGTATTTTTATAATATCACTTACTTCATTAGTCAAGTCTGTAAATCCACCATCTGAATAATATAATCCACATTTATAAACATCATCTTTAATATATTCTTTTATATAAAAATTATTAAATTCAAAAGTTACGATAGTTTCTTTAGCGTTATCTTGGAATCCGGAAATAGATACATTAGCATCAATAAAATTTACATTTTCATTAGTCTTGTCCTTAAGTAATTCACATATACTCAATAGCCTTAATTGTAAAAATTCATCTTTTATCACCCATATAATAAAACTAATACTTTCTTCTAAAAGAGGAAAAGCAGATACTGAAAGAGCAACTCCCCATTCAGAAATATTTTCATTATAATCAAATCGATTATTTAAAACAACATCTCCTATAAAAATAGCAGGAGCACATAGTATTACAGATTTTAATGTTTTTTTTAATAAAAAATCATAAGAATTAAATTTAGATGCATCCCTATATAATTTATAAATGCTTCTTTTTCTTTTTTTCATAAAAAGTCACCTTTCATTACTCTTTTATATAAAATTTATTTAATCCAAAAAGCCTTTAACATCCTTATAATCTTCTTTATAATTTTGATCATCGTAATTAGAATTTGTTTTTTTGTTATTTTTCCTTTTTTGACGCCTTGTTAAAACAAAATTATTAACCATCTCAGAAATATCAGTATACTCTCCATCTAAGTAATAAGAATATTTAGGTATATTATTATCATCTGAAGCCTCAAGAATAAGTGATTCATCATTTAACGGGATTAAATTAACACCATCTTTAGAGTATATATCAGCACTTTTTAAATAATCTGAAGAGATTTTAATGCCATAACTCATTAACAATTGATTACATAATAACTCTAATTTAGCATTTGATACTGCAGTATCAAATGATTGTTTTACTTTAGAAACAATTAAATAACCAAGTAAAACAGATACTATTTTAGATAATACATTTTCGACTTTTTCTAAATTTGTTATATCAAAATAATTCGTAACTGTTAAAACAGAATTTGATATAAATAATACATTCCACGTTTTCTTAACTCTCTTCTTAAACTTAGTAGGTTTAAAATTGGCTTTTTTAATAGTTTTGGTTAATGTATTATTTTTTTGTAATTTTAATTCCATTTTCTTCCTCTTTTCGCTTTGATATAATATCATACTCACATTTTAACTGTCAAGTTATTCAATACGAAGAAAAAAGGAATAGTCCTAAACTATCCTTTTACCACCACGTTTACTATTTTATTTTTAATTACGATTACCTTAACTACTTCTTTTCCTTCAGTATGTCTTTTAACATTTTCGCAAGATAAAGCTTTTTCTTTAATAACTTCTTCTGTATCATCTACTGATATAGTAATCGTTCCTCTCAATTTACCATTTACTTGAACTGCTATATCAAATTCAGTTTGAACAAGTTTTGCCTCATCATATACTGGCCATGCTTCGTAAGCAATTGTACCATCATGTCCTAGCATGCTCCATAACTCTTCGGTAATATGAGGACATATTGGATTTAACATTTTAACAAGGCCTTCCATGTATTCCTTAGGAATAACAGTTTCTTTATACATAGCATTAACAAGTACCATTAAGTGACTTATTGCCGTATTAAATGACAACTTTTCATAATCATTTGTAACGTTCTTAACGGTTTCATGATAAAGTCTTTCTAAGTTTTTGTTTTCACCCATTTCTTTTTGCTCTTCAGTATATAATCTCCATACTCTATCCAAGAACTTTTTAGCACCTTCAACACCAGATGTACTCCATGGTTTAGAAGCTTCAAGTGGTCCCATAAACATTTCGTATAATCTTAATGTATCTGCACCGTACTTTTCTACTATGTCACTTGGATTAACGACGAATTCTGGGAAACGTTTACCCATCTTTATTCCGTTTTCACCTAATATCATACCTTGGTGAACTAATTTTTTAAATGGTTCTTTAACTGGTGATAAGCCTTTATCATAAAGGTAATTATTCCATATTCTAGAATACATTAAGTGTCCAACAGCATGTTCTGGTCCACCAATATATAAATCAACTGGCATCCAGTGTTTTAACAACTCCCCGTTAGCGAACTCTTTATCGTTATGAGGATCAATATATCTTAAGAAGTACCAACTAGATCCTGCTGAACCTGGCATAGTAGATGTTTCACGAACGCCTTTTTTACCATCTTTTTCATAATGTTTCCACTTTTCTGCGTTTTCTAAAGGAGCTTTACCATTATGCCCTTTATAATCTTCTAACTCAGGCAATACAAGTGGTAATTCATCATCAGGTAATAAATAATCCGTACCATCTTCCATATGAACAACTGGTACTGGTTCTCCCCAATATCTTTGTCTTGCAAATATCCATTCTCTAAATCTATAGTTAGTCGTTCTTCTTGCAACACCCAATTTTATTAATTTATCAGTGATAGCAACTTTTGCTTCTTCAACTGTTAAGCCAGTAAATTCTTCAGAATTAATAAGCTTGCATCCTTTGCCTAAATAATCCTGTTTTTCAAAAGCAGCTTCGCTTACATCTCTTCCATCAATTACTTGAATCATTGGAATTTTATGTTCTATAGCATACTCAAAGTCTCTTTGGTCGTGACTTGGTACCGCCATAACAGCTCCAGTACCATAATTTCCTAAAACAAAGTCTCCTAAAAATACTGGTACTTTCTTACCATTAACCGGATTTATTGCTTCTATTCCCTTTAAAATACATCCTGACTTACCTTTATTAAGTTCGGTTCTATCCATGTCAGATTTCTTAAGTGTTTCGTCAATATATTTTTGTGCTTCTTCTTTATTTTCTACCCTTGGCATTAATTCTTTAATTAACTGTCCGTCTGGAGCGATAACCATAAATGTAATACCATAAATAGTTTCTATACAAGTTGTGTAAATAGAAAACTTACCTCCACCTACTACGTCAAAGTCTACTTCAACACCAGTAGATTTACCTATCCAGTTTCTTTGCATTTCTTTAGTAGATGCTGGCCAGTCTATTTCATCTAAGCCTTCTAAAAGTCTTTCGGCAAACTTAGGTTGATCGATACATAGCTGCTTCATGTTTTTTCTTATAACCGGATATCCACCACGTTCTGATTTACCATCAATTACTTCGTCGTTAGATAAAACGGTTCCTAATTCTTCACACCAGTTAACTGGCATATCAATGTATTTTGCATAACCATCTTTATATAACTGTTTAAATATCCATTGTGTCCATTTATAGTATGATGGATCTGATGTAGAAATCACTCTATCCCAGTCATAATCAAATCCTAATTCTTTTAATTGACTTGTAAAATACGCAACGTTTTTTTCTGTAAAACCATTTGGATGATTACCAGTTTGAACGGCATATTGCTCTGCTGGAAGACCAAACGAATCATATCCCATTGGGTGTAAAACATTATAACCTTGCATTCTTTTCATACGTGATACAATGTCAGTTGCTGTATATCCTTCAGGATGACCTGCATGAAGACCTACTCCTGATGGGTACGGAAACATATCAAGTGCATAAAACTTAGGTTTTGAAAAATCCCATACATCAGTTTTAAAAGTCTTGTTATCCTCCCAATATTTTTGCCATTTCTTTTCTATTTTTCTAAAATTATATTCCATTATCTTTCACTCTCCTTTTTATAATACATTGCAACCAAATGATATACTCCCGCAAATAGTGGAAATATAAGTATGAATGCAATTAATAATCTTATGTATACGTTATCTACGAATCTTGTTACGGTAAAGATAGCTGCTATAATAAATGAATCACAGAGCATCAGAGTTTTAAAAACTCTTTTATATCCAAGTCCTACAATATCAACATTATATTTGATCACTAAATATTTTATATTAACTGGCATTTTACTTCTATTAAACTTCTTTATCTTTTTAAAAGAAAATAAATAAGTACCAAAATAAACTATCAAAAACACTCCAATAAATTCTAATACTATTTTAGCCTGTTCTACCATAACTATCCTCCTATTAAAAAATGTCCATCCTAACTAAAGGATGAACATAAAGTCCACGGTACCACCTTAATTTATACATATTATGTATACACTTAAAAACCTATAACGTGGTAAGCCGTATTATATTACTGTTATTTCACATAATAACTCCGAAGCTAGTTCACTTAGCATACTTTGTTTATTTTCACCAACCATAAACTCTCTTTAAAAGTATAATCTAACTTAATACTCTTCATCAACGTTTTGATAATAATAGTATATTATATTTACTAATTTAAATCAAGCTTATTTTTAGTACGAAAATATAACTTTTAAATAATAGCAAATTAAGACTTTAATATAAAACTAAATAGAACCTACAATAATTATATTAGCGTCGTTTTTGGAGTTTAATACTACTTCTTTCGCCGCTTCATCTTTTACATATATTATCATATTACTTGGTGTGGATTTAAAGCTTGGAGTTACTCCTACAAACTCAAAGTTCCTTATATCTAATTCCATTAAAGAACTACAATTTTCAAATATAGCTCCCATACTTGTTACATTAGAAGTATTAAAACTGCTTAAGTCCAATTTCTTTAATGAGGAACAATTTCTAAAAGTCCATATCATATTAGTTAAACTTGATGTATCCCAATTAGATAAACTAAGTTCTTCCAATGAACTGCAACTGAAAAATGTAGATTCCATACTAGTTATATTAGAAGTGTTCCAACTAGATAAATCAAGCGTTTTAAGAGAAGAACAATTATAAAACATAGCTGATATACTAGTAACATTATCCATTTTAAAATTAGAAATATCTAATCCGACAAGAGCAGAACAATTAGTAAACATATTACTTGTAGATTTTAAATTAGGCGTATCAAAATTGGATAAATTTAAATTTTCTAAAGAAGTACAATTATAAAACATTTGATTTGTACTGGAAAGTACTGAAGTATCCATTTTTAATAAATCAACATTTTTAAGCAAAGTGCAGTTATAAAACATCGCTTTAGTACTACTTGGTTTTAAAGTTCCAAAAACCACATTACTAATTTTTTTACAATCTCTAAACATTCCGTATAATTCCACGGCTGAAGATGAAGTAAAATTACTTATATCCAAATCAATTAATGATGGACAATTATTAAACATATATTCCATACTTGTTACATTTGATGTGTCATAAGATGATATATCAATATCAGTTAAAGATGTACATCCAGAAAACATATATGACATATTTGTTGCACTAAGCGTATTAGCTGCTGATAAATCAAGATTAATTAAACTAGAACAATTTCTAAACCAAAATCTAAAGTCTTTGACTTTTACTGGGTTAAAGTTTGATAAATTCACTTCTATCAAACTAGAACAATTATAAAACATTCCATACATATTTGTAACATTACTTACATCAAAAGTACTTAAATTCAAAGAACCTAAAGAAGAACATCCTTGGAACATATTTTGCATATTTGTTACTTTTGATGTATTAAAATTATTTAAATTTAATTCTGTTAATGAACTACAATTTTCAAATATGTTATTCATACTAGTTACTTTTGATGTGTTAAAATTAGATAAATCAAGATTTACTAATGACGAACAATTATAAAATATTGAGCCTATTGCTGTTAATTTTTCAGTATTAAAATTACTTAAATCTAAACCTATCAATGAATTGCAATTATAAAACATTCCCGACATATTTATTGAGTTGCTAGTATTTATATAATTAGAAAAATTCATTTGATTTACATTTGTAAAATTTTTAAACTGATTCACCGAATTAATTGGTGTATAAACTTCTCCAATACCACCTATATTAAGTTCGTATAAATCGTTATTATCTTTATCTGTATACCATGCTATTACTGTTCCATCTTTATTTAATGATGCATCCCAGTATCCTATTGCATCAACACTAACTTCTAGTGTTGGTAAAAAGGTAATAGTTTCTACGCTAGACTTTGTTATTGGGCCATTATTAAAGAATGTTGCTGTTCCATCTTCATTATTTCCCATAGCAAGTGTACTTACTGGTTTTATAAAGTTGAATCTTAACATTGTATCTAAATTAGTATTGCTTGGTAGTATTATTCCTTCTTTATACTTTATCGTTAGATTAAACTCTTTTGTTTCTCCAGGATTTATTAGTTCTTTTACACCTAATCCTTCTAGGGTGTATTCCATGTTAGAATTATTATTCATTTCTTGTGTTATACTATCTATCCACATGGATACACTTCCACTATTTATTATCTCTACTTTATATGTAACGCTTGAATCTATATTTGGTAATCCTACCCCTATCGTTATACTATCTTTTCCATACTTATTAGTATAGTTTTCTAATCCTAGATTTGTTGTTTCTGATAAGCTTACGTTTGTTATTCTTATATCTTCTTTTACTCTAAACGTTGCTTCACCACTTATTTTTAATTCTTCATTTAAGGCTGAGTATCCCACTGATAGGCTTAATGTTATCACGCAAAAAAGTAAGAACAATATTAAGTTCGTTCTTTCTTTTAAACTTCTTTTTGTTTTTACCTTCTTACACTTCATTTTATCACAGCCTGTTTTATTTTTTTTATTAATTTTATCATGACAGCTTTGTCAAAATATAACCTTATAAGGTATTATTCTATAATTTTTTTCTATTTCTATTTTATATGTTGATAATATCATATACCCTCCCCCAGCTGCCAAGAAATATTGTTGTTTATAACTAGATGAGTTATATTTTTTCAATAATAAGACTTATTTTTTTTCTTGATTGTTCTGTAAATCTACAAATTTAAGTATGTATCTATAAGTTTCATTTGGAGTCTTAACTATAAATACACTTTTTTGACCTTTATGTACTTCGGAAAATATAATAGGTTTTTCAAGATTATCTCTAACGTCTAATAACTCGTTAAAGTTTTTAACATCAATAACATCTTGATTCAAATCAATTATCTTTTTTGAATTAACTATTACTCTATCATATTCTCTTAATATCTTTGATAAAGTTACATCATATATAGTTTTTTTAGCACTTGTCTTCTTTAAGAATAGCATTAATCTAATAATAAATACCACTGCTGTTATCAAAGAAATAATTGCAAATAAGAAAGTAATTTTGTTTGATATATTAAAATCCTTATATATGTTAACATTATTGCTATTATTTATTTCATTTGAATTCATGCTTATATCTATCATTTGTTCCGTTAATGGTATTGTTAATTTAATTGTATCTTTATCCAACGATTTGATTTTATTTCCCTTTTCATCTTCTATTTCAACAAATAGACTCAATATAAGATTACTATTAGCATTAATTGCGTATGAGCTTTTAAAACCTTTTACTAAATTGTTATATTTATCATAGTTTATATTAACGTTTTGACTAATATTAAAACCATTAGAATTTTCCTTTATTATTGTAGATGGTTGAGTTAACTTATCAGTCTTAGAATAAATAATTTTTGATTTATCTTCTGAGCTGGTAACCGCGATATCTGCTTGTACATAGAAAGTATATTTATAATCAATGTTTTGATTAACGTTAAAATTATAATTAAAGTTTACATCAACATTATCTATTAAACTAGCAATATACTGCATATTTTTTTGCAAATATGGTTCTTTATAATAGCTGTTTTGTTTTAAATAAACTTTATAATCTAAATTACTACTTTGTCTATATAAAACACTACTTCTAGTTTTAATTGAAATACTAAATACAAATAATACTATTGATAATAACGCAAATACAAATATACCTAAACCATTTATTAAAAGTCTCATGTTATAACTTAAATACATTTTATTTTTAGATGCCTTTTTATCTTCAAAATTTTCGTTTTCCTCATCGGATGCTAAATTATTTTGAAAACTATTTTCGATATTATAACAATCAGCTTGGGTTTCATACTCATCAACAGTGATATCACATGCTTCTTCACTTTTTTCTATACCATTATATTCTTCTTTGTTTTCATCAATTATTGGCATGCTCTCAGACGGCATATTCTTATTTTCAGGTTTAAAGGTTAAATCAAATTCTTTTTCCATTAATTCATCAATGGCTTGTGTTACCTCATCTTTTTCTATTTTGTTTTCGCCTTTATTTTTCACTATTATCACCTCTATCTATTTAATAATTCATTTAAAGCAACCGTTGGCATTCCAAGATACTTTATTTTAAGTTTGACAATTCCAATTACTTCATCTTCTTTAATTATCCATGAGTCCTTTGTATCATTATTATCCCCTTTAGTAATATAATTTATTTTGCCATTATTGTTTAATATTTCCACAACCCTATGTACAATTATTTTATTATCATGGTTATGTACCAATACATCTCCTTTTTTTATTGTACGAAGTTCAGACTTTTTTACCTTACGCAAAATAACTATATCTCCTTTTTCAATTTTAGGCGACATAGAACCAGAACCAATGGTTAAAGCTTGATATGTAAATAATCCACTAGTCAATATTACTATTACAAAAAGTAACGCGGTTATACCCGAATACAACACTAGCTTTCTACTATTGTATCTAGAAGTTTTTATTTTTCTTGATTCAAAATAATCAAACATATTATTAATTTTTACCATAATAACAATTGGTAATACGGTTTTTAACAATACGTTTATATATTCTCCAAAGTCCGGAAATAATGGAAGTAAGTATGTACTTAAATCAGTTAATAGTCGATAAACAATTGCGTTTGAATAACCAACCTTACGGGTTAAATGAATTAGAAAAATATTCTTAGTAATACTAGGAAACACAACTAAACATATCATTTTTGTTAATCCCAAATAACTAGTAACATCATAAATATGAATTGATAAATTCACATCAATTATCACAAACAAAATATATCCAATAACGAAACATGGAATATTTCCTTTTGATTTAGTAAAAAATTCATACCTTAGTAACTCACTAACTATTATAAGTAGTATTACCGGAAATATATTTTTTATTATATTTATTATACTTAAACTATAACTTGTTTTTATAAAACCAGTAAATAATCCAAGTAAGTAAGTTATAAAATAATATATTAAAACAAATATTATTATATTTAACAAAACGTCTTTCTTATTTCTAAAATTTTCTTTTTCAAAACCAGTTAACACAATCATTAAAACTAAAAATGGTACTAATAATAAAGTAACTTCATAAATATTAGACATTTTAAACACAAAACTATTAAACAGCAAAATAGTTAGGAGAAATATTTCTAACGTAATTATCTTCTTATATACCTTTTTCATCTAATCACCACTTTTAATACTTTTAAATTTAAATATAATCCAAAAAAAGAAAGTCAATTCTTTCTTCATATAGCTAATAAATTATCTCTGTACGTATTTTAAAGTTATACCTAAACCAGAAATAGTAACATCATCACTTGGAACTTCATTACTATCATATTGTAATTTTAAGGTTAAGTTTTTTGTTATTCCTTTATCTAAGTTATCTCCTTGTGACACTACTGCACTTGTATCGGTATATGTTAAAGTATAAGTTAATCCGTTGCAAACTGTTGTAGCATCTGCATCAACGTTAGAATTTGAAGTACAAACCGGCTTAATATTTTTAGTTAAAGTTTCTAAACTAGCATCTATGGTGCCTGCATTGGTAACATCAAACGTATAAGTAATTCCATCACCAGGTTTTGTTAAAACAACATTATAATCACCAATTACCGTGCTTTGTTTTCCATCAACCGAGTCTTTTATAATCGCTTCAGTCGTAACGGATGCATCACCTGATGTTATTCCAGCACTTAAGTTTTCAAAATGGATATCCCATGTTGCAGAATCAACACTTGCAGTTCCGTTTATTGTTAATGTCTGTGATAATGCTGCAAACGCAACCGTTAGACCTAATACCGCTACTATTAACGCTGCCAAACTTAAAGTTTTTATTTTTCTTTCCCTTTCCATCTTATTCTCCTTCATCTATTATAACATTGATATAATATCATAATAAAAAAGTAATAGTCAAGTACTAATAATTATTTACTGCTTCCTCAGAAACTCGGATATTAGTTAAATCACTACTAATGCTTAATATAATTTTTTTAGAATTTTCATCTTTTACATATATTAATGTTGTTTTAGGTATACTACCAAACATCGTATCCGTTTCTTTGACATTTGATAAATCAATGCTTTTTATATCTAATACTTCTAAAGTTTTACAACCATCAAACATATAATTCATATTTTTTAGATTCGAAGATGTAAAACTACTTAAATCTAACCTTTTAAGTTTATAACATCTTTGAAACATTCTTTCCATATTTGTTACATTTGATGTATCAAAATCACTTAAATCTAAACTTAATAACGAACTACACCCAGAAAACATAGTGCTCATTAAAGTAGCATTTTTAGTATTATAAACATCACCAAAATCTATACTTGTTAATTTATTAAAATTATTAAATAAATTACTTGAATTACCAGGAGAATGAACCTCTCCTATTCCGCCTATATTAAGTTCATATAATCCATTATTATCATTATCCGTATACCATGCTATTACTGTTCCATCTTTGTTTAAACTTGCATCCCAGTATCCTATTGCATCAACACCAACTTCTAATGTTGGTAAAAAGTTAATATTCTCTACACTTGATTTTGTTATTGGACCATTATTAAAAAGGTTGCATTCGCATTACCATTAGTTCCTTTTGCTAGAGTGCTTACTGGTTTTATAAAATTAAATCTTAACATTGTATCTAAATTAATATTGTCTGGTAATGTTATTCCTTCTTTATACTTTATCGTTAGATTAAACTCTTTTATTTCTCCTGGATTTATTAATTCTTTTATTCCTAGGCCTTCTAGTGTGTACTCCATATTAGCATTATTATTTATTTCTTGAGTAATAGAATCTATCCACATGGATACACTTCCACTATTTATTATCTCTACTTTATATGTAATGCTTGAATCTATATTTGGTAATCCTACTCCTAGTGTTATACTATCTTTTCCGTATTTATTAGTGTAGTTTTCTAATCCTAGATTTGTTGTTTCTGATAAACTTACGTTTGTTATTCTTATATCTTCTTTTACTCTAAACGTTGCTTCTCCACTTATGTTTAATTCTTCATTTAAGGCGCTATATCCTACTGTTAAACTAAGGGTTATTACGCAAAAAAGCAAGAACAGTATTTTATTTGTTCTTGCTTTTACACTTCTTTTTGTTTTTATTTTCTTACGCTTCATTTTATCAACGCCTTATCAACTTTTATTTTATTTAATCTGCTTGAACATAATTTATTTTTACGCTTAGATCATTAAACGTTAAATTTCTTTTTGGCAACTCAGTTGCTTCTTTTAAACTTTCTTCATTACTGTTATAATTACCATTTATTTCTGTATATTTTGCATAAGAAACTGCCAATATAATATTTTTTGTTTCACCTGCATTTAAAGTATCATTTATTTTTAACGTATTATTATCATTATCATAATATGCCATAATAAAGGATAAATTATCATTTACTTTATTTACATCTTCTTGTGTTACCATTCCGTCGTTATCCCAATCGCAACTTTCCACTGGCGAGTTTATGGTACATAGCTTACTCATTTCAATAGATGATATTTTTGCGTTTATTGTACCTTTATTTACTATATCAAATATAATTTCAGCCTGGTCATTTGGTTTTGTTAACGTAGCGTTTAATCCAGTTATGCTAGTTCCATTAACCACCGGTTCCGAATTAATTACTGCTCCATTCATACTATTAGTAACTACGTTTTCAAAGTGTATATCCCATTCTGCCGCGTTTACACTTGCTGTTCCGTTTATTGTTAATGTCTGAGAAAGTGCTGCAAACGCAACCGTTAGTCCTAGCACTGCTACTATTAGTGCTACTAAGCTAAGTACTTTTATTTTTCTTTCTTTTTCCACTTTTATTACCTCCATATTCTATTTTTCTATGTTGATAATATCATAATCCCCCCTCCCCGTCAAGTTCTAAAATTGGGCTGTTTATAATTAGAGTGCAGTGGTGAACTAAAAGTAGACAACTAAAGAGGGTATGTAGACAATCTAATATTTTATATATACATTATAATACAGAACTCAAACTTCAGAAATATTATACTATTTATATACTAGCTTATTATTTTTATATTTTTTGCTTAACAAATATTAGAATAACACAACTAAAAAAGTGATGAAATTTCATCACTTTTCTTTAACTGCTCTAAACATTTTTTTCCATAAGTCGCTTTCTGAATAGTTTAAGATTCCAACCTTATATATTTTAAGTCCGAACTTGATCAAAATAAAATTAAGAAGCATAAGTAGCAATATTGCAACTATTATAAGTCCAACACCTATTTCACCAGATAGTAAAAGACTTGGTGCTAATGAAATAGACATAAGTGGTATAACACTTGCTATTTTAACAAATAAAGCTCCTGGAAACATAGCTGATATTATTATTAAATAAAAACCTGCTAAACTAATTATCATAAGTGGTGTTTGAAGTTGCTGATAATTTTCCATATTGGTAGTCATGGAAGCAAGCACGCCTGCTAATAGTGAATAAGCTAAAAAGCTTAGTAATAATAAGATTATAATAAGTGGTATTATATATCCTAACTTATTTAATATTCCACTTTTTTCTATCATTTCAAGTACCCCTGATAAATCAAGCGTAGCTGCAGCCTCTTTTATTGCCTTCATTCCTTGATGTGAGGGATCCGTGGTAAATTTTCTAATTATTAAACCTACTGCGCTATACAAAAGAATCAATCCACCTTGAATTAAGACAAACAAATTACTTGATAAAATTTTAGAAAAAAAGTGAGTTTTAGGAGATACATTTCCTATTATAATTTCCATTCCACGAGTTGACTTTTCTTCATTTATTTCTGCTCCAATCATTTGGACTAAATACATAATAAGCATAAAACACGGAAGTGCAATTATTAGTGAAGAAACTGATAAAAGAGTTCTTGTGTTTTCTTCATCTTCAGTTTTCTCTTCGTTTATAAAAGTTCTTTTAACCTCGACTGAAGAAGAAATCTGATTTAATTTTTCTTTATCAATCCCAGATAAATCAAGTGCAATACCTTGTTTTGTAGTATTTAAACTAGTGATTATTGCTTGGTATTTTACAGTATCTACATATGCATCAGTTATAAACTCTATATTATAAATATTATTAGTATCAGGATTTATAACAAGTAATATATCATCAGTTCCTTTTAATTTTTTCTTAGCTTTTTTTATATCATCAATTTTAGATATTTTAAGTTTTGACGTTCCAAGATAACTTTCAACACCTTTTAAACCAGTCTTTACATTTTCATAATAACCAGTATTATCTACCACGTTTATTTTTAAAGGCTTATTAAAATCTCCTCCAAACATAGTTACTATAGAATCAATGTTAACAAATGCTATAGTAATTAATGCAACTATTACGTTTGCAATTAAAAACCATTTATTTTTTATTTTCTTTTTTAAACTATGCTTAGTTAAAAATTTAAATTTATTTTCCATATGCTTCACCTACCTTCGAAACAAATATTTCCTCTAAAAATGGTTCTTCTAAAACAAACTTTGTTATATTCTTTTTAGTCTTCAAATATTCAAATACATTATTAACGTAACTTTCATCTTTTATGTTAACCTCATATCCCGAAGCAGTTTTAATAGCGTTTATAACACCATCTATTTTTCTTAGTTCAGTTATTTTAACATCGCCTTCTATTTTTATTTTCTTTATTTTATAATCCTTTTTTATATCTTTTAAGTATCCTTCCAAAACTGATTTACCCTTAACTAATATTACTAACTTTTCACAAAACAGTTCAACGTGATCCATTCTGTGGGATGAAAATATAATAGAAGTCCCTTTTTCCTTTAATTCTAATATAACACTTTTAAATAATTCTATATTTATTGGATCAAGTCCTGAAAATGGTTCATCTAAAATAAGTAATTTAGGTTCATTTATAATAGCAGATATAAATTGTACTTTCTGCTGGTTACCCTTTGATAAAGTATTTATCTTCCTATCTTTATATTCTTCTATGCCAAACTTTTTAAGTAACCTATCTAATCTTTTTAAAATAGTTTCTTCATCAAGTGATTTTAAAGCTCCATAATAAAGGATTTGTTCCTTTACGGTAAGTTTAGTAAGAAGGCTTCTTTCTTCTGTTAAAAAACCTATGTTATCAGTTACATCATAGTCTATTTTTTTACCATTAAAAGTAATACTTCCTTCTGAAGGATTAATTAAATTCATAATCATTCTAAAGGTAGTTGTTTTACCAGCTCCATTTACTCCTAAAAGGCCAAATATTTCTCCTTTATCAACGGTAAACGAAAGGTTGTCAACCGCTTTAAAGGTTCCATAATATTTTGTTACGTTTTTTATTTTTAACATTTTTAATCCTCCTTACTTGTTACATATAATATAGATTTATTATTAAAATCTAATTTTTTAAATGCTTCTTTAAATTCATCAAAACTATAATTTTCATATATATCATAAGCATTATTAATTACCATGCCATGTTTTGTTACACTATTTATTATTACGTTTGCAAAAGCAGATGGATTTTCAAAACATTTTACAATTGATGTTAAAAGAGCCTTTCTATCTAATTCAAAAATATCTTCGTCAAAATTATCTTCTTTTAATTTTTCATCAATTAAATCAATGAATTTATCCTTATCTAAAACATCTGCTTCAAACATAACTAGCATAATATCATCAAAATGAGAATAAGTTAAAGATAAACCAGTTTTTATAATTTCTTCTTTTACTAATTCTTTTTCAAATGATGATGTTCCTCCAAACTTCATATCTAATAATACATTGTAAAATAAGTCTCTTTTAAACCTGTCCTCGCCTGTTAATCTTTGCTCTTTAAACTTATAACAAATACTTATTCTTGGTATGCTTACATTTCTTTTTTCTTCTATATATTTTGTGCAAACCTCTTTTTCTTCTTCAAATGTTTTTATTACAAGTTCTTCTTGTTTACCAAAGTTTTTTGACTCTTGATTTTTTCTTACCAAATCAAACGTTTTTTCTACGTCAACATCACCATACATAACAAGTATCATATTTGACGGATGATAAAATGTATTATAACATCTATATAAATCTTCTTTAGTTATTTTAGATACATTTTCTTTATCCCCAATCGTTTTATATTTATTAGGATTTTCGTTTAATGTTAAATCAAACATTTTTTCAAATATATACCTATCAATGTTATCATCAGTCATATTTATTTCCTGATTAATAATACCCTTTTCTTTTTCTACATTTTCCAAAGTAAAATATGGACTTTGTACAAAATCTAAAAGTTCTATCAAACACTCTTCAAATTTTTCTGTCGTACTAAAAAAATAATTCGTTATTAAATGATTAGTATAAGCGTTAACATCCGCTCCATTTTTTTTGAATTTTTCAAAAACCTTTTCGTTATCTTCAGATTCAAATAATTTATGTTCCAAAAAGTGCGCAATACCCTTTGGAAAACTTACTATATTATCTTCACCAATTGGCTTAAAATCATTTGTTGCAGAACCATACTTAGTAACAAAATACGCTCCCTTTTTAGTAAATCCATCTTTTTTATAAAGATAAATCTCAAGGCCATTATCTAACTTTTCGTGATAAACCACTTCATCTAATTTTGACATTATTATTTTATCCATTAGTTTTTTCTCCTTCCAAAAAGTAACTTAAGTTTGGTTTTATTTTCTTTGAAAAACATTCAACTTCTTCTATTTTTACATCATTAATTTTTTCTATAAATAAATCTATATCTGGTAAATCAAATAACTTCGCATTATGATATCTTCCTATAACATTATTAATACTATCTTGAGATTCTAAAAGAGATGATATTAATGTTTTTTTTGCTTCCTTTAATTCTTTTTCATTTATCTTCTTCATGCCATCAATTACTTTACACGTTAATTTAAATGCTTTATCATAATTTTCTTTTTCTATTCCCATCATAACAGCCATTAAACTATCATCTTTTTCAAGTCTTGCAAACGAATAATAAGCAAGAGAATTTTCTTCTCTTATAATTTTAAATAATCTAGAAAAACTTCCACCACCTAAAATTATTCTATAAAGTGGTGCTACATAGTTAAGCTCATAATCACTTACGTTTTTTAAATACATTATAATATTTAATATGTTTTGTGTTCCACTTGCTTTATCTTTAACCCTAATAAGTTCATCTTTTTCATCATCATTTGTTATTATAAGTTTATTATCATAGATTTTATTATTTTTTATTTTAGAAGTTATTTTTTCTATTATAGAATTATTGAATTCTATGTTTCCTGCTAAAACAAGTTCTATCTCACTTTCTTCTAACATAGAAAGATAATCTTTATATAAACTTTCTGGCGTCATTTCATCTAAATACTTTATCTCACTCATAAATGTATATGGCTTATTTTGATTTAAATTTTTATAAGTCATTCTTTCAGCATACATATCCGATGATTCTTTTATCTTTTCTAAGTTTGCTTTATTTGTACTTACGATTAAATTAAAAGTTTCTTTATCAAATGCGTTATTTTCTACTAATGGATTGAAAATAATTTCGCAAAAAGTATTTACAACTTCATCTAAATTACCATCTTCTGTATATTTATCAATTAAAGACGAAAATGAAAAAGAATTTATATGATAATTTCCATATCTAGAAGAAGATGCGCTATAATATGCATCATAGTTTTCTAATGCTTTAATATATAACTTTTCAGGTGTATTATACATTTTACATGACTCTAACAAAATACTTCTTAAAACAGCTCTGTACGTCATCTTTTCTTTTGTTATGGGACTTTTAAAATAAAGTTTTCCTGCAATAGACTTAAATTTATTAGTCTTAATAATCGTAACTGGTATATTATTAATTTCTTTTTTTAGAATTTCCATATTCTCACCTCTTAATTAGTATGTCCAGAGTTTTCTAATAAAATTATACTAAATTATAATTGAATAATAAAGTTTTTTTGTGTATAATATAAATGTAGGAAGCAACTTTAACTAGTTGTTTTTTAATAATATTTTTTGGATATTTTGTAAAACAAGGCTAGCTTCAACTAACCTTGTTTTTCTTATATACTAGAAATAATAACTAGTACTATTATAAGTATTAAAATGATAATTAATTTTGGACTAAATTTTGTTTCAAATCTAAATCTCATAATTACCATCACCCTTCTATTCTTCATAAAAAGATGGGAAGCAAAGCTAGTTTCTATCGTCTCCTAATTAATTGTTAGTCATAAATTTTAAAATTCCCCTAAAAAAAGAAACATTAGTTTAAACTAATCGTTTCTTTTATTCTTTCTATATACTAAGTATCCTATTACTCCAAGTATTATTAGTATTAATAATAGCCATAGTATACATCTAAAACTTATACCTTTATTTATCTTGGTATTACTTTCTAATAACTTTGTATCTTTTTTTATACTTTTTCCAGTTAACTCTTTATCTGTTAGTACATAACTTCCAAGTTCTTTTACATAGAAACTTAATTTCTTTTCTTTTGGATTTATGTTTTCTGCTACTAATGTTAATTTGCCATTTTTATAACTATAAAGTCTTAGGTTTCTTGTACCTATGTTTTTCTTAATAGTATCTGTTACATCCATACTTATTAATGTTTTCCCTGGCAAGTTATTATTACTTTTAAAGCTTAACACCATTCCACTTGTTACTTTATCTTTTACTTCGTTATATATAATAGATTCTTTCAATACTTTTAATTCATAACTTAAGTCTAAGTTACCTTCCATTTTTTCTATGTCTTTTCCATTTATCGTAACTGTTATTCCTTCATTTTTTACTACTATGTTTCTATCTTTATTTTTTATAGTTTGAAGTGCTAGTACTGATACAAAGGTGCCATTTATTTCTATATCACTTAAGTCTTCCGTTGTAGTTGTTTTTTGCTTAGTTGTAGTTTTACTATTACTTCCACTTTTCTTAGTTGTTGTAACATTATTTGTATTATTAGCATTACCATTATTACTTGGTTTATCTATTACCTTTTTCATATTCAATATCTTATATGTATCTACTATATTTTCTCCATCTTTTATTATGAAGTTATCATTATTAACCGATGCACTTAATCCTTCTAGCGTTAATTTTATTTTACTTGTATCTAGATCAAGTCCACTTGCATCTATCGTCTTTTTTTCTTTATCTATTTTATATACTTCACTTGTTATATCATATACTTTTATTTCTTGAGATAAGAATGGAAAATATGAATAATGTTTACAAAATTCGGATGTTTCATAATTAACATAGCATCTATTAATAACTTCTTCATCTAATCCAACAATTCCCGATGGATCAGAATCTGATATTTTAATATTAGTCGTACCTTCTTTTAGCGCTTTTAATATTCCATTTTCATAAGATACTATCGCTAAATCATCTATATTATAATTAACCTTTTTTTCAACGTGTAATTTAACTAAATCTTTATATTCTATTTTTTCTCCTTTAACCATGTAAATATTACTTGATAATGGATTATTTTGAAGAGTTAAATAATTAATACTTGGAATACCACTTAAGTCAATATTATTTAAATTATTGTTATTAAGTGCTATTAGCCATGGAGAATTTTCTATATTTCCTAGAATTACTTCATTTAAGCTATTATTGTTTAACAATATATATTCCAAATTATTATATTTACTTAGGTCAAGTATTCCACTCAAATTATTATTAGCTAGATATATTTCAGATAGAGCGTTACCACTATCCGGCAATGCTATACTATCTAATTTATTATAAGATAAATTGATTCCTTGTAACAATGTGTTATTTTCTAAATCTATATTAGAAAGATTATTATTTTTAGCTCCTAAATATTCTAATTTTCTATTTTCTCTTACATCAATATTATTCACATTATTATCATTAAACCATAACGATTGCAAATTAGGAATATTTTCAATTTTTATCTCAGTTAATTCATTATTATTTAAAGATACTCTAAATAATTTTTCATTATTACTCAAATCTATTTTCCTCAAGCCTATACCATCTAAAAGAATTTGATCAAATGATGTTCCGCTAAAATTTACCTCACCTAATCTAAAATTTCCTGAAGTTTTATGGAAAGACTTTAATGATGACGAACCGCTTAAGTTTAATTTATCTATTGTTGAATCTATTATTCTTATATTTTCTAACGATGTTAATCCACTTAAGTTTACATCATCAACTATTGAATTATTAATCACGGTAAACACGTTTAAATTAGCATTATTACTCAAATTAACATTACCAATTTTTGAGTTAGTCGCATAAAACATCTGTATTACATCATTATTTGATAAATCCAGATTTTCCACGTCAGCTCCATCAAATCTTATATTTTTTAATTTTGGATTATTTCTAAGATCAGAAAAGTTTATATTTTTTCCAATATTAATAGATGTTAACTCTTTATTATTACTTAAATCAACATTAAGTATTTTATTACTTGATATAGTAATGCTAGTTAAAGCACTATTAGTACTTAAATCTATACTACTTAAATTATGGTTATCTTCTTCTAAAAATATATTACTTAAAGCAGTCATTCCATTTAAATTCAAATATTCTAAGTTTTTATTTTCCTTAAATGTATTAATATCAATTCTATCTAGAGCGGTATTTCCGCTTAAATCAACCTTTTTTAAATTTGAATTCATACCCAAATGTAAATTACTTATATTATGATTATTACTCAAATCTATTTCATTTAAATTATTATCATACAACCATAAAAATTCTAAATTTTTATTTTCACTTAAATCTATACTACTTAATTTATTACTACGTAAATCTATTTCTTTTAAATTTTTATTCTCACTTAAATCTATACTACTTAATTTATTATATGGTAAAACTATTCTCACTAAATTTTTGTTTTCGCTTAAATCTATGGAACTTATATTGTTTCCACTAAAAGCAACTTGAGTTATACCTTTCAAGTACTGAATACCATTTACATCGTATATATCAAAATTAGATCCACCCACGGAAGTTATACTTGCTAATTCATCCTCTTTTATTGCAGTACAATAAGATGAATCATTATTATAAGAACTTACCACCGCGCTATAAAATCTTGGATCTGTAAAACCATATTCATATGTTCCTTCTGGATTAGATTCACTTCTAGGCTGATATTTAGCTGGTATTTCTGTACATAAAGTCGCACTTGCTAATCCCTTCATTTTATTAAACTTTATTATATTAAGTTTTAATGCACTAATTAAAACTAAAACTATTATCACGATAAAAGCAATACTTATAGATATAATTGCATTTTTCTTCGTTTTATCATCAGCAAGTTTTGGTCTTCCAACGCTTCTTTTTTCTTCATCTTTATTAAATAGCTTCATGATATTATCACCTGTTTATAACCCTTCCATTATCTTACTTTACTATGTTGATAATATCATAATACCCCCCCCCAGTCAAGAACCTAGCTTGGGGTGTTTATAAAATTTTTGAGAACAAAAAAACAAGAATTTACTCATCTTGTTCTTCTTCATTATTATTTTCTTCATATTTAACAAGTACTTCTCTTGGTTTAGATCCATTTGGCGGACCAACTATCCCTCTTTCTTCAAGTAAGTCTATCATTCTAGCTGCTCTGTTATAACCAAGTCTATACTTTCTTTGCAAAAGTGATGCACTTGTCTTACCACTTTTTATTACAAAATCCACTATTTCGTTATATAAAGGATCATCATACTGATCGTCTTTTGAATCATATGATGCTGATGATGAACCAGCTGGTGCAGCAGTTAAATTCGTAAATGTTTCATCATACTGTGCTTTTTGTTGCTTAATGGTAAAGTCAACAACTTTTTGTACTTCTTCTTCTGAAACAAAAGATCCTTGTATTCTAGTTGGTGAGCCTTCTCCCATTGGAAGAAATAACATATCACCTTTACCAATTAGTTTTTCAGCACCTGTCATATCAAGAATTGTTCTAGAATCTATACCACTTGATACCGCAAACGAAATTCTTGATGGAATATTTGCTTTTACAACACCAGTAATAACATCAGTTGATGGTCTTTGCGTTGCAACGATTAAATGAATACCAGCCGCACGAGCCATCTGTGTTATTCTCATTATTGAATCTTCAACTTCTTTAGCTGCAACAAGCATTAAATCAGCAAGCTCATCTATTAATACTACGATGTATGGTAATTTCTTTAAGCCAGTTTCTCCAGCATCTATTTTACCCTGAATTTTTCTATTGTACCCTTCTATGTTTTTAGTTCCACTATCACTAAACATATCATAACGTTTTTCCATTTCCTCAACTATCTTCTTTAAAGCGATAGAAGCCTTTTTAGGATCAGTAACAACTGGTGCAAGTAAGTGTGGCGCACCATTATACATAGAAAGTTCAACCTTCTTAGGATCAACCATCATAAGTTTTACTTCATCTGGCTTAGCACGCATTAAAATAGATGTTATAACTGAGTTAACGCATACTGATTTACCAGAACCAGTAGCACCTGCAATAAGTAAGTGAGGAGTTTTATTAACTTCCATCCATCTTGGATTACCCATTATGTCTTTACCTAATACCGCAAGTAACTTACTATCAGATTTTTCCTTTGGAACCGCTGCCAAAACCTCTCTTAAAGATACTGGTGTAGTAATCTTATTTGGTATATCAATACCTATTGTACTTTTTCCTGGAATAGGCGCTTGTATCCTTACGTCTTTAGCCGCAAGTGCTAGCGCTATTTCCTTATTCAAACTAAGTATCTTACTTACCTTAGTACCTGATTTTATTTCTAACTCATATTGTGTTACGGTAGGTCCAACATGGGCTTCTACTACTTTTCCATAAATATCAAAGTCACTAAGTACTTGTTCTAATAATTTTATGTTAGATGAAATGTTTGCCTCATTTGCTTTCGTATCTACCTTCTTAGGAACGTTAAGTAAAGAAAGTGGAGGAAGTTTATATTCTCCATTTGTAACTGGGTCGCTTACCTCTTCTTGTTCTTCAAGTGCTGCATGATTTAAATCATTAACACTTGATATAACAACTCTTTTATCAACTGGTTTTTCTTGTGTTTTATTATCACCTTCAGCAGATGCTTCTTCATCTGTTTCTTTATCTTTATTAAGCCATTTTTTAGGCACAAAAAATAATATAATTTTTTTAAGCGCGGTTGCTGGAGAAACATTAAATATAAGCATTGCACCAAACAAAATAAGTACCCAACAAATAATTTTAGAACCAAGTACATCAAAACACAATACGAAAAGATATGAAAATAATGCTCCAAGAATTCCCCCACCTTGAATAAAATTAACGTCATTAAAACCAGATACTATGTTTGCAATGGTATCTTCAAATACAGCAGACCCTATATTTGTATTATACATAATATATTTAACGTGAGACATAGAAAGAATTGCTACTGCAAACAGATAAAAACCAATTAACTTCTTAGTAAATAACTTTGGTTTTTCTCTAAAGATAAGAACATATCCTCCTACTATTAAGAAGTATGTTAACCCCCAATTATAAAATGCACCGAATAAAAATATTCCAAAATCACTTACAATTCTCCCAACAAATCCGGATCTTAAAAGCCCAAGAATTGTTAAAACTATATATAAAATTCCAATCATTTCCACAGGAAATTTTGTTTTCTTCTTACTTTTGGATGATGTTTTTTTCTTAGCCATCATTTCACCCCGCTATCATAAAACAATTATATCACGTAAATTTTAAGATGTAAATTTTTGTGTTAAAAATTAGACATTAACTTTCCATTATATTTAACTTATCAAGTAAACTATGCAAAGTAACCACTTCATTTATTTTAGTAATCTCAAACACTTTTTTACCTAAATCTTTTAGTGATGCCCCTAAATGATATAACTCTTTTCTATCTAATATAATAAACCGATCATGAAAACAGTTAGTATATTTCACTTTTATTAATGGATACTCACTATTAAATTTATCTATATCCGTTTTTGTCAACTTACTTTTATTTTTATCAGTTATTAATAATATTGTTACATCTATATTTTTCTTAGATAATATATCCAATGTTACTTTATTAACATAATTATCTATTATTATGATTTCATTATTAGCTTTTCCTATTATATCTACTAATAAACTGTAAGAATCATAGATTTCTCCATTAAAGAATAATTTACTTTTTAAATCTTCCTTCCTATCAAACTTATCAAATAATTTATTTATTTTTTCTTCATGATTAAATAACATATTTTTCATAACAGAAATATCATTTGCTAAAGAAATAGAATTATTATTTACAAAATTTCTTAACCCAACAAACTCTCTCATTATTTCTACGTTTACTTCTGAGGCTTCTTTGGTTCTTATAACACTAGAAAGCATAGCAATTCCCTCTTGAGTAAATACTCTTGGTAAATACTTTTTATGCTTACCAGTTTGTTTTTCTTTTAAGGTCACAAACTGTGACCTTAAAAAATTTGGATTAAGCATAAGCTCATTATATTCATTTTTGGTAATTTCAAAACTAAAATCTTCTGGAAATCTTTCAATGTTTCTTTTTACTGCTTGATTAAATGCTTTAGCGCCAGATTTATAACCATAAAGTTTTGCCAAATCAGCATCTAACATTACCTTTTTTCCACGAATTTCATAAATTATGTTTTTTATTTCTATTTTTTTCACTAAACTATGCATATTTTCCTCCCCCCAATTAATTATTAGACATAATTTTTAAAATCCCCCTTAAAAATGCATAAAAAAAGAAAAATAAATTTAATTATTTTTCTTTACAAAGATAGGTTCAATATTCGTAAAACAATTTTGTATTTCTAAAGGAAGATTATATAAAAATTTCTTTTTCATATTCTCTCTTATGTTATCCAGAACTATCACTCTAAGAAATCCATTATTATCATTTTTCAATTTAACAAATGAAGAATTCATATACGCAAACATTGCAACATCATTAACTTTAATAATTGGCATTGCAATTCCAATTTCTTCCTCTATTCTTTCACATAATCTAGCAATTTCACAACCTACTTCTACTATAGTTTGATTATCATTTGTAGTTGTTGCTAAATAAATTCCGATTATGTCTTCTATTTTAATATCCTTAGGATTAGACAATTCAACTAATTTATCATCCTTAAATACATATAATTTTCCAATAGTATTATTTCTCATTAAAATACCTTCTTTCCATTAATTTATTTATTTCTTCCATAATTAAATAAATACTGTATTGCTATACCACTATACTTTCCATATGTCTTAGTAGCAAACTCTCTTATGTTTTTTTCGCCTTCTATTTCATAGTCATTTTTCATAACCTTTTTAACCCAAGTATCAATTGGAAAAACATCATATTTTTGATATGCAAATAAAAGTATACAAGATGCCACTTTAGGACCAATACCTACGTTTTGCATAAACTTATCTAAAGCGACATTAGTATCAAGACTATAAAACTCTTCTAAATCTAATTCGTTGTTATTAAGTTTATCTACCATTGATTTTAAATATTTATCTCTAAATCCCACTTTACAATTTCTATAGTCTTCCAGGCTTACGTCTTTTAAATCTTTATACTGTGGAAAAAGAAAGTATTCCTTATTATTAAAGATAACTTTTTTACCATAGTTCTTAGCAATGTTATTAAGTGCACTCGCTATCTGCGGCACCCCGTTATTAGCAGAAATAATATAAGACATAACGGTTTCAAATGGATCTTGTTTTATCATCATAAGACCACTTGAAAACTCAACTGCAGGTTTTATTTTTTCATCACTTTTAATTAAAAACTCATTCATAACACCATAATCATTATTTAAGTCAAAGTAATCCATAACTACTTCTTTTAGTTTTTCTTCTTTATTTGATGATACACATAAATAATTATCTTCCATATGAACATTAATTACTCTATCTTTTATAACAATATCAAAACTACCATCATCTAAAGGAAAAAATCTAAATATTTGTCCACAAGTTACCGTATCATTTAGCTTGAATGGTTTTTCTATCTTTATTTTTATCATTGTTAAACTCCTTGTTCATAAACATATTAGATATTATAAGTATTATAGATCCTAGTATTAAACTTGCAACAACATCAGTTAAGTAATGTGCTCCAAAATATATTCTACTTAACCCAGTTAATATAATCATTAATGAAAAACATATTAAAAGTGGTTTTCTAAATTTTCCATGTACTTTTTTATACACTAATAGCATAAGCGTTCCATATAGTAAAAGAGCTGATATCGTGTGTCCTGACGGATAACTAAACCCGCCTTGAACAATCCACTTCCAAGATGGTCTTACCCTTTTAATAATATTTTTTAACACTTGCATTAAAACAACACCAATTGATACGTTTGCAATAACATACTTAAAATCAGAAAAAGCCTTATGTTTTAAAAATATTACTGAAGTTATACCTAGTAATGCAAATATTCCTGCAGTAGAAGCTAGATTTGTTATGACATATAAAAACTTAGTTATACCATTTCCTTTTAACTTTATTACGTTATTAAAAAAGCCCTCATCTATTATATCTACCTTACCATTAATAACAAAAATTGTAAGTAAAATAAATAACATTAAAAGTATTGCAATGAAATAATACTCTTTTCTTATTTTTTTCATTTTATGCTCCTTTTCTTAAAACATATACTAAATCCTCGTCACACAAAGCCTCATTATAATTATATAATCTCTTGCCATTAACATATACTTTATCTATCTCTTCTTTATTATTGACCAAACCCGATATAAGAGCGTAATCAAGAGCAGTTTGCCCATCATGCATTTCAATTCTTTTACCCGTAGGTGTTCTAATTATTATTACAGGCCTTAATATATTTTGATCTGCTTTCAATATAAATTCTTTATCTGACGGATGATTTTTATTTATCAAATCTACATTAGATTGTATGCTACTAATAATATTATTAGTAGCTGGATTATCTTCATTTAATAAACCTAATCTGTTACATCTTTCCATATCATAACTTCTAATTCTTGCTTGCATACTCGTTTTTTTATATTCTATTAGTGTATTAAGGCTCATATATCCATTTTGTTTTGGCGAGGCAATACGATCATCAAAGTATCCTTTTATTGGTTTTCCTAATGAGTGAACAGCGCCTAAAGTTGTATAACAATCATACGTGGTTGGAACAATAAATTTCATTCCTATTATATCTTTTATTTCCTCAAGTGATTTTCCTCTTTTTTCTATTTGTTTATAAATACCATACAAATTTTTTATTTTTATATTAAAGTCAAAAGTTATTCCTTTTTCAAAAAGTATTTCTTCAGCTAACGCACAAAACTCATTACATAATATTTCTGATGATTTAATTATATTTTTTCTTAACTCATGATATTTAACAAAATTTTCAGGATCCAGATTAAATAAAGATGCGTTTTCCAAAAAGTCCTTAGCTTCATAAACTCCAGATATTCTAGCTAGCGGTACATATACATGTAAAGTTTCACTAGCAATTCTGATTCTTTTTTCCTCTTTAAAGCAGTCTAAACTTTGAATGTTATCTAAGCGGTCAGCAATTTTTAATAATATTCCAAAAATACCATTTATCCCATATTTTGATACACTTTCAAGAATCTTTCTATGCGTTGCATCCCTTGCTGCATCCTTATCTTTTATCCCATCTTTAGCCGCACTAATTTTGGTTACGGTATCAACTATCTCAGCAATACCATCACCAAAATCATCTGCTAACTTCTCTATGGTGTATTCAGTATCTTCTACGGTATCATGAAGTAATGCTGCGCAAACCAACTTATAGTTTCCGCCATAACTTGCAATTATGTTAGCAACTGATAAGGGATGTGTTATATAAGGTTTATTACTAGATTTCCTTGGTGGACTAGTCCTATGTAATTTTTCAGCTTTTATATAAGCTTTTTCTACTAATTCTAATTCTTCTTGTGTAAGATAACTTAAATTAGCTTTTAATTCTTCAAAAGTATCAATTTGAAAATTTTGCATTTCTGGATAATAAGAATAGATTTTTTGCACAAAACCACCTACTTTCAACTATAATAACATAAAAACAACAAAAAGCACCCTATAAAAGTGCTTTATTTTATTAATTCTTCAAATATTTTTAATGACAACTTAATCGTATTATGTTTAAGTGAGTTACTTTTTACCACAACAAAGTTATCTTTAATAACGTTAACGTTTAATTTATTTATTTCATCTTTATCAATTTTAACAGGATCTTTTTCTTCTTCACGATGATATTTTTCAATAAATTCTTTAGGAATTTTTCCATCATTTATTATTACAGTATCTACTTTTCTATTACCAAGGTGATCATTTAAAACTTTAATATGACCACTTACCGTAAAGTTATCTGTTTCACCTGGTTGCGTAAACATGTTACAAACATAAAGAATCTTACCCCTAGATTCATCTATCGCTTTTATAACATCTTCACTTATTAAATTACAAGTGATACTAGTATATAAACTTCCCATACTAAGAATAATCATGTCTGCTTCTTTAATATTTTTTATAACCTCTGGAGTAATTTTGGGAGTTTCCTTATAGTATATGTCTTTTATACTTTTATCCGATGCAGTAATATTATGTTCACCTTCTACAATGCTTCCATCAGACATTTTTCCCATTAAGATAACGTTATCTTCTGTTAAAGGTAAAACCTTACCTTTCAAATTAAGAACCTTTGATAAAGACTCTATCCCGTCAGACATATTTCCAGTTATATTGCAAAGTGCTGCAAGAAGTAAATTACCTACCGTATGTCCATTTAAATCACTCGTCGTGTTAAATCTATACTCAAGTAATTTTTCAAATAAAGGTTCTGTTTCGGAAAGTGATGCAATTACTCTTCTTAAATCTCCTACCGCTGGAATATCAAATTCTTCTCTTAACTTACCAGTAGACTTTCCATCATCACAAACTGATACTACGACCGATATATCAACAGGAAATTCCTTTAATCCTCTAACTAAGGTAGAAGTGCCAGTTCCACCACCTAATATAACTACTTTCTTACTCATATAAATCACCTTTCATGTAAGGGTTATTTTCTAACTCTTCTTTTAATGTTGTATTTTCTCCATGGCCTGGATATAGTTTTATATTTAAATTATACTCTTTAATCATATCCAAACTTTTCATCATCTCATCAAAGTTTCCACCTTCAAGATCACATCTTCCAATAGTTCCTTTAAAAAGGAAATCTCCAACGAACATAATTTTTTCATCTTTAAAATAGTATGTTACAGCATCTTCTTTATGCCCCGGGGTTAATATTATTTCAAATGAAAATGGTCCTACGTTCTGATTTTTATTACTATTATAATCTATTACATCTACGTTATAATATTCTTTTACATCTTCTAATGCTCCTATATGATCAAAGTGATAATGAGTAACAAGAACTGCTAATACTTTTTTATTACCAACCATAGCTTTTATCTTATCAAAATCATCACCTGGATCTATAATAAGGCAATCATTATTTACCCAAACAACATAGCAATTTTCTTCTAAATAACCCGTTTCTATCTTTTCTATTTTCATAATTAAAGTTCCTTTATCAAAGCTTCATAAAGTAAATCAACTAAATAATTGCTAGGTTCTAATCCATACTTATTCATAAGTCTATCAAATACTTCATCATCTACATCTAAACCTAAATATTTAAATACAGATTCTTTTTTATTCTCTATATCACTTAAATAGTTTCTAGTATATTCATTATCTATTATTAAAAGTGGTAAATCTTCTATAAATTTCTTAAAGTGATTCATTATTGTTTTAGATGTCTTAACATACTTAAAAGACTCGTTATCATAATCTAACATCCTAAGTATTTCTGGAATCTTTATCTTTTTCTTATCTAATCTATAATCAAATCTATCAACTAATTTTATACCATTTATTTTAAGTGCTGAAAGCTGGGCTATATCACCTACTTCTGGATTAACAGCGGTTGGTACTATTTCTAATATAATGTATTTTTTCTTATTTAAGTCCATAATATACCTTCTTCCTTTAGTATTACAATTGTATAATTTCTAAAGATTAAAGTCAAATTAAAAAGGAAAACTATCTACTAGTTTTCTTTCCATATATTATTTCATTAACCGCATCTTTTAAAGAAATATCAGTATATTTTTTATTTTTAGGTTCAACATACTCCCAATTATCATCTGTGTAAACTTTTCCCGGAAATATTGAACTAAGAAAAACTCTATTAGGGTATCCAACTTTTGCAATTACCATATCTTTATTCTTATAAGAAATATAAAATTTAGCAGAATGATCTTTATCGAATTCTCCTTCTTTATATCCTAACTTTCCAACTTTTTCAAAAGTAGTTAAATATTCATCTAAGCTTTTAAATTCTTCTTTCATAACATCCTCTGGAATATTAACTATCATACTGTTACCATGTACCCTTCTTATAACATATTTATTTCCATTATAGTCTACTATTTCATATAAGTATGTATACCTTTTATTATTTTTGTCATTCGAATTAAGATTCTTTTGTTTCTTATTAATTCTAAAATAAATAGTACCACTTTGCTTTAAAATTTCATCATATAACTTCTTTTCTTTTAAACTAAAAAAATCCACTAAAGAGAAAAATTCTTCTAAAAATAATTCGTCAAATCTATACTCAGTAAAATCTCCCCAATATATTGCGTTATATAATTTATATATAATTTCTTTTGAAATCTTACTAAAACCTAATTCAAATTCCTCTTTTGAAATATCATAACCATGTTCTTTTAACTTATCTTCTAAATACTCCTTTACCGTCTGCACTTTATCAGGTTTATTTGCTGCCTCTATAGCCTTTTTCATTTGTTCTTCTTGATAAAGTAAATCATATTCCGCTAATGCCTTTTTAGCTAGTCTAATTTTTTCTTTATCATCTATTTGTTTATCTTCCAAAAATTTTTTTAAATCATCTTTTGTTACATTATAACCATAACTTAAAAATACTAAACTTAAACCATCTAATTTTTCATCTGGTATATTAATCATATTGAACCTCGCTTTTTAAATGAAAATATAATACCATTGCAGACTTTATATGTCAATTAGTAAAATTCATACTAAAAGATGTAAGAAGTAGTATTCTTACATCGCATATTTTTTGTAAAGAATAAATTAACTTATACTATTCATAATATTTAACAGGAGGTTTATATGAATAAAACTAAAAAATTAAAAATACTTGGAGTAATATTAACTTTCTTTCTTACCTTTCCACTTCATTTTTTATACAATAAATTACCATGCTTTCTAACAAGCATAATTGCACCAGTTAATGAAAGTATAGCCGAACATATGAAAATACTATTTGGAAGTATATTAATATCTGGAGTTATTCAAAAAATAATAGTTAAAACAAAAAAGTTAGATATTAACAACGTATGTATATCTAATTTTACCGCAGCCTTAGTATCTATTCCTATTTTTCTAGCAATGTATTTACCAGTTTATAACGGAGTTGGAGAAAATTTGCCTGTTACCATTATAATAATGTTTATAGCAATAGTAATAGCAGAAATAATATCTTATTTAATTATGAAAAAAGAGGATTTAAAACTAGAAAATATGGCAATAATATTCGCAATTACAGTTTATGTTATATTCGGACTTTTAACTTACTTTCCACTAGAACACGAATTGTTTTTAGATCCAATAACATTAATTTATGGAATTAAAAACTAGGTTTTTACCTAGTTTTTAATCTGCTTGTACATAATTAATTGTAATCGGTGTTGTTTCATCTACTATCGTGAAATTATTTTCTGGTAATTTTTCTGCATTATAGTTATATTCTACCACTAACTTAACACGTTTGGTTTCTCCTGCGTTTAAAACATCATTTTTCTTAACCAATTTACCAGTATCAGAATAATATAATCCATATTTTATCATTTCAACATAAACACCTAAGTCAGTACTATTTATATAGTTATCATTATTAAAATCAAAATTGTTACAACTTTCATCTAATTTATTATTCATACATAATAATATTTTTTGGGGCATATCAACAGAAGATATAAGTGCATCTACGGTTCCAGCATTTACTATGTCAAACTCATATATCACGCTATCTCCTGGCTTTGTTACCGTTGCAGTATATCCGGTAATTGATGTTCCTGATAAGCTAGGCTTTGTAGTAGTTGCTGCTCCTTCTATTACTGGTTCACTTAAGTTTGCAAAATGTATATCCCATGTGGCTGCATCAACTGATGCGCTACCGTTTATCGTTAGCGTTTGTGATAAAGCTGCAAAAGCAACAGTTAGCCCTAGCACTGCTACTATTAGTGCTACTAAACTTAACACTTTTATTTTTCTTTCTTTTTCCACTTTTTCATCTCCTATTTTCTTATTTTACATGTTGATAATATCATAATCCCCCCCCCCGTCAAGGTCTTTTATAGCTTGTGGAAAAAAAGCGTAAATAAAAAAATACGTTAAGAAATCTAACGTATTTTTTTAATAATTATACTAAATTACTAACTAGTTTTTTTATAAATCCTTTTTTACCTTCTAACAAATAAGTTACTGCAACTATTATACTTCCTAAGAAAGCTACTAACATATCTTCCATTGTATCACGAACGCCTGTTTCAAGTGAATGTTGTACGTTCATACCTAAGAAGTTATCAGTACCAAATTCCAAGAACTCCCATAACGATGCTATCATAAGTGTAAAACTTATCATAAACAAAAAGTTAAACCATTTATTTTTTTCTTTATAAACACCTAACCAATTCATTATAACTAAAGCTAAAACAGTAGTTAAAACTCCAGATAAAAAATGAGTAAACAAATCATACCACCAAGTAGTATCATTATTATATAAGTTAACTACACTTCCTAAAAACTGAGCAAGTATCATAAAAATCACATAAATTAACTCCATTGCATCTGTTATTCTTATTTTAAATATTTTTCTTATTATTTTTGGTATTAATAAAACAAATACCATCGATAAATCTCCTAAGAACCTTTGGTTAGCGCCTATGTTTAAATCTCTTACGAAAAAACAAATCGATGCTAAAGAACATAAGAATATTAATGCGTTATTAATTTTCTTCATCTCATAAACCTTTCTTTAAAATTTTCTAAATAACTTAAAACCCCAGCATTATCATCACTAAAAACAACTTCATTTCTCATATTTAATTTTATTTTAAATATGCTAACTATTGCATCCTTTAATTTAGGATACATTTCCTGAAATGACTCTTCTTTTTGCTTTCCTTGAATAAAATCTAAATTTTCTTTAGCAACTCTTAAAAGTACATCCCCGCTATTAGCAGATGGATTGATACATTCATCTGTTTTCATACAATAACTTAAAACTAATTCAATTTTATCTAAATAAGATTTATAATTCTCAATATTAATTGGAAGTTCGGTTATGACTCTAATAAAGGAGGCATAATCTTTTTCTTTTAATAATTCTTTTAATTCGTTTTCTAAATTATTATTCATAATTATTTTTCCTTCTTTACAAAATTATAAGCATCCTGACACATTTCATTAATGTCTTTTTCTGCTTTCCAACCAAGTTTTTCTAATGCATAAGATGGATCAGCATAACATGCATCAATATCGCCTGGTCTCCTTTCTTTTATTTCATAATTAACCTTAACATTATTAACCTTCATAAAAGTATTAACTAAATCAAGCACGCTATAACCGTTACCTGTTCCTAAATTATATGCATCACAACCAGTTTCACCAAGAACTTTTTGGATAGCTTTAACATGTCCCTTAGCTAAATCAACAACGTGTATATAATCCCTAACACCAGTACCATCATGCGTATCATAATCATTACCAAATACTCCTAGGCAATCTAACTCTCCAGTTGCTACCTTTATAATATATGGCATTAAGTTATTTGGAATACCATTTGGATTTTCTCCTATAAGTCCTGATTTATGTGCACCAATTGGATTAAAGTATCTAAGTATTGCAATACTCCATTCATCATCAGATGCATATAAGTCCTTTAGTATTCTTTCTATCATTAACTTAGTTGTTCCATATGGATTAGTTGTAGATAATGGAAAATCTTCTTTGATTGGTAAGCTTTTTGGTTTTCCATATACCGTTGCACTTGACGAAAATGCTATTTTCTTAACATTAAATTCCCCAGCTACTTCTATTAAAGACATAGTTGAATCTAAATTATTTCTATAATACATAATTGGCTTTGAAACCGATTCACCAACCGCTTTATAGCCTGCAAAGTGAATTATTGCATCTATTTTGTTTTCGCTAAATATCTTTCGTAAAACCTCCTTATCACAAACGTCCCCTTCATAAAAAGTCACCTTTTTACCAGTAATTTCTTCAATATAATCCTTAACTTCTATTTTTGAATTTGAAAGGTTATCTATTATAACTACTTCATAGTCTGCATCAAGTAGTTCAACACAAGTATGACTACCAATAAATCCTGTTCCACCAGTTACTAATATTTTCATTGTAAATCCTCCTATAGCAATTATAGCATAAAAAAAGGATTCTATAAAGAATCACTTAATTCATTCATTTTATATAATTTTCCAGTTTTTGAAAACCAGTCTTCCTTTGTCATTATAACCTTATATTCATCAATTAGGTTGCCATCCTTACTTTTAAATGAATCTTTAAGTAATTTATATGGCTTAAACCCTAATTTATCTAATACCCTTTTAGCTCTCGTATTTCCATCATAATAAGTACATATTATGTTATCATACCCAATCTTATATAAATATTCAATAACTCCCTCTAAGGCCTCTGGCATATACCCTTTTCCCCAATATGATGGATGAATGTTAAAAGAAACTTCAATTTCTTTTTTATTTATATCCTCATCAACTGTTATTATATTACCTATAGGATTATCGCTTAAATATATAATCCAATCAAACATATGACCTTTTTTTATTTTGCTAAAATACTTTTTCATACCATTTTTAAATAATAATTCTAATTTTTTCAAATCCTGTTTAACGAATTTAATTACTCCATCTATTCCTTTAAGTTTAGAATAATCATATTCATAAACTTTCATATAATCGTCTTTTTCTCCCCTTTTCATTATTAAGTTTTTTGTTTTTATTTCTTTAGTTTCATAGTTCATATTCTTACCTCTTACTTAATAATTAATAGGCTATTAGCCACCATATGGCTATATATTATAAAGTTTAATTTTACAATAATCAACAAAATTTTATGTTTTTTTTAAACTTTTTAAAAAGTTTATTAAGTAACTAATTTTTTTTCAAAAAACACTTGATTAAACCTTTATTTCTTGCTATTATATTAATGCAGTTTATGGCGAGATAGCTCAGTTGGCTAGAGCGTTCGGTTCATACCCGAAAGGTCGTGGGTTCGACCCCCTCTCTCGCTACCATGCGAATAACTAGATAGAAATATCTAGTTTTTTTTATACAAAATAACGACCTTTCGGAAATTAACTTCAATTCGCAAAGTAGACGATAGATAATAAAAAACACGCATCTGCGGTAACAGATACGTGACTCTCGAGAGTTTTCTCCTTGTTTTCAGATTGCTTTAGCGACGTTTGACTGGAATACGCACTACCTTTTTCAAGGCGGGAACGTAAACAGACTTAGTCACTAAATGTGTTGTTCTAATTTTCATTATACTTGCACCTCCAATCTGAGGTACGTACCACAAGAAACTTCGCTAGCAATCTAATTATATCATATCGAAAAAGGAAAATCTATTTGTTTTCCTTTTTCTTTGGCTCCGCTTCCATATTTTCTAAAATTTTAAATTAATTTTTTTCTATTGGTTTAAATAATTCTCTGATATCTATATTTAAAGCATCTGCTATTCTACCAACAATAACAATTGTACAACCTCTTTGCATTTTTTTACTCTCAATCTTTGCCAAATAATTCATTGTTATATTTGCTTTATCAGCAAGTTGCTGTTGAGTTAATCCAGCTTCTTCTCGATACTTTTTAATATTATATCTTATAATATCAAAGTAGTAGGTGTCATTATGTATCATGTTAATCACCCTCCTACTTATATTATGGACAAATTGTCCACTTTTATATATGGACACAATGTCCATATAATGCTATAATTATATTGAAAGGAGTATAATATATGAAAAAAAAGTATATTATGATATTTATCATAACTATTATATTAGCAGTCTGTTCTGGATGTTCATCTAGTAGTGATGAGGGTGATGAAATTATGGAAGAAAGACGTTCTGCTTGCGAAGCAAAATCTAGTACCTTCTATAAGTGTAGTTATAGTTTATGGGAAGGTAGATGTGTTTGTAAACAAAGATAGTTGAGGAATATGAAAAAATAATCCTCTTTTTTATGATTTTTCAAAAATCAAATCGAGTCGTTTTCGTACTTTTTCGTTACATTGATTATATAATTCTGCAAATTCTGTTATGCTTATAATACAAAATTCATTTCCAGCATAAAAAATTAAGTGTGGCATTATTTTGGATTTATAATTTTTAAGAACTACAGGAAGACATTTATGAGAATATTTTTCACCTTCTGGAAGTGTAGTATATATTTGATAAAATAAATATCCAAATAATATGGTTATTATATGAAATGCTATCATATTCAATTTAGTACTTTTAAATTTATCAAGACTCCAAAAATCCTTTAGTTGCCTATAATCTTCTTCTATTTCAGGTCGTAATTCATATGTTAAAATAATTTGTCTTGCGTTTTTAGTTGTATCTGTTGTAACAAAAACAAAGTATCTATTATCTTTCATATCCCATCCCACAGAGGCAATTAATTCAACATCTTCATTCTGACAGTTGCTTCCCCAGTATTCTTTTAAATCTTTAACTAAAGTAATTTTTTGATTTGACCTCGTGGGATGGTCTTGCCAATTACCCTCTGAAATTGCTGTTGAAACTGCCATAACATAAGCATCCATATTTTCTCTTAGAGGAACATAGGTGTCTACACCACGTTCAGTTTTTAAATAATTGATTAGGTCTCTATCAATAAAGCCTCTATCTTCAATTAAAATATCTCCATAATTAAAAACAGAGGAATTACGTATCATATCTCTTGTAAGTTCTAAATCATGTGTCTTTAAATCACCAAAGCATATATCTTCAATGACTCCTGTATCTTCAACAATACCTCTTAATGTTCCAAGCTTATAGCCTCTAGCAATATTCCCATCTTTGTTTATAGCCACAGTGGATTGTTCATAATTATCATTTTTTAGATTTACTTCAAGATTAGTACAATCAAGGATATGTATACTAGGTTGAGCATTCATTTTAGGTAAAATATAATTTTGAACACATTTATTATATGATAAAAACAAGTCCTCTGATGTATACTTTCCAAGAAGAAAACGGATACTACTTTCTTTCATTAGTTCTGATTTTAAATCACCATTAGTATCTATAATATTATATCCTAGTTTAGAAAGAACCTTATGGCTAGAAATAGCAAAAGGAATATCGGATATACTTGTTTTAATCTTCATTTTTGCAGCTATTGAAAGCGTTAAAATCAAATCAAAAGGAAGAACAATATTTTTCGCTCTCTTATCCTCAATTCCTTTATTAAGGCATTCTAGTATTCCGTTGTCATACATTGATAAAATAATATCATCTATGAGATTAGATTCACTCATAGCGATATTATCAAGATTTCCGTTTTTAATTTTATTGATTACACTTTTTTGGTTTTGAGTACATAAATTAATCATAAAAATATCCTAACTATGTCGTATTTTTATAATTATTTGTTTCTTGGCTGTCTACTTTATTATAAATAATTGTATTTGTCAAGAAAAAAATTACTTTGCGAATTGAAGGAAATTAAAAAAATAATTTACAATGTAAAGATATTATGATAATATATATTCATACTTATATTTTATGTAGAGGTTGCGACTATTAAAAGTAATATGTATGATAACTTGAATTAGATGATTACATACGAAAGGAATAATCGCCGAAGAGTTTAACAGTTCAAGATGTTAAATGTCTGGGGATATAGTTAATAGCTATATAACTGTCATCGAAAGATGGAGTGCTACTATAAAAGTGTCATTAAAACCCTCTTTTTAAAATAAAGTATAGAAGGAGGGTTTTTATATGTCTATTTTTAAAGGCTCTGGTGTTGCCTTAATTACACCATTTAAAAAAGATAATAATGGGGAGATAGTAGTTGATTATGAAAGACTAGAACAATTAATAGAATTTCATATTCAAAATGGAACTGATAGCATTATTATTTGTGGTACTACAGGTGAATCATCTACCCTAACAGAAGAGGAACACGAAAAATGTATTAGTGAATGTATAAGAATAGTTAACGGAAGAATTCCTGTTATAGCCGGAACTGGTTCTAATAATACTAAAAGAGCTGTAGAACTTTCTATGAAAGCAGCAAAAATGGGAGCAGATGGATTATTATGTGTTACACCATATTATAACAAAACCAATCAAAACGGTTTAAAACTTTACTATAAAAGAATTGCTAGTAGTGTTAATATTCCAGTAATAATGTATAACGTACCATCTAGAACTGGAGTTAATATCGAAGCTAATACCGCAATTGAAATTGCTAAAGAAAACGAAAACGTTATCGCTATTAAAGAAGCATCTGGAAATTTAACACAAGTAGAAAAAATTACGAATAGCGGTGCTCTTGATGTATACTCAGGAAATGATGATCAAATAGTAGATATCTTGGATAAAGGTGGTATTGGGGTTATATCAGTACTTGCAAATATTTATCCACAGTATACTCATGATATGGTAATGGAACACTTAAATGGTAGTAGAATTAAAGCACTTGAAATGCAAAAAAATGCCTTAAAACTATGTAAAGGGTTATTCTGTGATGTTAATCCTATACCAGTTAAAAAAGCTATGCAATATATGGATATGGATTCAGGAATACTAAGGGAACCACTAATTGAATTAGATGATGAAAAAACAAATAAATTAATAAATACCATTGATAATTTTGGTAAATCATTATAATTCTTTTTATTATTGAAATAAACTAACTATTGTGATATTATGAATACAGATGAAGGAAACTTCATAAAATAAAAGGGAACGTTCATTACTTGAATGTCAGCCCAAATTTCTTTAAGAAGACACTAGCTTAGCGCTGGTGTCATTTTTTATAACTATTATTATTGCTAATAAGAGTGATAAAATTATGGTGATGTATCTGAAAACATTTAACATAAGTTTCTTTTCTTCATCATTTACCACCTCCCTATCCTTTCGGTATTAAGAGGCTGACACCAAAGTATTTAAACGTTCCAAATGCATATTAACACATGTAAAATATTAATGCAAATAATCTAAAATAATGTTTTTGTATATAAAATTATCGACAAAAATTAATTTTAATTATAATAAAAAAATATTTTTCAAAGTTTAAACTCACAAAATATCTAAATTTTTAGCTAAAAAATTTTTTATTTTTTTAAAATAGTATTATAATTAAGTTAGAGGAACAAAATGACTTATAAAGATATACTTGATAAACTATCTAAATCTAAGTTTAGGAGTAGTTTTAAATTAAAAGAAAAAGATATTAATTACATTAAAGAAAAAGGTCCATTAAAAATTAAGGAACATGCTTATGATTTTATTAATAAGAGATTAACCCCATGTGTTATTCCAAACGATGGAAAACAAACGCCTATGAAAGGTCATCCAGTATTTATCGCCCAACACGCCTGCGCTTGTTGTTGTCGTGGTTGTTTAGAAAAATGGCATAAAATACCAAAAAACAAAAATCTTACCAGTAAAGAAGTAGATTACATAGTTAATTTGCTAATGCTGTGGATAAAAAAAGAATTACAGGAGGCAAAATGGAATTATTAGATATTTATGATGAAAAAGGAAATCATATAGGAACAGAAGAAAGAAAAATAGTTCATCAAAAAGCTTTATGGCACAAAACAGTTCACTGCTGGCTTTACGATAAGTTAGGAAACGTATATTTTCAAATAAGAAAAGACGAAAAAACGTTTTATACAACAGCTTCAGGTCATGTTTCGGCTGGAGAAACTTTAAACGAAGCGTTTGGTCGTGAAATTAAAGAAGAATTAGGAATTGATATTGATTATGAAAAAGCCGAATTAATTGAAGTTGTTAACTTTAAATTAGATAGAAAAAATAAGGATGGATCTTTCTTTAAAGATAGGGTTTTCGCTAACGTCTTCGCTTACAAAATAGATGGTATTCCTACATTTAACTTAGATCCTAACGAAGTAATTGGAATAGTCAAAGTAAACGCAAAAGAAGCGTTAGAATTATTCAAAAAAGAAAGTGGTAAAATAAACGCTGAAATAATAAACCTAGATAACACCATAACAAAAAGATTGGTAGATTTTAAAGAATTTTTGGTAAACAAAGGTGAAACTGCTATAGGAAAATATGGAAAAGTTTTAGAGTTCGTTATTAATTAAAATTTAGAGCATCTTAAAGACTTTATAAAAGAAAAACATGCTGGACAAACTAGAAAGCAAGGCTCGCCATATTACAAGCATCCTATTTCAGTTGCTGAAATTTTAAAAGAAAAAGGTTTTGGTTATGATTATTGCGTTACAGCTCTTTTTCATGATTTATTAGAAAATACTAATGCAACAGAAAAAGAAATTAAAAACTTATCAAACGATAATATATTAAATGCGGTTAAACTTCTTACAAAAGAAAAAGGATATGTAATGAAAAGTTACATATCCAACCTAGAAAAAAACGAACTTGCTAAGATGGTCAAATTATCAGATAGATTACATAACTTAATTGAAGGAGTTTACGCAAATAAAATTTGGAGACTAAAATACATTAAAGAAACCCAAAAATATTTCATACCACTCGCTAAAGGTACTCCTTTTGAAAAAGATATTAATGTAGCTCTTGAGAAACTTATAAAATCATTATAAGTTTCTTTTTATATTATCTATTTCTGTTTGCATAGCTCTTACCATCTTCTCTAGCATAGCAAGAGTTTCCTCATTACCCGATTCATTATTTTGGGTGCTATTACGATTATTATCATCCCCACCAGTTTGACCTGAAGAAGAGTTTGCAAAAGTATCAGCGTTATTTCTGCCCGTTTCAGTAGATTCTCTAGGCTCAAGACCCCTTTCTTGCATTACCGCACGATAAAAAGCGTTAGTCGCTAAAACTTGTGCAACTAGCATAAGCCAGTTACTTACCGCATTTTGTTCATTAGCAGTCATATCGTCAATTAATATGTAACCAACCACAACAGCCGACATAGAAAATAACTTAGGAGGAATATTTGGTAACAAAATAAAATCCCTCCTTGCTATTTAATTATATTCAAAATTAAACAATTAATTAAAAGCTAGTTCTACGTCTATGTTCTCATCAGCAATTGCAATGTATAAAAAGATAATACCACTTAACAAAATAAGGAAAGAACCAAGTAGTGAAAGCTTAGTTAAATTCTTTACTTTTGGTTGTTCATAAGGACTAAGACTTTTTACATCGTATAATGAATCTTTAAAAAAGTATGCGTAAACAACAACTAAAATAACAAATATTCCTATCATTATCTTACGATACTTATTCTTACCATTTTGGTCATTATATAATAAATACTTTTTTTCTAAAGTGTTAGAATACAAACTAAAAATAATTATTCCTATGTAAATAATCCAAATAAAATCTTCTACTTTTAATTGTTTTAACCTTTTATTTAATTCATCATTATTCATATTTAATTATATTTAAAAAGTTAAGAAAATAATCTTAACTTTCGGTTATTGTTCCACCATTTGGATGAAGTACTTGTCCTGACATATATCTTGAATCATCACTTGCTAGAAATAGAAAGCTTGTTGCTACTTCAAATGGCTGCCCTGCCCTGTTCATAGGAACTTTAGAAGTATAGGTTCCAAAGGTTTCTACTTCTTTGGCACTATAAGATGCTGGAATAAGAGGTGTCCAAATAGGACCTGGAGCAACGGCGTTTACCCTTATTCCTTTATCTGCTAGTGAAAGTGATAAAGACCTCGTAAGAGATACAATAGCACCCTTGGTACTACTATAATCAATTAGTTTTTTCTCTCCTTGATACGCGGTAACAGAAGTTGTATTTATTATAGAATCTCCTTCTTTTAAATATGGTAAAACTTCCCTTATCATGTAAAAGTAAGAAAATACGTTTGTCTTATAAGTTAGTTCTAATTGTTCATCCGTTATCTTGGTAAAGTCATCTTTAATAAATTGAACGGCTATATTATTAACTAATATATCAACGTGACCATACTTTTTTATAACTTTTTTAACTACTTCTTTATCATTATTACTTTTTGTTAAATCACATCTTATTAAACTTACTTCTCCACCAATACTTTTAATGTAATTAGCGGTGTCCTCGGCGTCTTTATCCTCGTTTAAATAAACGATTACAACGCTAGCACCTTCTTTTGCAAATAAAACTGATGTTGCTTTTCCAATACCGCTGTCACCACCAGTTATGATAGCTACCTTACCCTTTAACTTACCACTTGGTTTATAATAGGGATTATCAAAAATAGGCTTAGGTTCCATTAGGTATTCTAATCCTGGTTGTCTATCTTGATGCTGAGATGGAAAAGCTAAGTCTACTTCTTCACACATCTTTTCTTTTCCAATAAAACTATACTCTGGGTACATAAATCACACTCCTTTGTATAATTTTATTTTTATTATTTTCTAAATATGCTATATAATCTTCCAAGTAATGCGTAAGAAAGTGGCGCTCTATAAGCACTTTTAGGCTTTTCATCTTCTATTGCTCTTATTATTTGAACGACAATTGAATCAAGTTGTTTTTTCTCGCCTATTTTAAACAGAAAATGTTCAACGTTATAAAGTTCCTTTTTTATATCTTCAAAATATTTTCCACCATCATACTTATTATCTAAGAATACTTGATTAAATCCAGTATGGTATAAACCTGGCTCTATTATGGCCACTTTAACGTTTGTTCCCATGAAAAATAATTCCTTTTGTAAGGACTTAGTTATCATGGTAACACTTGCTTTAGTAGCTGAATAAACACCTCCAAAAGGAATTGGAATAGTACCTGCAATTGATGACATAACAACTATTCTTCCGCTATCTTTATCTACCATTTGTCTTAAAACTAGTTGAAGTAACCTAAATGATGAAAAAACGTTTACCTCGAAGTTTTCCCTTACCTTATCCATGTCTGCTTCTATAATACTACCACCTAGTCCCGTAGCAGCATGATTATATAAAACATCAACGTTTAAATCTAAGACTTTTTGTCTATCTTCTTCCTTTGTAATATCTACTTTCATAACCGTTATGTTTTTATAATCTTTCACTTTTTCTTTTACGTTATCCGCTTCTTTTTTAGTATGACAAGTTAAATATACTTCGTGGCCCCTTTCTGCTAAAGTAAGGCTTGTTAAATACGCAATTCCACTTGCCGCTCCCGTTATTAATATTTTCATAAAAAAATCACCATTATTATGGTGACCATTTTATTTGTTTTTATTCTTTATTTGTTCTTCAAAAATATTTTCATATTTCGAAATATCAGCGCAGCTCATAAAACATATAACAGCGTTTTCATGGTTTAACAATTTATGAATAGTATTCTTATCAATTATTTCTGCGTCCTCAATATTATCTACTATAGTCTTACTTGTAACCCCAGGAAAATCATCAGCTTTTTCTCTATCACATTCTATTTCAAATAAGTACGTTTTATCAGAAAGTTTTAAAGACTCTATAAAATCATTCATTAAATCTTTGGTTCTAGAATACGTATTAGGTAAAAATACTGACACTATTTCCTTATCTGGATATTTTTGTTTTGCAGACTCGATAGTTACTTTTATTTCTGTTGGGTGATGAGCATAATCATCTACTTCTATTACATTACCAAACTCTTTTATCTTAAACCTTCTTTTAGCACCCTTAAAATCACTTAAATATTTATCTATATCCTCTTTGCTAATGTTATAGCTTCTAAGTATAGCAATAGATCCTAATGCATTTAATATCATATGTTTACCAAATAACGGTAAATTAAAATGACCATATAATTCATTATTGATATAAACGTCAAATGATGAACCTGATTCATTTAAATTAACGTTTTTACATACTATATCATTATTTTCATTAAAACCATAATATAATACCGGAATATCTTTTTTAATATTTAACTTTCTAATGTTTTCATCATCACCACACATAACAATTAACCTGGTTGCTTTATTAACAAAAGTATTAAATGTATTTACTAAATCATCTAAGTCTTTATATATTTCAGTGTGATCTAATTCTATGTTAGTTAAAAGTACATTAGAAGGATGATATGATAGAAAATGTCTATTAAACTCATCTGATTCCACTACAAAATATTTATTATCTTTTTTTGCATATCCATCTCCTGAACCAACAAAATAATTACAACCTAAAGTATTTTCTAAGACATGACTTATTAATAGTGATGTTGTTGTCTTACCGTGAGTACCACACACGCTAGTTGTTTCAAACATTTTTGTAACATGTCCCATAACGTCATGATAACTTTCTATTTTTAAACCAAGCTTTCTTACCCTTTTCATCTCAGGATGATCTTCTTTAAAAGCTACAGAATATGTAACTATTGTATCTTTATCTATATCATGATTATTATCATAATAAATTTTAATATTTCTATCCACTAATCCCTGCTCTGTATATTTAAATTCCCTATGATCATCATATCCAGACACTTCATTACCTAAATCATGTAATATTTGGGCAAGCGTAGACATACCCGAACCTTTTATACCTATACAATAATATTTCATAAGTTCCACCTCTATTTAATTATATCACTTATTTCTTAAAACTTTATAGAAAAAAAAGAAGAAATATGTTATAATCTTTTTGTTGATGCCGGTATGGCGGAATTGGTAGACGCGCCAGACTCAAAATCTGGTGGTAGCAATACCATGTCGGTTCGAGCCCGACTACCGGTACCACTTATATATAAAATAAAGCAACTATTAAATAGTTGTTTTTATTTTTTTATAAATTATTAGTTTTTATGATATAATAGCATTCAAAGAAATGGGGACTTACCATGAATAAAACTTATTGTATAATTTTTAATACTAATGATGAAATTCTTATGCTAAAAAATGGTAATGAATATTCATTACCTAGTATTTCTAGAAATACTACTAATAAAAAAGAACATTTAACCAAATATTTATATGACAATTTTGGATTAAGTGTTAAAAAGTCTTATTTAATACCAAAAGAATCTTATGAAAATGAAAAGTATTTTTTATGTGAAGAACCTTATGGTATAGATGAATTTAATCCTGATGAAAAAATTAAAAGGCAAATAATATGGATTTCAAAAAGAGATTTAAAAGATATTCTTTTGTCTAACCATAAAAATAAGTTTTCAAACACGTTAATTGATGCATTAACAAAAATACTTGGTAGTGGCTTTTCCTTTAGCAACAAAGAAAGAAACTCATTATTAAAAGAAATGGAAGTAGCTAGCAATAACGGAAACACCTTATATTTTAATTATTTATCAAGTAAATCAATGTATTTAATTACTAGTGACAAACAAAAATTAGAAGAAAATGATCATGAATACTCATTAGAATTAATACGATTATTATGTAAAAATATAACATTACTACATAATAAAAAGTTAAGTGAATATAAAGAAAAATTAAAAAGCACTCGCCTATCTGATTTAACAGAAAAAGAAGCTAGCTTAATTGGTATGCATGATAAATGGGCTAAACTTTTTAAGTCTGTATTTGATAAAACTTCTAAATTTTTACCTGCAATACCTACATGCAGATGTATAAATTACGTTGATGAAGAAATAAAATTTCAAAATAAAGATGGTATCACTCCTAGTATAATGGTTAGCTTATACAAAAGGTATAAAAATAAATCGTACAAAGAAGTTCACGATGATATATTAAAAAGAAGAAAAGAATATAAAAAGAAATAGTTTAAAATTTAACTATTTCTTTTTTGTTATTTTATTAACTATTTCTTCTACTTTCTCAGAATCTATCCTTTTACCTTTAAAGCTTTCTAATATTTCAACTGGCAAGGCAAATATAATAGTATTACCTTTATCTGCTGATATATCACTTAAAGTAGATAATGTTCTTAAGTGCATTGCACCTGGTGTTTGTGACATTAAACTTGCAGCCTTAGCTAGGTTTTCTGATGCTTCAACCTCACCTTGAGCTTTAGTTATAACAGCGGCTTTTTCCCTTTCAGCTTCTGCTGCTATTGCAATTACCCTTTTCATTTCTTCTGGTAAAGAAATATCTTTTAATTCAACATCTTCTACCTTAATTCCCCAAGGATCAGTTGCCTTATCAATTATCTTACATATTTCCGTAGATATTTTATCTCTTTCACTCAATAATTCATCAAGAGAAACAGCTCCTACTGCATTACGCATGGTAGTTTGAGCAAGTTGACCAACCGCAAAGTAAAAGTTTTCTACTTCTAAAACCGCTTTTGATGCATCAAATACTTTATAATATATAACCGCATTTATTCTAACTGATACGTTATCTTTTGTAATTGCATCTTGTTCTGGGACATCTACTGCTTTGGTTCTTATGTCTACCTTTCTATAACTTTGAAATATTGGTAAAACAATTCTCCAACCTGGATTCATTATCTTACTAAACTTACCTAAAGTAAATTTAATACCTCTTTCATATTCATTAACTTGTTTTATTGATACTAAAAGTATCACAATTATTACTATTATTGCAATTATCATAATTATTCTCCTTTCTTTTTATTTATGTAATTACTTTCCTCTATAACCGCTTCTTTTTTTTACAGCACCTAAAGGATAATTAGTAATTGTTGGATTATTATACTGATTTGTAATATTACTATCAACATAACTTGGCTTAGGTCCTTTTTTTATTTTTTGTTTACCAATAGCCTTACCTTTTAAAGGGTATTGTTTAGTACCTTGACTTTTAATTCTTTCAATAATTAAATTTTCTGGTAACATAGCATATTCTAAAGGTAATTTTAATTTATTTCCTATAATTAAATCAGCTTCTTTAAAATTTTGATATTTGGTTCTAATTGGATTATCATTTTTATGAAAATTAAATTTTTTATATGGCTCAAATTTTCCTATCTCAAACGATAAATAAGATTCACCTGAAGATAAATAATGTTTTACACTAATCCATGCATTTTCTACCCCATATGACGGTAATTTATAATCTACCGATTTTTCTATATTTCTCGAATCCCCTAATGCAGGATGATCCCAATTAATAGTATACTCAGCATTAGAATCTACATAGTTAATTATTATGTTATCATATTCTCTTAATTTACTGTTTATGGCTTTTAAAATATTATTATAATATGATTCCCGTTGCTTTATATCTTCTATAGTGCAAGAATTTATTTTTTCATCATAACTTGATTTCATATAATATTTTAATTCATTCTCGTCTTTGCTATAAAAACCTTCCTCAATCATTTCTTTAATATGTTCTTCATATCTAGCCTGACCAGCATAACCTTGTATAATAACTTTTATACAAAGATTTAACCAAACAGCATCTTCCATATCTGTAATTTTTAATTTTTCTGAATCAAAAATAATATTTCTCCATATATCATTATCAATAAAATAGCCCTCATCTTCTATATAAGAATAAAAATCCTGAATGCTAAAATCATCATTTATTAAATCATTTTTATGAGATGAGCCTAACCCAATTGTCATTAACACTGATAAAATAAATGATAAAATTCTTTTATTTTTACTGTACAATATATTAATCACCTTCTTCCTTGTATTTTGACATGAATAAGTCTTTTTCCTCCTTAGTTAATTCTTCTATATTAAACTCCATTTTTGGAAGTTCTTCTATTGAAGACAAGTTAAAGTAGTCTAAAAATTTATCAGTAGTCTTATAAAGCATTGGTTTACCTGGCAAATCACTTTTCCCTGCTAAATCAATAAGTCCTCTAAATAATAGCTTTCTTATCATATCACGCGATGATACTCCTCTTATCTCATCTATCTGCCCTACTGTTATAGGTTCATTATAAGCAATTATAGCAAGTGTTTCTAAAGCCGATTGAGATAATGTGCTAGATACTACTTTATCTACTAATAATTCATAATAATTTTTATGTTCTTCTTTAGTAGTAAGTTTATATTTATTACCTAAATAAACTAGCTTTAATCCTCTTTTTTCATCATTTAGGGATGATTTATACTCTTCTATTAGGTTTTCTGCTTCTTCTTTTGTAATTTCAAGTAACTTTTCAATATCTTCCAATGTAAGACCATCTTCTCCAGTTACAAAAAGTAAGCCCTCTAATACTCCTAATTTCATCTTATTCACCTTCTTTTAATGAAATAACTATTCCACTAAAATTATTATCTTGCACTAGCGTTATTTCATCTTTCTTAACCATTTCAAGTATTGATAAAAAGTTTACTATAACTTCCTCTTTGGTTGCCACCTCAAATAATTCCTCAAAATTAACCTTTTTCTTTTCTTTTAAAATACTTCTTATTTTAACAACTTTTTCTGAAACTGACAATTCTTTTTTTGTTATTTTTGTCGCAATTGGCTTATCTAATTCTTTTTTTTGCATTAATAAATTAAATGCTTCTAATAAATCACTAATTCCAAGTTCTTCTTTACTTCTTTCTTCTTTAGCATAATAACTTAAGTTTTCAGGTTCTTTAGTAAATACTAACTTTCTAGTTAATTCTAAGTTTTTGAATTCACTAGTTATTTCCTTGTACTGTTTATAAGCAAGTAATCTTTCTATTAACACTTCTCTTGGATCTTCCTCATAATCATCTTCATCTAATTCTTTCTTCTTTGGAAGAAGCATTTTAGATTTTATTTCAATAAGTTCAGATGCCATAACAAGGTATTCACTGGCAATAGATAAATTCATATCGTTCATTGCTTTTATATAATCTAAATACCCTTTTGTTACCTCTTCTATTTTAATATCATATATATCTATATCTTGTTCTTTAATTAGGTGTAATAAAAGATCTAATGGTCCATCAAAGTTTTCTATCGTTACTTTATATTGCATTCTTTCCACTGCCAATCGTAATTAAAACATTTTTAAACTCATTAAAAACTTCTAAAGCTTTAGAAGTAAATTCTGAATTATCAGAATTTACAAAAGTATCAAAAGATTCTATTACTTCATTATAATATTCCATAGGATCTTCAAGATATTCTCCACCATGGGTAGATTTATTCCTATCTTCTATTAAATAATATGATCTAATTATACCATAACTCAAATCAAGTCCATGAATTATTCCATAATCATTTATCTTATTTTCATCTATAGTAGTTATACTTATTCTTTTTCCAACATTACCAATCTCTGGAGCATAACTATCGGAAATTTTATATATTATATTTCCAACTTTTTGTTCTTCAACTAGAAGTCTAAAATTAATTTCTGGTTTATTGATGTCCTTTACTACCATTTTATCACCTAATTTCTTTAATAATTATAACATATTTAGACAATATTTTAAATACATGCTATAATTTATTAGGTGATTACTTTGAAGAAATTTAATATGATTGATGAAGTATTTATTTGTGAAAATTGTGGTAAAATGGTAAACAAGTTAAATTATTCCGCAAGGGATCATTGTCCTTATTGTTTATGTTCAAAACATGTTGATATAAATCCTGGTGATAGAGCAAATGAATGTAAAGGACTTTTAAAACCAATAGACATAGAAAAATTTAAAGATACGTATAAGATTGTATATAAATGTGATAAATGTAGTACAAAACATAAAAACATAATGGCTAATGATGATAATATGGATTTAATTATAGAATTATCAAAAAAAGATTGTTAGTTAATTAACTAACAATCTTTTTTAATAAAACTTTTAGAAGATGTAAACATAACTCCATCATCAAAATAATTATTGTAAACATCTACATTATAAATATCTATAACGCTTTTTACAATTACATCTAATTTTCTTAATAAATAATCTTTATTAACTATTTCTCCATTTACTGCTAAAACGAATAAAATCCCATTATCAAGAGCATCATATAATTTACAACTCATTTTATCGTCATTTATATCACATAAAAAGCCGCAATTACTACCTACTCCAACATCTTTATTATCCATTTTTTAGTTACCCTTTCTATCCACTATTTTATAAGCAGGTAATTTAGATAATAACACTATAATATGGTTTTGTCAATTACTTATTATTTTCTAAACTTTTCGTATCAACGTTATTTATAGAATCAAATCTTTTTGATATTTTATCAGTGGTAATATGTATATCATTAGCATCTCTACTTACAGCATCAATACTTCTAGATAACTTATCCCATCTTTCCTTATACCTTTTAAAATCGATAGCTAGTTTATTTAATTCTTCGTGAATTACACTTGTGTATTTATCTTTTTCTATGTTTTTAATAACAAGCTCAATAGTAGTTAAAGTACTCATTAAAGTGGTAGGCGACGCTATCCATATTCTTTTTTTATAAGCATATTCAATTATATCTGGGTGATATGCATTAAGTTCAGCAAATATTGCTTCTGCCGGCAAAAACATAATTGCTTGATCACTTGTAACTCCTTTTATTATGTACTTACTAGCAATTGCATCAATATGTTTTTTTACGTCTATTTTAAATTGCTTTTCTGCATTTTGTCTTTCTACAATTCCAGCTTTTTTATCTATCATAAGCCTATAATTATCTAGCGGAAATTTAGAGTCAATTGCAATTGTACCAAGTGGTTCTGGGGCAAATAAAACCGAGTCAGCAATAACTCCTGTATTAAAGGTATATTGAAGCCTATAAATACTATCATTATTTTCTCCAAATACACTTACTAAAATATGTTTTAAGTTAACTTCCCCAAAAATCCCTCTAGTTTTTTTATCGGTCAAAATAGATTGTAAAGAAATAATATCAGTAGACAAACTATCTATTTTCTTTTGAGCCTCATCTATTTTCGATAATCTTTCAAGTACTGATGTAAACGTTTTATTTGTTTTTTCAAAGTTAACATCAAGCCTTTCGTTAACATGATCATTTATCATATTAAGTTTACGTTCTATTCTATCATTAAGTTTTTCAAAATCAGTACTTAAATTAGTATTAACGCCTGCTTTAAATTCTCCTAGTTCTTTAATCATATTAGTTTCCAGTTTTCCTAATCTTTCTGTAATATTACTTTCATTAATATTTTTTGATATTGAAAATATTACTAATATTACAATTAAAATAAGTAATCCTATTATTATATATTCCATTTTTACCTCCATATTATATATTATACAACATAAAACACGCTATTTATATATAAACATACTTTATTTTACATCATAAATTTAATCAAGATAAAAAATAATTTCTGCTAATTTTTCTATCATCTAGTCATTCATATTCATTCTTCTTTTTCTTAATTTTCTATATGATAAATTCTGTTCTTTAATAATTTTAATATAATGACCTTTTTCTAACTCATTAATCAATTTTTCTAAATGTTTATAATTTATACAATCTTATTTACTTTATCTATCAAGGCTTCACACATATCATTATCTCCTACCATACTAATAGAAAAAGTTTTATAGCCTATTCTATTTACACTTGCACCACAATGATAAACTACCATTTCATCTAATACAAAATATCTATCATGAAAGGTATTATTATAAATAACTTTTAAATTATTATATTGTTTACTATATTTTATAATATCTTGTTTAGTAAGAAGATTATTTAACTTAGTTATAATTATTACCTGTATATTTAATCTTTTAATTATATCTAAAATTGTATTATCTGCATAACTATCAATTATTATTAATTTTTTTGTAGCACTACTAAATATTTCATATATCTTAAAATATGCATCATAAATCTGCCTATTAAAATATATTTCATTGTTTTTTCTTTTCTCATCTATTTTATTAAAGGAGTCTTTTAATAATTTTATTTCTGAATCATGCTTTAATACTAAGTTATTTATATATCTTTGTTCAATTAAATTTGAAGATATATATTTACGCATAGTAATAAAAGTATTTATAATTTGAATACTCATATTTATTGCTATTTCAGTATGAAGTACACTAGAAAGCATTGCAACACCTTGCTCTGTAAAAGCATATGGATTATATCTTCTCCCTCCTCTTACTTTTGAGGTTCCAACTTGGAACCTCAAATTATCATATTCATCATTAGTCAATTGAAACATAAAATTTTCAGGAAATCTTTTTATATTTCTCTTTACTGCTTTATTGATATCTTTTGTTCCATTGGCACACTCATAAAGTCTAGCCAAATCAGAATCAAGTATAACTTGAACTCCACGAATTTCATAAATTAGATTTTCAATTTTAATATTTTGTTTAGTAATTATGTCTTGCATTACTTATTATCTCCTTTCTATTTAATTATTAGATTTTTTTTTAAATCCTCTAAAAAAGAACTAATCATTCAATTTTTTAAATATTTATACAATCTTATTTACTTTATCTATCAAAGCTTCACACATATCATTATCTCCTACCATACTAATAGAAAAAGTTTTATAGCCTATTCTATTGACACTTGCACCACAATGATAAACTACCATTTCATCTAATATAAAATATCTATCATGAAAGGTATTATTATGTATTATTTTCAAATTATGATATTGCATATTATACTTTACAATATCTTGTTTAGTAAGAAGATTATTTGACTTAGTTATAATTATTACCTGTATATTTAATCTTTTAATTATATCTAATATAGTATTATCGGCATAACTATCAATTATTATCAATTTTTTAGTTGCACTACTAAATATTTCTTGAATTTTTGAATAAGCATCATAGATTTGTCCATTAAAATATATTTCATTATCTTTTCTTTTTTCTTCAAGTTTTTGAAATGAATTTTCTAATAATTTAATTTTAGTATGATCTTCTAAAACTAAATTATTTATATATCTTTGTTCAATTAAATTACTAGATATATACTTACGCATTATAACAAATGCGTCCATAATTTTTATACTTATTTCCTCTGCAACATCTGTTCTAATCACTGTTGCAAGCATAGCGATACCTTGCTCTGTAAATACATATGGTAAATATTTAATATTGTGCCCTCTTTTATTCAAGGTCCCAGATTGGGACCTTGAATAAATTTTACATTCTTCTTCTGTTAGCTGAAACATAAATCTTTTTGGAAATCTATTAATATGTCTTTTAACTGCTTGGTTAATTGTTTTAGTTCCATTTGCGCATTTATATAATTTTGCTAAATCATAATCAAACATAACTTGAACTCCACGAATTTCATAAATTAAATCTTCAATTTTAATATTTTGTTTAGTAATTATATCTTGCATTACTTATTATCTCCTTTCTACTTAATTATTAGGTTTATTTTTTAAAATTCCCCTAAAAAAGCAAAAAAAAAGAATTAGGCATTTGAAGTTGTCAACAAAAAGTAGACACTAAAAGAAGATTATTTAAACCCTAATT
>CAJTWC010000002.1:0-181458 GCA_910580185.1 uncultured Bacilli bacterium
TGAAATAAAAATTTATGAACATATTTTAAATAATCAACTGATAATTCAAATTTATTTTCATCTAACAATTCAACTATTCTAGCAGATACAAAATCACATTCTAATTCATTATGATTTACTTCGTTTTTATTTTCTTTTTCAACATAGTATTCCCTTAATTCTTTTTCTACTTCTTCTATAGTTAAATTTCCTTCAACATTTTCTTCTAATAGTTTTTCTAAATATTTAGAAGGTTTTAAATTATCTACTTCTTGAAGTCCAATAGCCATATCCCATTGTAATTTTTTTATATAGTTACCAGATTTGTATTCTTCTTCATATTCATTAGCACTTGAATCAAATTCCTTTTCATCCATAGAAATATCACCTTCTTTATTATAGCATATTTTATCACTATTTATTTCAACTAATAATTCACTAAAAATTTCTTCTAATCTTTCATACATTCTTAGTTCTCCCTTTAATGATTTAGTTAAAGTAAATATTTGTTTATATGACCAGTAGATTATTCCGCAAACAATAATCAAACTTATAAAATATGGAAATATTGAACTCATCATTTCAATATTTATTCCATCTTTGTTAACAAATGGAATAATTACTGTAATAATTAAAGTTATAATATTCCAAAAGTTATTGCTTTTACTTTTTGGTACAATCATATTTCTATAATGATTAATAATATTTATAATATTTTTTTCGTTATATATTTTGTTAAATATAAGATGATTTTTAATAATCGATATTTCCTGTTTATTAATTTCAGTTTGTAATGTATTATCCTTTGTTTTATCAGAGTGTATATTAATATAAAACTTTTTCTTTAATTCATACTCACTAATCGCTTTCATAGAATAAATCAAAATTAATACTAAAGCAATACTTATATAAGTATGTTTTAACAATCCAAATATCCATATAGATACAAAAGATGCAACATATACAACAAAAAATTTCCTTGTAATTCTATTATAAGCACTTTTCTTTTTATATAATTCTTCAATTTTATTATACATAATTGCACCTAATTATCCATTTATATTAAATAGTAATAGTTGATAACCTTTTTCATTTAATTTTTTGCTCGTATCAATTGTAATGTATTTTGCGTAATTGGAGTCTGTACTATCTGAAAGATTATACATAAATCCTGCTACATAATATACATTAGTTTTATCAAATAAAGCAATGAATTCGTCTTTACTTATGTCTTTGATTTTATTGTTAGGATATTTTTCTAATATATCATCATAATATTTTTCAATAAAAACTTTCTTTTCCATCATATAATGATTTATAAATTCAGCTGATGCTAGAATTTGATTTAATACATCTCTAGCACCATTCCCTTGAAATTTTAATTTATTATGTATCAAATATAAATTGTCATCATCATAATAAATCAAGTCGGCTAATTCTATATTATTACTTAAAACTGTATGGGATACTATAATGTCATCTGATTCCTTAAAAGTTTTATTATAAGCATCTTCCGTTAGTGAAGTATTATTGTTTAGTAATATATCCCTCAATTTATCGTCAATTTTAATCATTTGAGCATAAGTTTTTTTAAACTCACTATCTAAGTTATCAATAAAATTATTATCAAACATTAACCATTTATCATTAAATAGAAAAAAAGGTTGTCTATTCTCATCTTCGATGTATCCTTGCATACATTGCTTTATTTTAGTAGGGTATAATATTGTTTCTTTATCATTATATACGACTAAATTATACTTTAATAATCGTTCTATCGAAGTTTTTGTAATTGGAGTTGTTAAACATTTTTCGTACAAATCTTTCATAGTAATAGGTACATCACTCTGAAAGATTACATTTTTATCATTATCCTCTATAACATAGGAATTACCACCAACACAATATTCAGAATAATCATCACCGACCAAAATAAAATTATCTATATTACCAGACATTAAATACTGAATAAACTTTTCATTTATATCCTTATAAGAATACCCATACTTTTTAGCATCAACAAAATAGCCAAGCGAAAAGTTGTCTTCATTTTTTTCTATACTAATTAATTTACTTAACACTATAATTAATTCTTCAATAGTTATTGACTTGCGAATTACAAAAGAATCTTTTGCCACAAGATTTAAGCTCTTTACCCTTTTATTTTCATCTATTTCAATGCCCAGTAACTCAATCATTTCTTTATCAAACTCTAATGATAATTCTCTAAATATAGAACTCATATCATTTTCTGTACTTATCGTTGTCACATTTCTATTAGAGTGTTTGCTTGATAATTTATTACCAGACATTCTGTTTTCTAAAACGGATTTTATTGCTGCACTATTTTCTTTCATTATTTTAGGTAATAAATACAATCCATAGTTTCTTTGAGTATACTCAGAAATATAATTACTACCTAATCCACCAGTAAGCAAAAAGATATTACCATCTTTCAAATATGATAAAACATATGAAATATGAGTATTAGACAAATCAATATCCTCTTCCAACATATTGTCTATCATTCCATACCAAGATGGATAATGATATGTTTTAAATACTAAACCATTAAAGCCATTATTAGAAACACTTACAATCTCATTTTTCTTCTTTTGTAAAACTTCTTTTTTTATAGTTTTTAATATTTGATTTTCTAACTCTGCATAAGATATGATTTTAAGATCATATTCTGTGTCGAAATACTTAACAGCTCTTTCATAATCAACTTTATAAATACTGAATTGTGTTTCATATTTTTTCTTTGCCATTACTACACCTCGCTTCAAAAAAATAAGCAGTATCCATCTTAAAAAGAATGATACTGCTATTCTTAATTACATTATATAACAAAATTCGACAATTTTTAATATTTAAAGCAGAATTTATTGAAAATTCTTATTTTTGTACCAATAATAAGTTCAAAAACTTAATTTTAGTATTCTTTATCAATAATTTTCTTTCATTTAAATACAACCGTCTTAATACCCTTATAAATTTAATCCATACAAGAGCTAAGTATGTCCTCCTGCATTCAAGTGATTAGATATAACTATATCATCACTACTTGATATGTTTGGCCTGATAGTATTTATACGATCTGTTGGATTAAGTGTTGTATCTCCTGTTCTAGTAATAACAGTTGGTATACCTAAATCTTTAAATCTGTTATACATATAATTAGCCATTTTAAGCGTATACTCCTTTTCAATTATATCTCCACTAGAAGCACCTGGATCTGATCCTCCATGCCCTGCATCTACTATAACCATATTATCACTTCCTTCATGGTATTGTATGATTAATACCTAGATTGGTGAAAAAAAAGAAACTTAACGTTTCTTAATTTGTTTTATCCAGTTTTATTGTTGTTTTGTTTTCCTTACTATTTCTATAGTAAGTAACTTCTATTTCATCACCTATTTTATGTCTATATAATTGGTATTTAAACTCTGATACAGTAGTTACTTTTTCACCATCTACTTTAGTAATAATATCTCCATCTTTTAATCCTCCATTACTTGCAGGATATCCATCATTAACTTTAACTAGTATAACGCCAGATTTAATGCTAGAATCAACGTTTATACCATATCTATATAATGCATACTTATTAGTTAAATCAAGTAATTGAACACCAATTATTGGTCTTTGAATTTCTTTTCCTTGTGCTAGTGTATCAACATAATTCATAGCATCTTCTATAGGTATAGCAAATCCCATTCCCTCTACTTGAGTATCAACTAACTTTAATGATGTTATACCTATTACATCACCTGCTAAATTAACTAGTGGCCCACCACTATTACCAGGAGAAATTGCAGCATCTGTTTGTAATACTTTTACTATGTATGACTCTGTTGTAAGTGAATTTGCGTTAGAAGAACTTGTTTCAATCAATCTATCCTTACCAGATAATATTCCCTTAGTTACAGTTCCTGCATAAGCTGATCCAAGTGGAGAACCCACTGTAAATACGCTATTACCAACTTTAATATTCTCACTCTTACCAATACTTACAACTTGTAAAACATCTTTAGCATCCATTCTTAAAACTGCTAAATCAGTATAAGAGTCATACCCTAGTACTGTTAAAGTAACCGCGTTATTATTTGATAAAATACCTTGTACTGTTTTAGCACCTGATACAACATGCGCATTAGTTAATACATACCCATATTTACCATCTTTTTCATAAACGAATCCAGTACCAGAACTTACTGCACTACCATCTTCTGATAATACCTCAATACATAAAACCGCATCATAAACTTTATCAATTGCATCTTCCATTGCTTCTTCGGTTACCTTAGTTTCAGAAAAAGTTCTATCCTTAGTTATAACCGTAGGATTTTCCTTACTGTATAAATACATAATTCCAGCACCTACTAAAAACGCAATTATAATTATAACGATAAACTTTATTGGTCCAAGATTTCTTTTCTTTTTCTTCTTGGTTCCTTCTATGTATTCTATTTTATCCATATTAACCTCCTATTTGAGTCTAGCTATTTCAGCCCAATTACTTGGAAAGCCCATTCTATCTAATATTTTATTTTGTGGTATTATATCAACTCTACCATCTAAAATACTTAAATCATAATCAACTTCATTAACAAAATCAACAAAATCACTATCAGTAAGCATATATTTAAGCATTATAACAACCGCGAACATATCGTTTTTACCATATATATACTCATCATTCATAGTTGGTATATTAAGCTCTCTATGGTATCTAGTATCAAGTATTTCCTTTTGGGTTTTATGTTCATATACTATATCCTCATGAGCACATAGGTTTCTATAATTAGCTAAAATAGAAATATATACAGTAAGTGTTTCAACATCTAAATTATAATACTCTGCAATAACCAGTTTATCTTCTGGCTTTAATATTGAATATAATTCATTAATCATTCCAAAAGTTAATAACTTAACCAATATCCATAAAGGAACATATCCATAATTACTTAAATAGTGAAGTGTCGCACTATGTTGTCTTCCATTTAATTTAAGTTGTCTTTTTATTTTATTTAAAACATCATTAACTTGTCTTATTTTTTTTGAATCCTGAGAAAAGTTTGATGGTTTTAAATAATCCTTTTCCTTTATACCATACTTTCTAGATAAATTATATGCCATTATAGACTTTAAATTGTTTTCAACAATAAGTAAATTCTTAAATAAAAGATTTCTAAAACTCCTATCAAATTGAAACACAGCATATAACTCCTCGAAAGTAGTACCCTTTATAAAATCATTACCTTTACTACTTTTCATAAATATATGTCTATATCCATTAATAAAAAAGTAATTTTCCCTTAATAAAAGTCCTTCTGCCTTATCCACATCATTAATTACCAACCCACGATTTTTTAATATATCAATTTGCTCAGATAAGGTTTTAAACTCTTTTGACTTCATCTAGCATCACCTATTATAAATTATAACATACAATCAAATATTTGTTATTAAAATGTTTCAGGATGATCCCAAAAATAATAATACTATCTATAATTGTAAGAAATATGTCAAAATAAAAAGTCTAAAATGTATTTCTAGACTTTTTCAACATTTTTCATTTAATTAAAATAATTTTCTTTTTGTCCTTCTACCAAACCATGTTTATTTATTAAATCTTTTATTTCTGTTACAGATAATATATATTTAGAAAATCCTAAATCTTTAAGATAAAAATAATCTTTTTTAATTTCCTCAGGAACATAATTTTCTAATTGCCATCCAAATTGAGGATATATTATTATTCTTTGAATATCGCCAACAATAACGGATATTTCACCTATAATATCTTGGTAAGGTTTATTATCTAATGTATCAAAAAACTCATCAAAAGTTATATCAGGTGACGTAATTATTAAATGTTTATTTTTTAAAATTGATTGTGCACAAGATAACGTTCTTCTTTCATCAAATGGTCTATGTACAATAACAACTTTATCATATTTAATTCCTTGATTATTTAATATTTCTTCTGCAAATCTAAAATTATCTCCTGTGTTAGATGACTTTGTTTCGATTATAATATCGTCAGGTCTTATTCCGTTTTGCATAGCAATATCTTTATAAATCTCAGCTTCTGTCTTTTCAAAGAAACCTTCAGTTTGTTTTCCTAAACCTCCTGCAAATAAAATTTTAGATCCATATCCTTGTTTTAATAAATTTGCACATTTTATTGGAATGTTCAAATCAGAACAGCCACATCCAATTATTAAATCACACTTTTCTAATGGCTGATTAAGTTTCATATAATTCCATATTTCAAGTAAAACCCTTTTAATTTCCTGTTTATGAGTCTCATAATTACTATTCATTTTATCACCTTAATTACTTTTTCATTATCTTTTTTATTTATAATCATCTCTAGAAAATCTCTAATACTATGTTCTTCATCTACTATATAACAATCTATTCCTGCATTATCGGCACCAGTTTTATCGCTCTTGATACTATCTCCAATCATAATGCAATCTTCTTTGTTTGTATCCCCAATCGCTAGTTCAAAAGATTTTAAATCAGGTTTCATTGCATCCTCACCAGCAACAATTCGATCAATATATTCATATAAACCAGTTCGTTTTAATCTTGGTATTTGAGTTCCACTAAACCAGCTAGTAAGAATTACTATATCTTTATTATTTGATTTTAAATAATCAAACAACTCAACAACTCCATCAACAACTTGGTCTTTTATAGTTTCTCCGTTATGAATCATCCAACCATTTATTGTTTCTTCGCTCATACTAAATCCATAACTTTTGAAAAAATTACTTAGTGTTTTAAAATTATATTTTGGAAATTCTAATTCATATTTATTTAATATAGATTGTTTTTGATCAAAAAATTTTTCTTGTTCCTCTAAAGGTATACTTTTTCTTAAAAACTCATCTTCCATAGACCAATCAGGTATTAATAATGTATAATCTAAATCAAATATATACTTTTTATAGTTTTTCATAACCTGCCTCATTTCTTATTAATCATTATATATTAAAACTAATATCAATACAACATATTATATAACTCTAACATATTTTATCAACTTAAAACATTGTGTTCATATCTGCAACCTACAATGATAGTTCTATTTATATTTTCTAACATATAAAAAAGCCCGAATATATCGGACTTTTTTCAAATATTGAAATTCGTAAATATTAACGTTTACTAAATTGTGGAGCACGACGTGCTTTTTTAAGACCATATTTCTTACGTTCTTTAACTCTTGCGTCACGAGTTATAAATCCTGCTTGTTTTAATATCTTTCTAAATGAAGATTCAGAAGTTGGATCAGTATTTATATCATATTGTAATAATGCTCTTGTAATACCTAAACGGATTGCACCTGTTTGACCAGAGAATCCACCACCTTGTACATCTACATCAATATCAAACTTATCAGCAGTCTTAGTAGCTTCTAATGGTTGTTTTAAATCCATAACTAAAGTTTTGAAAGGAAGGTATTCATTAACGTCTCTACCATTGATAGTAATTTTACCTTTTCCTGAAGTCATTCTTACTCTAGCAATAGAGCTTTTACGACGACCTGTACCAATGAATGTTTTTGCCATTTACATATCCTCCTTAAATTTCCACTTGTTCTGGCTTTTGAGCTTGTTGTTTATGTTCAGGACCAGCGTATACAAATAATTTTTTATACATTTGACGTCCTAATCTTCCTTTTGGAAGCATTCCTTTAACAGCTCTTTCAACCATTTCTACTGGATAATTTTCACGCATTTCTTTTGCAGTTCTTTCTCTTAAACCGCCTGTATAACCACTGTGGTTATAATAAATTTTTTGGTCTAACTTATTTCCTGTTAATACTACTTCTTTAGCGTTAATAATGATAATGTTATCTCCGCAATCAACATGTGGAGTAAAAGTTGCTTTATGTTTTCCTCTTAACATAACAGCAGCCTTTGAAGCTACTCTACCAAGTGGTTTTCCCTTAGCATCAATAACATACCATTTACGCTCAATGTTTGAGGCATTAGCCATAAATGTTGTCATATTTTATTTCCTTTCCTTTATAAGTCTGTTTTCCCAGGACAAACTTATGTGGGTTTATAAAATGTACCAATTTAAATTCTACTTTAAATCGGTACATTTGTCAACTTATTTTATTATATTTTTATTTTTTTTCAGTTATTCTTAAAGTTACTTTAGTTGTCTTAGAAGAATACTTAATTCTTAAGTCAGAACCGCTTACTTCTACAGGTATTTCATGCTCTCCAACACCTAAACCTTTTAAATCAACATAGGCTTTAATAGTAGTTGGATCAAGTCCAGATAATACGCTTTGAACACCTTTTACGCTTACCGTAACTTTAGTGTTGTTTTGATCTACCGCCTGAACGGTTAAACCATCGCCTAGGTTTTCATACTCTAAATATACATCATTAATTTCTTTAGTAGTTTCATCACCAAGTGCCACACTTACATTAACAGTATTTTCACTTATCGCTCTTACTCCAGTTGGCTTTTTAATAGTAATAGAATATTTTTTATCTTCTTTTAATTCACTTACGTCAACATAAACTGGTATGTAAGTAATTTTTTCTAATTTATCTGAACTACCATATACCGTAACTTTAGTAATGTCAGTAGTTATATTACTAATTGATTTACCAAATACTATGTTTTTATAGTTCTTAGGAATAACCCTTATAGGAACTTCTTTTTGCGGAGATGTAATCTTAACAGTTGCATTTATTTTTGAAGGTACAACTTCAACATCAACTTTTTTACCTTTATTATCATAAGCAACAAGCTTAACGTCTTTTAATTCTTGTTCCCCAACGGCCGGATCAACCAAGTTTTTAAGATCTATTAAAGCTTTTACTGATGCAACTTCATTAAGTTTTGCTTCATTTCCTTTTACAAATACTTTATCAGTACTAAGTGTTACATCTTCTACCATTAACTTAGAATCAATTTTATCTTTATTTATAACTTCATAATTTACTTCTTTTTCAACTGATACTTTTTCATAAATAACGATTGTTGCAACAGATGGATCTAACTTATATTCAACTGAACTTAATGCTTTCTTATACTTAAGATTAACTTTATGAACACCAGGTTTTAATCCGGTTAAATCAACTGTTATGTCATTAGTTGGTAGTTGTTTTGCTAAGTAAACATCTGACTTTCTACCTATTAGTGTTATATCAACCGTTTTAGGTAATCCTTCAACAACATACGCCTCTTCATTATAAGTTGCTGTAATCGGTTGATCATAAAGTACTTCCGCTGACGTTTCAATAAGAGACGTTGTTTTAGAATCAGCGATAAAGAACACTCCAAGAGCTATTATTAAAGAAACAATAATTAGCCCTGATTTTTTTGATAATATCTTTTCTATACTTCCGCCGTTTCCTTTAAGCTTATTTGATATTGCAACAAAAAACTTAGTTATTGGAAGAATTATTTTTTTATCTATAAAATGACCAATGGCTTTAAATATATTAAGCATTTTCATCACCATCCTCATTTTCTTCTATTTCATATTCAAACTCAGTAGCTTTCTTTGGCTTTAATTCATCTAATATTAACATCTTAGCTTCTTCAAGTGATAAATTATAATTTAAATCACCATTTATCGCTACTGATATTCTACCTGTTTCTTCAGATACAATTATTGCAATAGCATCAGACTCTTCACTTATTCCTATTGCTGCTCTATGTCTTGTACCTAATCTCTTACTAAACTTCATCTCAACGGTAGTTGGAAATACTGCTCCTGCACTCGTAATCTTATCACCTTGGATTATTACACCACCATCATGAAGTGGATTATCTGGGAAGAATATTGCAACTAATAATTCATTAGAAATTTCTGCATATAACTTCTTAGATCTTTCTATATACTCAGCTAAAGAAGTATCTCTTTCAATTACTATTAAGGCACCAATACGGTGTTTCTTTAAGTATTCTAAAGCAAGACCTATCTCATAAACTATTCTTTCTCTTTCAGAAATTGTTAAAACTTTATGTCTACCAAGAAGTTGTGTTCTTCCTAATTGCTCTAAAACTGTTCTTATTTCCGGTTGGAACACTATAACAAGTGCTAAAGGTCCCCACATAACCACATACTCTAAAAGTAAGCCAATTGCGGTTAAATCAAACAAATCACTCAACACTTTTACTATTACTATTATTATTATTCCCTTAAAAAGCATTGTGAATTTAACGTTATTTTTAATACTTTTTAATACGAAATATAAACCAGCCCATACAAGGCATATATCAATTATATCTTTAATTATTGTAAGTATACTATCTACTGTCATACTACCTCCTATTATCCTTTTTATTCATATTTTGTTATATCAAGATTATAACATATTTAATCGCCATTTTAAAATTAATTTTCAAGTAGCAATTAAAAAGCCTTGTTTTATAAGGCTTAAAATATATTATTTATATCATTTTCTGATGTATCCTGATTAATAATATCTTGAGGGGCGTTTTCCGCCGGAAAAACAAAATTTTCATTAACTACTGGTTCTTGAACTATATTATCCACAGGATTATTAAAAGCATCCTGATTTATGTTTGGCATTTGTTCACTTTGAGATTCTAACGAATTCTCCACAGTATTTGTTCCAAAATCAAATTGTGTTGCTACTGAATCAATTGGTGGTGCGACATTTAAATCTGGATCTCCATCAACCGTATTTTGTGATTCAAACACGTTATCTATTGCATTTACCACTTCATTATTATCTTCTAAATCATTATCATCCTTCTCTTCAGATGATGAAGCTATATTATTTTTATCAGCATTATTAAGCAAACTCCCAATCTTATTTTCTTTTTTTAAACGTTTATCACCTAAAAATCCGATTATTAAACATACCACAAACACTGCTATTGCTACTAATAACATAGGATTAGCATTAAAGTAATCTAACATATAATCACCTCTTATTATTCTTTAATCATATTAACAAAAAAAGCAAAAAAAAACAAGTTAGTCTTGTTTTAATTCTAAGGTTATAATAGTTTTCAATTTTTCTAACTCGCCTTTTTTATTATAAACTTCTCTTACTTTATAATTTATATTTTGATCAGTTACATCTCCATCAAACCTTTTTTCAAAAGCTTCTCTAATTTTAGATTCGACAAGTTCAGTATCAAATATGTAAAAATAATCTTTTAATTTTTCTTTAATCAAAGTTTCTGAAAACATTTGTTTTCTAGAATAAACAGTTGCTATAACAGAAACCACTTCATCTTTGTTATACTTTGTTTTTATTTCTAATTTATTTTCCTTATTATCATAATCATAATATGTATTATATATAACAAATACTTCATATCCATTACCTGCTAAAGTCTCATATTTATCACAAATATATTCTTCACAATAACTAGATACATTACTAGCCATTTTTGTATAAGATCCGCGAACTATCTTGTTTATCACAATTGTTCCTACCGTATTAAGAAGTAAATAACAGAAAAATATTACCATCATTATTATAAAGGTTTTAGTATTATCATACTTATTTGGTTTCTTAATAAATTTAACATTATATATAATACCTAAAATTAATATTAAAACATCTATTACTAAAAAAGTATTTATTATCACATTTGTATAGCCAAGCTTACCATAGTAATTTCTAAAAAATACCATAGTAATTAAAACTACTATATTTAAAACAAATAAAACGTTAGTATTTCTTCTTATTTCTAAATTTTTATTCATATTTTTCCTCCATTAAGACCATTATATCACTAAAGGCACTTTTTTTCTATTGAAGAAAAAAAATAATTATGATATTATAAATTTAGCAATAAGGAGAAGAAAAAATGGAACTACTTTCATTATGCTTAAAGATATTTTTTGTAAGAATAGTAGAAGTATCTTTAGGAACAATAGTTACCGTATTAACGGTGAAAAACAAAAGAATCATTGCAACAATAATAGGCTTTATTGATGTAATAATTTGGTTTTTAGTAGTAAGAGAGGCATTAATGACCAACATAAAAAGCATTTGGATTGCATTATGTTACGCGGGAGGATATGCCATTGGTACGTTTTTAGGTACAACGTTATCTAACAAATTAATTAATGGTAAAATGTCAATGCAAGTAATACTTGATGATTTACCAAAAGAAAAAATAGATATTATAAGAAACGAAGGATATGCTGTTTCACAAATTGATTGTACTGGAAAAGATGACTCAAAAAAAATTATGCTATTTATAGAAGTAGATAATAAAAAACTTGATAACTTACAAACCATTATTAAAAAAATAGATAAAAATGCCTTTATGATTGTTAATGAAACTAAACACGTAGTAAATGGGTTCTTTAAGTAGAACTTTTATGCCGCTTTAGTTTAATGGTAAAACAAGTCACTCGTAATGATTAGCTGTAGGTCCGATTCCTACAAGCGGCACCAGATTGATAAGAAACTCGAACTTTTATGTTTCGGGTTTTTATTATATATAACTTTATGATAAAATAAACATATAAAGGAGAATTAACATGAATTATGAAGATAAAAAAATAGTTGGAATTATTGCAACTAATGTAGAGGCTAACATTGCACTAAACGTTATAGGACATTTAGCTATTTCAATTGGTAAATATTCTAATGAAGAAATAATGGGTAAAAAAATTATTACTGATAAATCAGGTACAAATCATTTGGGAATAAGTAAGTTTCCATTTATAATTACTAAAGTAAAACCAGGAAAATTAAGAAATGCTATTGATAAGGCTAAAAATAATCCTAATCTTTTGGTTGCTGATTATCCTAAAGATATGCTAGATACAAGAACAGATGAAGAACTTGTCAAATCTATTAGTAATAAAGAAAACGAAAAACTTGAATATATGGGTGCAATAATTTATGGAGATACAAAAGACGTAGATGAAATTACCGGTAAATTTCAATTATGGAGAATAGATTAATATATGAATAAACAAGGAAGCATTCTTTTTGACTTAGACGGTGTATTATGGGATACGATAGACAGCTGTGTTAAATCACTTGCAGATATAAAAAATAAATATGATGATATAAAATATAATATAACTTCTGATACAGTAAAAAGATTAATGGGAAAATCATTTGATGACATAAAAGTAGTCTACTATGGTTATTTAAGTGAAGAAAAGCAAAATAAATATGCAAAAGAAGCCTTTAACCATAACATAGATAACTTATTAAAAAATGGTGGTAACTTATATCCTGATATGATCGAAACAATTAAAGAATTATCAAAAAAATACAAATTATATATTGTAAGTAATTGCATAGAAGGTTACATAGAATCTTTTCTAAGAACAAGCGGGCTTCATAATTATTTCGAAGATTATGAATGCAGTGGTAAAACAAAATTAACAAAAGGTGAAAATATAAAGCTTGTAATGAAAAGAAACAATATAGATAAGAATGCTTATTATGTAGGTGACACCATAAGCGATAAAGAAGCTGCTGATTTTGCCAATATACCTTTTATATATGCATCATATGGTTTTGGTAATGTTGAAAAATATGACTTCAGGGTAAATAGTATAGAAGACATATTAAATATTAATAATTTATAAATTAATACTTATAAAATCACAACACTAATCCAGGCGTTTTAATATATTTTAAAAAAATCCTATAATAAAAAAAGCTTATAATTCATTCATATAAGTCTTTTTTATTAACCAAAATCCACCTGCTTTTTTAACACCATGAACTTTTATTGCTTCAAGCACTTTATCAAGTTTTATCTTTTCTATATCATGATTATCAGCCGGATCTTGAAGAACAAAATAATCATCTTCCATATGATCATATAAAACCATATGCCCCCAATTAGCGTGCGGTGCGTCATATAAAGTTGCACAATGAAGACATACTAATATATCATTTTTATCATTATCCTTTAAAAACTTTTTAGCTTCCTTTATACCGGTTATATAATGATATTCATTAATAAGTGGAATGTTATTTTTCTTAAAAAAATTATTTACTGAATATTTCTCTTTCTGTATTTGGGTTCCATAACCAGCAATTGGCTTTTGTCCAGTTCTTACCCTTTTAAATCTATCTACATAATCTGGAGGCACTATAAGGCCTAAATCATATGCAATATCTTCCTGCTCATAATCATTTATACCATTTCTTCTTAAAATCATTTCTAAGCAAGCCGCCGTACAGCAATATGGTTTTTGTGTAACTTTTTTGTATTTCATTTATATCACCTATCTATATTGTAACAAAAAAGTATTGAAAATTAAATCAATACTCTTTTGTTATTTCTCTTTATTTTATTATTATCAAGTCTTATAATCTTATCTGATTTTTCTAAAATATTTTCTTCTCTTGATATTATAAGTATAGTATGATCCTTTTTTAATTCATCTAGCAATTCTAAAACTCTACTTTGAAGATTAGGTTCTAATGTATCAATTATTTCATCAAACATAATTATTTTAGAATTTTTTAAGATTACTCTAGCAATTGCAATACCTCTTTTTAAATTAAGAGATACTTTAGCATTAATATTGTTAATTTCAGTATTGTATCCATCTTTTAATCCCATTATCTCATCATGGATACCAAGTTTTTCACATACTTTTTTTACTTCTTTAAAATTTCCACCTACAAGCATTAAATTATCTTTAATACTTAAATCAAAAAAGTTCGGTTCTTTTCTAACTAATGAGATTAGATTATAAAAAGTATTATCATCTATCTTTTCATATGGAACATCATCTATGAATATATTTCCTTTATGCTTTCTATTCATCTTCATAAGTAAATCAAATATTCCTGTTTTACCAGAACCAGCTGGACCAGTAATTACTGATATTGCGTTTTCTTTAGCAATAAATGATACATCTTTTAAAATTGGATCTTTCTTATTACCATATAAAACATTTTCGAATTTTATTTTACCTGTATAATCTTTTTTATCTACGCAAGTAGTATCATTATTGGCACTTCTATACTCAATTAATTTATTAAATCTTTTAAGAGATACTTTGGCATCCTGAATACCCGAGGTTAGTGTACCAATAATCTCATAATTTTCAATTATTTTTGTATAATATGTATAAATAACTAGAATTGTTCCTATTTCCATTTGACCTATAGAAAACAAATATATACCATATGCAACCAAAGCATATCTAGCAAATTCTATAATAACAAAAACAATTTGTTTAATAACAGTAGAATAAGTATTAAGTGTAGAATGAGATTTCAAATAATTAGCACATTTTTCTTTTACTCTTTCATTAACACTTTTAAATACATAAAAACCCTTTATTTCTTTAACCGTATTAAATACTTCATGTGTAATTGAGGTTTTCTTATCTAACGCTGATTTTCTTCTTGCGTTTAATTTGCCAGTTCTCCTATTTAAAATACCTAAAACCAATACCATCGTTAATGAAACCGCAACCGTTGCGATAAACATTCTTATATCTATAGTATAAAAGTAATAGTATATAATTAAGAATTCCATAATCTGAATTACCTTAATTATGGTATCAGAGAAAAACGCCACAATTATATCTATATCATTATTAATGATATTATTAAACTCACTTATTTTAAATCTTGATATACTGTGTATCGAGTTATTTATAAATGAAGAGTATGCTAATTTAGAATATAATTTATACATCTTATTATATAACAAATAATAAAAGATTTGGTTTAGAGCAACACTGGCATAATAAAATAACATAACTCCAACTGCAATTATTATCATTCTATATGAAGATGGAAAGTTTTTTATAGTTGCATAGTCAACTATTTTTCCCCACATTATTGGTATAACAAGTAAAGACCCACGATAACAAACAGAAATAATAAACTTTAGTATAATTTCAAAAGAACACTTTTTAAGTATTCTTTTGGTTTCTTTAGTAATGCTATTCATAATTATTTAATGTTCTTATCGTATTCGATATCCTGTATTTCATATTTTCTGTTTTCTGATATCGTTTTCATAAGTTTATTTACTGACCAACCAACTATTGCCAATATAAAGAAGTAAATAACTCCAAACACTGAAAATGATGGCGCTGATTCTGTAAATAAATCTATTAATGATGCACCAACACCCATTGCAGTAACGATAGTTAAGCTTCCAATAGACTTTTCTGTTATTTGTGATTCTAATCCCGCAAATAACTTTTCTGCTTGCGATAGATAGTTTTTAGTCATAGACCAAATTTGCTGCATGTATGAAACGGTATTTTTAAGTGTTTCATACCTATAACCAATAAGATCTAAAGATTCTGTTAAAGAATTATCGCTTTTAGCAATCTTTTCTCTTGTACTTATATAAGTATTCATTTGGTTGATTCTAGAATCAATTAGGGTAACCGTTTTCTTATAACCATCTAATTTATTAGTAAAAGCAACGATATCTTTACCTTTTACTTTAGCATTTTCTTTAACGGCATCAATCTTTTCCCATATAATTCTATGTAAATTTAAATATCTATGTAATTGTCCTTTAAACTCTCTTATGAATATTTGCTCTTCTATGTATCTTTCGATTTGTTCTATGGATTTTGTTTTGTTGTTAATAAAATAATATTTATTTCCTCTTACAACATCATAATCACTATTGCTAAACTCAAAATATTTTTCTTTTTCAGTTTTTGCAAGAAGCGTTGCAATATCATTTTTAGTAGCCTTGTTTAAAACTATGAAATATGGAAATACCGTTTCAATGTTTGCAAGTTCTTTTGGTACTGGCGCACCTAAACTAAAAATGTAACTTAATGCAGGCGATAGTTTTGTTTCATAATAACTCGCTAATGAATCAATATCATTAAATAACGAAAATTCATTAACATCTGAGTCATTTAAAACGATTAAACCATCTTCAAATATTTTTATATTAACCCCTGCTCTAGTTGTTACTTTAATAAACTCTAAGCCATCTATCCCATAGTCAATAGTACTTAAATCTAAAGCGTCGTGTAACTTAATTAATTTCTTTTTATCCAAAGCAAGCTCTGATTTACCTTCCCTTAAAAAATCATATATTTCACTTAATTGTAGTGTAGTTCTTTGAAACCATCCACCTATAAAAACCTTTTCTATTCTCATAATACTTTCTCCTACAATATTTTTGTTTTATTTTACACTCATTGAGAAAAATCCAGCTTCGTCTAATGCAAATCCATAATTATAATAACAAGCATGCGCTGCAGTTCTTACGTTGTTACTCCATAACTCTACCTTTTTACAACCATGTTCCTTTGAAATCCTAAACGCCTCATCTAACATCTTTGTTGCAATGCCATGTCTTCTATATTCTTTTTTTACACCAACATGATTTAATATTGAATATGTATTCATATTTTCATATATTGTATGTATTACAGTTATCTTTAAATGTGATACTATTTTACCTTCTGCAATACCTACTATGTAAATCGAATTAGGATCTTTCCTATTTTTTTTATACGTTTTCATCGCATATTCTAAAGATGTTTCTTCTTCAAAGACTTCATTACAAAGTGCAACTACCTCTGGAATATCTTTTTTCTTCATTTCTCTAAATGTTACTTCCATAAATACTTCCCTTTCCTTACCAAAATTATATTTTCATTATCCTATGCCAATAATATCATAGCTAATATTTCCGGTCAACATAAGCAATTATCCACAGTAAATAATAATGTAAATATAACTTTTTTCATAAAATATAAGAAATAACTTTTTTTTACAATATTTTTTTAATATGGTGGTATTATATAATTAGGAGGAAAAGTTATGGATAACAAAATACTTAATAAAAAGATTTGTGGATGGAAAAACTTAAGTGAAAATGAAAAAAAAGAAATTATGGATTTTTGTAAAGACTATGTTAATTTTCTAAATATTGCTAAAACAGAAAGAGAAGCTTCTAATGAAATTATTAGTATGTTAGAAAAAAATGGATATATAAACATTAATGATAAAGAAAAGATAGAAAATGGTGATAAGGTTTATATGTCTAACAGAGGTAAAAGTATTTATGCTGCTAAAATAGGAAGTAATAAAATAACTGATGGTATAAACTTAATCGGTTCTCACATAGATTCACCAAGATTAGATTTAAAGCCAAGCCCTTTGTATGAAGATGCTAAATTAGGATTATTTAAAACCCATTACTATGGTGGAATCAAAAAATATCAATGGACAACAATACCTCTTGCAATTCATGGGGTGGTTGTTAAAGCAAATGGTGAGAAAATTGAGATAAACATCGGTGAAAATGACAATGATCCAATATTTACCATAACAGATATATTACCGCATTTAGCTGGAGAACAATATGAAAAGAAAATAGGTAAAGCCATTGAAGGAGAAGATTTAAACCTTCTAGTAGGTAGTATTCCATCAAATGATGATTCAGTAAAAGAAAACATAATGAATCTAATTAATGAAAAATATGGAATAAATGAAATAGATTTCTATAGTTCAGAGCTTGAAGTTGTACCAGCTTTCAAAGCTAGAAACCTAGGATTTGATAATAGCATGGTAGCAGGTTATGGACAAGATGACAGGGTTTGTGCGTATGCTTCTGTTAAAGCTTTATTAGATAGTAATGAAAATGATAAAACAATGGTTGCAATGTTTTCTGATAAAGAGGAAATTGGAAGTGTAGGAAACACCGGGATGTGTTCTGAAATGTTTGATTATTTTATAAATGAATTATTAAACAAGAAGAATGAAAATACACCAGGTGCATTAAATAAAACTTATTGTAATTCCATAATGCTTTCGGCAGACGTTGGTGCTGGTGTTGATCCAAATTATCAAACAGTATCCGAAAAAAACAATGCTTCATATATCGGATATGGAGTCGAGTTATGTAAATATACGGGTTCTCGTGGTAAATCTGGTGCATCTGATGCTAATGCTGAGTTCGTTGCAAAAGTAAGAGGTATTTTTGAAAATGCTAATGTTACATATCAAGTATCAGAACTTGGAAAAGTAGATTTAGGTGGAGGAGGTACGATAGCGTACATCTTAGCAGATAAAGGAATGGACGTTATAGATTGCGGTGTTCCAATAATATCAATGCATTCACCATACGAAGTATCTAGTAAATATGACATATATTCAGCTTATAAAGGATATAAAGCATTCTTAGAAACCAAAAACTAGAAGACCAAAATCTTCTAGTTTTTATATACTTTTTGATATATCCCATACTTTTTTAAATTCAGCAAGTAAACTCATTCCAAGTTTACTATTAGATTTTATAATACTAAATTCTTTTTTAGTGAAATGCTTTACACTACCATTTTCAAATGTAACAGGTACATAAATAATTAAATCATCAACGATAATTATTCTTTTTGTCTGCTGAAAATCATATTTTCTAAAGTACTCTAAATTATCATTAAACTTTTCCTTGACCTTTAAAATTATTTTTTCTAAATCATTTTTAAAATTATCATTATCCTGTGCCATATTAAGTATGCTTTCACTTGATTTGTTGCTTAAAAATAAACACTTAAAATCTATATTATTATCAATTAGTTTTTTTATTTTAGTATTATTTTTAGTAAATAATTTTCTATTTTTTCTTCCATATATATATAATCTTTCTTTTGCAGAGTTAAGTATTGCATTGTAAAACTCATAACTTTCATACCCAGCATCGAATTTTATCTCGTCTTCTGTAGTACTTACTGGTTTTATACCTTCTTTTATTAGGTTCGTAATAAGTAAATTCATATCATCACCTCATTAAATTATACAAATATAATATCATATTTATACAAAAATAGCCATAATAGTAATGGTGATATATATGAAAATAAGATTAGGATACGTAGCGCTTTCTAAAGCAATGGATAATGTAACCACATCAAGTACGGTAACATATACTAATTATCTAAATAAAAATTATACTGTGGATAAATTACTTGATATTACAAAAAACAATTTAAAGAATCTAAAAGAGATAATAATTTATAATGTTAAAAACAATTATCATTTTTATAGATTGACTTCTAAACTTGTTCCACTAGCAACTCATGATAAAGTAAATTTTGATTATATCACACCTTTAATTATTGAATATAAAAAAATAGGAAAAATAATAAATGATAACAAAATAAGAGTAGATACCCACCCTGATCAATATGCAGTATTAAACAGTATGGATAAAAGAATAGTAACTAATACCTTTCAGATTTTAGAATATCATTATAAAGTTTTAAACGCTTTAAACATTAAAAATCCCATAATAATATTACACGTTGGTAGTAGTGCGTGTGGTAAAAAGGCATCTATTACAAGATTTATAAATAATTTTAATAAACTTCCAAAGCATATACAAAAATGTATTGCTGTGGAAAATGATGATAAGGTTTATAACATAAAAGACGTACTTAGTTTATGTAATAAATTAAACATTCCGATGGTATTAGATTATCATCATTACGTATGTAATAATGAAGGTGAAAAAATAGAAGACTATATAGAAAAAATAATAAATACTTGGAAAAAGACTACTCCAAAGTTTCATTTTTCGTCGCCTAAAAGCAAATTGAAAAAAGAATTTAGAAGTCATCATGATTATATAAACAGTAATGATTTTATAAAGTTTGTAGAAATATTAAAACAATATAACAAAGACGTAGATATAATGTTAGAAGCAAAGGCTAAGGATGATGCCTTATCAAGGTTAGTTAGGGAATTAAAATATAAAACAAAATATAGATTTATAGATGAATCTACATTTATTGTTTAATACATAAGACATTTTAACTGCTTCTTTTTCCTATAAAGAAATATACTATATTGGAAGGGAGTGTTTAATATGTACTATCCTGGATATCCTGGAGGTTATGCATATCCAGTTTATGATAACAATAATAATGGTTCAAGCTGGATTTGGATTATAATAGTTGTATTTATATTATTCTTCTTATTCTGGGGCTTTGGCTCAGGAAATAGAAATAACTGTGGATGCGGTTGCAATAATAACAACTGGTAATAATAAAAAGGCCAATTTAATTAGCCTTTTTTTGTTTTATAAAATCTCTAACAATGTTTAAAGTAAAGAACACTATTAATATTACTATTAATACAATTAGTGAATTTGTAAGTAAAGATGTGTTTACCTTAACTAGTGATTCTTTTAATAAATTAATTGAATACGTCATAGGTAAATAATTATTCATCCATCTAAATCCTTTAGTTACCGTTTCTATTGGGAATGTTCCTCCTGATGCAGCAAGTTGTAATACTAAAAGAATTAGCGCAATAAACTTACCAATATCTTTAAAGTTAGTTATTAAAAACTGGGTTATTGCCATAAACGCATTTCCTATTAAGATAAATGATCCATAGTATAATACATAGTTAGTAACATCATAGTCTAAAAATAGATCTAAACATAATGCTAAAACAACTGATGATATTGTAATTAAACCATGGTATGCCAAAGTCTTTTTAACTAATCTATTATCATTTATACTAAATACTCCGAATCTTTCCTCTTTATCATAATATAAAACCATAAACATCATTAAGCATCCTACCCATAAACCTACTGATATAAATAATGGTGAAAATGCAGTACCATAGCTACTTACTTTGTTTACTTCTTTTGTTTCTACATTAACAGGATTACTACTATATTCTGCTAATGTTTCAACCTTTTTAACGCTTTCTTTTGTATCTAAAGTCTTAGATGATAATTCATCTTTAGCAGAAGAAACACTACTATTTAATGTTAATACACCTTTATTTAATGTATCTGCACCGGTATTAAGATTATTAATACCATTTAGTATTTGATTAGAATTTTTATTTAATGCATTAACGCCTTTAGTTAACTCGTTTGTTCCTTTTACTAATGAACTAGAGCCTGATTTTAATTTATCAACACCTAACTGTAATTCGGATAACTTAGTTTTTAAAGTATTTAACTGTGAAGCATCACCATTAATGCCATCATTTAAACTAGAAACCCCAGCTGCAATAGCATTACTCGATGCACTTAATTTTGTACCAATAACATTTATATATTCTGCTAACGTATAATCAGTTGCTGGTATCATTTCATTATAATTGTGTAGTACAGAAGTTGAAACTCCTAAATAAGACGGATTAGACAAAGCAAAACTAACTAATGAATTATATGATTGTAACCCACTATTAAAGCTTATTTCACTTTCATTTAGTAACATAACTGATTGCCCTAAATATTCTAGACCAGATAAATCTATATTACTTAATGAGTCTTGTAAAGTGCCTAATCCATCATCTAAGCTTTTAGCACCATTATGTAAACTATTAGCACCACTATTAACACTACTTACCCCATTGTTAAATAAAGTATAATTATTTGCTAACTCACTTGTACCACTAGATAACTTTTCACTTCCATCTTTTAACTTGTTAGTACCATCACTTAATTTATCAAATCCATAATTTATAGTATCTAAACTTCCAGGTACTTCTTTTAAACTATCAGTTAAACCTTCAACTATTTTGCTATTAACTTCATTATCTAAATTCTTTTCAACCGTTAAAACAACTGTGTTAATAATTTGACTAGATAAATAGTTAGTTTTTTGATTTGGAGAGTAAGTGATAGTAGCATGTTTTTTGTTATTAGTACTAGCACTTTTTATATCAGCTGTAAAACTTTCTGGAACTTTTATAACAGCATAATAAGTTCCTTTACTAAGCCCTTCTTCTGCTGTCTTTTCAGATACAACAGATATTTTTAACTTCTTTGAATCTTTTATTCCATCTATTAAAGAGTCGCCTTTATCACCAGTATCTTCATTAACTATAGCAACTGGTAAATTATCAATGTTTCCCTTACCATATGGATTCCAATATGCCTTTAAATAAAAGAAACTATAAATAAACGGAATAAATAGTATAACAAATAATACTACATACTTAAATTTACTTTTTAATTTTTCTTTCATTATTCTTCATCCTCTTTCTTAACTAATAAACCATCTTTTAAAATTGATATAATTTTGCTGACAAATTTCTTTTCATCTATTTCTTTATCATATTCAAGCATTACTGATATAAATACCTTATATATGATAAATGCTGAAAGATGAACATCACACGGTTTTATTGTGTTTTTTTCTATTTCATCACTAATAGCAGTTTCTATATAATTGATTATTTCCTTATCATATAATTTACTAAAACTTTCGTATTTATTAGAATTTTCATCTTTAAAATCTTTTATAAGATTAGAAAATAATTTACTATTATTACGATAGGTAATAACCTGATATACACCATTACCTAATTTGTTAATAAAAGTATCGTTACTATTTTTTATTTTTTCAACAATTAATCTCATATGCTTTAGTTCTTCATCAATAAAGTACTTAAACATAGATTCTTTATCTTTAAAATAAGTATAAATTGTTTTTTTAGTAACGTTTGATTCTTTTGCTATCTCATCCATAGATACCTTTTTATATCCATATTCTGTAAATAGCCTTCTCGCAGTTTCAATTACTTTTTCTTTTTTGTCCATATTACACTCCTATACCAATTTGGTTTACCAGTATAGTATATGACTAAAAACAAAAAAAGTCAAATAAAATTGACTTTTTATCACATTTAATTATTATTTATATATTTTATTGCCTCTTTTACCGCCACCGCGCCATCTGATACCGCAGTAACTAGTTGTCTTACTTCTTTTACCCTGTTATCTCCTGCTACGTATATACCTGCAACATTAGTATTGCAATCTTCTTTTGCAATAACATAGCCAGACTCATCAAGATTAATAATTTTTGAAAAATTCTGATTTTCTGGAACACGTCCTATCGCAATAAATAAACCTGATACAAGAATCGTACTAGTTTTTTTATTGATATCAGTGATTTCTATACTTTCTAACTTTTCTTTAGCATTTAATTTTGTAACAATACTATTGTAAATGAATTTGACATTATCTTTTTTCTTTAATTTCTCTATTATGGAAGTATCCCCTCTAAACTCATTTCCTCTATGTATAAGATAAACCGTTTTTGCTATATCAGATAAATATAAAGCATCTTCTAACGCTGTATTGCCACCGCCTTGTACTGCCACATCTTTACCTTTATAAAATGCCCCATCACAAGTAGCACAGTAAGAAACACCTTTGCCTACCAAAGAATCCTCATTTTCTATACCTAATTTTCTATTTTCAGCACCTGTTGCTAGAATTATAGTTTTAGTTTTATAAGTACTCTTATTAGTTATTACTTCTTTATTAGTATCGTTATCTTTTATATCAACTACCTTTTCAAACTTTATTTCTGCTTCTAGCTCTTTTGCTTGATTATATAGTCTAGTAGCAAAATCAAAACCAGATATATGAGGTTCTACTGGGTAATTTTCAATATCTAATGTATTAATTATTTGACCACCATAACTTTTAGCTTCCAATACTAATACTTTTTTAGATGCACGCCTTGCATATATTGCAGCAGTTAAACCAGCTGGTCCAGCTCCTACGATTATAATATCGTACATTACTTTCCTCCTAATAATTCCTTTATTTCATCCTTTGGTCTAAAACCAATACTTCTATTTACTTCTTTGCCTTCTTTTATAAGCACCATACATGGTATAGATGATACTCCATATTTAACAGATAATTCCTCTTCCTCATCAACGTTTACTGAAACTATTTTATAATCATCTGATTCAGATGCTAATTCATCTAATACTGGTCTTACCATTCTACATGGTCCACACCAGTTAGCATTAAAATCAACTAATACTGGAACATTAGCCTTAATTACTTCTTCTTCAAAGTTTTCTTTTGTTACATCTACTATTTTCATTATTCATTTTCCTTTCTTTAATTTATTTTTTTACATAATTATCATAACATATTTTGATGTATTAAATAAAGTTAAGATTATTTTTTTATATTGTTTTTTAAATTAATATAAGATATCTCTGGGTTATATAATTTATCTAAGAAATGAAGTATTTTAGGCGCCACTTCTTGAATTTTAGTTATGCCACCAGTTACTATTAAATTAATTTTTTTACCATCTATAGTCTTAGTTTTAATTCCTCTAGAAACACTCGGAAATAATTTTTTATGAGGTCCTATAAATCCTATATTCCCCTTCCATATTTTATCCATATAATTAAATAACATACCATTATGCATATGACCTGATAATATAATATCCATATTTTTTAAGCTTGGTATATTGTTAAACACATTATCATTAAATATGCGCATTGGTGAATGGCATAATAAAATATTAAGTTTGTTGCTACTGGCATTAGAAATATATTTTTTATAAGATTCTATTAGTATATCCTCATTCTCACGCTTTTTATCATAATAGTATTTATGTGGCAAAACATATCCTATAAACCTAATACCTTTTTCCTGATAAATTTCGTTATATAAAAATATCACATTTGGTATATTAGATATATCATGTATCCACTTTTTATTTATATTAAATTTATGTTTACGTCTTTTTAACATCTTGGTAATATCATGATTACCTAAAGTAAATATAACCTTAGCAATGTTAGATAACTCTTTTAAATATAATATGCTTTTATCATAAATAGATTTATCATCAAGCATATTAGTACAATCAATATAATCACCACAAATGCATATATAATCTGGTCTTTTTTCTTTTATATCATTAATTACCAACTTAACTTTTTCATCACTTGATATATGAGATAAATGAAAGTCTGCCACTAAACAGATTTTTATATCATCCAATATCTTTTTATTATAAATATCATATTCTTTTACAATAAGTTTCATAAATCACATTCCTTTAAACTTTAAAATATATAAAATATCATTATAATTATACTTAAATATATACTTAAACTTTCAAAATTTCCTTTAGTTCATCAATATTACTTATAATTTTAAAATAATCATATATATACTTAGAATTAAAATTTCTTTCAACCATATCATCTATTAAATCACTAGATGAAGAATATATCACAATTCTCGTATTTTATACCTCCATTTATATTATAATATCTTATATAAATTTATAACGTTATCTTTTTTACCTCATCTGCACTATTTAATACACTTAATTGATAAGTTGCGATGTTAGAAAGAAGTTCAAATCTTTCCTCTTTTGTTTTTCCGAGTTTTATTAGTTCTGCATTATGGGATTCCAGGTTAGACAAAACCGTTAATTCATTAATATTAGCATAATCACGCATGTTCGAGTGTTTAGCTAAATCAGGATTTAGCTTTTTCCATTCTTTTGCGGTGGAATTAAATATAATAACATTTAATACATCAGCTTCTTCTGCATATTTTAACCAAGATTTATCTTTTTGATAATTAATATTAGGTAATATATAATTTTTTATTGCATCAGTATGTATTAAATAATTATTTTTTGTAAGAAGTCTTTTTGTGTTCCATTCTATATTTTTACTTTCTTCATTTTTTAGTCTTTGAAATTCTTTTATTAAATATAGTTTAAAAACGGGGCTAATCGCAGAAGCGAATTCAAATGCTATATCTTTATGTGCATATGTTCCACCATATTTTCCTTTTTTTACATAAATACCTATGGCATTTGTTCTATTAACCCATTCACTAGGACTTAAAGTAAATGTATGAAGCCCTGCTTCAGTTTTAAAGGCGTCGAATTCGACCCTATTAAACTCTGGATTATATAACAATTCCCATGTTGATAAAAATTCTAAAGTATATCTATTTCTAATCCAGTTTTTAACAACATCTTTAGCAACTGTATTTCCTCCTTTTGCTTTTGCTATATCAGAAATACAAATGTAATCCCCATCATTTGAGTTAACAACTGAAATAGGTATGTTTTCTACTGTAATTATATTATTATTCATTTTTTTCCTCCTTTATTTTGGTTATTGTTAAAGTATAACCAAATGGTTCTAATATTTTAATTAACGTATTTATTTGTGGATGTTTCTTTCTATTTTCAATAACTGCAATCATTTCTCTTATTACTCCTGATTCATCAGCCATTTTTTGTTGACTAAGGCCCAATTCGCCTCTTAATTTTATAAAATCGCAAATTAGGTTATATTCTAAATCCATTACTCTTTTTTCATCTATTATTTTATTCATAGTAATCACCCAACATCATAATATCATGGCATAAACCAGTAGTCAATAAGATACAATAAATATCTAAAAAAAAACTAATCATAAGAATTAGTTTTACTTACATATTAGCGCTAGTAACATAGTCATTTATAGCTCTCAGATCATGTTTCTGCTATAAGCTTTCTTAACCTTATAACAAATTCTTCTTTATTATCTAAAATACTTCGTAGTTCATTTAAATATTTTTTATATTTTTCATCCTCAAAGAAGAATTTAACATAGCCATCTTTAGAAAACTTCTTCATCGCATGTTTGTAACACTCTTCAATTGTTTCATCTTGACTCAATCCATTAAAATGGTCAATACTATATAAATATATTCTTCTTAACGAATCATCAATATCAATATTTCTATCTGCGGACGATACTAATTTACCATAAATATTTCTAGGTTCTCTATCCAATGAAGCTCTATGATCTTCTATTGCTTCTTTCATTATTTTTAATTGTGCTTCATCAAAAAACTTTCTCAAGTTTTTGTCTTCATACATAATTTGAGCTGAAACAATTTCATGTTTTTTAGAATCTATATGATAACCAATATCGTGATAGGCTGCTATCACATATAACATATTAAAATCAATATTTTTACCTTTACCTAACTCAAAACATCTATTAATAACGTAGTTAATATGGTCAATTTGATGACCAGTATTATTTTTTTTATATTGTGGAAATACATTTTGTTCTATATATTCTTTTAATTTTTCATCTAAAAACATAAAAAATCCCCTACCTTGATATGAACATTATATCATATTTTTATAGTTAAAATGAAAAAGCATCGGGAAATATTTTCTGATGCCTATTTATATCAAAGTTCAAATAATATAAACATATTTACTTAATGGTGGAGCTGACGAGAGTCGAACTCGTGTCCGAAAAATAGTCCACTATGGCCTCTACAAGTTTAGTTAGTAATTAAAGTTTAATTAGATGATAAAGGTAACTAACATACCCACCAAATAACGAGTTTAGTATTATTCATTAGCTTACCCTAAACAAATAAGCTAATATAACTCACTAAAAATGAGCCTCTTTAAAAATCCGTGAGTAAAACTTAAAAAGAAGCGCTTTCTCTATTAGAGACTAGGCAGCACAAGCTGCGAAAGCATAATTATTTGTTTTGTTATTTATTTTTGTTTGCACGTAAGGAGTGCCTTCCACTTGCAGCTATAGATTCATATGTTCCGTCGAAACCAATAACAGCCCCATAAATAAATAACAAACATATTATAACACATATTTATATTTTTTAATTGTTTATTTTTGTCATATTATGTATAATTAACTTAGGTGGTAGAATATGAAGGATAAGAAAGAAAAAATGAAATGCTTTTGGTTTAGGGTATTGCCAATAATATTAATACCTATATTAGGAAGTATGACAATTGTATCAACCCATTCAACTAGGCTTATAATAAAGCCAGTAAACTATATAGTATATATATTACTTTCACTATTTATATATATGTTAATAGTAGGATTCTTTATTTTAAGAAAAAGAAAAAAAGAAAAAACAAAGAAAGCTAAAATAAAAAGAATAATATTAAGTATTATCGCGACATTATACATATTATGCGCCTGCGCTTGCTTATTCTTGTTATATGGACCATATGATAAATTTAGAACTTGGTTTATATCAACATCCATGAGCACGATGAGCCATCAATATATATGTCAGTGGTTTTATAGTGACGAAGAAATTAATAAAGTTATAAATAGCAATTATATGGTTGAAGTAAATGAAGAAACTAATACTGATTTAATTGATATGGAAGAAGAAACATATGCTAACGAATATGAAAAACAAATCTTACAAAGAGACAAAGATGCAGACTATAAAATAATTGAACTAGAAGTAAATGGACAAAAAGCTTATTTAGCAGCCGTATATGATCCATCTAAAGTTAAGGTAGCAACATCAAGAGGTGTTGGAACAACTGGGCAATATGCAACTAAAATAGCAGAACAAAATAACGCAATACTTGCCGTTAATGGTGGTGGTTTTGGAAATGCTCCTGGAAATCAAACTGGAGGGCGACCAACTGGGGTTACACTTGCAGGTGGTAAAGTTATAACTGATAATACATATTCATCAGATGCTCAATCTGGCGGATTAATTGGTATGACTTATGATAATAAATTAGTTTTAATCAAAAATGCTACAGCAGCAAAAGCTAGAAATATGAATGTTCGTGATGGTGTTTCATGGGGACCATTTTTAATAGTCAATGGCAAAAAGTCATTTATCAAAGGTAATGGTGGATGGGGATATGCTGCCAGAACCGCAATTGGTCAAAGAAGCGATGGTATAATACTTCTTCTTGCAGTAAATAGTAATTCCACTAGAACAAAAGGCGCTGATATGGGCGATTTAACAGAGATAATGAGTAATTATGGTGCTGTTAATGCATCAAACCTAGATGGTGGTACATCAACCGTTATGATTCTTCCTAAAAAAGAAGCTTTAAAATATAGATCTGATTGTACTGATGCTTATTGTTATATAAACGATCCTGTTGATTCAGCATTAAGACATAAAACACGTGGTATACCTACTACTATAATTGTTACAAAGTAAAAGATTCCAAATAAGGAATCTTTTTTAGTCTTCACATGTAGCACCTAATGATTTATACATTGTTTTTAAGCCATCTACGGTAAGTTCATTGTTATCATTCATGTAATTTTTTAATACACTATTATCATTAGCAAATCTAGCTAAATCCATTACAGAATAATCAATCTCAACATTAGAAGTTACGTTGTTATTATCTTTTACTATTTCATACTTATAACCACCATATTCTTTACTATAAGTACCATATGTAGAATTTAGTGTTGTCTCAAAAGTATCTAAAATAGCTTCTTGATCACTTGTTACAGTTTCTTTTGTCTTTACACTTTTAACAACGTCACCTTTAGCATAAATATTATATTCAGATTTTATTTCATAACCATTTGCTAAATTATTTTGACTAGCCGTGCATTTAATTACTCTTTCTTCTTGTTTAGTACCACAACCACAAAGTAAAGTAACAACTAGCAATGCTACAAACACTTTCACTATATTTTTCATCTTACTCCTCCTTTATACCTTGATTATATCATAAAAGCACGAATTAGTATCGTGCTTTTATTCTTTCTAAATCTCTTTTGATATCTTTTTCTTTTATTGACTGTCTTTTATCATATAACTTTTTACCACGGGCTACGCCAAGTAATATTTTGGCTTTACCCTCTTTTAAATATAATTTAACAGGAACTAGAGAATAACCTTCTTTTTCTACTTTATCCCTTATTTTATATATTTCTTTTTTATGTAAAAGAAGTTTTCTTTCCCTTCTTTCATCATGGTTAAAACGATTACCCTCTTCATAAGTAGCTATAAACATGTTGGTTAAAAAAACTTCTCCGTTCTTAACTCTTGCATAGCTATCTTTTAAATTACAACTTCCTTTTCTAATTGATTTTATTTCAGTGCCAGTTAAAACAATCCCACATTCATAAGTATCTTCTATAAAATAATCAAAAGAAGCTTTTTTATTTTTTATTTCTACCATTATCTCACCCCTGTAATATATATTTAAAACAGACTGATATCATTATAATATAATTTTATATTATTTAAAAGCTTATAATTAATTTTCCTTTTCTTCTTCATTTTCCACAGTATTATTTTGGTTTTTAATTTCAAAGTCAATAAATGCTTCTTCTTTTGAAGCAGATTTACATATTACGGTTACTTCATCACCTATTCTATATCTTTTTTTAGTTTTTTGTCCTATTAAAGACATTGTTCTTTCATCGTAATTATAATAATCTCCTGATATATCACTTATATGAACTAAACCTTCTATCATATTAGGAAGCTGAATAAACATACCAAATGATGTTACACCACTTATTATTCCAGTAAATTCTTCACCAACATGATCCATCATGTATTCAGCCATTTTCATATCTTCTACTTCTCTTTCACATTCAATGGCATCCCTTTCCTTTAATGAAGCGTGCTCTGTTAAAACAGGTAAATATTCTCTAAAGTAATCAACTGTTTTCTTAGACTCATCATTTTCATATAAATACGTTCTAAGTAATCTATGAACCGTAGTATCCGGAAACCTTCTAATAGGTGAAGTAAAATGTGTATATATCTTACTTGCAAGACCAAAGTGACCTATGTTTTCTGGTTGGTATACTGCCTTTTGCATTGCCCTTAGCATTAGAGAAGATAATATCTTATATTCTTTCTTATCTTTTAATTGATCTAATATATTTTGAATAGAAGATGGATACTGTATATTTACCTTACCTGTTATTTTATATCCTAAAGAACTTACAAAATCTAAAAAATCATTTACTTTTTCTTCTTTAGGCGTTCCATGAACACGATATACAAAAGGAAGTTCCATATAAAATACGTGTTGTGCAACCGTTTCGTTTGCAGCAATCATAAAATCTTCTATCATCATTTCACCAGACGCACGTTCTCTTAATATTACATCTACTGGTTTTCCTGTTTCATCTGCAATTATTTTAGCTTCATCAGTTCCGAAGTCTATCGCACCACGAGCCTCTCTATTTTGTCTTAGTATGTCAGCAAGTTCTTTCATAAGTGTTAGCTTTTCAGTATATGGCTCATAACCAACTTCTGTAATACCTTCATCTAACCATTTGTTAACTTTTTTATAAGTCATTTGAATGTTAGACTTTATAACACTTTCAAAGATCTCATGAGATACAACATTACCCTTATTATCTATTTCCATCACGCAGCTTTGTGCTAAACGTTCTACGTTTGGATTTAAAGAACATATTCCATTAGATAACTTATGTGGAAGCATAGGAATTACTCTATCTACTAAGTATACACTGGTTCCTCTTTCATATGCTTCATCATAAAGTTTAGTTCCTGGCTTAACGTAATAAGATACATCTGCAATATGAACACCTAATTCATAATTACCATTATCAAGTTTTCTAATTGAAATAGCATCATCAATATCCTTTGTATCATCACCATCAATCGTAAAGATAACCTCACCAGTTAAATCTTTCCTACCTATTTTGTCTTCATCCCTAACCTCATCTGGAATATCATCCAATTCCTCTAATACTTCATCTGGAAACTTAGGAGAAAACATATGTTTATAAACTATTGCTTCTATATCTACACCAACGTCATTTTTGTGTCCTATTATATTTGTTATTTCTGCTAAAACAGTGTTTCTATCAAGTTCTTTTATAACGTTTGCAACAACTATATGACCATCTACTGCGTTTTTAGTACTTTCTTTAGTTAAGACTACCTTTTGTTTAAATTTTCTATCATTTGATATGATTGTTGGTTTACCTTCATTATATACATATTCTCCAACTACCGGTCCATAGTTTCTAGAAGCAATACGAAGTACTCTTCCTTCTTTTTTTGCACCAGTATTTTTATCTGTTATTTCCGCAATAACCATATCTCCATCAACCGCTCCATTTAAATGCTTATTATCAACGTGAATATCTTCTTCACCTTCCATAATAATAAATCCAAAACCTTTTTCAGAAACAGATATTTTACCCTTTTTTAAATGACTATATTCAAAAGCCATGTATTTATCTTTATTAGTATGATATATTGTTAAATTACCTTCTAATTCATTTAATATTTTTAACATGCTCTCTATTTCTTCAGTTGTATTAAGACCTAATATATCTTTAAGTTCAAATGCAGTATAAGCTTTTTCTTCCCTTTTTAGTATATTTAATATTCTATCTCTCATGTACATTCTCCTATTCTATTTATATTATAAAACAAAAAAAGACTAATACACTAGTCTTTTTTTAAAACTTACACTTTATATACATTATTACATATCTAAAATAATGCATAATACGAAGAATAATATTCCCAAAACATAAGTTGCTCTAGTAATAAACAGCTCTCCACCACGTTCTTTTCTATTCATAAATAAATCAGCATTACCACCAGTTATTATGTTTCCACTTTCAGCTTTTCCACTTTGTAGTAAAACTATAATAATAAGTAAAACGGATATAATCATTAATACTGTAAGCACGAGTATTCCTCCTTAACTAATAGATAGTTTACCATATTATATATGAAATAGCAAATTAAATATTAATTATTATTAATCTTTTTAATCATTTCTACGTTATATGTATTATATTCTTCTGGCATACCATTCCATTTTCCACGGCATGATATCGTATTTTTTACAATTCTACCATTTTCTAATTCCTGTTCTGCAACCCAAGTTGATGTTCCGTCAAAATTCACATAAAATTTTCCATCTGGGGTTTGACTAATAATTCCCTCTCCATCTGATAAAACCCTTCTCTCATGCACAACGCCAAACTTTTCCTCCTTATATATAGTATGAGCAGAATTTTCTAACAAAATAAAATTTTCTCTTATCGTTGGTTCTACATTTTGTTTAGTAGTTTGCATCATCAACTCTTTCATCTCTTTTTCAGTTTTATTAACTAATTCAGAATAGATTTTAACACAATAAATATCTTCTGGATTTTTTGATACTTTATTATTTATAAAATTATTTAATCTATACCAACGTAATTCAGGTGGGCATATAAACCCAATTTCATTTCTTAAATCATCCGCTAAGTTTTCATAACCAGCTTCAATAAGTAATTTTTCTATATTATCTGCGACTTGATATACATCTCTTTCCTTTACCTCTTCTTTATTATCAACAGAAGATGAGTATTTATCAGTCTCTTGCATTTGAATGTTACCACTATCGCCATCTTCATAAATATAATTATCACCTGGCGCTACATCATAATCTTCTATTCTAGTAGTAGTACTTTCTACAGTATGAGTAGTTACTCTAGACTCTTTTCCTCCTGATTTCCTAGTTGTAGTAGTTTCTTCCCCAAAATCTGATCCAAAGATTTCATCTGTTTTGCTAGACTTCGTAGGTACTTTATGACTCATTTCATGCCCTACTACAACACTTTGGTTAAACAAATTATTAACCATTTCTGCCTGAAAATTAGGTATTAATTTATCATTTATCTGTTTTTCTATTCCTTTTAATAATAATTCATCTTGATCAGCATCTTTTCTATATTCCGATTCTGGAATAGCTTTAGTATACATAGGCTTATTATAATTCTTTAAATATGATAGCATAAGAACCTTTAAATCATCTGGAACACTTCGCTCATTTTCTATATCAAACTTAATTTTTTCGTAGTCGGTGTCATATAATATTTTATCACTTTCTAGTTTTTTAATAATTTCCACATATTTATAAACTACCGAAGTAGTAATATTTTTTTCTGAATAATGGTATAGAATCAAACTTATTAATTTTGATAATTTGTCATTAGGTTTCATGCTTTTTAACGTAGAAATCAACATATTATTAATAATTGATACGTTTTCTACATATTCTGTAGCTTTAGTTCTAGAAAGATCTAATATTTTCCCAATATTATCCTGGTTTATAATATTTTTGCCAGAACTATTATTTTTAAAGTCCAATACTTCACCTAACGTATATTTTGGAAGGACTAAATCAAGACCTTGCAAAGAATGATAACTATCAGATAATGCATTGTTTGTTTCCATTCCATTTTGAAAATTATCTAAGGATATAGGTTCTATTTCGCTAATTTGATTTTTATCTTTATTAGATTCAGCGGCTTTAAGAAAAGAGTTACCATCTTTCAAATAATCTAGTAGTTGTTGATCTTCTTTTGATAACATTTGAGAATATGGTGTGGTTACATCTAATGGCGGTGCAATAAATCGCTGTAATGAGGTTAAATAACCACGCGGAATATTTTTTTCACAATTTCTAAGTAAAGATTTAGTATAATTTTTCTCACCAAATTTAACTATACCACCATAAATTTCTTTCATATCATTCAATGAAATCATTTTGTCACTATTTTTATATTTTGAAATAATATGCATAATGGTGTTACGTAAATCACGTCTAGATTCTATTTTAATATTTTCGCCTTTTATATTCTTATTTTTCATATAATAATCACCAATTTAATTTTACCATAATTATATATTTTTTTCATTTTTTTTAATATTTTATGTAAACAAAAAGAACTAATCTTCTAGTTCTTCTTCTATTCTTATTAATTGATTATACTTACATACTCTATCAGTTCTAGACATAGAACCAGTTTTAATTTGTCCTAAATCAAGACCTACTGCTAAATCGGCAATAGTAGTATCTTCTGTTTCACCACTTCTATGTGAAATAATTGTTTTATAACCATGACTTCTTGCAAGTTCTATGGTTTCTAAAGTTTCAGTAATAGAACCGATTTGATTAACTTTAAGTAAAATTGCATTACCAGCTTTTAAATCAATACCCTTTTGTAAGCATTCTTTATTAGTAACAAATAAATCATCACCAACTAATTGTACTTTATCTCCTATTTCTTTAGTTATCTTAGTAAATCCTTCCCAATCATTTTCATCTACTGGGTCTTCAATAGAAATAATTGGATACTTATCTACTAATTCTTTGTAAAATTCAATTAATTCATCCGTAGTAAGACTTCTTCCTTCACCTACTAGATTATACTTACCATCTTTATAAAACTCTGATGCCGCTACGTCTATTCCTAATTTAACATCAATGCCTGGTTCGTACCCAGCTTTTTTAATTGCTTCCATTATAAGTTCAAAACCTTCGGTATTTGAGTCTAAATCTGGAGCAAAACCACCTTCATCACCTACACCAGTAGATAATCCTCTTTCGTTTAGTACGCTTTTTAATGCATGGAATACTTCTGCACCAACTCTAACTCTTTCTTTTATTGTATCCCTTTGTGGAATTATCATGAATTCTTGAAAATCAAGCTTATTATCAGCATGCGCACCGCCATTTATAATATTCATCATAGGTTTTGGTAGCGTTTTGCCTTCTCCTATATATCTGTAAAGTGGCATATTTTTCGCTTTTGCTGCAGCTTTTAATACAGCCATTGAAACACCAAGAATAGCATTTGCACCTAAATTACTCTTGGTTTTAGTACCATCTAGTTCAAGCATAGCTGTATCTACTGCCCTTTGATCAAACACATCCATACCTACTACAACTGGTTTAATCTTTTCATTAACATTGTTAACAGCATTTAAAACACCTTTACCACCAAATCTAGATTTGTCACCATCTCTCATTTCTAGTGCTTCTCTTTCACCGGTTGAAGCTCCTGATGGAACAGCTGCTCTTGCCATTATTCCATTTTCTAAGACAACATCTACTTCTACAGTAGGATTACCTCTAGAATCTAAAATTTCTCTTGCTTTTACATCAGTAATTTTCATTTTTCATCCTCCATTCATTATATAATCATTATAACATTTTATTCGTTTAAAATAAAGATATTATAGTAATGTGTAAATTGACTTTATATATAATTTTACGGTATAATATAGTACTAGAATATAAAAGGGGAGGGGATATAATGCAAATAATTTTACTTGATGAAGCTAGATTTGATGCTTTTGCAATAAATCACCCTCGACATAACTATTATCAAACAAGTAATTATGGAAGACTTATGACTAAAAATGGACATAATGCTTATTATTTAGGTCTAGTAGATGATATAGGAGAAATTAAAGCTGCTACGTTAATGATTGTTAAAAATAGGAAAAATGATAGAAAAAAAATGGGATACTGTCCCCGTGGTTTTTTAATTGATTGGGAAAATGAAGAACTTGTTAAACTTTTCACAGAAGGTTTAAAAGACTTTCTTTCAAAAAGAAACTTTACATATTTAAAACTAGACCCAATGATTATATATAAAGAACATAACCTTGATGGAAGCGAAAAAAACACAGAAAACCCAAATGCTAACTTCACTAAAAAACTTCAAGCACTAGGATATATCCATATGGGCTATAATAATGGTATGGAAGCATCTAAACCAAGATGGAATGGTCTAACATTTATGAATACTGATATAACAAGTCTATATAATTCTATTTCTAAAGAAGCTAGAGAAAAAATAGTAGAAGCTGTAAAAATGGGAAATAAGGTATACAAAGGTGAACAAAATGATATTACACTATTATACAATTTAATTAATAATGGTGTACCACCAATAGATTATTATTATAATTATTATCAATTTTATGGTCCAACAAGCTTTGAAGTATACTTTAACAAATTAGAACCAATAGAATATGTTAACGCAAGTAAAAGAGCATATGAAGAGGAAGAAGAAGTAAATAACAATTTAAATATGCAAATGCAAGATTTTAATAGACCTAATAAGGAAATGATAATAAATGAAAAATTAAAATCAGATGAAAGACTAGCTAAATATAAGAAGAACATGTTAGAAGCTAGTAAGTTATTCCAAGCATATCCAAATGGATTAGAAACGGCTGGTGTTGCGGTTATAAAATATGGTAAAACAATTACTTTTTTAGCTAGTGGTGTTAATGAACAATTTAAAGATCAAAATCCTGAGTATTTACTTAAATGGCAACTAATGCAAGAATTTGCAAAACAGGGTTATACAATAGTTAATTTAGGAGGATTAACCAGCGACTTAAAAAAAGACTATAATAGTATCGTAAAAACAGAACTTGCTAACAAAATAGTTGAATACGTTGGAGAATTTGACCTAGTAATAAATAAAAAGGCTTATTACACTGGAACAAAATTAAATCCAATACTTAACTGGCTTAATACGCCAATTTAGAATAGATGAAAACAATAAAATACACTTCTTTATGGAAGTGTATTTTTAATAAATATAAATTGTATTACTTCGTATGACTTATATAATCTATTGACCTCATATATTTGATTTTAATTGCTATGATCTTCCTATAAGAGTATCAATAGCTCAAGATGAAAATAATTCAATTTTTCTTTAAAATAATAATTTAAGTTACAATTTTATTTTACAAAACCACGATTTTTAATTAATATTTACCAAAAATAAAGAAAAAAGACATTTTGTTGAATGTCTTTTAATTAACTACAATTAAGCATCAATTTTAGTAACTGTACCAGCACCAACAGTACGTCCACCTTCACGGATAGAGAACTTAGTACCGTTTTCAATTGCAATTGGAGCAATTAACTCAACTGACATACTTACGTTGTCTCCTGGCATAACCATTTCAGTTCCTTCTGGTAATGTAACAACACCTGTTACGTCAGTAGTTCTGAAATAGAATTGTGGTCTGTAGTTTGAGAAGAATGGAGTATGACGTCCGCCTTCTTCTTTGCTTAATACGTAAACTTGAGCTTCAAATTTAGTATGTGGAGTAACTGAACCTGGTTTAGCAAGTACTTGACCACGTTGTACATCATCACGTGAAATACCACGTAATAATACACCGGCGTTATCTCCTGCTTCAGCATAGTCTAGTTGTTTACGGAACATTTCAATACCAGTAACAACTGTTTTTTGAGTATCTTTTAAACCAACGATTTCAACTTCGTCATTTAATTTTAATTGTCCACGTTCAACACGTCCAGTAACAACTGTACCACGACCTGTGATTGTGAATACATCTTCGATAGACATTAAGAATGGTTTTGTGTTGTCTCTTTCTGGAGTTGGGATCCATGCGTCAACAGCATCCATTAATTCGTCGATCTTAGCTTGATATTCTGCATCTCCTTCAAGAGCTTTTAAAGCAGAACCACGGATAACTGGAGTATTATCTCCATCGTATTCGTATTTACTTAATAATTCACGAACGTCCATTTCTACTAAGTCTAACATTTCAGCATCGTCTACCATGTCACATTTGTTCATGAATACAACGATTCTAGGTACACCAACTTGACGAGCAAGTAAGATGTGTTCTTTTGTTTGAGCCATAGGACCATCAGTTGCAGCTAGAACTAGGATTGCTCCGTCCATTTGTGCAGCACCAGTGATCATGTTTTTAACATAGTCAGCGTGTCCTGGGCAGTCAACGTGAGCATAGTGACGGTTGTCAGTTTCATACTCAACGTGAGCAGTATTAATTGTTATACCACGTTCTCTTTCTTCAGGAGCTTTATCGATATCTGCATAGTCTTCGAATTTAGCTTGTCCCTTTTCAGCTAATCTTTTAGTGATTGCAGCTGTTAAAGTAGTTTTACCATGGTCAACGTGTCCAATAGTACCAATGTTAACATGTGGTTTTGAACGATCAAATTTTTCTTTTGCCATATTAATTTTTCCTCCCTAAATAAATTACATATATATTTTATCTAATCTAAAGGAAAATAGCAAGTATTTTCCTTTAGGATTATTTATTATTGTGCACCATTTTTCTTAATGATGTCTTCAGCAATACTCTTTGGTACTTCTTCATAATGATCGAATAACATCATGAATGTTCCACGGCCTTGAGTATTAGATCTTAAGCTTGTTGCGTAACCAAACATTTCTGATAATGGTACGTAAGCATTAATCTTAAGTGAGTTACCTTGTGCTTCTTGTCCCATTGGACGTCCACGACGAGATGTAACATCACCCATTACGTTACCTAAGTATTCTTCTGGAACAACGATATCAACTTTCATGATTGGTTCTAGAAGTACTGGAGCGCAATGTTTTTTAGCTTCTTTAAGTGCTAGTGATGCAGCAACCTTAAATGCCATTTCGTTAGAGTCAACATCATGGTATGAACCATCAAATAATGTTGCTTTAACGTCAATCATAGGATATCCAGCTAAAACACCAGTTTTTAAAGCTTCTTGTAATCCCTTGTCTACTACTGGAATGTATTCACGAGGAACTACACCACCAACGATAGCATCAACGAATTCATATCCTTCATCTTTGTTAGGTTCAAATTTAACCCATACGTGACCATATTGACCGCGACCACCTGATTGTTTAATATATTTACCTTCACAGTCTCCAGTCTTAGTTAAAGTTTCACGGTAAGCAACTTGTGGTTGTCCGATATTAGCTTCAACACCAAATTCACGTTTCATTCTATCTACTAATACGTCTAAGTGAAGTTCACCCATACCAGAAATAACAGTTTGTCCTGATTCTTGATCAGTTTCTGCTCTAAATGTTGGATCTTCTTCTGCTAATTTTTGTAATGCAGTAGACATTTTTTCTTGGTCTCCCTTACTCTTTGGCTCAATAGCAATTGAGATAACTGGTTCAGGAATAACCATTTTTTCTAATATTACAGGATGCTTTTCATCACATAAAGTATCACCTGTTGTAGTGTTCTTTAATCCAACTGCAGCAGCTATATCTCCAGCGTAAACTTCAGATATTTCCGTACGGTTGTTAGCATGCATTTGAAGTATTCTACCAATTCTTTCCTTAACACCTTTGTTTGCGTTAAGTACGTATGAACCACTCTTTAGTGTACCCGAATATACACGGAAGAATGATAATCTACCTACGAATGGGTCAGTCATTATCTTAAATGCCAACGCTGCAAATGGTTCTGTGTCTGATGCATGTTTTTCTATTTCATTATCATTTGCATCATGACCTTTAATTGCAGGTATATCAGTTGGGGCTGGTAAGTAATCGATAACTGCATCTAGCATTAATTTAACACCAATGTTACCTAATGCAGTACCACACATAACTGGGAACATCTTAACTTCAAGAACACCTTTTCTGATAGCTCTCTTAATTAATTCCTCACTTATTTCAGCACCTTCTAAGTATTTTTCCATTAATTCTTCATCGAATTCAGCTGCATCTTCAATCATAGCGATTCTCTTTTCTTCGGCTATGTCTTTTAAGTCAGCTGGGATTTCGATTTCGGTTGGATTTTCTTCTGGTTTACCATCATAGTGGTAAGCCTTCATAGTAACTAAGTCAATGATACCATCAAATTCTGATTCAGCACCAATTGGCCATTGGATTGCAGTTGCTTTAACACCTAATCTTGCTTTAATAGATTCAACACTAGCTGCAAAGTCAGCACCCATCTTATCCATCTTGTTTGAGAAAACAAGTCTTGGAACGTGCATTTCAGTTGCTTGACGCCAAACATTTTCAGTTTGTGGTTCAACACCATTTTGCGAGTCAAGTACTGTTACAGCACCATCTAATACTCTAAGTGATCTAGTAACTTCAATAGTAAAGTCTACGTGACCTGGAGTATCAATAATATTAAGGCGATTACCCTTCCAGAATGCAGTAGTTGCAGCAGAAGTAATGGTAATACCACGTTCTTTTTCTTGTTCCATCCAGTCCATTTGTGATTCACCATCATGTGTTTCACCTATTTTGTGGATCTTGTGAGTATGGAACAAAACACGCTCTGTACATGTAGTCTTACCAGCATCAACGTGAGCCATAATACCAATGTTACGAGTGTTTTCTAATGAATATTCACGAGCCATATAATCTTCCCTTTCCTACCAACGATAATGTGCAAATGCTTTATTAGCTTCTGCCATTCTGTGAGTATCATCTTTCTTTTTAACAGCTGCTCCAGTATTATTTGAAGCATCAATTAGTTCATTTGCTAATTTTTCAGCCATAGTTTTACCACCACGAGAACGTGTAGCATTAACGATCCAACGAAGTGCTAAAGCTTGTGCTCTATCTGGCTTAACTTCAACTGGAACTTGATAGTTAGCACCACCAACACGACGAGCTTTAACTTCTAATGCTGGAGTTACGTTTTCCATAGCTTTTTTAAATACGTCATTTGCGTTTTCTCCAGTTCTTTCATGGATCATATCAAACGCATCATAAACGATAGTTTCTGCTTTACCACGTTTACCATCTAGCATAATTTGGTTAATTAATTTTGTAATTACTTTTGAATTATAGACTGGATCTGGTAATACGTCTCTTTTAACAGCACGTCTTTTACGCATATTTTTCCTCCTTTTATATTTTTACTTTATTATTTTTTATTTTTTAGGTTTTTTAGCACCGTACTTAGATCTTGCTTGCTTTCTATCAGCAACACCTTGAGTATCTAAAGTACCTCTTATGATGTGATAACGCACACCGATAAGGTCTTTTACACGACCACCACGTATTAATACTACGCTGTGTTCTTGTAGGTTGTGTCCTTCACCTGGAATATAAGCTGTTACTTCGTAACCATTACTTAAACGTACACGAGCGTACTTACGTAATGCTGAGTTTGGTTTCTTTGGTGTCATAGTACCAACACGAGTACATACCCCACGTTTTTGTGGAGAGTTAGCAGCAAAGTTTTTCTTCTTTAGAGTGTTAGTTCTAACAAGTAAAACTGGTGCTTTTGGCTTACGAACTTTCTTTTTTCTTCCGTGACGGAGAATTTGGTTTATTGTAGGCATAATTTCTACTCCTTTCTTAACACACTACCTGGTGTTTCATTTTAAATATATTTTTAAGCCTTACTTAGTAAGACTTAAATAATCAGCTTTTATAATATAACACTAAAAATGTTATATTGTCAATATATATTATGGATTAAATACTACGCAGCAGCTTTATCTTCATTTGCACTAACGTTACTTTTTAAACCATATTTTTGGTTAAACTTCTCAGCTCTACCAGTCTTTGACTGCATTGTAGCTTGACCAGTGTAGAATGGATGACACTTTGAACATACTTCTACGTGAATTTTATCATTGATAGACTTTGTTTCAAAAGTTGCCCCACAAGTACATGTAACTGTTGAAGTTTTGTAAATACTTTCTTTCTTAGGCATAATCAATTGCTCCTTTCGCCATGACCTATAATTTCGGTCATAGATTTAAAATCCTTTATATTATAACAAGTGTTTGACTATTTTGCAAGTATTTTTTTATCTATATTATTAATAACAGCTCTTGACATGGCTCTATATCCTGCTTTAGTAGGATGAATTTCTAATTTTGAAGGTAAATAATTATCATTTGCTAAAAATGTATCATGTATATCAACAAAAGTCATATCATACTTTTTAGTTAAATCCTCCATCTTACCATTCGCATAATCAATAAAGGGTTCTATCATATTTGCTAAAGTAGAAGAATAATTAGTAAACGGATTATAAAATCCAAATACCATTATTTGTTCCTTACACGATTTTCTAAGTTCAAATAGTAATTTATTAACATCACTAATAGATTCGTCTATATAAGTATATATATCATTCATTTCATTTAAATCAAATTCATTACCTATATTTAATTTATAAAATAAATCATTTGACCCAATACTAACAGTTACTACATCTGCTTTTATCAAGGCGTGCTTCAAAGTGATTTTTTTACCATTTACTTTTATCTCTTTGTTATTGTTAAGATCATTAAGTAAATCAATACTACGATAACCACTTTTAGCAAATCCTTTTGTATAAAACTCCAAAACTTTTTTATCTTTTAAATAATCAGCTACGTAATCGCCATAGCTTTCAGAAATAGTATTATTAGGAGTTTGCCCTGCTGCTAAAGAATCACCTAAAGATAAATAATAAATTTGCTTATCACGGGTAATAAAAAATATACTAATTAGTATTATCCCTGTTATTACAAACCCAATAAGTAACTTGTACCTTCTTTTCATCATATCATCCCTTAAAATAAAAAATAGTATTTTTACATCAATACTATTTTATTTTAATTATATAAATATATTACCAAATTACTTATTTTTTTCTTGTTCTTTTGATTCGCTATCTGAGTATGTTCCAACAGGAGTATAACTTGTAGAAATACCGCTAATTCTAGACGTATTTTATTTTACTATTTTATCAGTTATAACTGGTTTATCTTTTATTCTTCTATTTATATCATCCACAGATGGAAATTTGAATCCTTCTGGAATATACGTTGTTGTATAACCTTCACTATGTTTTTTTGCTTCTGCCATTATTCATCAACTTCTTCCAATTTTATTTTAGCACCAACTTCAGTTAGCTTTTCGACTATTCCTTCATATCCCCTTAAAATATAATCAGCATTTTCGATGGTTGTCGTACCTTCTGCTATTAATCCTGCAACAACTAATGATGCACCCGCCCTTAAATCGGTCGCTGAAACTTTTTTGCCTTTAAGTTTTGAAGGGCCCATAATAACCGCTTTAGATGCTGTTAACAATTCCGTTGTTGCTCCCATCTTATTTAATTCAAATAAATTTAAAAACCTGTTTTCCCATATTGTCTCGTTAACTATAGACTTACCATCTGCCTGAGTTAATAAAGTAGCCATAGGTTGCTGTAAGTCTGTTGGGAATCCCGGATATACTTGCGTCTTTATATTAACTGGCCTTAATTTTTCAGGTGCGCTAATTTTCACAGAATCAACACCTATTTCCATATCAACTCCAGCTTCTTCTAATTTTGAAATCAAAGATTCAACGTGTTCTGGTATTATGTTTTTGATTTCAATATCATGCCCTGCTACACTTGCTAATATCATATATGTACCAGTTTCTATATAATCAGGCACAACCTCATGAAAGCAAGAATGTAAATACTCTACTCCTTCTATTTTAATTTCACTCGTACCAGCACCACTTATCTTTGCACCCATATTATTTAAGAACGTAGCAACATTAACTATATGAGGTTCTTTAGCAGCATTAGTAATTATAGTTGTACCTTCCGCTTTAACCGCCGCAAGCATTAAATTTATCGTAGCACCTACAGATGCGAAATCTAAATTAATTTTATTACCAACTAACTTATCCGCTGTTATTATAAATAAATTATTTTTCTCTTCCACTTTTGCACCTAGTGCTTCAAAGCCTTTTAAATGCAAGTTTATTGGCCTCGCACCAATTGAGCATCCACCTGGAAAATGCATTTCTACTTTTTTAAATTTACTTAATAATGCTCCCATAAAATAATAAGACGCCCTTAATTTTTTAGCGATTTTTTCAGGAATTAATTTATTTTCTATTTTAGATGAATCTATCTTTATTGTATCACCATCACGCATAACATCCGCGTTTAAAAAATTCAATATTTCATCTAAGGCATCAATATCAGAAATATTTGGTACGTTTGCAATAGTTACTTCTTCGTCACATAAAACCGCTGCTGGTATTAAAGCAACAGCGCTATTTTTAGAGCCACTTATCTTTATTTCACCTGTTAGCTTTTTATTTCCTTCAATAATTATTTTGTACATATTACTCCTCCATATCTTCTAAAGTATTTTATTAAAATATTTTAAAAAAGTGATTAATTAGCCCTATTTACTGAATCAAATAATCTATTTTTTTCGTGCACAACTTTTTTTATTGCATTTTTACCAGATGATATTATTTTTCTTGGATCATATTCTTCTGGGTTATTTTGAATATATTTTTTTACTTCTTCTGACCAAGCAAGTTGAATATCAGTATTTATATTTATCTTAGTTATACCACAAAAAATAGCGGTCTTTATCTTATTTTCATCTAAACCAGATGCACCATGTAAGACTAATGGTATTTTAACTGATTTACATATGGATCCTAATAACTCATAATCTAGTTTAGGTTCTCCTTTATATAAACCATGCTTATTACCTATAGCAGGTGCAAGTGAATTTATGTTTGTTTGAAATACAAAGTCTTTAGCTTCCTCGGGCGTTGAGTATATAGAGGCAATGTTATCATTATTATTCTCTTCATTAAGAGATCCTATCTCTGCTTCAACACTAACCCCTCTATCACTTGCATATTTTACTACTTGTAAAGTTTCATCAATGTTTTCTTCAAAAGGTTTCGAAGATGCATCTATCATTACTGAAGTAAATCCTGCATCTACTGCTTTTTTACACACTTCAAAACTTTTACCATGATCTAAATGTAGTACAACCGGTATGGTTATTTTTAGCTCATCTAAAAGGGATTTAACTAAACCATTAACAACCTTATAACCACCCATATAGCTTGCGGCACCTTCAGATACTGCTAATATAACTGGACTTTTATCATCCTGGCAAGCTTCTAAAATATATCTAGCCCATTCTAAGTTATTAATATTATAAGCTGGTACAGCATAATTATCTTTTAAAGCTAATTTTAATAATTCATTACTATTTACTAACAAAATTTCCACCTTCTAAGCTTATTTTATCATATTTCTACCTAATAACAGAAATAAAAACACTAGAATTTACACTCTAGTGTTAATTATTTACATTCATATATAATTTTATTACTTAGAGAAGCCATTATTTAATGAATCATCACTATATTCCACACCTGGTTTAACATCATAATCATACATATGTGATGTAGTTTCAGTTGAAGTACTAGTTGTACCAGTTGGTTTTCCTCCTGGATTTTTATAAGTTGTATCTTCATCCGGTACATCCACAACATAAGTAGTTGTACTTGTAGTTGTTGTAGCTGAAGATACTTTTTCTTTAGAAGTACTATGGCTTCCATTAGAATCTTTCTTTCCAGGAACATTTTTAGTACTTCCATTTGGTTTATTCTTATTAGCGGCATTTGCATCACTATCAATATATTGCTCATTTTCCTTAGCTCTATTAGTACAAGTTTCTTCAGATACTGGTAATGTATATCTTATTCTTACTAAACATTCATTGTATATAGCAGTAGCTATTTCCGATTGAAAATTAGGTATTGACTCTTTGTAAGTTTCGCAATTATCTTTATTATTTCTATCTAAAGATGGAGATAATATTGGAAGAATTGGATCCATACCTTGCATAAATATATATTGACCACCCATAGATAGGCTTTTATCTTCTATGATTTCTTTCATCTTATCCAATATTTCTTTTGTATTCTTTGCGAACTCGTCTTTATTAATAGACTCTATATCATTTTTTTCTTTTACTAATAATTTACTTAAATCTAAATAAACGCTATTATATCCTGGTGCTTCTTTTGGTATAAAAGTTAAGAAAAATGTTATATCACCTAATAATTTGTCATGATATGATTTAATCACATCATCACCTTCACCATCTAGAATTACTTGTTTTAAATTCTGTAATTCTGTTGTTCCATATGCTAAAGCATTATATAATGATTTTTGTTGGTCCATAAACCATTTATGAAATTCATCTTCTGATATATCTTTAAAATCATCTTTAGTTAGAACATTACTCTGATCTAAATATTCATAAAACAAAATTTTAATAAATCTAATATCTATTTTTTCACCAGTTAATTTTTCTACTTCATTAAGCATATTTTGTATTTCATTATCGTTTTTTATACTGTATGGTTTATATAATACGCCTTCTGGACTAAATGTTTCATCTTTTGAATCATCATTACCATTATTAACATCATTACCATCTGACACTGATGTTGGTGTTTGTTGTTTACTATAATAATATTTTAATCCTGCGCCACTTGAAAGAATCATAACAAATGCTAATGCTACAGATAATATTTTTTTACCTTTTCCTCCGACTTTTTTATAACCCATAATAATCTATCCCCCTCGTCTGAATGTCCTATATACTAACACTTTTTCAGTGATTTGTCAACACTAACAAGGAGTATAAAAATAATATTACCCCGCCTAATAAAAATGACAATTTTCCTATCTTGTTTGATATTTTTTTACCTAAAATAAAGCCTAAAAACGTAAATAGCATACTAATCAAACAAAAACTAAAAACAACAAGTAAAATATTATCATAAATATAACTTATTCCAAGTCCAACTGAGAAACTATCAAAACTTACTGAGATAGCAAATAAAAGCGTGCCTATAAAATTTAAGTTTATTTGCTTTTCCTCTGTCTCAAAATAGTGAATAATCATATCAACGGAAAGTATTAAAAATACAACAAAAAGTACATATCTTGGTTTAATTAATGTGTATTCAAACAATGGTAAGCCAACAACATTACCTATAAGTGGCATAAAAAAGTGAAAAATACCAACTGTTATTGCAGTAATAATCATATTTTTCTTACTTACATTACCAATTCCATAAGATAAAGAAAGGGCAAATGCATCCATACTCAAACTAATTGCTATTAATATAATGTTTATTATGATGAATCACCTCTACATTATATTATTACTTTTGTCCTAAAAATATTTTTCAATTAGCTCTTTTATGAAAGATTTATATTCTACTTCACTAGTATTAGTAGTTTCTTCAGCTTCTAATAAACAAAGTGGAGGAAATAATACACACCACCAGTTATCACCTTCTCCTTTTCCTAAAGTAACTAACAAAGATTCATACTCTCCAGCTTCATAAGTTATACCCTTATATGTTTTCTCTGGAAACTCGTGCATTCCATAATCAATAGTGTAAGAATACTCTTTATCTTTCATCTCTTCTTCTAATATTTCGTTAAAATTATTCATGTTATTATTAATTAAATTTCTAGCTTGCTTGGTATTTTTAGAATTTTCAAGTAAACTATATAATTCTTTTTGCATTTTATCTCTTACTTCTTCTTTTATTTTTTGATCCCTTGGAGAATTACTATTGGCAAGTACTCTAAATCTTATTGCAGAATCAGGTATTCTAACATTCTCTTGCTTATTAGTATCATTAAAAAACATATATAATGATAAACCAGCTAACATAATTAAAATTATTTTCTTCATTAAAAAATCACCCTCTATTAATTAGTGAGTGATTTTTAATAATTATATACGAAAACAAACCTGTTTTTACCTGACAAATCTTTTTTTATTTCTACATTTACATTACCTAAGTATTTTAATGCTAATGCCTTAATATCTTTCCCTTGCGTCCTACCTATTTCAAATGCTATTAAATATTTATCATTAAGTACTTGTTTAGCATTCTTTAACATGCTTTCATAAAACTCTAAGCCATTATTTTTTGCATATAAGGCAAGATGTGGTTCGTTATTCTTTACAATATCATCTATTTCTTCAGTTTCTTTTATATACGGAGGATTACTAACTAATATATCTACTTTAATATTATTTTCTATATATGGTTTTAACATATCGCCCTTAAACATAGTAACGTTTGCATTTGTTTTATCCACGTTAGTTTTAGCAATTCCTAATGCTTTATCACTTATATCAGAAGCATATACACGGCATTTAAGCTCTTTTGATAAAGATATAGCAATAGCACCACTACCAGTCCCAACGTCTATTATAACTGGATTATTAAACGTTTTAGAGCGTTTTATTACTTCTTCTACCAATTCTTCAGTCTCACGCCTAGGTATAAGTACGTTTTTATTAACATTTAATATGTAACCATAAAAATCAACGTTACCAACTATGTATTGAACAGGTTCACCATTATTTAATCTTTTTATGGCATCATCTATATTGCCATCATAGTATTTTTTTAAATATTTTAATTCCTTATCCATATTATTTTTCCTTACCATAAATTATAAGTGGTACTAACATTTCATCTTCTGTTATACCTGAATGAGAAGATTTATGCATATATACACTTTCATCATACCTTATCGCTTTGTTACCAATTCCTATTGCAAAATAATCTCCCAGTCCATCTTTATAATACTTATTTTCCTTTCCATAACCAAATAATTTTTTATCATTTACTTCTTCGGAAGAAAGTATTAAGAAATCATCTTTTAATACTTTTTTTAGTTCTACAGGAAATTCTTTTTTATATTCTTGTTTAACTCTAAATGAACAAGCTCTATTATCAATGCTAACATCACCTTTTAACATGTTTATAATTTGCGGATAATCTGTTAGAGTTATATAATCTATATCTATATGACCATGATCTGCTAAGGCAATAATTAGCGTATCTTTTAGAGTGTTACATAATTTTTTAAATTCTTTATCAATCTTTTTGATTTTTTTAATTGCCTTCTTAGAATTACATCCATATTTATGAAAAGTATGATCAGGATCATCAACGTAGAAATAAATATAATTTTTCCCAGCATTTTTAGTTATTCTTTTTATTTGCTTTCTAGCTTTTTTTAATGATTCATCTTTATGATTGTTATATACCGATATTTTTTTTGCGTGGCACCCATCTAGTTTATCTATTTTTGATACTACTGATTCGTACTTTAATAAAGTTCTTGCTATATGATAATCAGTTAGTTTTTCCTTAGTTCTTTTTACATAATTTCTGGATAAAGTAATTACGTTATCAAACTTTTTAAAATACATATCCCAACCAAGTCACCCATGCTCTATAGGATTTAAACCTGATTCTATAGTTGTTCTTGCAGCCATCGTGGTTGATGGAAAAGTAGATGAAATACTAGATACTAAATATTTATTTAAAAATGGGCAATGCTCTTTATTTCGTTTTAAAATATTATATCCAAGTCCATCAAATAACACTAAAACTATGTTTTTATATTTATTTTCTTTTAAATAATCATTTAAAATGGGAAGAGAATTATGATTAGGTTTTAAATTAAAATATTTTTCAATAGAACTAATAACATTGACAAGTCCTTTTTCATAATCAGAAAATAAAGTTTTCATTAATAAACCACCTCTAATAAACATTTTATCATATAACATATAAAAAGCTAGAGTTATTCTCCAGCTAATTTTCTTCTTTGATCTTCCGTTATTAAAGCTTCTATTATATCTCCTAATTTACCATTCATTACTCTATCTAACGAGTTAGTAGTATATCCAATACGGTGATCTGTTACCCTATTTTGTGGATAGTTATATGTTCTTATCTTTTCAGATCTATCACCGGTACCTATTTTACTTCTTCTTTCTGCACCAACTTCAGCTTCTTGCTCTCTCATCTTAAGATCATATACCCTTGATTTTAAAATTTTAAAACCTTTTTCCTTATTCTTGATTTGTGATCTTTCTGTTTGCGAATAAACAACTATTCCAGTTGGTATATGAGTCAGTCTAACTGCACTATCGGTTGTGTTAACTCCCTGACCACCATTACCACTTGCGCGGGTAATATCTATTCTTACTTCGTTCATATCAAGATCAAAATCCAAATCGTCAACTTCAGGCATTACAAGCACTGTTGAAGTCGAAGTATGAACTCTTCCTTGAGATTCCGTTGCTGGAACCCTTTGAACACGATGGGCACCTGATTCATATTTAAGTTTAGAATACGCTCCATCACCTTTAACCATAAATGATATTTCTGAATAACCTCCAGCTGAACTTGGTGTACTTTCTAATTCTTCTACTTTAAAGCCTTCTGATTCTGCATATCTACAGTACATATCATATAAATCACCAGCAAAGATATTAGCTTCATCACCACCTGCTGCTCCGCGGATTTCAACAATTATATTTTTTCCATCATTAGGATCTTTTGGTAATAATAATATTTCTAATTCTTTTTCTAGCTTTTTTTGCTTAGCTAAACACTTTTCCTCTTCCTCCATAGCAAATTCTGCCATTTCAGGATCCTTAGCTAGCTCTTTAGCTTCTTCATAATCTTTTTTCGCTTTCAAATATGAATCATAACATTCAATTATTTCAGATAGACCAGACTGTTCTTTAGATAATTTGGTTGTTAGGCTAACATCACTTATTACTTCCGGTTTAGTAAGTTCGTTTGTTATAACTTCATTTCTTTGTTTTATTGCTTCTAATCTTTCAAACATTATTCATCCATCTCTTCTTCTGTTACTACTACCAAATCTTCTAAGTCTTCCATATCATCATTTGCATTATCATAATCATCAGTATCAGATGCTACCGCTTCATCTTCTATTTCCTCTGGAACATCATCTTCTGATGATTCTTCTTCAACCACATCATCTTCTTCATCATCCTCGATAACTACTTTAACTGAATGTGACTCTCTTAAATCCCATTCAGCACTATCTAAAAGTAAAAATCTTTTATCGGTAGTAAGAGTGGTATAAAAATCTCCAATCATCTCTAACATGTTATCTTCACTTATTTCAAGTAATTTACAAACCTCTCCAAATAATACTGGAGTTGTTTTTGGTTTTTTATCCAATTTTAATAATTCATACGCTATATCCGTATAAGATAATAACTCTAATTCCTCTAAAGGTAACTCTCTAACGTTCATAAAATTTCCTCCTACATCTTGCTAGGTGCAACAACACCTATAAGTTTTAATGCGTTTTTAATAGTTATACCTACTGTTTTTATTAGAGCTAGTCGTTTACTAGACTCTTTTATATCATCAGTTAATATTCTATGTTTTCCATAATAATTATGTAACAAAGAAGCTAAATCATACACATAATTTGTAATTAAATGTGGTTCCTTTTTAGTCGAAGCATTTTCTACCACATCAATAAATTCATAAACTTTTAATATTAAAGCTTTTGAATCATCATCTATTATACCATCTATATCAGGGTTTATGGTAATTCCTTTTTGTTTTGCATCGTTTAATATTGAACATATTCTAGCATAAGCATACCCAACGTAAAAGAATGGATTATCACTAGACTTCTTTAATGCCAAACTTATATCAAAATCCATTTGACCATCTAGGCTTCTTGCTGCAAAGAAATATCTTGCAGCGTCTTTTCCTATCTCTTCTACAAGTTCAGAAATAGTAATATTGCCACCCGTACGTTTACTCATCTTAACGATTTCTCCGTCACGAAGAAGTCTTACCATTTGAAGAAGTCTCACCTCTAATTTATCTTTATCATATCCTAAAGCTTCAATACTTGCTTTAAGTCTTGATACATAGCTGTGATGATCAGCGCCAAAAACATCTACTAAATAATCAAAACCTCTATCAAACTTATCTAAATGATATGCTATATCTGGCACTAAATATGTATAACTACCATCTGATTTAACAAGTACCCTATCCTTATCATCACCATACACCGTGGTTTTTAAAAACGTTGCGTCATCAGCTTTATATACTAAACCTTTCTCATCAAGAATTTTTAAAGATTCTTCTATTCTTCCTTTAGCACGAATAGCTTTCTCACTAGTCCAGACATCAAACGTAACTCCGAAATTTGAAAGATCGGTTTTAATAATATTAAGTAAATAGTTAACACCAATTTCTTTAAAATATTCTAGGGCCTCATCTAATTTTGAATCCTTAAATTCGTCATAAATAGTTTTTGCTATATCTATTATCTCAGATCCATAGTAACCATCTTCTGGCATGTTTTCTTCTAATCCACATAAGCCCTTATATCTTTCTTTAATAGACATACCAAGGTTTATTATTTGGTTACCAGCATCATTTATGTAATATTCTTTAGTAACATCATATCCCGCGAATGAAAGTATGTTAGCTAAATTAGATCCATATGCAGCACCACGTGCAGTACCTAAGTGAAGAATTCCTGTTGGATTAGCACTAACGAATTCTATGTCTACCTTTTCATTATTACCAATAGTACTTCTACCATAATCAAAGTCTTTTTCTATTACGGATTTTACTCCGCTAAAAACATATGCATCATCAAGATAAATATTAATAAATCCAGGTCCAGCTATTTCTACATTTTTTATCTCTTCTTTATCTTTAATAGCACCTACTATCTTATCAGCAATTTCTCTTGGATTCATTTTTAATATTTTAACCAATTGCATTGCGATATTTGTAGAAAAATCGCCATTATTTCTATCTTTTGGTATTTCTACTACTATCTTACTTTCATCATAATCTATTTCTAATTCTTTTAAAGCGTTAGAAATAATATTTTTTATTACTTGTTTTAGATTCATTATAAATCTCTCCATTCTAAGTCGTAGTTAAAACTATCACTAAACTCACCATTCATAAATAATTCATATTCTATTTCAAAGCCATTATTATTAATAATTAGTCGTTTTGTTTTAGTCTCTACTCTTACTTCTATCCCTAACTGTTTAATTATGTATTTTGTAGTTAAGGTTTTATTATTTTCAAATTCTAAAGTTAGCTTCATATCGTCATTTTCTCTTACTAAAATAATTTTATCTTTTAACAATGTAATACATACATTTATCCCATTATTTTTATAATTTATTTTTCCATCTTTTAATATGGCTAATACACTCGTTAATCGTTCTTCTTCATTTTTTGAAAAAACGTTGGAATTAATAATAATTTTAGACATAAAAACACCTTTAAAATTTTTCTAACGTCAATATAGCATAGAAAAGAAAAAAGGTCAACAAAATACTTATATTTTGCACTTTTTTACCAATACTAAAATTAGAAAGAAGACAGGTTAAATGAAAAAAATAAAGCTAATCTCTAAAATCTTAATCGCTTTAATGCTTATATTTTGTGTATGCTATAGCATATTATTCACATGTGCTAAATATGGTTCTAAAATAGATATACAAAACTCTAATAGTATTTATATGTATGATAAAGAAGGTAAAAGCTTCTATGAAGGTAATAATGGTACTAGAAAATGGATAGAATTAAAAGATATATCTAAATACTTAATTAACGCAACTATTTATTCAGAAGATAAAAATTTTTACAATCATACTGGATTTGATATTCCCAGAATAATAAAGTCTAGTATTATTAATATAAAATCAAAAGATTTAAAACAAGGTGCTTCAACCATTACCCAGCAGTATGCTAGAAATCTATTCTTAACGTTCGATAAGACCTGGGAAAGAAAAATAAAGGAAGCATGGTACGCCTTTAAATTAGAAACACAATACTCAAAAGAAGAAATATTAGAAGGTTACTTAAATACTATAAACTATGGTAACGGAATACTAGGAATAGAAAACGCTTCGTTATACTACTTTAATAAATCTGCTAAAGATCTTAGTATGGCAGAAGCAACTATGTTAGCGGGTATTCCTAAATCACCTAATAATTATTCTCCATTAAATGACGAAGTTGCTGCTAAAAAAAGACAAAAAGAAATATTACAAGCATTAGTGAATAATAAAATTATTTCTAAAAAAACAATGGATGAAACATTAGATGTTAAGCTAACTTACTATGGTAAAAAAGAAAACCTTAATTTAGCAACCATAATGTATTATCAAGATGCCGTTATAAGAGAACTACAAGATTTAAAAGTAGTTAGTGATGAAAAAATAAGAGAAGAAGGGTTAAAAATATATACTAGTTTAGATATAAATGCTCAGACAGCTTTAGATGATAGTATTAAAAACAACTTAGAAGGGAAAGAAGAAATGCAAACCTCTGCTATTATGATTAATCCTAAAAATGGAGAAATTATAGCACTTGCAGGTGGTAAAGACTACTCTAAATCACAGTATAACAGAGCTGTACAATCTAAAAGACAAGTAGGCTCTACCATGAAACCAATACTTTATTATGCCGCCTTAGAAAACGGTTTAAATGCCTCTACAACGTTTTTAAGTAAGCCAACTACTTTTTCATTAGATAATGAACTTAAGTACTCTCCTAGTAACTATGGTGACATATATCCTAATGATAAAATAACAATGGCACTTGCTATTTGCTACTCAGATAACATTTATGCTATCAAAACACATTTATTCCTAGGAGAAGATATGATGATTAAGTACGCGAAGAAAATGGGAATAACAAGTAAGCTAGAAGCTAATGCATCACTACCACTTGGCACTAATGAATTAACAACAAAAGAGTTCGTAAGCGCATATGCTACTTTAGCAAACTCCGGGACTAGTGTTAAAGAACACCTAATTAGAAAAATAGAAGATGGTAATGGTGATATTATTTATGAGTTTAAGGAAGAAAAAGAAAAAGTATTAAATAAATCATACACTTACATACTAAGTGAATTATTATCTAATACTTATGACACTAATTTAAAAAGTTATACTGCACCTACTTGTGCTTCTATCGCACCTAAGCTTACTAAAAAATATGCTGTTAAAAGTGGTACCACTGATTATGATTTATGGACTGTTGGGTATAACCCAGATGTTGTAGTTGGAGTATGGACCGGATATGATGATAATAGAAAGTTATCAAAAAGAGAGTATAAGTATTCTAAAAACATATGGGCAGACACTATTGAAAACTATCTAAGAGATAAGGAATCCAACTGGTATGAAATGCCCAATAACGTAGTTGGTGTGATTACTGATTTAAACACTGGTAAAGAAGCTACTAATGATTCTAAACTTAAAAAGATTTTATATTATGTAAAAGGAACCGAGCCTGGCTATGTAAGCAAAACTACGAAAAGGAAAACAACCACAAAAAAAAACGACTAGCAACTAGTCGTTTTCTCATCTTTATTTTCTTTTTCTTCTTTTAGTTCACCTGATAAGGCTTTTTTTATTTCTTCTTTATTCATTGAACTATATCCTTTAATTCCTTTTTCCTTAGCCATTTCTTTTAACTTTGCTAAAGGAACATCATCTAACATATCATCTACTGGCATTTTACCATTTTCTGCTAAATAATCTATTTGTTCTTTAGTTAAAGTTTCATGCTCTAATAAAGAATTAGCTATCAAATCAAGTAAATCTCTATTCTTTTCAATAATTTTCTTAGCTTTTGTATAGCAATCATTAATAATATTTCTTACTTCATTATCTATTTCAAGTGCTACTTGATCAGAGAAGTTTCTGTTTTTATTATAATCTCTTCCTAAGAATGATGATCCTTCTGGAGTTTCTAACTGAACTGGGCCAAGCGTTGACATTCCATATTCAGTTACCATACTTCTTGCAATCTTAGTTGCTTTTGAAAAGTCGTTATGAGCTCCTGTTGTTACTTCACCAAATACTATTTCTTCTGAAACACGTCCACCAAGTAATCCCATTATTTGTTCTAATAACTCAGTTTTAGTGGCAGTATACTTTTCTTCTTTTGGAAGCATTAAGTTATAACCACCTGCTTGCCCACGGGGTATAATTGTTACTTTTTGTACATCATTTGCGTTATCTAATTTAATACCTAATACAGCATGTCCAGCTTCATGGTATGCAACTAATTTTTTTTCAGCTGGTGTGTATTTTTTAGTTACCTTTGCAGGCCCCATAATTACTCTATCTATTGCCTCATCTATTTCTGACATAGTAATAGCTTGCTTTTCTCTTCTTACCGCAAGTAATGCTGCTTCATTAAGTAAGTTTTCTAAGTCTGCCCCTGAAAAACCTACCGTTCTTTTAGCAATACTATCTAAGTGTACGTTCTTAGCAAGTATTTTATTTCTAGCATGTACTTTTAATATTTCTTCTCTAGCCTTCATTTCAGGAAGTGCAACAGTTACTTGTCTATCAAATCTTCCTGGTCTTAAAAGTGCAGGATCAAGCACGTCTGGTCTGTTTGTTGCAGCGATGATAATAATACCTTCATTAGCACCAAAACCATCCATTTCAGTTAATAATTGGTTAAGTGTTTGTTCTCTTTCATCATGACCACCACCAATACCAGTACCTCTTTGACGTCCTACTGCATCAATTTCATCTATAAAGATTAAACATGGTGCGTTTTGTTTTGCTTGTTTAAACATGTCACGAACACGTGAAGCTCCAATACCAACATATAATTCTACGAAATCAGAACCTGATATAAAGTAAAATGGTGCGTTTGCTTCTCCTGCAACTGCTTTTGCAAGTAATGTTTTACCAGTTCCTGGAGGACCTACTAAAAGTACTCCTTTAGGTATTCTTGCACCTAATTTAGTAAATTTCTTTGGACTCTTTAAAAAGTCTATTAATTCTTGTAATTCTTCTTTTTCTTCTGGAAGACCAGCTACATCTTTAAATGTTACCTTTCCTTTATCAGGATTAAGTTTTGCTTTACTTCTTCCAAAATCCATTGATCCTTTTTGACCACCAAGTTGTTTTGTAAAGAACCAAAATACTACACCTATTAAAAGGATATAAGGTAAAATATTCATTAAGAATACATACCAAGTACTAGCTGTTGGATCCGATTTAGAAACTATTTTAAAATCCTTTTTTTCACTTGCCTTTACTATTTTTTCAATTACAGTATCGGAAAGTGGAGTTTTTACAGTAAATGTTTCTCCTTTTTTACCATCCCTTAAAGTACCTCTTAATTGATAGGTATAAGCATTAGTACTAGGTGTAATTACAACCTCTTTAATATTATTCTTAGATAATGCTTTATTAAATTCATTATATGTTAATTCCTTATTTAAATTATTATTTGCATTATAAAACATTAGTAAAGCAATACCTATAATTAATAACATTGTATAGGGGAACATTCCTTTTTTTACATTTTGATTATTCTGCATTTTCATTTTCCTTTCTGTCGTACTTTAATATTATATCATATTTTCCACTCTTTGATTTGTCATATTTAGATTTTTTAAGGCCTGGGAGCCATAAAATATTATCTTCGCTATCAGTAACTATTGGATATATATTTCTTTCATGTTTTTCTACCTTAGAATCTATGAAAATATCTTTTATTTTTTTAGTTCCTGAGCCTAATACTTCTATTTTATCCCCATCTTTTCTATTCCTTACTATAATAGGTAAAGCAATTTCACTACTATCTAATTTAGTCATATAATTAGATGAATTATCTATTTCTTTTACCTGACTAATAATTCCACTAGGTAAAATTATAGTTTCCTTTAACTCATAGTGGTAGTTATTATAATCATATTCCTTGTCAAAATATATCCTATTATAGGATTTAACTAAAGTTTTAGAAAGTGGCATAGAAATACTAATATTAGGTTTATTACTATCAATCATAGCTAGTATACTTTCAACTATATTATTAGTGACTAATTTAACATCATCATTATAGTTATTAAACAAATATAATTCTATAACTTTTCTTCTTATTAGCGGATGTTCTTTATTTAACATAACAATATCCAATTTATCATCATTTTCTACGCTTTTATAAATGTTTTCGACAACATCATTAACATAGTTATCATAACCTTCTAATTCTTTAGAAAACTGTAAAAACTTTTTATGGACGTCTTTATTTTCTTTTTTTAAATATTTAACTATATTATTTCTAAACCTATTTCTTGTATATTTATCACTTAAATTAGAATTATCCACAGCATAAGGAATATTTTTTTCATCACAAGCTTTTTCTATTTGTTCTTTAGTTAAAAATAGAAGTGGTCTTATAATACTATAATTATCCCTTTTTCTTATTAAGGATATACCTTTATAGCCATTTAGGTTAGAACCTCTAACTAAACGCATAAGAATAGTTTCAGATAAATCATCACCATGATGGGCTGTAAATAAATATTTAGATTTATATTTTTCTATTAAACTTTTAAAGAAATTATATCTTTTATATCTTGCTTCTTCTTCTGTAAACTTATCATTAGTATAATTTTCTATCTTCATAAATTCAAAAACTATATTATTTTTATTACAATATTCTTCTAACCTTCTAGCTTCTTCATCACTTTCTTTTCTATGATTATGATGAACATGAGCACAAATAATTTTATTTTCTTTATATAATGTTTTTATTAAATTAAGCAAAAACATAGAGTCTGGGCCATATGAAACCCCTATTATTAATGACTCTGTATTTTTAATATTTAAAGAATTTAAGAATTTATAAACTTCATTCATAAAATCACCTTAACGTATATTGTATCATAAAAGCAGGAAAATACCATATCTTATCTAAGATTATGTCAAGTTTTAAAATAATTTTTTATTTACTTAATGGTATTAATACTGTATAATTTAATTAGCGAGAGTACCTAATTTAAGGTTAGTAACTATCCATTAGTGTTTTAACGGAAAAAGCGTACACCCCCTGGGTAAGTACGCTTTTTCTTTTATATTTTAAAAATCAGCAATGCTAATAATAAAATCAAAAGGATAATTATTACTCTTTGAAACTTTGTTTCACTTTTCATAACCCCAAACAGTTTTTTATTCTTCATAAAAAGATGGAAAGCTACTACCCATTTTAGGGACTCTCATATTCTAATTAGATAAAACTTTTGAAATTCCCCTAAAATTTTAAAAAAAATAAAAAAAGAAAGTTAAAAATAACCATCTTAAATATATAATTACTAATTTTATTTATTTTTTTGGTGCTTCTGGTATAACTACATCCTCAAAATAATTGAACGCATTTTTTTCTTTATTGCCATCAGCTAATGAATTAAATACACTTTCATATTTTTTATACTTAGACATAGTTCTTAAATCACCTATTTTACATGTAATGGTATTAGATGTCTTATTGATAAATATAGTTAATTCATCCTTATCTGAATCATAACCTATTATAGAAACATTACCATATATATAGTGTACAAAGGCTTCCTTAGAAATAAGTCCCTCTATAAACTCTTCTTTTGTCATTGGTTTTTCTATATATTCCCTAATTAAATAATCTTTATCTATGGCCAATTTCTTATTACCAACAGTCTGCATTAAAGCATTCATCATTTGATCTCCAGACCCAGCAATAGTTAAAATTTTTTTGTCGCTCATATAATCATCCCCCTCTGTTAAAGAATAGCAAAAAAAAGAAAGAAAGTCAAATTTGACTTTCTTAATCTACTAATTGTTCTTCTAATACATCAAGTGCATCGGTTTCTACTTGTTCACTTTCTAAGCCATATTTAACATTAGAATAAGTCTTAGAACCAGTACCTGCAGGTATTAGTTTACCAATAATAACGTTTTCTTTTAAACCTGTTAAGTGGTCCACCTTACCTTTAATAGCAGCATCCGTTAAGATACGAGTAGTTTCTTGGAATGATGCAGCTGATAAGAATGAATCAGTTTCTAACGATGCTTTAGTAATACCAAGCATTATTGGACGACCTGTAGCAGGTTTTTTACCTTGGATGATAGCTTCTTTATTAATTCTAGTAAATTCGTGCATTGAAACTAACTTACCAGATACAAGTGTTGTATCACCACCATCAGTAATCTTAATTCTAGCGATCATACGACGAGCAAGAATTTCAACGTGTTTATCAGAAACATCAACACCTTGTGATTTATAAACTTTTTGTACTTCTGCTAAAATATAGCTTTGAGCTGTGATTGGGTCAGTTACAGCAAGTAACTCTTTCGGATTAATAGAACCAACGTTAAGTTTGTCTCCTGCCTTTACTTCTTGTCCTAATTCTACACAAAGTTTAACCCCATAGTTTGTTGTGTGTTCCCTTGATTCAACATCATTGGTAATTTCAATTTTATATTTTCCGTTAATATCATCAATCTTAGTAATTTTACCATTAATTTCAGCAATTGTTGATTTAGCTTTAGGTATTCTAGCTTCAAATAACTCTTGTACACGAGGTAAACCTTGAGTTATATCTTCGCCAGATGCAACACCACCAGTATGGAATGTTCTCATGGTTAACTGAGTACCTGGCTCACCTATTGATTGAGCTGCCATAATACCAACTGCTTCACCTATTTCAACAACGTTACCAGTAGCTAAGTTAATACCGTAACAATGTTTACATACTCCACTTTCGGTTTTACAAGTAAGAGCCGTCCTGATTTCAACCTCAGTAATACCAGCCTTATCTATCTTGTCAGCTATTGGTTCAGTTATTAATTCATTTTTATCAATGATAACATTCTTAGTTTCCGGATCAATAACTTTCTTATTTGTATAACGACCAACAATACGTTCATGAAGACTTTCTATTACAGTACCGGCATTTTCATCAATGAATGCCTTAACTACAACACCTTGAATAGTTCCGCAGTCTTCTTCTCTAACGATTACGTCTTGAACAACATCAACTAAACGCCTTGTTAAATAACCAGAGTCTGCTGTCTTTAATGCTGTATCGGCGTTACCTTTACGAGCACCATGTGTTGATATGAAGAATTCAGACACTGATAAACCATCTGTAAATGATGATGTTACTGGAATTTCTACCGCTTCACCATTCGGTTTAGCAAGTAATCCACGCATACCAGCTAACTGTGTAAACTGTGATAAGTTACCACGTGCTTTAGAATTTATCATCATCATGATTGGGTTATCTGATGGAGCTTCAACTTTAGCTTTTAATTCTGCTTGAACTTCATTAGTTGCAGCGTTCCATACAGCACAAACCTTTTCATAACGTTCTCTATCAGTTATTAAACCACGTCTGTATTGTTTATTTATCGTATCAACGGTTTTTTGAGATCTTTCAACGATTTCATGTTTTTTATCACTTGTTTCAATATCCGCAACTGATATAGATATACCAGATAATGTAGAATACTTAAATCCTAAGTCTTTTAACTTATCTAGATATATAGATGTTTCAGTTGTTTTATAACGTTTGAATATTTGAGCTATGATACTTTTTAATGCACCTTGAGGGAATGGTTTAACCAAATCCATTTTAGCAATTGCCTCTGGAATATTAGTTCCCTTTGGTAAGAAATACTTCATTGGTGTTAAGTTTTCAAAATTATCGTCAGTTGGTTCATTTATATATTGGAAGCCATCTGGTAATATCTCATTAAACTTTAACTTACCAACAGTAGTTACCAAGTACATTTCTTTTTGCTCTTCAGTAAACATATGATATTTAAATGACTTTGCTGGTAAAGCAATTCTTGCGTGTAATGTAAGTTCTTTTCTTTCATATGCGCTTATTGCTTCATCTGCATTTTTAAATATTCTACCTTCACCTTCAATACCAGCCTTTTCCATAGTGATATAGTAATTACCTAAAACCATATCTTGAGATGGAGTAACTATTGGTTTACCATCTTTTGGAGATAGAATGTTATTAGCACCAAGCATTAATATTCTAGCTTCTGCTTGAGCTGCTTCAGAAAGTGGTACGTGTACAGCCATTTGGTCACCATCAAAGTCTGCGTTGAATGCAGCACAAACTAGTGGGTGTAAACGAATTGCTTTACCACTAACTAATTTAGGTTCAAACGCTTGAATACCTAATCTATGAAGTGTTGGAGCACGGTTTAACATTACTGGATGTTCTTGAATAACATCTTCTACAACGTCCCATACTCTTTCATCTTGATTTTCAATTAACTTTTTAGCAGATTTAATATTGTGAACAATATCTCTTTCTACTAAACCATGAATAACATGTGGCTTAAATAATTCTAAAGCCATTTCTTTTGGAATACCACATTGATACATCTTAAGTGTTGGACCAACGGCGATAACACTACGTCCAGAATAATCAACACGTTTACCTAGTAAGTTTTGACGGAAACGTCCTTGCTTACCTTTCAACATAGAAGAAATTGATTTTAAAGGTCTATTGGATGGACCAGTAACATTTCTACCACGTCTTCCATTATCAAATAAAGCATCTACAGCTTCTTGTAGCATTCTTTTTTCATTTTGAACAATGATCGATGGAGCGTTTAATTCTAAGAGCTTCTTCAAACGATTATTACGGTTAATAACACGTCTATATAAATCATTTAAATCACTTGTTGCAAAACGACCACCATCTAATTGAATCATTGGTCTTAATTCTGGAGGTATAACAGGAAGTGCTGTTAATATCATCCATTCAGGTTTATTACCTGATTTATCAAATGAATCTAAGATATCTAATCTTTTTAATAATCTTGTTCTTTTTTGTTCTGGAGCATCTTCTAATTCTTCTTCAATCTTAGCTATTTCAGCTTTAACATCGATTTCTTTTAGAAGTTTTAAAATTGCTTCAGCTCCCATTCCTACTTCAAAAGTATTTCCATACTTTTCATAGTAAACTCTGTATTCTTTATCAGATAAAGTTTGTTTCTTTTCTAAAGGAGCTGCTCCTGGATTAATTACTACATATGATACGAAGTATAATACTTCTTCTAAGTCTCTTGGAGACATATCAAGTACTAATCCCATACGACTTGGAACACCTTTAAAGAACCAGATGTGAGAAACTGGAGTAGCAAGTTCGATATGACCCATACGTTCACGACGAACTTTAGACTTAGTAACTTCTACTCCGCATCTATCACATATGATATCTTTATATCTTAATCTTTTGTACTTTCCACAAGCGCATTCATAATCTTTTGTAGGCCCAAAGATTTTTTCACAGAACAAACCATCTCTTTCTGGTTTTAAAGTACGATAGTTAATTGTTTCTGGTTTTTTTACTTCTCCGTAAGACCATTCTCTTATTTGTTCGGGTGAAGCGATTGAAATTTTAATTCCTTCAAATCTATTTGCGTTAAGCATTATTCTTCATCCCCTTCCATAGAAGCATCATCCATTTCATCTAACTGATCTTCAATTTCTGCTTCATAATCGTCTAATTCTTCTTCTGATATTTCTTCATCTTCTGACTCTGCCATTTCTTCTTCCGATACAACATCTACTGTTTCTTTTGGTTTTACCATTGAAACATTATCTATTTCTTCGATCGATAGAGGAGCATTATCATTTTCTTCCTCTTCTTCTAAAGTTTTAATATCTATTTCTTTACCATCTTCATTAATCATAGCAACATTTAATCCTAAAGCTTGGAATTCTTTAACAAGAACTCGGAAACTTTCTGGAACGCCAGCTTGATCAATTGGTTTTCCTTTTACAATTGACTCATATACTTTAACACGGCCAACAACATCATCTGACTTAATAGTAACGATTTCTTGAAGTACGTTAGCAGCACCATAAGCATACAATGCCCAAACTTCCATTTCACCAAATCTTTGTCCGCCAAATTGAGCCTTACCACCAAGTGGTTGTTGTGTTACTAATGAATATGGACCAGTTGCACGAGCATGTAATTTATCATCAACCATGTGGTCAAGTTTAATCATGTACATAACACCAACCGCTACACGATTATCAAATGGTTCACCAGTTTTACCATTGTATAAAACCGTTTTACCATCTGGATCCATACCAGCTTCTGCCATCATTTCTTGAATATCTGACCATTTAGCACCATCAAATACTGGAGTTGCAGTATGAACACCAAGCTTTTTAGCAGCCATACCTAAATGCATTTCTAGAATTTGCCCAGGATTCATACGAGATGGAACACCTAATGGGTTAAGTAAGATATCAACTGGTCTACCATCTGGTAAGTATGGCATGTCTTCTTGTGGAGCAACAAGTGAAATAACACCTTTGTTTCCGTGACGACCAGCCATTTTGTCACCAACTTGAATCTTACGTTTTTGAACGATGTATACACGAATTTCCTTAGAAACTCCACTTGGAAGCTCATCAGAATCCTTCTTAGTATAAACTTTTATATCATGAACGATACCAGCACCACCGTGTGGAACACGAAGTGACGTATCTCTTACTTCACGAGTCTTTTCTCCAAAGATTGCGTGTAACAATTTTTCTTCTGAAGTAAGTTCTACCATTCCTTTTGGTGTTACTTTACCAACTAAAATGTCACCTTCTTTAACTTCAGTACCAATTCTAATAATACCATTTGCATCTAAGTTCTTACGCGCTTCTTCACTTACGTTAGGAATATCACGAGTAATTTCTTCAGGTCCTAACTTAGTATCACGACATTGGATTTCATAGTCTTCTATATATATTGATGTTAACACATCATCTTTTACCATTCTTTCATTAAGGATAACAGCATCTTCGTAGTTATATCCATTATAAGTCATGAATGCTACTACTAAGTTCTTACCTAATGCTACTTCACCCTTATCAGTTGAAGGTCCATCAGCAATGATTTGTCCACGTTTAACCTTATCTCCAATCCTAACAATTGGTCTTTGATGATAACATGTACCAGCATTTGATCCTTCAAAGTTCTTTAAGATGTAAGAATCTTTTCCGCCTTTAGTTTTAACGATTATTTTCTTACCATCTGCATATTCTACAACACCATCTGCTTTAGCAATAACACATACACCTGAGTCTTTAGCAGCTTGTGCTTCAACACCAGTTGCAACTAGTGGAGCCTCAGCTCTTAAAAGAGGTAATGCTTGACGTTGCATGTTAGATCCCATTAACGCACGGTGAGCATCATCGTGATCTAGGAATGGAACACAACTTGTAGTTACAGATACAACTTGTTGTGGAGCTACGTCAATATAATCGATTTGTTTCGGTGTAGCTAAAATATTTTCACCGTTTTGACGAGCTGGAACGTGTTCTTGGATTATTGTATCTCCATCCATTTCTACCTTAGCTTGAGCTATAATGTGTCCATTTTCTTCATCAGCTGTCAAATAATCTATTTGATCTTGTAATTTACCATCTTTTACTCTTCTATATGGAGTCATAATAAATCCATAATCATTTATCTTTGCATAATTAGCAAGTGATGTAATAAGTCCGATATTGGCACCTTCTGGTGATTCAATTGGACAAATTCTACCATAGTGAGAAACATTTACGTCACGTACTTCCATAGCTGCTCTATCACGTGATAGACCGCCTGGTCCTAGAGCCGATAAACGACGCTTATTATTTAATTCTGATAACGGATTGATTTGATCCATAAACTGTGATAATGGACTTGATCCAAAGAATTCTTTAATAACAGCAGTTATTGGTCTAATATTAATTAAAGTTTTAGGAGTTGCTGCCTCAACATCTAAAGTAGACATTCTTTCACGAATAACCCTTTCCATACGAGCAACACCAATTCTAAATTGATTTTGTAATAATTCACCTACTTGTCTTAAACGACGATTTGATAAGTGGTCGATTTCATCTATAGAACCAACATTTTGTAAAAGATTCAAATAATATGATACAGATGCATATATATCTGATATAGTAAGTGTTTTAACATCAATAGTTGGATCATTACCTACTACTTTTATAATTTTATCAGGTTCTACTGGGGAATAAATGCTTATAACTTGTACATTAGTATGATCATCAAGTTCTTTATCCATAGTAGCATCTACCATACCATAACCATCAGCAAGTATTGGTTTTAAAGTCTCTAAAACTTCATTAGTAATTTTAGTTCCTTTTTCAATTATAACCTTACCATCTACGGTAATATCTTCAGCTAACTTTTGATTTAATAAACGATCAATAACGTTAAGTTTTTTATTAAATTTATAACGTCCAACCTTAGCTAAATCATATCTAAAGTTATCAAAGAATCTAGTAATTAATTGGTTCTTTGCACTATCAAGTGTAGCTGGTTCTCCAGGTTTTAATTTTTCATAAATTTCAAGTAAAGCCTCGTCTGTATTTTTAGTAGAATCCTTCTCTAAAGTATTCTTTAAATACTCATCTTCACCATATAATTTTAATATATCTTCATCACTAGATAATCCAAAAGCTCTTAAAAATGCTGTGATAACAACCTTCCTATTACGGTCAATTCTAACATCTACAACATCTTTACTATTAAGCTTGTATTCTAGCCAAGTACCTCTAGTAGGTATGATTTGAGAAGAAATAATAGAACGTCCATTCTTGTCTATTTCTCTTCCATAATATACGCTTGGAGAACGTACTAATTGTGATACTATAACACGTTCTGAACCATTAAATATAAATGATCCTGAATCTGTCATAAGTGGCATATCACCTAAGAATATTTCTTGTTCTTTGACTTCACCTGTTTCATTGTTAAACAAACGAGTTTGAACTTTCAAAGGAGCAGCATAAGTAGTTTTCTTCTCCTTACATTCTTTGATAGTATGTCTTGGTTCATCAAATGAATATTCGCCAAATTCTAAAGATAATGTTCCAGAGAAATTTTCTACTGGGCTTATTTCTTCTAAAACTTCCTTAATTCCTTCTTGAACAAACCAATTGTAAGACTTTGTCTGTATCTCAAGTAAGTCTGCTAATTCTAATGAATTATTAACTCTTGAGAAGTCTCTTCTTTCACGGTATTCGTTTACTTTTCTTATCTTATAAGCCACGCAATTCCACCCCTAAACTATATAAATTTTTAAAGAACATGTCTAAAATTAAAGACACAGTACCAATTTAAAATATTACAGGAAAAATCTAGTATTGTCAATAAATTTCATAAAAAATAAGAAAAAAAACTATAATTCGGCAAAATTATAGTTTTAAAAGCATATTTATTTTGAATTATTTATTTTTACTAATGGAAATACCACTTCTTCTTTTGATGCATCATAACTTTCATCAGAATCTAAATATTCATAAGAAGCATCAACTAATCTTATGGTATCTAGTTCTTTTATACCAGAATCACCATCTATATAAAGGGGTAATTTTTTTGCATGTTTACTAACTAATAAAGACGTATTAGCTAATTCTTTTTTCCAATTAGGCCACCTCATAGCTTGTTCTAAAGCTCTATAATAAGTTTTCGAATATAAACAATTTTTCTTCTCTTCATCAGTTACGTTTTCAAAAAGGTTTTCAAAAAGATAAAGAAGCCTTGAAACTTTATCTTTTTCTATTGGTTTTTCCATGGTATGAGATAAAACAAAACGAATAATATTATTTTCTCCTTTAGAAATATCATCCTCTAATAAGGATTCAATAGAATCTTTACTTATATACCCATATTCATCTTTAAATATGTCTTCAAATAAGCGTTCTATATTTACAGAGTCATCACACGTATACTCAAATCCGCCATAATATTGTTTTTTATTTAATTTAAATTTTATTTTATCTAAAACACTACTAAGTATATTACGAATATTTATAGATGAAAGATTACCATATTTATAAAAAATATCATTTAGTAAATTCACTTCATCTGGTTCTATTTCATTTTTTATATAATAATCCTCTGGTATTAAAACTGATTCATCTATTTCTTCTGAAATGACACCATTTTCTTCTAACTCTCCTACAACTATGTCAGAATAATAAAATTCCCTAACAGCTGGAAACCCGATGTAGTGATAAGGATTAATAGCATCAGATGTTCCAACAAAACTAAAAGGTGAATGTGAATATCCAATAAACCCGTTTTTTAAATGACATAATTCTGCTATTAATAATAAATAATTTAACTTAGTTGCAGTCAAATTATACTTCTTACCCGTTTTAAAATATAATTGAACTAAATAATTTCCACTATCTATAATGTTCATAATATAAACCTCATTTCTTTAATTAGCTCTTATTATATAAAAACTTTTCTTTTTTGTAAATACTTCAACGCTACTATATACTTCTTTCATATCTCTTATTAATGATTCCGCGCCCTGTTGTTTTCTAACAACTATCCATAATTCACCATTTTCTTTTAAATGATCTTTGGCTCCCATTATGATTTCATATAACTTTTCTTTACCAACTCTTATAGGCGGATTAGATACTATGTAATCATAGTTATTATCTATATTTTCATAAGCATCTGATTCAAATACATTAGCATTTAAACTTTGTTCTTTTAGTGCCATCTTCGATAGATGAATAGCTCTTTTATTAACATCAGACATATCCACAGTAAAACCTAGTTTTGAAGCATATATTCCTATTGGGCCACAACCACATCCCATATCAAGTAAAGTATTTTCCTGTGGATAATTATATTCAAAAGTTTTAAGTAATAATTCTGTACCAAAATCTAACCCACCTTTAGAAAATACTCCGTTATCAGTATAAAAATAGTAACTTATACTGTGGATAACCGCATTTACTCTTTTTATTTCCGATTTTAAATTTTCGTCATTTGTAAAATAATGTGCCATTATATCAACTCCTAATAACATGTTTATTATAACATTTATTAATAAACAAAAAAAGAGCTACAAACGTAACTCTTTAAGTACTTATTTAACTAATTATGCAAGTTCAACAGTAGCGCCAGCTTCTTCTAACTTAGCTTTGATGTCGTTAGCTTCATCCATTGGAACGTTTTCTTTAACATTTCCACCGTTATCAGCTAATGCTTTAGCTTCCATTAATCCTAAACCAGTAATATCTCTGATTGCTTTGATTACTTGGATCTTAGCTGCTCCAGCATCTTTTAATACTACTGTAGCGTCTGTCTTTTCTTCAGCAGCAGCGCCAGCAGCTGGTGCAGCAGCTACAGCTACAGCACTTGGATCAACTCCAAATTCCTCTTTCATTGCGTCTACTAATTCTTTTACTTCAAGAATCTTCATTTCTTTTATTGCATCAATAATTTCTTGTGTACTTAATTTTGCCATTTTTAAATTCCTCCTTATTTTTAATTAAATTATTCTTCTTCTAGATTTTGACTATGTAAGTCAAGACAGATAGCAACGTTTTTAACATGTTCCATTAATCCAGCAGCAAACATAGTAAGTAAGCCGTCTCTTGATGGTACGCTTGCTAATTGTTTTAATTCACTTAAGCTTGTTTCTTTTCCATCAACTATACCACCCTTTAATTCAAGTGCAGGATGATCCTTAGCGAAATCTGATAGAACTTTAATAGGTGCGATTGCATCTGATGATGTTGCAATTGCAGATGGTCCTTCAAGACATTCATCTAAGTTGATAGATAATTTGTCAAATGCTCTTTTTGTTAAAGTATTTTTATATACTTTATAAGAAGCGTCTTGTTCACGCAATTTACGACGTAAATCAGTGATTTCTGCGTCAGTTAAACCACGGTAATCAAACAAAATTGCACTAGTTGCGTTTTTAACGCAATCTGCTATTTCATTTACTACTTCTTCTTTTTTAGCAATTATAGCTTGGTTTGCCATTATCTTACCTCCTTCATTAGTATAATAAGTACCTTTTATAAATTAAAAGATCCTCACGTCAAAGACATGAAGACCTTAAAATTCTTTGTTTGAACTCAAGTCCTCGGTAGGAATAATAGTTACGCAAATGTTTGCTCCTACTGTCTTTGGTACTTTATAATTAGCTGGTTTTTCCAGATAACTATCAATATTCTAAACTATTTATTATTATTTGTCAAATGATGCTAAATCAACTTTAACTCCAGGACCCATAGTTGATGCTAAAGAAACACCTTTAAGATAAATACCTTTAGCAGCTTGTGGTTTAGACTTTATGATTACATCCATAAAAGCCTTAACGTTTTCTACTAATTTTTCATCATCGAATGAAACTTTACCAACTAGTGCATGTACGTTAGCATATGAGTCTGTTCTGTATTCAACACGTCCTTTTTTAACGTCTTCAACAGCTTTTTTAGTATCCATAGTAACCGTACCAGTTTTTGGGTTAGGCATTAATCCTTTAGGTCCTAAAACCTTACCTAACTTACCAAGCAATGGCATCATTTCTGGTGTTGCAATAATTACGTCAAATTCAAACCAATTTTCTTTTTCAATTTTAGTAATCATATCAACATCACCAACAAAGTCAGCTCCAGCATCAACAGCTGCTTTAGCAGCATCACCTTTTGCTAAAACTAATACTTTCTTAGCCTTACCAGTACCATGTGGTAATACGATTGCCCCTCTTAATTGTTGATCATTTTTCTTTGTATCTAAGTTTAATCTTACTGCTATTTCAACAGTTCCATCAAACTTAGACACTGAAGTTTCTTTAACTAACTTTACTGCTTCTTCTAAAGAATATAATTTACCCTTTTCGATTTTGCTTAAAGCTTCAGTATACTTCTTACTTTTCTTTCTCATTTTCTTACCTCCTTGTGGTATATAGCGGATTTTCCTCCCACATAGATAACTCTATATGTATTATTTTGTTTTAATTTTTTCTAATTATTAGTCTTTGATTTCAATTCCCATGTTTTTAGCAGTTCCTGCAACTATTTTCATAGCTTCTTCTACAGTATATGCATTTAAATCAGGTAATTTAATCTCAGCAATTTCTTTTAATTGTGCAGTTGTAATAGAACCAACAACTTCTGCAGAACCTTTTGTAGATCCTTTTTTTACTTTTGCAACTTTCTTGATTAAGAATGCAGTTGGTGGAGTTAAAAATCTTAACTCAAAACTTCTGTCATCGTATACAGAAATTTCAACTGGAACGATATCTCCCATCTTATCTTTAGTTGCGTCATTATATTTAACACAAAATTCACCAGAGTTAACACCTAATGGTCCAAGTGCAGTACCTACTGGTGGAGCAGGTGTAGCTTTACCTGCTGGTAATTGTAATTTTAACTTTCTTACTAATTCCTTTGCCACGAAAAACACCTCCTATAATAAATTTTTTCGCGAGTGGTCAAATAGCCTTTATTTTTTAATCCGCGCCTTCCACTTTCTTTTCTTTCATCATCTATATAAAATATATAGCTGCGCCTTCAATTTTAGCACAGTATATATGACAAAAGCAAGTATTTTTTATACTTATTCTTTTGTAAATTGTGTTAATTCTAATTCAACGGTAGTTTCTTGACCAAATAAGTCGATTGATACTTGAGCAATTCCATTATCTATATCAAGTTCAACAATCTTACCTGCAAGCATCTTAAATGGCCCATCAGTAATTTTAACATTGTCACCAACTTCATAATTAACCTCAACTACTTCGCCAGTATAACCAATTTCTTTAAAGATTCTTTCTACCTCATCATCATATAATGGAACTGGTTTAGCTCCCTTACCTGATGATCCTAAAAATCCAGTTACTCCAGGAGTATTACGAACGATATACCATGATTCATCAGACATTATCATTTCAACTAATACATAACCTGGGAATAACTTCTTAAGTTTCTCTTTTTTCTTTCCATCTTTTATTTCTACTTCTTTTCTTTCTGGAACAATTACTCTAAAAATATTTTCTTGCTGTTCCATTGAGTTAATTCTCATATCTAACTTTTCTTTTACTTTAGTTTCATGTCCAGAATACGTATTAACAACATACCACTTTTTTTCTTCCATATTACCCAATTAACTCCTTTACCTTTGATATTAATGCAATTATTAAATCAGTTGCAACAAAAAATAAGCATATAAATAACATAAATAATAACGTTGCAACGGAAAATTTAATCAAATCTTTCTTTGAGGTCCAAATAACTTTTTTTCCTTCTTTTTTTACATCTGAAAAAAAGTCTTTTAAAAACACAAATAGGTTTCTTCTTTTTTTAGTTTTTACCATAATTCTTCTCCTATAAGTCCAAAATAAAAACACCTTTTTAGTGCTAACTAATTAAATATTAGCACATTTATTTAAAATAGTCAATTTATTTCATCTAGTATTTTTCGAAGCTTTATTCTTATCCTAGCTAAAGCCCCATCAATTGCTTTTTTTGTCTTACCTAGCATACTAGCAATTTCTTCATATGAGAAATTGTTAATCCTAAGTTCATATACTTCTCTTTCCAAACTAGAAAATTCAGTTGCTAGTTTCTCATTAAATAATTCATTCTTTTCCTGGCTCACTAATAAGTCCTCTATTCCGCCTGTCGAATCTGAAACAACGTTATCAAAACTTTTTTCTCCTACATTATTTTCATAATCAAGAGAATATGATTCATTTAGTGCCTTATGTTTTTTTCTGCTTACTACTCTAACAGCACTTATCATAGATCTTTTTATACACAAAAATGCAAACGTAGAAAAACGAATGTTTTTTTGATTTCTAAATCCTTCTACTGCGTTCATTAAACCAATTAAACCTTCTTGATATAAATCATTATAATCGATACCTTTTCCTTCTACTAATTTACTATATTTGTTAGCATAATAACTTATTACAGGATCATACTTTTTTTGTAATGTAGCATTTGCATCATCACTATTATCCGAAATCAAATATAAAAGTTCATTATCTATCTCAGGATTAGTATATTCTTTTTCCTCGATCAAAAGTATCACCTACTTTCTTTGCCTTACTACCTCATATATCATTATTCCTGCCGCAACGGATGCGTTAAGACTATTTATTTTACCATACATTGGTATTCTTGCAATAAAATCACAATTCTTTTTTACTAAATTACTCATTCCAAAACCTTCACTTCCAATTATTATACAAGTTGGAATAGTATAGTCTAGTTCATCATAAATACTGCTGTTTTCCATATCGGTACCAACTATCCATACACCTTTTTTCTTTAATTTTTCAATTGTCTGATTAATATTGGTTATTTGCACTATCTTAACATTATCTAATGCACCTGTTGATGTTTTCATGACCGTTGAATTAACCCCTACGCTCCTGTTTTTAGGGATTACAATATAATCAACTCCAGCGGTCTCACAAGTTCTTATTATAGCACCAAAATTATGTGGATCTTCGATGTGATCTAATAAAACTATAAAGGGATTATCTCCTAGGTTTTCTAACATTTCTTTTTCGCTTAAATATTTATAATCATCTATTTCTAAAACTACACCTTGGTGATTTCCATCTACTTTTTTATCTAATTGTCTTTTATCCATATAATCTATGTTAACTTTGGCATTTTTTAACAATGATTCTAAATCAGAATTCATAAACGTGTTTAATAAATAAGCTTTTTTTATTTCTCTTTTATTGTTGATTAATTCTTTTGCTACGTTTTTTCCATATACATACATATTACTCACCTATTATCTCTTTCATTATTTCATTTATTCTATCGATATCTTTATTTTTGTATAACATTCCAAATAAAGCTTCTAATGCTGTTGCTTTCTTATATGTTTTTATATCAGCATGCTTAGGTTTTGAGTTTGTTTTATAATTTCTAGCTCTACCAACCGTGTATAATTCTTCTTTGGTTAAAAAGTTTTTATTAATAAGATTTTCTAATATATTAGCTTGAGCTTCTGCACTTACATAACTAATTGCTTCCTTTTGAAGCTCATTTACTTTTACTTTAAACTTATCAGTTAAATAATTTCTTATTAAAACTTCATAAACGGCATCACCTATATATGCTAAAACGCCCACATTAATCTCATTAATATTCATACAAATCACTTCCAATAGTATTAAAACATATAAATATACAAAAAACAAGGAATAAACCCTTGTTAATCTATCTTTAAAATCTTTTCTCCATATTTAGAATATAAATACTTTTCCCTTGCATATCTAGCAGCATATTCAGGGTTTTTCAATTTTTCTACATCATCTGTTAATGTTATTTCTTCTTCTTTTAACTCTTCTAGTTTTTTTGTAAGCTCCGCTTTTTCTAGTTTTTTTTCACGAATTTTAGCAAGGTTACTAACTGATGAAATTATGCATAGACATATTATAAAAAAGCATATTATTGGTAATAAAACCATTCTACGACGATCTTTTGCTTTCATCTATATCAACTCCATTATATTTTTATTATATAATGATATCTATGAGTTTTTCAACTTTTTTTGTCGCTAAAGTAAAGGAATTGACAAAAGAAAAGACCAAATATAAAACATATTCCAATATATATTGATAAAATACCATTATTAAGTTTATATAGCAAATAATAAAACAAGGAAACATGCGTCATTAAAAATAATAATTCAAATACACTTTTTACCAAAAAATTTTTAATTAACATTTTTCTAAAATATTTCAAAGTTGTTAAAAAAAACATACCATATAAAAAGGAGTAAAAAATAACTCTAAACTGTTCATCTAAGTTCACTACTTAAACAGCCTCGCCATCATACCATTTTCCTTTTTATCTTTTTCATCTTCTAAATAAGATAAAGTATTTAAAATTCCTTTTATAACTATGGTACCCTCGTATGTATCAAGTTTTATTATTTCTAAATTTTTCCCTTTAATTCCAAGGATGCCTGCGGTAGTTTCTAACAAAAACTCTTCATTATCAAAACTATCAATTTTTACAATACCATTTATTTGAATATTTTGTCTTTCAGTTACTACTATATTATGATTTAAAAATTCTAACTTATCAGTTTCTTTGTTCATGGTTCCTCCTGATAAATTATATTAAAAAAAAAAGAAAGTATTCTAACTTTCCTTTTTGTATTCTTCTATTATTGCTTCTTCTATAGTTTCTCTTAATTCCTTATTAACTGGATAAACATAGTCAACATATTTATCATCTGCTATTTTTCTATTTGGCATTGCTGCAAACATTCTTTCATTTCCTTCGATAATTCTTATACCGTTTATTTTAAGAACACCATCTAATTCTATTACGGCATATCCTTTTACTCTTGAGTTTTCTTTTTCTTCTTTTTGAACTTTTACGTTAGTAACTTGCATTCTATCACTCCTTAGGTTTATTACAATTATATTCTAACATAATAATGAAAAAAATAGCAAATTAATTGCTATTTTTTAAATTTCTTTCTTAAGAATATTAATAATGCTAGTATAACTACTAAACCACCAATTAATAGAACATAATTAATCACTTTTCTACCAGTAATAATTGTTACAACTAATTCTGCAGAATCATAGCTTCCTGTTGTCTTTTCCTTATGATTTATTAATTGAACATTATAATAATCATCTTTTGCTTTATCACTTACCGTAAAAGTTGCTGTTGAATCCTTATCTTTTATTATACTAAACCCAACTGGAGCTTCTTTTTCAACAAACCTATATTCTCCTGCTGGTAGGCCTACTACGTTTATCATACCAGTATCAAAAGTTTCTAATAAATATGTTGAATTATTACTTTCGCTCTTTACAGTTGAATCATATTTATAAATAATTCCTTTAACATGCGTTAATAAAACATCTTTATAAACACCATTTTCCTTCTTTTGAAGGGAAAATTTTCCACCTGTTATTAAATTACCATTTTCATTTACTTTGTGAAATACAACTCCTGTTACACCGTTTTCCATGGTAACTGTTTGATCTTTTCCTGGTGATACAGTTACTTGTTTAGAAGGATTTGACGGTAAAGTATGACCACAAGAAGTAGCTACTTCTTTTACTTCATATTTACCTTCTAATATATTCGATATATCAAATTCACCATTACATGTTTTTATTCTATCTGTTGTACCTGTTGCACATGTTTCTGAAAGAGAATCATACGTATATTTACCATCTATTACATTTCCTTTTGAGTCTTTATTTTCTTTGACACATACTCTTTTATTATCTTTTGTGATGATGAATATTGGACCATTTTCACGATTTTGTTCGTCAGGGCAAGTTTTTACCTGGCAAGCATCACCTGTTAGTTTAGTTTTATTACCATCTTCATCTATTGTGTATTTAAGCATTTTTAAATGTATAGGATCATTTTTTATGGTTAATGTTGCATAAGCTTTATTCTTAACAGTATGTGATGCACTGACTGTAATTGGATAAATTTTTCCATTTGTTTTAAAGCCACCTGGAGTATTAGCTTCCCTAATATAGTATGTACCTATTTTAGTAAGATTACTGTAAGTTGCAACTCCATTTTTATCAGTTGCAGTAGTTGTACCTACTTTATTTTTTGCAGTTGCAGCCTTGTCAGTAAATATATCAAATTTTACACCCTTAATAGGCTTACTAGATTCACTATCAACCTTTGTTATTTTCACTTGATATTTAGGTTTTTCACCAGTGTATAATGATAAATAAAACGCTTTTGATGTTGAACCTTGCATCAAGTTCTGATAATTATTTTTCTTATAGTATTTAGTAGCAAAAGTATTTAATCTTTTACTACCATCATCTTTATATGTATATTTTAAAACTACTGGAATAGCCTTATTTGATGGTATTTCTTTTGTGGTAGAAAAAGTACATTGTGCATTATTACATTTACATGTTATTCCATCAACGGTTGCACCTTTAACACAGTCTGCGTTTTTCCCGTTTATTTGGTACGTATAATATCTAAATAAATCAGGAGCAATCTTTGATCCATGTACAAAAGTTTTATAAAAAGCTTGTTTACTATCATTATATGAAGATAACTCTTGCTTTTTTGATGTATTAGAAGTTGATCCAGCCCATGATGGTGCAGATATATTAAATCTTGCTGCACATCTTAAAAGTGATTTATATGAACCATATATAGAACCTCTTGCCTTTATTCTCGAATATAAACTACACTTATTAGAAACTGATGAGGCATTGTTATCATAACATGCATCTACATTACCACTATAATAAGATGTAGAATAATCCCCTCCTAGAATATCAGTTGCGTTAATTGAGCTTCTTTCACCTGTTACAAGTTCCCAAACAACTGCTTGGGCGGACGCTATACTATAATAGTTATCCCCATTTGAAGCATAACTATTCCAACATGATAATACCTTTTTTAAGTCTTCTTGAACAGCAGAATTTTTAAACCTACTATCCCATGAGCTTTTATAAAGTGATGGTATGCTTGTTGTTTCTTCATAACTATAAGAATTATTTGACGGAAAAGAAGCACCTGGTTCCACACAAAATACTTGTTGATTATCAGATGTATTTACAAAGCTTGCAATATACTTAGTTTCTCTTCTACCATAATCCTTAGTGTAATAATAAACATTGGCATATTCCATAAACCCTGGATTCTTTTTAACATAATCTCCCCATATAGTTGTATTTTTAATAGTTACGTTTCTTGCACATACAACTGATGGTAAAATACAAAAACTAATTATTATCATTAATAATATATTTAATACTTTATTCTTCATCAGCTGTACCTCCTAAAATTTCTAAATCATCAACGGATGCTGTGTTAACAAATGAACCAGCTTCTTTTCTTGTTATATCAAATGCAATTGTCAAATAAACCTTTTGCCCTTCTTCTAACAAGTCATGAGCAAGGGATACGTTCGTAAGAGTACCATCCTCATTTAAGAACCAATCTTTATTTTCAGCATAATTTTCATTAAATACCATGCCATCTGGAACTGTTTCATTTACTGATTTTATATATCCAGGATAGTATTTAATATTTTCTATTTCTATTGTATAAACAACTTTTATTGATAAATTATTTATATCCTTGACATCTAGCTTTGCAAGTTTAGCATTACCATAATCACGCTTAGTAACTAATCCTAATTTATTAGTAACCTCTGCACTAGTTACATATTTATTAAGTTTAACTTGGAATTTTTTTCTTAGTGAAAGCCCCAAATTAATATTACTTATTGTTCTAGTGTCTGGAGTTACTGTAATAATATTGGTTTTTACAACTGGGATTTCCTCTGGCTGTTCTTCTTCAGCATCATCATTTATTGTACCAGAATCACCTTCTGATGGTTCTTGTTCTTCTGGAACTTTCTCTGGAGAACTAGTTTCAGGAGTCTTATCATCTTCTCTTGGTTTATCATCTTTATCAGAAGGTTGTTGAGAAGGTTTATTAGTATCTACCACAGAATTAGAATCACTTATAAATACTGAAATCTTAGATAAATCTATATAAGAATCAAGTGCAATTGTTCTTGAATACTTATCATTGTTAAAGTCTGCTGTTATATAATATTTTCCTTCACTAAAACCTGAGAACGTATATATACCTTTTTTATTAGGTGTTGTTGTATCAACTAAGGTACCATCTTCTTTAAATAAATTTAAAGTTACGTTTTCTATCTTTTTCTCAGTATCTTCCATTATACCATTATCATTAAAGTCTTCCCAAACAACGCCAGTTATTTTTTTACTTACAACACTAACAGATAAGTCCTTGAACGCTAATTGTTCTGCTAAACCATCATACATCAAGTATGATTTAAATACATATTTATCATCTGGAGCATTATTATTAGTGGAAATAGTAACAGAGGCCTCTTTTGTATCAAATTTATCAATGGAATCATAATGAACTCTAAACGCAGTAAGCTTACCTGAGGCTTTCGCAGTTGAACAATCTTCCCAGTCAGCCCCAGGTGCATCCTCAATTATTTTACTTGGTAATGCGGTAGTACACTCAGCTTTTACGCCTGTTGGGAAAGTTATATCATAAGTACCATTATACGTAGCTGTATCAGCATCAATATAAGGTAATATAGTATAAACATAAGCATTAGTTACGTTTGATTCTTGATTATTATGTAATTTTGTTTTAAACACAAATTTATCATTTTTATCTATATTTGATATTACTTGTGTTTGATTATCATTATATGCATATTGACCGTATGCTACTTTTTGACTATTTAAAACAGTGACATTACTAACATTAGTTTTATCCTTACTTGAACTTGATAAATCATTAGCTAAACTTACAGTAGTCCAATCACCAATTTGAGTGATTATTTGTAAAGTTGACTTATCTTGTGTTGTAACATCAATGCTAAAATCAAAATGAATTGCTTCTATCCATGAGTTTGGCTCTACTCCTTGATATGTGTAAGTAAGTATTGTATTGCCTTTGGAATCACGGATAATACCATTTTTATCATCAGGTTGGACTTCATAATCCGCATTATATACATAATTTATGCCTTGAGGTAAAATGAATTTTACAGGTATAGTATTTAACTTTTCGTATCCAAATATATTTGAATTCAAAGCCATAGCTGGTGATGTAACACTAGTAGATGCATATAATGTGTAAATATCATTTTTAGTTGCATCAAGCGTTATATTAGTCTTATCAAGGTCATCTCCCTTACCTAAGTATGTATTAGTTCTTACTTTATATGGTGTAACATACACGTTTTTAGAAGAAAGAGAATTTGATCCATCTGATGAAACAATAGTATTTCCTGATTTAAAAGATACATGTGCTGTAGTATTAAAGGATTTATTATTTAAATCTACTGAAGCATCAGTTATCGTTTTTACTAAATAGTCGGTTCTAAGTTTTATAGTAGTTCCCGCAGGAATTTCTTTTGCTACCTTTATTTCTATATTAGTTATATTATCTTTTGTTTTATTATATGATTCAGGATCTATATTACAACTTGTAGGACTTGTACAATATTTTATACTTATATTTTCTACTGGTATGTCTAATTCTTCTCCATAGTGTTCAAACCTCATCGAATAATACGGTGTATTTGAATCCGAACTTATAGCAATTGGAATCATATGATCCTTATTTATATCTAATAATATTTTTAAATCGGTCATATTACCATCTGCATCAGCACCATAATTATATATAGTTTGAAGTCTTACTTGTTCTCCCATAGCTGCAGTATAATAATTTCCACTTAATTTATCTTTCGAATCATCTAATACTTTTACATAAGATTCATTTTCATTTACATACAAAGCATTTGTTAATAAATTATTTCCTGTAGAATTTTTTACGTTTTCTTTTGTTGCTGTTTTAGGATTTGATTCATTTGCCTTAGTAAAAGCAGATAATTCAATGGTTGAAACTTCTGATGCGGTTGGAACAGTTACAAAATAAGTTCCAAGTACAAAGAAGTTTTTACCATTTACGTTTCTTACCTCTAACCTATCAGATAAAGTTAAATTAGTAATAGGTAATTTATAATACGTTGGTTTAACGTCAATAATCTTTTGAATTGTTATTATATAATCTTCTTTAGTTATCGTATAAATTGCTGTTTTTTCACCAACAGAATTATAGTCTTCTGCGATGAGAGAAGAACTACAATTAGATTCTACATTACAAGTAACAGCCTCTTCATCATTTTTTATTAAATCTTTTCCTTTATATTCGGTACCTTGCGCGGTAATACTTTTACTAATAACTTTATATGTATCATTCTTAAAACTTGTATCTCCTACTTCTATAGTTCTATTAATAGTTGTAATTAAAGCACTTTCAGTATTAGGGTCTACTACCGAATATACTTGCGTATAAATACCAGCGCCTTTTTCTACAACTAGATTATTTAAACTATTTTCAGATTCTGTACCGTCTTCACTTATGTATTTGACAGATATGTCATAATTATTAGTATTACTACTAGTAGCGTCTAATCCAGGATCACTAAATGAGAAATTGTTAAGAGGTAAATAAATAGTTTGAGCTCCTTTTAACGTATATAGTTTTTGCGGATCTTTTGTTTCTTCTGTTACTGTTATCTTTTGTTTTAAAGTCGTGCTATTATTATTTGAATCAGTTACTTTATAAGTCGCATAATATGTACCTTTTTTAGTCAAATCAACTTCTGATGCATCAAACGTACATTTATTAGCTTTTGTACATTCTTTTTCTGTTCCATCAATAATTATATTACGTTTAGTAATTGTTTTTTCAGTTGAAGACGATGGATGCAGTTCATATATTAATTCTTTATTATCTTTTAAAGAGATAACAGGTGCTACATTATAATCATTACCTTCAACTTCATCTGATACAAGACTTTTATTCATCGTACCAGCAGTTCCTGATGTTAATACTGGTAAATCTTGAAAGAAATGTTTACCTGCTACTTCCGAAGTATAAACACCATAATCTTCTTTAGCAGTAGATAAATCAAGTGGGTTCTTAACACCTGATTTTGTTTCATTTGCACTTATAAAAATATCAACATCATTACTAATATAACTACCCTTTAAAGTTGTTATTCCACCATCAATAATATCTTGAAAAGAATCTGAGTAAAACCCTAACATTAATCCAAACTTAGCATTTCTTCCGCCTAATGAATTTTTTAAGGCGCTACCTGATACTGGTTCAACAATTAGTGAGCCATCTAATACTTTATCGTCATTATAAGTAGTTTTCAAAGTTGGCATAGTTACATGCTTGTTATTATCGGTGGTTGTTAATAATTCAACTTCATTAGCACTACTTCCAGGCTTAAGTGTTAAACTACTTAAACTAATAGAACTATCCTTTCTAGCATTTAAAACAGTAAAAGTTAAATGCTGGGAATGAGGCTCACACATAGTTACCGATGGAATCATAAGAGTTAGCTTTTTACCATCTATCTTTGAAACAGCTTCTTCGGTAGTACCACCCCATCTAACATAAGAATAAGCTTCATCAGTTAAGGTTGCAGTTATGGTAACCGTATCTACAAAGTCTGTTTTATCCGTGCACCCATCTGCGCCTAATCTATATTTAAGTACATAATCTGCACTGCTAAAATTATCTGCAACAGCTGAAGGGGAAGCTTCTGTATTTCCAGCAGTTGATACTAAAACGGATTCCACTTTAAAATCACCTGCGTCTGATAATTCAGTATTGTTAGCTCTAACAGTTAAAGCAACTACTACAGATACCAAAAATAAACCTATACCTAATGATACGTATTTATGTTCCTTTATAAAATTCATTATTCTTATCCTAGTTATATCTAACCAATCTCTTAACTTTGTTTTTGTAGATGACTTCATAATTAGAAACCTCCCATTCTAGTATATACATTTTAATTTAACCATAAATGGGAATAAAAATCAACACATAAGAAAAAAGTTCACTTATAATGAACTTATTATTACTTGTTTTGTTAAAATATCACTATAACTAAAGCTTTTAACGATGTTTTCTGTTTTAAAAGTCCATATATTAGAATATGTATCAACAACCGTGCCAATATATGCTTCTTTTTTATTTCTTCCTACATCTATCTTTATCTTCAACTTTTTTCCTTTACAACTATTTATGTATTTTTTTATCTCTGATATCATATTCACCTCGCCTATCTTGGGTATCCTGTTGTCATAACACCCCTTGTATTAACACCACCTATACCATCCTTACCACAGCTTGTTTTTTCTAATAGCGATAATAAATCTATATCCTTATTTTTATCAGATAAACTAAGTGATAACGCAATTATCGCTGGATCTAATGCATGAATGTTAATCTTTTTAGGACTTGATGCAAAATTAGCTCCAGATTTTATTAATCTATCATATTCAGATTGGCAGGCACCTGCAATAACAATTAATTTATCATAATCTTTTTGATACTTTCTACATACTTTAACAGCATCTACAAAGTATTTAGAGTTTTGCATAACAAAAGAATCATGTCCTGTTATAACAACTATATCGGGGTTTATATCTTCTAAATATTTTTCTATATTAAAAGCCATTTGATTTTCTGGAGAATAAACTCCATATGCTAAGACGTTTGCTTTCTTATAAAAATCTAGACATCTATTTAAATATTCTCTATCGCCGTCAACGTGAAGTATTTTCCCTGGAATATAAAAATAATCATTTCTTTCAAAACTACGTAAATCATCTATCTGTTTATAAAAATCCCTATCATCACTTGTTTTATCATTTGATTCTAACATTAAATCATCAAGTTCACTATCAGCACATAACCTTACGTCAACACCCTTTAAATAAGCAATTTTATCATCTATTTTAATTATCTTAAATACTACATCATTATTATGAGATCTACGTGTTACTAAATCTCCTACTTTAAACATTATCATCACCTAAGAAAATATATGCAAAAAAAAACTAAATATGCTTTAGTTTTTTATTATTGTATTAGTGTCTCAACAGGACAATAATCATCAGTTAAAATTAATGTATCAGGAGAAAGTTTTAAATCGTAAGTACCTTCAATAATAATATCTTTATCTGATGAAATAACCATCACGTTTTGAATTTCATTTATTTTATTAGTTAGACAAGGAACTACGTAAACATGTTTAAACTTAGTAAGTAAAGTTTTAACCTCTGCTTTCAAGAATTTAGAGTTTTTACCATCAAGAGAGGAAAGTATATTAGTAAGATATACTCCATTATCATTTAAAGATTCTTTTATTTTAAAAACAGCTTCCACGGTTGTTAATGTCTTCGGAGGTTCCTCTCCTGAAAAGGCATCATTTAAAATGGCATCATACTTTTTCTTATTTTTATTTAAATACGTTCTACCATCTTCTTCAATTAAGTTAAGACGCTTGTTATCATTAATATTGTAGTCTTTAATTAAATCATTAAGATAAAAATATTTTTTAGCTATTTTTGTTACATCTTTATCTATTTCAACAACATCCATACGTTTTGAATCATAGTGGCTTATAAAGTACTTTGGATAAGAATATCCTCCACCTCCAATTAATAAAACATCATTTATGTTTTTAGAAGCCTTAAACATTAAGTCATAATATTTTGTATATTCAAATACTAACTCATATCTTTTTTCTTTTGATGTAAACGTGGCTGATTCAAAGCCACCATCAACGTTTAGCATTCTTATTTTTTCGCCATCTTCATTTTCACTATTATAAATAGTTACTCTGCCATACTCCGTATCAAAATTCACTTTGGTATTTTCCTTACCATTAAGGATTCTATCCCCATTTATAAGATTTACTTTATAGTAAAAGAAAAATAATATTATATCCAAAATAATAATTACAACAATAAAACTTAATAAAACTACATCCATATTTTTAATATTTAATAACATACTCATAAGTAATAAAATAATAGATAACATAAAAAGAATTTCAACACTACCAAAACGAGGGACTAGATAAAAACCGCTTAAAAATGTTCCAAATATGCCACCTAACGTTGATATTGCATAAATTTTTCCAGAGGTTTTACCAGTGGTTTCTAATTTTAATACCTTAATCTTTAAGATTATCGGTATTATTAATCCAAGTAATAATGATGGAATAAAAAACAAAATAATAGTTGATATAATTGCACCAACTTTAATATTACTAGCCCATGATGAAATCCATATAAGTAAACTTTCTTGAATAATCGGTATTAGAAAAACAAAAAATGATGCAAATAATAAAATGAGTTTTAATGTTTTATCTGGAGATTTTTTATCTGCTAGCATGCCACCTATATAATTACCAATACTTGAACTTAAAAGAATAATACCTATTATGCTTGTCCATACAATATTTGTATTTCCAAAATAAGGTGATAAAACACGTGCAGCGATTAATTCTATACTCATACATATAGCTTCAATAATAAATATTATAAATTCATATTTAAAATTAAACTTCAACTTTTTTAATTTCAAACAAATCACTTTCCTATCTTATTTAATTCTATCATATTATTTATATCAAATCCATTATTATTAATAAAGAAAAAACTAAACCAAAATGTTTAGTTTAAACAATCACATAGTTATATTACCAATTTTTTTATTTACTAATATATTTATTAGTTATTTGCGCAAACTCTTCTATCGTAATATTTTCCGCTCTAATGCTAATATCTTTGTTAAACGATTTTAGAATATTATTAATTTTGTCTAAATCATATCTTTTTAAATTGTTTCTTAAAGTCTTTCTTTTTTGTACAAAAGCATCTTTTACAAGTTTAAAGAAGAACTCTTCGTCTTTTACTTCTATTTTCTTAGCCTTTTTTGAAAAAACAACAATTGCTGAATCCACATTAGGCTTTGGATAAAAAACGTTTCTTGATACCGTAAAAGCCTTTTTAATATCAAAATAATAATTTAGGAAAATAGTTAAAGAATTATAAGATTTAGTCCCTGGTATTGCCGAAAATCTATCGGCTACTTCATTTTGAACCATAACAACTATTTTCTCTACATCTATTTTTTCATCTATAAATTTAGTGATGATAGGAGTTGTTATATAATAAGGAAGATTAGCTACTACCATAATATTTTTATAATCAAAATCCTTTAAATCATCTTTTATATTTCTATTTAAAAAATCATCAAATATTATATTTACATTATCATACCCATTTAATATTTCTTGTAATGGTTCCTTTAAAGTAATATCTATTTCATATCCCAAAACATGTTTTGCTTTTTTACTTAATTTCCTTGTTAATGCGGCAGCACCAACACCTATTTCTATAACAATGGTATCGCAACTTATATTACCTAATGATACAATATTATTTAATATATTTTGATCAAGTAAAAAATTCTGACCAAATTTCTTTTTAAACATAAATTCATTTTCATTTAATATTTCTTTTATATTCATAACTATCTCCCATAGAACAAAAGCAAAATTAAAATTTTGCGCATTGGTCGTCACCGATCCAACATTCCTGCTTCTAAGAGTAAGTAACCTTGACTTTACACAGGCTTAAATTCCGATAGTCGCTACCGTATTTGATCTATTAAGTTTTTATACATTTATTTTACCTTATTTATTTTCTTATATCAAGACTTCATTCATATACATTTAGTATCACCTGCCTACCATTTAAATAATACTTTCTATACTAACACTACTATATGTGATAGTAAATATTCTTTCGTTCGACTTTTTTCGACATTACAAAACGCACTTTCCTAGTATATAAAAAAACAAATAAAATAATTTTATTTGCTTTTATTTTATCATAATATTTAAATTATCGCCAATTAACTGCAACATCAATTTGTGTTGGATTTCTTTTTGCGAATCCTCCAGTATCACAAACTATTGCATATCCTAAAGAACTTTCTATTATTGTTCCTCTCGGTCTTATTTCATAGTTTGCCGCTACCATAACATAACCGCCAAGCATTTTAACACCATCTTCACGAACCCAATATGGATATTCTGCTTCTGAATAACCCATACGTCTCATAACATTAACAACACTTGTCATATTTAAATTATAGTATGTTTCTCTACCAGATGGGCCGCTAACAACACCCTTGCTTTTAGACAACTTGTCTCCATCCCAGTTACTTACAGGGGCAACTGCTACTTGCGACTTGGTTGTCGTTGTTGTTTCTGGAGCTTTGGTAGTAATCGTAGTTGATATAGCCGCACTAGTTGTTGTTTCTTGTGTTGTAGTATCTTCTTTTACTACCGTAGTATTTGCGACACTAGCAACATAATTACTAGGATCAAATGTTTTTTTAGATGTCGAAACTGTTATAACATCTTTACTGCTATCCGAAAATAAGATTCCGGCTTTCGAAAAACCAATAAATGCTACTAAACATATAACTAATATTAGTAAAGCACTTTTAATTTTTCTATTAAAATGTTTCACTTTGTTCACCTCATACCCATTTTCTGGGCTCGTATCTAATGATATCATATATACTATTATAAGTCAAATTTTGCACGTACATTTGCCCCTGTTTGCCTTATTACATCAGTACTTGTTATACCTTTTAATTTAGCAATTTCACTTACTATAAAACCAAGTTTATCAGGATTATTTTTCTTACCGCGATATGGTTCTGGAGTAAGATATGGACTATCAGTTTCTAAAGATATAACACTTAAAGGGATGTTTTTTACAACATCTTTTATTTTTTTTGCATTTTTAAACGTTACTACCCCGCCAATACCGATTAAAAAACCAAGTTTAATAAATTCATTAGCAGTTTCTAAACTTCCTGAAAAACAATGCATTATCCCCGTTACATTATATTCTTTTAAACAATTATATATGTCTGCTGTTGCCTCTCTATTATGAACTATTACTGGTAAATTTCTCTTTTTAGCTATCTTAAGCATACTTTTTAATATATGTATTTGCATATCTTTATTTTCTTTTGTCCAATAATAGTCTAATCCTATTTCTCCTATTGCTACTACCTTTTCGTTTAAAGATATATCTTCTATCATTTTTATATCAGATTCGGTTATACCATATACATTTTCTGGCCCTATTCCAACCGCTGCATATACCTCATTATACTTTTTAGACAATTCTACGGCTTCAATGCTACTTTTAACATCTATTCCATTAATAATTATTCTTTCTACACCACCTGATATTGCTCTTTTTATCTCTTCATTTACATTATTATACTCAGAACTAAGTAAATGACAATGTGAATCTATTAACATTTATATCACCAAAAAAATTATATCACACTAATGATATAATTTCATAATTAAATACCTTATAAATATAAAGAGAACAATACTAAAATAAATGATATCTATAATATGTGCACTCTCAAAATACAAAGTACCTATAACAGCTAATATTATTATAAAAAATAATATCTTTAGCACAAAACTCTTCTTATGTTCTATTTCTTGTCCGTGCATCAAACTCTTCCTTTCGAATAGATTTTTACCACTATACGACTTGATACAACGTTTAAAATATAACACATAAAAACCAGCACAGTAAACATTTAAGACAAATAAACTCTAAATTAGACAAAATTTTACATTCTAGTTAGTTTCCAAATAATTTTCTAAAAATGATATTGAAAAACTTATTAATTCACTATTTATATCTCCAACGTTTTTTTCAAATATCGCAAGTCCTGAAAAATCACCATTTGGTAATATTGGGTAGGCCTTAAAATCATCTGTTAAAGTAACATTATTTGTCAAATTTAAAGCTTTTTCATTAGAAATACTTATGGTGTTCCCTAACATATTTTCTAACGTTGGGCTTATCTTTTCGCCTATTAAAATATCTTTCGAAGAAAAAACTATCTCACTTAAATTAGTTACATATATCTCACAGTTTACTTTTTTAGATAAAGATTTGATAAAATTATTTATAAATTCTTGCTCACGATTTATTACTGAATGTTTTTTTAAAACTATGGTTTCTGAGTCATGTAAATATATTTCTAATAACTCACCTGTTTTTAAATGCATGTTTTTTCTAATCTCTTTTGGTATTACAACTCTTCCTAGTTCATCTATTCTTCTTGTTATTCCAGTTGTTTTCATACAATTCTTCCCTTCTTTTTTAGAATGTATAAAAACTTAAGATTTATTCAAATATATCAAGCATTTTTATTAAATAATGTATAAAATGTTCTTCTAAACCTTTTAATGGCAATGTTATTCTTAAAATATTATTTAAATATTTAACATCAAACTTTGGAGTTATACTAAATAGTCCGCTTAATAAGTCTGCACCACCTATCTTGCTAGAAGCTTCTTTATTAAAATATACGGTTATTTTATCCGTCATTTGGTCTACTTTAAATACACCTTTTTGCTTAGCTTTAACTTGAAATAATTCTTCTAACATATAAACAATTATACATTCATCTAAAGTACCAAATCTATCAGTTAATTCTTTTTTTACTTGCTCAAATGAATCATAATTATTGATTGTATTAATTTTTTTATGAATTTCAATTTTTAAATCCTCGCTATCGGCATATTTATCGCTTATATGGGTAGAAACTTCAATAAATGGTCTTTCATCTAGTTCTTCTTCATTTTCTTCTGGTAAATTACCTTTTAGTCTTTCCACTTCTTCATTTAATATTCTAAGATACATATCATATCCGATAGTATCTATAAAACCTGATTGTTCACTTCCAAGAATATCACCTGCACCGCGAATTGCTAAGTCCCTTACAGCTAGTGCATAACCACTACCTAATTCGGTAAATTCCTTAATTGCAGATAATCTTTTTACTGCAATATCATTTAATTCTTTATTTTTCTCATACATTAAATATGCATATGCTATTTGTTTACCACGCCCAATTCTACCTCTTATTTGATATAACTGGCTTAGTCCAAAATAGTCTGCGTTTAAAACTATCAAAGTATTGGCATTTTCTATATCAATTCCAGTTTCTATTATTGTAGTACAAACTAAAACATCATATTCTTTATTAACAAAACTTTCCATGTTTTTTTCTATTTGTTCTTTATTCATCTGACCATGAATATAATTTATTCTTGCTTCTGGTACGAGTTTTTTTATTCTAACTACTTGATCTTCTAATTTAGATACATTGTTATATAAAACAAATAACTGCCCATTTCTTGCCAATTCTTTATAGATTGCATCTTTTATTACTTGATCATTTTCTCTTAGTACATAGGTTTGAATTGGATATCTAAAAGCCGGTGGAGTTTCTATTAAAGAAAGACCTCTTACTCCTGTTAGGGACATTTGAAGTGTTCTTGGAATCGGCGTTGCAGACAAAGTAAGTACATCTATCATTTCTTTGTACTCTTTTATTTTTTCTTTATGTGTAACTCCGAATCTTTGTTCTTCATCTATAACTAGAAGGCCTAAGTCTTTATACTTAACATCTTTGCTTAAAAGCCTATGTGTACCAATTATAAGATCAATCTTACCAGATGATAAATCCTTAAGTATTATTTCCTTTTGTTTAGGAATTACAAACCTATTTAAAACAGCAATATTTATTCCAAAACCTTCAAATCTTTCCACAGCATTATTATAATGTTGCTTAGCGAGAATAGTAGTTGGACATAAGAATGCTACTTGTTTACCTGATTTAATAGCCTTAAACATTGCTCTAAAAGCAACCTCAGTCTTCCCATAACCAACATCACCACAAAGCAATCTATCCATAGGATGAGGCTGCTCCATATCTTCTTTTATTTCTCTTATTGCCTTTAATTGGTCCTTAGTTTCTTCATATGGAAATTTATTTTCAAAAATAACTTGATCCTCATCATCCGCAAAGAAAGCGAAACCTGGAACTAACTTTCTTTTTGCAGAAGTTTCTAAAAGTTTGCGTGCTATATCTTTAACCTTACCTTTTACCCTTGCCTTTTGCTTAGCCCAATCAGTACCACCTAATTTACTTATTCTAGGTTTCGCACCTTCATTAGATGAATATTTACTTATGAGCTCTATCTTTTCCACAGGAATATACAACTTATCATTATCTTTATATTCTAGATGAAGATAATCTTTTTTCATCCCCCTTAAAGTAAGCGTTACTATACCTAAGTATCTAGCAATACCATGTGCAGCATGAACAACATAGTCGCCTACTTTTAATTTATTTATATCTTTTATTTTAGAACCATATCTAAATTTACTTTTATAATTATAAGTTTCATTATTTTTAAATATTTCTTTTGACGAGATATAACACGTATCATTTATTATAAAACCATTAGGTACTACTTTTTCTACAATACTAATATTCCCTTGTATATCTTTTGTTTCTTTATCCAAAATAATACACTTGTATGGAACTTTACTTATGAATTCTGCGATTTGTCTTTTGTTTTCTAAAAAGACAATAACGTTTTTATTAGCACTTGTCATACTATTTATAAAATGATTTAACCTATCAAAATTACCATTAAAAGAATCAATACTTGCAGTAAAATAATTTTCCACAGCATTTTCTTTTTTTACGTTATAATTATCAACAGATAAAATATCAACATATTTATCTGATTTTAAATCATTAATTTCATGCATGTATTTAGGAATATCAAAATTATCTGTTTCTTTAAACTCAGTTACTTCTTCCATTATTTTAGTATATGAAATCTCTAAATTTACAAAATCGGAAAATACTAAGATGGTATTTTCTAAATATTCTTTTAGAGATGATACATTATTAGTGACTCTAGGAAGAAGACTTTGCCTTGGTGGGATATCTTCTACATTTTTTTCATTAATAAACTCCGTAAAAGGCATAATATTTACTTTTTCTACACTTTCAGTTGATAACTGAGTATCTGGATTATATTTTCTTATACTTTCTATCTCATCATCAAAGAATTCAATTCTAATTGGATATTCACTGGAATATGGAAATATATCTAAAATATATCCTCTGTTTGCAAACTCGCCTGTTTTAGTAACCAAGCTTTCTTTCTGATAGCCCATCATAGCTAATTTTTTTAATAATTCTTCTCTTTTAATATTTTTTTCTACACTGATTTCTATATTTAGACTTTTCCACAACATTTTACTAGGTAAAAATCTTAAATATCCCATTAAATTGGTTATAACGATGTATTTTTCATCAGTAAAAGCAAGTTCATTTAAAGTTTCTATTCTTTTTGCCATAAGATCTGGAGATATTGCAACAGCCTCACTAACTAAAAAGTCATCCATCGGAAATAAAAGTGTTTTATCTGTTACGGTTGATAATGACTTATATAATGTATTAGCTTCATATAAAGTATTTGTAACCAACAAAATACTTTTATTTGATACACTAAAAAGATTCCAAACATAAGATGCTTGGACTTCTTTACCTAAACCTACAACACTTACTGGTTTATTGCTATTTAATATTTTGAATTCAAAAATATCTTTTAGCATACATATCACCTATTTCTCATTTTTTACCCTTGTATTATATTTACTCATTAATTCTGGAAAAGGAGTTGTAATTGATGCAAGTACTGCGTCTGCAACATTTTGTATTATAGGCAATAAAGCTTTCTTTTCCGAGATGCTTAACTTTCCTAATACATAATCTTTAGTATCCATTTCCTTATCATTAGAAATACCTATTTTTATTCTTTTGTACTCATTAGTTCCCAACTGATTTTCTATGTTTTTAAGGCCATTATGACCACCTGAGGAGCCTTTTTCTTTCAATTTAATACTTCCAATAGGCAAATCTAAATCATCGCTTATAATAAGTATATCTTCGGTCTTTATATTTAAGTATTTAACGAATTTTATCATAACATCACCAGATAAATTGATGAAATTTTGTGGTTTAATAAAAACTACTCTACAAAAATCTAAATGAGTATCAAAATATAAAGCATTATCACGCTCTTTCCATTTAGTTACATCCAAACGATTTGCTATTTCATCTAGTACCATAAACCCCATATTATGTCTTGTATTCGCATATGCTTTACCAGGATTACCTAAACCTACAACTAATTTAACCTTCATTTTTTCCTCCATTAAATATATTAATAATTTTATTAGTATAACTACCATCCTCGTTATGAACTATTATATTTTCTTCTAATATTAAACCAGTTCTTCCATTTTTAGCTCCTTCTATTAATACAAGATTAGACTTAGAATTTTTAAAAGGATATATAAATTGAAGTCTTTTTGGTTCAATGTTGTTATTCTTCATTGCAATTATGATATCAACTAATCTATCAGTTCTATGAACCATAGCAATCCTTCCATTATTTTTTAATATCTTCTTAGCACATTTAAAAATATCTTCTAGTTTCAAACTAATCTCATGTCTTGCTACTGCTTTAATATCATTTTCATTTATATTTGATTTATTAGTATATTTAAAATAAGGTGGATTACAAGTAATAAGATCATAAGCATCAGTTTCTGAATTCTTAACAAACTCTTTTACATCCTGATTTATAATATTTATTCTATTTTCTAGATTATTTATTTTAATACTTTTAACTGCCAAATCATATACTTCTTTTTGTATTTCAACACCTATTAAATCACTACTTATTTTTGTACTTAAAAAAAGCGGAATTGGAGCATTACCTGTACAAAAATCCACTATCTTTTGCTTATTATTAACATTTACAAAATTTGCAAGTAAAACAGAATCTATTGAAAAACTAAACCAGTTAGAGTTTTGAACTATTTTTAAATTATTATAATTTAAAAGATCATTTATTACTTCCATCTAAATCAACCTCTATCAATATTTCTTCGGTATCAGATGCCTTTACTTTATAATTACCTGCTAAAACATTTAATTCACTAACTCTTCCTTTTGTTCCATTAATTTCAACCATTTCACCAATTTTAGGAAATTTCTTTTTATAATAACTATAATTTTCATCTTCATAACCAAGGCAACATAAAAGTCTACCACACGAACCATTTATTTTAGTAGGATTTAATGCTATACCTTGGTTTTTAGCCATGTTTATAGATACACTATTAAAATTTGTTAAAAATTTAGTGCAACATAATGGTCTACCACAAGGACCTAATCCCCCTATTTCTTTTGCTTTATCTCTTACTCCTATTTGCCTTAATTCTATTCTTGTTTTATATTTAGCTGCAAGCATTTTAGCCAATTCTCTAAAATCCACTCTTTCGTCTGCAATGAATTTAAAAATCAATTTTTTTCTATCGAATGTATAAGATGCTTCGAATAATTTCATATCCAGTTGTTCTTTTTCAACTAAATCTTTAGCATATTTTAACGCTTTTTGCGCATCACATGTATTCTTATCATTTGTTTTTTTATCTTTTTCATCTGCTATTCTAATTACTTCTTTTAGTGGCAAAAACACTTTTTCCTCAGCCATATATAAAATATCTGTTACAGCTTTACCATACTGCATACCACGTTCTGTCTCAACAATAATATTATCCCCAAGTTTAATATTCAATTTTCCAGGAGAAAAATAATATATTCTATTTGCATTATAAAAATTAATTCCTATTACTTTTACCATTTGTTATATCCCCTATTCCAATTAATAAATTACTCATAAATAACACCACATTTACATTGTACTCTATTTTCTCCATATTTTCTAAAATAAATGATATTTTTCTAGATATTATATCATTTTTATTTTCCTCTGCCATTTTTTTTAATTCATTTACTTCAAAATAAAAGTTTTTTCCTTTTACTTTATAATTTAAAATATCTTTATATAATAATAACATTACAAGCATTGCACTATTTAATTTTTCTTTACTATCAAATTTTTTTATAAAATCATTTTTTAATTCTGCAAATGCTAATGCCTTATTAAATTCTATTTTTTTAACAAAACTAACTACGCTATATATTTCATCTTCTTCTAAATTAGTTAATTCTTTGACGAAATCAACACCATAACTTGTTCTTATGTTATTTATTTTAATAATTTGGCATCTTGAAGCAATAGTCGGTATTACAGCATTCAAATTCGTTGTATTAAATACCGCGACTACGTTACTATCGGGTTCTTCCAAAAACTTAAGAATTGCATTAGCAGAAGCGCTATTTAAACTTTCAACATCATTAATTATATATACACCATTTTTTCCTTCTATGCTTTCGGTATTAAAAATATTACGCAAATTTATTATTCTTTCTTTTTTAATAACTCCATTTTCAGGAAAAATGATTTCTAATTCTGGAAAATTAGCATCATCTATTCTCTTACATATATTACATTCGTGGCATTCTGAAGTATATTTATTAGGACAAATAAGAATTTTACTAAGTATTAAACTATAATTTCTTATTTCTTTACTAGATTCACCAACCAGTAAATATCCTTGAGTACTATTACCTGAATTACTAATCTTATTAAATATTTTCGTTAAAATAGGTTGATTTTCAATATATATTTCCTCATTTTTCACTTCATACCACCTCATTTAGTAATTAAGTAGTAAAAATACTGCTAACCCTATTATCCCAGGAACATCAAATAAACTTGCAATAATAATTGTTATCACATTAATAGGTATCATCAAATTAAGTGATGATAAAAAGGTATTGTATGCAAATAATAATACCATTCCTACTACTACTTTTTTTATGATTCTTAAAATATTTTTTAACATATTTTCACCTCTACTAGAAAATATGTTAATTATTTATTGATTATGATACTTCATTTCTATTTTCTAATGCCATTTCAAGTGTTAAAGTATCTAAATATTCCATATCTGCGCCTATCGGAACACCTTGAGCTATTTGAGTTACTCTAACATCCGTATCTTCAAGTAATTTAGTAATATATAAAGAAGTTGTATTACCTTCAATTCCAGGTCTTAGTGCTAATATTATTTCTTTTATTTCTTCAGCTTTAATTCTATTTATTAAATTGTCAATAGACAAATCCTCTGGATTAACTCCGTCCATAGGTGATATTAAACCTCCTAAAACATGATATTTCGTCCTAAAAACACCTAATTTTTCAAAGATAAACACATTTTTTTGGTTTTCTACAACACAAATAGTATCCTTTTTTCTACTTTCATCTTCACAAATAATACAATTGTTTGCCTCAGTTAAACATCCGCAATTTGGGCAAGTAGATATATTTTGTTTAATATTAGCCAAAATATTACTAAATTTATTTAATTTTTCTTCATCTAAATCCAACATAGCAAAAGCATATCTTTCTGCTGTTTTAGTTCCAACACCAGGCAATAATTTAAAATAGTCTATTAACTCTTGTAAACTTCTAGGATAATTCATAATTTTTCACCAATTAGAATAAATCTCCAAAAGCTCCTGCTTGGCTACCCATTTTATCATTAATTTCTTTATTAATTTTACTAATAGCATCATTAACTGCTAGTGTGATCATATCCTCTAATATTTCGATATCATCTTTTTCTAACTCATCAGACTTTATTTTTACCGAAATAACTTCTTTTTTACCATTCATTTTAACTTCTACTAATTCTGATTCTCCAATAAATTCCATAGCCTCTATCTTAGACTTAGAATCCATAATATTTTTTTGCATTGATTGTGCTTGCTTCATTAAAGCTTGTAAATTCATAACTATCTCTCCTCCATTTCAATTAAATCACTAAAATCATTAACTGAATTATTATTTTTATTTTTTAATTCTTCAAGGACTTTTTCTTCGTCTATTAATTCTAAACCACCGTTCTTTATTTTTTCTACATATGATGGCCTAACATCTTTCCAAAACGAATCAGATATATATACTATTTTAAATGAATCATTGTATATTTCTTTTAAAAGTTCCTTACTAATATCATATTCTTTTTCTATTCTATTTACGATAGAATCTAATGGTAATGTTATTATAATTCCTTTTTTTGATGCTGCAACAGGTTTAGCTTCCTTAAGAATACCTGCCACTAATTTATATTTTTCATCAATAAGATAATTTTCAACATTTTCCCACATTTCATTTATAAAATTAAGATCTTTTTTTGTGGCTTCTCTAAGTATATTATTAATTCTAATATCTTTTATCTTTAACAATACACTGTCTTCTTGTTTTGTCTCAAAGTTTAATGTTTCACGTGGAACATTAGTTTCTTGTTTTTGAATAACAACTGTATTTTCTTTCTGTTTAGATAATGATGTTTCACGTGGAACATCACCATCTTTTTCTTCTGATGGTTCTATATCATTTGTTATCAATGTTTCACGTGAAACATTGATTTGTTTATGAGAAAAATCATTTATTTTATCCATTAATTGTATAATTTGTACTTCAAAAGTTAATTCCTTTTGAAAATTATTTCTAACTTTATTCAAACTTTCAGATATAAAGTCAATAATTACATATAATTGGCTATCTGATAAAGAACTGTATATTTCTTTATCTATACCTTTTATATTTTTTTGTTCAATATTTTTTTTATATAGAATCCCTTTTCGTATATAATTAACCATTTTTTCACAAATCAATGTAAAATCTTTGCCCAATGATGAGTATTTATTGATTTTATCAAATACAGTTTCATAGTTTTTATTAATAATTTCTTCAAAAAAATTAGTTACTTCTGAATCTGATATACTTCCAGATAATTCTTCTATGTCATGTTTTGAAACTTTATCTTCCGCAAAGGTTGAAGCTTGATCTAACATACCTATTGCATCTCTCATTCCACCCTTTGAATTATTAATTATTTCATCCAAAGCATCATTATCAATATTTATATTTTCTTGATTAACTATATTTTGCAAACACAGTTTCATCTTGTCGGACGAAATACTTCTAAAATCAAATCTTTGACATCTAGAAATAATCGTTGCAGGAAGTTTTTGTGGATCAGTAGTTGCTAAAATAAATATTATATATTCTGGTGGTTCCTCTAATGTCTTTAATAATGCATTAAAAGCTCCTATTGAAAGCATATGTACCTCATCTATTATATAAACTTTATATTTAGACATAGAAGGCACTAAATTCACTTTACTTTTTATTTCTCTTATTTCATCAACACCATTATTAGATGCCGCATCCATTTCAATAATATCTGGGTTACTATTTTCGTTAAATGATCTGCAGTTTTCGCATTCATTACAGGCGTCTCCATCTTTAGGATTCAAACAATTTATTGCTTTTGCAAATAATTTTGCACTACTCGTTTTACCTGTCCCTCTAGGACCAGTAAATAAATATGCATGGCTTAGTTTTTCGTTTTTTATAACATTTTTAAGTGTTTTTATAATTGTATCTTGACCATAAACTAACTCAAATGTTTTAGGCCTATACTTTCTATATAATGTTTGATATGCCATACATCTCACCTCTGTGTTATATTATAACATTTTAAATAATAATTTTAAACTAAAAAACAATGTTTCACGTGAAACATTGCATATAATAATAGATATATTTTTACCATGTTCCACGTGGAACATTATCTTATCTCTTTTTTTTAAAAAAACTTTGTATTAAATTTAAATATTCGTTATTCTTATATTTGATATGATTATATTTATCTTTTTTTATGTTAATTTCTTTATCTTTTCCTATTAAAAAATATACTTTTTTAATTCTACTTAATTCAATTGCTGCCATGCACATCTTACATGGTTCTAATGTAACATACATTTCACAATCATTTAATCGCCAGTTTTTTAATTTTTTTGATGCTTTTGAAATAGCTAATATTTCAGCATGTAATGTAGCGTTTTTTCTTTTTTCTACTAGGTTATGAGCCTTAGAAATAATCTTCTCGTCTTTAATAATAACCGTCCCGACTGGCACTTCGCCTTTTTTATAAGCTATTTTTGCTTGTTTAATAGCTAATTCCATAAAATTTTCATTCATATTATAATACCATTACTATGTTTCACGTGAAACATTACATTCCTTTTTTATTTTTTATATGTTCCACGTGGAACATTACAACAGTTTAAATATAAAATAAAAAGCACACACGAAAAGAGGCTATTAAGGCTGCTACCTCTCGGTCCTGACCTGGTTCTAACATTTCCGTTGTGCAAAAACATTTTATTATATTATTTGAAATTAATCAAGTATTATTAACAATGTTTAATATTCAATATTATGACAATTTTTATGTTTAATCCTATGTTCCACGTGGAACACAAAAAAAGAGACTATTCACTAGCCTCTTCTTTTGTTTCTGTAGTTTCTACTGATACATCAGTCTCTTCTGTTTCATTTTCTTCTTCATCTTCTTTTTCAACAACTGATACGGTAGATACTTTTTGTCCTTCTCTTAAGTTCATTAATCTAACACCTTGAGTAACTCTACTCATTCTTGATACTTTATCAGCAGAAATTCTTATAACAATACCTTGATCAGTAATTATCATTATATCCTTATCATCAGTAATTGTTCTAAATGCCACTATTGTACCATTCTTTTCAGTAATATTTAGTGTTTTAACACCTTTACTACCTCTATGAGTTAATCTATATTCATTAATACTGGTGCGTTTACCATAACCTTTTTCGGTTACAACTAGAACTTCTTGACCTTCTCTTGCAATTTCACAACCAACACAGTAACAATCTTCTATTAATTCAATACCTTTAACTCCAGTTGCAGTTCTTCCCATTACTCTTATTTCGTTTTCATTAAATCTAATCATTCTACCATTATTAGCAGCGATTACTACATCATCATTACCAGAAGTAAAGTGAACAGATAATACTTCATCATCTTCTTTTAATGTAACAGCTATCTTACCATTCTTTCTAATGTTTTCAAATTCCGATACGTTTGTTCGTTTTACTAATCCGTTTTTAGTCGCTACCACTAAATATTTATTATCTTCACTACCATCGTCTAATAAAATACTATTTATTTTTTCATCTTTTTCAATTGGTAATAAATTAATTATCGGTAATCCTTTAGATTGTCTTGAAAATTCTGGAATTTCATAACCTTTTAATCTATATACCTTACCTTTATTAGTAAAGAACATAACATGGTCATGAGTCTTACCAGACTTAAGAATTTCAACAAAGTCTTCTTCGTTAGTAGACATACCTTTTATTCCTACTCCACCTTTGTTTTGTAGCTTATAAGTATCTCTAGCCATTCTCTTAACATAACCCTTATGAGTTAATGCAACAACTATATCTTCAACTGGAATTAGTGATTCATCTTCAATGAAATCAATAGCAGTCATATCAATAGAAGTTCTTCTTTCATCAGCATATTTTTTCTTGATTTCAAGCATTTCTTCTTTGATAATATCAAGAACTTTTTGTTCTGACGCTAATATTGATCTTAACTCTTCAATTTCTTTTAATAAGTTATTTAATTCGTTTTCAATCTTATCTCTTTCTAAGCCTGTTAAACGTCTTAAACGCATTTCTAGTATACTATTACTTTGAATTTCATCAAGACCAAACTTAGTCATTAATTTTTCTCTAGCGTCCTGATCATCATCCGCACCACGAATGATTTTAACTACTTCATCAATGTTATCTAAGGCTATTTTTAAACCTTCTAAAATATGAACTCTTTTTTCATCTTCATTTAATTCATACTTAGTTCTTCTAATAATAACTTCTTTTTGATGATCAACATATTTTGAAATAATGTCTTTTAATCCTAACGTTTTAGGAGTACCATTATCAATTACTAAGAAAATTATTCCATAATTAACTTGGAAATTAGTATGTTTATATAAGTTATTTAACACAACCTGTGCGTTAGCATCTTTTTTTAGTGTTATTGTTATTTTTACACCATTTTTTAAATCAGTATGATAATCAGAAATACCATCAATTATCTTGTTATGAACAAGTTCAGCTACTTTATTTTTTAAATCTAAAGTATTTGTTCCATAAGGAACTTCGGTTATAACTATCTGATTACGATTTCCTACTTCTTCAATGGATGCCCTACTTCTTATTGTAATGCTACCTCTACCTGTTTCATAGGCTTTTTTAATACCTGAATTTCCTAAAATTATACCACCAGTTGGGAAATCTGGTCCTTTTATATAATTCATTAATCCGTTTACATCAATATCTGGATTATCAATATAAGCGATACATCCATCTATTACTTCTCCTAAGTTATGAGGTGGAATATTTGTTGCCATACCAACAGCTATACCCATTGAACCATTTACTAATACGTTTGGTATTCTAGATGGTAAAACAACTGGTTCTGGGCTTGTTTCATCAAAGTTTGGCATCATATCAACGGTATCTTTTCTTATATCCCTTAACATTTCAAGTGATATTTTTGATAATCTTGCTTCAGTATAACGATATGCTGCAGCGCCATCACCTTCAATGTTACCAAAGTTACCATGTCCATCAACCATCATGTATCTTTGATTAAAGTCTTGCGCAAGTCTAACCATTGCATCATAAATAGATGAATCACCATGTGGATGGTAATGTCCCATAACGTAACCAACCGTAGTAGCTGATTTCTTATGTGGTTTATCAGGTGTGTTACCTTCTTCAAACATTGACCATAATATTCTTCTATGAACTGGCTTTAAACCGTCCCTTAAATCTGGTATTGCACGAGATGTAATAACACTCATTGAATAATCAAGGAACGAATCAGAAATCTCTTTTACTATATCATTTTCAGCGTGTGAATCTCTTTCGTGGAAAGTTCCGCCAAATTCATTATTAGTTTCTTCTTGTTTTACTTCTTTTTCTTCTTTATTTTCCATTTATTACACCTCCTATATATCCAAGTTCTTAACATAGCGTGCGTTAGTTTCAATAAACTCTCTTCTAGGCTCTACTTCTTCACCCATTAATTTACTAAACATAGCATCTGCTGCCACACAATCATCTACCGTTATTTTCCTTAATACTCTTTTTTCTATGTCCATTGTTGTCTCATTTAGTTCCTCGGCATCCATTTCACCAAGACCTTTCATACGTGCAATTTCAGCTCTTGCACGAACGTTTTCTGGTAAAGACGCCAAATACGCATCCTTTTCAGGCTCATCAAGTACGTATTTACGAGTTTTACCATGCATTATTCTAAATAATGGTGGTTGCGCTGCGTAAACATGACCTGCTTCAACGATTGGTCTAAAGAATCTATAGAATAAAGTAAGTAATAATACTCTTATGTGAGAACCATCAACATCGGCATCGGTCATTATTATAATTTTGTCATATCTTAACTTACTTAAGTCAAATTCATCACCAATACCAGTACCAAATGCAGTGATAATGGTTCTTATTTCTTCGTTTCCTAAAGCTCTATCTAATCTTGCTTTTTCAACGTTTAATATCTTACCTCTTAAAGGAAGGATAGCTTGAGTCATTGAATCTCTACCTTTTTTAGCAGATCCACCTGCCGAATCCCCCTCGACTATAAAGATCTCAGATACTTTTGGATCTTTACTCTTACAATCAGATAACTTTCCAAAGAAGTTAGTTGTTGCTAAATCACTTTTACGAGTTATTTCTCTTGCTTTTTTAGCAGCGTGTCTAGCACGTGATGCAAGCATTGCCTTATTAACGATTATCTTCGCTTCATCAGGGTTTTCAAGTAAGAATTTCTCAAATCCTTCAGCAAATACCTTATCTGCAAGCTTTCTTACTTCTGAATTACCAAGTCTTCCCTTTGTTTGACCTTCAAACTGTGGATTTGGATGCTTACAAGATATAATCATTGAAATACCTTCTTTTACATCATCACCTGTTAAAGACTCATCTTTTTCTTTTAATATGTTATTTTTTCTTGCATAACTATTTATAACCCTTGTTAACGCACGTTTAACACCTTCTTCGTGAGTACCACCATCATGTGTATTAATATTATTAACAAACGAATAAATATTATCGTTATAACCAGTATTATATTGAAGTGCTACTTCAAAGAATACGTTATCTTCAATACCTTCTAAATGAATGATATTTTCATGTATTGGAGTTTTCCCTTGGTTGATAAACTTAACATATTCTGAAATACCACCTTCGTATATAAATGTTTCTCCAGTAGTATCTTCATCATCACGATCATCTCTTAAGGTAATACGTAATCCTTTGTTTAAGAAAGCAAGTTCTCTTACTCTTACCTTTAAAGTCTCATAATCATAAATATCAGTATCAAAAATTTCTGGATCTGGTTTAAATGTTACCCAAGTACCAGTTCTGTTTTCTTCACACTCTCCAATAACTGTTAAAGGACTTGTAGTATGTCCACCATTTTCAAACTTAATTTTATGGATTTTTCCGTTTTTATAAACGGTTACTTCTACCCATTTTGATAGTGCGTTAACAACTGATGCACCAACTCCGTGAAGGCCACCTGATACTTTGTATCCGCCTCCACCAAATTTACCACCAGCGTGAAGTACCGTATAAACTGTTTCTACCGTGGATATCTTTGTTTTTGGGTGAATATCAACCGGAATACCACGACCATCATCTTTTACGGTAATAGAATTATCTTTATTTATAACAATTTCAATGTTATTACAGTAACCTGCAAGTGATTCGTCTATCGCGTTATCCACGATTTCCCAAACTAAATGGTGTAATCCTTTTACATCAGTAGTACCAATGTACATACCTGGTCTTTTTCTTACGGCTTCTAATCCTTCTAAGACCTGAATATCGGACGCATCATAGTGTTCATTATTTTCTGCCATAATCTAATCCTCCTTCTTAAAAGTACCATTATCTACGATGTAGATATCTGACTTTTTCTTTAAATCATCACTTATGTCTTTTATATCAGTAGTAGTAATAAATATTTGATCATCTCTTTTAAAGTATTTAATTATGTTATTTTTCTTTATTTCATCAAGTTCACTAAATATATCATCAAGTAAAATAATAGGTTTAGTATTCTTTTCTTTGATAAATACTTCTATTTCTGCAAGTTTTAAACTAAGTATTGATAGTCTTTGTTGTCCTTGTGAACAAAACTCAGTTACATCCAAATCATTTAAATACATCTTAAAATCATCCTTATGACAGCCTAAAAGGGTCGTTTTCTGAAGTAATTCACTCATAAATAAAGAATTATACTTATCAAGTAAAAAGTCTTTTAAATCGCCCTTTTTAAGGTCTTCTTCGTGGATGAAACTTTTATATTTAATTTTAAGATTACCCATTCCCGCAATATCATTAAACACAGACTCTAAATTACTGTTTATTTTGTTTATAAAGTCATACCTTATTTTTACAAGCTCGATGTTTTTATCCACAAGCTTATCCGTTATGATGTTAAAGTATGTCCTATCAAACTTAGCATTGTTTTTTTGTTTCAAATATTCATTTCTCTGCTTAAGAATCTGATTATATTCTTTAAGTAGTAAAACATAATCATTTCTAAACTGTGAAAGTTCAATGTTTAAAAACTTTCTTCTAACCGCTGGAGATCCTTTTATTATTTCTAAATCATCAGGGCAAAACATAATAACATTAAGTCTTGATAGATAATTGCTAATTCTTTTTTGAACCAAATTATCTACCGAAACTTTTTTTCCTTTAGCATTTAATAAAATAGATAAAGTATGTGCTGTATTAGTATCATCGTTATATAATCCTGATACTTTTGTATATAACTCTTCACTCTTTACTAAATTCATTTCATTATGAGTTCTGTGTGATCTTGTTATTGCAAGAAAATAGATACTTTCTAGTATGTTAGTTTTTCCTTGGGCGTTATTTCCTATAAATATATTTATATTTTTATTAAAATTTAATGATAATTTAGAAATATTTCTAAAATTATTAAGTTCTAAACTCTTTAAAAACATTATTTTGTATTTTAACACCCATTTAAACCACCCTAACCTATTTTTGGTATACTACTACATACGTATACATTATACCATAAATTCGCCTTAAAAAGGCTTATTTTATGAAAAAAAGCAGTTTTTTATATACTTTTTTATGATTTTTAATAATAATAATAAGCAAATAAAAAAGAATCAAAGGTTGATTCTTTAAATACTTTTTGAAAATTTTTCTATTCGTCGAGTTAAAACCGACTCTAATCTAGTAGATCTAAGTATTTGATTATCAATAATAGCATAAGATGAATGAAGATTTAGTTTTTTTCCACAAGAAAACTGTATTATACAATCTTTGCCATCACCTTCATAGCTAGTTATATTATTAAATGATAACCATATACATTTTGAAATCCTAGGTGAATTAGTTGGAAAAAATATAATTTTCCTACTTTCTTCTATTATTATAGGAGACTTATGAGATACCCCTGTCATTTGTTTTGTCCCCATAAACCTTCCTTCGTAAGAACTACCAAAGAATCTGCAACTATCATCTATTATTTTCATCGCTGATTTATTAATAATTAAGTTCCCAGTCTCCTCTATTATCTTACTTTTTTCTTCATCAATAGGTATAATTGCCAAAGTCCTATCATTAATTTCATAATCATTCATACAAAACCCTCCTTAAAAATATTTGTCTATATTATCCACAGTATTTTTAAATAAATTGTCAGATTTTGAATGAAAGCAAGAAAAAAGAAGAAATTAATCTTCTTTAGGTTTCTTTATACTATATGAATCTCCAAGTTTATTATTTTCAACATCCATATAATCGCTATTTGTTTTATTTAAAATTATATTTTCATAGTATTTTATTTCTTTTTTTAAGTTATTAATAACCATATTATCAAAATCTATCATACTAGAAAGACAAAGATCATAATCTTTATATTTTCTTTTTGCAAACTTAAATTTCTCGTATTTTTCTCTTAATTCTTTTTCACATTCATAACCTTTTATTACCCATTTTGAAATACCATTATATTTATTCTCTCCATCATAATTAACATTAAGATTTTTTTTTGAATCTGCTCTTTCTAGAGCTAATAAAAATACATCATACACTAAATTTTTTAATCTTTGTCTTTCTTTTTTATATTCTTCTGTTAATATTTCTGTATAAACATTATTTCCATACGAATCGCTCAAAATCCCCTCATAACCATAACGATAAAAATAACCACTTTCTAAAATTCCCCTTATTAAATTTTTTTTATATTCCTCTGGTATATCCATATTTTCAAAAATACAACAAAGTGATTTTAATACTTCTTCTAAATATTTATCATCTTTATAATAACCTTTAGCAGATATAATAAGACCAGGTAAAATACTTCTAAATGCAAAGCCAGAAGGACCATATATATCTATTGTTTTTTTGGGAAAATAAGATTTAAAAAATAATTCTCCCCTACACGTTTCAAAATAATCTATTTCTGCTTGATTTCTTGGATAAATTCTTGGAATGTATCTCATATTATTTTCTCCTTAGTAAATTAATAAGTCTTAATTGGTAATATTAATTGTAATAATGTTTCATCTTTTTCATCAGTTACTATAATTGGCTGAACATCATTGTTAAACTTTAATATTACGTTTTTACTTTCAACGGTTCTAATAGCATCCATCATAAACCTAGATGAAAAAGCAATCTTTATATTATTATCATTATTTTTTTCTATTTCCATTTTTTCTTCTACTCTACCAATTTCAGGCGAATTAGATGAAACTATTACTTCTTTATTTTCACATTCAAATTTAACAATGTTTTTATCTTTTTCACTAGTAAGTAATGCTGCTCTATCAATTACGTTATAAAATTCATTAGCATTTGCCGTTACTTCAAGTTCAAAAGACGCAGGTATTAATCTATTAACATCAGGGAATGTTCCAGAAAGTACCCTACTTTGGAATAACGTATTATCAAATTTAAATAATACTTTATTAGTGAAAATATGCATTTCAATATTATCATCTGTTTCCTCTAATATTTTAGTTAATTCAATTAAGTTTTTACCAGGTATAACAATGTTTAATTCTTCTGCTACCTTAGTACCTAATACTGCATACTTTTTAGCTAATCTATATGAATCAGTTGCTATAGCTTCTAATTTATCTTCAGATATTTTAAAGTTGATACCAGTTAGTATTGGTCTTGTTTCTTGTGTTGATACAGCAAATGATGTTTTATTAATTAAATTCTTAAATTCTGATTTTTTTAATATAATTGGATCCTTTTTTTCTTCCATGTTTAAATTAGGAAACTCAGAAGCTTCCATACAATTTAAATTAAATTCGGAGTTTCCACAGGAAATTAATACCTTTATGTTATCTAGAAGTTCAATACTAACTATTCTACCTTCTAGTTTTCTTATTATTTCTAATATATATTTACCTTGAATAACAGTACTTCCTATTTCTGTTACTTCTTCTAATTTACTTTTATCAACAAATGTTTCAATACTTATATCATTATCACTAGCACTTAAAAATAAGCCTTCATTAGTTAAATTAAATTTTATACCTGCTAATACAGGGATTAAGTTTTTACTTGATAAAGCTTTACTTACTTGTGATAAACTATGAAGTAAAACTTCTTTTCTAATACTAAATTTCATAATTCTTTTTCTCCTTTATATATAATGTATTTTTATTATTACTGTGGATAATGTGGAAAAGTCTAATTTTCTTTATTTTATAAGGAAAATTTATGTTTTTTAATCCACATACCCTGATGAAAAATACCCCTTTATTCCACAAGTTACTTTATTTTACTTTTTAAAGTATCTATTACTCCTTTAAACTGTGGATTAGTTTTTAGTTCATTATCTATCTTATCCACAGAATGCATAACCGTTGAATGATCTCTTCCGCCAAATTGAATTCCAATTTTAGGGAAGGATTCATCAGTTAATGTTCTACATAAGTATATCGCCACTTGTCTTGGAAAAGCAATATCTGCTTTTCTTTTCTTTGATTTAAGATCTTCTACCGTTATATTATAGTATTCTGCAACTACTTGTTGTATTTTTTGAATGTTATTTTTAACAAATGAAGACTTAGATAGGTAATCTTTTAAAGCCTCAATTGCTAGGTTAAGGTCTATATTACTTGTGTTAAACATTGCTGCATAAGCGATAACTCTTGTTAAGGCGCCTTCTAGTTGTCTAACGTCTGAATCACAGTTATTAGCAATGTAAGCGATAACATCATCACTTACCTCACCTTCCATGTTTTGGCCTATTATCTTTTTTTGTAATATTTCAACACGCATCTCGTATTCTGGTGGATAAATATTAACACTTAATCCCCAGTTAAATCTTGTCCTTAATCTATCTTCTAATTTCTTTAAGTCATCAGGAGATCTATCTGATGAAATAATAATTTGTTTATTATCATCATATAAATTATTAAAGGTGTTGAAAAACTCTTGTTGCGTTTGAGTTGCACCACCTAAGAACTGAATATCATCAATTATTAGGACATCTACCCCACGGTATTTATTCTTAAAACTATCAATGTAGCTAAAGTTAGTACCAGATTCGTCTTTCTTATTTAAATTAAGGAAATCCGAAATAAATTGTTCACTAGTTACGTATAGTACCTTTTTATTAGAGTTCTCAATAATAAAATTACCTATTGCGTGCATCAAATGTGTTTTACCAAGTCCACTGCTACCATAAATAAATAAAGGATTATAAGTTTTACCTGGATTTTCCGCAACTGATACGGCCGCCATATAAGCAAACTTGTTACTATCTCCCGTAATAAATGAATCAAACGTATATTTAGGATTAAGATTTGATTTTTCTGGTGTATTAAGTGGTACTCCTATGTTTTCCACAGGAATATTTATTGGCGCTTTAACTTCATCTTCAAATACGAATTCAAAATCAAAGCTAGTATTAGTTATTTCACTAAATACATCAGATATTGTTTGGTACCAAGTTTCTTGAAGACTCTTTTTTTGTAATGGTGAATCAACAAGTATTTTAGCAACATTATTATCAAGTGATACCAGTTTAGTATTTTTAAACCAAGTATCATATGACAAGTTAGATATCTTTGGTTTAATTTTTTCAAGGAAATTATCCCATAGATTATCTATGTTCATAATAACCTCCTTTCCCCCTATAAAACGAGTTATTTACATCTATTTTACCAAAAAAACTGTGGAAAAACAATGTATATTAAATTATAAATACTTTTCCACAATAGTTTTCCACAAGCAAAAGCACCATATTTCAACAAAATTCGACAAAATCCACCTTTCCACAAAAAAATTATAAACTTTTAAATTATAAACATTTCAAAGTTTTCCACAGGCTGTTAATAATTATTAAAATTATTAGAAAATATAAGGAAAAAACATATAAATCTGTGGATAAGTATGTGATTAACTATTTTACACTAAAATAATCTTTTTTTAGAAAATGTGGAAAAAGCCTTGACAAGATTTATAACGTTTTATGGTAACTAAAATCAAAATTTGGATTTTTTAATTCTGTTTGTTGTTTTCCTAGCACTTCTAAAGATTCATGTTTTACTTGGCTGTCATCGGTAAATAAAAATCTCTCATAATCATCAAATGTGTAAATAGTATTATAATTCGTATTACCAACTTGTTCGTAATAAAGCCCATTTCTATAAGATAAAGCAAAACCGTCAAGGTAGTTTTTTAAATTTTCTTCGTTATATGGAATAAAACCTTTTTTTAGTAATTCTTCAGCAGTTTTTCTTCTTCCATCATTAATCATCATATATATACCAGGATTAACCAGCGGAAAATCCACTATCCCTAATCTTTGTAAAAAGTTATATTTTATTTTGAAAAATTGTTTGTAAGTCACATCATATATATATTTTTCATTTTTAGTAGTTACAATATTAAAATAATGAAATCCCTTTCCTTTATATAAATTTATTTTCTCGTCAAAACCTGCTGGAATTTTGATTCTTTCGCATTTTATATTATTTTCATCACAGTATTGTTTAAAGAAAAAAGTAGTATCATAACATAGGTCTATTGCATCAAGATCATTAAAGTTACATTTTCTATTTGTATAAGAATAGTAAGCTTTCATAGCACATATTCTATTTATTGTTGATAATTGCTTTAGATACTCTTCCTTCCCTATTCCTTTTAAATTGGGTAATGAATTAGGTAAAATAAAATCAGTACTACAATCACAAATATATAATTCTGGCATATTTCTTTCACAGCTATATAGATCATATAAAATTGAATTATATTCATATTTGTTTAAATTTTTATAAATATTTTTTATATAATTGTATGATGTTAATAAATATGTACTTGGAATAATCGGATTTAAATTTCTAGTATTATAAATACTTTCTTGTAAAACTTCTAACCTATTTTTATCTATTTTATACATATGAAACTCCTTAATTGTGGTATATTCTATTCAAAAAAGCAATAAAGTCAAGAATTATTATAACGGTTGTACATCAAAAAGGTTGACAATTGTCAAAATAACACTTATAATATTCGTGTTTATAAAAAAGAAAAACGAAAAAAGTTGGAGGTGGAAATATGAAAAGAACTTTTCAACCAAATAATCATAAGAGAAAAAAAATTCATGGTTTTTTTGCTAGAAAATTAGCTGGAACTGGTATAATGAATAAAAGAAGAGCAAAAGGACGTAAGAAATTATCAGCATAATTCCACTTATTTTTATAAGTGGTTTTTTGTTATTAGAAAGGTGGTAAGCGTATGAAAAAGATCAACATAGTTAAAGAAAAAAAAGATTTTGATAAAGCTTTTAAATTAAGAAATCAAGTAAAGAGTAAATACGCTTATATATATATTAAGGATAATGATATTAATGTTCATAGGTTTGGTATATGTGTTTCAAAAAAACTAGGGAAGGCACATACTAGAAATTTAATAAAAAGAAGAGTAAAAGATATAATCGATAAATCCCAGTTGCAATTTAAACCTAAAGATTATATAATTGTATTAAAGAAAAGTGCTAGTTGCGCCCAGTATTTAGAATTAAAAGAAGATTTAATTAAAGTATTTAAAAATTTATAAAGGAGAATAGCTAGATGAAGAAACTAAAAAAAATAGGTAAAGTATTGATAGTTTTTTTACTAGTTTTTTTATTAACTGGTTGTACTAAACAATTAACAGTTGAAAAAACAAATGATAAAGGTAAAAAAACAAAAACGGTTGTAAGATATATAAAAGGTAAGGAAGCAACAGGTCAATCACTAACAAAAAACATATTATGTAGACCAGAAAACGATGAGTTAGTAAGTTTATATAATGAAAGTGGCGTTAAAACTGATAAATTAACAGAATGTTCTAAATTTGTTCCAAGTATTAAAGCAAGTGAAGGATTATGGGATAATATCTTTATTAAACCACTTGCGTGGGTAATTTTAAAATTAGGATATTTAGTTAAAAATTTTGGATTAGCCGTTATGCTTGCAGGCCTTGTTATAAGATTAATATTATTTCCTGTAACTAAAAAAAGTGCAATGCAATCTGAAAATATGCAAAAGGCACAACCAGAACTTCAAAGATTAGAAAAGAAATATGCTAATAAAATGGATGATCAACAAGCTATGATGCAAAAATCTCAAGAAATGATGGCAATATATAAAAAATATAATATTTCTTTATTTTCTGGTTGCTTAGTAGCATTTCTTCAATTACCATTATTCATTGCATTCTTAGAAGCAATAAACAGAACGCCAGCCATATTTGAAGGTAAATTCTTAGGTTTACAACTTGGAACAACACCATGGTTTGCATTATCAAAAGGTAACTTTTTGTATATAATACTTCCAATCTTGGTATTCATAGTAACATTTTTATCACTTAAGAATAGTGGAGCTCAGATGAATACTGATAAAAATAATCCAGCAATGGGATCTACTAAAATGATGATGAATATGATGATTGTAATAATTACGATTAGTTCATTTCAATTATCCACAGCAATTGGATTATATTGGATAGTTTCAAGTTTATTTACGGTTGTTCAAAATGCATTAGTAAAAAAAGGAAGTGGTAATAGTGCTAGAATTAAAAAGTAAATCCTATGAAGGTAAAAATAAAGATGAAGTTTTAAATAAAGCTTTAACAGACCTTAATGCATCAGAAACAGAAGTTTATTATGATGTTAAAGAAGAAGTATCTGGTGGTTTGTTTAAATCAAAAAAATATGTAGTAAACGTTGTTTTAAAAGAAGACGTAGCTGAGTATATTAAATATTATTTAAAAGAAATTACATCTTTAATGGGAATAGAAGTTGAATTTGAAACACAAAAAAGAGAAAGTTATATCAAAGTTAATATGATATCTGATAATAGTTCTATATTGATAGGTAAAAATGGTAGAACAATGTCATCACTACAAGATTTATTAAGACAATCTATTCAAAGTAAAATAGGAATAAGGGTAAACGTAATATTAGATACTAATGATTATAAAGAAAAACAACAAAGAAATATCGAAAGATTAGCTATTAAACTTGCTAAAGATGTTGTAAAAACTGGAATAGAAGTTAAAATGGACAGAATGAATTCTTTTGAAAGAAGACTTGTTCATAATAAATTAACTAACTTTAAAGGTGTTTTGACAGAAAGCATAGGAGAAGAGCCTAATAGATGCGTAGTAATTAAACCAACGGAGAAATAAATATATTTCTCTTTTTTTTGACTTCTATAGTATAATAAATGTGAATGGGTGGTTATATGGCATTAAGAAAATTTAAAAAGATTATGATAGTTGGTACTTGTACCGCTATAATTATAGGATCGTTTGCGGGATGTACATCTAATAATTATGGACTACATAAAAGTAATCCATTTAATGGTAATGAGATTTCTTGTAGTGACTTTTTAACTAATTTAAAAGTAGAAAAAGCTATAGATAATATCTTTGATGAAACACAGGATTTAAATGTGAATGATATGTCTGATAATGAGCTAAAAGCGTATTTATTATATGATGCTATTAATAATAACCAAAATCTAAAAGAAGAAGAAAAACAACAATTTGCTTTTTTAATTGATGAGTGGAAAAACAATGAGTATTTAGATTATGAGACCTTGTATGAGCAATTAAAGACTTTAAAGATAGAGAGAAATGTAAATTTTAAAGGTACGAATATTTTAGAACAATATGATAGAAAACAAAACTTAATTAGATTATCAGCAGTTGATAAAGAAATATATAAAACAAAAGAAGAACAAGAAAAAAGACATCAACAAATACTTAGTAGAACTACACATGGTGGTGGTCATTCTACTAGAACTAGTGAAATAAAGCAAGGAGAAGAATGGTTAGAAGAGGCATATTGTAGTATTGTAGATGCGGAAGCAACTGGTTCTGACTGGGATTATAAGTTATGTACGAATACTGCAAGATTTTTATGTGAAATCTTAGGAAGAGAAGAGGGCGCTGATGTAGTCCGAAAAGCTAGGCAAAAAGGTGATATAACTATTTTGACATCCGCACTTAATAATAAAGGTATTCCAGAAAGTATGTGTATGGAATTATATGAAATAGAAGAAACTTATAAAGAACTAACGGGGGAATTATCATCTAATGAAGTAAAAGAAAAAAGATTAGATTTATCTAATAAAGCTGCTAATTTGCTTGCACAAATGTATGATATTTCTAATAGCTATCCTGAAAAAGAAACATATACTATTAGAATATTACTATCTTGTATAAGAAACGATACTAAGTTAGATTTAAGTAAGTATAAGTTTTATTATTTTAATTCAGAAAAGAAGGAATTATATCCTGGCTTTGTAATGGAAGATGGTAATTACATAATTTATTATGAAGATTATAAGATGTATGAATATAAAATTAATGAATTAAATGAAGAAATATTAGTTACTGCAGGAAGTATTTCTGATAGAAATGCATTAGACCAAGCATTAAATTATTCAAATATAAAAGAAAGGAACTGATTGACTATGAATGATACTATAGTTGCAATATCAACAGCTTTAGGTGAAGGCGCAATATCTATTATTAGAGTATCTGGAGAAGATGCTATTAATATAGTTAATCCTTTATTTAAGGGTAAGAATTTAAAAAAGGTAAAAAGTCACACTATAAATTATGGACATATAGTTTATAAAGGCGAAATAATAGATGAAGTCCTACTTTCTATAATGAAAGCTCCTAAAACATATACAAGAGAAGATGTAATAGAAATAAATACTCATGGTTCTATTGCAGTTGTTAATAAAATAATGGAAATATTATTACTTTCTGGATGTAGATTAGCAGAGCCAGGTGAATTTACTAAAAGAGCATTTTTAAATGGCAGAATAGATTTAACTGAGTCTGAAGGAGTAATGGATTTAATTAATTCAGAAACAGAGCTTACTAGAAAAATGGCTATTAATCAGTTATCTGGTAAAGTATCTAAACTTATTACTGATTTAAGAGATAAAATAGTTGCTTTAATTTCAAATATAGAAGTAAATATAGATTATCCAGAATATGAAGATATAGAAGTAGTTACCATAAATAGAATTAAAGAAGAAGTAGTTGAAATGAAGTCTAAACTACTTGAAATACTAAAAATATCAGCAGATGGTAAGATATTAAAAGATGGTATTAAAACTGTTATATTGGGTAAACCAAACGTAGGTAAATCAAGTTTATTAAACTCACTACTCGAAGAGGAAAAAGCTATTGTAACAGATGTTAAAGGAACTACACGTGACATTGTTGAAGGAAGTATCATAATAGGTGGTGTTAAGCTTAATTTAATTGATACTGCAGGCGTTAGAGATTCAAATGATGTTGTAGAAAAAATAGGTATAGAAAAAAGTATTAGTTTGATAGATGAAGCAGAATTAGTACTTTTAGTACTTGATTCTTCTGAAGAATTATCAGAAGAAGATAAGTTCTTACTTGATAAAACTAAAGATAAAAAAAGAATTGTTATTATGAATAAAACAGATTTGGATGGTAATAATGCTTATGATAAAGAAGTTATTAGGATAAGTGCTAAAGAAAATATCGGTATCGAAGAAGTAAAAGAGAAAATAAAAGAATTGTTTAACGTAGGTACATTCTTAAGTAAAAATTTGATGTTTTTTACTAACGCAAGACAAATAGCACTACTTAAATCTGCAATAGAATCTTTAGAAGAAGTAGAACGTGGCGTTAATGACGAAAGAGAAATAGACATGATAGAAATAGATTTAAAACTAGTTTGGGAACGATTAGGAGACATAATAGGAGCTAATTACACGGAAGAACTTGTGGATAATTTATTTAGTAGATTTTGTTTAGGAAAGTAATATAGTTTAAAAAGTTGGTCCTTTGGGCCAATTTTTCTATATCTCTAACAATATTCGAGTTATTTCTTAAAAATAATCCATATAATATATGACTTTGAAAGGAGCAATATATGGATTATTATTCAAAAATAAAAAACGTAATAGAAGAAAAGGAAGTAAACGAAGCCGTTAGAAGACTTCAATCTAACAAAGATACTTTAAGTGCTTATTATGAAATAGGTAAGTTATTGATAGAAGCTCAAGGTGGCGAAGCAAGAGCTAAATATGGAAATGATTTAATTAACAAATGGAGTAAAAGTCTTGTCGAAAAATATGGTAAAGGATATACTTCATCTAATTTAAGAAGAATGAGAAAATTTTATATTACTATTAGAAAATGTGCACCGGCGGCGCACAAATTAAGTTGGACACACTGGACTATATTACTTCCAATAAAAAATGAAAACGAAAGAAACTATTATATAAACCAGTGTATTTTAAATAACCTATCAAAAAGAGAATTAATTAAATTGATAAAAGAGAAAGCCTTTGATAGATTATCCTATGCGGATAAAAATAATATAAAACTAATAGACACAAATAAAGAATTTAATTATAATTTAAAAGATATGTTATTAGACCCGATTATTATAAAAGCTCCAGACAATAAAAAATTAAGTGAAAATATGTTAAAAAAATATATATTAGATGAGTTAAGAGATTTCTTTTTGCAACTAGGAACGGGATTTTTATATGCAGGAAGTGAGTATAAATTAACGTATTTAGATAAAACCTTTTACGCTGATATGATGTTGTTTAACACCAATCTAAATTGTTACATGCCAGTAGAACTAAAACTTAATAACACTAACTATAAAGATATTAGCCAAATACAATTATATAGAAAAATAGTTGATAAAACTTTAAAGAAAAAACATCATAATAAAACAATTGGATTGATTATATCTAAAAAGAATGATAATTTTATAATGGAATATGTAAATGATGATGGAATTTATTTAATAAGTTATAAATTAGATAATATGGAAGGGGTTAGGAATTAACTTTTTTTTAATATTGTTGTATAATACCAAAAGAAACGAAGGTGTATTATGCTTATTTTTAACTTAAGGAAAATGGCAAACTTATTATATGATGAATGGGATTTAGCAAAAGAAAAGTCAAAATCCAAAGGTAAAACTTGTGCCTACATATATTTATTTGAAATCCTTAATGAATCAGAAAAGATAATTATAAAAAAGGAAGATAATAAGTTAGTTGGTTTTGCGGGATATTCAATATGGAATTCTAAAAAACATATTATAAGAAAAACATTTTATGGTTTATTAGCTAAACTTTTAATTAATAGTCCACTAGTTAAAAATAAGCAAGCAATATATGATTATAATGAAGCATATGATGGTGTCTCATCAGATTTAGAAGACTATTTTGATGGTGAATTAAGTATATTGATAGTTGATAAAAAATATAGAGGTAAAGGCTATGGTAAAGCCTTGCTAAATAAAATATTTTATTTAGCAAAACAAGATAATATGAAAAATATACAAATTTTATCAGATGAAGCTTGTAATTATCATTTTTATGAATTAATGGGATTAAAAAAGATAAAGGAAGTTACAATTCCTATTGGAGAACCAGGCGTTACAAAAGAAAAAAATTATGTATATGAAAAAGTATTTAAAGAAGGTGAATAGTATGAAATATGACATTATTGTAGTAGGAGCAGGACACGCTGGATGTGAGGCCGCACTTGCGACAGCTAGAATGGGTAAAAAGACTTTACTTATAACCATTAATAAAGAAAACATTGCGGATATGCCTTGTAATCCATCTATTGGTGGAAGTGCTAAAGGTATCGTTGTAAGAGAAATAGATGCATTAGGTGGAGAAATGGGACGTAATGCTGATAAAACATTACTTCAAATAAAGATGCTTAATTCGTCTAAAGGCCCTGCTGTAAGGTCTTTAAGAAGCCAAGCAGATAAAGTAACATATAAAAAAGAAATGCTAAAAACGTTAGAAGCTACCAATAATTTAACAATTAAAGAAGGGGTAGTTGCAGACTTATTAGTTGATAATAATAAAATAACTGGAATTACTACCGAAGATGGAGAAACTATTAATTGTGATGCTTGTATATTAACAACTGGAACTTACTTAAAAGCGGATATATTAGTAGGAGATAATAGAACACCAGAAGGGCCACATGGAGAAAAAAGAGCTAACTTCTTAAGTGACAACTTAGAAAAGTTGGGATTTAAGATACTTAGATTAAAAACAGGAACACCTCCTAGAATAGAAAGATCATCTATTGATTTTAGTGAATTATCCCGTGAAGATGGTGATGATGAAGAATTAACATTCAGTTTTGATAATACCCTATATTATGATTATAAAAACCAAGAACCTTGTTACTTAACTTATACGAATGAACGAACACATAAAATAATAATGGATAACTTAGATAAATCTGCTATGTATGGTGGGTTCTATGAAAAACTAGGTACTGGTCCTAGATATTGCCCTTCAATAGAAGATAAAGTAGTTCGTTTTAAGGATAAAGAAAGACATCAATTATTCTTAGAACCAGAAAGTATGTATTACGATGATATATATTTACAAGGTTTTTCAACTTCTATGCCTCATGATGTTCAAGAAGATATGGTTCATTCTTTAAAAGGATTAGAACATGCAAAAATATTAAAATATGCATATGCTATTGAATATGATGCAATTGATCCATTACAACTTAAACCTTCACTTGAAACTAAGGTAATAGAAAACTTATTTACTGCCGGTCAAATAAATGGAACATCGGGTTATGAAGAAGCTGCAGGTCAAGGTGTAATAGCAGGTATTAACGCTAGTTTAAAACTAGATAATAAAGATCCGTTAATATTATCAAGAAGTGATGCTTATATTGGTGTTTTAATAGATGATTTAGTAACTAAAGGAACCATAGAACCATATAGATTACTTACTTCTCGTGCAGAATTTAGATTGCTTTTAAGAAGCGATAACGCTGATTTAAGATTAAGTGAAAAAGCATATAACGTAGGATTACTTAGCGAAGAAAGACATAATAAGTTATTAAATAAATTAAAACAAATGGAAGAATTAGAAGAAGAAATAAAAACTATTACTTTTCCACAGTATAAATGTAATTTATCTGAATATCTAAAAAGACCAGAAGTGAAAATAACAGATTATGTAGATAAATTAAGCAAGACTTATGATAAAGAAGTATTAGAACAAGTTGAAATCAATCATAAATATGAAGGTTATATTGCTAAAGCTAAAAAAGAAGCTGAAAAAATGATTAAGTTAGGTAAAAAGCAAATACCAGATGATATTGATTATTCCAAAGTAGACAATTTAGCAACAGAAGCAAGACAAAAATTAGAAAAGGTAAGACCTAGAACAATAGATCAAGCAACTCGTATTAGTGGTGTTAATCCATCTGATATAGCAATATTAATGGTCTACTTAAAGAGGTTTTATAATGAATAAAGAAGAGTTTATAAGTGCTTTAAAAAACTTAAATATAAACATAACAGATAAAACATTAAATGATTTAGATACTTATTATAAAATACTAATAGACTATAATAGTCATACTAATTTAACTAGAATAACAGAGGAAAATGAAGTATATTTAAAACACTTTTATGATAGTTTAACTTTAGTTAAAGCAATAGATTTGGATAATCAAACCTTACTTGATATAGGTACAGGTGCAGGGTTTCCAGGATTAGTATTGAAAATAGTATTTCCTAATTTAAAAGTAACTTTAGTAGATTCATTAAATAAAAGAATTACGTTTTTAAAATCAGTTATAGAAAAATTAGGTTTAAAAGATATAGAAGCTATTCATGCTAGAGCAGAAGAATATGCTTTAGACAAAAGAGAAAGTTTTGATATAGTAACATCAAGGGCGGTTGCAAACATGAGTATGCTATCAGAGTTATGTATTCCGTTTGTAAAAGACCATGGATACTTCGTACCAATGAAGGCAGATGCAAATGAAGAATTAAAAGGTGCAAAAAACGCAATAAAAACACTAGGAGGTGTGTTAAAAGATACCATTATTTTTGAACTACCTTATGATGCAGGAACAAGAACTCTTATAAAAATAGAAAAACTTGTGAAAACAAGTGTTAAATATCCTAGAAAGTTTAGTGAAATTAAGAAAAAGCCATTGTAATAGTGGCTTTTTTATTGTATTATTTAATTAAAGATAGGGGATGGCAATATGTTTGGAAATAACGATCAAAACTCTAATAATAATTTTAATAACAATAATAACAACAATAATAATTATAATGGTAATTCTATTATAAATAACAATCAAAACTTTAATAACCCTGGTTATAATGGTATTCCACCTTTTGAAAATAATAATCAAAATATGGGTTATCAAGGACCTGCGCAAAATCCTTGGACACAGCAAAATATGATGTCTGGTTTTCCAAACCAAGGTATGATGGAACAATCAGTAGATATTCCACCAATTCTTGATCCAATAAAACCACTTTCAGATACCAAGAATACCGTAGCGCCAAGTATGGATGCATTAAACCCAATGAACATAATGCCAGATACATTGCCACCATCACCTCCAATTGAACAGCCAACGCCAGTTGAACAAATGGAAAGCAATAATTTTAATTATAATACTGAATTAAATAATAGTCAGTTTAATTCTTTCGAATTAAATACACCTATGAATAATGATTTGAATACTAATGCCTCTTTATCAGAAGAGCAGATAAATAATATGCCATTAGGTAATGGTCCAATAAATGATTATAATCAGACTTCGGTTGATAAACCTATAGTAGAATCACAAACATCATTTCAGAATTTATCACAACCTATTGAAAATAATTATAATAATATATCCTCTAGTTCAATTACTGATAATCAATTTAATTCTACTATATTTAATAATGTTCCACCATTATATCCACAAACGGATCAATCAAATATCATGAATTCTCAGGTAGAAAATACTGAAACGCCAACATTAAATCAAATAGACGAAGTTACAAATCAAGGTGCTTCTGATTTTTCACCAATACAGATTGATGAGCAAGCGCCTCAGGTTAATGAAGAGGAAGAAGATGATGACTCAGATGATACTTCTTCTAACAATGTTGAAATTTCAGATATCAAATTATCAGAAGATAATACAAAAGAAGATATAAATGATTTAGGCTTAGATTCAAGCTATACAGAACCAGATATGTTAGAAATTATGGATTTGGAATCATCCGATGAACCACCAACTTCTATCGAAGAGGTAAGCGAAAATCAAGAAAATACTTTCGAAACAGAAGAAAAAATGATAGAAGATGTAGAGCCAGCTTTAGTAGATACATCTAATATTAAAGAAAATATAGAGAAAATTAAAAGACTTATTGAAGAAATAAAGCATTCAGGAATTAATATTGAATTAGAAGAATTTGATTTTGAAGAAATGTATCAATTAGTAGTTAAAATAAACAAATAAGGTTATTTATAGTAGCCTTTTTTTGATATAATATTAATAATAAAGAAAGGAAAATATATAATATGAAAATAGGTATAGCAAATGATCATAGAGCTTATAAAGTAAAAGAAAAATTAAAAAGGTTATTAGATGACTTTGATATTATTGATTATGGCTGTTATTCTGATGAAAGAATAGATTATCCTAAATATGCTTTTATCTTAGGTGATGCCATAGTAAATAATGAAGTTGATTTAGGAATCGTTATGTGTGGTACTGGAATTGGCGTATCAATTGCATGTAATAAAGTAAAAGGAATAAGATGTGCAAAAATAGATAATAAAGCTGAAGCAAAGTCTGCAAAAGAACATAATGATGCAAATATTTTAGCATTTAGTGCACAATCACATACTGCAGAAGAAATAAAAGAAATGATAGATATATTTCTTAATTCGACATTACTTTCAGATCCATGTTATAAAATAAGAATAAAGCAAGTAGAAAAGTACGAGGAAAATAATGAATATTAAGCTGATATTATATTGTATTTTCATTCCTTTTAGTATATGGATAATAACATCAACAAACTTAGATAGAATATTTAAAAAAAATAGTATAATGCAAATACACTGTTTTTACTTAGCATTATCTTTATGTTTATCTTATTTATTAGTAAATTTTTTTATTGATATTTATAGTACAATAAGTCTTCTATAAGGAGGATTTTATGAAAAAAATTTTAATTCTTACATTAATAATTATTTTAATACCACTTTTAATAGTTGGAATAGATCATAAAGAAGAAATAATATATAAAATAAAATATGGAAGTATAAATAATAAAATAATAAAAGTAAAAAGAATTGATACTGGAAATATTGAAGAAGTACCATTAGAAAAATATGTACTTGGAGTAGTAGCAGGTGAAATGCCTGCTTCATTTAATATTGAAGCACTAAAAGCCCAAGCGGTAGCTTCAAGAACATATGCTTTAAAAAAGGCAGAAAGTAATAAAGAATATGATGTAGAAGATAGTACAACTAATCAAGTGTATATAGATGATAATAAGATGAAAGAAAAGTGGAAAGATAATTATGATGAACTTTTAAAAAAAATAAAAAATGCGGTAGATGAAACTAAAGGTGAGGTTCTTTTGTATAATAACGAACTAATAGATGCGATGTTTTTTTCTACTAGTAATGGATATACCGAGAATAGTGATGATGTATTTTCATCTTCTTTGCCATACTTAGTTAGTGTAGAATCTAATTGGGATAAAACTGAATCTCCTGTTTTTGCTAGTACTAAAGAAGTAACAAAAAAAGAGTTTTTATTTAATTTGGGATTATCAGATAGTAATACTATTGATGTAAATAATATAGAAAGAACTAAAACAGGAAGAGTAAAAAATATAACAATTAATAAAAAAGTATTTAAAGGAACAAAAATTAGAAGTATATTTGGTTTAAAATCAACAAGTTTTACTATAAATATTAAAAATGATGTAGTTACTTTTAATGTAAATGGATATGGTCATGGCGTTGGAATGAGTCAGTATGGCGCAAATGGTATGGCCAAAGAAGGATATAATTATAAAGAAATATTAAAATATTATTATCAAAATTCAGATATAAAAAAAATAAATTAATGTATAAAATCTCTCGTTTTGTAAAAACTTAAAATGAGAGGTGGAAAAAATGAAAAAGAAAAGATTAAAACCATTTGCAAAAAAAATGGTGGTATTAGTAGCATTACTAGCAGTTGGTATTGGTGTAACAGCTTTGGTAAATAATAAAACAGTGACGGTTTCTAATATGAGTGATGATTTTACTTATGTAAATGATTATATTTTTGATAGTTATTATCCAGTAGTAAATAATGATGAGAAAGTAATAAGACCATATACTAGTGAATCAGTAACAATCTATAAAAACTTTTATGATAAAGATGCAACCGAAGAGGAACAAAAAAACTCAATTGTATATCATGAAGGAATATATATGCAAAATTCTGGTGTAGATTATAAATCAGAAGAACAATTTGATGTTACATCAGCGTTATCTGGAACTGTAACTAAAATATCGGATGATACTTTACTTGGTAAAACAGTTGAGATAAGAAACTCAAACGAAGTAATAACATTATATCAATCATTAAGCGAAGTTTCAGTAAAAAAAGGAGATACAGTTACTCAAGGTCAAATAATAGGAAAAAGTGGCGCTTGTACTTTAAATGATGAAGTAAAAAATGGTTTGCATTTTGAAATGTATATGAATGGTGGGGTAATCAATCCAGAAAAATACTATGATAAGTCAGTAAAAGAAATAGTAAATAATTAATTGTTTGAACTTATATGAAATATAAAGATATTGGAATTGATTTAGGAACTACAAATATACTCATATATGTAAAAGGAGAAGGTGTAATACTAAGAGAACCATCAGTAGTAGCTGTAAGTAAAGATAACAATAAAGTTTTAGCAATTGGAACGAACGCTTATGAAATGCTTGGTAGAACTCCTGGGTGTGTTACTACAATAAAGCCTTTAAAAGATGGTGTTATAGCAGATTTTGATAAAACGGAGATAATGTTAGATTATTTTATAAAAAAAATAATGGGAAAAAGCTTCTTCGTTAAACCAAGAGTGTTAATTTGTTGTCCTTCAAATATAACTCAAGTTGAAAAAAACGCAATAAAAGAAGTAGCAGAAAGAACAGGGGCAAAGAAAGTATACCTAGAAGAGGAACCAAAAGTTGCGGCAATAGGCGCTGGCTTAGAAGTTGGACTACCAAGTGGTAATATGGTTATAGATATAGGAGGAGGAACTACCGATATAGCAGTAATTAGCTTAGATGGAATAGTATATAGTGAATCTTTAAAAGTTGGTGGAAATAAATTTGATGATGATATAATCAAATTTATTAAATCTAAATATAAACTATTAATTGGTGAAGTAACTGCAGAGCAAATAAAAATAAACATAGGTACAGTTGGTAATAAAGAAAAAGAAATGAAAGTGATGGGAAGAGATCTTTTAACAGGATTACCACAAACAATAACTATAAAATCACAAGAGATAAAAGAAGCATTCAAAAGTAGTGTGGATATGATAATTCATGCCGCTAAAGTTGTATTAGAAAAGATATCACCCGAGTTATCAGCAGATATAATTTCAAAAGGGATTGTATTAACGGGAGGCGGTGCACTATTAGATGGTATTGATAAGCTTATAGAAAAAGAGTTAAAAGTATCAACTAAAATAGCTGAAGATCCATTAACTTGTGTGGTAAAAGGTACAGGAATTATATTAGAAAATCTAGTATAAAGGAAATTCGTTTGAATTTCTTTTTTTATGTTATAATTAAAATAAGGTGATGCTAGTGATAAATTTTATAATGTGTGATGATAATAGGTATGTAAGGGATTTAAATGAGAAAATAATCTCAAAAATTGCAATGCCATATGATTTTAATTATACTGTCCACTCTTTTGAAGGGTATAATTCAGGATTAAAGAAATTAATAAATAAACCTTCTGATATAAAGATTTATATATTAGATTTGGAGTTACCTGGCAAAAGTGGATTAGATATTGCAAGAGAAATAAGAAAAGTAGATTGGGATAGCATAATAATCATATTAACTAGCCACGATGAATTAGAACTCAAATTATTAAAAGAGAAATTATTGATATTAGATTTTATTTCTAAATTTGATGATTATGAGAATAGACTAAAAGAAACTGTTAACATGGTAATTAATAAATTAGACTCAAAAAAGATGGTAAATTTCAAATCTAAAAGAGAGTTACACCATGTACTATTAAATAATATTTATTACATATATAAAGATAATTATTCAGATAAAAGTATAATAATGACAAATGATAATGAGTTTCCAGTAAATGAATCTTTAACAAATTTAATCAAAAGATTAGATAATAGGTTTTATCAAACACATAGAGCATGTTATGTTAATCTTGATAAGATAGATAGTGTAGATTTTAAAAATAGTGTAATTTATTTTGATAACAATACTTCTACAGATTACCTATCTAGAAACAATAAAAAGGGATTGAGGGATAGGTTATGAGTATATTATATTGTATTATTTCATGTATTTTTCAAGGAATTAGTGATGTAATTGCAATCTTTAGAGTAAATGATTTTAAAATTCAAGAAAATAAAAGAATATTTATAATAACTACAGTTTGTATGTCAATGTTAATCTGTGTTTTATATTTAATACCAAATCAATTTAGAATTATATATACTATTATAATAAATTTAGTTTTAATGATATCTTTATTAAAAGTTTCTGTTAAACAAGGTATTTTTAGTTGTTTAATTTTTATAATGCTATTATCTATTTCGGAAATAATAGTATCATGCTTTATGTCAATGTTTAATTTTGATTCGAATTTAATTGTTAACAATTTGTTTTATAATATGATTGCTAATATATTTATATCAGTAGGTGTTATTATTTTACTAAAGATTAATAAAGTTTTTACACTTATAAAAGTTTTAAATAGATGGTTTAATTTTAATAAAATTTCACAATATTATGCATATTTAATTATACTTTCAATATATATTTTGGTAGCTATTAATGGATTAATGTTTGAGTCAAAGCAAAGTTTTATTTTAAATATTATGTTTTTAATAGTATTAATTGGTTTATTCATTTGGATTATAATAAATGACATTAATAATAATAAATTGCACGAAATAAATCAGCAAATGTTAAATTATGTTACTAAGTATGAACAAATTATAACAGAAAAGGGTAAAGCAAATCATGAATTTAAAAATCAACTAATGGTAATACGTGGTTATGCTCAAATGAATAAACCAGATAAGCTGTTAGAATACATAGATGGTGTAGTGGAAGATTCTAAAAAGACTGGTAGTAGTTATTTAATTAGTCAGTTAAATAATTTTCCTGATGGTGGTATAAAGGGATTACTATATTATAAACTGTCATTAATGGATGATTTTAAGATAAAGTATGAAATAAATGTTGAGGAAGGTGTTAAGACAAAATTAGATTCGCTAAATACCACTATGTATAATAATATTACTAAGATATTAGGTGTTTTATTAGATAATGCCATAGATGCTTGTAAACAGACAAGGAAAAAGAAAATTATAATTGCGGTTAATAAAGAAAAGAATAATGTTGTTTTTAATATTTATAATACATATAAAGGTAAATTAGATGTTTCTAAAATAGGTACTGGTTATACTACTAAAGGAAAAAATCACGGATATGGATTAAGATTAGTAAAAGATATTGTTGATTCTAATAAAAATTTAGGTGTAGAAAAATATTTAGAAAAGGATTATTATGTTTCAAAATTGATTATTAAAATACCAATTAAAAGAAAAAAATAAAGGGCTACAATAAGTAGCTCTTTTATTATTTTTCTAATAATGATTTAGGCATTACTGGTTCATCTATCCATAGCAATAAACATCCACTAGTAGCAGTTGTAGCAACCAATGCGCCAAGTGCAGAAATAATAGAAACTAACAAAGCTTTCATATTTTATCCCCTTTCTACTAATTTATTTAACCACTATTTATTAGTGTTTAAACCTTATTTTTATATGTTTTATAATTATTATATGGCATATCAAATAATTTATAAGTTATTGGAAGAATAAGTATACATTCAATTATTAATCCAAAAATAAGATAATTTGTTATATACTGATTTTTAGTATATATAGTTATTATAAAATATAGAATTATTGTTACTATTGATAAAACTTTAAATCTAATTCTTTTATTTTTCTTTATTAATGGTCTTTTAACTGTGTCTGCTGGTGCAAAGATTGCTATTATTATTAATATTACTATATATAATATATAAATAATATTTAAATCTAAATTTATATATTTGCTAGCAAACGCTCCAGTAAGAAATAAAGCACTTGAAAAAACTAAGCAAGTTAAACTATTATCAGCGTGCATACCAAAAGCAAACAATCTTATAAAATTAAATGCTAATAATAAGAATAATAATTCTTTTGCAATACCTAATATAAATGCTAAAGCAAATATAATTATAGTTTTAGTAAAGGTTAAATATATTCCTTCAACCCCATACATAATTTCATCTAGTTTATCATTAGTATAATTAGGATATTGTTTTTCTATTGCATCCCTAATAGTTTTTAGAAAACGTTTTTTCATACTACACCTCGTTATCTAAATTTCTTTATTATTTTATCTTATTAGAAAAATTATATTAGAAATTTATTTTATAATGTTTCAAAAATAATATAAATATTTTTATTCTATACTAAACAGATTTAAAAAACGCCATTCGTAGGCAAAAAACTACTTCTTATAGCAAAAATGAGAAATTTCTAGTATGTTTTTAGTATCATAAAATAGCTCAACGCGAAATTTGTCGAAATTTGATGTTCGAAAAGCGTTGAAAAAAGAGGTTTACATGATTTATAGTAGAAGTGTAAGCAATAAGGGAAGTGAGGTGTATGTGTGATGCTAAAAACGGGTAGAATCAAATGGTTCAATAATGAAAAAGGCTATGGCTTCATTGAAGGCGCAAACGATGAAGATATCTTTGTTCATTATTCTGCCATTAAGCAAGAGGGATACAAGTCTCTTGCGGAAGGACAAGTAGTTGAGTATGAACTTTTAGAAACGGAAAAAGGATTACAAGCTATAAATGTCAAAGAAGTATCAAATGCTACTGTTCATGAGTAGCATTTGTTTTTGTATTATGATATAATTTAGTTATAGGAGGATTGATAAAATGAAGTACAACATTCGTGGTGAAAAAGTAGAAATAACATCTGCTATAAGATCTTATATTGAGGAGAAAATAGGAAAGCTAGATAAGTATTTCGATGATGCATCAGATATAACTGCAAGTGTGGTAATAAAGGTTCGCGGAAATGAACAAAAAATAGAGATAACAGTACCAGCTATGCGTTATACTTTAAGAAGTGAAGAAGCTCATTCTGATTTATATGCTGCAATTGACCTTACGGTAGATAAATTAGAAAGACAAATAAGAAAAAACAAGACTAAGATCAATTCTAAAATTAAACATAATATGATTCAAAACTTTGAAGTTACTTTAGAAGATGAATATGAAAACGATGATTCTATAGTATTAAAAAGAAAAAAAGTTGATATGAAGCCAATGGATGAAGAAGAAGCAATTCTTCAAATGGAAATGTTAGGGCACTCATTCTTTGTTTTTAAAAACGTAGATACTGATTCAATTTGCGTTTTATATATAAGAAAAGATGGAAACTATGGAATTATAGAAACAAAATAGTAATAAACTTAATGGAAAGTAATTAAATCTCTTTAATTATTTTCTTTTTTTTGCTACAATATTCTTTAAGGAGATGATTCAAAAATGCTAGGTTTTTTAAAGAAATTATTTGATCACGGAGAAATAGAATTAAAAAAATTTAGATTAATAGCAAATGAAGTATTTGCATTAGAAGATAAATATTCAAAAATGACAGATAAAGGTTTACAAAGCTGTACGAAAAAATTAAAGAAAAGATTAGAAAATGGAGAAACATTGGAAGAATTAATTCCAGATGCTTTTGCGGTAGTTAGGGAAGCTGCATATAGAGTAATTGGTGAAAAGCCTTTTTATACACAAGTATTAGGAGCCCTTTCAATTCATTTTGGTAATATATCTGAAATGAAAACTGGAGAAGGTAAAACGCTTACTTGCGTTATGCCAGCTTATTTAAATGCATTAACCGGAAAAGGTGTTCACGTAGTAACAGTAAATGAATACTTAGCAACTCGTGACGCAGAGTGGATGGGAAAAATTTATGCCTTTTTAGGAATGACGGTTGCTGTTAACTTAAGAGATATGTCGCCAAAAGAAAAGAAAGAAGCATATGAAGCTGACATTTTATATTCAACTAATAATGAATTAGGATTTGATTATTTAAGGGATAATATGGTTGTTAATGCTGAAAATAGAGTTCAAAGACCACTTCACTTTGCGATAATAGACGAAGTGGATTCAGTGTTAATAGATGAGGCAAGAACACCATTAATTATATCTGGTGGGGTTATGAAGTCGGCTAACCTTTATAAAGACTCAGATAGATTTGTCAAGACATTAAAAGAAAATGAAGATTATACTATTGATGAAAAAACTAGAGATATAACTTTAACCGATCAAGGTACTTCTAAAGGAGAAAAACATTTTAGAATTGGAAACCTTTATGATATAGAACATTCTGCGCTAGTTCATCATATAAACCAAGCCTTAAAGGCTAATTATACAATGCATAATGATGTTGATTACGTAGTGCAAGAAGGAAGAATAGTAATAGTTGACCAATTTACTGGAAGACTTATGCCAGGTAGAGCATTTTCTGATGGACTCCATCAGGCTATAGAAGCAAAAGAAAATGTAGAGATAGAAGAAGAAACTAAAACCCTTGCAACAATTACATTCCAAAATTATTTTAGAATGTATGAAAAACTATCTGGTATGACTGGTACCGCTAAAACAGAAGAAGAAGAATTCAGAAATATTTATAATATGTTTGTTATAGAAATACCAACAAACTTACCAGTAATAAGAGAAGATGCTGCAGATTTAATATATTCGACTAAAGATGAAAAATATAAAGCAATAGTTGCTGAAATTAAAAGAAGGCACGAAACAGGACAACCAGTATTAGTTGGTACTATAGCAATTGAAACAAGTGAGATAATATCTAATTTATTAAAAAAAGCTAAGGTAAAACATGAGATATTAAATGCTAAAAACCATGCTAGAGAAGCTGAAATAATAGCTAAAGCAGGTGAAAAAGACTCCGTTACAATAGCAACTAATATGGCAGGACGTGGTACTGATATTAAACTTGGTGAAGGTGTAAAAGAACTTGGCGGACTTTGTGTAATAGGTACTGAAAGGCATGAATCAAGGCGTATTGATAATCAGCTTAGAGGTCGTTCTGGTCGTCAAGGAGATCCAGGGTTTAGCCAATTTTTTGTATCTTTTGAAGATGATTTAATGGTAAGATTTGGAACTGATAGATTTAAAGCTATACTTGAAATGGCTGGGTTAGATAGTGAAAGAAACATGAGAAGTAAAACAATCACGCGTTCTGTTGAAACTGCTCAAAAAAGAGTTGAAGGAAATAACTTTGATGCTCGTAAACATTTATTACAGTATGATGATGTTATGGGAAAACATCGTGAAATAATGTATGCAAGAAGAAATGAAATCCTAGATAATGAAGATATTCATGAAACTGTTTTAAATACTATAAAAGAACATATAGAATCAGTAATAAGAAGACACGCAAATGAGCATGGTATTATTATAGAATCGGATTGTAATGAAATTATTGAATATGTAAATGAAAATCTATTAAACAAGTCAAATTTAAAATTATCAGAAATCTTAAATAAAGATATATTAGAAATAATAAATACTATTCAAAATAAAGTAATAAAAGAGTATGAAGATAAAATTAATGCTCTTCCAATAGAAATAAGAAACGATTTTGAAAAAGCTATAAGTCTACAAGTAATTGATAATTATTGGATGGAGCATATTAACATAATGGATCATTTAAGAGAGGGTGTATCTTTAAGGGGATATGCTAACGAAGATCCGCTTCAAGCTTACATAAGAGAAGGCTTTGAAATGTTTGACAATATGCTTGATAGAATAAGTAAGGATATTACTTTATATTTATTAAAAGCCGAAGTAAGACAAAACTTAGAAGCAAAGGAAGTAAAAGGTAGTGCTAATTCAGGTTCTGAAAAAGTATCAAAGTCAAGAACTGTTAAGAAAGATAAGAAAATTGGGCGCAATTCAAAGTGCCCTTGCGGCTCGGGCCTTAAGTATAAACAATGCTGTGGTAGATAGTCTCATTTACCCTTATAAATAAAGGGTTTACGGGATTTTTCTTTATTATAATTTTTAGGTAATTTTGTATCCAAAAAGGCGTTTAGATAAGTTTTTTTAGCTCAAATGAGCCTTAAAATGGAGTGTTATGGTATAATTAAAAAGGAGTGACAATATGAAAGAAATTTTAAAAGAAATAACAACTTCGGATTGGATTCAAATAATCATTGCATTTATAACATTCTTAGGTATTATTGTATCTATTGTTATTACAGTGGTAACAATTAGGAAAAATAGTAAAATAATAAAAGAATCAAATAGAGCACAAATTATATTTTATATCGATTACAACCCTGCTTGTGATATGTATTTTTTAATTATAAAAAACTTCGGAAAAAGTATAGGAAAATTATTAAAACTGCAGATAACTCCAAAATTAGATTGGCAGAAGACAAAATTTAAACAAGATATGGTTCCTTTAACTGAAGCAACTGATATTTTATTAGCACCTAAACAAAAAGTAAGTTCTTGGTTTGATTTCAAGAAATATCCAGACAAGGTATTTGATGTCATAATAGAATATGAAACATTGAATGAAGTATATAAAGATAATTATAAAATTGATTTAAATTATATAAGTAATATTGACTGGCTCACACCTTATGCCTTAGATGATTACAGTAAGGATAATAAAGCTGTATTATATAAAATAAATAATAGTATACGAGATTTGACAGATAAATTTAGATAGTTAGGAGTTGAAAATATGAATAAAGATTTAATAATTGAAACTGAAAGATTAATACTAAGACAATATAAATTGGAAGATGTTAATGATATTGTTGAAGGATTAAATAATTTAAATGTAACTAAATGGTTACAAGGAGCTCCATATCCATATACTGCAGAAGATGCATTACATTTTATAAATAAATCACTAGATAATAATTTATATAATTTTGCTATTGTTTTGAAAAGCGAAAATAAAGTAATAGGTGGAACTCAATTAACTAATATAGATTTGCACAACGGAACAGCCGGAGGTGGAATTTGGATTAGTGAAAAGTATTGGGGAAGAGGATATGGTTCAGAAGCATTTGGAGCTAGGATCAAATATGCATTTGAAGTTTTAGGATTAAGAAGATTAGAAAATGGTTATTTTAAAGAAAATGAAAAATCGCATAAAATGCAACTAAGATTTGGTTATAAAGATGAAGGCATTAGAAGACAAAAATTTGTATCAAGGGGATCTGGAAAAATTGAAGATGAGTATATTACGGGATTATTAAAAGATGAATGGATAAAATAAATAGATTTTTTTAGATAAGTTTTTAGATAAGTTGTACGAAAAAACTTACAATAATTGAATAAAAAATTATAAATTTGAAATAAAAAATACCGATTTAAAAGGAAAAAATTACTCGATTGTTTTAATATTTTACCTTGTGGCTCGGGCCTTAAGTATAAACAATGCTGTGGAAAGTAACAAAAAATAAGGGTAAAATCAAAATAATAATTGATAATTTGTTCGAGTTTTATAACTTGTCTACAAAATATTAAAAATATATAGTAAAATAAAGGTGTGAACAAGAAATAATGTGTTGACACCTTTTAAATTTAAAAAGGAGGTTTTTAATGGAAGAAAAAAATAATATAGTAATATATCAATTAAATGATGGTAAGACAAAAATAGATGTAAAACTTGAGGATGAAACGGTATGGTTATAGCAATAGCAAATGGCTGAATTATTTTCTACATCTAGAACTAATATTATTGAACATATAAATAATATTTATGCTGAAGAAGAACTTGATAAGAATTCAACATGTCAAAATTTCCGACAAGTTCGAAAAGAAGATAATAGAACAGTAAATAGAGAAATTCCATATTATAATCTAGATATGATTATCTCCTTAGGCTATAGAATAAGATCTAAAGTTGCTACAAATTTTAGAAGATGGGCAACGGAAAGATTAAAGGAATATATGATTAAAGGTTTCACTATGGATGATGAAAGACTTAAAGGTAATGGCGCGGGCATTGTCTTTAGTAGATAAAACATTTATAGTAAAGCTAATACCAATAATACTGATACTAAATGAAATATAGATAATACTATAAATACTAATAATGTTAATAATATAGGAGTATTTATTTCATACGATTCAGGTCTTAAATATTAAAAATGCTGTGGAAAATAATCCCAGCATTTTTTTATATTTTGACATTTTATTAGTATATGATTTGTGTTATAATTAAAAATAGGTGATACTATGTTAGAATTAAGAGAATATATTATCGAAGTAGATAACCTTAGTGACAGATTTAATACTGTATGGAGGGGACTTTGACGCAGAAAAATTAACCAAAGATATAAAAGATATAGAAGTTAAAATGTCAGCCTCCGATTTTTGGAATGATCAAGAAAATGCAAATGAAGTATTAAATGATTTAAAATCTAAAAAAGCTATGTTAGAGCCTGTTATGGGTATGAAAAATAACATTGATGGTTTAAAAACATATATAGAGTTAATGCAAAATGGTATAGATGATGAGTTAGGAGATTTTGAAGATTTATTATCGAAAACAAAAAAGGATATGGAGTCATTAGAAACCCTTGCTTATTTAAACAAAGAGTTTGATGCTAATAATACAATATTTGAAATACATGCAGGAGCAGGTGGAACCGAAAGCTGTGATTGGGCAGATATGTTATCTAGAATGTATACAAAATACTTTTCCAAAAAAGGATATTCATATGAAATTTTGGATGAAACACCTGGTGATGAGGTAGGAATAAAAACTATAGTTTATCTAGTAAAAGGCAGTTATGCTTATGGGTATCTAAAAAATGAAAAGGGTGTTCACAGATTAGTTAGATTATCTCCTTTTGACTCTAATAACAGAAGACATACTTCTTTTGCAGCAGTGGATGTTACACCAGAATTTGATAATGATGCTAACGTAGAAATAAAAGATAATGATGTAAGAATAGATGTATATCGTAGTAGTGGTGCTGGTGGCCAAGGGGTAAACACAACGGACAGCGCTGTTAGAGTTACTCATATACCAACTGGAATAGTTGTTACTTGTCAAAATGAAAGAAGTCAAATAAAAAACAAAGAAACTGCATTAAAAGTTTTAAAAAGTAAACTTTATCAAATGAAACTTAGGGAAAATAAAGAGCAAATAGATTCTATGAAAAAAGATCATAATGAAATAGAATTTGGTTCACAAATAAGAAGTTATGTAATGCACCCATATTCAATGGTAAAAGACCATAGAACTGGTTATGAAACTTCTAATGTTAGTAAAGTAATGGATGGATATATAGATGAATTCATAGAAAAGAGTTTGAAAGGAGAATAAAATGAGGCTATTTAAAAATTTTAAGAATAAAGAGCAGTACAAAATACTTAAATTAGTTAATAAAGCTCACCTATTAAGAAGATATATTTTTCTATTATTAGGGACTTTAATATACGCCATAGCATATAATTTATTTTTCTATAAAAATAATATTGTATATGGTGGGGCTAGTGGTATTTCTATTTTGACTAAAAATCTAATAGATCCATCGATAATGATTTTGATATTAAACGTATTTTTCCTTATATTAAGTTTGATATTTTTGGGAAAAAGAAAAACAATAGATTCGTTAGTTGGTTCAGTACTATTTCCAGTTTTAGTAAAGTTAACTGCGGATATAGGTAATTATATAGCAATTGATAATAGTGATTTACTATTAATTACTATTATTGGTGGCGTTTGCGTAGGATTCGCATCAGGTATTGTTTTTAGAAGTGGATTTACAACTGGAGGTACTGACATAATTAATCAAATTGTTGCTAAATATTTTAAAGTATCTATGGGGACCGCTGTTTTAATAACTGATGGTGTAATAGTATTAGCAGGCGGTTTTATATTTGGATGGACAAGAGTTTTATATGCCATGATAGTTTTATATATAATAAATATTATGGTTGATAAAGTTATGCTTGGCATTTCTAATAATAAAGCTGTATATATAACAACTGATAAGGATGATGATGTTATAGATTATTTATTAAATGAATTAAAACTTGGAATAACACTAATAAATACCAGGGGTGGTTATACAAATAAGAAAGATCAAATGATAATGTGCGTTGTTCCAACAGGTGATTATTTTAAAGTTAGCGAAGGAATAGAACACATTGATTCAAAAGCAGTAATATTAGTAACAGATGCTTATCAAACATCTGGGACATATAAGGGAAATAGTAGTGAAGGAAGTGATATTAGTGGAATTTATTAAGTTTAGGAATGTTGAAAAAACTTATAAAAATGGTGTTAACGCAGTATACAATATGAATTTAGACATAAAAAAAGGAGAATTTGTATTTGTAATAGGAGCTTCTGGCTCTGGAAAATCAACACTTATTAAAATGTTGTACAGAGAAGAAAGACCGACTAGTGGTGAAATATATCTTGGTGGAATAAACGTGGCAAAAGTAAAAAATAATAAGGTTTATAAACTAAGAAGAAAAATAGGAATAGTGTTTCAGGATTTTAAACTACTGCCAAAGTTAACAGCATATGAAAACGTTGCTTTTGCACTTGAAATATATGGATTACCAGCATCTGAGATAAAAAGGAAAGTATTAAAAGCTTTGGATTTAGTTGGTTTAAAATCAAGAACTAAAAGTTATCCAGACCAGTTATCAGGTGGGGAGCAACAGCGTGTTGCTCTAGCTCGTGCAATAGTAAACTCTCCAAAATTACTTATTTGTGATGAGCCAACTGGTAATTTAGATCCAGACACTAGCTTAGAAGTAATGAAAGTAATTGAAAAGATTAACGATTTAGGTACCACTGTTGTAATGGCTACTCATGATAGAGAAATGGTTAATAAAATGAAAAAAAGAGTTATTCTTTTAGATAATGGTAAATTAGCGAAGGATTATGAGAAAGGAAGTTATAAAAATCATGAAGTGGTTTAGAATTTTAGGAAGAAACATAAGAGACGGATTTAAGAGTGTTGGAAGAAATTTAAGCTTATCAATTGCATCTATATCTTGTATAACAATTACTCTTTTAATAGTTGCAGTTGCACTTGTTGCATCTTATAATGTTGAGAATATGACTAAGTTAATAAAAGAAGATTTTACGGTAGTAGCCTTTATTGATACAAAGGCGTCAGATGAACAAATTAGTGAATTAAAACATACTATAGAAACATATGAAAACGTTGAAAAAGTAGATCATGAAACAAAAATAGATATAGCTAATGAAATGAAAAATACGTCTGATTCATTAGCTAGTATAATTGATAGCTGGTCAGATGAAAGTAATCCATTATATGATACTTTATTAATAAAGGTAAAAGATACAGAAAAAATATCTGATACTGCTAAAAGTGTTAATGATTTAAAATTAATAAAGGAAGTTAAGTATGGTCAAGGAATGGTTGAAAACTTGTTATCTGTATTTAAAGTTTTAGAAAAAGCTATGATAGTAGCAATGGTAGCATTAGTATTTGTAACTTTGTTCTTAATAACTAATACTATTAAAATCACTATTTTTTCAAGAAAAAGGGAAATTGAAATAATGAGATTAGTTGGAGCTTCAAATTTTTCAATTAAACAACCATTTGTAATAGAAGGTTTTTGTTTAGGTTTCTTAGGAGCTTTAATTCCAATTGCTATTACGCTTTATGGTTATTCAGCACTGTATAATCATTTTAATGGTCAGTTGTTTTCGCCATTTATTAAGCTAGTTACACCAGAACCGTTTATATATATTGTATCGCTAGTATTATTGGGATTAGGTGTTGTTGTTGGTATGTTTGGTAGTTATAGAGCAGTAAGGAAGTATTTAAAAATATAATGAGAAAATTATCAAGTTATTTATTAGTAACATTAATATTATTTTTAATACCAATAACTACAATATGTGCAAAAACTATAGGTGATATTCAAAAAGAATTAAATGAGGCGCAAAAAAAATTAAATGATACCAATACAAAAAAGGCTATGAATAGTCAAGATTTAGCTGAAACTCAAAAAAAGATAACCGAAATAAAACAAAATATAACTAAGACGGAAGGGAACATTAAAGCAAAAACAGAAGAAAGCGAACAATTAGAAAAAAATATAAAAAAGAAAAATGAAGAGACAAAAGATTTAATGAGATATTATCAAATTTCCTCTTCAGGTTCAGCTATGATTGAATACATAATGGGCGCAGAGAGTATAACAGATCTTATTTATAGATTATCAATAACTGAGCAAATTTCATCATATAACAAGAAAGTTGTATCCGAAATGAATGATATGATAAAGGAAAATGAGAAAATAAAAAAAGATTTGGTAGCTAAAAAAGAAGAACTTGTTAAACTAAAAGAGGAACAAGATACTCAAGTAATTGTGTTGAATAAAAAACAAAGTGAACTTGATGCCGAAGGCGAATCTGACGAAAAGGCTATAGCTGGTATGCAAAAAGAATTAAAATACTATAGATCACTTGGTTGCAGCGATAATAAAACCATAGATGCATGCTTAGCTAGTGTTTATGGTAATGGTTATTTACCAACTGGGACTACTTTTAGAAGACCTACAACAACAGGTAGAATATCAAGTGAATTTGGTAATAGAACGTTAAACGGTGCACCAAACAAGCATTTTGCAATAGATATAGCAATGCCTACTGGAACGCCTGTATATTCGGTAGCCCCTGGTATAGTTGGATATACAGGTGAAGTATGTGGAATATCATTAGTAATATGGCATAATATAAATGGTAAAACATATTCTTCTATATATTGCCATTTATCAAAACAATTAGTTAAAAAAGGACAAATTGTAACTGAGAATACAATGATTGCAAAATCAGGTTGTACCGGACAGTGTTATGGCGCTCACTTACATTTTGGGATGGCAACTGGAAAATATAAAAGCGATTATTATAGATATTATGCAGGAAACGGCGATAGTTTAGAAAACCATACGTTTAATCCACGTAATGTAATAGTTTTTCCGGCCAAAGGACAAAGTTATTATAATAGATAAAAGGAGTAGTTACTCCTTTTGTTTTATTTTGAGTTTAGGTAAAATTTATAAAGGTATAAAAAAATCAGAGAATGTGGAAAACTTTCTCTGATTTTTTGTTTAAAAGTAAGGTAAATATCCCTCGATTGTAGTAAAATTTAATTGGTATCAAAAATTAATACTAAACAAAAATACGAGGAGGTATTTACATGACTAATTATACTATGAATGCATATGAAATGCAAAGAGATAAATATAGACAATTAGAATTAAAACTATAGTGTTTTTTAAAAAACTAACCGCACATTAATTGTGCACTTCATTTTTTAAAAAACATTTCATAAAATACCTAAACTCAAATGTTTTATATATTGTGATTTAATACCATTTGTGGTAGAATTAATATAAATAATAGTGTAGGAGTGTGCTATCTTGAGAGAAAAAGTAATTAAGATAAAAAATAGAATTATAGCGAAAATTAATGATATAAGTAAAAAGAAAATGGTAGTAATTTGTATTGCTATATTTTTTATTGCTTTATTAATGATGCTATCTCCTACATTAATAAAAAATATATTGGGAAGTGTTAATAATATTAAACAAGGTTCCGCAGCAGGAGTAGAAATTGAAACTCCAAAAAGAGTTTTATTAGGTGATCCAAACGGATGGGAACAATACCTAGGTGCTACAATTTATAATTGGGACAATTTCCAAGTTACAATTAAAAATGACAGTGAATTTAAAATGACTAACATATCTGTTAGTATGACAGGTACAGGAGAAGTAATAGGAACGGATAATAGTACTGGAAATTTTTGGTGTGTTGAAGGATTTTCTAATGAGATTGAGTCTAAAACATCAAATACTTTTAAATGTAATGGAGTTATAAAAGATGCTTATAATTATAATGATGTTACTGAAACTATGACTATTTCCTATTCTATGAATGGTAATATTTATAATGATACAGTTGATATAGATTTCTATCATATTGTACCTAAAATTAATAATGAAACAGTTCTACAAAATACTACTGATCCAGCAATATATTCATATAAATATAAAGGTGGAGAAGGCGAGGATTTTTATCAAAAAATATCCAAAACGGATATTTATATGGATATAACCGAATCTTTAGATGATCAAAATATTAATTTTTCATACCGGTCGAAATTCGGGAATCATATATACATAGAAGCCCCTCAATCAGATGATTCTGCTAAAACCATTTATAATCAAAGTTTAGCACCGAGGTTAAGTGAATATTTTTATTCAAGTAGATAATCATAAACTATGGGGAACTCCATCTAAGGTTACGAATGGTACTGTAACTGTGTATGTGCCAGTTTTTGCAAAATATTGTAAGAATGATAATTGTAACATACTTGGTTATAATTATAATACGTATCAAGAAGCGAATTTTGAAATTGGCACTGCTGGTTATCCATATATAAATTTAACTATATATGATAAGAAAGAACTAGCTAATAACATAAACAAAGCTCAGTCAAAATTAGACATGTATGATGATTCTATTTATAATAACTCTGATCTGAAAAATGCTATTAAAACGGCTTTAAGTATATATAAAACAAGAGTTTTAAGTCAAAACGATATTAATAATGCGGTTGATGCATTATTAAGTTATTCATCAGATGAATATGTGCCACCGAAGTTTCCAGCTGATTATTCGGAACTTGATAATATGATTGTGCAAGCAAGAAGTTTAAATAATGTAACCAGTGTCGGGGAACATCAATTGTACACAACTGAATCTTGGAATAATTTTCAAAACATACTAAATGAAGTAAGTAGTATTTCTAGAAATTATATGATAGATGAGCAAAGTATAGTTGAAGATGCTATTAATGAGTTAAAGACGGTAATGTCAATTTCGGATGAAGGTTTAGTCTACGCAAATGGATATTATGATTCGGTATCTATTGCGTTATCATCTTTAAAAGATTTAGGAATTGTTTATGATATTACGGATTTATCGGGGAGAAAGCTAGAAAAAGTTAAGATAACTATAAACGATAAAAAGTATGACTTATATACTACAGAGTCTTGGGATGTATTACAAAGTTCTGTCGATCGAATAGATACAACACTTAAAGCAAATGAACAAGAAAAAATAGAAAACATAGCTAATAATATTACCAAAGCAATAGAAGGTTTAGAATATGCCCCTGCTATATATGATGAGTTATTGGAAATAATTTCAACATATGAAAATAATAAGGATTCGTATACTGAAGTTTCTAAAATTCCAGTTGATAATTTTATCGCTACTTATGATAAAAATATTAAAATTAATAATCAGATATTAGTTGATAACTTGGTTAATGAATTAAAAGAATTAATTGCTCGATTACAATATAATCCAGCAAATTATGAAATATTAGATGCCAAAATAATAGAATATCAATCAACAGTAGAATATAAAAATAATTGGTATACAGAAGAAACAAAAGATGCAGTAGAAAAGTATATTTTATCGATAGATAGAAATAAAACCTTTGATAAGCAAAGTGAAGTAGATAATTATGTAATAGAATTAGAAAACTTGATTAGAAAGTTAAGATTAAAACAAGCATCATATACTGATTTTGACGAAAAGGCAAAAGAATATAAGCAAAGTGAAGCTTATACAAACAATTGGTATACAGAAGAAAGCAGAATTATAGTTGACGAGTATATATCATCGATAGATAGAACAAAATTAATTGATAAGCAAGGCGAGGTAGATAATTATGTAATAGAATTGGAAAGTAAAATTAATGCTTTGATATTAAAACCTGCTGATTATACTAAAGTAAATGAACTTGTAAAGAAGGTAGACAATGATATTACTCCAATAAAAGATATGTATCTAAATTACGATAACGTTATAAATATTATAAATAAAATAGTATATAATTATGATATATCTGAACAAAGTAAAGTAGAATCTATAATAAAAGAATTAGAAGAAGCTATTCTTAAACTAAAATTTAAACCTGCAAATTATGATGAATTAAAAGAGTTAATTGCAAAACTTCCTAATGATTATTCAGCATACAATAAGGATTTGCAAGACGAATTTAAACAATTACTAAATGACTTAGAAAAATTATCAAATGATTTATTTATTTTTGAACAAGAAAAAGTCAATAAAATGACTGAAAGAGTAAAATTATTATTAAAGAAAATAAGCGAATCTGAAGCTTCATCTGAAGTAACGAAAGATGTTGTCACTGATACACCAGTAGAGGTAAAGGAAGATAAATCTCAAAGCGAAAAGTTAAAACACGAGTCAGATAATATAATTAAAGTAACTCCAAAAGAATCTACCAAAACAGATACTAAAGTAATTAGATATATTAAGATAAATGGACAAATTATAGATTTAACTAAAAAAGAACTTAAATTAACTGTGAAATCTAATGTTTCATCAGTAAGTATTGACGTTAGTTTGTATAATAATAAATATAAATATGAAGTATATGGTGGACAAAAACTAACATATGGGGATAACGAAATAACGGTAATTGTAACAGATAATTTAAATGAACATTATGTTTACACGATAACTGTTAGTAGACAAAGCGCTAATAATTATTTAACTACATTAGAAGTAAAGGGTTCTAATATTGTATTCGATAAAAGAAAATTAGATTATAATATTAAAGTAGATAGAAAAACAAAAAAACTTAATATTACTGTTTTGGCTGAGGACAAAGATGCTAAAATAGCCATAAAAGGTAATAATAACCTTAAAGATGGAAGCAAAGTAATAATAGAAGTAAAATCAGTAGATAGTAATGTTAGGATCTATACTCTAAATATTCAAAAGCCGAAATCAATTATTGTTGAAATTTCCATAATTTTAGTAGTAGGTTTATCTGCATTAGCTGGGATTTTTAGAACAATAACAATTAGAAAACAAAATTAGTAATAGAAATAAAGCAGCCTTTTTATGGCTGTTTTATTTTTTAAATTTTATAGTTAAAAGATGACATATAATTCAAAAAATTATTAACTAAATATATAATAATTATTTTTTCTCCTTATTAGGTGTTTGAATTATATAAATTAATAAAGTATAAAACAATTATTTATATAACAGATAATATTATCGCTATTTAATTCTAATTTGGATAAAAATAGTATGGTAATATTACATTTATATTGTATAATATTTGATAAGAAGAGGTGATATTATGGAATTATTAGATAGATTTTTAAATTATGTTAAGATACCTACTGCATCTAATTCGAAAAGTAAAACTACACCTAGTACTAATTCTCAGTTTTTATTAGCAAATCTTTTATATGATGAATTAAAGAATTTAGGAATAGATGATATATATTATGATGAAGAAAAATGTTATATATACGCTGTATTAAAAGGTAAAGAAAAGTATGATAAAGTAGGATTTATTTCCCATATGGATACATCTGAAGATGCTTTCTCATCTAAGATAAATCCGATTATCCATTATAATTATGACGGTTCTATAATAAAATTAAATAATGAAGTAATAATAGATCCGGAAAATTATCCGGGATTAAAAGATAAAATAGGAAAGACTATAATAACAGCTGATGGAACAAGTTTATTAGGTGCTGATGATAAAGCAGGGATTGCTGAAATAATGAATATGCTCGAATATTTTTCACAAAATGAATGTGACCATGGTGATATATACGTATGTTTTACTCCAGATGAAGAAATAGGAAACAGCGTAGAAAACTTTTCATATGAAAGGTTTCCAGTTGATTATGCTTACACCGTTGATGGTTATGCAGCAGGAGAGATTTCTTATAATAATTTTAATGCTGCAACTGCTTATATAGAAATAGAGGGTATATCAACTCATACTGGAATTGCCAAGGATAAAATGATAAATGCTTTAACGGTGGCAAGCGAATTAGATTCTATGCTTCCTAATGAAAGACCAGAAAATACAGAAAAAGATGAGGGCTTTTATCACCATTACCATACCAATGGTAATCATTCAAGAGCAACTATGGACTATCTGATTAGGGATTTTAGTTTAAAAGGTTTTGAAGATAGAAAAGAAACCTTAAAGAAGATAGTAGACGAATTATCAGAAAAGTATGGAGTTAAAATTACTTTAAAAATAGTAGATTCTTATTATAATATGTATGAAGTTATTAAAGATAATTTTTATATTGTTGAAAACGTATTAGCGGCAACTAAAAATGTAGGAATAGAGCCAAAACAAGTGTTAACTAGGGGTGGTACTGATGGTACTAGGTTGTCAAGTAACGGAATTCCTTGTCCTAATTTAGGTATTGGTGGCGATGGATTTCACAGCGTATATGAGCACGTTTGTTATGAAGACATGCAATTAGAAAGTGATATATTAATAGAAGTAGTAAAAGAAAGTGCAAAGCAACATAGAATTAAAAAATAATTTAAACCTAGCCTAAGGAGGTGAAATATGGATGTTAGATCAATTTAACAGTTATAGAAATAAAAATGGATATATAAATTTAGACCAAATAAAAAATAAATTTATTATCAATAATAATATATATGGTTCTAGGGATAAAGAGTGGTTAAGCTTAAACGGAACAAAAGTTTTGTTTATAGAAAACAAAAGACATGGAGAAGACATAAAAGAAATGGTAAATCAAGAAATATCTAGGTATTTGAAAGTTTCTTCCGCTAACTATGATTTAGCCATAAAAGAAGGAAAAGCAGGAGTTATAACATTACCATTTTTTACTGGAAAACAGGTCTTTTTACCTGCAATGCTTTTATTATTTCAATCCAAAACGGTTGGGAACTCTAATGATATATTATCTATTTATAATGCATTGGTAGAAAATAATGCATCTAATAATGAACTAATATGTATAATGAATGCTTATTTTTTAAATCAAGTACAGGATATTTTTACTTTTCAATATGATCGCAATATGGAAAATTCTGGTATTATACTTGATGATAAAAAGTTTTTACCAGGAGTTAGATTTGATTCCGCAGGAAGTTTTCTTAAATTTTATGAAGATAGGAAGATAAATAGTTTTCTTTTAAGACAAGATAGAAAAGTATGCGTATATAATAAAAATTATGGTAGAACAAAACTTAGAATTACACCAACGCAAACATATGATTCAATAAAAGAATTTATTCAATTTAGATATTTAGACGAATTTAATAGTAAACTTCCAGAAATTATGAAAGATTCTATTAAGAATATGGATAGTTCTGTAGAAAAAATGTATAATTATAATTTAAAAGAAACATTTGATAAACTTTCGTATTATAATATCAATGTAAGTAATATGTATCAAAAATTGATTAAATTTTGCCTAGATTTATCTAAGGAAAGATTTGAAGATGATATGAATAAAATCCAAAAGTACGGAACAATATAATTTAAATAAAATAATATTGTTTTTTTATGATGGTTGTATTAAAATAATATTATAAATTAGAAAGAAGGTGAGTATGATGAAAAAGTTTGGAATGTTGTTTTTAGGATTAGTTGCTGTTGTTTTGGTTACAGGGTGTGGTGCTACTAAAGAAACAAATCAAAAGTTAGTATGTACAAGTACGCAAAACCAAGAAGGAATGAATTTTGAACAAGTAATTTCTATGTCATTTAAAAATGATAAGTTAAATTACATGACAATGGATGTTAAGACTAAAATTACTGATGATGCAGTAAAAGAAAATTGGACTGCCTTTGTAGAAACAATGGATGAGCAAAATAAAGAATCTGATAAAGATGGTGTTAGTTTAAAGGTAACTAAAGATGATCAAAATTATGAATATAAAGTAACTTTAGATATTGATGTAGAAAATGCTACTAAAGAGGCATTGGAAGCCCATGATTTTGGTGATTTAAAGGATGATAGTAGTACCTTAGAAGATAATAAAAAATCTGCTGAAAAAGATGGATTTACTTGTGTGGTTAAATAAAAAGTCTAACTTAGACTTTTTATTTTTGTTTAGTATTCATAAGTGATTCTAGGTATTCTAGTTGTTCATCATTAAGAAAAGCAGCGTTTAACTGTTTTCCACTAGGTAAATATATTATAGGATTCTGTCTTTCAAATACTAATTTGCCCATTAATAAGTTATATTGTCTGTTATGTTCTAAATTGATTAAAGCCATTCTATCTTTTAATTTTTTTATTTCTTTTTCGTAGGAATTTATCAAAGTGTTAAATTCATTTTTAATATATTCTTCTTCATCTTTTCTCATGTTTATATTATTAGATAAAAAATAGAATATTATGCGTTTAATTTTATAATAGCACGCTTTATTGTTTTATTATAAAATAAGTGTTAGAATAGGTTAATAAGGCTTAATTAGTATTATTTAGTGCTGGTATATAAATTTGTGGCCGAAATGTGTATTTTATGTGTATCGACACGTGTCAGCCAAATTGTTAATTTTTGAGAATACGAATTTTTTAGGCTGATAGTAGTCATAGTAAGGAGGAAATTATGTTTGATTTAGTATCAAAATTTAAGCCATCAGGTGATCAACCAGAGGCTATAAAAGAGCTTTCTGATGGAATTAAAAATGGCAAGAAATATCAAGTTTTACTAGGGGCTACGGGCACTGGAAAGACTTTTACAATTGCTAACGTAATCAAAGAAGTTAATAAACCAACACTAGTACTTGCACATAACAAAACGCTTGCAGGTCAGTTGTATTCTGAGTTAAAGGAAATCTTTCCAAATAATCAGGTTTGCTATTTTGTTTCTTATTATGATTATTATCAACCAGAAGCTTACGTTCCATCTAGTGATACATATATAGAAAAAGACTCTTCAATAAATGATGAGATAGATGAGTTAAGACATTATGCTACATCATCACTTATAAATGCTAAGGACGTAATAGTAGTAGCATCAGTTTCATGTATATATGGTATTGGTGATAAAGAAGAGTATGAAAATCACATGCTTACTTTAAAAGTTGGCCAAGAAATAGACAGAAACGAAGTTTTGTCTAAACTAGTTGATATGATGTACGAAAGAAATAACATTGATTTAGTACGTGGTACCTTTAGAGCTAAAGGCGATGTTATCGAAGTTATTCCAGTTTATGAAAAAAGTCACGGAATTAGAATTGAACTATTTGGTGATGAAATAGATAGAATATCTGAGTTTGATGTATTAACAGGAGTAGTTGTTAGTGATAAAAAGTTTATATCAATAATGCCAGCTTCTCACTTCGTAACAAGTGAAGAAAAATTAAAGAAAGCGATTGTTAATATAAGAGAAGAATTAGATGATAGATTAAAATATTTTAAAGAAAATGGTAAATTATTAGAGGCTGAACGCCTGGAACAGAGGTGCAAGTATGACTTAGAAATGCTTGCAGAAACAGGTTTTTGCTCAGGAGTAGAAAATTACTCAAGACATCTTGCTTTAAAACAAGAAGGAGAAACACCAACTTGTTTATTAGACTTCTTTCCTGATGACTTTTTAATGGTAATAGATGAATCTCATGTTACGCTTCCGCAGGTTAAAGCAATGTATAATGGAGACAGAGCAAGAAAACGGATGCTTGTTGATTATGGGTTTAGACTTCCTTCTGCACTAGATAATAGGCCACTTAAGTATGAAGAGTTTGAAGAAAAAATAAATCAAATAATATATGTATCTGCAACGCCCGGAGATGAGGAATTACAAAAAGTTAATAACGAGGTGGTAGAGCAAATAATAAGACCAACAGGACTCCTTGATCCAGTAATAGAGGTAAGAAAATCTAATAATCAAATTGATGATTTAATAGAAGAAATACAAAAACAAATTGATAAAGGCGATAGAACTCTTGTTACAACACTTACAATTCGTATGGCCGAAGAGCTTACTTCTTACTTAAAAAATTTAAACATAAAGGTTGCTTACCTTCATAGTGAAGTAAAGACATTAGAAAGACTTAAGATAATACATGATTTAAGGGAAGGTAAGTATGACGTTTTAGTTGGTATAAACCTTTTAAGAGAAGGACTAGATATTCCAGAAGTTAGCTTAGTTGCAATACTTGATGCTGATAAACAAGGATTTTTAAGAAGCCATCGTAGTCTTATTCAAACAATTGGTAGGTGTGCAAGAAACGCTGGTGGTAGAGTAATTATGTATGGTGATATTATAAGTGATGCAATGAAAACCGCGATAGATGAAACGGCAAGACGTCGTGCTATCCAAATTAAATATAATGAAGATCATGGTATAGTTCCACAAACAATTAAGAAGAAGATAATGGACGTAGTAAGCGTAAGTGATGATTCATCTAAAGATAAAAAGCATCATAAACGTGAGGAAATCCATAATGATAAGTTAATTAAGCAATTAGAAGAAGAAATGAGGAAGGCTGCTAAAGACCTAGACTTCGAACGTGCTATGGAACTTCGCGATATTATATTTGAGATGAAAGTTAATTAAAAAATGTAATTTTACTAAAACGATTTAAAAATAGGAAAAATAATACAAAAAAGGAAATTTTGCTTAGCAATTTTTCTTTTTTTGTACTATAAAAATTACAAAAATGTTATTTTAGTGATTTGCATGCAATTTAAATAAATGCTACTATGCAAACGAAAGGAGCATTTACATGACAAATTTAACAAAATATAATGAAAGCATTTTCGAAAGTATTAAACATATTGATGAATATGGTAATGAATACTGGAAGGCAAGAGAACTTCAAAAAGTGTTAGAATATAAAGAATGGAGAAAGTTTGAAGGGGTAATTGAAAAAGCAAAACAATCTTGTGATAACAGTGGGTTTACACAAAGTTTCCATTTTGTCGAGGCCGACAAAATGTCAAGTATAGGTAAAGGTAGTAAAAGAAAGACAGTTGATTATAAGCTATCAAGATATGCTTGCTATCTTATTGTACAAAATGGAGATCCTAGAAAAGAAGTAATCGCACTTGGCCAAACCTATTTTGCAGTGCAAACAAGAAAACAAGAGTTAACTGAATTAGAATATGAAAACTTAAGTGAGGATGAAAAAAGATTATACCAAAGAAGTAGGGTTAGAAAAGGAAACTATACTTTAAATATTACAGCTAGGAAAGCAGGAGTTAAAAGCTTTGATAAGTTTCATAATGCAGGTTATAAAGGATTATATAATGGAGAAACAGCTGATGATATTGCTAAAAGAAAAAATTTAAGATATAGAGAAGAAATTTTAGATAATATGGGAAGTGATGAGTTAGCAGCTAATCTCTTTAGAATATCTTTAGCTAACCAAAAATTAAATAATGAAAAAATAAAAGGTGAAAAGAACTCTTGTGATGCTCACTTTGAAGTTGGAAAGGCAGTAAGGGATACAATTGATAAAGTTGGTGGAACATTACCGGAAAGTTTACCTACTCCAGAAAAATCGATAAAAGAGTTAGTAAAAGAAGAAAAAACTAAATTAATAGAAAAATAATAAGAAAAAATAAAATTAGAAAGGAAAATTGTTATGAATGAAATTAAAGAATATAATAAAAGCATTTTTGAAAGCATTAAACATAGCGATGAAAATGGGATTGAATATTGGGAGGCTAGAGAGCTTTAAAAAGTGTTAAAATATAAAGATTGGAGAAAAATTGAAGGAGTAATAAATAAATCAAAACAATCTTGTAGTGTAAGTAATATTAATGTATTTGACCATTTTGTCGGCGCCGACAAAATGGTTAAAACAGGTGATTTTATAAGAAGGATGATTAATATAATAAAAAATGATATTAGAGATTTATATATTCTATAAAATGATAGATTATAGATGGAAAGCAAATAATAAGTGTTATAATGATTCATAGATGGAGGTAAAAAAATGAAGTTATATCATATTGATAGATTTGGAACCATAAATGAAGGACAAACTCTTAATTTGCAAAAAAAACTATATTTTGATAAAAAAGAACAAAACCAATGTTTAAATATGATACTTCCATATTATAAGGGAGAAGTTTCACATCATGGGATTCATTATTTGTTAAATAATGAATTGGCCATTAATAATGTTATGTCACTGAGTTGTGTAATGGATATTGTATTTGAATATGAAAGAATGTTAAATTACAAAGATAAATTATCTCGTTATCAGTCATTTTTTGCTTTTGATAGTACAGGAGTTAAAGAATTTATAAAAGAAAATAATTTATCTGAAAACTTTTATAAAATATATGAAGTTAGTTCTGATTATTATGAAAAATTTAATATGCGTTTAATATCTGGAACTGCGCATTTTAATATTGCTGCAATGGCAAAACTTTATTGGGAAAATGGTAAAGATCCATATAATAGACCTGTTCTAAACGAATATTTATTAAAATTCCCAGTTAGGGTTATAAAAGAAGTTAAATTAAATGAAATTAATTAAAATTTAGATGTTATGAAAGGTACCATACCGTAAAGAATATATAAAATTTTAAATAGTGATAGACAAACTTACTGTAAAATTAATTTATAAAATGGTTAAAACTAGAGTTTGTATATAAAAGATATGTATTATAAAATATCAGGAATTAATTGTTTTTGTCTATATATCATTGGCTTGTTTACTTCAACAAACCAATGACTATAGGTTATTATATTTTTAGTTGATATTAATAATGACGTTTATTATGACCTGAATAAGTGTTAGATGTCAAATGGAAAAATGGTTATAATTTACATAACCATTTTTTAAATTGTATGTTAAAATAGATATCAATAAATGCCAATATATAGTACAATTGTTCATGTTTTGGTTGAAATAATTTATATTTATGGTAGAATTGATATTAGTAAAGGTGTGATTTATTATGGATAAAATAATAGTAAAAGGTGCTAGAGAAAATAATTTAAAGAACGTTGATATAGAAATACCAAAAGATAAGTTAACGGTAATGACGGGTGTATCAGGTAGTGGTAAGTCAAGTTTAGCTTTTGATACTATATATGCAGAAGGGCAAAGAAGATATGTTGAAAGTTTATCTGCATATGCAAGACAATTTTTAGGTGGTACTTCAAAACCAGACGTAGACTCGATAGAAGGCCTTTCTCCATCTATTTCGATAGATCAGAAAACAACTAACAATAACCCAAGGTCAACGGTTGGAACTGTAACTGAAATATATGATTATTTTAGACTTTTATTTGCAAGAATTGGTGTACCATATTGTCCTAATCATAATATTCCAATATCTAGTCAATCTATTGAAGAGATGACTACCCAGATAATGAATGAAGAAGATGGAACTAAATTAATTATTATGTCACCAGTAGCGTATGGTGAAAAAGGTACTTTTAAAGATTTACTTGAAACCCTAAGAAAAGATGGTTATGTAAGAGTTAAAATAGATGATGAAACAAGGGATTTAAGTGAAGAAATTGTTTTAGATAAAAATAAAAAACATAACATATTGGTTGTTATAGATAGAATAGTAAAAAAAGATGAGTCAAGAAGTAGAATATATGAAGCGATAGAACTAGCTTGTAAATTATCTAAAGGAAAAGCCATTGTAGAAATACCTGGTAGGGAAGAAATTGTAATGAGTGAGTCTTTTGCGTGCCCTCATTGTGATTTTTCGCTAGAGGAACTAGAACCTAGGATGTTTAGTTTTAACGCTCCTTATGGATCATGCCCAGATTGTAAGGGATTAGGTTTTAAACAAAAGATAAGTGAGCAGCTAATAATTCCAGATAAAGAAAAAACTCTTGCAAGAGGAGGTATTGAACCACTTGCAGGGATGGATGACCAAAACATTTATATCAAAAAGTTAGAAATCGTTTGTGATAAATTTAACATCGATATGAATAAAAAGATGAAAGATTTCACTAAAAAAGAATTAGATATTATTCTAAGAGGGACGAAAGAGCCTATCGAGTTTAAGTTTAAAACTAGAAGCGGTAACGAAATGAATAGCTTTGAACCTTATGAAGGTATATTAAACAACTTAGAAAGAAGATATTTTGAAACTAATAGTGAATTTATTAGAGAGTGGCTTGGAAAATACATGGTAGAACTTACTTGCCCTACTTGTAATGGTAAGAGACTTAAACAAAGTGTTTTATCAGTTCTAATAAACAAGAAAAACATAATTGATTTAACCGATATGAACATTGATAAGTTATACGACTTCTTTGATAAATTAAAACTAAGTAAAGAAAAAGAAGAAATAGCAAGGCTTCTTATAAAAGAGATAAAATCTAGATTAGAATTTTTACATAACGTTGGATTAGGATATCTTACTTTATCTCGTAGTGCTGGAACTTTATCAGGTGGGGAAGCACAAAGAATAAGACTTGCAACCCAAATAGGATCACAGTTAACTGGCGTATTATACGTACTTGATGAACCAAGTATTGGGCTTCACCAAAGGGATAACCAAAGACTAATTGACTCTTTACTAAAGATGAGAGATTTAGGCAATACTTTAGTTGTAGTAGAACACGATACTGATACCATGCTTCAAGCTGATTACCTAGTAGACGTAGGGCCAGGAGCGGGAGATCATGGTGGAGAGATAGTAGCATGTGGAACGCCCGAAGAAGTTATGCAAAATACCAATAGTTTAACAGGGGATTATCTAAGTGGTAGAAAAGAAATAGGTGTTCCTAAAAAACGTAGAAAAGGTAATGGTAACTTTATTGAAATTAAAGGAGCTAAGGAAAATAATCTTAAAAACATTAACGTTAAGTTTCCTTTAGGTAAGTTAGTTTTAGTAACAGGTGTATCTGGTTCTGGTAAAAGTAGTTTAATAAATCAAATATTATACAAAGCTTTAGCACTAAACGTATATGGTTCTAAAGTTATTCCAGGTAAACATAGAAGCATAAAAGGATTAGAAAATGTAGATAAAGTAATAGATATAACGCAAGATCCAATCGGAAGAACACCTCGTAGTAATCCAGCTACTTATGTTGGTGTATTTGATGATATAAGAGATGTTTTTGCAAATACTAAGGAAGCTAAAATAAGAGGTTATGAAAAAGGTAGATTCTCATTTAACGTAAAAGGCGGAAGATGCGAAGCCTGCTGGGGAGACGGCGTTAAGAAGATTTCAATGAACTTCTTACCAGACGTATATGTTCCTTGTGAGGTGTGTGGTGGAACAAGATTTAACAAGGAAACCCTAGAAGTTAAATATAAGGGTAAAACCATTTATGATGTTTTACAAATGCGCGTAGAAGAAGCTTTAGAATTCTTTGAAAACCATCCTAAGATAAAAAGAAAATTACAAGTATTAATGGACGTTGGATTAGGTTATATAAAGCTTGGCCAAAGTGCACCAACATTATCAGGTGGTGAAGCATCACGTGTAAAACTTGCTAAAGAACTACAAAAGAAACCAACTGGTAAAAGTGTGTTTATATTAGATGAACCAACTACTGGTCTTCATAGTCATGATATTAAAAGATTACTTGTAATACTAAACAGAATAGTTGATAATGGAGATACCGTAATCGTAATCGAACACAACCTTGACGTTATAAAAGTTGCAGACCACATAATCGACCTTGGACCAGAAGGTGGAGATGGTGGTGGAACCATAGTTTGTGAGGGAACACCAGAAAAAGTAGCTAAATGCTCTGAATCATATACGGGTCAATATTTAAAAAAAATATTAAAATAACAAAAAAATTAGGGGAATTTTTAAAGTAACGTCTAATAATAAAGTAGAGATAAAGATAATCTTTACTTTATTTTTTTATGAGTTTTTAATTATTTTAACCTTAACTTTTATGGCTTTAAAAATGATAAAATATTTAAGAAAGGAGTTGTTATCTTATGATTGAACCTGTAAGTATTTTATGGTCTAAAACTAAAAAGAATGTGGAAAATATAATATCTAAGTATGTTTACTATAGTTTATCAGTTGATAACAACTCTACTTCTGATATATCTGATTCCTTTATATTAGAAAAAATACAATATGATCAAAAATTTAGTTCATATCTTAAACTTAGTACTGATGAAATAAAAAAACGTATAGATTTTATTAACTATGTTAGAATTTCTTTTAATAAGCTAACAACCGAGGAAAGAAAAATAATATATTGGACATATCTTGATAAAGAAAATAATTATGATGATAGATATATTGCTAATAACCTTGGTTTTTCTCTTGGATACTATTACATAAAGAAGAAAGAAACACTTATTAGACTTGCATATTCCTTAGGAGTTGAAGAAACAAATGATAAATAAAATAAGAAAAATTTATCCTGGTTTTTTAATATTTATAAAAAAGGGTAAAAACCTGTATGATGTTAATAATAATCTAATTTTAGATGATGCCTTAAAACATAATAATTATATTATAATTATTGATGACTTTTACGAAGTTCATAAAAAAATAAGACCTTAACATAAAAGGTCTTTTTTCGATAAAAATAGTTAAAATAAAACATTTGCTATGTGTTATAATGTTTTTATATGAGGTGGTAAATATGAAAGTAATAATAGTTAATGATAAAAAAAAGAAAGATAGCAAAGAAATAGAATATAGACTTAATTTATTTGTAGAATGGCTTATATATATGGTTTGTTATGCAATAGTATTATTATTAGCATCTAATTTGTTTAGATCATTATACGTAGAAAACTTTTTATATGGTTTTTTAGCTGCAATAATTATTTACATATTAAATAAAACAATTAAACCTATTTTAGTTACAATATCACTTCCTCTTATAGGAATGTCATTAGGATTATTCTATTTTGTTATAAATGTTATTATTTTGCTAATCGTAAACTTAATACTTGGTAAACATTTTTATATGACTGGTATTTTATCTCCAATTATAGTTGCAATCTTTATAAGTGTTTCAAATGTATTGTTAGATAATTTAATAATAAAACCAATTATAGAAAGGTGCAAAAAATAATATGAACCCAATTGCGATAACTATAGGTAACTTAACAATTACGTGGTATTCTATTTGTATTTTAACTGGAATAATATTAGCAGGGATTTTAATTTGCAGGGAAGCTAAGAAATATAATATAGAAACCAGTTTTGTATCTAATTTAATATTTTGGTGTGTAATATTTGGAATATTAGGGGCAAGAGTATATTATGTTATATTTAATTTAGATTATTATTCATTATATCCAATGGAAATAATAAAAATATGGAATGGTGGCCTTGCTATCCATGGTGGTTTAATAGCGGGAATAATAACACTTTTTGTATATTGTAAAAAACATAATGTTAATGTTTTAAGAATGATAGATATAGCAGCACCGTATGTGCTTCTTGCTCAAGGAATCGGAAGATGGGGAAATTTTTTTAATAGTGAAGCTCATGGTGGTATTGTATCTAGAGGTTTCTTGGAAAATTTACATTTACCAGAATTTATAATTAACGGGATGCATATAGGTGCTTATTACTACCATCCAACATTCCTTTATGAATCAATATTTTGCATTTTAGGTTTTATTATACTGATTTTAACTAGAAAAATAAAAGGTATAAAACTAGGCAATATAACTGCCTTATATTTAATTTGGTACGGAATATTAAGGTTCTTTATTGAATCACTTAGAACTGATAGTTTAATGCTTGGAAGTTTGAAGATGGCACAAGTTATATCTATTTTAATGGTTATAATAGGAATTATCATATTTATAGTAACTAGAATTAAATGTAAAAAATATAATATTTCTAACGAAGGAAAGGAGATAAGATAAATGGAAAAACCAATTATATTTACTATAATGAGACATTCTGATGAAACCGAAACAGGCGCAGAAGAGTTAATAAGAGATATTAAAACAGGAAGACTTAAGCGTGATATTGATCCTTCTCTTACAAACGACGAATTTTTAGTCAATATAATAAATGAAAGAGAAGAAGGAAGTTTTTCAAAATTTTTAGAAAGTGAAATAGGTCAGTCCGTTATTAATACTCTTTTGGATTCATCTATTAATTCATCATGTAAAAAATAAATTTATTATTTGTTTAATTAATTTTGATAAAATGTCACATAATAAAAACGAAAGGAAAAGCTTTCGTTTTTATTATACAATAACTTTTTTTCTTTCATCTATCCTAGAATAATTAGTTATATGATTTTTTCTAAATCTAACTAGATCTTCCAGGTTTAATTTTAGCCTTTTTGTCATATTTATTAATTTTATGTGCAAACTTATCAATAGTAGATGCCTTAACATCTACTTTAATGTTTTCAATTTGATTCAAATAAGATAATGTTGTACCTAATATTTCTGCAAATTTTTCTTGTGATAAATGGTATTTCTTTCGATAATATTTTAGATTTATTGCTAAAATCTCACATAAATTCATACATGCCACATCCAAACTTTTAAATTTATGTTTATTTTATACTTTAACGAAAGCAAAGTCTTTACTATTAAAACGAAAGGAAATGTAGACAAAAAATATAAAGTATTATATAATTTAACTGTTATAAAATAGGAGAAGTATCGTGAAACTATTTAATAAAAAAGAAGAAAAAAATAAAATAGGAAGACCAAAACTAGCGGATACAGAATTAAAAAAGAAGTCAATAATAATGAGTGTTGTATCACTATTATTAGTAGTAATCTTACTTAGTGGTGGTCTAGTAAGCTTTAATATAATACCGAAGTTTAATAAGTTAAAAGGTACGGTAAATGTAAATTTATGTTCAGAAATACCAGCTAGATATCAGCCTAAAAGCGAATCTAACCCAGAAGGAACATATGATTATGGATTTACTGACCCTAAGTTTTATAGTGCAGTAGTAAGTACATATAATAGTGATACATCTTATTGTAGTGCAATAACAGAAGACCAACTAAAAAGTATTACAAAGTTTAGTTATGGTATTTTTCCTAGTGGAATAACAAATGTAGATGGTCTTGAATACTTAACAAACCTTACTCATTTAGAGATAACTAGTAGTAATATAAGTAGTATTAATGTAAGTAAAAATACTGCATTAGATACCTTGATATTGAATAATAATAACTTAAGTAGAATAGATGTAAGTGCTAATACTTCATTAACAACTTTAGATTTATCTAATTCTGATTTAATTAATATTGATTTAAGTCAAAATACGGCATTAACTTCTTTAAATTTAAGTAATAATTATTTAAGGAGTATAAATGTAAGTAAAAATACTGCATTAGAATATTTGAATTTGGATCAGAATCAAGTTGGTAGTATAGACTTAAGTCAAAATACATCTTTAAAAAGTTTGTCTTTGGAGCAAGTTTATCTTCGTAGTATAGATTTAAGTCACAATATAGCTTTAGAATATTTGAATATGCCATTTAACTATTTAAGTAACATAGATTTAAGTCAAAATAAATTATTAACATATTTAGATTTAAGTAGGGATAAATATTTAAGTAACATAGATTTAAGTCAAAATACAGCATTGACAACTTTAAATTTATTTAGTAATGAAAATTTAAGTAGTGTAGATTTAAGTAGTAATACCGCATTAACAACTTTAAATTTGAGCAGTAATAACTTAACCAGCGTAGACTTAAGTCACAATACGACTTTAACGTCCTTGAATTTGGGTTATAATTATAATTTAAGTAGTATAGATTTAAGCCACAATGAGGCTTTAACATCCTTAAATTTATATAGTAATAGAAAATTAAGTAGTATAGATTTGAGCAAAAACACGTCCTTAACATCTTTGTATTTATATAACAATAACTTAAGTAGTATAGATTTGAGCCACAATGAGGCTTTAAAGGAGTTGGAAGTGACAAACAATAATTTAAGTAGTATAGATTTGAGCCACAATACTGCTTTAACAAAATTGAATTTGTACAATAATAACTTAACTAGTATAGATTTGAGTCATAATGCAGCTTTAACCTGGTTAAATTTAAATAATAACAAATTTGGTATAGAATATTCCTCGATAGGTAATAACATAACTATAGAAGAACCTAATGTTATCACAGCATATCCAGATGATACTAAATATAGTATAGAAGACGCTTCTATAGCAACTTATAATGATGGAATAATTAAAAAGGTAGCTCCCGGTACAACAAAACTAAATATAGCATATAAAGTGTCAAATTCTGTTACCTTTAATGTTGATCATAATATAAATTTTATAAATATAACTAGTACGTATTACACAATAAATGAAGAAAAGAAAATAATAGATTTAAATAAAGACATACTGAGTAATGTTTATACTTACAAATTTTCTATTACACCTACAAGTTATAGATTAAATATAAATGATGATAAATTAGAAATAAAAGATAGTGTAGGAAATATAATAGGCACATATATGTTTAAGAATTATAGATCATATAATTTAACTAGTAATTATTACACAATAAATGAAGAAGAAAAGACAATAGATGTAAATAAAGATTTGTCAAATAATGTTTATACTTATAAATTTTCTATTACACCCACAAATTATAAATTAAATATAAATAATAATAAATTAGAAATAAAAGATAGTAATGATAATGTAATAGATACATATAAGTTTATAAATTATTCACAATATAAATTAACTAGTTACTATTACACGATAGATGATAGTGGTAAAACGATAGATGCAAAGGGAGAAATATTAGATAAAAATAAAATATATATAAATTCTTCAAATCGATATGTATTAAGAGTAAACGAAGATAAATTAGAAATAATAGACGAAGATAAAAACGTGGTAGATAATTATGAAATAATCAATGCGCGACCTAAAGTCGAAGATGCATATTTAAAAGCAGGATTTAAAGATGAAAATTTGTATGCATGGGTAGTAGCATTTTTTGCTGGAATAGAAGATGATGATTTTGAAAGAGTCACTATGTATAAGGATTACTTATTAATAGATGAAGAAATGCAAAGTATAGGTGGTATAGGAGTTGTAAATCAAAATATAACAGATACGACAGGGCTAGAGAAACTTACTAATTTAAGTGAAATTTATCTGTTTAACACGAACGTACCATCAATAAACTTAAGTAAGTATCCTGAACTTAGCACTCTCATAATAAGAAATGGTAAATTAACAAGTTTAGACGTGTCAAAAAATACTAACTTGCAGTATATTGATGTTTCGTATAACAACATAAACAATATAACAGGTTTAGATAAATTAGAGGGTCTTGGCGCTTTATTTGCATATAACAATAACTTATCAGATTTAGATATAAGCAACACTACTAGTTTAGAATTATTAATGGTAAGTGATAATCCACTCGCAAATACATTATATATGTTAAAAGGAAAAGAAATAGATTATAAAAAAGACTTTAAGTTAAATGAGGCATATGATATAAAATATGATGTTGTTGATAAGAGTGTTGTATCATATAAAGATAATAAGTTAAAAGCATTAAAAGAAGGAATAACAAATATATATTTATCAAATGAGAATATATATAATTATAAACCAGAACTTTGGGATAAAAATATGGCTTGTAGCTATTTATTAGATCAGAAAGCATGCGAAGAGTTAGAAAATATAAATGAAGAAGAAGCTTTATTACCATACTTAATTAATCAAGAAGTAAAAGTATATGATATAACAAGTAAGGCGTACAAAATAGATAAAGATAAAAAAATAATAGATGCATTAAATAAAGATTTTGATGCAAGTAAGATTGACTTAACACTTAATGGCTTAACAGGTACATTAGAAGATGATAAATTCATTATTAAAGATAAAGATGTTATAGTAGATACATACACCGTAACTAATATTAAAAAGGTAATAAAAGAAGAAGTAGTTAGTGACTCAAGTAATGGCACAAAGGTAAAGCCGAGTGATAAAGTAATAGAAAAAATAGAAGAAAGAAAAGAAAAAGCCGAAGAAAACCTAGAAGATATAATAATAGAAGGAAAAAACGTACCACTTTCAACTTTGTTATTAGTAAAAGGAAAAGATAGAAATATAATAGTAAAAAGTAATGGAATAACAATTACGATAAATGGAAAAGACATAAATAAAGTAACTGGTAACTTAGATTTAAACTATGAGATAAATATACTTAAAGAATCTTTAATATATGAAGTTGTAAAAGATAAAGTAACAAGTGGAATAGTATTAATCTTTAAGAGTAATGGTAACTTACCAGGAAAAGTATTAGTAGATGTAGAAGTAACAGATAAAATAAAGAAAAACATAGGAACAAAAGACTTATATTTATACAATTATGATTTAGATAAAATGATGTTAATAGCAGATAAGATAAATCTAAACAATAATAAATTAAGTTTCTATATAAATAAACTAGGAAACTATGTACTAACAAATAATGAAATAAATAAAAAGAATGTAGATATAGATTCTAGTATGTATAAAGAAAATGATAAGTTATCAAAAAGTATTAGTAATAAGAAACTAATAATACCAATAGTTATATTTATCTTACTAATAATACTTGGAGTAATAGGTTATTTAACTTATAGGAAAAATAAGGAAAAGTAGTCCTTATTTTTTTATGCATTAAAAAAACACCTGGATATGTTGAAAAAGAAGTCTTTATTTGATATAATTTGTCTGGTAGGATGTGATAGAATGACATTTTCAAGTAAGATAAAAAAAGAAATAAGTACTACTGAGTGTACTAGAGCTGAATACTTATCAGAATTATCTGGTATTATCAGAACGGCTGCTGAAATTAAAATATATAACATTAAAATTCAAACTGAAAATAAATTTGTTGCAAATCGTATATTTGGCTTATTTAAAATTTTATATGATATTAATTTAAATATTTCTTTAAGAAAAAACTATAATTTTAAAAAGAATGAAATATATGTTTTGGAATTAAAAAAAGATACACTTAAGGTTCTTAGAGATTTAGGCATAGTTAGTGAGAAAAATGAACTTTTAAGAATACCAAATGGATCATTAATCGATGATGAAGAACTTAAAAGAGCATATTTAAGAGGCGTCTTTATGGTTTCTGGCAGTTTAAATGATCCAAAGACTTCTAGATACCATTTGGAATTTTTAATAAATAATACTGAGTACGCTAAATTTTTAAATAAGTTATTAAATGATAATAATTTAAACAGTAAGATATTACATAGAAAAAAAGGTTATATGATATATATTAAAGAAGCTGAAAAGATAAGTGACTTTTTAAGAATTATAAGAGCATATAATGGTGTTATGTATTATGAGGAAATAAGGGTATACCGTGAAAAAATAAACATGACTAATCGTATTAATAACTGTGAGCAGGCAAACGTTGAAAAAATGGTAAAAACCGCAAATGATCTTATTAAAGAGATAAATTTTATAAAAGAAAAAGATATGCTTGACTTACTAGATGAAAAGGTAAGGCAAAGTGCTGAGTATAGGGTTAAGTATCCAGAAACGTCATTGTTAGAACTTAGTAAAATAATGACACTTGAAACTGGATGCAACATAAGTAAATCTTGTTTGAACCATAGATTTAGAAAAATAAAGGAATTTGCTGATAAAATAAGAAATCAAAATTAATATTCTATTAAAGGGTTTTAAAAAAAGTATTTTTTTGATAGAATGATATTATAGTTAAAATAAAATGATAGTAGAAAGAAGTGAAGCGAAATGGGAAGGGTAATAGCATTAGTAAATCAAAAAGGTGGCGTAGGTAAAACTACAACTAGTATTAATTTAGCAGCTTCACTAGGAGTACAAAATAAAAAGGTTTTATTAATAGATTTAGATCCTCAAGGTAATGCATCTACTGGTGTAGGTATTAATAAAGGTGATGTATCTAAGAGTATATATGACTTATTATTAGGAAGATGTAATCCAAATGAAGCTATAATTAAAACTAATTTTAAGAATTTAAGTATAATTCCTGCTACTATAAACTTAGCAGGAGCTGATATAGAATTAATTGAAAAGGCTAAACAAGATAGTACTTTTCAAAAGAACATGCAATTAAAAATCGCATTACAAAACATTAGGAATGAATATGATTTTATTATAATAGATTGCCCACCTTCTTTAGGATTATTAACTACAAACGCACTTACTGCATCTAATTCAGTGTTAATACCTGTTCAATGCGAATTTTTTGCACTAGAAGGAATAATGCAGTTATTGAATTCTATAATGTTAGCGCAAAGAAAGTTAAATCCTACATTAGAAATAGAAGGAGTACTTCTTACAATGCTTGATTCTAGAACTAATTTAGGTTTAGAAGTAGTAGAAGAAATAAGAGGATTTTTTAAGGAAAGAGTATATAATACTTTAATTCCAAGATTAATAAGATTAACTGAAGCACCATCTCATGGAAAACCAATCGTGGCATATGATCCAATGAGTCGTGGTACTGAAGCATACCTTAATTTAGCAAAGGAGGTAATTGAACAAGATGAAAGAAGACAACAGTAAAAGAAGAGCATTAGGAATGGGGTTAGAACAACTATTTAATACTGAGATGCTTGATTTTGATCAAGTAGAAAATAAAATAGTAGAGGAAACTCCAAAAGATGAAATAGTAGAAATTAATATTGATGAATTGATGAGTAACCCTTATCAGCCTAGAAAGGTTTTTGATGAGGAAGCACTTGTAGAATTATCGGAATCAATAAAAGAACATGGGGTATTTCAACCTATAATTGTTAAAAAAAGTGTTAAAGGTTATAACATAATTGCTGGTGAAAGACGTGCTAAAGCATCAAAATTAGCTGGTTTAACTAAAATTCCAGCAATAATAAGAGATTTTACCGATGAGGAAATGATGCAAGTTGCGTTGTTAGAGAATCTTCAAAGGGAAGATTTATCTGCGATTGAAGAGGCTAAAGCGTATAAATCAATTATAGAGTCATTAAGATTAACCCAAGAAGAGTTAGCTAAGAGATTAGGAAAGTCAAGAAGCCATATTACTAATATGTTAGGGCTTTTAAGATTACCTTTATCTGTCCAAGATATGATTTTATATAATAAACTTTCTATGGGACACGCTAGAGTACTTAGTAAATTAGAAAGTAAAGAACAAATAGAAGAGTTAGCTAATAAGGTTGTAAGTGAAAATCTAAGCGTTAGGGACCTTGAAGAATTAACTACTCCTGAAGATTTCACTAGAAAAGTTCCAACTTTAAAGACCCCTAAGACTAAAGAATATAAATACGTTGAAGATGCAATGAAAGAAAAATTAGGAACAAAGGTTTCTATATCTGGAAATAAAATAAAGATTTCTTTTGTTACCAAGGAAGACTTAAATAGAATCCTAGAAATACTAGATATTGAAGTAGAATAGAGGGGATAGTATGAAAATATTTGGCTTTACTATAGCAAAAGAAATATACATGACTGTTATAATAATTTTGGTAGCGTTTACCTTAGAAAAGGTATTAAAAAACATAGTTAAACGCTCTTTTAATCCTAAGAAAAAACCTAAAGGATTTGATCAAAGAAAAGCCAGGACATTAAGTAGTTTAATACGTAGCATAATAAAATACGTTGTTTGGATATTTGCTATATTATCATTATTAGGAGTATATGGAGTTAATACCGCAGCGTTAGTAACTGGTCTTGGTGTTGCAAGCTTGGTAGTGGGTCTTGCTTTTCAAGATATGTTAAAAGATATTTTAGCAGGTGTAACCATTTTATTTGAAAATTGGTATGCTATTGGCGATCTTGTAAAGATAGATGATTTTACTGGTACTATAATTGGTGTAGGTTTAAAATCAACTAGAATTAAAGCGTATAGTGGTGAGGTTAGAATAATTTCTAATAGAAATATATCTTCGGTAATTAACTATAGTCTAGAAGACACATTAGCCATTGTGGATTTATCCGTAGCATACGAATCGAAGCTTGATAAAGTAGAAAAAATACTTAAAGTAGCTTGTGCAACAATGCAAGATAAGATACCAGAACTAACTAGTGAACCTGAGGTTTTGGGAGTCGAAGAGCTATCTGATTCAGCAGTTGTATTTAGAATTATTGGTAAATGTAAGCCGGCTTCTCATTTTGTAGTTGCAAGAACAATGAGGAAAGAACTTAAAAATACTTTAGATAAAAACGGAATTAAAATTCCATATCCTCAAGTGGAGGTACATAATGAAAAATAATTATGGCTTAGGTTCTATTGTGGAAATGAAAAAACAGCACCCCTGTGGTTTTAATAAATTTAAAATTACAAGAGTAGGTGTTGATATAAAAATTGAATGCATAAATTGTGGTAGGACAATTATGCTTTCAAGAGTAGATTTTAATAAGAAGATTAAAAAGGTATTAGAGGAGGTGCAAGATGTTTAATCCCAAGAAGTTAAAAAGATCATCACACCCAGTTATGTTTTTCATATATTTATCGTTACTTGTTATAATTGTAAGTGGTATAGCAAGCGCCTTAAACTTTCAGGTTACATACGATAAGTTAACTACCATAGCAGGAGAAGTAGAATCAACAACTATATCAGTAAATTCTTTACTTAGTATTGATGGTATTAAGTTTTTAATGACATCTGCTTATAATAATTTAATTGATTTTGTTCCCTTTGGTTCATTGTTAATCGCTGCAATATCTTTTGGTATAGCATATAAGTCTGGTTTTTTAAAAACTTTTTGTAATAAAATAACAAGTAAAGTACCAAGAGCACTTGTTATATTTATTTATTCATTGTTATGTATTTTATCAAGTATTGATAATAATGTAGGTTATGTATTACTATTGCCATTAGGTGCCGTTTTATTTATGTCAATGAATAGAAATCCTATTGGTGGTTTAGCGCTAGGTTTTGCATCTATTGCATCAGGTCATGGTGCCGGTTTATTTATTACTTCATTAGATTATAATTTAACAAGTTATACAGAGGCTAGTGCTAAATTATTAGATGCTGATTATACTGCGTTACAAAGTGGTAATATTATATTTACCGTAGCAGCTTCATTACTAATCGCAGGAATATGTACGTTTGTTACTGAAAAGATAGTTTCTAGAAAACTTGGTAGAAATACCATCGAAGAGGAAGAGGAGTACGTACTTGAAGAGGCTAAAGAAAAAAAAGGTCTAATAGCCTCTTTAATAGCAACAGTAATATGTTTAATACCTATTATTTTTATGATACTACCTGTTGGTAATGGTATTTTCGGTTTATTACTTGATAAGTCTCAAGATGTATATTCTAAAATGTTATTTTCAAGTGATTCTCTTTTAATGACTAACTTAGTAGGAATTGTATCATTTATTTTTGCCGTACAAGGTCTTGTATTCGGAATAATAACAGGAACAATAAAAAGAATAAGAGATATGGTAAACTTTTCTACTGATTATTTAAAAAGTATTGGTGGAATATTTGTACTTATATTTTTTGCAGCACAATTAAATGCTCTTTTAACAGAATCAAACATTGGTATTGTTGTGACTGGCTCACTAGCAAACTTAATATCAGTTTCTAATTTCTCATTTATACCATTAGTATTATTAATACTTATATTTACAATGGCCTCTAATATATTACTTCCTGGTTCTGTTGCTAAATGGGCAATTTTAGCACCTAATATTATGCCTGTTGTTATGAAAGCAAACATAACTCCAGAATTTTCCCAACTAGTATTTAGAGCAGGAGATTCAATAACAAATTCCATAACCCCATTATTTACATATTTTGTTATATTTATAGGATTTGTCGAAGTATACATGAAGAATAAAGCAGATTTTAGTATAAAAAAATGTTATCAAACCGTATTTCCTTATTTCTTAGGAATAGCAATAATATGGATAATAATGATAATATGTTGGTATATAATTGGGCTACCTATAGGTCCAGGTATATATCCTACGGTATAAGAGCAAAAGTTCTTATACTTTTTTTATTGCGTTACATAAAAGCTTTGGGATTATTTGTCATGAGAAGTAATATTATTTATTGTCGTTTTTTCTATTTATGCTATAATATCAAAAGAAGGAAGTGATTATATGCCACTTACAGCGGGTATAGTAGGATTACCAAACGTAGGTAAATCAACGTTATTTAATGCAATTACAAAGAAAAATATATTAGCGGCAAATTATCCATTTGCAACTATAGAGCCAAATGTTGGTATGGTTACGGTGCCAGATAAAAGATTAGATTTTTTAAATGAGTTAATACAACCTAAGAGTTTAGTTCCAACAACATTTGAATTTACTGATATAGCAGGTCTTGTTAAAGGAGCATCACACGGTGAAGGCTTGGGAAATAAATTTTTATCACATATAAGAGAAGTTGATGCGGTTGTTGAAGTAGTAAGATGTTTTGATGATTCAAATATCACTCACGTAGAAGGCGGGGCAAATCCTTTACGTGATATTGAAATAATAGATGTAGAGTTTATTTTCTGTGATTTAGAAGTAGTTGATAATAGACTTGGTAGGATAGAGAAAAAAGCGGTTAGTACAAAGGATAAGGACGCATTAAAAGAAGTGGAATTATTAAAGCGAATAAAAGAAGCATTGGAGAATAATATTCCAGCTAGAAAACTAGAATATACAGAAGATGATTTAAAGATTTTAAAAGCTTTTAACCTTCTTACAATGAAGCCAATTATTTATGTTGCTAACATAAAAGAAGATGAGATAGGTCTTGATAACGATTACGTTAAAGACTTAAAAAAATATGCTAAAAAAGATAATGCAGAAGTAATTGTATTATGTGCAAAAATAGAAGAAGAACTAAGTGGTTTTGATGATGAGGAAAAGGTAGCATTTTTAAATGAGTTAGGAATAGAAGAAAGTGGCCTTGATAAGTTAATTAGAGCATCTTATTCGCTTTTAGGGCTTCAAACATATTTTACCGCTGGCCCTAAAGAAGTTAGAGCTTGGACCTTTAAAAAAGGTATGAAAGCTCCAGAGTGCGCAGGAATTATCCACAGTGATTTTGAAAAAGGATTTATTAGAGCAGAAGTAATTTCTTTTGAGGATTATGAAAAATATAAAGGAGAAAAGGAAGCGAAAGAAGCAGGGCGTCTTAGAAGTGAAGGTAAAGAATACGTAATGCAAGATGGTGATGTTTGTTTGTTTAGATTTAATAACTAAATTGAAAGGAAATTAATGTGAAAAATATAGATTCAATAAAAGATAATATAATAAGTTCAGAAAGCTTAGAAGGTGGTTGGTCTAATTTTGTAGTCGAAATAAGTGAAGATAGGCTTGGAATAGTATTTACTAAAAAAATGGAAGATGGCTGGGAATTTGTTTCGGTAAGAACCATTGATGAGGCTTCTTTACTTAGTGCTTTTTTAAGGCAAAAGATATATCATGCATCATGGGATGAGACTTGTTTTATAAGGAATATGTTTTTTGAGTCTGACGAGCCCGTAGTTGAATTTATTCCGAAGGAAAGTAGTTTTTTAAACGAAACTACCTTATGCTTATTTAGTAATAAAAAAATTGAAGTCCCTAATAATGAAATTATAAAAGCATCGAGCAAAAAGATAACTTTACCAAATAAAAAATTGATAAATTTAAGACGTAATATAGAAGGCAATTGGGAAAGGTTTAACTTAAGGTTATTAAATAAAAAACAAAATATTTTAAAAAGATATCTTGACTATGAAGATATGCTTTCTTTTAAGGAACAAAACCTTCCCAATGATAACTGTGCATATTTTGTATTTTCTGATTTAAATAGCGATTATTCAGTAGATTTATATAGACCAGTTGATGGTGTTTTAGATATGCCATTATCTGTTTTTGATGAAGTTGATTCATTAATGGATAATATTAGTTACGATGAAATAGTTAAGCAAGTAGCACAATTAAATGAAGAATTTTCTAAGATGATTTCAGATATGCCAGAAATATATGAAGGAATATCGAATCTTTTAAGTGGAATTAATGTAGATGTTAAGGTGAAAACAATTACAAAATATAAAAGTATAAATTAAAATAAATAAAATATAATTAAATAAAAGAAGGTTTACATTAATCTTCTTTTTTGCTATAATACAAAACGAGTAATGAATTTTACTCTCTTGCTCTTAACTTAAGATTAAGGGCCACTAAAGACCAGAAGAGGAGGTAAAAAAGTATGAAATACGAAATTATGTTCATTGTTAGACCAAATCTAGAAGAAGCAGGCGTTAAGGAAGTTGCTAAAAACTTTGAAAAGGTTTTAGCAGATAACGGTGCTAAAGTAGTATCTTCTAAAGATTTAGGTCAAAAAGAATTAGCATATGAAATAGAAGGTCATAAGACTGGTTATTATTTCTTAATTAATATTGAATCTAATGATGCAAAAGCAATCAATGAATTTGATCGTTTAGCATTAATTAGTGAAGATGTTATTCGTCATTTAATCGTAAAAGAAGACTAATAAAAGCGAGGATATAAAATGAATAAAGCATTTTTAATAGGAAGATTAACAAGAGATCCTGAATTAAGATATTCTTCAAGTAATGCCGCAATAGTAAATTTTTCTATTGCTATTGATAGACAATATACTAATACACAAGGACAAAGAGAAACAGACTTTATTAATATAGTAGCATTTCAAAAACAAGCTGAAAATATTAAAAAGTATGTTGGTAAAGGTTCTTTAGTAGCAGTTGATGGAAGAATACAAACTAGAAACTATGAAGATAAAGATGGAAAACGTGTTTATGTTACTGAGGTAGTAGCTGATCGTGTTCAATTCCTTGATTCTAGAAATTCAGGTAATTCAGCTAATAATATAGAAGCAGGTAATGATGTATCACCAGCTGATTTTCAAACAGAAAGTAGCGCACCTAAAGAAACAAATGTTTCTGATGATGTATTTGCTGATTTTGGTAGTTCAATTGAAATATCAGATGATGATATAGCATTCTAATTTAATAAATAAGGAGGTTATACAAATGGCAGAATTTTATAGAAAGAAAAAGAAAATATGTCAAATGTGTGCTGGTAAAAGTGTAGATTATAAAGATCCTGAGATCTTAAGAAAATATATAAATGAAAAAGGTAAAATTTTACCTAGAAGAGTAACAGGAGCTTGTTCTAAGCACCAAAGACATATAGCACAACAAGTAAAAAGAGCTAGAATGATAGCTTTATTACCATTTACAAGATAATTGTTAGAAAGTATGTTAAAATAAGCATGCTTTCTTTTCTTTTAAATAAATATAAAGTATGTTATAATAAACGTACAGATTAATTAGAAAGGTGGACTAATTATGAAAGTAATATTTACAAAAGATGTTAAAGGTCAAGGAAAAGCTGGAGACATAAAAGAAGTAAAGGATGGATATGCACAAAACTTTTTAATAAGAAATGGTTATGCTGTTTCTTATACATCTAGAAGTAAAGAAATCTTAGATATAGAAAATAAGAATAAGGCAGATAAGGAAGCAGCTGATATAAAAAGTTGCGAGAAAATAAAAAAAGAGTTAAAAGATAAGGTCTTGGTATTTAAAGTAAAAACAGGAAAAGAAGATCAGGTTTTTGGTACTATTTCAAGCAAGCAAATAGCATCAGAACTAGAAAAAATAGGATATAAAATTGATAAAAAGAAAATAGTTTTAGATACTCCAATTAATTCTTTAGGGTATCACGAAGTTAAAATAAATTTACATAAAAAAGTAGTAGGTATTATAACTGTACAATTAGTTAAATAGGAGTTAAAGGAGTGATAAAATGGCAGAAAGAAAAATACCACAGTCAATGGATGCTGAAAAAGCTGTACTTGGATCTGCTTTTTTATCTAAGACGGCATTACAAAAAATATGTGATGAGTTATCTGGTGAGCATTTTTATAGTGATCAAAATGCTAAAATATTTGAAGTGTTACAAGAGTTAAATGATGAGGGAAAACCTATTGATATAACAATAGTTACAAATAAATTAAGTGATAAAAAAATACTTAGTCAAGTAGGTAATGTAGAATACTTATCAGAAATAATTGATTCTGTACCAAGTGCATCAAACGTTGATTATTATATTGGTATCGTAAAGGAAAAGATGGTTGGTAGAAAGATAATCGAAACCGCCACCGAAATAGCCAATGACGCATACGCATCAGAAGATTCTATTTATGAAGTTTTAGATAGTGCTGAAATGAAAATGCTTAGAATAGGTAACATGAGAAAAGTTACTGAGTTCCAAAGAATCCAGGATGTTGCATATAGAGAGCAAGCTAACCTTCAAAAATTAGCAGAGCAAGGCTCAGATATAACAGGTCTTGCAACAGGTTTTTATGAATTTGATAAATTAACAGCAGGCCTTCAACCAACACAATTTATTATAATAGCAGCAAGACCTGCTATGGGTAAAACAGCATTTATACTTAATTTGGCTACTTATGCAGCAATGCATAGTAATAAGGCTGTTGCAGTATTTAATTTGGAAATGAGTGCTGAGCAATTAGCTAACAGAATATTACAATCTCAAGGACAAATTGATGGTACTAAAATGCGTACTGGACGCCTTGAGCATAATGATTGGAAAAGACTTAATGAAGCGATTAGTAAATTGTCTGATGCTAATCTTTATTTAGATGATACACCTGGTATAACGATTGGTGAGATAAGATCTAAATGTAGAAGACTTGCAAACTCTGATAAAGGATTATCATTGGTAGTAATCGATTACCTACAGTTAATATCAGGACCAACCAATTCAACAGCAAGCAGACAGCAAGAAGTATCAGATATTTCAAGAAGTTTAAAAACAATGGCTTTGGAACTTGGTGTTCCAGTAATAGCAGCAGCACAGTTATCTCGTGCGGTTGAATCTCGTGAGGATAAAAGACCAATAATGAGTGATCTTCGTGAATCGGGTTCTATAGAACAAGATGCTGATATTGTTTCTTTCTTATATAGAGATGATTATTATAATAAAGAAGCAAGACGCGATGATAATGCAAGTATAACTGAATTTATAATTGGAAAAAACAGAAGTGGTCCTACTACAACAGTTGAATTACTATTTAAAAAAGATACAAGTACTTTTGTTAATTTTCAAAGAGAGAATGGTGAGTAGATATGATGAAAGTAATAAAAACGGGGTTAATGTATATTATTTCGGTAGCACTAGCAGCTGCTATTGTTTTCTTTGTTAATTTTGCAGGTAGATATAGCCTAAATCCTAAAGAAGTATATAAAGTTTATCTAGATGGAAAAGCTATTGGTAATATAGCTGATAAAGAGGAATTAGAAGAATATATAAATGAAGAACAAAAAGATTTGAAAGAAAAATATGATGTGGATAAGGTATATATACCAGAAGGTGTGGACATACAAAAATATACTACCTATGATAATAATATTTTAACTGCAAAACAAGTTCATAATATTATAAAGGACAAAAAGCCCTTTACAGTAGAAGGGTATAAAATAACTATTAAAGCTAATAGTGAGGATGAAAGTAATATAACCCTTAATGTCTTAGACAAAGATATGTTTGATAAGGCTATAAAATCTGTAGTTGGAGCTTTTGTAAATAACGATGATATTAAAAATTATGAAAATGATACCCAACCTGAAATAAAAGAAACTGGAAGATTAATAGAAGATATTTATATTGATCAAGATATAACTATAAAACATGGATATATATCAACTGCTGAAGAAATATTTACAGATGAGAAAACTTTAACTAAATATTTGATGTTTGGAGAAGTTAAAGAAGATCAGTACTATACGGTTCAAGAAGGAGATACAATAGATTCTATTGCGTATAATAACAAGCTTGCAACAGAGGAATTTTTGATTGTTAATCCTGAATTTACAAGTTCAAATAACATATTATCTGTAGGACAACAGGTAAAGATAGGTTTAATTAGTCCAGTTGTAGACGTAGTAGTAGAAACACATAACGTAATGGATCAAGAAAGCCAGTATAAAACAGTAGAAGAAGAAGATTCATCTATGAATGCAGGAACTGAGAAAGTTGTAACAGAAGGACAAAATGGTATAGATAGATTAACTACTAAGATAAAATCAGTAAATGGAGAAGAAACCAACGTGGTTATAGTAAGTTCTGAAACCATAACACCATCAGTTGATAAAGTAGTAAAAGTTGGAACAAAACAATCATATGCCGGTGGGGGAACTGCTCCTATTATGTCAGGTAGTTGGGCATGGCCAACAATTTCGCAATATTATATTTCAAGTTACTTCTCTTATCGTTGGGGTAAATTCCATGAAGCTATAGATATTGCTGGTAGTGGTGAGGGGTCTCCAATTTATGCAGCAGGATCTGGTACTGTTGTTACATCTCAAAATAAAGGTAGTTTAGGACAGCATGTTACTATTAATCACGGAAATGGTTATTATACATTATATGCTCATTTGAGTTCAAGACTTGTACAAGTTGGGCAGACAGTTCAAAAAGGTCAGCAAATAGGAGCTATGGGACATACTGGTTTTGCAACTGGTACGCACTTACACTTTGGTTTATATAGAAATGGTATGCCATATAGAGATGGTATTCCTACGGATCCACTTACTTTATATAGATAATGCAAGCATCAGTTTTATCAAGTGGTAGTAAGGGTAATAGTGTATTAGTAAAAACAGATAACACCAAGATTTTGATAGATCTTGGTGTTACAAAGTCTTATACTGAAGAAAAATTAAGAGAATTAGATATGGATCCAAATGAAATAAAAGCAATACTAATAACACACACCCACGTGGATCATATACAGGGATTAAAAGTTTTCCTAAAAAAATATCATCCCAAACTATATGTTAATAAAGTGATATTAAATTTACTTTATGAGTACATTGATGATTTTGATTATGAAGTTTATGAAAAATCAACTTTTAACATTGATGACATTAATGTTAAAGTTATAAAAACCTCTCATGACGCGGATGGATCAGTTGGATTTGTTTTAGAAAATAATCAAAGATCATTAGTATATATTACTGATACTGGATATATAAATAAAAAATATTATGATGTTTTATCTAATAGAAATATGTATATATTTGAGAGTAATCATGACGTTGAAATGCTTATGAATGGGAGATATCCATTTCATATAAAACAAAGAATCGTTGGTGATAAAGGGCATTTATCAAACGTTGATTCTTCTTACTATCTATCTGGCTTTGTCGGAAATAATACAAATACTATAGTACTTGCGCACTTAAGTGATGATAACAATACCTATGATAAAGCTTTAGAGGCAATAAAAAGCGCATTAGCATCAAAAAACAAATCAGTTAAAAATATATTAATAGCAAAACAAAAAGAAAGAACGGAATTGATGGAAGTATGATAAAAATAATTTGCGTTGGAAAGGTCAAGGAAAAGTATTTTACCCTTGCTGTAAAAGAGTATCAAAAAAGGCTTGGAAAATATACAAAATTAGAAATAGTAGAATTACCAGACTATAATTACGATGTCATTAAAACTAAGTTGGAAGAAGGAAAAAGCATATTATCTAAGATTAAAGAAAATGATTTTGTTGTTATTTTAGATATTTTAGGTAAAAAATTAAATTCGATAGAATTATCTGATTTTATAAACAAAAATATATCTAAAAACATTGTTTTTGTAATTGGTGGATCTAATGGTCTATCAGAAGATGTACTTAACAGGGCTAATTATTCTCTTTCTTTTTCTGATTTAACTTTTCCACATCAATTATTTAGAATAATATTACTAGAACAAATATATAGATCATTTAAGATAATGAATAACGAAAGCTATCACAAATAGCTTTTTTATTTGCTATAATTTCTTTTAAGTGATATTATATAAGTACTTAATGGTGATAAAATGAAATTAATGAGTTTAAACCTTTGGAATAATATAACTTTAAGTACTTCAAAAAATAATTATAAAAAAAGGGCAAGTGTTGTTGCCAAAATAATTAAAAGAGAAAATATAGATATTATTTTTACTCAGGAAATGTCATCTAATATGAGAAGTATTTTATCCAAGCGATTACCTTCTTATAATTTCATTTATAATTCTAGAAAGAATGGAAAAAATGAGGAGGCTAACTGCATTATTATAAAAAACAATATAGAGGTAAGTGAAAGTAAAATATATTCCTTATCAAATACTCCGGATAAGCCTAATAGTAAGTTTTTATTGGATTTTTTTCCTAGAACTTTAAATTACGTTAGCATACTTATAAATAATAATGAGTATTCGTTATTAAATACTCATTTGGATAATGTTTTTAAAATAAATAGAAAACTCCAGTTAAATGTGATAAAAGACATAATAAAAAATAATGATAATGTTATTTTAGCTGGTGACTTTAATATGTCTTTTAATAAAGTTTTACAGGATTTTTCTGAAGATTTAAAACTTAAAGATTATACTAATAAATTGGGGAGTACATATAGATACTTAAAAAATAAAAAACCAATAGATCATATTTTCTTATCCGATGAAATAATAGTTAAAGACATTTATAAATATGAGGATAATATAAATGGAGTATACCCAAGCGATCATTATCCTATAATAATTATAATATAAACAAAAATGAGGTGATAATATGTTAATAGCAACATTTAATATGAAAAATTCTTATTCTCCATCTCCTTCTAAAAGTTGGACAAAAAGGGCTGATTCCGCAGCAGAGCTAATTAGAAAAAGAGGATTGGATGTAATTGGTACTCAAGAGTTGACGCCAAGAACAAAAAATTATCTTGAAAAAGAATTAAATGAATATATATTCGTGGGTGAATCTAGAGGAAGTGCTAGTATATCGGATGAATATAATAGTATATTATTAAAAAAATCAATATTTGAATTACTTGAAACTAAAACATATGCCTTATCAAAGGACATAAATAAAAAGGGAAGCAAATTTTTGCTTGATGTATTTCCAAGAATATGCACCATAGCGCATGTTATATACGAGGATTATAAATATTTAATTATTAATACTCACCTAGATAATTTATTTGCTAGTAATAGAAAGCATCAATTAGAGGTGTTAACTAATATTATCAAAATGGAAAAAGAGCCTTATGAAGATATTATAATAATGGGTGATTTCAACATGCATCTAACTGGAGATTTAAAAAAGTTTGAAAAAGAAAATAAACTAGTTGATGCTGTTCCAAGAGAGCTAGGTAGTTCTTTTAGAGAATTTGATAGAAAAGAGCCAATAGATCATATTTTTGTTCCAGAATCTAATTTTGAAGTAGTTAGAGCTGAATATGATACGAATAAATATAATGGAATAAATCCAAGTGATCACTATCCAACAGTAGTAGAGGTATCAAGAAAAAAATAAAACTGAGGTGATTTTATGTTCCATAATAGTTGGGATGATGTTTTACAAGATGAAATGCAAAAAAGTTATTTTAAATACATAAAAGAGTTCGTTAAAAACGAGAGACTTTCAAAAATTATATTTCCACCTGCACAGGATTTATTTAATGCGTTTAAATTAACGAATTTTAATAATATTAAAGTTGTTATATTAGGACAAGATCCTTATCATGGTGAAAAAGAGGCTATGGGGCTTTCTTTTTCTGTTAGAAGAGGAGTTAGAACCCCTCCATCACTTAGAAATATTTTTAAAGAATTACAAGATGATTTAGGTATAGAAAGAATAGACACTGATTTATCAGATTGGGCGGAGCAAGGAGTATTTTTACTTAATACAGTACTAACGGTAGAAAAGGATAAGGCTAATTCCCATAAAGATATTGGGTGGGAGATATTCACTGATTTTGTTATAAAACAAATAAATGATAAATTAGATAACGTGGTATTTATACTTTGGGGAAGACAAGCTAGAGATAAAAAAAGAATGATAACCAATCCTAATCATTATGTGATAGAATCAGCTCATCCATCTCCACTTTCTGCTTATAATGGCTTTTTTGGAAGCAAGCCATTTTCAAAAACAAATGAATATTTAAAAAAGAGTAATAAAAAAGAGATTAATTGGTAATCTCTTTTTAATATTTAAAATCAGAATAATCTATATCATCAATAGATTTATTATCAAAGAATAGTTTTTCTTTTCTTCTTTTTAAAATGGTAGGTATAATTAAAGGAAAAGTTTTAATTATTTTATTATATTTACTAGCGTTATCATTATAATATTCTTTATATGCATTAAGTAGGTCTTCAGTTTCCGTGATTGCAAAGGCAATCTTTTTAAATTTTTCATCTTTATTAAGCTTCGTATATTTTTCTTTTATAAGATGAAACTCTCCTATGTATATTAATAGTTTTCTATCTAATTCCATAATGTTACCATTATCTTTTAGATTTTCTAAGCCATCAAATATATTTTTTTCTGTTTTGAGTTTTTCTCTAATGAGTTCTTCTGCATCCTTAATAAGTTCTTTTCTTTTTAGTAAAGTACTCTTTAACTTTTCTTCTATATTATTTAGCTTAGAAATAACAAAGTTTAATTTATCATGATATATATTATAAAGTACTATTATTATTCCTATTACTAATACAACTATTATTATTGCCATAATATTTACCTCTATTCTTAAATAAATTATAGCAAAAGAAATTGATATTTACAAGACAATTAATTTGGATAATACTCTGGACTATAATTTATCTTTTCATCAAATTCAACGTAGTTTAGATAGATCATTTCTAGTAAATACCATTTTCCTGTTTTAGGTTCACTAATTATTATATGATCTCTTCCTGCAGCTTCTATTATTCCTGTGAATGTTTTATCTCTCCATTCTACTGAATCTGGAAAAGACATATAAAAAGTAGCTAGTTTTCCTCTGTTTAATCTTAATATGTTTTCTATGTATGATTGTTCGAGTGCTAACATATTGTTAGTAGCTTGCATATTAGCTAAATTATTGTTGCTAACGTTATTAGTATTTTGACTAGGACTTGTTGCAATACCTCCAGATTGAGTTAATTGTATAGGGTTTGTACCTAAGTTTGGATAGGTAGGATTTGGATAATAATTTGTATTCATTTTAATTCTCCTTTTTTAAATTCATTTAAACATATGATTGAATTTACTTAATTATACATGTTATAATTAATAGGTGAAAAGTAAAGGAGATGACATATATATGAAAGTTAATATCGGAGTGTCAGCAAGACACGTTCACGTAACAAAAGAAGATTTAAAGATTTTATTTGGAGAAGAGGCTGTTTTAACTAAAAAAGTTGATTTATCACAGCCTGGACAATATGCTTGTAATGAACAAGTAACTATAAAAGGACCAAAAGGTCAAATTGAAAGAGTAAGAATTTTAGGCCCTGAAAGAGGCGAGATGCAAGTTGAAATATCAAAAACTGATTCTTTTGCATTAGGCATTAAACCTCCAGTAAGAAACTCAGGAGATTTAGATGGCGCTGCTGAAATAACGGTTATTGGTCCAAAAGGTAAAGTAACTAAAAATGCTGCAATAATAGCTTCTAGACATTTACACATTAATACAGAAGATGCGAAAAAATTAGGAATAATTAATAAAGAATTTGTTACCCTAAAAGTAGAAGGTGAAAAACCAGGAACCTTAGAAAACGTTTATGTTAGGGTTAATGATGCTTTTGCTTATGAAGTTCATTTAGATACTGATGATGCAAATGCTTTCTTAATAAAAAACGGTGATGAAGCAGAATTAATAATAGAATAAAAGGAATGATAATATGAAATATGAATTTAAATCTGGAATTAATAAAGCAGAATATGATTCATTTGTAAATAATTTTCCATCAACATCTTTTATGCAAACATCAAGTTGGGCAGATGTTAAAACCGCATGGGAACATGATTTTGTTGGCATGTATGAAAAAGATAAGATTGTATGTGCTGCGATGATTTTAAAAAGGAATTTGTTCTTAGGTAAAAAATTATTTTATATTCCAAGAGGACTAGTAATTGATTATAAAAATAAAAAACTTCTTGAAATGTTTGTGTTAGAATTGAAAAAATATGCTAAAAAAAATGGTGCAATAGATATAAAAATAGATCCGTTTATATGTTTTAGTGAGGATAATATTCAGAATATCAAGAAAAATAAAGGTATTGAAGTAAGAAAAAGTTTCACTAATGATACTGCTGAAATAACAGCCAATTTAGAGGAATTCGGTTTTATTCATGGAGGATTTAAAAAGGAAGTTAACGCTTATATTCAGCCAAGATATACTATGACTATTTCGTTAAAGGATATTAACGGAAAACCTTTGGATAAGGAAGAGTTAAGAAGAAGTTTTCCTAAAAACACCAGAAATTATATTGGTACTTATCAAGAAGAACGTGGTGTAGAATTTAGTTTTTCTACTGATCCTAAAGATGTTAAAGATTTAGTAAGCGTACTTCATTGCACTGAAGAAAGACAACATATTGCACTTAGAAGTGAAACTTATTTTAATAAAGTAATGGAATGCTTCCCTAAAAATGCCGTTTTGTTTTTTGCGCGGGTAGATATTGATAAATATATTTCATTTTTAAAAAAAGATATGAAAGAGCATGAGAATAAAAAAGAGTTTTGCGAAAAACAAATAAAAGAAGCGGAAATCGTAAAAAAAGAATTTGGACCAAAACCACTTGCAGGTGCGACAATCGTCATGATGCCTACTTGTAAGACAGGAACTAAAGTTGCATCATTCTTATATGCAGGAACTAATACGAAAATATTACCATCACTTAAAATAACAAACGGACTTATGTTTTATAGATTATGTTATTGTTTAGATAATGGGTGTGACTACTGTGATTTAGGCGGTATAGATGGATCTTTAGAGGATCACTTAGCAACGTTTAAATCAAAATTTAATCCTAACGTATTAGAATTAGTTGGGGAATATGATTTAATAATTAGTAAATTATGGTATTCTTTGTTTAATTTAGGAATGAACGTACTTAAATTTATAAGATCTAAAAGGTAGCTTAAAGCTATCTTTTTCTTTTTGTCGAAAAAACAGAGATTTTGTCGTATTCACTAATTAATCAAATTAGTATGTTACAATGTTTCTTGCTTAAAATAAAAGGAGAAACACTATGACAGAAAAACAAATAAAAATAAACGCTTTAGTAAAAGCATTGCACGATGGAAAAATTGATGATGATTTTTTGCACTCACAGGTTGAGATTATTAATCAATCTGTTAATTATGATAAAAATCATCCCCACTTTTTTGAAAGCAGTAAAAAAGATAATACTAAAGGTTATCCTGCGGTAAAGCGAAGAAATTGGGAAAGAAGCTAGGTAAAACTACAAAAAAGCTTCTTTTTATTATATAATTAGTTTAGTTTGGAAGTGATTAATATGTTTAAAATAGGAAATGTTGAAATTAAAAACAATGTTTGTTTAGCTCCTATGGCAGGTGTTTGTAACAGTGCGTTTAGAAGGATAGTAAAAGAAATGGGGTGTGGTCTTTTATATGCAGAGATGGTTAGTGATAAAGCTTTAGTTTATGATAATGATAAAACAAAAGAAATGCTTTATATGACAGAAAGTGAAAGACCTATTACTCAGCAGATATTTGGTAGTGATAAAGAAAGTTTTGTAAAGGCTGCTAAAATAATAGAGGAGGAAATGCATCCTGATATCATAGATATAAATATGGGATGTCCCGTTCCTAAAGTAGCAGTTAAATCACAAGCTGGTTCAGCGCTTTTAAAGAGCCCAGATAAAATTTATGACATAGTAAGTGCTGTTAAAGCTGCGGTTAATGTTCCCGTAACTGTTAAAATAAGAAGTGGATGGGATAATAATTCTATTAATGCAGTGGAAGTTGCAAGGGTTTGTGAGAAAGCAGGAGCTGATGCTATAGCTATTCATCCTAGAACACGCAGCCAAGGGTACGCAGGAAAAGCTGATTGGAATATTATAAAAGAAGTTAAAGAAAATGTAAGTATTCCAGTAATTGGTAATGGAGATGTATTAAGTGTTGAGGATGCAAAAAGAATGTTTGATGAAACAGGATGTGATGCAGTTATGATCGGTAGGGGGACGCTTGGCAACCCATACTTAATAAAACAAATCGTAACTTATTTAGATAAAGGTATTATAATACCAGATCAAACTCCAGTAGAAAAATTAAAAACATGTTTAAAACACTTTAAGTATCTACTTGAAATAAAACCAGAGAAAGTAGCGGTATTAGAAATGAGAACTCATGGAGCTTGGTATTTAAAAGGTCTTCCCAATGGTGTTAGTATAAAGAAAAAACTATATGAAATAAAAACGAAAGAAGAATTTATTAATACTATAGAAAGTTATATTGCTACCTTATAAAAATACTTTTTAGCTTTTTATATTATCTGATGGTAAAATATGGTATAATTTATATGTAGGACAGAATTATACATATGGTGCTAATTGTCATAATTTTGTCTCACAAATCAAATAATATAATTATGGGAGGATATATGAAAAAGTATAATTTATTTAAAGTGCTTGCAATAACGGTTATTGTAACTTGGATTTTAACTTTATTTATACCTTCATCTTACTTAGATTATAGTGGTAAGGTAGTTACTGATTCAGTAAGTGGACTAGGTATTGTTGGGTTATTATCTAATTTAAGTATTTCAATATCATACTTTAATGGTATTGCAGTTTTCTTAATAGCGGTAGCATGTTTTTATGCAATAATAAGCAAATTAGATGTATATAATAAATTTGTTGACAATACTGCTACTACTTTCAAAAATAAAGAAGGTTTATTAGTTACTATTACTATAATAGTATTTGGCGTTTTAGCTTGCTTGGTAAAAGATGCAATGATATTAATCATGTTTATGCCATTTATTTATCAAGTGATGAAAAAGTTAGAAATTGATAAAAAAGTTATTTTATCATCAACTATAATAGCTACGTTTGTAGGAGCTATGAATGGCATTTATGATAATACGTTATTTACTACGTTCAATTTGAAAGTAAACACATTATTATTAGTTAAATTAATAGTATTAGTATTATCATTAGCAATCTTAATTTTCTTTACTGCACCAAAAAAAGTTAAAGATTCTAACAGTAAGAAGACTGCTAAAAAAACTTCAGATAAGAAAGCAGTTAAAGCATCTACAAAAAGTACAACTGTTAAAACCGTGAAAAAGCAAAATTCAAAAGAAAGAAAAGTAAATAAAGTTGTTTATGCGATTTTAACATTATTACTTGGAACTATTGGTATTAATAAATTTTATGCTGGTAAAATAAAAGCAGGAATCCTAAATATTATTTTCTGTTGGACATTAGTACCTACAATATTATCGATTGTAGAATTCATAACCGTTTTAACTGAAAAAGCTGATAAAGATGGTAAAATCCCTGTTAATAGCAACAGAAGAGAAAACGTTTTATTTGCAACTAGTTTAGTTTTATTTGTATTGTTTGCAATAGCAACTATTATTCCATGGGAATCATTATTTACTAAATTTACTGCATTCTCAGATTTTAATACTTGGTTATCAAACTTAAAAGTAGGAAAATATCAGATATTTAATAACGTTATTGGTGCTCCAATGGCAACTGATTCTGCAACTGGTTCAACAACTGGTGTAATTAGTGCTATAGGATCATGGACAATGACAGATATGGCTATTTTCTTATTCATAATAACCGCAGTAATAGCTATATGTAAAAAGATTAAATTAGATGAATTTATATCATCTGCTACAAGTGGTATAAAGAAAGTACTTCCTGTTGCAATTACAGCTATGTTAATTAGCATTGTTCTTGTAATATCTGTTACTACAGGAATAAATACTACAATATGTAATTGGATTGCAACTTTATCAAAAGGATTTAATATTGCAACAGCTACTTTATCAACTATGGTAGGAAGTGTGTTGACTGCAGATTTCTATTATTTTGTATCATCTGTAGCCTCATTATTTACTGGCATAGTAAGTGATACAAATCTTTATGGTGTTATTGCTTTAATAGCACAAAGTATTTACTATTTAATGATGATAATAGCACCTACATCAGTAGGATTAATAATAGGTTTATACTACTTAGATATTCCTTATGGTAAGTGGTTTAAATACATTTGGAAAGTATTATTATCATTATTCGTTTTGATAATGATATCAGTAATCATAGTATTTGTATTAGTTTAAGAGACAGAAATGTCTCTTTTTTTGTATTAAGTTGTCTACTTTTAGTTTACCAGTGCACCAGTGCATTTTTCACTCTCCCCCCCTTTTTCCACAGGAGAGCTTTAAACCTTGACGGGGGGGGGTATTATGATATTATCAACATAGAAAATAAGATAATAGAAGGGTTATAAACAGGTGATGATATCATGAAGTTATTTAATAAAGACGAAGAAAAAAGAAGCGTTGGAAGACCAAAACTAGCATGTGATGAAACAAAGAAAAAAGCAATAATTTCAATATGTGTATGTCTAGTTTTAGTATTAGCATTACTTTTAACTGGAGCATTTAAATTAAACGTAATAAATTTTAATAAGTTAAAGGGTACGGTAAACGTAAATTTATGTAGTGAAATACCAGCTAGATATCAACCTAGAAGTGAATCTAATCCAGAAGGAACTTATGAATATGGATTTACTGACCCAAAGTTTTATAGTGCGGTAGTAAGTACTTATAATTCAGATGCAACATATTGTAGTACAATAACAGAAGAGCAATTAAAAAGCATTACTAATTTAGAGGTTTATAGTATAAATATAGATAATGCAGATGGAATACAATATTTAACTGAATTAAAAAAATTGCAAGTTACAGGTAATAGTTGGTCATATATTGGTGGCGGAGGAAATGGTAATTTAACTAGTATAGATGTAAGTAAAAATACAGCATTAACAACTTTGGATTTGAGTAGTAATAAATTAAGTAGTATAGATGTAAATCAAAATACAGCCTTAACAAGTTTGTATTTGAGTGGTAATATTCTAAGTAGTATAGATGTAAGCCAAAACATAGCATTAACATCTTTGTATTTGTCTTATAATAATCTAACTAACATAGACGTAAGTCAAAATATCTCTTTAATAAATTTAGAATTAATATATAATAACTTAAGTAGTATAGATGTAAGTTATAATACAGCTTTAAAAACTTTGTATTTATCTGATAATAATTTAAGTAGTATTGATTTAAGTAAAAATACAGCCTTAACAAGTTTGTATTTGAGTCGTAATATTCTAAGTAGTATAGATGTAAGCCAAAATGCCGCATTAACAAATTTGAATTTGAATAGTAATAAATTAAATAGTATAGATTTAAGCCAAAATGCCGCATTAACAAATTTGAATTTGAATAGTAATAAATTAAATAG
>CAJTWC010000002.1:181558-223393 GCA_910580185.1 uncultured Bacilli bacterium
TATAGATTTAAATAATAATCCAGATTTAAATGAATTAATGTTGAGTAATAATAGTCTAAGTAGCATAGACGTAAGTAATAATACTAAATTAACTTCCTTATCTGCAAGTGTATCAAATTTAAATTCAGTAGATAATATAATAGGTATAGAAAACATAAAGTCACAATTAAAGTATTTGTCAGTATCATACTCTAATTTAACTGAAATAAATCCTAGTGAGTTTCCTAATTTAACAACTTTGAATTTGTATCATAATAATCTGAGTAGTATAGATGTAAGTCAAAATGTGGCATTAAAAGAATTGGACTTGGGTGATAATAGTCTAAGTAGCATAGATTTAAGTACCAATACAATCTTAACAAGATTAGAATTATATAATAATAATTTAAGTAGTATAAATGTAAGCCAGAATCCGGTTTTAACAACTTTGGATTTGAGTAGAAACAAATTAAGTAACATAGATGTAAGTAAAAATACAGCCTTAACATATTTGAATTTGTATGATAATAATTTTGATAAAAGGTATTCTTCAATAGATAAAAACATAACTATAGAAAAACCTAGCGTTATCACAGCTTATCCAAATGATACTCAATATAATATAGAAAATCCTTCTATTGCAACATATGATGATGGAGTAGTTGAGATGGTAACTCCCGGAAATACAAAATTAAACATAACATATAAAGTGTCAAATTCTAAAACTTTTACGGTAAATTATGATATTAATTTTATAGGTATAACTAGTTCGTATTACACGATAGATAATGAAAATAAAACAATTGATGCAAAAGGAGAAGTTTTAAATAATATTAATACATGGAGTTTTTCTATTACTCCATACGGTTATAGTTTAAATAAAAATAATGATAAATTAGAAATAAAAGATAGTAGCGGAAATGTAATAGATACATATACATTAAAAAATTATGCATTATATAAGTTGCAAAGTTCACTTTATACAATAAATGATGAAGAAAAAACGATAGACGCTAATAATAATCTTGCTCATTATAGTTATATATTAATTTCTCCATCAGAATTTAGAATTAATCAAAATAATGACAAATTAGAAATAAAAGATAGTAGCGGAAATGTAATAGATACATATAAGTTTATAAATTATTCAAAATATAAATTAAATAGTTCTACTTATACAATAGATGATAATAATAAAACAATAGATGCAAAAGGAAATATTTTTGCTATAAATAATATATGGATTAATAGTTCAGGTCAATATGATAGAAGACAAAATGAAAATATAATAGAAATATTGGATTCAGATAAAAACGTAGTAGATAGTTATGAAATAATTAATGAAAGACAAAAAGATGAAGATGCATACTTAAAAGCAGGATTTAAAGATAAAAATCTTTATGCATGGGTGGTAGCATGTTTTGTTGGAATAGATGGTTTTGAAGAAGTTCCTATGTATAAAGATTATTTATTAACAGAAGAAGAAATACAAAGTATTACCGGTTTTGTTGTAGTTAATCAGGATATAACAGATACGACAGGGCTAGAGAAACTTACTAATTTAATTGATATAGCATTAATTAATACTAACATAGAGTCAATAGACTTAAGTAAGTATTCTGAACTTTATACACTTGTAATAAGAAATGGTAGATTAACAAGTTTAGACGTGTCAAAAAATACTAACTTGCAGTATATTGATGTTGCATATAATAACATAAGCAAGATAACAGGTTTAGATAAATTAGAAGGGTTATATGCATTGATTGCATATAACAATAACTTATCAAATTTATATGTAAGCAAAACCACTAATTTAGAATTATTAATGGTAAGTAATAATCCACTTTCAAATACGTTATATATGTTAAAAGGAAAAGAAATAGATTATAAAAAAGACTTCAAGTTAAATGAGGCATATGATATAAAATATGATGTAGTTGATACAAATGTTGTAACATATAAGGTTAATAAGTTAAAAGCATTAAAAGAAGGAATTTCAAATATATATTTATCAAACGAAAATATATATGTTTATAAACCAGAACTTTGGGATAAAAATATAGCTTGTAACTATTTATTTGATCAGAAGGCATGCGAAGAAATAGAAAATATAAATGAAGAAGAAGCCTTATTACCATATATAATTAATCAAGAGATAAAAGTATATGACATAACAAGTAAAGAGTATAAAATAGATAAAGATAAAAAGACGATAGACGCATTAAATAAAGATTTTGATGCAAGCAAGATTAACCTAACCCTTAATGGATTAACAGGTACATTAGAAGATGATAAGTTTATTATAAAAGATAAAGAAGTTATAGTAGATACATACACCGTAACTAATATTAAAAAGGTAATAAAAGAAGAAGTAGTAAGTGACTCAAGTAATGGAACAAAGGTAAAGCCAAGCGATAAAGTAATAGAAAAACTAGAAGAAAGAAAAGAAAAAGCCGAAGAAAAACTAGAAGATATAATAATAGAAGGGAAAAACGTATCACTTGCAACTTTGTTATTAGTAAAAGGGAAAGATAGAAACATAGTAGTAAAACAAGATGGAATGACAATTACTATAAATGGAAAAGATATAGATAAAGTAACTGGTAACTTAGATTTAGGTTATGAGTTAAAAGTATTGAAAGAATCTATTATATATAACGAAGTAAAAGATAAAGTAAATAATGGAATAGTACTAAGCTTCAAGAGTAATAGTAACTTACCAGGAAAAGTATTAATAAGTATAGATGTAACAGATACTATTAAGAAAAACGCAGGAACTAAAAATCTAAGACTATATGGTTATAAAAATGGAGAATTAACATTAGTAGCAGATAAGATAAATCTAAACAATAATAAATTAAGTTTCTATATAAATAAACTAGGAAACTATGTACTAACAAATAATGAAATAAATAAAAAGAATGTAGATATAGATTCTAGTATGTATAAAGAAAATAATGAGTTATCAAAAGATATTAGCAATAAGAAACTAATAATACCAATAGTTATATTTATCTTACTAATAATACTTGGAATAATAGGTTATGTCAGATATAAGAAAAACAAAGACAAGAACGATTAATGTTCTTGTCTTTTATGTATAAAAATAAAATAAACCAACCATAACGAACATAGAATGTATAGAAAGGGGATTTTTATGTTTGTTAATTTTAGCGAAGAAGTAAAGCGTATATTAAAACAGGCAGAAATACAAAGAGATGAACTAAAACATCCATACGTTGGTAGTGAACATTTATTTTTATCGCTACTTAAAGATAGTAAATTAATAGATATATTTAAAAAAAATAAAATTACTTATGATAAATTTAGAGAAAAACTAGTAAGTTTAATAGGCATAGGAAGTAAAAAAAATGATTTTATTTTATATACACCTTTTTTAAAGCGAATACTAGAAAACTCAGTTATTGAAGCTAGAGAGCAAAATAATAAAATCGTTAGTCCAGAGCTTATAGTTATATCAATTCTTGATGAAGAAAATGGTGTTGCGTATAGTATTTTAAGAAGTTTGAAGATAAATATAGATAAATTATATTTTGATTTAAGAAGAAAAAAAGGAAATAAAAAGAGGATGAAAAAATTACTAATAGATGAACTAGGAACTAATTTAAATAAACTTGCAATGGATAAAAAGATTGATCCAGTAATTGGAAGGGAAAAAGAAATTAATAGCACAATCGAAATTCTTTTAAGACGTAAGAAAAACAACCCAATACTAGTTGGTCCAGCAGGAGTTGGAAAAACCGCTATAATAGAGGGAATAGCAAATCTTTTGGAAAGCGATAAATGCCCAGATCATTTAAGAAATAAAAAAATAATCTCTTTAGATATCTTTTCTTTAGTATCTGGAACTAAATATCGCGGTGAATTTGAAGAAAAAATGAAAAACGTGATAAAGGAATTAGAGGAAAATCCTGATATAATTTTATTTGTAGACGAAATTCATACCATAGTAGGAGCAGGAGGTGCAGAAGGCGCGATAGATGCATCTAATATTCTTAAACCTGCATTAGCGAGAGGCTCTATAAAAATAATTGGAGCAACAACGCTAGATGAATATAAAAAGTACATAGAACCAGATGCTGCATTAGCGAGAAGGTTTCAAAAAGTTATTGTAGAAGAGCCAGATAGTAATTCAGTAATTAAAATTTTAAGTGGGATAAAACCTTTATATGAGAAGTATCATAATATTAGAATTTCTGATGAATTAATAAAGGATATTGTTTATTTATCTGATAAATATCTTAGTAATAGATTTGAACCAGATAGATCAATTGATATTTTAGATGAAGTTTGTGTTAAGACCTCTTTTTTACCGTCAGCTTCAGATAAAAAAAAGAAAAGCTTGCAAAATAAAATTGCTGTTATAAAGAAAAAAAAGTTAGAAGCAATATCAAAAGGAGATTTTAAAAGAGCAAGTGATTTAAAAGGTGATGAATATTATCTATTAAATAATATAAAGAAAATAAAAGATGATAAAAAAGAAGTAAATAAAAAAGATATTATAGAAGTTATAAAAAACAAGGGTAATATTAAACTAATTTCCTTATCAAAAGATAAATTTTATAAGGAACTAAAAAACAATTTGAATAATAAGATAATTGATCAAGAAAAAAACATAGACTTAATAGTTAAGTCTTTAATAAAAAAAGATATTTCTTCTGTAAAAAAAGTACACTCCATATTAATATCAGGTAAAAAAGGAACTGGTAAAACTTACATATCTGAATCTTTTCTAAATGAGATTATGTCTAAAAAAGACATAATTAAAATAGACCTATCTGAATATAAAGAATATTATACGGCAAGTAAATTAATAGGGACTACTGCGGGATACTCAGGTTATGATAATAAAAATAATATTTTTGAAAAAATAAGGACGAATCCTTCAGCAGGTATATTGGTAGAAAATTATGATATGGCTTGTTATGAAGTACAAAATATTTTTAATAGAATATTAGAAAGTGGCTATATTGAAGATGGAAGTGGTAATAAAATAGATTTTACCAATACTATTCTTATATTTACTCAAAACTTATCAGAAAATATTAGTGTTGGTTTTAAAAAAGAAGAAAATGGTGAAGAAAATGAGTTAGGAAAAAATGTATTATTAAGTATTAAAATAAAACCGTATGATTATGAAACAAAGAAAAAAATTATTAACTTAAAAATTAATAATGTATTAAAAAACTATGGAAAAATTAAAATTAACGTACATGAAAACTATTATAAGTATATATATAATAAATTTAAAAACAAAGACAATATAAAAGAAATAAACTCATTTATACAAAAAGATATGGATAATATAATATTAGATAATATTTTAAAAGGAGATAGTTTTGTTACTATTTCACATAAAGAAAGAAGCATTGTAACATAACCCTTTGCTTCTTTTTTCTTTTGTTGTATAATATATTTATATTGAAAGACGTGATGTTTAATGATTAACAATTTAAAACGATGTTGTTCCTATCAAATTATAAAATAAAAATAAAAGAAGGTAGGTTATAAAAATGAAAATATATAATACATTAACAAAAAAAGTAGAAGAATTTATTCCAAATGATAAAAATAAAGTTAATATGTATACTTGTGGTCCAACGGTATACCACTATGCTCATATAGGAAATTTAAGAAGTTATATAATGGAAGATATTTTAGAGAAAACTCTTATGTATAATGGTTATAAAGTAAACAGAGTAATGAATATTACTGATGTAGGGCATTTAAGTAGTGATTCAGATTCTGGTGAAGATAAGATGGTTAGTAGTGCTAAAAAGCAAAAGAAGTCTGTTTTGGATATTGCTAAGTTTTATACTGATGCATTTTTTGAGGATTTTAAAAAGCTAAATATAAAAAAGCCAGAAACAATTGAACCTGCTACTAATCTAATACCGGAATACATTAATTTAATAGAAGACTTACTTGCAAAAGATATTGCATATATATCTGGTGGTAATGTTTATTTTGATACTTCTAAACTTAATGACTATTATGTTTTAACAAATCATAAAGAAGATGATATGGTTGTAGGAGTAAGAGATGGTGTTGAATATGATGATAGTAAACGTAATCAAGCGGATTTTGTTTTATGGTTTACTAAATCAAAATTTGAAGATCAAGAATTAAAATGGGATTCTCCTTGGGGACTTGGCTACCCAGGATGGCATATAGAGTGTTCATGCATAAGTATGAAACACTGCGGGGAATATCTTGACATACATTGTGGTGGGGTTGATAATATATTCCCACATCATACTAATGAGATCGCGCAAAGCGAGGCTTATTTAGGACACAAATGGTGTAATTACTGGGTACATGGTGAACACTTAATAGATAAAAATGGTAAGATGAGTAAAAGTAAGGGTGATTTTTTAACTATTTCATTATTGGAGGAAAAAGGTTATAATCCTTTATCATACCGATTAATGCATTTACAGTCCCATTATAGAAAACAACTTCTTTTCTCATTTGATAACTTAGATAATTTTGAACAAGCATATAAAAAGCTCAAACAAAAAACATTGTTGTTAAAAGATTCTGGTGATGTAAATAAAGAACAATTTGATAGATATAATAATATTTTTATAGGCTATTTAAATGATGATATGAATACGTCAAGTGCAATAACCATTTTGTATGATGTATTAAAAGATAATTCATTAAATGAGTCTACAAAATATGAATTAGTAAAATCATTTGATAAGGTTTTATCTTTAGATTTATTAAAAAAAGAAGAAGATAGTATAGATGAAAATTTAATTAGATATATAGAAGAAAAAATAAAAGCCCGTGCTCAAGCTAAACAAAATAAAGATTTTGAAACAGCTGATAAAATTAGAAATGAGTTATTAGAAAAGAAAATCGAATTAAAAGATACTAGAGAAGGAACAACTTGGAATAAAATATAGAATAAAAAACGATTTATTAATGCATACTATTAAAGGTGATAATATGTATTATTTAAATTGTTTTTTTATATATTCAATTTTGGGACATTTTTTAGAGACGATAACGGCATTAATTTCAGGTAATGGTTTTAAAAGTGGAATACTAACTGGTTGGTGGACGCCAGTATATGGAATAGGTGCCGTAACAATTCTTTTTGTCTCGAATTATTTATTTAAAAATCTTCATATGCCAAGATTTTGGGAAACTGTAATTATGTTCTTTGTTGTTGCGATAGTATTATCCACTTTAGAAGCTCTAGGAGGAGTTTTAATAGAAAAGATATTTGGAGATGTATTTTGGGATTATTCATCACAAAAATTTCATATAGGCCATTATATCTCTTTAGAGATGACACTTGTTTGGGGAGTAGCTAGCGTCATATTTATATATATTATCAACCCATTATTAGATGGCTTAATAAAAAAAATACCTACATGGGTAACTATAATATTTATAATATTGTTTATATTTGATTGTACTAAAACCTTTATTATGAAAAAGAAAAAATAGAGTATTGACAACCTTTTTCAATTATGATAGTATAAAAAACATTCCAATTGAAGGGGGTAATATTATGAAAAAAAATACTTTATTTGAGGGAACAATTTTGGATGGTGTTGAGTGCATTGTTGTAGATGGTAAGCCAGAATTTGTTAAATTTTTAAATACAAAGGAAAAGGGAGTAGATGGCGAAATTTGTATGGCCGATCATTATGTTAATGTATTTAATAATGCAAAATATCATATTGCAAAACATTCATATGATGATGACTCTTGTAAAATATTAGGGTGTAGAACGCTTCCCAAAGATACGGCGTATCTTTCTATAGTTAAATATTTAACTTCTGAAGATATTGATAAATTAGTTGAAGAAACTTTTAAAGATGCTGATGCTATTGATATTAATAAACGTATGATTGACGATTTATGTGGAAAAGGTCCTCAAAGATAAAAGAAATCTAAAACTAGATTTCTTTTTTTAATATATCATCAACTAAACCATATTCTAATGTTTCGTTAGCGGTTAAATAATGATCTCTTTCAGTATCTTTTTCAATTATACTTATATCTTTGCCTGTTTTATCTGCAAGTATTAAATTTAATTTATTTCTTAGATAAAGAATTCTGTCTGCGACAATTTTTATTTCGGTTGCTTGACCATTTACTCCTCCTAATGGCTGATGGATCATAACTTCGCTATTAGGGAGTATATATCTCTTACCTTTTGCACCACTTGCAAGTAATACAGAGGCCATAGAAGCAGCCATACCAACACATATTGTTGAAACATCGCTTTTGATAAAATTCATTGTATCATATATTGCCATACCAGCAGTTATACTTCCACCAGGACTATTGATATATAGATTAATGTCATCATTTGATTTTGAATCTAGAAAAAGAAGCTGACCAATAACCGCGTTAGCTAATTCATCATCAATTTCGCCACTTATAAATATAATTCTATCTTTAAGTAATCTTGAGTATATATCATATACCCTTTCTCCATTATGAGTTTTTTCTACAACACTTGGAATTAAATTCATTTTTATCACCTAATAATATTATGTGTGCTATATTTTTATTTATTAACAAAAAAATGTGACTTTTTTCTTACTTTTTGATAGAATATTATTAGAATAAAAGGGTGATGTTATGGCTAATTTAAAAATAACTTATAAAGATAATGTATATGAATATAATGCAGGTATAAGTTTATTAGATATTTCTAAAGATTTTAAAGAAAACTATAAAAAAGACATAATAGTTGCAACAGTAGATAATAGACTAACATCACTGGAAAAAAAGATAAATAAAGATTCAGTAGTAGATTTTTTTGATGTCACTAATATATTAGGGAGAAGAACGTATATAAGAGGATTATGCTTTTTATTTGTAAAAGCGGTGAAAGAAGTATTAAAATGTGACGTTAAAATAATGTATTTTATAGAAAAAGGAATATATTGTGAGTTATTAACTAATAATTTAATATCAGAAGTAACTATCGAAAAAATAAAAATAAAGATGCGTGAGTTAAAGGAAGCCAATTTACCTATAAATAAGTTAATGGTTTCAAGGATAGAAGCCATTGATTATTTTTCTAAAACTAATCAAAAAGATAAAGCCTCATCATTAAGATACATAAGTAATTCTACTATTAGTTTATATAGATTAGATGATTCGTTAGATTATTTTTATGGTATCCTGCCATGTAAAACAGGTTATATAAATAATTTTAATTTAAAATACATAGGTGAAAATAAAGTTATTTTATTACCACCTATTAGCTATTTAGAAGACGAAAAGTTAAGAATTGATAAAAATGAAAAGTCATTAAACGAGATAAATGTTCAAGCAAAATATTTAGAAAATATTAAGATTAATTATTCATCAGACCTTAATAAATTAATATCAACTGGTGAATTTGGGGATGTTATCCGTATGTCAGAAAACATCCAAAATAGTCAGCTATTAAACATAGCAGATAATATTTCAAAAAACAAAGACATAAAGTTGGTACTATTAACAGGGGCGGTAGCATCTGGAAAATACACTACGTCAAAAAAGTTAGTTTCATATTTAAAATGGAAAGGTTATGAACCTATTTTGATATCAATGAATGATTTTTATTTGGATTTGAAAGATAGACTATTAAGTGATGATGAAAGTTTGCATCTAAATAAAATAGATGCATATGACACAAATTTGTTTAATAAAAAAATATCTGAGTTACTTGATGGAAAAGAAGTCATTTTGCCAAAGTATAATTTTGAAGATGGTAAACAGCAATTTAAGGAGGAAAATAAAGTTAGATTTATGTCAAACGGTATAATTGTTGTAGAAGGAGTTCATGCGTTTAATGAACAGTTAACCGAAATGATTCCGGAAAAAAACAAATATAAAATCTACATTTCGCCAATTACCCCATTAAATATTGATAATCATAACTTATTTAAGGAAACGGATAATAGATTGTTAAGAAAGATAGTATTAGAAAATAAAAAAGGCGGAAAAAGTGCATCTGAAACTTTAAAAACATGGGAACAGGTAAGGCAAAAAGAAGAAGAATTTATAATACCATATCAAAAGCAAGCTGATTGTATATTTAATAGTTCTTTAGTATATGAGTTAGGAGTTTTAAAAACGTATGCAGAGCCTTTGTTGTTTTCGGTATTAGAAAATGATATAAATTATGATAATGCTCAAAGGTTAATTAATATATTTAGAGTGATTTTAGGTATTCCTAGTGAAGAAGTTCCAGGTGATTCAATAATAAGAGAATTTATTGGTCAAAGTTGTTATAAAAAAGATTAAATGCTATAATACTAATATAGGAGGATTAATAAATGATAAAAGTAGCTATAAATGGATTCGGTAGAATTGGTAGATTGGTATTTAGAATAATGCAAGATGATCCCGAGTTTGATATTGTTGCAATAAATGATTTAACAGATGCATCACAGCTTGCATATTTACTTAAATATGATACTTCTCATAGAAGATATAGAACTGAAGAAATTACAAATGATGATGAAAATATAATCATTAATGGTAAAAAAATAAGAATATATTCAGAAAAAGATCCAGAGGGCTTACCTTGGAAGGAAAAAGATGTTGATGTTGTATTTGAGTGTACCGGATTTTTCACAAGTTTGGATTCAGCAAGTAGTCATATAAAAGCTGGTGCAAAAAAAGTAATCATATCAGCACCTGCTAAAGGAGATTTGAAAACGATCGTTTATAATGTTAACAACGATATATTAACTGGTGAGGAAAAAGTTATAAGCGCTGCTAGTTGTACCACGAACTGTTTAGCACCAGTTATGAAGTTACTATGTGACAATTATGGTGTTGTAAAAGGATTTATGACAACCGTTCACGCTTATACAAATGATCAATCAACGCTTGATGTAGCCCATAAAAAAGGTCATATGGCAAGACGTGGTAGGGCTGCTGCAGCAAATATAGTGCCAGCATCAACTGGTGCTGCTAGTGCAATAGGTCTTGTAATACCAGAATTAAAAGGTAAATTAGATGGAACAGCAATGAGGGTTCCCGTTACTACTGGTTCGGTAATCGATCTTACTTTAGAATTGGATAAAAATGTTACGAAAGAGGAACTAAACGATTTATTTAAAAATAATCAAAACGAAACGATTAAATATACTGAAGACCCAATAGTATCAAGTGATATTATTGGAATTGATTGTGGATCATTAGTTGATGGCCTTTTAACTAATGTTATAGAAGTAGATGGTAAACAATTAGTTAAGATAGTTGCGTGGTATGATAACGAAATGAGTTATTCGGCTCAAATGGTTAGAACGGCAAAATATTTTTCTAATAAGTAAACACTAGTATTAATTCTAGTGTTTTTTTCTTAATCATGCTATAATTATAATGCATTATATAAGGTGGTGATTTACTGTGGAAAACAATTACGCAGAAGATTATGTTGAAGAAGAAAAGAAATTTAAGATTACAAGAGGCATGGTTATATTAGCGATAGTAGCATTAATTGCTATAATTACAATTATCATTATAATATCGCATATTATTAAAAGTAAACAACCAGAATATACCACCGCAGATTTTAAATACTTAGAAACTAGAATGAAGGAAGAATCATCAACTTATTTGCTTCAAAAAAATAAAGAACTTACAAGCGAGATTACAAAGATCAATTTAGATGATTTACTAGTTCAATCAGGTGGTGCAATAGATCCTAATAAGGTAGTAGCTGCTAAAGTATGTGAAGGTTATGTTTATGCATATAAGAATGATACAGCTATATATGAACCTTACATAAAATGTGGAAAATATTATACAACCAAAGGATATAAAGAGGAAAAAACTTCTACAAAGAAAAAAACTACAAAACCAAAGGATACTGAAAAACCAGTTATAACTATAATAGGAGAAAAGGAAATAACAATAGAAAAGGGTTCGGAATATAAAGATGAAGGAGCAAAGGCAAACGATAATATTGACGGTGATATAACATCCAAGGTAAAAGTATCTAATAAAGTTGAATCTAATAAAGTAGGTGAATATAAAATAACATATACCGTAACTGATAAAGCAGGAAACACCGCTGAAGAGGCAAGATTAGTTAAGGTTATTGATGTAGTAACTACTACCATAACGGTAAAGACAACAACAAAACAGAATACCACTAGGACCACTAAAAGAACGTATAAAACTACTCAAAGGCCAGTTATAAATACTACTAGAAAAGTCACAACTCCGCCTAGTATTACTTTAAGCGGAAACACTTATATGAATATATCAGCTGGTAGTACTTATCATGAACCTGGGTACTCAGCAAAAGATGCCCTTGGAAATGATATAACTGCTAGGGTTTCTGTATCTGGCGGAGTTAATACGAATGTTGCAGGTACATATACTATTAAATATGCAGTAACTGATGTTTATGGGAATTACGCATCAAAAACCAGAACGGTAAAAGTAAATTCAAATTATATAGCATTACAAGGTTTAACGGTAACACCTAATAGTGTTAGTTTATCAGTGGGCAGAAGTATTACTATTAGTGTCGGTTATATACCAGGAAATGCTACAAATAAAAATATTTCATGGAGTAGTGAAAATACAAGGGTAGCAACAGTTTCAAATGGTACTATAAGAGCAGTATCTAAAGGAAGTACTCATATAGTTGTAAGAGGAGCAGATAATAAATCAGCTAGAATTACAGTAGTTGTAAAATAGGAAATATATTTCCTATTTTTTTGTTACGTGTTATAATTAAAATGGAGGCTTTTATGAAGAAAACAATAACAGACTTTGATATAAAAGATAAAAAAGTAATAATTAGATGTGATTTAAACGTTCCTATAGAAAATGGCGTTATTTTAGATGATAATAGAATAAATGAAAGTTTATCTACAATTAAATATGCATTAGATAATAATGCAAAAGTTATTTTATTATCTCATTTAGGTAGAATAAAAACCGAGGAAGATAAGTTAATTAATGATTTAAAGCCAGTAGCCGATAGATTGTCTGAATTATTAAACCAAAAAGTTATGTTTGTTAATGAAACACGTGGAACAGTTCTCGAAAAAACCATTAACAATATGAAAAACGGTGATATTATATTGGTTCAAAATACAAGGTATGAAGACTTTCCTGATAATAAAGAAAGCTCTAATGATGAAGAGTTGGGAAAGTATTGGGCAAGCTTAGGAGATATATTTATTAATGATGCTTTTGGAACGGCACATAGATCTCATGCTTCCAATGTAGGTATTGCAAAACATTTACCATCAGGAGTTGGCTTTTTAATGGAAAAAGAATTAGATATGTTGGGAAACCTATTAGATAGTCCAAAAAAACCTTATGTTGCTATAATGGGCGGCGCAAAGATGAAAGATAAGATTAAGGTTATGGATAAATTAATTGAAAAGGCCGATTATATATTATTAGGTGGCGGTATTGCAAACACATTCTTAGTAGCTAAAGGAATAGATGTTAAATCATCAGTGTATGATGAAGAAAGCGTAGAGTATGCTCTTATGTTAATGTCAAAATATAAAGATAAGATAGTATTGCCGCTAGATGGTTATGGTTCAACAGAATATAAAGATGGGTTAGAGGTTTATTACTCGGATATTAACGATATAAAAGATGGTGTTATGGTATTAGATTTAGGTCCAAAGACTCTTGAATTATTTAAGAAATATTTAATTAATTGTAAGACAGTTTTTTGGAATGGGCCAATTGGTGTGAATTATTTTAAAAATTTTGAATATGGTACAAAAACGCTTTGTGAAATTCTAAAAAATACGAATGCTAAAGTTGTAGTAGGTGGTGGTGATTCTGCTGCTGCTGTTATAAATTTAGGATATAAAGATAGTTTTACTCATATATCAACTGGCGGTGGAGCATCTTTAGAATTTATCGAGGGTAAAGAGTTACCTGGTATAAAGTCTATAGATAATAAATAGAGGTTATTATGAAAAAAAAGGTAGTAAATCTAATAATTATGTTTACAGCGCTTTTAATGGTTATGTTTTTTACGTTGAAAGATGATTTTAATGGTGTCATGTATGAATTAAAAAAAGTTAATATATTTATAATTATTTTTTCAATTGTCTTATTTTTCTTTTCTCTTTTTATTAAATCTATTTCAGTTAACAAGTTTTTACAAGCTAGGCATAAATATAAATTGTCGAAAACTTTTTGTTTGACGGTTATTGCTCAATTTATTAATGGTGTAACTCCTTTTCAAACTGGAGGACAACCATACGAAATTTATTTATTAAAAAAAGATGGTATAAGAATAACTGATTCGGCCAATTCTATTCTTAAAGATTTTATATCATATCAAATAGCTTTAATAATATTAGCAATTACATCAATTATTATAAATGCTAAAAAATTATCATTAGTAAATTTTCATACTAAATTTTTGTTAACTGGGGGAGTGTTAATAAATATAGTTATATTAATTCTTTTATTATTTTTTAGTTTTGGCAAGAAACCAGTTACTTGGTTGACTAATAAATTTATGAAGTGTAACTTTTTTAAACAAAAAACTGAAAGGTTAGAAAAATTAAACGGATCACTAGCTAATTTTTATTCGAGTGGTTCGGAACTTAGAAATAATAAGATGCTTTTTATAAAGTGTGTTGTTTTAAACTTAATTTACTTAATAATACTTTATTTAATTCCATACTTTATTTTTAAATCATTTAGTATAGATATTTGTATTTTAGATTCGGTAACGATAACTACTCTTGTAATGTTAATTGGTAATTTCATGCCATTACCTGGTGGAATAGGTGGAATTGAATATGGTTTCATGCAACTCTTTGGAAGTTTAGTTATCGGAAGTGCTTTATCAGGTGCTATGATTATGTGGAGATTCGTAACATATATTTCATGCTTGATAATTGGTTTTATTATTTTATTAATAAAAAAAGGGAGAGATAAAAAATGAGAATAGGATTATTTACAGATGTTTATCCACCGTTTATAAATGGCGTATCGACTAGTGTTTTAATGCTCAAAAAAGGATTAGAAGAGTTAGGCCATGAAGTTTATGTTGTAACGGTTAATAATGAATCTTTTTCTTATAAAAAAGAAGAACGAGTTTTAAGAGTCCCAGGTGTTCCAACGGGAATATTTGATTATAGATTAACTAGTATATATCCTATTAGGGCTATAAAAACAATAAAAAAATGGAAATTAGATGTTATTCATACTCATACTGAATTTGGAATTGGTTCTTTTGCAAGACTTATATCAAAACAATTTAACATACCACTTGTTCATACCTATCATACTATGTATGAAGAATATGTTCATTATATAACCAAAGGGTACTTTAACAGTGCTTCTAAAAAGTTAGTTGAGTACTTAACACTCTTTTTGTGCGATAAAACAATAGATGAACTTATTGTGCCTACTAAAAAAGCTAAGGAATTATTTAAGGAAAAATATAAAGTAAAAAGGGATGTTCACATTATTCCATCAGGAGTAGATACAAGTAGGTTTCATCCCAAAAATATAGATATAAAAGAATCAGAACAAATTAAGAAGGATTTGGGAATTAAGCGTAGTGATTTTTTAGTTCTTTATGTTGGAAGAATAGCTCAGGAAAAAAATATTGACTTTCAAATTAACGCTTTTAAAAAAGTGGTAAAAAAAATACCTAAAGCAAGATTATTAATTGTTGGTGATGGCCCTGATATGAAGGATTTAATTGAGCTTACACATAAGAACAAATTAGATAAAAGCGTTATATTTGCCGGAAGGGCACCATGGGAAGAGATTCCAAAATATTATTCATTGTGTGACGTTTTTGCAACATCATCTACTACGGAAACACAGGGTTTAACAGTTATAGAAGCAATGGGGGCTGCAAAACCAGTTATAGCTATAAGAGATGAAAGTTTTGAGGGCGTAATGACTAACGATAAAGAAGGTTTTTTCTTTGAAACTGAAAAAGAGTACGTAGAACAATTAACTAAGTTATATAATGATAAAAAATTAAGAAAAAGACTATCAGAAGCAGGAATTAAAACCGCGGCAAAATACAGTCCTTTAACATATGCTAAAAGTGTGTATAAAATATATGAGAAAGTTATAAATAAGGATACTAATATATTTAAAAAGACAATTCATAAGGCAGAAAAGATATTTAAAAAAGGTGGTAAAAATGAAGAAGATATTAATATGCAATCAAAAGATGTATTTAACAAAAGATGAGGCAATGAATTTATCTTATGGTTATGACGAAATTGATTTTTCAAACGTTGAATTAATAGTTTGTCCTAACTATTTAAATTTTGAATATTTTGAAGACTATAAGTTAGGGGCTCAAAATTGTTTTTATGAAGATAAGGGTTCTTATACTGGAGAAGTATCTCCTTATGATTTACACTTAAGAGGAATAAAATATGCTATATTAGGTCATTCTGAAAGAAGAATGTATGATACAAATGAAATCATAAATTTAAAGGTAAAAGCATGCGTTAGAAACTCTATTATTCCAATTATTTGTGTAGGTGAATCTAAGATAGAAAAAGAATTATTAAAAACCAGTAGTGTTTTAAAAAAACAAATAACAACAGCTTTATCGGGTGTAGATTTAACAGATGATTATCCAGTTTTAATAGCATATGAACCGGTTTATAAAATAGGCTCATCTAGTCCGCTTTCAAAAGAAGAAATAGAGGATACTTTTAAATATATTAAAAAGATATTAGATGATATGAAAATACCTAATTATAAGCTTTTATATGGTGGCAGTGTTAAGGGAGAAAATGTAAAACATATATTAAGTGATGAAATAGATGGATATCTTGTTGGGGCATCATGCATTAATGCTAGTGAGCTTAATACCATTATAAAATGTATAAAATAGTGTAAAGTAGAAGAAAATTAGACATTTTCTTCTTTTCTTATGTGCTAATATTATGTTATTCTAAAATTGTAATAGTAGAAAGGGGATGCTTGCTATGATGGAAAATGGTTCTTCTAATTCAACCGTAAAATTATATGAAATGCCAGAAATAGCTAAGTCAAAAGAAGTAGAATCAAAGGGTAATGTAGAAAATACACGTACGTTTGGTATACGCTCTACTATATCGGCACTGAAAGATATTAATAAAAAATTATCTAAAAGAAGAGAAATTTCTAGTACTATTTCGAGAAAAGATTTTAGTGTTATGGTAAATGAAACGAAAATGCAATTTAATGATTTTGAAGTTTCTAGAAGACTTGATGAAATATTTGTTGAGTATCTTCCGGTAAAAAATGATTTGCCAACCATGCCAACTCCAACTAGTATGTGGAAAGAAAATGTGCCTAACTTGGTTAGTTCTTTAGAACAAAAAACTAATGAAGTAATAACTAGTGAAATGAAATCGTTAGAATCCCAAGAGGAAGGCTTTGCGGACGGAGAGCTGAAGGGTACTTCTAAAGTATTAAGGGATCATAATCATTTTAAAAGCAATAACACACCAGATGCTTCTAGGGCAGCATAATAGTATTAAAAGTATAGTTAAAGGATGTAGTAAAATACATTCTTTTTTTATTCGACAATGTTTGATAATTTTATTAAAAATAGTGGAATATAATACATATTAGTTAACAAGGAGGAAAATATGAAAGACGAAAAAGAAAAAGATATGGTAAGAATTTTAGCGGTAGATGATAATGAAAGTTTAATTGATATGGTAAAAGAGTATTTTAGTGAGCATAAGAAGATAAAGGTTGTTTTAGAAGCTCATAATGGATTAGATGCTGTTAAATTAATTGAAAGTAAGATAGATGAATTTGATGTGTTATTACTTGATTTAATTATGCCTAAGAAAGATGGAATTTATGTATTAGAAGAACTAAAGAAAAAAGGTATAAATAAGCCTGTTATTATTGGAACATCATTTAATGCGGATGAAACAATCTCTAGGGTATCTAAATATGGTCCAAAACATTTTGTATTAAAACCATTTGATATGTTAGATTTAGAAAACAAAATAATGGATGCGGTTAATTATAAACCAGAGTCAAATTCAAAGATAAATGTATATCATAATAGTTTAGAAATATCCGTTACTAAATTACTACATGGACTAGGAGTGCCATCACATATAAAGGGTTATCAATATATTAGAGAAGGAGTAATTCTTATGTATGAAAAACCAGATATTGTTGGTGCAATAACTAAAGAATTATATCCAGAAATAGCAAATCGTTTTGATACTACGGTATCACGCGTTGAAAGGGCTATTCGTCATGCTATAGAAGTAAGTTGGAATAGAGGCGATATAGATTTAATGGAAGAAATCTTTGGTCATAGTGTTGATTATGATAGAGCAAAACCAACAAATAGCGAATTTATTGTTACTGTTTCTGATAAACTTAGATTAGAATTTAATAATGCAAAACGAATGAGTCAATAACTTTGACTTTTTTTACTATTTTGATAAATTTTTAATAATTAAATGGTATAATAAATAATATGGAGGGATTTATATGGTTATTGATAGTGAAAATAAAATGTCTGAGTTTTTTTCAAAAGTATATTTATGGATGTTTATAGGCCTATTGGTATCTGGAGGAATTGCTTATTATACATCGGTAACTCCTGGTGTTAGAGGATTGGTTTATTCATATTTTAACTTATTCTTAATATTAGAGTTAGTTGTTGTAATAGCGTTTTCTGCACTTAGGAAGAAAGTATCACCACTAGTTGCTAAGATTTTATTTTTAGTTTATGCCGCTATAAGTGGGCTTACATTATCATCGATATTCTTAGTTTATAAACTAGATAGTATTGGTATGGTATTTTTATCATCAGCACTTATGTTTGGACTTATGGCAGCTTATGGTTATATAACTAAAACTAACTTATCATCTTTTGGTAAAGTGCTTATATTTGCATTACTAGCAGTAGTAATTATGTCGCTAATAAATATGTTTATTGGCAATGGTACTTTTGGTATAGTAATATCAGTTATATCAATTGTTGTGTTTTTAGGCCTTACGGCATATGATATGCAAAATTTAAAATCAATGTATGATTATTATGCAAACGATGAAAATGAGTTAAATAAAGTAGCTATATATGGCGCACTTGATCTATACTTAGACTTTATTAATATTTTCTTAAGATTACTTCAGTTATTTGGTAAAAGAAATGATTAAAAGATATCTTGATTGATATCTTTTTTGTTTACACCTTTTTCCACAGCAAAAAATATAAATATTTTTAATTTTACTGTGGAAAACCTGATAAGCAAACATATATTATGCAAAAAAATAATAAAATTTTATAAGAAGAAAAAAGTTGAAAAAACTTGCTAAAACCCCTTGAAATAAAGGGATTCTTCTGCTATAATTGTTACTGCGTGTAGTTGCGATGATGTGCGAGGTTGCTGATACACCAGGTTAAGTTGCTAATTTAGCATAAGGAAAAATCAGGTTAATTCGTTCGGAGCAAGTCTATACCAGATATAGACGAAGGGAGGACAATTTATATGTCAAACAAGATTAGAATTAGATTGAAGGCGTATGAACATCGTTCTTTGGATTTAGCTGCTAGTAAAATTGTTGAAACAGTTAAACGTTTGGATGGAAAGGTAAGTGGACCTGTGCCACTACCAACGGAAATTCAAAAGTACACAATTTTAAGAGCGGTTCACAAATACAAAGATTCTCGTGAACAATTCGAGATGCGTACTCATAAAAGACTAATCGATATCATTGAACCATCAAAGGATATAATAGATGCTTTACAACATCTAGATTTACCAAGTGGTGTTGATATTCAAATTAAATAATTAACAGGAGGAAATAATGGAAAGAAAAGGAATCTTAGGTCGTAAACTAGGAATGACTCAAGTTTTTGCTAAAGATGGAAAACTTATTCCTGTTACTGTAGTTGAAGTAGAACCTAATGTTGTTACTCAAATTAAAAGAGTGGAAACAGATGGATATGATGCTATTCAATTAGGTTTTGAAACTAAAAGAGAAAAACTAAGTAACAAAGCAGAACAAGGTCATGTAAAAAAAGCTAATACTGCTCCTAAGCGCTTCTTAAAAGAGATCCGCGGAGTAGATGTTAGCAAATACGCTCTTGGACAAGAACTTAACTGTCAAGTTTTTGAAGAAGGCGAAATGGTTGACGTAAGCGGAGTATCTAAAGGTAAAGGATACCAAGGCGTAATTAAACGTTACCATCAATCTAGAGGTCCAATGGGACACGGATCTCAATATCATAGAGGTGTTGGTTCATTAGGAACAATGAGACCAATGCGTGTATTTAAAGGTAAAAAATTACCTGGACATATGGGACATGTTAGTGTAACAATGCAAAATTTAGAAATAGTTGCTGTTATGCCTGAAGAAAATGTAATTTTAATTAAAGGTAATGTTCCGGGTCCTAAAAAGTCTTTAGTTATCATCAAATCAGCTGTTAAAAAGCCAACTGTAAAAAAAGAAAAAGTTGAATTAGTTTCATATGTTACTGAAGCAGCAGAAGAAACTAAAGAAACAGCTTTAGATGAAACACAAGCATCACAAGAAGAAACAACAGAATAATTTTTACAACAAAATATTTATTATTAATACTTGTGATGAAAGGAGGATACAAAATGCCAAAAACAGCACTTTTAAATTTAAAAGGTGAAAAGATTAAAGACATTAAATTAGATGATAGCGTTTGGGGTATAACTCCAAATGATCAAGTTATATATGAAAGTATAAACTTATACATGGCAAATAAAAGACAAGGATCACACAGCGTTAAAACACGTAGTGAAGTAGCTGGTGGTGGAAGAAAGCCATGGAGACAAAAAGGTACTGGTAATGCTCGTCAAGGGTCTATCAGGGCTCCACACTTTGTTGGTGGTGGAATAGTTTTTGGTCCATCAAAGGATAGAAACTATACTAAGAAGATGAACAAAAAAGAACGTCGTTTAGCTTTAAGATCAGCTTTAACTTATATGGCTAATGATAAAGCTATAATGGTGGTTGACAAATTTGAGGCTAAAACAAACAAAACAAAAGATATGTTAAATCTTTTAAAAGAATTAAATGCTAACGGTAAAGTTTTAGTGGTTGTCACTGAATTAACTGAAAACTTAATTTTAGCAACTAGAAACATTTCTAATGTTAATTTGGTTTTAGCAAATGAGATTAATACATACGACGTTTTATATGCAGATAAAATGATTATTACAGAAGATGCTGTAAAATACGTTGAGGAGGTGCTTAAATAATGAAAGATATAATAATAGCACCAATAATTACTGAAAAATCAGCTGGTATACAAGCTGATGGTAAGAAAGTAGTATTTAAAGTTGCAAAAGATGCAAACAAAGTACAAATAAGACAAGCGGTTGAAGAAGCATTTGGCGTTAAGGTAAAAGACGTTAACACTATAAATGTAAGACCTAAGAAAAAAAGAGTAGGACGCTATACTGGTACTACTAAAGCTTATAAGAAAGCAATTATAACTTTAGCAGAAGGTAGCACCCTAGATTTAAGCTAATAAGGAGGATGAATTAAATGCCAGTTAAAAAAATGAAACCAACTACACCTTCTAGAAGGCAAATGAGTGTTTTGGTTAATAGTGAAATAACTAAATCGACTCCTGAAAAAAGCTTAGTTGGTACGAAAAGAAAAAGAAACGGACACAACAATGTTGGACGTATAACTGTTAGACATCGTGGTGGTGGCGCACAAAGAAAATACCGTGTAATTGATTTTAAAAGAAATAAATTTGATATTACTGGTAAAGTTGCAGCTATCGAATACGATCCAAACAGAAACGCTAACATCGCTTTAATTAATTATAAAGATGGTGAAAAAAGATATATTATAGCTCCTAAAGGAATTAAGGTTGGAGATATAATTGTTAGCGGAGAAAACGTAGACGTTAAACCAGGTAATGCAATGCCAATTATGAATATACCAGTAGGTACTGTAATTCATAACATTGAATTAAGACCAGGAAAAGGAGCTCAAATAGCACGTAGTGCTGGACAAAGTGCTCAAATTCTTGGACGTGAAGAAAAATACGTATTAGTAAGATTAAAAAGCGGAGAAACAAGAAAAATTCTTGGAACTTGTATGGCTACAATAGGTGAAGTTGGTAATGAAGATTATTCATTAGTTAACTTAGGTAAAGCAGGACGTACTCGTCATATGGGTATTAGACCAACAGTACGTGGTTCTGTTATGAACCCTAATGATCACCCACATGGTGGTGGTGAAGGTAGAGCTCCAATCGGACGTAAACAACCTATGACACCTTGGGGTAAACCAGCTCTTGGTATGAAGACTCGTAAAAACAAAAAGGCTTCTACTAAGTTAATCGTAAGCCGTAAAAAATAATAGAAAGGAAGAAATGTAAATGGCAAGAAGTATAAAAAAAGGGCCTTATGTATTCCCTAGATTACTTAAAAAGGTTCAAAAATTAAACGAAGAAGGCAAAAAAGAAGTAATTAAAACATGGTCACGCCGTTCAACAATATTCCCAGATTTTATTGGTCACACTTTTGCGGTTCACAATGGCAAAGATTTTATTCCAGTTTATGTAACTGAAGATATGGTTGGACATAAACTTGGTGAATTCTCACAAACACGTAAATGTGGTGGACACGGCGAGAACAAGGATAAGAAATAACTAGAAGGGAGATAAAAATATGGAAGCGAAAGCAATTGCGAAGACAGTTCGTATTTCCGCTTTAAAATCTCGTTTAGTTATGAGGTTAATAAACGGAAAAGACGTAAGTGAAGCTATGAATATTCTAAATAACTTGAATAACAAAGCTGCTCGCGTTATTAAAAAAGTTTTAACATCAGCAGTAGCTAATGCTGAAAATAATCATAATCTTGATAAAACTAAGTTATATGTAAAAGAAGCTTATGTAAATGATGGTCCAGTACTTAAAAGATCTGTACCTGATTCAAGAGGAAGAATTGCTAAGAACGATCACCGTACAAGTCATGTTACAGTGGTTGTAGCAGAAAGATAATATAAGGAGGAAAAACTAATGGGTCAAAAAGTTAATCCTGCAGGCTTAAGACTTGGTATAAACAAAGATTGGTCTGCTAAATGGTATGCACCAAGTAAAGATTTCTCTGCAACATTAGAAAATGACATGAAAATCCGTAACTTCTTAGCAAAGAAGTTAAAGAATGCAGCAGTATCAAATGTAACTATTGAAAGATCGAATAAAAAATTAGAAATAAAAATTAGTACTGCTAAACCAGGTGTTGTTATTGGACACGGTGGAGAAGAAATCGAAAAATTAAAAAAACAACTTAACAAATTAGTTGGTGAAGAAGTTCAAATTTCTATTATGGAAGTTAAGAACGCAGATTTGGATGCTCAGTTGGTTGCTAACAATATTGCTAGTCAAATTGAAAACAGAGGTTCATATCGTATGGCTCAAAAAAGAGCTATTAGAAACACAATGAGAGCTGGAGCTAAAGGAATTAAAACTTTATGTTCAGGTCGTTTAAACGGAGCTGAAATTGCTCGTAGCGAAGGTTATAATGAAGGAACTACTCCATTACATACTTTAAGAGCTGATATTGATTACGCTACAGCAGAAGCTGATACTACTTATGGTAAAATCGGTGTAAAAGTATGGATATATAAAGGTGAAATACTTCCTTCAAAGAAGAAAAATGGAGGTGCTCGCGATGTTAATGCCAAAAAGAACTAAATATCGTAAACCTCACAGAATTTATCATGATGGTAAAGCTAAGGGAAACACTGAATTACATTTTGGTGAATATGGTTTAATGGCGAAAGAAGGAGCTTGGATCACTGCTCGTCAAATTGAAGCTGCCCGTATTGCTATGACACGTTACATGAAACGTGGTGGTAAAGTATATATCAATATATTCCCACACCTTTCATTAACTAAAAAACCTTTAGAAACTCGTCAAGGTAAAGGTAAAGGTAATCCAGAATCTTGGGTTGCTGTAGTAAAAGAAGGAAAAATTATGTTTGAAGTTTCAGGAGTAACTGAAGAAGTAGCTCGTGAAGCATTAAGACTTGCTATGCACAAGTTACCAATCAAATGTAAATTTGTAACTAAAGAAAATGGTGGTGAAGAAAATGAAGGTTAAGGAAATAAGAGAACTTACCACAGAAGAAATAAATGCTAAAATCGTTGAAGCTAAAGATGAAATATTCAAACTTAGAATGCAACAAGCTACCGGAAATTTAGAAAAGCCTTCAAGAATACATGAATTAAGAAAAGACGTTGCTAGAATGAAAACTATTCTAGTTGAACGTAAGGAAGCTTAGGGAGGTTTACTATGGAAAAGAAAAGACATGAAATAGTAGGTAAAGTTGTAAGTGCAAAAAACAATAAAACAATAACAATTTTAGTAGAAACTTACAAAAAAGATCCTAAATATGGTAAACGTGTTAAATATTCTAAGAAATATACAGCACACGATGAAAATAACCAAGCTAAAGTTGGAGATATAGTTAGAGTTATAGAAACTAAACCATTATCAAAAACTAAGAGATTTAATTTAGTAGAAATAGTTGAAGAAGCCGTAATTTTATAGGCACTTTACAAATAAGAAGGAGGAAACACTTATGATTCAACAACAAAGTCGTTTAAAAGTTGCTGATAATTCTGGTGCTCGTGAACTAATGGTTATTAGAGTTCTTGGTGGTAGTAAAAGAAAAACCGGAAACATCGGTGATATCGTAGTTGGAACAGTTAAAAAAGCAACTCCAAATGGTAATATATCAAGCGGTAAAGTCGTAAAAGCGGTTATCGTTAGAAGTAAGTTTGGAATGCGTAGAGATGATGGTTCTTATATCAAGTTTGATGATAATGCTTGCGTTATTATTAAGGATGATAAGACACCAGTTGGAACAAGAGTTTTAGGTCCAGTAGCACGCGAATTACGTGATAAAGATTTCATGAAAATTGTATCGCTAGCAAAAGAAGTGTTATAAGGCCTTGTAAGGAGGAAAAAACATGAATTTAAAAGTTGGAGATAAAGTAATTGTTATTGCTGGTAAGGACAAAGGTAAAGAAGGAAAAATCATCGCTAAGAAAGGTGAAAAGGTTTTGGTTGAAGGTATTAATATGGTAAAAAAACATATTAAACCAAACGGACAAGATCAAGGTGGAATTATAGATAAGGAAGCATTTATTCACGTATCAAACGTTATGATTATTGATCCTAAAACTAAAAAACCTACCAGAATAGCAAAAAAGCAAGATAAAGACGGTAAAAAAGTTAGAATTTCTATCAAGTCGGGATCTAGCTTAGATTAATAAGGAGGTAACTATGAACAGTTTAAAAGAACAATATACTAAGGAAATAATTCCTGAATTAACAAAAAAATACAATTACACTACTGTCATGGCTGTACCAAAGTTAGAAAAGATCGTAGTTAATATGGGAGTTGGAGATGCTACAACTAATAGCAAATTACTAGATGCAGCAGTATCTGATTTAGAAAAAATAACAGGTCAACAACCAGTTATTACAAGAGCAAAACACTCAATCGCTGGTTTCAAATTAAGAGAAGGTCAAGCAATTGGATGTAAGGTTACACTTCGTGGCGAAGTTATGTATACTTTCCTTGAAAAGTTAGTTAAGATCGTGTTACCACGTGTACGTGATTTTAGAGGTATATCAAATAAAGCATTTGATGGTAGAGGAAACTATACTCTTGGAATAAAAGAACAAACTATATTCCCTGAAATCGTTTATGACGAAGTTGTAAAAGTACGTGGAATGGACATTGTTTTTGTTACAACTGCAAAAACTAACGAAGAAGCATTAGACTTATTAAAAGGTTTTGGTTTACCTTTTAAAAAGTAAGCAAATGGGAGGAAATAAATGGCAAAGAAAAGTATGGTCGTAAAAAACAAAAGACCAAAAAAATATAAAGTACAAGAATATACTCGTTGCAACAGATGCGGTCGTCCACATTCAGTAATGAAAAAATTTGGTATCTGCCGTATTTGCTTCAGAGAACTAGCATATAAAGGTGAAATACCTGGTGTTAGAAAATCGAGTTGGTAGAATAAAGATACGAGAAGGAGGATTTATATGTCAGTAACAGATCCAATCGCAGATTTACTTACGCGTATGCGTAATGCTAATCAAATGCGTTATAATGAAGTTGTAGTACCTTCATCAAAAGTTAAGATGGAAATTGTTAAAATCTTAAAAGCTGAAGGTTATATAACTGATTACAAGACAGAAAAACTTGAAGTACAAGATAATATAATTATTACTTTAAAGTACGGAAAAAACAAAGAAAGAGTAATTTCTGGTTTAAAAAGAATTTCAAAACCAGGTTTACGCGTATATGCTAAAGCAGAAGAAATTCCTACTGTATTAAACGGTCTTGGAATATCTATCGTTTCAACATCAAAAGGTATTATGACTGGTAAAGATGCTAAGAAAGAAAACCTTGGTGGCGAAGTTTTAGCATACGTATGGTAATTCATAAGGAGGGACTAAAAGATGAGTCGTATAGGAAACAGAGAGTTAACAGTACCATCTGGTGTTACTGTTACAAATGAAAACGGTATCGTCACTGTAAAAGGACCTAAAGGTGAATTATCATTAACATTAAATGCAAATATTGATGTTAAAGTTGAAGAAAACATTGTTAAGGTTACAAGAAACAGTGATATAAAGAAGACAAAACAAATGCATGGTACAACTAACGCGTTAATTAAAAACATGATTATAGGTGTATCAGAAGGTTATGAAAAAGGCCTAGAAATAATTGGTGTTGGTTATAGATTTAATCCAAAAGGTAAAACATTAGAAATTAATGCTGGTTATTCACACAAAGTAGAACTTACTGTACCAGAGGGACTTACTGTAGAAGCAGTTAGTACTACTGAAATAACAGTTAAAGGTATTGATAAAGAGGCAGTAGGAAAGTTTGCTGCTGAGATAAGAGAAGTTAGAAAGCCAGAACCATATAAAGGTAAAGGTATTCGTTACAAAGGTGAACATGTTCGCCGTAAAGAAGGTAAGAAGGCTTCTAAATAATAGGAAAGGGAGATTATTACAATGATAAAGAAAACATCACGTAATGAAGCTCGTATGGCTAGACACGCTAGAATAAGAAACAAAGTTAGCGGAACTAGCGAGTTACCAAGAATGAGTGTATATAGATCTTTAAAGAACATTAGTGTTCAAATAATTGATGATGTAAAAGGTGTTACACTAGTAAGTGCATCTTCATTAGATAAAGATTTAAATATTAAAAATGGTGGTAACGTAGAAGCAAGTAAGCTTGTAGGAGCTTTGGTTGCAAAGAAAGCAAAGAAAGCAAAAATTACTAAAGTAGTATTCGATAGAGGCGGATACTTATATCATGGACGCGTTAAAGCATTAGCTGATGCTGCACGTGAAAATGGATTAGAATTCTAAAGGAGGGTAACGATGGAAAGAAGAGAAAGAAAACCACGTGAAAAAGAATATAACGAAACTGTTATTTCTGTAAATCGTGTTACTAAAGTTACCAAAGGTGGACGTCGTCTTCGTTTTGCTGCAACAGTAGCAGTTGGAGATGGTAAAGGTAAGGTTGGCCTTGGAACTGGTAAAGCAAACGAAGTTCAAGATGCAATCAAAAAAGCTGTTCAAGATGCGACTAATAGAATAATTAAGATTGATTTAGTTGAGGATAGAACGGTTTCTCACGATGCTATCGGAACAGCAGGTGCTGCAAAGGTTTTAATTAAACCTGCAAAAGCTGGTACTGGTATTATCGCTGGTGGTTCGGTTCGTATGGTTCTAGAACTAGCCGGAGTAAAAGATATAATTTCAAAATCACTTGGATCTAACACAAAATTAAATACCGCAAGAGCAACTATAGAAGCTCTAAAATCACAAAAGTCAGCTGAACATATTGCTGAGTTAAGAGGAAAATCTGTAGAGGAGATTTTAGGATAATGAAGTTAAATGAATTAAAATATAACGCTGGTTCTAAAAAGGATATCAAAAGATTAGGTCGTGGTTCTAGTAGCGGTACTGGAAAAACAAGTGGTAGAGGAGAAAACGGACAAAAGTCAAGAAGCGGTGGAGGAGTAAGAGTTGGATTTGAAGGTGGACAATTACCTTTATATAGAAGACTTCCAAAACGTGGATTTTCAAACGCAATGTTCAAAAAGGTATATGCGGTTATTAATGTATCAGATTTAAATAGATTTGAGGAAGGTACAGAAGTAACTCCAGAATTATTATTCGAAATGGGAATAATAAAAAAACAATTATCTGGTATAAAAGTACTTGGTAATGGAGAATTAGAAAAGAAATTAACTGTTAGAGCTCATAAGTTCTCTAATATAGCTAAAGAAAAGATAGAAGCTAAGGGTGGAAAAGCTGAGGTGATTTAAAATGTTTAAAAACATTAAACAAATCTTTTCAGCCAGAAACAAGGATATTAAAAATAAAATTTTATTCACACTGCTTATATTATTTATCTATAAATTAGGAACAGCAGTTCGCGTTCCTGGTACTGAAAACATCACACAAGATTTAGGATTTTTGGAACTACTTAACGTAATGGGTGGTGGTTCTTTAAAGAACTTCTCAATTTTTGCGTTAGGAGTTACACCATACATTAGTGCTTCAATAATCGTTCAGTTGTTACAAATGGATATAATTCCATATTTCTCTAATTTAGCAAAGGAAGGTTATTCTGGTAGAACTAAATTAAATAAAATAACTAGGTATTTAGGTATTGCTTTAGCATTCCTTCAAGGACTTGTTATGTCATTCTCATTTTTAGGAGAGGCAGCAACATCGATGGAATACTTAAGAGTAACTTTAATTTTAACTGCTGGAACTTGTTTCTTGCTATGGTTAGGAGATCAAATAACTAGAAAAGGTGTTGGTAATGGTATATCAATCTTAATTATGGCTGGTATATTAATTAGTACACCTAGTATGATGGTTGATGCGTTTAGTTCATTTGTGGTATCTGGTACTACTCAAGAAGTAGCATTAGGTGTTACTAAGTTTATATTATTCTTACTTGTGTATATCGCAATAGTAGTGGGAGTTGTATTTATTGAAAAGTCTGAAAGAAGAGTACCTATTCAGTATTCGAATAGAACTTCAACAGCATATGGTGCAAAACAGACATATATTCCATTTAAGTTAAATTCAGCAGGAGTTATGCCAGTTATATTTGCATCAAGTTTGGTATCTATACCATCACTTATTGCAACGTTCTTAAAAAAAGATTCGTTCTCATTATTCGTAAATAGTTATATTAACTATAATACAGTAACAGGATTTATACTATATGTATTACTTATTATATTATTTACTTATTTATATACGTTTATGGCATCTGGTTTAAAACCTAAAGAGGTAGCCGAAAACATAAATAAGCAAGGTGGATATGTACCTGGTATAAGACCTGGTAATGAAACTAAAAATTATATTAGCAAGGTATTATCAAGAACAACGTTCTTGGGAGCAATATTCTTGGTTATCATAGCTGGCCTTCCAATATTAGTTTCTAACCTTAGTAGTTTACCTACTTCGGTAACAGTTGGAGGAACAGGGTTATTAATAGTAGTTGGTGTAGCACTTGAAACTTATAATCAAATTGAAAGTAGCTTATCAGCTAGAAAGTATGAAAGGGATTATAGAAAATAATGAAAAATATTATATTTTTAGCGCCTCCTAACGGGGGTAAAGGCACATTATCTGAAATGCTTGTTAGCAAATACGGATATGGTCATATTTCAACGGGTGATTTATTAAGAGATGAAATAAATGCTGGAACAAAGCTTGGCAAAGAAGTTGAAGGCATAATGAAATCAGGAAAATTAGTAACTGATGATATAATATTAAAATTAATCGCTAATCGTATAACTAAACCAGATTGTGAAAATGGTTATATATTAGATGGATTTCCAAGAACTAAGGTTCAAGCTGAAAAGTATGATGAACTATTAGAAAGTATGGGTAGGGATCTTGGTGTTGTAATTTACATTAAAATTGAAAAAGAAGCAGCACTTCAAAGATCTATATCTAGAATTACTTGTCCAAAATGCAAGAGAATATATAACAAGGTTTCTAGTGAAATGAAACCAAAAGTTGAATGGATTTGCGATGACTGTGGATCTGAATTAATCCAAAGAGCAGATGATCAAGAAGAAACATTCATTAAACGCTTTGATGAATATATGGAAAAAACTATGCCTTTATTCGATTATTATCAATCAAAAGGTGTGTTAAAAACTATTAATTCTCATACAAGTAAATATGATACGTTTGATGAAGCAGTTAAAGTTTTAGAGGAAAACTAATTGCCAGATAATAAACAGGAGGGTGATTTATAGTGGCTAAAAAAGAAGATGTTATTGAACTTGAAGGTAAAGTTGTTGAATTATTAAAAGGCGGCGATTTTAAAGTTCAATTGGAAAATGGACACACTGTAGAAGCTCGCGTTTCTGGTAAAATGCGAATGAATAAAATTCGTATCTTACCAGGTGATACAGTAGTCCTTGAAATATCACCTTATGATTTAACACGTGGGCGTATAACCTATAGAAAATGATAGGAGGAAATAAAGATGAAAGTAAGACCATCAGTTAAAAAAATTTGTGATAAATGTAAAATTATTAGACGTAATGGGAAAGTAATGGTTATCTGTGAAAACCCAAAACATAAGCAAAGACAAGGATAATAGGAGGTGCGAAAGTAATGGCACGTATAAAGAACGTAGATCTACCAGATAACAAAAGAATAGAAATAGCATTAACTTATATTCATGGTATTGGTAGAAAGTTATCAAGAAACATTTTAAATAAGTTAAATATTAACCTTGATACTAAGGCTAAAGATTTAACTGAAGAAGAAATTTCTAAAATTCGTAAAGAATTAGATAATTACCTACTAGAAGGTGATTTAAGAAGAGAAGTTTCTATGAATATTAAAACTAAGATGGAAATAGGTTCTTACCAAGGGTTAAGACATCGTAAAGGTTTACCAGTAAGAGGTCAATCTACTAGAAGTAATGCAAGAACTCGTAAGGGTAAAGGTAAGACTGTAGCAAATAAGAAGAAGTAGGAAAAAGGAGGATATATAAATGGCTTACAAAGCAAGAAAACGTAAGGTTAAGAAGAATATCCCTGAAGGACAAGCTCATATACATTCTACTTTTAATAATACAATCGTTACTATTACTGATAAAGAAGGTAATGTTGTATCATGGGCATCAAGTGGAACTTCAGGATTCAAAGGAAGCAAAAAGAAAACTCCATTTGCAGCTGGTATGAGTGCGGAAGCAGCAGGAAAAGCAGCATATGATTCTGGAATGAGAAAAGTAGATGTTTTTGTAAGAGGTCTTGGATCAGGTAGAGAAACTGCAATTAGATCACTTCAAACTGCAGGTTTAGAGATTCTTTCAATTACAGACGTAACACCAGTACCACATAATGGTTGTCGTCCACCAAAACGTCCACGTGGATAATTTTAGAAAAGGGAGTGATTTTACGTGATAAAATTCGAAAAACCAATATTTAAAGTTGCTGAATATGTAGAAAGCAGAAACTATGGAAAATTTGAAATCGAACCTTTAGAAAGAGGATTCGGTACAACACTTGGTAACGCACTTAGAAGAGTAATGTTATCATCATTACCTGGAGATGCTATAACTAGTGTTTACATCGACGGTGTTCTTCATGAATTCCAAACTATAGATGGAATAGTTGAAGACGTAACAGGGATTATATTAAATTTAAAAAATGTTGTTGTTAAAAACTTAACAAATGAACCAAAAACTATAAGGTTAAATGTTAGCCGTGAAGGTGTTGTAACAGCAGCTGATATCGAAAAAGATGCTGACATTGAAATAGTAAATCCTGAACAAGAAATTGCTACAATAGTTAAAGGTGGAAAGTTAAACATGGAAATGACTGTTGGTAATGGTCGTGGATATGTTAGAGCTGAAGCTAATAAGAAAAACATTGGAGATGTTAAATTAAATACAATCGCAATGGATTCTAACTTTTCACCAATTGAAAGAGTTAACTATGAGGTTGAAGGAGCTCGTGTTGGTCAAGATGATTCATACGACAAATTAACTATGGAAGTTTGGACAAATGGATCAATGAAACCAGAGGAAGCAGTTGCTTTAGCATCAAGAATTATAATTGAACATTTTGAAATATTAACAGACTTAGATGAAATTGCTGATGAGACTGGTCTTATGAAGCAAAACGTTGATGATTCTAAGACTAAGGCTTTAGAAATGTCTATAGATGAATTAGAATTCTCAGTTAGAGCATATAATTGCTTAAAGAGAGCTAATATTAACACATTACAAGACTTAACTCAAAAATCAGAAAACGAAATGATGAAGATCCGTAACTTAGGTAAGAAATCACTTAAAGAAGTTATTGATAAAGTAAAAGAATTAGGATTCTCATTTAGAAATGATGACTAAAACTAAAAGGAGGAATTATGGCATATAGAAAATTAGGACGTACTAACAAACATAGAAGAGCTATGCTTGCAAACCTTACAACAGACCTAATTATGAATGAACGTATTGAAACTACTGAAACACGTGCAAAAGAAGTACGTAAGTGTTTTGATAAAATGGTTACATATGGTAAGAATGGTAGCCTAGTTTCTAGACGTAAAGCACTTGCTTTCTTATTTAACAATAACGATGCTGTCAAAAAGGTTTTTGAGACATTTGCAAAACGTTATGAAAATAGAAACGGTGGTTATACTAGAATACTTAAATTAACTGAAAGAAGGGGCGACGACGCTCTTATGGTTATACTAGAATTAGTAGACTAATAAATTAGAACCTGTATATGGTTCTTTTTTTTATAATAAGTATGAATTATGTAATATATGTTTTACATGCAGGTTATCTATAATTTATATTCAAAGTAAAAGTAATTAAATTTAATTATGTCAAATTTTTGAATTTTATGTGTAAAACTGACAAATTTTTCTTTACCATTGCAATATCATATATTATAGTAAAAGTAGAACTGAAGCGATTTGGTTTAATCCATGGAAAGGAGAAAGGTTTATGAAAAAAGGATTGTTAAAAACGGTTTCATACTTATTTGTATGCACACTTTGCTTATTACCTTTTATAAAAGTTAATGCATTAGATGTAAGTGATGAAACAAGCTTAGTTAATGCAATAGCAAACGGAGGAGATATAACATTAACCAATGATATTGAAATAAATAGTTATTTAATTGCTAATAGAGAAACTACAATTAATGGTAATGGATTTGCTATTGTTAACATTAACGAAGAAAATGGTAGTGGTAACAGATCAATTATTACATCCTCAAGTGATTTAACATTAATTAATGTTACTTTAAAAAATGCAACTAAATATGGTGTTCAATCATACAGAGGAAATGTAACATTAGATGGTGTTACAATTGAAAATTCAGGATTTGGTGCTGCATTAATTAATGGTGGAACTTTAGTAATAAAAGATTTAACCATGAAAAATAATGCTTATGGTATAGAATTCGCAAAAGGTGTAAATGTTGATAGTACCCCATCCTTAATAATGAATGGAAAAATTAATGCTACTGAACAAGTAAATCCACTTTATGTTGATGAAACACAAGTCAGTGAAGTAGTAATTGATAATGATTCTTCAAGTGCTCAAAAAGCATCTTTAAAAGATAACGTAATTGTTATAAAAGAAGGCAGCACTGTAGTTGCAAAAACATCAGAATTGCAAGATGGTTTAGCAGTAATAATTGATGGCGATACTGAAGAAACTAAAGCTCCAGTTGAACCAGAAGAACCAACAACTCCAGAAGAACCAGCTGAAGTGATAACTACTACTCAAGTTGCAGAAAAGAATCCTAATACAGCAGATAATATAGGTTTATACTTTGTATTAGCTTTAGCTGGTTTAGGAGTTATTGGGATAACTACTAGAAGTTTGATTAAACATCATTAATAAACAAAAATACTTAGAAACAAATCTAAGTATTTTTTATTTGGTTTCAATTTTAATTAATTTGGCATGCATAACAACCCGGTTTCCTTTGCTATCTTTACAAGTTGATAAGGTCAGTATTTTATCATTTTTAGATGGGATTGCACTAAATTCAACTTTGCTTCTTTCTTTTAGTGTGTTTACAAACTTTGTGAATTCTTCTTCTGAAGAAAACTTTGTAGTTATATAATAACTTTCAGCAGGTATTGTATATACTGAAAATACTTGCCATAATGTATTTTCTTTTGCTGTGGAAAATTTTATTACATGATTATTTTTATTGTTATACCAAGAACTTTTAAGTATGTTTTTCAAACTTCCAAACATTGTTGTATCTACTCTTCCATGGGCATATATTATTGTATTTTTATCAAAATTATCAATGTTATTTCTGTAATCTGCAAAAACCCAACCAGCTTTATTATTTGTTCTGTCATAAGAATGATTTAAGTAATAATCATTATTTTTCGTTTGTACGACTGGATAATTAATGTTTGTTCCTTCTACTTTTATCCAGCCAACTGTATCTTTATTTTTTTGCTTAAGTTCATTAAAATTAACACTTAACATATTCATTTTTATATAATTCCAATAATCATTATCTTTATCGTCTGGTGGATTTATTATTTCTGTGTTTTCGATGGTTGCTTCTTTTTCTATTGGTTTGACATCTTCAATTAACTTTTTTTCAATATCTTTTATTTCGTTTCCATCTTGATTCCAAATAAATAATTTAAATGATGAAAATATAAATATTGACATAAAGATAACTAAAATTGTTACTCTAACCCATTTTTTTAAAATTATTTTCTTTTTTTTCTTAACTACTTTAATTCTCCTTTTCATTCCCTTATGTATCATAATTAACCTCGTACAACAATTATATCACACATTTAAAAATATTTTTGATTAATAATATATAATGTAGTATAATTAATAAGGTGATAATAGATGAAGGCACTAATAACTGGCGCATCAAGTGGTATAGGCCGTGATATTGCTCTTGAGTTAAGTAGTATGGGTTATGATCTTATATTAGTTGCAAGAAATAAAAAGGAACTTGAAAATACCGCTGTGATGTGCAAAACTAAAACTCAAATATACGTTACTGATTTATCTGTTATGGATAATTGTAAAGAATTATATAATAAATTTAAAGATATAGATATATTAGTTAATAACGCAGGATATGGTTTATTCGGCATGTTTAATGAAACTGATTTGGAGAATGAGTTAAATATGATTGATTTAAATATAAAATCAGTTCATGTGTTAACTAAACTATATTTAAAAGATATGGTAAGTAAAAATTCGGGTAGAATACTTAATGTTGCGTCTTCCGCGGCGTTTTTACCGGGTCCTTTGATGAATACTTATTATTCTACTAAATCCTATGTTTTCCGCCTTACAACGGCTATTTCTGAGGAATTACGAAGAATGAGGTTAAATGTAAAAGTTTCAGTATTATGCCCAGGTCCTGTTGATACTAACTTTAATAATGTAGCGGGAGTAAAGTTTGGATTTAAAAGTTTATCTAGTAAGTATGTAGCAAGTTATGCAGTTCGTAAAATGCTTAAAAATAAACTTGTTATAGTACCAGGATTCATAAATAAGATAAGTAAAATATTATGTAAGATTGTACCACTTAATTTATTATTAAAAGTAGGTTATAACATACAAAGAAAGAAGGAGAATTAGATGAAGAATAAAAAAGGTTTTACATTGGTAGAATTATTAGCAGTAGTTGTAGTATTAGGGATAATAGGATCTATTGTAACAATGTCTGTTATGAATATAAAGAAAAATGCTTCAGATGATGTATTTGAAAAACTTCAAAAAGAAATAGAAGATTTAGGTCCTGAAATATATACTCATGAGATGATATCTGGAGATAAAGTTGCATCAGATTCTTTTTATAATATGTATAAAAACGAAGATGAATTTATAATTACCGTTGAAGAGCTGCAGCGTAAAGGATATTTAGATAACATTCAAAGTCCTTATAAAACTAGTGAGACATGTAAAGGTTATTTAAAAGTTAATACTACTTCTGGAGAGCCAGAATTTAGTGCGTTTTTGAATTGTAGTGAACGTATAACCTCAGATTATGATGATAATTATGAAGCATCCAGTAATAAAGCTGTTATTACAAACTAAATGAGTTGCTATATAGTAGCTTTTTTTCTTTATTTGTTATATAATTTAGCCTGTAATTAGTGGGGTGATTATAATGAGATATTTAATAGATTTTTCTTATGCTGGGGAAAACTTTAATGGCTATCAAAGGCAGCCTGGAAAAAGAACTGTGCAAGAGGAAGTTGAAAAGGTATTAACTAATATTAATGGTGGTAAGAAAGTAATAATACATTCTTCTGGTAGAACGGATGCACTCGTTAATGCACTTCACCAGGTGGCTCATTTTGATTTTGACAAAGATATTACAACATATAAACTAAAAGGTGCGTTAAATAGTTATTTACCAAGTGATATTCATATTAATAAGCTTAGGGAGGTAGCTTTAGATTTTCATGCCAGATATATGGTTAAATCAAAAACTTATTTATATAAGATAAATACTTTGGAATATAATCCCTTACTTCGTACCCACGTGTATCAATACGGAAAACCTTTAAATATAAAGAAAATGCGTAAGGCTGTTAAATATTTTGTGGGTGTTCATGATTTTACATCTTTTGCATCCGCTGAGGATAAGAAAGAGGATAAAATAAGAAATATATATAAAGCAAGTGTAAAAGAAAAAGAAGGTATTATATATATAACATTTAAAGGTAAAGGCTTTTTAAAATACCAAGTAAGAAACATGGTGGGCGCTTTAATAAAAGTTGGTGAAGAAAAACTATCTTATAAAGATATTCCTAAAATGTTAGAACAAAAAGATAGACGTAAGGCATCTATTTGTGCACCAGCTTGTGGTCTTACCTTAATGAAAGTAGAATATTAAAAAAATAGTTTTCAAATTAATGAAAACTATTTTTATTTTACGTCATTTATTAATTCAGCAAGTGTCTTAATACTGATTAATCCACATAAACCAACTAATATATAAACGACTTTAGACCCGATAGCTGCTGTACCACCAAATATAGTAGCAACTAAATCAAAGTTAAATAAACCGATTAATCCCCAGTTTAAAGCACCAATGATCATAACAGTAATAGCTATAATTTGTAATGTTTTCATAATTTCCTCCTTTTATACTAATATGATAATCAAAAAATATGATTTTATACACGAATATTAAAATTTTTAAACCATATAATTAAATGAAAATAAAAGAGGTGAATTAATGAAAAAAATTTTTGGTGTTTTAATGGTGCTTTTTTGTGCAATATGTTTAACTGGATGCGGAAAGGAAACTAAAGATAGTATATTTAGCAAGATTGAAAAAAAATTAAATGATACAAATGGGTATAAATTAAATGCAGAAATGGAATTAATAAATAATGAAGATATTTATAAATATGATGTTAGTATCTCATATAAGAAAAAAGATTATTATAGAGTATCTTTAAGAAATAAAACTAATAATCATGAACAAATTATTCTAAAAAATAAAGATGGTGTATACGTTTTAACTCCAACACTTAACAAAAGTTTTAAATTTCAGAGTAAATGGCCATATAATAGCTCACAAAGTTATTTAGTTCAATCTGTTATTAGAGATATGAAAAATGATCAAAAATTATCAATGAAAAAGCAAAAGAACAATTATGTATTTACTAGTACGGTAAATTATAAAAATAATCCTAATTTAACCTATCAAGTAGTAGTATTTGATAAAGAGTTTAACATAAAAAAAGTCACTGTTTATGATAGTGATGATAATGTAGGAATTAAAGTTAATTTTAAAGATATAGATATGAAAGCAAAATTCAAGGAAAATTATTTTGAATTAAAAGAAAATATGGAAGCTTCTGCCTCAAATGAAGAAGAGGCCGAAACAAAAGAAACAAGCGTGCTTGAAGAAGCTGTTTATCCAATGTATTTACCAGAAGGGACTTATTTGGATACGGAAAAAACTGTTGATTTAGACACAGGCTCTAGGATTATTCTTACGTTTGCTGGGGAAACTCCATTTATGTTGGTAGAAGAAACCGTAAGTAAAGAAGATGAATTATCAGTGATACCCACAAGTGGTGATTTAGATTTATTTACTGATACGATAGCAATAGTAAGTGATACATCTGTAAATTGGACAACAAACGGTGTGGAGTATTATTTAGTATCAAGTGATATGTCACAAGAGGAATTATTAACCGTTGCAAGATCAATCTCACTAATGCCTGTTAGCAAATAATATTTTAATTAAACCAATATTGTGATACAATTAATTTGGTGATGCAAATGAAAGACGAAATAAAAAATGGAATAATGCTTGGGGTATTTGTAATAATAATACTTGTTATCGTTTACCTTGCGACAGCTATATTTATGACTGGAGAAATTGGTGGTAAAAAAAATAAAACTAAAGATAACAAAACAACGACTACCACAGTTTCTACTAATCAATATAATAATAAGATAATTGCGGATAAAATATTTAATAGAAGTGAAGAATCTTATATGGTTGTTGTATTTTCAAGTAAAAATGCAAGTAATGAGTTGAAAGAAATGATAAAAAACTATAATGGAAAAACAAAACTTTATGTTGTAAACGTTGATGAGGCAATAAATAGGTCACTTAAAGCTGATGCTGATAATTTATATGTACAAGATTCATCAAGTTTGAAGGTTAAGGAAAATGCTTTGTTAATCATAAATGGTGGTATTGTCACAAAAGCAGTAACAGGCGGTGCTAATATAATAAGTGAATTAAAGTAACAAAATGTTACTTTTTTTTACCTATTGTGCTATACTTTTATTATATGGAGGATATATATGAAGGATAAAAAGATAAATAAAAAAGAAGAAAAAGATTATAATTCAAAATTAAAGAATTTTTTAAATAAAAAAACCGATTATAAAGTATATGAGTTAATTTTATTTACGTTATTAATAATTATTTTAAGTGTATCATTAACTTTGGTATCAGTTAAGAGTTTTCAACCTGATAAAACTAAAACAGGAATTTTAAAATCATCAACCATAAAGGAATTCGATGAAGTTTATAACTTGATAATTGATGAATATTATAAAAAGGTAGATAAAAACACCTTGATAAATGGTGCGATAAATGGGATGTTACAATCATTAGATGACCCTCATACTAGTTATTTTAACAAAAGTGAAACTGAAAACTTTGATGAGGTTATGAACGGTTCATACGAAGGAATAGGAGCCGAAATATCATTAGATGCTAGTGGAAACATTATTGTTGCTTCAGTATTTAAAAATTCCCCAGCTGCAATAGCGGGATTAAAATTTAATGATAAGATAATAGCCGTTAACGATAAAAGTACTAATGGAATGTCTACAACCGGAGTTGTTGCTTTGATAAAAGATAAAGATAAGAAAACGGCTAAGGTAAAAATTAATCGTGATGGAGAAGAATTAGAATTTGAAATAGAAAAAAGGATTGTTGTAATTGAATCTGTCGAGTCAAAAACTTATGATATAAATAATAAGAAAATTGGCTATGTTGCAATAAATAATTTTGCAAATAATACTTATGATCAATTTCGAGATAATATTGAATCATTAGAAAAAGAAAATATTGATGGATTAGTAATTGATGTTAGAGGTAATTCTGGTGGTTATTTGCATTCGGTAACAGATATGTTAGATATGTTTTTACCTAAAGGGTCGGTAAGCTATCAAATCGCTGACAAAAAAACAACCTATAAATATACTGTGTCAACTTCTGAATCAAGAAATTATCCAATTGCAGTATTAGTAAATAAGGCAAGTGCTTCAGCATCAGAGATTTTAGCTGTTGGTTTAAAGGAGTCATACGGGGCGGATGTTATTGGCACTTATACTTATGGAAAGGGTACGGTTCAAACTACAAAAAAACTTAATAGCGGTGGAATGATAAAATATACAATTCAAAAGTGGTTATCACCAAAAGGAAATTGGATTAATGATGTAGGAGTAAAACCGACTGTAGAAATAGAATTATCAAATGATTATGAGAAGAATCCAAGCGAACAAAATGATAATCAGCTAAAGAAAGCCTTAGAAATTATTTCAGTTAAATAAAAGGAGGGAAGCACCTTCTTTTATTTTGTATTGTTTTTTTTTATGATAATAAAGTATAATAGAAAAGTAGGAGATTTATATGAGAAATTTAAGAGTAGGAGAAAATTATGCTATTCATTGTTATAAACATGATGGTAATATTCATCGTATTTGGGATGAAGCAATACTAATTGATATTAATAAGGATTTTTTAGTTTTTGGCAATAGAAGATCAAAAGTAAGTAGTAGTGACGGGAAAGTATGGTATACAAAAGAACCAGCGATAATATATTTTTATAAAAACAAATGGTACAATGTAATTACTCAATTTAAAAAAAACGGAATTTATTATTATTGTAATATAGCTAGCCCTACTATAATAGAAGGTAAGGTTATTAAATATATTGATTATGATTTGGATTTAAGAGGTTTTCCAGATGGTAGTTATAAAATACTTGATGAATCCGAATATGAGTATCATAAAAACAAAATGAATTACTCAAAAGAGATAGATATAATTGTAAAGCAAGAGTTAAAAAAACTTATTAAACTATACGAAAAGGGTATTGGCCCATTTGACAAGAAAGAAGTTAAAAAATATTATGATAAATATATGTTATTAATTAGTCATAAAAATTAAATAAAGTACATATATTAAATAGAAATGATCAAAAGAAAATAGCTTTTTTACTAGAAAAAATAAGCAAAAAACACATTTTTGAAAAAAAAATGAAAAAAAATGAAAAAAATTCAAAAAAGTTGTTGACATTGGTCATTTATATGTGGTATATTCTTATTGCGCTTGACAAAAAAGAGCGTAAAAAAACTTTGTAAAACAAAGGGAAAATGATCTTTGAAAACTGAGCAAAACGTCAAGATTATTTGAGTAGCTAGGAAAAGAACAAACAAAAAAATAAAATATATTTTTGAGAGTTTGATCCTGGCTCAGGATGAACGCTGGCGGCATGCCTAAGACATGCAAGTCGTACGAGATGGCCCATTGACGGAAGAGTGCTTGCACAATTCTCGATTTGGATTTTCCATCTAGTGGCGGACGGGTGAGTAACACGTGGGTGACCTACCTTTGAGTCTGGGACAACTACTGGAAACGGTAGCTAATACCGGATGATATACAGATTCGTTTCTGTATTAAAAGGCGCTTCAAAGCGTCGCTCTTAGATGGGCCTGCGGCGTATTAGCTAGTTGGTGGGGTAATGGCCTACCAAGGCGACGATGCGTAGCCGGACTGAGAGGTTGAACGGCCACATTGGGACTGAGACACGGCCCAAACTCCTACGGGAGACAGCAGTTAGGAATATTCGTCAATGGGGGAAACCCTGAACGAGCAATGCCGCGTGAGTGATGAAGGTCCTTTGGATTGTAAAACTCTGTTGTATGGGAAGAACGACCAAACTAGGAAATGAGTTTGGAGTGACGGTACCATGCCAGAAAGCTTCGGCTAACTACGTGCCAGCAGCCGCGGTAATACGTAGGAAGCGAGCGTTATCCGGATTTATTGGGCGTAAAGGGTGCGTAGGCGGCTTGTTAAGTATGAAATTAAAGTCCGGGGCTTAACCTCGGTTCGTTTCATAAACTGGCTAGCTTGAGTATGGAAGAGGCAAACGGAATTTCTAGTGTAGCGGTGGAATGCGTAGATATTAGAAGGAACACCAGTGGCGAAGGCGGTTTGCTGGGCCATTACTGACGCTGAGGCACGAAAGCGTGGGGAGCAAATAGGATTA
>CAJTWC010000003.1 GCA_910580185.1 uncultured Bacilli bacterium
TTTAACAAAGGTCTTCCTTTTTTTATACCTTTTCCCCAAACCATTTTACACAATCCCTAAAAAGAACGATTTGACAAAACCGTTCTTTTTTGTTATCATAACTGACCGTAAAAACAAAAGGGGTGTTTTTGGTATGGAAAATATTAAGTTAAATAATAAACAAACAGCAAGGATAAGATCGTTAAACAAAATTTTAGAAGAAATAAATGCTAAAATGGAAAGTAATAAATTAAATATGGAACCGTTTAGTTTATTTTGCAGAGTTGATAATACTCAAGAAGGTTCTGTTTTTGTAATGATGGAAGATTTTGAAATACTTTTATCGTCTGATGTTCCAAACGAAACTATTATGAAGGCACTTGATTTAGCTATAAATAATAGTAAGTTTAAGGAAAATTTTAAATTAGCTATTAAAGGGTCTTATTTAGAAAAAGATTTTATGAATGATGAAGAAATATCATCTGAAAATGTTTATAAGTCTCTTAGACGGTTATTTAAAATAATTGCGAACGCTATTTTAGGAGGATATACTTCTAAAAAAAACGAGATGACCAATCTTGCTATTGAAATTGCAAAATCTATAGCATCCAGTTATAGTGATTTATTAATTTTTGATAATAATATGGCAACTTGCATAGAAATAATTGATAGGATGAAGAATGCAGTTATTAATAACTCTAATATTACTTTTTCTTCTGAAGAAAAAGAACTTATCGAAAAATATTTAATGACTGGTGAAAATGCCAAAATAATTAAGAAATTTTATAATTATAATAAAAAATTAGAAAATAATAATGATAATGATAAAATTAAATTGTCTGGTGAGGAAATACAAAAGCAAATGGTTGCAAGTTATGAAAAAGCTTTAAATAATATAAAGGAAGACTCCAATAAATTTAGAAATTTATTAGTTATGTATAAAAAAATATGTAATAATATAAATAATTCCAATTTAGTAAAACGTAGTTTATATAATTATATATTATCAATTAATGAAAATAAAAATAATAAAAATGTTATTAAAGACTTTATGGTTTTATTTCTAGATGGTAATGCAAAACATCCTAAATTTATACAAATAATAAAACCAACTCTTAACCTAAAATCAGTTGATAAAACAAAGTTTATTAGTGAATTAGCTGATAAAGGAGATTTTGATTCAGTGGTAGAAATCTTAAGTGCATATGTTGAATTATTAAAAGTTGGTGATTTAAGCTCTACCGTTGTAAAAAACGTACTTGACAATTTAATAAATTGTATGGATATTGTTTTAGGTAAAACGAAAACGATGGTTGAAGATTATGATATAAGCATAAAGAACTTCGAGAAGTTTATCAGGGGAATAAAGCACGGGAATATAATTAATTTTGTAAATGAAGAAAGATTTGTAAAGTTTAATTTAAATGCTCCTGAAGAACTAAAAGACGAAGTAAGAAAAGATATCACTAATATGATTTCATATGCTTATAATCAAAATTATGTAATAAGAAGAATAAAAAAAGGTATACCAGATGATGTCACTGAGACTGATTTACCCAAAAAGAAGAAAAGACGAAAAAATTCAAGTCATTCTAAAACAAGTGAAGAAATATCAAAACCATCAATTGCTTTAGATTCGAAAGTAAATTCTTCTTCAAAAAATGTTGAAATCAGTCAAGCAAATGAGAATGTCGAGGAAATTAATGAGGCAAAACCAAGTATTCCTACTAAAGAAAAAGAAGAATTAATTCAATCTAATTATGTAGTTTGTACTCCTGATGAAGTCACATTAGAATTACAAAAGATTAAAAGTACTACAAAAAGTATTAAGACAACTAAAACTTGGATTGTAAAATCTTTAAAAAAAGATGGTTATGAAAAAGCTACTAAGAAACTATCTAGTAAAATAGATGAAATTATTAAAAATAAAAAAGATTATAATGATATACTTTTATTATTAAATTACTTTTTAGAAGTAGAGTGGGAAAATGCTAGATATGAGTCTTATTATACTAATGAAGAGGTTACATATTATAAGGATGATTTAGATGAATATATTAATAAATTATTTGAACTTATGTGTGACTGCTCAGATTATATAGAAGAAAAAACAGGCGTATATTATGATGGCTGTGCCGCAAAGGAAATACTTGAGAAAATAGAAAAAAATAAAAATAGAAAATAATGTTTTTAATTTAAAAACATTCAAACGTTACGTAACGTTAAGGGGATTATTATGATGGAAATAAATAATTTAATTAGTATTTTAAAATCTAAACAGAATGAATATTTAGAAGAAATTAATATAACTAAGAATGCTATAAAAAAGATAAAAGATGCATTTAATAATAATACTGTATGTGATATTGAAACTTTAAATGATGCAATCCAAATAATTGAAAAATATGAATATGAAAAGTTTATCGAATCAAGATATACAAAAGAAGAACTAGAAGCTCATTATCAAAATCTTGTGGGTAAAAGTTTATTGATTCGTTTTGCTACAAAAAAATCATTAAAAGACATTAATATGAATGGTAAACATTTCGACGATGTTGATTCATACAAAGAACTATTAAATAGATTGTGCGAACTGGAATCTTATTTTTCTAAAATTAATTCAGGTATAAAAGGCAAAGGCGTAATGTTGGAAAGAGAATTTTCGGTAAAAAATAACGTTCTTAAAGCTATAATAGTTTCTTATTATAATAATATTACTAATGTATTAGATATGGTTTATAAAAGGTTAATTAACATTAATAATAAATATGATGGATTAATAGATATTTTATGTCAGTTATACAGCTGCGATATTAATAATAATACAGAAGAATATAAGGCTTTAGTAAATGATTATTCTAAACACATTAGAAATAATCCTGCGTTTGATTTTTCAGAATCAAAAGATCTTAATATTTATTTTAGAAATATAGTAAAAGATTATGATAAAAAACAAAAATTAAATGAAACAGAACCATTGTATAAATATGGTACAAGAGAAGAAAGATTTGAACAACATGAAAAAAATCAAATAGAAGAAAACTTAAACACATTGATAAATCAGATGAATTCGGAGTCAAAAATGTGGCTTGAAATAGTAGTAGAACAAATAAAAACTTCTAATGATGCAATAATTATGGAATATATAAATAATCCAATGACCTGCCTTCCGGGAGAAAAAGAAGTAGATAAAGATACTTTTAATTTAATAGTTAGCGCGGCAATAGAAGATTTAAGGTTTACTGATAAGGATAAGTATAAGGAAATGATAGATTCTTTATCTGCTGTAAAAAAATAATATAATAGGAGGTTAAAAAAATGGTAAGTTATGAGAAAGCTTTATCTTGTTTAAAATTAAAAGAAGAAATTTATCAAAAAGATGTTGAAATTTTAAAAAAAGTAGCAGCTGATTTAAGATACTCAAATGAAAATGATGCTGCATTTGATTTTTCCAAGTATGAATCGCCTATAAATGTGCTTGAAAAATATGATTATTTAAAATTTATTGATAGTATTTTTAGTAAAGAAAAGTTAATTTTTATTATAAAAAAAATGTGTGAAAATAATATCAAATTAAAATTTAGTTATAAAATAGGAGAAATTGAAAACATAAAAATTAGTAATGAGAAGTTCGAAAATTCAATTTCATTTATGACAACATTAAAAATACTATATATTATCTTACAAAAAAAGAGAGGTTATAAAGTTAAACGTGGAAAAGTTGTGTTTAAAAATACTAAAAGTTCAGATAAAAAAGATGTAGAATTTCTGTTTGAAATATTAGCTTATTATAATACTGATTTTTATGATACAATATCAAGGTTAATTAATAAAATTACGGTTAATTTGGATAAAATATCTAATTTAATTAATATAATTGAAAATTTAAAACGAATCGATATTAACTTAAATACAGAATTATTTAAAGAAAATTTGGATAAGTATTCTAAAGCGATAAGAAACGATGAATTATTTAAAAATGATGATTTAAACAGTTTGAATTTAGAATTACGTGAAGAGTATCGTCTAGCAGAAAAAAATAAAAGTAGAAAAAAAGAATCACAAGATAATGCTGCTGCAATCATTAAATTAGGTAAAAGAGAAGATCGAAAAGCTATGTATCAAAAAAATAAGTTGTTTTTAGAAATTGGAGCTTTAAAAGAAGAATTAAATGAAGATTCTAAAACTTGGGTTGAATTAATATTAGAACAGATAAAAGAAGATAGTGATTCGTTTGTTCAAAATCCTAGTATGTATTTACCTGGTTTTAAGGAAGATCAGTCTTGTTTGATAAAGGATATTGTACTAAAAGAGCTAATGTACAATGATGCTGATGAAAAAATAATTAATGCCTTAAAAAATATATAAAAACAGAAATTATTTTTCTGTTTTTTGTTTTGATTAAAGACTTTATAAGATTTGTAATAAATGATATAATATTTTAAGGTGATTTATATGGAATTAGTACTTGAAGATGAAATATATGAGGTTATTATAGAAAAGAAACATAATAAAAATTTGTATATTAGAGTATCTGATGATTTAAAAATAAAAGTAACTTGTCCATATCTTTACACTAAACATATGATAAGTAAAATCATAAACGAAAATAAAAAATCAATAAAAAGAATGATAGATATTAAAATAAAACAAAATAATACCAAATTAAAAGAGGAAAATAAAGTATTAGGCAAATGTATCAATATATGTTATAAAGATGTTAAAAAGCCATTATTTGATGGCACAACTTTGATTGTTAGTGATGATGTTATGCTTGATAAGTGGTATAAAAAAATGGCAAAGGCGGAGTTCTTAAAGTACTTAGATGAGGTATATTATGTATTTGAAGAAAAAATACCTTATCCTAAGTTAAAGGTTAGGAGTATGAAGACAAGATGGGGCGTATGTAATAAAAAAGATAATTCTGTTACTTTAAATTTAGAACTTATAAAAAAAGATCCGAAGTATTTAAATTATGTTATAGTTCACGAGCTATCACATTTTGTACATTTTAATCATAGTAAAGCGTTTTGGAATACCGTTTTTAAATATTGTCCAGAATACAAGATGGTAAGAAAAGAGTTAAAGGAGTAATTATGATAATTGAATCCAAGGAAAATAAGAAAATAAAATATATAAATAAATTAAGAAATAATAAGTTTATGAATGAAGAACGTAAGTTTATAGTAGAAGGATTTCATTTGATAGAAGAAGCTTACAATGCTGGTATTTTGTTAGAAACAATATCGGTAGACGAACTAGATTATAACGTACCTAACGTTTTAGTTACTCAAAACATAATGAATTACATAAGCGTATTACCATCTAGTAGTAATGCTATTGGAATATGTAAATTTACTGAAGAAAAGAAAATTGGAAATAAAGTAATTGTTTTAGATAATCTTCAGGATCCTGGTAATATTGGAACGATAATTAGAAGTGCTAATGCCTTTAATTTTGACACCATAGTTTTAAGTGATACCTCAGTTAATAAATATAATGATAAGTTAATTAGAGCATCACAAGGTATGCTTTTTAAAACTAATGTTATTACTAGAAATTTAGTAGATTTTTTAAACACTGCAAAAGAAGAAAATTATAAAATATGCATAACGGATGTAACTGATGGTAAAAAAATAAATACAATTAAAAATGAGGATAAAGTAATTATTGTTATGGGAAACGAAGGGCAAGGAGTATCAGATTATGTTAGAAATTATGCTGATACTAATATTTACATTCCCATGAATAGCACGTGTGAAAGTCTTAATGTTGCAGTTGCAACTTCAATTATAATGTATGAATTAAATAAGGAGGATTAATATGGAATATTTATATATAGGAAAACTTGTTAATACTCATGGAATCAAAGGTGAGGTTAGATTACTTTCTAATTTTAGACATAAAGATAAAGTATTTGTTAAAGGCATGGAGTTTTATGTTGGAAGAGATAAAAAAAGGTATGTTGTAGAATCATATAGAAAACATAAAAACTTCGATATGGTTGTGTTTGATGGAATACATGATATTAATTTGATTGAACATTTAAAAGGCTCAATGGTATACATAAATAAAGAGGATTTAAAATTAGATAAAGATACATATTTATCTTTTGATTTAATAGGATTTAATGTTATAATAGATAACAATTTTGTGGGGATAATTACCGATGTGTTAGATACTCCAGCAAATGAAGTTTTAGTTTTAGATAATAATGTAATGATTCCATATGTTAAAGCTTTTATTAAAGATATTAATATGGATAAAAAAGAAGTTGTTGTTGAAAACGTGAAAGGACTGTTGTCATGAAAATAGATATTTTAACATTATTTCCAGATATGTTTGAAGGTTTTAAAAACGAATCAATTATAAAAAGAGCGATTGATAATAATAAAGTTGAAATAAACACTTGTAATTTTAGGGATTTTGCAGATAATAAACACAAAAAAGTAGACGACACACCATATGGTGGGGGAAATGGTATGGTACTTATGTGTCAACCTATTTTTGATGCGGTAGACAGTCTTAAAAAAGATAATTCAAAGGTAATACTATTATCGCCACAAGGAGAAAAATATACTCAAAAAAAAGCATATGAGTTATCTCAGGAAGAACATTTAATATTTATATGTGGTCACTATGAAGGTTTTGATGAGAGAATAAAAACAATATGTGATGAGGAAATATCAATTGGTGATTATGTTTTAACAGGTGGTGAATTACCTAGTATGGTAATTACTGATTCTATAGTAAGATTAATTCCAGGTGTAATAGAAGAAGAATCTCATTTAAAAGAATCATTTAATGATAATTTATTAGATTACCCAACATATACTAAACCTAGGAATTATAAAGGTATGGAAGTTCCTGAGGTTCTTCTTTCGGGAGATCATAAGAAAATAGATAAATGGCGAAACGATGAAAGAGTAAAAATTACTGCTTTAAAAAGGCCAGATTTACTAAAAAACAAATTAACCTTAAAAAAAGAAGGTATTAACAAGGTAAAAAGAAAGATAAACGTGGATGATATAAAAAACATAAAGGTAACAGAAATAAAAGACGTTATAAAAACAGGTAAATATACATTATCAAAAGATGATAATACTAAGGCTGTAACAATTCTTAATCCAAAACTTATTACTGGTTATAAATTAAAAGGTAAAACAAAAAATAATGAATTAACTAAGATATTAATTGCCAAACCTGATTTTGCTACTAAAATCGCGATGAAAAACGTAAGAAAAAAAATAGATATATTAACTTATCGTTTTGGTATGGCATTAAATGATGCTGATGATGCTGTAACCGGAAGAGTTTTAGGCGAATCGGAATTATTAAAGCAAATCGTTATAAATGATTATTCTAGGTATTTAGGTAAAGAAAACTTAGATAATATAATAAAAAATATAAATCAAATCACGAGTGATTTTGTAAAAACAAGAACAATGCAAAATGCCATGTTAAGTAAGATAGAAAAAGAAGATGATGACGGTGATACATCTTCAGGCCATAGAAGAAGTTTATAATTAATTATTAAATGTATAGTTTTTAATAAAACTTGCATAATTATTAATATTATGATAGAATTATTTTTGTTAAAAAGAAGGCAATCCGCCGCATGTGTGCATGATTGCTGGATATATATTTTAGGAAGGAGACGAAGAACATGAACAAAATCGAAAAAATCACAAACGCCCAATTAAATCCAGAAGTTCCTGAATTTAGAGTTGGTGATACAGTTAAAGTTGGTGTTAAAATTATCGAAGGTAAAAAAGAAAGAGTACAAGCTTTTGAAGGTGTTGTAATTTCTCGTAAAGGATATGGAGTATCTGAAACATTTACAGTACGTAAAATGTCTAGCGGTATTGGTGTTGAAAGAATATTCCCAGTACATTCTCCAAAACTTGATTCAATCGAAGTTACTAGAAAAGGTAAAGCAAGACGTGCTAAGTTATATTACGCTAGAAATATAGTTGGCCAATGGAAGTTAAAAGAAAGAAATTAATAAGGCTATTTATGCCTTATTTTTTGTTAGGTGATATAAATGAATAAAGAAAGAATAAAAAAGATTTTAAAAGATGTTTATCCTTATATAATAGTTGTAATTGTTGTTGTATTATTAAGAAGTTTTATAATAACCCCAGCGGTTGTTGATGGTGAGTCCATGGAACCTACTTTATATGATAATAATATAATTTTGTTAAATAAATTAAGTTTGAAATTATCTGGTATAAAAAGAGGTGATATCGTTGTGGTTGACTGGAATGGTGAAAAAATAGTAAAAAGAGTAATAGGCCTTCCTGGGGAACATATCGAATATAAAAATAATAATTTATATGTTGATGGGATTTTAGAAATAGAAGATTTTACTCATGCAGATACAGCGGATTTTAAATTAGAAGAAATTGGTTATAAAACTATTGGTGGAGATAAATATTTTGTTGTTGGAGATAACAGACCACACTCAAATGATTCTAGAATGCAAGTGGGGCTAGTTGATAAAGAAGATATATTAGGAAAGGTAAATCTTAGAATTTTTCCAATAAATAAAATAAAAGTAGTAAAATAAAATAATATATTTTAAACGAGTAAAAACATATTTTACTCGTTTTATTTATATTGAGAATCCTGATTATAAATATGTAGAAAATAAAATCTTGATTATTTGCTGTTAAAAAATAGTTTTTTTCTTGAAATTATAAAATCTTTTGTTATAATAGCAGCCATAGGAGATGAGTTTATGACCGAACTTGAGAAAGCAAATGAATTTATAGATCAATTAATATATAGAGAAAGTAAATTAGCTCCAGTAGCAACCATACTAAATAGTAATGTTCCTGTCGAATTTGCAAATTTTTTAACAGTAGGAGCTGGAAATAATTTTGAAATAAAAAAGTTGGAACCGACATATTTGGAAAAAAATCCTTATTTTAATAACATTCAAATCAAAGATTGCAGAGTTGGAAATATTTATTTAAATAAAAAGGATTTTTATATAGCAAATTTAACATATAGTTTTGATTCGCTCGAAAGAGATCCAATAACGCTAGCGCCAATATATAAGTATTGTTATTTTACTGATGATGTTCATTATCCATCTCTTGGTACTATTTTTCCAACCGATAAATGGATGGGTGTAGAACCATCTGAAATAAATACTTTTTCTTCCTTTATAAAAATAGCGAAGGGAAAGATTTTACTAATGGGATGTGGACTTGGGTATGTGGCATATATGTTATCTTTAAAAAAAGATGTAGAAGAAATAACAATTGTTGAATTAGACCCTGGTGTCATACAAATGTTTTTGCGTTATTTGAAACCGCAAATGAATAGTAAAATTAATATTGTTCAAGCGGATGCAATGGAATTTTTAGAAAAAGAAGATATTTCTATGTACCAGTATTGCAGTGTTGATATTTGGCATGGTATTAAAGATATGTTTCCAATATATTTGAAGTGTCTTTTATTAGAACAAAAACACCCTAAAACGAAGTTTCATTATTGGTTAGAAGAAGACTTACACGTATGTTTAGAGTCTACATGGTTAACGATATTAAAGGATGTTATAAATCAAAAAAATCCTAATGAAAAATCAGATGTATTTACTGAAATTCTAAAAATGCAAAACATTGAAACGGTTGATGATGTAAGAAGTTTTATGCTTGCGCCAAAAAGGCCTATTATGATAGATTGGGCTATAAATAATCCGGAAGATGCATATAATCATGAAAGTTTAGATGAAACTTTAAAAAAACTATATAGACGATAAAATTGGATTTATGAAAAGGTCTGCAAAGATCTTTTTTTGCGTATTATAGTTTTTGTTCTCTCGAAGTTTTATGAATTTATGATATAATTATTTATATATAAGAAAGAGGATAATATATGGATTTAAAGAAATTTAAAATGGCACCTTTATATGATATAGATCAAGAATGGGCCTTATTGACAGCAGGAAACAAAGAAAAATTTAATACTATGACAGTAAGTTGGGGAGGCTTCGGAACTATTTGGAACAAACCGGTTGTTACAGTCTATGTAAAGCCAATTCGCTATACTTATGAATTTATGGAAGAAAGTGATTATTTTACATTAAGTTTTTATGATAAAGAGTATAAAAAAGATTTAGCTATATTAGGTAGTAAATCTGGAAGGAATTTAGATAAGATTTCTCTTACTAAACTTTCACCGGAATTTTTAGATAATTGTGTTTCTTTTTTGGAATCAAGGTTAACTATTATTTGTAAAAAGATATATTTTCAAGATTTAGATATAAAAAATATAAATACTGATAGTATATTGCAAAATGAAGTTGATAGGTTTTATAAAGAAGAACCAGCTCACAGAATGTATATAGGGGAAGTTATTAATATTATTGACAAAAGATTATAACTATATAATTACTAATATATGGTGGTGAACATAATGAGATTAACAAGACGTTTTATAACTCAATCATTAGATGATATTTCTTTAAGTAAACCTATTAGGTATGAAAGATATTATATAAATGATGGGTTAAGAGTACAGAAAAAAGGCGAATTTTATGAAAAAGAAGTATTAGATGAAAAAAATATCATATTAAAGAAGACTATTATAACGAAAGAAGAATTTTTTGAAATCAAGAAAACATCATACTCTAAAATTATAAGAGATAGTTTTTTATATTTAAATGATAATAGAGTTTCGATTAAGAAGTATTATGGCACTTATGAAGGTTTAATTAGAATTGAAGTTGAATTTTTATCAGGTCAAGAAATGAATAATTATAAAAAAGAAAAGTGGATGGGAAATGAAATAACAAAAAGTCCTTTAGCATTTGATAAATATTTAAGTAAATTAAATAGAAAAGAATTTATATTAGAATTAAATAAGAATACAAAATAAAAAAACTTATTGATTTTTATAGAAAGGGATAATTAGTATGGATTATGATGTATTAAAAAATCTTAAGTCGTCATTAATAATAGTAACCGGGGTGTCAGCTAGTGGCAAATCAACTTTGGCTAATAAAATAAGTGAAGAATATAAATATTCGTTATTATCTATGGATGATTATAAAATAAAATTTTATGAAAAGTATGGTTTTATTTCAGAATTTGAAAGAAAGAGCTTATGGAATCTAGCGAAAAAGATGTTTTGCGCCGATATAATTTCATATGTTCGTAAAAGTCAAACAATTATAATTGAATACCCTTTTGATGTGTCTTGGCAATCTTTTTTTGATTATATTACAAAACAGTATAAATATAAAACTGTTATAATAAATTGTAATTCTAGAAACTTTGATGATATATGGAAATCAAGATTAAAAAGGGATTTAGATTATACTAATCGCTCAAAATGTTTAACAGCTAGTAAATATATAAAAGATACATTGTATGAATCAAATGGAAAATTAAACGATAATTATAAAGAAATAAAGAAAAAGGAATATGAAAATAACAAATATACATCTATTTTTGGTGATATTGTTATTTCTGACAAAGAATTATATAGAAAATAAATTATTTTTCATTAACTATAGAAAAAAAGAATTCTATAGTATAATAAACAAGGAGGCAATATTATGAAAGATGAATTAATGATTAAAAAATGCTTAAAATGTGGGACACTTGTAAAAATAGTAAATGATTGTGATTGTGAGGATTGCGGCATTATATGCTGTGATGAAAAAATGGAGGTATTAAAAGCTAATTCTACAGATGCTGCTTTTGAAAAGCATGTTCCTTCTTATACTTTAGAAGATAGTATGTTAAAAGTTAAAGTAAATCACGTTATGGAAGATGATCATTTTATTGAATGGATTTGTTTTAAAAGTGATGAAAGAGAAGAATACGTTTATTTAAATCCAGGAAAAGATGCGACTGCTGAATTTAAGAATGTTAAGGCAGGAACTTTATATGCATATTGTAATAAACATGGTTTATGGAACATTAAAATTGGTGAATAATGTCGAAATCAACCGGGTAGTGTAAATTTTAGAAAAACACATACAAACCTAAATAAAATAAGAAATTGAGTAAAATAGAGTTTTATATTTTTTGAAGGGAATAAAGATAATGAAATTAATAATAAATGCAGATGATTTTGGCGTTATTTATAATAAGAATTAGAAAGGTGGTTACGACATTTAGGAACATAGAAAAGATGTGGTTATATTTGAATAATAAATTAGAAACAATATCAAATTTATTTGAAGATAAAGAGATAAGAAGTATTTGAGATAGTGAAAAAGAAGAATATTATTTTAGTGTTGTTGATGTTATTGGAGCATTGACTAATAGTAATATTCCAAAGAGATACTGGAGTGATTTAAAAAAAAGACTTACAGAAGAAGGAAGTGAACTGTACGAAAATATCGTACGGTTGAAACTTAAGGTCCAAGATGGAAAACTAAGAGAAACTGATACATTGGATACTAAAGGAATTTTAAGACTTATAGAATCGATACCAAGTCCCAAAGCTGAACCATTTAAATTATGGCTAGCCAATTTAGGTAGTGAAAGAATTGATGAAGTATTTGATCCAGAGATAACAGTTAATAGAGCCGTAGAATATTATCGTAAAAGAGGCTATGATGATAAATGGATTAAAGCAAGGTTAACTGGAATTGTAGATAGATTTAAATTGACTGATGTTTGGAAAGAAAGCGGAATAACAAACTCTTTTGAATATGGTATATTAACAAATGAAATATATAAAGAATGGTCTGGTATGAAAGCAAACGAATATAAAACATATAAAGGTCTTAGAAAAGAATCGCTTCGAGATAATATGACGGATATTGAGGTTGCTTTAACTGATTTAGGAGAGATTGCAAGCGCGTGAACTTGCAAAAGAACATAAGCCATATGGTTTAAAGCAAAATAAGGAAATCGCAAAACGTGGCGGAAATATAGCCAAGAAAACACGAAATAATTTAGAAAAAGAGTTAGGAAGAGGTGTTATATCAAATAAAAACTCTTTGAATTATGAGTATATTGATGAAATAAAACAAATAGAAGATAAGGTAGGTGTTGATAATGGATAAAGAACCTTTGATTTTAAACGGAGAATGGTATAATTATCCTTACCTTTACGATGTTTTTTCAAGAGCTGAAGATTATGAACAAAAATGTATTGAAATAGTAAAAGGATATATATATGATAATAATATTAAAATTATAAATCCAATTGATGTAGGAAGTGGCACTGGAAAAATATATTATCAATTATTAAAAGACTTAAAAATACAGGGTAATATTTTCTTGATAGATAATAACTTATATATGATTAATTTTTTGAGTCAAAATATTAAATCTGATAATGTAAAAATAATTAAATCTGATATAAAAGATGTAGATTTAATAAAATCTAATTTTATAATTAGTTTTTTTGGATTTCCAAGTAATATATCTAATAAGGAAAATATATTAAAGGAATTAAAAAAAATTTATGAGTTGTTATTAGATGATGGTATACTAATAACAATTGGTTGGAATGAAAAATGGGATGATGAACTTTTTGAACTATGGAAAAAGTATTTGAACATTAATTATTCTAATAAAATTAAATCAATACGAAATTGTAATTTATCTTGGTATAAAAATGATATTTCATCTATTTTGAAATTTTCAAATATAAAAGAAAGAAATTATGTTTTGGGTAATTTTTTTGGAAAAGAGTTTCTAAAAGATAATCGTGATAATAAAAAATTAGAATGGAATGTAAGTATGGGTATAACTTTAAACACAAAAGAAGAAATAAAAAATATTCTTGTTAATTGGAAATAAATTATATAAAATAAATAGAAAGGAATCTAATTAAGGTAAATTTACAACTATATTAGATTATTTAGACATAATGAAAGAAATAGAAATTTTAGTAGAAGTATATTCTCCTGTTGAAGAAGTTGTTGAGAAATTAAATGAATTTGAATATTTAGGAAATAAGGAAACAATAGATACATATTACTATGATCCACTTAGAAAAAATTTAAAACCTAATTCTAAAAATCAAATTGATGAATGTTTAAGATTAAGAACAAAAGATAATGTTAATTCTATAACTTATAAAGTTGATCAATTTGATGAAAATGGAAAATGGTTATATTCTGATGAATATGAAACAAATGTTGATGATATTTTTATGATTAACAAAATATTTGATAAATTAGGACTTCATAAATTACTTACGATTCATAATAGTAAAAAAACTTATAAATATGGTGACTATGAAATTGTTTTTGAAACAGTTAAAGATTTAGGATATTTTATAGAAGTTGAATATTGTACTAACGAAGATATTGATATAAAAGAAAAGAAAAAAGAAATACAAGACTTCATAGATTCTTTAGGTTTAAATGTTTCAGAAGAATTAAACATGGGAAAGCCGGAAATGATGATAAATAAATTCAATATAAAAATTGATTAAGATGAAGCAAATAGATGATGAGGTAGTTGTTAATAATGAGTAATAATTAAATCTTACAAAAAGTTAACCTTAATTTGGACATTGAAAATTAAAAATAACCTTAAGCTAAGCCTTATAAATAAGGTGGATTAAGCTAAAAAATACATATATAACATAAATATTTGGAGGACAATTAAATATGAAATTTGAAGATCTGAAATGCGTAGATATAGATGTTGATATAGATGATTATTTATATTTATATGATTATATAATAAATAACATGAGTAATCCAATCTGGTTAGGGATATTTGAAAAAAATGAAATAATTGATCTACTGTCTAGTGAAGGAAAAATTTGGTTATATTATGATGGAACCCGACCTGTATGTTCAATGTTTTATATACCTGCCAACAGCTCTTCATTAAAAAAACATAATATTTTATTTGATGAAAATATTACTGGTTCGTTAGGACCAATAATGGTGAGTCATGAATATGTTGGTAATGGTTACCAATCTAAAACGATGGTGGAATTGGAAAAATATTGTAAAAGTATAGGTAAAAAATATATATTTACAAAAGCACATTGTGATAATATTTATTCAATAAATAATATGTTAAAAAATGGATATGAGATAGTTGATAAATATAAAAATGAAAGAGGTAATATGTGGTCTTTTATAAAAAAAATATAATTATGTATAAATAACTACTTTTAAGAATAAGAAAATAATTTAGTAAAGGAAGTGATAAAAATGGATAATCGACAAAATTCGACAATCAATTGGTATCCAGGTCATATGGCTAAAACAAGACGTTTGATAAAAGAAAATATTAATATGATTGATATTGTGTATGAAGTAGTGGACGCTAGAATTCCTTTTTCTTCTAAAATAAAAGATATAGATGATTTAATAAAGAATAAACCAAAAATAATGATAATGACTAAAAGTGATCTTTGTGACGAAAATAAGACTAGGGCTTGTGCAAAGGAGTATGAAAAACAAGGATATAAAGTTATAATGGTAGATTTGATTAATAATAAAGGTATAAATAAAATTTATGATATAACCGATGAACTATTAGAAGAATTAAATAAAAAAAGAGAAGAAAAGGGGCTTAAAAAGCGTGCTTATAGGGCTTTAATAGTCGGAATACCAAACGTAGGTAAATCTACACTTATAAATCGTTTGGTTGGTAAAAAAGCCACTATAACAGGTGATAAACCTGGTGTTACTAAAAAACTTTCGTGGATTAGAATTAATAAAGATTTAGAATTGTTGGACTCTCCTGGAATTTTGTGGCCAAAGCTGGATAATGAAAAACAGAGCTATAACTTAGCAAGTTTTTCGGCTATTAAAGAAGAAATACTACCTATTGGTAAAGTTGCGTGCTATATATTAGATACTATGTTTAATAAATATCAAAATAATTTATTTGATAGGTATGGGATAGATTATTTTGATATAGATGATGTTATACCTGCATATGATCTTATTGGTAAAAAAAGAGGCTGTCTTGTATCAGGTGGAGAAGTTGACTATGACAAGGTATCTAATTTAATAATAAGAGATTTAAGAGAAGGAAAGTTAGGAAAAGTAACTTTTGATTAGGTAAAATTATGAGTGATAAAAAAATAGATTTATATGAAAATGAAAAAAGATTATGGAATTTGAGTTACGAAAATGTAGTAGGATGTGATGAAGCAGGTCGTGGACCATTATTCGGACCAGTAGTTGCAGCTTCCGTAATACTTCCTCGTAACTTTGCGTTAGAAGGATTAAATGATTCTAAAAAGTTAACAGAGAAAAAAAGAGAAGAATATTATCCAATAATAATGGAAAAAGCAATAGCTGTTGGAGTATCAATAGTATCTGCTAAAGAAATAGATGAGATAAATATTTATGAAGCGTCAAGGCAGGGTATGCTTCGTGCAATAGATTCCATGAAGATGAAACCAGACTATATAATAACGGATGCTATGCCTCTTGATGGATTTACTAATATTCCTCATGAGGCAATAATAAAAGGTGATGCAAAAAGCATAACGATAGCGGCAGCTAGTGTTATTGCTAAAGTAACCCGTGATAGATTAATGTACGAAGAAGATAAGAAACATCCAGAATATGAATTTGCTAAGCACAAAGGATATCCGACAAAAAAACACATTGAATTATTAAATAAATATGGTATAATCGATGGATATAGGCACACGTATGGGCCTGTTAAAAAGTACATAGAAGAACATAAATAATATCGGGAGGTATAATTATGAGTAAAAACTTAGTAATAGTAGAGTCTCCTACTAAAACTAAAGCGATAGAAAAATATCTTGGAAGCGACTATAAAGTAGTATCAAGTAAGGGGCATATAAGAGATTTAGCAACATCTGGTAAGTTTGGATTTGGTGTAGATATAGAAAATCATTTCGAACCTAATTATGTCGCTATAAAGGGAAAGAAAAAGGACATAACAGCATTAAAAAAAGATGCTAAGGCAGCTAAAAAAGTATATTTAGCAACCGACCCTGACCGTGAGGGAGAAGCTATTTCTTGGCACTTAAAAGATGCTTTAGAATTAACTGATGATGATTATGAAAGAGTAGTATTTAACGAAATAACTAAAAACGTAGTTACTGATGCCTTTAATCATGCTAGAAAAATAGATGATGATTTAGTTCATAGTCAAGAAACAAGAAGAATATTAGATAGAATAATTGGTTTTAGATTAAGTAAGTTAATGCAATCTAAAACTGGTGGTAAATCAGCTGGTAGGGTTCAATCGGTTGCACTAAAACTAATCGTTGATCGTGAACGTGAAATAGAAGCTTTTAAGGAAGAAGAATATTGGACTGTAACCGCTAAGTTTCCAGAAATAGAAGCTGATTTAGATACCGTTGATGGTAAAAAAGCAGATCTTAAAACTGAAGAGGAAACTGATAAAGTAATTGGTGGCTTAAATAAAGAGTTTGTCGTTTCAAACTACGAAACAAAACCTAAAAAGAAAGCTTCTAAATATCCGTTTATTACCTCAACAATGCAACAAGAAGCAATATCTAAACTTGGGTTTTCATCAAAAAGGACAATGCAAGTTGCACAAAAACTATACGAAGGTATTGATATTGGAAATGATACCGTAGGTTTAATTACTTACATGAGAACGGACTCTGTAAGACTTTCTGATGAGTTTATAAAATCTAGTTATGCTTTTATTAAAGAAAACTATGGTGAAGAATACATTGGTCACGTTAAAACTTCTAAAAAGAAGGAGAATGTGCAAGATGCTCATGAGGCAATAAGACCATCTAGTATTAACAGAACGCCTGAAAGTATAAAAGAATATTTATCAAAAGATGAGTTTAAATTATATGAAATGATATATGCAAGAGCACTAGCATCACTTATGAAAGAAGCTAAGGTTAATGCTACTACTATCACTTTAGATAATAATAACACTACTTTTAAAACTACTGGCCAAGTACTTGTGTTTGATGGTTATTTAAAAGTGTATCAAAAGTTTGAATCTTCAGAAGATAAAATACTACCAAAATATAAAGTTGGAGATGTGTTAATATCTGATGAAATAATAAAAGATCAACACTTTACTAAACCACCAGCAAGATATACCGAAGCTAAACTTATTAAAGCAATGGAAGAATTAGGAATAGGTAGACCATCTACTTATGCATCTACTATTACAACGTTAACTCAAAGAGGATATGTAACATTAATTGAAAAGAAGCTTAATCCAACAGAAATTGGAATAACTACAACCGATAAATTGCAAGAATTTTTTAGTGATTTAATAAACGTTGAATATACTGCTAAAATGGAAGAAGACTTAGATAAAATAGCTGAAGGTAAAAAAGTTTGGTATAAGTTGCTTGAAAGCTTTTATAAAGACTTTGAACCAGAAGTAGAAAACGCATTTGATAAAATGGAGAAAAAGGAAGATGAACAAACTGGAGAGGTATGTCCTAATTGCGGTAGGCCAATGGTTATCAAAACTGGTAGATACGGTAAATTTGAAGCTTGTTCTGGATATCCAGAGTGTAAATATATTAAACCTAAAGAAAAAGCACCAGTAGTAGAAGTTTGTGATTGTCCAAAATGTGGTGGTAAAATAGTTGAAAGAAAAACTAAAAGAGGAAAAGTATTTTATGGATGTGGAAACTTTCCTAAGTGTAAGGTTGCCGTATGGGATAAACCAACTGGAGAATTATGTCCAGAGTGTCACAGTCTGCTTGTAGAAGATAAAGATAAAAACGTTAAATGTAGTGCATGTGATTATACTAAATAATTAAAAAATTCATATTTTTATATGATATTACAATTGATATTTAAATAGGAAGAGGATTTTAAATGACAAAAGAACAATTAGAGAAAATAGCAAAATATAATAAAAAAATAGATGAACAATTAGATACTGCAAAATCGGATGCTTGTTCATATACGATATTTAGTTCTTTGTGTGGGGGATTTGCCTTTTCTTCTATGTTTGCTGTTGGAGCGGGATATGCAACAAAGGATTGGAGTGAAAATGAAACTATTATGGGACTCATTGGATCAATATTGTTATCAGGTGCTGCTGGTGTTTTGGCCTATAAAGCTAAGCGTGCTTTTATAGAAACTTCTAATTTAAAAAGTAGATATATAGATTCTGAAAGATACGAATTAGAAGAAGAATTGAAAAATGAAAATTCGCTTGAAAATGTAAAAAGATTATAAATGATAAGAGTTGCTGAAAAAAAGTAGCTCTTTTTTTAATTTAATTTTACTTATGTAACTTATATGGATAGTATTGTATACCAAACATTTGTATCTTTACAATTGAGTTAATATATGTTATTCTTAAAAAGCAGTTTAAATAATATGCGGTTTAACTTATTTATTATCATAGTAATGAATATAATAAATAGAAATAAAGAGGTTGATTACATTGAAATTTATAAATAAAATATATAACGATAAGGATTTTATGAGTATTGCTGAACCTATTTTAACTCATAAGGAATTTATTAAAACCAAATCTATTGTCCATCATGGTAATACTAGGTTTAATCATTCAGTTAGAGTTTCATATATTGCGTATAGATTAGCCAAAATCTTAGGTTGTGATGTGACTAGTACAATAAGAGGTGGAGCTTTACATGATTTCTTCTTGGTAAGGGATGATAAAAACATTTTAACTAGTGCTAAAATGTTTGTAGAGCACCCAGCCATAGCAAAAGAAAACGCAATAAAATATTTTGCAATTAACGAAAAAGAACAAAATATAATTGAGTCTCACATGTTTCCAACATCCTCTGTTGTGCCTAAGTCAAAAGAAGCATGGATAGTAACATTAGCAGATAAAATATCAACTGTATTTGAAGGTGCAATGCAAGCAAAAACTCAAGTTGGGGTATGGATGTTATTTTTAATTAATATTATAAAATAAAAAATACATAAATCAAATGTGACTTATGTATTTTTATTTATATAAGTGGCGTCCACGGCGCGATTCGAACGCGCGACCCTTCGCTTAGGAGGCGAATGCTCTATCCAGCTGAGCTACGAGGACATACGTTAATTATATCATATTTTTATATTTTTTTACAATAATCATGTTATAATTTATATGGTGATACAATTGTCTTATAAAAATAAAAACAAAGAAATATTGTATAGTTTATTAGATAAGTATAATCTTAATAAAGAAGAAAAAGAAGAAATTTTACATATAATAATACCTTTTTTTGATAGTGAAAAATTTCAAATAAGAATGTCTAATGAATTTTCTCATCATGGAAACGTTTCGCTTGGTGAACACATCACTGAAGTGGCAATAGTGACTTATTTATTGTCTAAAAAATATAAAGAAAAACATAAAAATACGAATTTTAATGTAGAATTAGCAGTAAAAATAGCTATGTTACACGATTTATATGAATTACCATGGCAAAATAATTCACTGGCGGGTGTTATAAAATTCTATAATAAACATGGATTTAGGCATCCAATAGAGGCGGTTATTAATGCGAATTTGTGGTATCCAAAAATCTTTTCTAATAGAAAGGATGCCGAAATTATAATAGATGGTATAATTCATCATATGTATCCTTTACCGGTTACCTCTGTAAATGATTTTTCAAAAAATTTAGCAGAGTTAAAAAATTATATAAATATTAAAAATATGAGTTTAGAAAAAAGAAAAATTTTAATTAATTCTTTAAATAGATTAAGGTTTGGAAATTTATCTTTTTCAAAAAGTAAATTTAAAGAAGGAAGAATTGTATCTAAAGCAGATAAAATTGTTTCATTAAAAAATTTTAATAGGTTAACTGATTTTTTAGCACTTTTGACAGGCAAAAATAAACATTTAAAAAACAATAAAAAATAGTATGGTGGTGTTTTTATGAAAAGAGCAATTGTTTTAGCAGGTGGTGGCGCTAAGGGCGGATACGAAATGGGAGTATGGAAAGCCCTTAGACATTTAAATATTGATTATGATATAGTAACAGGAACCTCTGTGGGGTCTTTAACGGGTGTTTTAATGGCGCAAGACGATTATCACAAAGCATTTAAAACTTGGTATTATATGGATTATAAAAAAGTCATTGATATACAAATAGATGGAAAGTTTAAGACTAAAAAAGGAAAAGAAGAAATATTAAAAAAATATGCTAAAGGTGCTATTAATGGTGGTTATGAAATGAAGGGACTTGAAAAAGTAATAGATGATGCTTTAGACGAGGATAAACTTTTTTCTTCTCATATTGATTATGGATTAGTTACCACGTATTTTCCTTCATTTAAAGGTAAATACGTCAGAAAAAAGGATTTGAAAAAGGGTGATACGAAAAAATATTTATTAGCATCATGTTCGTGCTTTCCTGCCTTTAAGCCAACTATGATAGGTAAAAGTAACTTCATAGATGGTGGTTATTATGATAATCTACCAATTAATTTAGCCATAAGTATGGGAGCGGATGAAGTAATAGCAGTAGATATGGGAGCAGTTGGTATTACAAGACCTGTAAAAGATAAAAAAGTTAAGATAACTTATATAAAACCTAAAAACGACTTAGGAAACTTTCTTGCTTTTGAAAAAGATTATGCAAGGGTAGCAATTGACTTAGGTTATAATGATACCATGAAAATATATAAAGAGTTAGAAGGAGATAAATATACGTTTAAAAAAGGTTCTTTATCACGTAACTATAAAAGAATAGGCGCTAGGTTTTATGAACTATATGATACGTATAATAAAAGTTCATTTTTAATGTTAAAACCTAAAAAAATACCAGAAAAAAATAAAGAAAAATATATTAACGAAACCATAGAACGTTTAGCAGAAATTTTTGACATAGATCCATCTAAAGTATATAGGACTTCTCTTTTAAACATAAAGATTAAAAAATCGTTCTTAAAAAATAAAATTAAAAATCATAGAAAAGTAAAGGGATTAATAAAGACTAGTAAAATAAAAAGGTTGTTTGTTAGTAAGGAACTTGTTTCTTATATATATGATGAGTTGGATAATAAGAAAGGTAAGTCTTTAAATAAGTTAAGGGTAATGTTTCCTAATGCATTTTTATGTGCAATATATTTAAAGACGATTGTAAGATAAATGAAAGAAATTATTAAACCCAAATTAGCCAATTATTTAGAAGGATTAAAATTAAGTGAGTTAGATTTTGATGATAAAATAGAGAACATATCATTTAAAGATGAAAAGGTACATAATAGTATTAAGAACGTAGAAATAAATGGTTGCACCTTTAATAATGTTGATTTTAGTAGTGATACTTTGGAAGATTCAGATTTTATTGACTGCATATTTAACTCGTGTGATTTATCAAACGTACAAATTGAAGGTAAGCTTATTTTAAGATGCGAGTTTATAAATTGCTCTTTAACCGGCGTTAATGTAATAGATAGTACGATTGATAATGTTTTATTTAAAGAATGCAATATGAGATACATTAATATATCATGTAGGAAAATAAAAAACACTTTGTTTGAAAGTTGTAATTTAGAGTATTCTAGACTATTTGAAAATAAATTAAATAATGTTAAAATAATGGATAGTAATTTATCTAATTCAGAAATATATAAAACCAGTTTAAGCGGTATGGATTTAAGTAATTCTAGCTTAGATAATATAAAGGCTGATATAGAAAGTATTAAAGGTGCAACAACTGATATAGCTGGAGCAATTAATCTTTCTAGAATGCTTGGAATAAACATAAAATAAAAGGAGATTGAAATGAACCAAACAAAAGAAAAGATAGAAGTATTTGAAAAAGAATTGGATTTTATTAATAATCCAAGATATAAAGAAAGTGCGAAAACATTAATTAACTTATTGCCAGACTATTTTTTTGAGGTACCAGCATCATCCACTGGTAAATATCATCCTTCTTTTTCATTAGGGGACGGAGGGCTTGTTAGACATACTAAAGTTGCAGTAAAAATAGCTTATGAGATGTTTAATGACGAGAGTATAACAGGTGCTTATTCTAAAAATGAAAAAGACTTAATGATAATTGCACTCATGATGCATGATGGGTTAAAATCAGGATTAGAAAAATCACAATATACCAAGTTTGAACACCCACTACTTGTATGTGATTATATAAAAGAAAATAAAGATAAACTAGAGTTTAATGACAAAGAAATACAATTTATTTGCCACGTTATATCATCCCATATGGGACCTTGGACAACTAATAATTATAGCAGCGTAGTTTTACCTAAACCAGAATCTAAGTTTCAAAGGTTTGTTCACATGTGCGATTATCTAGCAAGCCGCAAATTCTTAGATGTTAAATTTGATAAAGATGACAACATAGAAGGATAGTGATAGTTATGTTTTGCTATAAGAACCTAAATAAGTTTAAATATTTTTTGTGTGTTTTAAACGCACTTATATTAAACGTTAGTTTATACATTATTCCGGTTATTATATCGGTTTTGGTATCTAATAACTTTTCATTAGATAACTTTATGTTATTTATAATATTAGTTGCCATTTTAAATATTATATACATGATATGTAATCATATATGGACCGTGCCCGTTAATGATTTTTTGCAAAAACACGAAAAAAACGTTGTTTTATCATATTTTAGAAGGGTTATAAACGTACCACTTGAAAAACTAAATAACATTCATACAGGATATTTAAAAAAACAAATTGATTTGGTATCAAGTAACTCTATTGGTTATTTAAGTAGGATAATGGATAATGTCTTAGGATGTTTAGTTTCTGGCAGTATCTTTCTAATTACTACTTATATCCAAGATGAAAAAGTATTTTTTATTATATTAGTTTTATTAATAGTAATAATTATTTATAATTTAAAGTTATCTAAATTCGTAAAGAAAAGACAAAGTGTATATAACAGCGATTATTCTAATTATAATTCTTCTTTAACGGATGTTTTACAAAATATAAAGACCATCAAAAAATTAGATGCTGATAAATACGCTATTGGTAAAATAGAAGAGTCATTTATCCCTGTTAAACGAAGTTATCATAATATGAAAAATGCAAGTATTCTAAGGTTTAATGGGATTGATGCCATGCTTTTAGTTATTTACATAGTAGTTTTAATATCTCTTTATTTCAGATACAAAAACGGAGAAAATATTTTATCATTCTTATTATTTTACATAACCGCGTTTAACGGAATTAAAACCGAGTTTAGAAGACTAAGCAACGTTTTCCAAGTTTATACAGAACTAAAATCAGCTAACGACCAAATAGAAGAAATGATAGGTACTTATGATAAAAAAGATTTAATTAGCAGCTTTAAAACAATTGAAATAAAAGACGTTAATTTTAAATATGATAAAAAGTCTAGAAAAAGGATAGTAGTTCCTAATTTTGTTTTAAATAATGGCGATAAAGTAAGTATTATTGGTAAATCAGGCCAAGGTAAAACAACGTTTTTAAATATTTTATCTAGGTTCTTGATTGATGATAAAGCAACTTATCTAATTAATGGTAAGGTAAATGATAAGAATTTATCACTTGCGTATATTTCACAAGACGTTGATTTATTAAATATATCAATTAAAGAAAATATATGTTTAGGTAAAAAGATAAGTGACAAACACTTTTATGAATTATTAAAGGATGCCGATCTTTACGATTGGATAATGGAGCTTCCTGATAGGGAAGATACCATCGTTGGAGAAAGAGGGGTAAAACTATCAGCGGGTCAAAAACAAAGAATTAATATATTAAGAGGTATCGTTCTTGATAAAGAATTATACATATTAGATGAACCTACTTCTAACCTTGATTCTGAAACGGAAAAATTAATTGTTAAATTAATAGAAAAACATCTTAATGCTAAAACGGTTGTTATTGTAACCCATAGAATGGCTGTTAAAAAAATATGCAATAAACATTATGTATTTAATGAAGGAATAATGAAACTAAAAAATAGCTAAAGCCCTAGCAAAGGGCTTTTTATTATTGACATACATCCGTTATGCAACTATAATATTAAAACACGTGATAGACATCTCTATTACTTTAAATCAATAATAAAGAAGGTTATGATAATGAATGAAATTTTAAAACAAATAGAATTATGCGAAAGCAAATTAAACTTATTTAATGCAATGCAAGCAAAATTAGGAAATGAAATAAGAAATTATGTAAATTTAAATAAGTTAAATACAAACTTAACAACAAAAGAAATGTATTATAATAGAAATCCTTTAAGTGATGTTATAATATCTAAAAAACTTTCTATAATAGCAGATTCGGAAAATATAATTGATTATGTAGAAAATTTAATTAACGATAGTGGACTAAAAAATTATATTGCGGTTGTACTTTATGCCTATATGGAAGATTTTAACAAAATATGGGAGAATACTAAAAATTATGGTGATAAATTTAATAACAAATTATTGTTGACGATTAAGAAAATATTAAAAGAGAAAAGATTTAATGATATTGTTGGCGCTTTTTTTGAAATTTCTAGATGCGTAATAAAGTATAAAAAAGAAAATCCTAACATAGAATTTGCAAATAATGTATTGCATGCTTGGTTATTTTATTTTCTCATGTTTATAGATAAGTATGATGATTCTATGCAGTGTTTTAATAAAATATATGTAAAAGAGGCATTAGTAAGTTTGAATGCTATAAAAGAACTTGGTGTTAATAATAATTATATATCAAAAAAACAAATTAGAGAGCTTGATAATAAATGCGGAGAGAAGGCGGCAGTATATAATATTTCTGAAGAATATAAAACTTTAAAAAACTTAATTAAAAATTATAACTCTTCTTTTTTGAAAAAAGAAGATATAAAACCATTGGTTTTAATTACTTCACAGGAAAAGAAAACACAAGAGCCAAAACAAAAAAATGCTATTCCTATTGTAAATAGAGAAGAAAGAAAAAGATTATATAATGCTATGAAAAATAAGCATCACCCATACCTTGATGAAGAAAGTACATTAACTACTGATGAAATAGAGTATGTTACTGCATATATAGATATGGTAATAGAAGAATCTATTTCTAAGGATTGTAATATAGATAGGATTATTAATATATTATCAGAAGATGGTATTGAAAATAAAAATTATATGTTAATTGAAATAATTAATAAATTAAAATTAAAAAATACAAACTCTAACATTAATAAAGTTCTAATCAGTTTAAATAATATATTAAAGAAAAACTTTTCAAAAAAGATGGAAAGGAAAATAAAAAATGACAAATAACGTTAATGATGAATATAAAAGTTTAAAATATAAAATAACAAATAATAGTTTATTAATTATAAATACAATAAGTCAAAAATTAGATGAATATACTAAATATAAAGTAGAATATGATAGACTTAATGGTATTTTTAATAAAGATGTTGAACCTTCAATTAAAAATGTTCAGTATTTGATTGATAAATATATTAAATTTTTTAAAAACATTTCAGAAATTGACATTATTTATGTTGATATTGATAATTATATTAATCAATTAATAAATATATATAATGGATTTTTAAATATGAATAACACCAAAACTTTTTCAAATAAGGTTGAAAAATTAGAAAACATTTTAAAGATGAACATTACAATACAAAAAATTAAAGCATTTTTTAAATTTATAGACGATGAGTTATCAAACAAAAACTATGGTGATAAGGCACATGAAGTATTGCTAAGAAAAACGCTTATTGTTTTATGTGATTTTAAAGATGAAATAATTCATAAAATGCATAAACGTGGTAATGATTTTATTCAACTTGCTCATAATATTTGTGCAATACAAAACAATAACATAGTATTAGATTTACCTGTTAAACAAAATAGTATTAAAAAGATAGAAGATTTATTTTTAAATTTAAATTTTGATGATAATGAATTATTGCAACAATTACAAAATTATAATTCTTGTATAAATATTATGAAAGAAAATAAAGAAAAAAATATAAATAGTAAAATGAAAAATGAGCCAAAACCAATAGATGTTGTTACTAGAAAGCAAAGAATGGAAGAACATGCTAAATTAAGAAGTCAAAATAATGATGTTATTTTAGAAGAAAAAACTAAGAAAAAAGAAGTAGAAATTCCAGAAAATGTAAAAAGGTATCTAGAATCCTATATGCCTATTATATTAAATGATGAATATGATATTAATTTAGGACTTCCTGTTAAAGAAACTCCTAATTATGAATTGATAATAAATCAAATGCTAATAGAAGTACAAAAAGTAATTGATGATGAGCTAGCAAGCAATATATTAATTAAAAAACGTGATGCATTAGAAGATATAGCTAAAAACATGTATAAAAATTAGAAGTTGTAAACAACGTATTGACAGCTTCTTTTTTATTACATATAATATTAGTATATGAACATATATTCATATAGAAAGGATAGAGATATGAATTTATTAGATGATGATAAGATAATAGACTTATCAGAATTATTTAAAATGTTTGGTGATTCAACCAGAGTGAAAATAATGAACGTACTTATTAATAACGAAATGTGCGTTAATGATATATCAGAAAAAATTAAAGTTAGTCAGTCGGCAGTAAGCCATCAACTTAGAATTCTTAAGGATTCTAAACTTGTAAAGTATAGAAAAGAAGGCAATTTAACATACTATTTTTTAGCAGATGATCACGTTGAAAAAATATTTAAGATGGGATGTGAGCACATAAATGAAGTGTAAGTATAAATTAAATAACTTAGATTGTGCTAACTGTGCTAATAAAATAGAACAAACATTAAAGAAGGATAAAAACATTAATGATGCGAGTGTTAATTTTACTAAATTAACGGTTATGGTAGACACTAATATGGAAAAAGGTGTTAAAACATATGTTTCTAACGTAGTAAAGAGTATAGAGCCAGGTGTAGATGTACTTGATTTAAACGAAAACATTAATACTAAAAAAAATGTATTGTTTCATACGTTAAGATTAGTTATTGGAATAATAACCTCGCTCTTTGGAATGTTTGTTTTTAAAGGTAATATATCTAAAGTATTAATAATTATAGGTTATGTTGTTCTTCTGCTTAGAACCTTTACTAACGCAGTTAAATTATTATTTAAATCAAAGACGATAAACGAAAATCTACTTGTTACCATATCTTGCGTAGGAGCATATTTAACTAATAATATTCATGAGGGCTTAATGGTTATAATACTTTATGAAATAGGCAAAATACTTGAAGAATTAGCCGTTAATAACTCTCGTAAAGAGGTTCGTAACTTAATGGATATAAAACCAGAATACGCTAATTTAAAGACCAATAAAGAAGATGTTCAGGTAAGCCCTGAAACGGTTAAAATTGGCGATATAATAGTAATCAAACAAGGTGAAAAAGTACCTTTAGACGGCATTATAATAAAAGGTAGCGCTAAACTTAATACTGCTGCTTTAACTGGTGAGTCTAAACTTAGAAAAGTAACCATTAATGATAAAGTATTATCTGGAAGTGTAAACGAAAGTGGCTTAATAGAACTTAAAGTAACTAATCTTTATAATGATAGTACGGTATCTAGAATCTTAGAATTAGTAGAATCTGCTGGTGATAGAAAAGCTAAAACGGAAACCTTTGTTGCAAAGGCTGCTAAAATATATACTCCAGTAGTATTAGTTCTAGCTTGTATGGTAGCAATTTTCTTGCCAATATTGTTTAATGTAAGTATAAGTACTGCTATATATAGGGCTTTAGTATTCCTAGTAATATCTTGTCCATGTGCAATTGCTATATCAGTTCCACTTAGTTACTTCTCTGGAATAGGTAAAGCATCTAAAGATGGGATATTAGTAAAGGGTAGTGATTATTTAGATGCACTTGGAAATATAAATAAGATAATCTTTGATAAAACTGGTACTATTACAACTGGTAATTATAGTGATTATAAGTTATCTATTTTAGATGACAATTATAAAGAAAAAGATATTATTAGATTATACGTTAAAGGAGAAAAACTATCTAACCATCCAATAGCAAAAGGAATTATTAACGTGTTTAATATAAACGTTAAAACTAATGATATTACTAACTTTAAAGAAACCTCTGGAAAAGGTATTTCTTATGAATTAGATGGTAAGAAAATAAAAATAGGACGGGGTTCTTTTTGTAAAGCTAAAGAGAAATCAAATGCAATATATTTAAGCGTTGATGATAAAGTAACTGCAAAATTAGAATTAGTAGATGGAATTAAAAAGGACGCTAAGAAAACTATTAATGAATTAAAGAAACTAGGTATTACGCCATATATGTTTACTGGTGATAATAAAGATATTGCTCTTAATATTGCTAAAAAAGTAGGTATAGGAAATACTAAGTATGAATTATTGCCAGAAGATAAATATAAATTATTAGAAGAGGAAATATCATCTAATAATGGTATTACTGCCTTTGTTGGGGATGGCATAAATGATGCTCCATCACTGGCAAGAGCAAACGTAGGTATATCAATGGGTTCTATTGGAAGTGCGTCTGCAATAGAAGCATCAGACGTCGTTATAATGACTGATGAGTTAGATAAAATAGTAGATGGAATAAAGATATCTAAACATACTAGTAAAATAATTAAACAAAACTTAATATTTGCAATAGGTGTTAAAGTACTTGTATTAATATTAAGTTCATTTGGAATCGCAAGTATGTGGCAAGCAGTATTTGCAGATACTGGCGTTACACTTCTTACAATTCTTAATACAACAAAAATATTAAAAAAATAGGATATATTAAAACCCGAGTTTTTTATGACTCGGGTTTGATATTATACTGGTGCCTCCTGTAAGAATCGAACTTACAATTCAGCCTTACCATGGCTGCGTTATACCACTTAACTAAGGAGGCAAGCTAAATACATTCTATCATAATATATTCATATATTCAATAATAATACGTATGAAAATTCATTTAATAATTATGCTTTTAATTTTTATATTAAGAAGTATGGTATAATATAAGAAATAGAAAGCAGTTTTATTACTTGAAAATTAAAATAATATATAGAGGTGTATACAATTGAAAATTAAAACTTTAATAAAAGAAAATAGTTCAAAATCTAGAGATCCATACGTTTTATATTTTAATAATCTATATTATTATTGTTTTAGCCGTGATGATAAGATTTATTTGTCTGTCTCAAAAGAATTAGATTCAATAGAAGAAAAAGAAGAAATAATTGTTTATGATAACGAAGAAGGATTAAAAAATCTATGGGCACCTGAATTACATGTTATTAATGATAAATGCTATATTTATGTAGCTTGTGATGATGGTAATAATAAAAATCATAGAATGTATGTATTATATAATAACTCTAATGATCCATTAAAAAAGTATAAAAATAAAGGGATTATAAGTGATGTATCTAATAAGTGGGCTATTGATGGAACGATTTTAAATTATAAGAATGAATTATATTTTATATGGTCCGGATGTGATAAAAACATTCATTATAAACAAGAAATCTTTATTGCTAAAATGGCTAATCCATTTGAGATTGCAAGCGAGAAAGTATTGTTATCAACTCCTGAATATGATTGGGAAAAACAAGGTGGGGATGGAGTGAAACTTGCTTTTGTTAATGAAGGTCCTGCTGTTCTTGAAATAAATGAAAAAGTATATCTTATATATTCAGCATCTGGTTGTTGGTGTAAGGACTATTGTTTAGGAGTGTTAGAATTAATAGGAGTTAATCCTCTTTCTAAAAGTTCTTGGAAAAAACATGATAAACCAATATTTAGTAGCACTGAAAATATAATTGGTCCAGGTCATTGCTCGTTTGTCACAAATGATAATAGAAAAACATATATAGTTTTTCATTCATTTAATAGCAAAAATAATTTAAATCTAGAAAATGTTAACGCTAGATATTTAAAGTTAAATTTTAATAATAATTGTAAATTAACATATTAAAAGAAAAAATAGAGGTGCAAAATGTTTATATATAAAAACACGTTTGATAATGTAAAAACCATTAATTGTAATTTTCCAGTCGAAGATCAGTTTTATGTTTTAGAAAACGAAGCGATTATTGCTGATGGGATAACCAGGGATCCCGTTGGTATAAGAGATTTTTCAAACCATACGTTTCAGGAGTTTTTAGATAAATATCCAAGACCAAGTGGCGCCGAATTAGCAGCAAAAGAAATCGTTAACACGTTTTCTAAAATAAATGGTTCATTAAAAGATAAACTAATTAAATGCAATGAAAGTGTAAAAAAACTAAATGATTGTTATATAGGTAAGTGTGATTATCTAGAAAATGATTATTATGGAGCGGTGGCATCATGCATACATATTGAAGATAATGTTTTGGATTATGCTTACATATGTGATTGTGGTTTAATAGTTTATGATAAAGATGGAAATGTTAAGTTTCAAACAGGAGATGATAAAGAAATTTATAGTGACCCATACATAAATCAAATTGGTATTCCTTGGAATTTACCAGAAGCAAGAGTGATAGTTAGAAGAGATTATCGAAATAATCCAGATAATATTAAAGATGGCAAAATTGTATCTTATGGTGCACTAACTGGGGAAGAATCGGCAATAAAATTTATAAGGTGTGGTAGGTTGAAAATATCAGCTGGTGATATAATAGTTTTATATAGTGATGGCTTTACTAATTTTTTATATGACGATGAGTTTATATCTCATTTACTTAATTTTAATGAAGAACAATTTGAAAAATATGTAGATGAAAAGCAGGTAAGCGATTCTGATAAATATGGAAAAGAAAAAACACTAGTGCTATTCAAAAATTAAAGTTTATCATGCTTATTAAAATACTATGAAGGAGAAAGTTATATGAATGAATATTTTGATGTGTTAAATGAAAATGGAGAATATAAAGGTGAAGTGGTTAGTAGAGAAGAGTGTCATAAAAAAGGTTTATGGCATAGAGCAGTAGCTGTATTTATTATAAGTAGTGATAATAAAAGAATTTTGTTACAACAAAGAAGTTCTTCTAAAAAACTATGGTCTAATTTATGGGATGTGACCGTAGGAGGACATGTGTTAACTGGAGAACTTGGTTATGAGACAGTAATAAGAGAAACAATGGAAGAAATTGGAGTAAAATTAAATAAAGAATCTATAGATTTTATTGGAGGTACAATTTCAGAAAACACCAAAGGTGATATAATTAATAGACATTTCAACGAATTTTATGTGGTTCATAAAGATATAGATTTAAAAGATATTATTTTGCAAAAAGAAGAAGTTCAAGATATAAAGTGGTTTGATAAAGAAGATGTTATTTCAAAAATAAATGATAATTATGATGGTTTAACTAACAAAGCAGGTTGCTGGGAATATCTAATAAAATATTTTGAAATAGGCGACTTGAATTAAGGGGGGGTAAACATATGAAAGAATTAAATAAATTAAATTTAATAGATAAAAAATATATAATATTTGATATGGACGGTACCCTTATAGATTCTATTGGAGTTTGGAATCTAACAGATAAAAAATTAATAGAAAAATATGGTGGTAAAATTTCTGATTTAGAAACTATTCAAAATGAAAGGGACAATTTTTTACATAATAATGAAGGTTCTGATATATATGTTGAATATTGTAAATACTTAATAGAAAAAAACAATCTTAGTATTAAAGATCCCAAAGAATTATTAAATATTAGGTGGAATAAATCAAGTGAGATATTAGAAAAAGAAATTGATTTTAAAGATGATGTAGTTTCTTTAATTTTAAGACTTAAAGAATTAGGTTTTATACTTGTTTTAGCTACCATGACAACTAAAGTTCAACTAGATATTTATTCAAAAAAAAATAAAAAAATGCTTAGCAAGATGAATATTGTTGATGTATTTGATTTAATTACTGATATGAGTGATGTTACAAATAAGAAACCCAATCCTGAAATATATTTAAAAGTTATGGAATATTATAATGCTCAACCAAGTGAATGCTTAGTATTTGAAGATTCATATACAGGAGTTTTAGCATCTAATAAAGCTGGTATTGAAGTTGTTAATATTCATGATAGATATGCTGATGTAGATAGAAAAAAGATAAATGAATTAACTGATTATAGTATTGAAGGTTATGATGAGTTTTTAGAATTTGTAAATGATGTGTTTAAAGGAACTGCAAAAATAAAAAAATAGGAGAATATCATAATATGTGTGTAAAAAGAAAAGGAATAATAATTGCAGGATACTCTGGAACAGGAAAAACTACACTTGCTAAAAAATATAAAAATGTCATTGATTTAGATGCTTCAGAATATGTCTATGATGAAACAGATCTTTTAAATATTGATATTGAAAGAAGAAAAGGTGAATATAGAAAACCAAATCCTAATTGGCCTGGTAATTATATAGAAGCTATTAAAAAATCGCTTTATAAGTATGATATTGTTTTAGTTTGGGACAGAGAAGATATAATAGAAGAATATATAAAAAATAAGTTTAATTTTATGGTTTGTTATCCTTCTAAAAACGATCTAGATAATTATGTTCGAAGATATAAAAATAGAGGTAATTCCGATAAATATATTAAAATGAAATTAAATCAATATGATAACCGTATAAAATTATATGATGAACTAAAACTAGAAAAAGTTATATTAAATAATAATGAAACAATTGAAGATTGGTTATTGAAAAATAATTATTTAGTAAAAAATGAAAATTATAATGGTGATAGGATGGAAGAAAAAATAAAGTTAAAATTAAGAGAATTAGTTGATGATAAGAGGTATAATCATTCAATAATGGTTGCTGATGAAGCTAGAAGATTAGCTAAAAATTATAATTTAGATGAAGAGGTGGCATATCTTACTGGTTTATGCCATGATATAGCCAAAAATTTTACCTTTGAAGAAAATGAAAAATGGATAGATAAATATAATCTTAATAAAGAACTATTAAATGATGAATACAAGAAAATGATTCACGCTGACATTGGGGCTTTAGTTGCTAAAGAATGGTTTGATTTTAGTGACGAAATGTGCAGTGCAATAAAGTATCATACTATTTGTCATAGCGTAATGACTGATTTTGAAAAAATAATATTCATAGCAGACAAAACCGGTAGAGATAATTTATCTGACGAAATGATTGAGATAAAAGAATTATCATATAAAAATTTAGATAAAGCAATTATTAAATTTTTAATCAATGAAGAAAAGTATTTAAAAAGTAAAGGTTTGGAGCTGCACCAGGAAGCTAAGACATTTATCAGTAATTATAAATATAATAAGTAAGAAACATGGAGTATAATGAGGTATAATATGGATAAAAAAGAATGTAAAATAATATCAGTTTTTTCGTGTTTAGGTAAAACTTATCTTGCAAGTAAATATAAAAATATATTAGACTTAGAAGCAAGCCATTATAAATGGATTTATAATGATAAAGAATTAGCTAAAGATGTTGAAAAAAGAAAAGGTGTAACGGATAGAATTTTAAACCCTGATTATCCAGAAAACTATTTAAAAGCAATAAATTCAAATATAGATAAATACAACATTATCTTAATAACTCCAGAAAAAATGATAAGGGATATATTAAGAGAAAAAAATATTGATTACTACGTAGCATATCCTAAAAATCCAGAATTTGTAATGGAAAGAGCTATAAAAAGGGGAAATAACATGCATTTTACCAATAGTTTAAAAATATCCTATGAGAAATGGTTTCCAGACAAAAATGAAAAAATATTAATTGTAAAAGATAATGAATATTTGGAAGATATTTTAAAGACATATAAAATATTAAAATAAAATTAATTGATTTAAAATCTTATTTAGTAGAAAAGGTTAATATTTTATTAATCTTTTTTATTTTTATAATATCTATGATAAAATGAAAGTACGTAGTAGGAGTGGTGTTATGAAATTATTAAAAATAATGTTAGAGTGTATAAAGAAAAAGATAATATATGTTATTTTGTTTATAATATTTAGTATTTTTAGTATGTATTTATTAACCTATATACCAGTTGTAATTAGTTATGGTATAAACCATATAATGGGAAATAATGATAGTATATATTTTTTAGATGAAGTCTTAAAAAACATAAATGATATAAAAATATACCTTGTTATTATTTGTTTAATATTACTTTTAATGCAAGGCATTATTTGCTTGCTTAATTATCTTAAATCAAGGGTGAAAGATAAGTTTATTCAAAAGTTTCAATATGAACTAAAGCATAATATATTTAATCATATACAAGAACTTACTTATACATCTTTTTATAATAACTCAGTTGCTGACCTAGTTCAAAAAGCATCAAGCGACATAAATAAATTAGTTAGTTTCATTGACAAACAATTAATATTTTTTGTCGATTTATTCTTACTTGTAATATTTATTGGCCTTAGATTATTTAAAATACATTACTTATTTTTAATTTTAATATTTTTTATATCACTTTTAATAATCGTAAGAAGTGTTTGGTACTTTAAGAAATGTAGTCCATTTTTAAACAAACTAATTGATGTATCAAACAAAGCGTATGAAAAACTAGAAGACAATTATAGAAACGTTAAGTTTATTAAATTAAATAATTTAGAAGAAAAAACAGTTGCAGACTTTGATGAAATAGCAGACGAAAATAAAAAGTATATGGATTTAAAATATTATTATGATGATAAGTATTACTCATTTGTTATGTTTGTTTCGATGATTAATAGCCCACTTAACTTTATATTAGGTGCAGTGTTGCTTGCAGCAGGAGAAATAACCTTGCCGATTATGCTTGTAGTATTTGATTACTCATCAAAGATAATTAATCAGTTTAGTGAGTTCCACCACGTATTAGAAGAATTTAATGATTTTATAATATCTTATAAAAGAATTTCTAATCTAGTTAATTTAACAATAGAAGATAATAAAATTAAGCGTATTACTTTAAATAATTATGATATAGAATTTACCAATGTAACTATAACATTAAAAGATAAGGTAATATTAAAAGATTTAAATTTTAAAATAAATGAAAACGAAAAAGTATTAATAGTTGGTAAAACTGGTAGTGGTAAAACCATTTTATTTAAGACTCTTATAGGTTTTTATGATTATTCTGGAAGCATTACTATAGGCGGTGTTGAAATAAAGGAAATGAACCGTAAAAACATAAGAGAGTACGTATGTATGATCTTGCAAGACTCTTACATATATAGTAAAACAATCAGGGATAACATTAAAGTATTAGATCAATACATACCTGATAATTTTATGATTGATTTATCAAAAGAGTTTATGCTTCATGATGATATTATAAATTTAAAAGAAGGATATAACACTATGCTAGGAAGTCATGGAATTAAACTATCTAAAGGACAAAATCAAAGGTTAATCCTTACCAGAAGTTTTGTTAAACCTAAAAACATTATGATATTTGATGATTCGTTTTCAGCGATAGATAATAAGAATAAAAAAGTTATTTTAAAGGATTTGCTAACTAAAAAAGATAATTTTACCAAGATAATTGTAACTTATGATATTTTAAATGCCCCTTTATTTGATAAGGTATTATACATTAATAATGGCAAGGTAAAAGTGGGTACTCATAATACTTTAATTAATAGTGATAAGACATATAAGAAGATATATGATATTGCAAGTGATAAAGTAGGTGATAGCTATGAATAAAAAAGAGAACATAAAGAAATTACTTACGTTTGGAGAAAATAAAAAAGCACTTACTTTTTGGTACATAGTAAGACTTTTACCAAGTATTTTAGTTTTTACTGGACCATTGTTAACTTCATTAATTCTTGATACGTATTTTCCAGACAATAATTATAAATACGTCTACTACTGTTCATTTATTTATATTGTTTTAACCATTTTAAGAACTATGCAAATATTTTTCTATAACAACAAAAGAAATAAGATAATTTCAAAAGAGGAAAACACCATAAAGAAAAAAATGTATGAAAACGTAATTAAATCAAAGGTATCATTAACGGATAGTTACCCAGTAGGTGAATTAATCGCACTTAACACTAGTGAATCTAAAAGTGCATCACTTCTTTTTGCATGGTCATACATGAGAATTTACCCAATTGCTTATAAGGAAGTATTTTATACAATAATCGTAATGCTGTTTTTAGATTATAAACTTGCGATAATATCGACAGTAGTATTCTTCTTAAGTTATTTTATGCTTAAACCACTTTATAAGAAAAACTATAAAGTAATAGAAAAATTACAAAAAATAAGATTAGAATTATCCTCTAAAACTAATGAATTTATTAATAGTTACTCAACTAATAAATCACTTAGAATTGAAGAAAGTAATTTAAGTGAAATTGATGAGCTGCTTAAGAAAACATCAGATGAAGTATTAAAATATAACAAAGTAATATACATTCATAAATACCTACTTAGCTTTATAAGCTTTATAAGCACCATTTTGATAGTTTACGTAGGCGGTGTAAACATTCTATCAGGAGTATCTTCTCTTGCTTTAATAATATTATTTAGAAACTATATAGCAAGTTTAGATTCGGCGATGAATATTATCGTAGAGTTTAAAAACGAAGCTAATAACAATTATAATGCTTATATGAAAATATATAATTTATGCTTAAATAAAAAAGAAGATAAAAAGGCTGGATTATTACTTAAAAAGGTAGATAGTATAAAATTTAAGCATGTTAAGATGAGTTATGATGGTGTAAATGACATATTAAAAGATATTAATTTAGATATAACAAAACCAATGAAAATAGCCTTAGTTGGAAAAAGTGGTTGTGGTAAAAGTACGTTAGTTAACTTAATACCAAGGTTTTATGATATAACCGGTGGTTCTATTTTAATAAATGATACGGATTATAAAGAATATAGTTTAGAGACTTTAAGAAACAATGTTGGATATGTCTTTCAAGAACCAGTAATATTTCATATGAGTATTATGGATAATATAAAATATGGTCAAAATAGAAAAGTTACTAATAAAGAGGTAATAGAAGTTTGTAAAAGAATCGGCTTACACGATAAAATCACTTCGTTAGAAAATGGATATAATACTAAAATAGACATTTATAGTGATAAAATATCTTACGGTGAAAAACAGCTTTTAAATTTTGCTAGAGCGATATTAAAAAACGCTGATATTTTAATATTAGATGAAGTAACTTCAAACCTTGATTTAGAATTTGAACAAAAAGTTATGAAAGCAACTAAAGAAGTTCTTAAAAATAAGTTTTCCTTTATCATTGCACACAGACTTAAAACCATTAAAGAAGCTGATTTAATTGTTTATATAGAAAATGGTAAGATAAAAGAAATGGGAACACATGATGAACTTATTAAAATGAATGGAAAATATAAGACATTATATAACGATAAAAAATAATTATAAAATCATATATAAAGTATGTTATAATATTATTAGTTAGGGAGGTTTTTGAATATGAAAACAATGGAAGAACATAAAAAAGAAAAATCAGAATTAATGAGAGAAAAAATAATAAATGAGATAAATGATTGTGATAATGATGAGCAAAAAGCAATGTTATTAGATAAAGCCGTAGCTTCTGATGACCCAGTTTTAATTAGAGAGGTTTTAACAAAAACCAAATTATCAGAAACAGAGAATGATAAAGTTTTAAAAGCATTTCTTTCAAAAAACGACAGTGAGTATTTTACACAACAAATAGTTTACTTATATTTTAAGGATGCGGAATCTTTAGCTGCTTCATTTGGAAGTTCAAATAATTTTAGAGATTATGTATTATCTGATACGTATCTTGATACAGAAAATATTCCTAAAGACTTTTTGGATAGTGTTGAGGCTATTGCTAAAAGTGAATCAAATAGTATGATGATAATAACAAGAACAATGATAGAACAACATATACTTCCACATATAAACGAAGAAAAAATTCCAGTAGTTAATCTTCACTATAATTCAAATAAATCATATAGAAGTAGGTAAAAAAATCAAGGCTAGTAATAGCTTTGATTTTTTGCTATAATAACGTTATGAGGGTGGTTTTATGGTGAATTATTTTAAGATGAGAAAAGAAGCAATCGATAATATAAAAGATGCCATAAACAATTTAAGTGGTGAAGGCGTTATTAATAAAAGATTAACCTATAATAGATTTTTTTATCCAAGAAACTATATAAATAAATTACTTACTGAAATAGAAGATTATAAACATGGCATAGAATATACATCGTTTAATGGTAATGAAAAAAATAAAAGAATAATCGGATTTGGTTTTAGTCAAATGAAAAAACCATTAAATGCATTTATTATAAATGATATTCCTGATTTTGATAATACCATTTTGATAACTGGAGTAATGCACGGATTTGAAGGTGCTTTTTCACATGATGGGAAGTTAATATATGATACCTTAAATGAAACTGCATATTATTATTCTAATAATAATGATATTTTGAATAAAACAAGAATTATAATAGTTCCATACTGTAATCCTGATGGTTTGTTTGATGGTAAATCAGATAAAGGCTTTGGTAGAAAAACTTCAAATAATACTGATATGAATAGGGATTTTGGACAATTTAACGCTCGTGAAACAGTCGAAATATCTAATCTCATGTTAAAGTATAAACCTAATATTTATATTGACGTGCATGGATGGTTAAATGCTTTATATGGTGATGATGAAATATTAAAACCTTTTTATAATAATTGCCTAATAGATAGAAAATATCCTAACCAGTTTGGTCACGGGAAAGGATATGCTATATCTTATGCAAAAAATAATTTTAAAGCCAAATGTGCCTTAGTGGAGTTTAATAGTCCTGATGAAATATCACCGCAAAAAATGGTCATGGCATTAAATGAGTTACTTGGCTTGGATTCTAAATACAGTTTCATAGATGAACAAACAATGAAAATAACTAAAGGATATTGTGATATGATAAGAGCTAGTAAAGATTTAGCCAAAACTTTACTTAGAAGAAATGGAGGATTAAATGACAAAAATAAAAACTAAAGGAATTATTACTAAGAAAGATGTATTAAAATATGCCGCTGAACAAGGCTATGATATTAACTTATTTTTAGAATATTTAAAATTTCAGCAAAAAGAAGTAAACAAAAATGATGGAGAATTCAAAATGCCTGTTGAAGAATGCGCACTTGCTACTCTAGAATTAGACATGAATAGTTTTGAAAACCTAGATTGGTATAGTAACTGGATGGGATTTGGAGACCGCGACTACATACCATCAGAATATGATTTTAAAACTTTTTGTACAAGAAGAGATAATTGGATGTATAAATCACATAGTTATGATATTCTTCAAAAAATAAATTCTGATAACGAAATATATGTGTTTCGTGATGATAATTTGCAGTCTTTAAAAATATCGGAAGCTGGTAATTCTTATAAAATTAATTTAAGGAGCAATGATAAATTAGACTTAAAAAACTTTAATCAAGGAAAAGTTTTGGCAATGGCGTTAGTAACCGAAAAAGCTGATGCTTTATGTGCTATTTTAGAAAAATTTTATAATAATTTAAGAGGAAATCCAATTACTTGTGACATTAGTTCTGGAATTAAAGGAAATATCGAAATCATTTCTGGGGTAAGAGGATTTTCTATGGTCGTAGATACAAATTATTTATCACGACCTCCAATTTCAATAAATATGGATATTAATAAAGAAGATAATGAAGATGCTTTTTTAGCAACTAAAGAGTTATATAGTGATTTAGATGATATAAAAATAAAGAGTGAAAACATTAACACCCGTTTAAGTTTATTAAGAATAAAGGCAAAATAAAATGCCTTTTTAATTTTATGTTTACAAATACAATTGTTCGTGATAAAATTAACTTGTATTAAAAATAAATGAGGTGTATTTATGTATTCATACATTAAAGGTATTGTAACAATGATAGAACCCAGTTATGTGGTTATTGAAAATAACGGAATTGGTTATATGATATATGTAGCAAATCCATATTCATATAAAATAAATGAGGAAGTATTAATTTACTTATATCAACAAATTAGAGAAGAAGAAAACACGTTATATGGTTTTAAGAATAAGGAAGATAAAAATTTATTTTTAAAATTAATTAGTGTTAAAGGTTTAGGTTGTAAAATGGCACTTCCAATGCTTTCAGGAGATAATAAAGATAGTATTTATGATGCTATAGAAAGTGGAAATATTAACTACTTGAAAAAATTTCCTAAGATTGGTGATAAGGTTGCAAGACAAATTATCCTTGATTTAAAAGGAAAATTAGCGGTTGACGTAAAAGAAGTAAAACAAGATTATACCGAACTTACCGAAACTCTTAAGTCTTTGGGATATAAACCAGCTGATATTAAAAAGATACTACCTAACATTGATATTTCAAAAACGTTAGAATCTCAAGTTAAGGAAGCTTTAAAGTTATTATTAAAATAGAAAGGAATTAATTTATGGATAACAGAATAATTACTTCTGAAAAATTAAAAGAAGATAGTTTTGAATCAACTATAAGACCACAAAGCATTGATGAATACATCGGTCAGAAAGATATAGTAGAAAATTTAAAGGTGTTTATGAAAGCTGCTAAAATGCGTGGTGAAGCACTCGACCACGTCTTACTATACGGCCCTCCTGGTCTTGGTAAAACAACTCTTTCTTATGTAATAGCAAACGAGATGGATGCCAATATTAAAACCGCATCTGGTCCATCAATTGAAAAATCAGGAGATTTAGCAGCGATTTTATCTTCGTTAGAAGAAGGCGACGTGCTATTTATTGATGAAATACATAGAATGCCAAGGTTTGTTGAAGAAATACTTTATTCGGCAATGGAAGATTTTACCCTTGATATAATTGTTGGTGGAGAAGGATCTAATCGTAATTTAAGAATCGATTTACCTAGGTTTACACTTGTTGGAGCAACAACAAGAGCTGGTGACTTGTCCGCACCTTTAAGGGACCGTTTTGGAATTGTATCGAAACTTAATTATTATACTGAAGAAGAAATAACAGAAATAATTAAAAGAAGTGCAAGGGTGCTTGATTTAAGCATTGAAGATGAAGCTGCTAGTGAACTTGCTAACAGGTGTCGTAGAACCCCTAGAATAGCTAATAGATTACTTAAACGTGTAAGTGATTTTGCGTTAGTTAAAGGTAATGGAACAATTACCCTTGATATCACGAAGTTTGCCCTTGATTCATTAAAAGTAGATAAACTAGGATTGGATGAGGTTGACTATGAATTATTAAAGACTATTATATATAAATTTAATGGTGGTCCCGTTGGAGTTGAAGCAGTTGCGGCATCCATCGGAGAAGAAGTATCAACAATAGAAGATGTATGTGAACCATATCTTTTACAGATTGGTTATTTAAAAAGAACGCCAAGGGGGCGCATAGTAACTGATATGGCGTATAGACACTTAGGAATAGATAGGAATAGTAATAATGGCTAACCAAATGCTTGAAAAATTAATTAGGGTATATGATGAAAATTTTGAAAAAGATAAAGAAGAATTTATGGACGCTGATTATTTAAAGAATTATATGTATTTAGTAAAAAATTATCGCGATTTAAATAAAACTTTTTTGAATGAGAAAAACGAGGAAATTAATAAAAATATTGATGCTTTTATTAGTTTAATATTAAATATGGTAAATAATTTTAAATTTTCAGTAGAAAAGGTATGGGCTATTTTGTATGCGTACAATTTATATAAATTATATGGGTTTAAAGTAAATAATTTAACATCTGCTGACATCAACTTATTGGTTAATTTATATATGGGATTAGATAGAAAGTATTCTTTGTCATTTCTAAATAAAATAATGGATTTTATATTTGATGCTAATTTAAAAAATGAGCTTTATGATATGAATTTATCTTTAGGTGAATTAACAAATTTTTTATTAGAACCAATAGATGAATATATTGATGAGGGCATAAATTTTAATATTCCTTTAATTTTTTATATTAAAGAAGAAATTAAAAATAAAACACAAAATAAAGTAAGTACAAAGGAAACTTTAAGATTAAATTGGGATACACCCGAAGACATTTATGATAATTTAAAAAATAAAATAACGTCCATGGCAAATTTGATGATAAATTCTGGTTATGAAAAACAAGAACAAGAAGGCTATGAACTTCTTTCTAATTTAGGAATGTTAGTATGTAAATTAAAGAATATGTCAGAAGAAAACTTTGGTATTTGTAGAGAAACTATTAAAATTCTAATGGAAGATGAAAAAAGAAAACTTCAAGACAAATATTATCTAATCTTTAGCTTGATTAATCAGCTTACTACATATAATTCTAATAAAGGTATGAAATGATTTGAATTTTTAATTAAAATAATTTATAATAAGTACTTGCAATGTGCTTATTTTTGTTTGGAGGGATGTATATGAAGACTGATGATTTTGATTATGATTTACCAAAAGAACTTATCGCGCAAACGCCTCTTAAAAAAAGAGATTCTTCACGTATGATGGTGTTAGATAAAAAAACAGGCAAAACAGAGGATAAAATATTTACTGATTTAATCGATTATGTAGAAACAGGTGATACACTAGTTTTAAATGACACTAAGGTTATACCAGCAAGATTAATTGGACATAAGCCTGATACTGGTGCAGTGATAGAAGTTTTAATGTTAAAAGATTTAGGCGATGATGAATGGGAATGCTTGACGAAACCTGCAAAGAGAATTAAAATCGGTACTACTGTTAAGTTTTCTGATGATTTATCTTGTAAGTGTACTTTTGTGGGAGAAGATGGAATTAGAAGGTATAAGTTTATTTATGACGGAATATTACTTGAAATATTAGATAAATTAGGGGAAATGCCACTTCCTCCATACATAACAGAAAAATTAAATGAAAAAGATAGATATCAAACCGTTTATGCAAAAAATCCTGGTAGTGCAGCAGCGCCTACAGCAGGTCTTCATTTTACTGATGATGTTTTAAGTAAGATAAAAGAAAAGGGCGTTAGCATAGCATATGTAACACTTCATGTTGGACTTGGAACTTTTAGGCCAGTAAGTGTAGAAGATGTGACAAAACATGACATGCATCAGGAGTATTATGAAATGAGTGAAGATGTAGCTAATCTTCTTAATAAAACAAGAGATAATGGTAAAAGAATAATTGCAGTTGGAACAACATCAACTAGAGTATTAGAAACAATTGCTGATGAAACGGGGCATTTTAAAGCACAATCAGGTAATACTAAAATATTTATATATCCTGGATATAAGTTTAAAGGAATTGATTGTTTACTAACTAATTTTCACTTACCTAAATCCACGCTGATAATGCTTATTAGTGCACTTGCGGGTAAAGAAAATGTTTTAAGTGCATATAAAAATGCAGTAGACAAAAAATATAGATTTTTCTCTTTTGGAGATTGTATGTTAATAAAGTAATGGAGGTATTATATGTTTATAGATAAAAAAGTTTTAGCTGATTTAAGAGAAGAAAAATGACCTTATCAAAAATTGATGAAGCCAAAGAAGTAAAAAAAGAAAATGTAAAGGTTTTAAGAAAAGAAAGAAAAAGATTAAAAACATTAAAAAGACAATCAAAGAAATTAAATGATTAAGGAGAAAAAATGTTAAAAAATAAATTAATTAATTTTAAAACAAAATTATCAAATTTAAGTATTAATTATTTTTATAAAAACCTAATTAATAAAAGCCAAGGATTAGCTTTAAATGTAAAAGATACTTACACTGACGCTAATGGTTTTCACATAAAAAAAGGTAATGATGAAGTAATAATTTCTAAAAGTGTAATTAAAGATCTTTGCAGGAAAAAAATTAAAAAAACATTAAAAAATAAAAAACACTTTAATTGATAAAAGTGTTTTTTATGATATAATTGTTGAGGTAAAGAGGTTGATGTGGATTGAAAATAAAATATGAATTAATAAAGAATAATAAGGATGATGAGAATGTAAGACTTGGCATTTTACATACCAATCATGGTGATTATGAAACTCCAATGTTTATGCCAGTAGGAACCCTTGCTAATGTAAAAACATTAATGCCAGAAGAATTAAAGAATTGTGGTTCTGCGGTAGTTTTATCAAATACATATCATTTATGGTTAAGACCTGGAGAAGATATAGTAAACAAAGCTGGTGGCTTAAATAAATTTATGAATTATGATGGTCCGACGCTTACTGATTCAGGAGGATTTCAAGTGTTTTCGCTTGCCAAAACAAAGGATATAACAGAAGATGGAGTGCATTTTAAAAGTCATATTGACGGAAAAGAACTTTTTCTAACACCAGAAAAATCAATTGAAATACAAAATAAATTAGATTCTGACATTGCAATGAGTTTTGATGAGTGTGCTCCATATCCCGCTACAAGAGAGTATATAGAAAATTCAATGAGGAGAACACTTAGATGGGCTAAAAGAGGAAAAGATGCATTTAAAAATGAAAATCAGTCTTTATTTGGTATTGTTCAAGGTGGAGAATTTGAGGACTTAAGACGTGAAAGTGCTATAGAAACAGTTAAAATGAATTTTGATGGGTATTCTATAGGCGGTACATCTGTTGGAGAACCCAAAGATGTTATGTATAATATGATTTCTTATGCGACTAAATATTTGCCAAAGGATAAACCAAGATATTTAATGGGTGTTGGGGAACCAATTGATTTATTAGAAGGAGTATCAAGAGGAATTGATATGTTTGATTGTGTTTTACCGACAAGACTTGCAAGGCATGGTAATTGTTTTACAAGACATGGCAGAATGAATATAAAAAATGCTAAATATAAAGAAGATTTTACTCCAATTGATGAAAATTGTGATTGTTATACTTGTAAGAATTTTACTAAAGCATACGTAAGGCATCTAATAACAGCAGGTGAAGTAAATGGTGGGCGACTTCTTTCGATTCATAACATTAGGTTTTTAATTAAAGAAATGGAAGAAATAAGAGAATCTATTAAAGAAGATAGGTTTGAAGCGTATAAAAAAGATTTTATCCAAGAATATGAAAACAGACATTAGTTATTTAATGTCTGTTTCTTCTTGCATGTTTTTTCCAAGTATTCCGCCAAGTAAAGAAAATATAAGTAATACTAAGTAATATATTATATTTTTAAATGATAGATTTATTTTAAAAAACACTAACGATAAAAACAACATAATTATAATGCAAAATAAGAAGTATAATGCCCCAGAAACAATTCCTTTATAACTTAGGTTTTTACTCATTTTAATAGCGCCCACAAAGATTCCAAGCATACTTATAACATATAAGAATATATTATTTAATTTATCTGATGTTATATTAAAATAATATAACATGCTAGTTATTAATCCTCCTATTAATATAATACCCAGTGTATATAACATTGGAAATAAGTATTTTTTCAAAATATCACCTCTGGTTAAATATATTATTTGTATATGAAAATATGAATAATACCATAATAAAATAGGTGATAAAATGAATTATTTAGAATTAATTATTAAAACCATATTTATTTATATGCTTGTTGCAGCAATATTTAGAATAATGGGAAAAAGAGAAGTAGGTCAATTAGGAACATTTGATTTAGTGGTTTTCATATTAATCGCCGAACTTATAGCAATGGCATTAGAGAAGAAAAATGGATTTATAATGGGATTAATACCGGTTGTTATTCTAGTTGTATTGCAAATTATAATTGCAAAAATATCTCTTAAAAGTTCTAATTTTAGAAAATTAATCGATGGGAAACCAAGCCTTATAATTAAAAATGGCATAGTAAATTTTAAATGCATGATAGATCAAAGATATACATTAGATGATTTACTTTTGCAGCTAAGAGAAAAAGATATTAGAAGTATTGATGAAGTTGAATATGCTATTTTAGAAACAAATGGAAAACTATCAGTGTTTAAAAAAGATGATAAAGATAAAAAGACCTATCCATTACCAATAATATTGGATGGTGAGGTTCAATTTGATAATTTATATACTATTAATAAAACAAAACAATGGTTACTTAATATATTACGTAATAAAAAGTTAAACGCCGAAGATGTATTTTATGCTTTTAGTAAAAATGGTGACTTATTTATAATTAAATATGATGAGGTAAATAAATAAAAGGCATGTTACAATGTCTTTTATTTATTGTTAAAAATTATACGTTGTGATATACTATATTGGGATGGGTGAATGTTATGCATAAAAAGGATGACAATTTAAAAGATGCTTTAGATGAAATATTCGGCGATGATTTTATCGAAGTTGATATGGATGATAAAAAGGAAGAAAACGTGCCACTTATAGATAGAGTAATATTTACCGACTATGAATTAGAAGATGAAAAACAAGAACAACTAAAAAGGGCAAACACATCTACTGATAAAATAAAAAAAATTCCAGTATGGAATGAAGCAAAAAATAATACACCTATTACAAAGAACATCCCTAAAAAGAAGCCAACTAAAAAAATATATAAATCATTTATATTAATCGTTCTAATAATAACAATGATTTTGATAATTAGTTTATCAATTTATATAACTATTTTTGGAATAGAAAAAAAAGAGGTTTGTGAGTTAAAAGCAAAAGATGCAGGATATAATTTTAGTGATACATATATAATAGCTTACAAAAAAAATAATATTATTAAAATAAAAAGCTCATATGAATATAATGCAACAGATAGTGAATTTACTGAGCAAGTTAAAATTATTAAAGAAAGTAAATTACCAGTTGTAATAAATTCTAATGGTATGAGTGGATTTACATACATAGTAGAAGAAAATGATAATAGTTTCAAAGTAAATGGCTACTTAGATTTTGAAAAAATGAATTTTAAAGAGGTTGATAAACAGAACTATGATTTATTTCCGATAGCATATGAAAAAATAAATTCAAAAACAACTTATAATAATTTTATAAATAAATTAAAAAAACAAGGATATACTTGTAAGAATAAATAAAAAAGGAGTAGATAAAATGAGAGAGTTAACAGAACAAGAAATAGTAAGAAGAGGAAAAAAAGAAAAAATTGAAGAATTAGGGATTGATCCATTTGGACATAGTTTTAAAAGAAATGCTTTTGCAAAAGATATAAAAGAAAAATATAAGGATGTAGAACACGATGAATTTGAAAACATAACTGATGAAGTTGTAGTGGCTGGTAGAATTATGTTTATAAGAAAAATGGGTAAAGCTTCATTTTTCTCACTTAGTGATAAAACAGGTCCAATTCAAGTATACATATCAATAAATGACATTGGCGAAGATAGTTATAATTTATTTAAAAGTGCTGATTTAGGAGACATAGTAGGTGTTCGCGGTAAAGTTATGAAAACCAGAACTGGCGAAATTACAATTAAATGTTTAGAATATACTCATTTAGTTAAAGCCTTAAGACCACTTCCAGAAAAATTTCACGGATTGAAAGATAAAGAAGAAAGATACAGAAGGCGTTATTTAGATTTAATAACTAATGATGAGGCTAAACGTGTTGCATTTATGCGTCCAAAAATTATTAGATGTATTCAAAACTTCCTTGATGAAAGAGGTTTTACTGAAGTTGAAACTCCAATTTTAACAACACTACTTACCGGTGCTTCCGCAAGACCATTTGTAACACATCATAATACACAAGACCTAGATATGTATTTAAGAGTTGCATTAGAACTTAGTTTAAAAAGGCTACTTGTCGGTGGCATGGAAAGTGTTTATGAAATAGGTAGAACATTTAGAAATGAAGGAATGGATCCTCAGCATAATCCGGAATTTACCCTAATGGAAATATATCAAGCATATTCAGATTTAGAAGGCATGATGGATTTAACCGAAGATATGTATCAAACAATTGCAAAAAAAGTATGTGGTAAGATGACATTTAACTATCTAGGGCACGAAATAAACCTTGATGGTAAATGGAAAAGAGTTTCTATGGTAGATGCTATTAAAGAACAAACAGGAATAGATTTTAGTAAACAAATGACAGATGAAGAAGCTATAAGATTAGCAGAAGAACACAATATAGAGCTTGAAGAACACGAAAAAAGCTTTGGACACGTAGTAAATTTATTCTTTGAAAAATACGTAGAAGAAACATTAATTCAGCCAACGTTCCTTTACGATCATCCACTTGAAATTTCGCCGCTTACTAAAAAGAACCCAAAAGACCCTAGATTTGTAGATAGATTTGAATTATTTATATCTGGACACGAATGTGCAAACGCATATACGGAATTAAATGATCCAATAGATCAATTAGAAAGATTTGAAGCGCAATTAAAAGAAAAAGAATTAGGAAATGATGAAGCAAACGATATAGATATGGACTTTATAGAAGCTTTAGAATATGGTATGCCTCCAGCAGGTGGTATAGGATATGGTATTGATAGATTAATAATGCTATTTACAGAACAACCATCTATTAGGGACGTATTATTATTCCCATTAATGAAGCCTGAAAATGATCAAAATAAAAAAGAGAGTTAGTAAAAACTCTTTTTTTGTGTAAAATTTTATGAAAAAATAATATAATTATTCGTAAATAAAAAAATATGTGGTATTATAATAATACGGAGGAATAAGATGATGGAAGAGCCAAATAAAAATGAAGAAATTAAAGAAGAAAATTATGAAATTGAAATAACTGAAGAAGATGTCACTAGGGAAATAAATTTAGATGATTTGTATGATGGTGCTGTTAATAATACGGTAGTAATAGATCCAATTACTAACAATGAAATTCTTTTGTCATCTAAAAAACCTAATTACACGTTAATTGGTGTTATATTAGCAGTTATTATACTTTTAGGTTTATACTATATTAATAATAAAACAAACCTTGTGGGAACCACAAAAGAAGTTGAAACAAAAACTACAAAAAAAACAACTATTGCAAAGAAAATCACTGATAAAGGAACGTTAACTTGTACTTATTCATCAAAAAGTGATGCTGAAACTCAAAATATAACTTATGTAGCAAACTACTTATCTAATAAAGTTACTAATAGTAATTTTAATTATGTTGTAGTGTCAAATAACGATAACAAATCTGCAGTGGTAGAAAATTTAATTAGCCAATATGAGAATTTTTATTTAAATAATGTTACTGTACCAGCTAATAGTATAAATTTCAATAAAAATGAAAAAGGTTTTACCTTTAACATTGAAACTGATTATGAAAAAGAAGGATATGAAAATCTGGTAGTAAACGATGGCCAAACGGTTTTATTTGTTAAGCCAACCACATCTGATACAATAGATTTGCTAAAGAAAAATTATACGGATAAAGGGTATGATTGTAATATAACTTATGGTGATGATGCAAATGAGTAAGAATAAATTAAAAATATATAGAAGTATACTTATTATAATAGACGTATTAGCAATAATTCAGCTATTAATACAAATTACTTTTAAAGAAATGACTTACGTAAATCATATCTTATTAATAATATTAAACATAGTTTTATTTACTATTAAACCAAATGATAAAGAGCCTAAAAATAATTAGGTTCTTTTATTTAGATTTTTTACAACGATTATAAACACCAATAACGTAGTAGTTACTATGCCAATTATAATAGAATATATTAAACTATTCATGCCATAACCAAGCTTGCAAAAAATAAATAGTAGGCTATATTTTAAAATTAAAGAAACAACGCTTGTAACAAATAATTTATTAGTTTTTCCCATTGCCTGTAGAGCAATTGATAAGGTAGGCTGCATGTATAAAATAATAAAGAAAGGCCCTAATAAATATATATAATTAACACCTAAATTAACGTTATAAATAAGTTTTAATAATTTACTTGGAAAAATTAATATAAATGCTAAGCAAAAAGTACCTACCAGCATTGAAATGATCATTAGCTTAAGTAATTTATTATTAAATGCTTTGTATTTTTTGCCGGCATATAGCTTTGTTACATTAGGCAAAAGTGCAGATGCAATCGCTAATGAAAAAAAGCTAGGAAAAGAAAGTAGCGGAACTATGTATGAATTTATTATCCCATATTCTAAGGTTATATAATTAGAAGAATATCCTACCGAAAGCAAAGTGTTAGTAAGAATAATTGGCTCTAAAAAGAATCCAAAAGAAGATATTAACCTAATTAAGGTGGTTGGAAGAGAAATGTCAATTATATCTTTTAATATCTTTTTATTATGGCTGGATACTTTTTTTATATATTTTTTTACTCTTTGATTTAGTATTAAAATAGTAGAAAGTTCCATAAAAACGTTAAATAAAATTATAAATATAACCGCGGTAACATTTGATGCAGCTATTGCGTATGGAAGTAATACGACGATTAATATTATTTTAATAATTTCTTCTGTTATATTTGTTATGGCAGGCAAAAACATATCTTCTTTGCCATGTAAAAAACCTCTTTGTACGCTTGATATTGTAACAAAAGGTATAATTACACATATTGATCTAATAGCAGGCGCTAAAGCATTATTATGGATGAAAGATGCAATTAAATTAGAAGATAGTATAACTATAATTATTAAGATTAAATCAATTGCTAAACCTAATTTATACGCCGTTTTAAGAAGTACGTTATTATCATATTTTCCTTCTGCGGATATCTTACTAATTGATATTGGAAAGCTAAACTGGGTAATTGTAATAATAAGCATAAACGTAGGAGTGAGCATAGTGTATAAACCAACTACGTTTATGCCAGCAGTTCTTGTGTATATGACTTTTCCAATCATGCCAATTACCTTACTAATACCACCAGATAATAACAATATAATTATGTTTTTAATAAGAATGTTATTTTTAAATTTAGTCATAGTAAAGTATATGATTTTTTTTCTAATACTTGAACATTTTATTATGGTACTATATAATTAAATTGAGGTGAATTTATATGTATAAAATTAATAGATTTAAGTTGATAGATGTTGTATTATATGCGCAAGACAATAATGACCGAGAAAATTACCCATGGCTACTTGAACTATATAGAACAGGCCTTAATCCATTTAAAGAAGAATATGAATTAGATGGATTAAACCAAAATCAAATGGATATTTTAATAAAATATTTAATAGAAGTTAATAGTTATGGTGAAGATACTGATCCTCAAAACCTTGATGATTTAATACAGTATGACATATTAATACCAATTAACAATATTGCCACATCTACTCCAGTTAAAAGCAAGAAACATAAAAAGAAGAAAAATGAAGACTAATTTTATAGTCTTTTTTCTTTTTGTCTTTGATTTTGTACTACATATGTTATATAATATTAAATGTACTAATGATGATATAGACATCATTAAATATATTTATAAGGATGGTTAAAATGAAAGGAAAATTTGTTAAAAGAATAATTATATTCTTTGTAGTCATAGCATTATTTAGTTTAATATACATTCCACTATTTAATGATATGAAGTTTGGCCTTGATTTAAAAGGCGGATTTGAAGTGTTATATCAAGTTAAAAGAAGTGATGGTAAAAAGCTTGCCTCTAGTGATATGAGTAGCACTTATGACGTTTTAAAAAGAAACGTTGATTCTTTAGGTGTATCAGAACCTGAAATAACAATGGAAGGGACTGATAGAATAAGAGTAAAATTAGCAGGTGTAACTGATATTGAAGGTGCAAGACGTGCATTATCAAACGTTGCTAACATATCATTTAGGGATACCGATGATAAGTTATTAATGGATGCTAGTGTTATAAGTGGAGCTAAATTATCTTATGATGAATCTGGAAAGCCTGCTATTTCTTTACAAGTAAAAGATAAGGAAAAGTTTTTAGCAGCTACTACGGAAATTAGTAAGAAAGAATCTGGCAAAAACTTAATGGTAATATGGTATAACTATGAAAATGGTGTTAACTCATATGCCAAAGATAGTGAAACTTGTGGTGAAGAAGGAAGTCTATGTTTATCTGCCGCAACTGTTTCTCAAGGATTTTCATCTGATGTTATCATAACTGGTAATTTTGAAAAAGAAGAAGCAGAAAGCTTAGCAACTAGTATTAATGCTGGTTCTATTTCAACAAAGCTTACTGAAATATCTTCTCAAAACGTTAATGCATCATATGGTGAAGGAGTTCTTACTAAAACTTTTACCGCAGGCATCATAGGTATGATATTAGTTATATTATTCATGACGATACTATATAAGTTTTATGGCTTTATATCAGGTGTTAACTTACTTTTATATATGTTATTAGTTATGGGAGTTTTTTGGTTAATAGGTGGAGTTTTAACTCTTCCTGGTATTGCAGCATTAGTCTTAGGTATAGGTATGGCGGTTGATTCTTGCGTTGTTACAAGTGAAAGAATAAAAGAAGAATTACAATCTGGTAAAAATTTAAAAACTGCTTATGAAAATGGAAACAAGGAGTCTTGGAGTACGATATTCGATGCTAATGTTACAACGTTTATAGTTGCAATCGTATTATTCATTTTTGGTGAATCTTCAATTAAAGGTTTTGCAACAATGCTTATGATTACCATATTTGCAACTATGTTTATTATGGTATTTATAAATAGACAAATATTAAAGGCTTTTGTAAAAACAAACATTTTCGATAAAAAGCCTAATATATTTATTAAGTTCGAAAAGAAAAATAATAAATCATTAAAGAAAATAAAGATAAATTCAATTAAGATAATTAAAAAATGCATTACTATTACCTTAATATACTTAGTTATAGGCGTTATATTTTTAGCAGTTAATGGTCTTAACTTAGGAATAGATTTTAAAGCTGGGTCAGATATTACTTTAAGCGCTGATAATATGAAAACATCGGAAGTAAAAAAAGATTTAGAGGATATGGGATATAAAGTAGCATCTATTACAAAACAAGAAAATAACGAAATATACGTAAGATTAAATAACGAATTAAAAGAAGATGGAATAAATAAAGTAAATAATCATTTCGAAGAAAAATATAATGCTAAAACTGAAATTAACGTTGTAACTAACATAGTTAAACAAGAACTTGTTAAAAACGCAATATATTCAGTTTTAATAGCAGCGGTTGCAATAATAATTTATATTTCATTTAGATTTAAATTTAGTTATGCAATATCATCAATATTAGCACTTGCACATGACGTTTTATTCGTAATAATATTATTTAGTATATTTAAAATAGAAGTTAATGTTATATTTATCGCAGCTTTATTAACAATAGTTGGTTACTCAATTAATAATACGATAGTGGTATTTGATCGTATTAGAGAAAATCTTGGCAAATTTAAAAAGAAACTTACTAAAGAAGAATTAAAAGGCGTTGTAAATGATAGCATATCTAATACGTTTAATAGATCGTTATATACTACAATTACTACGTTAATACCAGTTATTTGCTTAATAATATTTGGTTCTAAAGGAATATTACCATTTAATATCGCAATGATATTTGGGCTTGTTGCTGGTTGCTATTCATCAATGCTTCTAGCAGGACAAATATGGTATTTAATTGAAAAGAAAAATTGTAAAAAAGAAAATAATAAATAAGAAAAGAGTGATTTTAATGAAGCTAAAAGAAAAAGCATACACACTTGATGATTTAATTAAAAAAGCAAGTGAATATATAAAAATTGATGAACAAATCGAAGTAATTAAAAAAGCTTATTCTTTTGCTTATAAAGCTCATTTTGGAGATAAGAGACTAACGGGTGATGATTTTATTCTTCACCCTTTAAACGTTGCTTTGATTCTTACTGAAATATACGCAGATTACGAAACCCTTGCAACCGCGTTATTGCACGATGTAATTAATTTTTCAAACATAACATTAGAAGAAGTAGAAAAAGAATTTGGCACTGAAATAAGAAATTTAGTTGATGGCATCTCAAAGATAAATAAGTTATCGTTATCGGCAGAATCTAATGCAACAGCTACTTACTACAAAAAAATACTAGTTGGGTTATCTGGAGATGTACGTATAATTATATTAAAAGTCGCTGATCGTCTTCATAATATGAGAACTTTATGGGCTATACCAGAAAATAAAAGAAAAGAAAAAGCAAAAGAAACATTAGAAATACTTGTTCCAATAGCGCATGGTCTTGGTATTAATCATATAAAAAGTGAGTTAGAAGATTTATGTTTAAAATATTATAATCCTGATGTTTATAATGATATCTTAGAAAAATTAAACGAAACAAGGCAAGAGTTAGATGAATCTGTAAATCAAATGATGCAAAGCGTATCAAAAGTATTAACAGAAAATAACATTCCTCATGAAATGAAGGGTAGAAGTAAAAGCGTTTATAGTATATATAGAAAACTTCAAAAAGGTAAATCATTTAATGAAATATATGATATATTAGCACTTCGCTTTTTTGTTAAAACAGAAGCTGAATGTTATTTAGCATTAGGCGCAATACACGCTAAATTTAAACCAGTTCCAAGAAGATTTAAAGATTATGTTGCAAGGCCAAAGGCAAATGGTTACCAATCTTTACATACTACGGTATTTGGAGTTGATGGTAAGTTATTTGAAATTCAAATTAGAACCTATGATATGGATTATGTTGCAGAATATGGTTTTGCATCTCACTGGTCATATAAAGAAGGCACTGCAAAACGAAAAAATAACCTAGAAGAAAAATTAATGTCTTTTAGAAATATAATTGAATTAAATGAACAGCAAGTAGAATCAGAAGAAGAATTTGTAAACGTAGTTAAAAACGAGGTATTTAATTCTAAAAACATATACGTATATACGCCAAAAGGAGACGTATTTGAACTTCCTCTTGGATCTACACCAATAGATTTTGCGTATAGAGTTCACACTTCAATTGGGCACCAAATGGTAGGAGCAATTGTAAATAATATGATTGCGCCGCTTAATTACCAATTAAAAGATGGAGATATTGTTAAAATAAACACTAATAAAAATAGTAAGGGTCCATCTAAAGAATGGATTAATATAGCTTTTACAACTAGTGCTAAAAATAAAATAAAAGCTTTCTTTAGCAAAGTTGATAAAGATGAAATGATTAATAAAGGAAAAGATGCTTTATTAAAAACCATACGAAGAAAAAAATTATCTATTAATGATGTACTAGACAATAAAGCAGTTGAAAAAGCACTTGTAGAATATAACTTAGATAGTGAAAATGATTTATATTATGAAATAGGTATAGGTAAATATAATCCTACTTCCATAATCAAAACTATAATTGGAATAACTAATGATGAAAATGATTCAGTAAAGAAAATTCTAAAGAATGCATCTAACGTAAGCGACCCTAAAGGAGATGTATTAGTAGATGGTATAAATGGTATAAAAGTATCCTTTGGTGGATGTTGTATGCCAGTTTATGGAGATGATATCGTTGGTTACATTTCAAAAGGCAATGGAATTACGATTCATAGAAAAAATTGCCATAATATTTTTGAGGGAAATGATAGACTAATACACGTAGATTGGAATGAAAAACTAAATAAAAAATATATTACAAACGTTTTAATCTATGCTGACAAAAAAGATGACTTATTAGCCAATATAATTACCAAAACAACTTCTATGGGAATTGGTGTTAAAAGTGTTAATACGATATTAAATAACGATATATACATATTTGATTTAAATGTATTAGTTACTGATAATGAAGTGCTTGACAAATATATCGCTGCTATATCGAATGTAGCAGGGGTTAGTGAAGTTCAAAGGGGCAATAAATAATGAGGGTAATTATTCAAAGAAGTAAAGAAGCAAGTGTAGAAGTAAATGATAAAATAATTGGTAAAATTACTCACGGCTATGTTTTGTTAATTGGCTTTACAAATGGTGATAACAAAGAAACAGTTGATAAGATGATTAATAAAATAATAAATCTAAGAATTTTTTCGGATACTAGCGATAAACTTAATCTTAGTTTAAAAGATGTAAACGGAAGCGTTTTATCAATATCGCAATTTACTTTATATGCTAAATTAAATGGTAGAAGGCCTTCGTTTACTGATGCATTAAACTATAAAGAAGCTAAGGAATTATATGAATACTTTAATCATAAATTAGAAATAGAAGAAATAAATGTTCAAACAGGAGAGTTTGGGGCGGATATGAAAGTTAGTTTAATAAACGATGGTCCAGTAACCATTATTATTGATAGCAAGGAGGATTTCTAATGAAGAGTGTTAATTATAAATATTTAAACATACTCTTAATTTTAGGAATAGCTTACTTGCTATTTTTAATGAAAGATGTATGGCTTGGGGTTGTAACTAAAATATTTAATATATCTTTTCCTTTTATAATAGCATTTGGTATAGCATATGTCTTTTATCCGTTTTTAAAGTTTTTAATAAAAAAAGGGATTCCTAAATGGTTATCTGTTTTAATAATAATTTTAAGCGTATTATTAATTGTTGGATTAACTACTTATTTTGTATTTCCTTTATTTATTGATCAATTAATAAATCTTTTATCTAGTATTTCTAAAGTAACCAGTGATTTAGGTTTAAAATATGGGATTGATATGAATACCATAAATAGTTATGTAATCAATTTATCATCAAAATTATTAGAGTCAGTTGGAACATTTATATCAAGCGGAAGTTTAATTAAAGTTTTATCAGGTTGGGTTGATGTAATAACTAAATTTATAATAATATTTATTGTTAGTATATATTTCTTATCTGATATGCCTAAAATAAGATTGAAAATAAAAGACTTTATGAAGAAAAAAGACAAAAAGAAATATGAACTTATTAAGAATATAGATAATGAAATATATAGCTATCTTAAAGGCCTTGGAATATTTATGATAATTCAATTTTTTGAATATACGTTATTGTTCTTAATAATAGGACATCCAAACTTCTTACTTATCGGCATCTTAGCATGTATCACAACCGTTATTCCTTATTTCGGAGGTATCATAACAAACTTAATTGCCCTTGTAATAGCATCAGTTATATCTTCTAAGTTGTTTATATTAACACTTATAATCACACTGGTATTTCCAAATATTGATGGTTATGTTATATCACCTAAAATATACGGTAAAACAAATGAATTGCCAGCTATTCTAACCGTGTTTGTGGTGTTTGCAGGTGGAGCCTTATTTGGCTTTACCGGAATAGTAATTGCAGTACCACTTACCATTATATTAATGGCTATTATAAAAGCATATAAGCCTGAAATAGAAAAAGGTTTTAAAAAGATTAAAAATAAAAATAAATTATAAAAAAGTGGTAAAAAAATATCACTTTTTTCATATTTTTAGGGGATTTTTAAAATTTTTGACTAACAATTAATTAGGAGGCAATAGAAACTAGCTTTGTTTTCCATCTTACTAGAATAGGAAGGTGGGTGATATTTATGAGGTTTAGATTTGAAATAAAATTTAGTCCAAAATTAATTATCATATTATTACTTGTAATAGCCCTAGTGTTAATTACTAGTATATAAGAAAAACAGAGTTAGTGACAAACTAGCTCTGTTTTTCAATAAACAAAACATATGGAAAACAACTAGTAATGTTGCTTCCTTCATTTATATTATATATTAAATTTTGTAGTTATTCAATTATTTTATCTTTCTTTTTTTTAAATAATGATATATAATTAAATCATAGGAGGATATATGAAAATAGCATTAATAATTATTTTAGTAATCGTAGTATTAATAGTAATGTATTTAATATCTACGTATAATTCACTTGTTGGATTAAGAAATAAGGTAAAGGATCAATGGTCACAAATCGATGTTGTGTTAAAAAACAGAAACGATTTAATACCAAATCTAGTTGAAACTGTTAAAGGTTATGCAAAACATGAAAAAGAAACTTTAGATGCTGTTATAAACGCAAGAAGTAAAGCTGCTAACGCAACTTCTGTTGAAGAAGAAATGAAAGCTGCTGGTGAAGTTACACAAGCTTTAGGTCGTTTATTTGCAATCGCTGAAAGTTATCCAGATTTAAAAGCTAATACTAACTTTTTAGATTTACAAAGTAAATTAAATGAAGTTGAAGAAAAAATACGTTTTGCAAGACAGTTTTATAATGATACAGTTTTAAATTATAAAAACAAACTTGAAATGTTTCCATCTAATATAGTAGCTAATATGTTTGGCTTTAAACCAGAAGCTTTCTTTGAAGCTACTGAAGAAGAAAGAAAAAACGTACAAGTTAAATTTTAGTCTACTAACAAAGTAGACTTTTTTCTTTTAAAAGGAGGAGAAAAAGTGTATGAAAAAAATATTTAAATTCATATCAATTGCTATACTATTATTTATTTTTCCGCTTGTTGTAAAAGCAAATAGTATATCTTCCATTGATATGGATATATACGTAGATGAAAGTGGCACTGCACACGTAACAGAAACTTGGAGTGCTAATTTAAATCAAGGTACCGAAGGATATAAACCATATTATAATCTTGGTAACGCAAAAATATCAAATTTTAAAGTTAGTGAAAATGGTAAAACATATACATATAATGACTATTGGAACACTAATGATAGTTTTGATAAAAAAGCATATAAAAATGGTATTAATTATATTTCGGATGGTTTAGAGCTGTGCTGGGGTATAAGTAGTTACGGATACCATAATTATGTTTTAACTTATGATATAGAAGGATTTGTAGCAACCCTTGATGATGCTGATATGATTTATTGGACGCTTATTCCATACGAATTGTCATCGAAACCAGATGACGTACATATTAAAATACACACTGATAATTATTTAAGTGATAGTGTGCCAGTTTGGGGATATGGAAATTATGGTGGTACTGCATACGTATATGATGGTTATATAGAAATGAATTCTGAAGGCACATTAGAATCAAATGAGTACATGACCATATTAGTTAAATTTGATAAAGGAACGTTTAATACATCTAATACATTAAGTGAAGATTTTGATTACTATCATGATATGGCAGATGTTGGTGCAACAAAATATAAGGATGATAAAAAATCAAGCTTTTTAGATATTATAATGTCCATCTTTGCAATCGTTTTTCATTTTTTTATTTGGGTTGTTGTTGTAATAACTATCTCTAAAAGTATGAAGAATGCTGCTAATAGAGTTGGCACTAAGACCTTTAATTTTGGTCCACAAGGGAAAGTATTACCAAAAGATATACCTAACTATCGTGATATACCATTTAATAAAGACATATTTAGAACTTTTTGGATAGCAGAAGGCTATAAATTAAATAAAAACAAAACAGATTTTTTAGGAGCAATTTTACTTAAATGGTTAAAAGAACAAAAGATATCTATAAAAAAAGTAGAAGCTGGTTTTATAAAGAAAAAGGAAGAAACCGCAATTGATTTAACCAAGGAAATAACCTTTGATGAAGTATTAGAACAAGAATTATTTGATATGATGAAAGAAGCAAGTCGTGATGGTATCCTTGAATCTAAAGAATTTGAAAACTGGTGTGATGATAATTATAGTGAAATTTTAACCTGGTTTGATAAGGTAATAGATAAGGAAACTGATGAATTAATTCTTGAAGGAAAAATAACCGTAACAGAAAAAACTAACCTTAAAGTATTTAAGTCCAAGGAATACGTAGTTGATCCATCGATGAAAGAGGAAGCTATTAAATTAAAAGGATTAAAGAACTTTTTAGAAGAGTTCTCAAGAATAGATGATAAAGAAGCGATTGAAGTAAATATGTGGGAATATTATTTAATATATGCACAAATACTTGGAATTGCAGATAAGGTTGCTAAACAATTTAAGAAATTATATCCTGAAATTATCGATAATCCAGAACTTGGTTATACATATACTGACATTATGTTTATACATATGGTAAGTCATAGTGGAATGCGCACAGCAACTACATCACAACAAAGAGCACAAAGCTATTCATCTGGCGGCGGCGGATTCTCTTCTGGAGGAGGTGGAGGCGGCTCCTTCGGTGGTGGTGGAGGCGGAGGAGGCTTTAGATAGCCTTCTTTTTTCTTATAATCAATTATAAATAAAGTAAAGTATTAAAAAATAGAAAAAGTATAGTATAATTAATTATAGAGGTGATATTTTTGGCTAATAAATCTAATAATTATAGTGATAGTAACTTAAACGAGTATGATATTAGAAATTTTTTAAAAAAAGATGAAGAAAGAAAAGCTTTTCAAAGGGATAAAGTAAAAATAGAAGTTGGAGATCTTCCTAATATTCTTGATGGATCAAGTTTTTATGATCCGTATAAAAAGGGAGTTTCTTTTAAAAGCCCTGATGGAAAATCAAAAGTTTTTTCTAAAGACTGTATTATATAATAGTATTTGACTAATCTTTAAAAATATAATAAAATATATTTAGTTTTTAGTAAGAAGTGACAACTTACAAATAAAATAAAAACTAGACAATTAAATAATATAAACAAAGAGCACTTATGTGAAATAGGGTGGCACCGTGGACAGATTTGTTCATCCCTATAACTTTAAGGCTCTTTTTATTTAATAAGGAGTGCTTATGAAAAAAGTAGCAATATTACTTAGACTTAATAGAAAAGAAGAAAACGCTAAAGAAACGTTTTGGATAAAAGAAGACGTGATTAATGTTTTCAAAAATTATGATGTTAACTATTTTCTAATTCCTATGAATACCGCTTCGAATGATGATTATGATAACATCATTGAAAAGATAAAGATGGCAGACGGTGTTATTATTCCAGGAGGAGTACGTGGTGGTTCTAAAATGGAACTAGATATTGTTAAATATTTATATGATAATGATATCCCAACCATCGGTGTTTGCTTCGGACATCAAAGTATGGGCGTAGTATTTGGTGGTAAAAAAGAAAACGTAGAGGGCCACCATAAATTAGGAGAAAAATATGTCCATTATGTTAATATAAATAAGGATTCTTTATTATATAAGATAATAGGTAAAGAAAGATTACTAGTTAATAGTAAACATAAAAAAATAGTTGTTGGTACAAGCTTGGATATTTCAGCATATAATGATGAAAATATGCCAGAAGCATTTGAAGATAAAACTAAAAAATGTTTTATAGGAGTACAATGGCATCCAGAAAGTATAATGGATCTTGATAACAAAAAAATATTTGATTACTTTATAAGTAAGTTATAGAAAGGAAGATATTATGATAACTAAACCAAAAGGAACAAAAGATATTTATGGGGTAGAAGCTAAAAGATGGCAGTACGTATCTAAGGTAATAGACGAGGTAATGGAAAAGTATAATTATAACTTTATACGTGTTCCAGTATTTGAAGCAAGCGAATTATTTCATAGAGGAGTTGGAGAAACAACTGATATAGTAACAAAAGAAACTTATGATTTTACTGATCGTGGTGGTCGATGCATGACTCTTAGACCAGAAGGTACTGCGGGAGTTGCTAGATGTTTCATTGAAAATAAAATGTATGGTGATAATAACCAGCCAATAAAACTTTATTATAATTGTCCGATGTATCGATATGAAAGACCACAAGCAGGAAGATATAGAGAACTTACTCAATTTGGTTATGAACTTATTGGAAGTGATGATCCACTAGCAGATGCTGAAGTAATAAGCCTTGCCGTTAACATATATAAAATACTTGGTTTAAAGGGAATTAAAGTTAATATTAACTCATTAGGGGATGCTGAATCTAGAAATAACTATAGAGAAGCTTTAATTAATCACTTTAAACCACATATAGATGAGTTATGCTCTGATTGCAAAGAAAGATTAGAGAAAAACCCTTTAAGAATACTTGATTGTAAAGTTGATGCTGATAAAGAAGTTATGAAGACGGCTCCTAAAACAATAGATTACCTAAATAAAGAATCTAAAGAAAGATTTGAGAAAGTAAAAGAGTATTTAGAAGTTATGGGCGTTGAATACATAGTTGATCCATCAGTAGTTAGGGGTCTTGATTATTATAATCATACCGTGTTTGAAGTAGAAGCTGATATTGAAGGATTTGGTGCTCAAAACGTTATTGGTGGTGGAGGCCGTTATAATGGCATGATAGAGCAGTTAGGCGGGCCTAGTACTCCAGCGATTGGTTTTGCAGCAGGCTTTGATAGACTAATGCTTGCTTTAGAGTATGAAAAGGTAAATATACCGGTAAATGAAAGCGTAGATTTGTTCTTACTATACGTAAATGATGATGAGAAAAAATACGCTGCATACTTAACTAATGAACTTAGAATGAATGGTTTTGTTGTAGAAACCGATTATTTAAATAGAAGCTTAAAAGCAGGATTTAAACAAGCCGATAGGTTAAATAGTAAATTCACTATCGTACTTAATAGTGAAATGTTAGAAAATAACGAAGTCAAAATTAAAAATAATAAAACTAAAGAAGAAGAAACTATATCAATAGATGCACTAATTTATTATTTAGATGAAAATATAATAGAAGATGAAAATTGTGGATGCTCGCATGATGATCATGAATGTGGTTGTGGTGATTCATGCAAGTGTCACAACAAGGATAATAATGAATAATTTCGAAATAAAAGAGCTTATAAGACAAAAATTTAATGCTATATCAGATCCAGTAGTTGCTAAAAACTATGATGGTTTTATTGATCAAGATGGATACTTTTATGCATCTGCCCTTAAGTATCGACATGAACCAAGTCATGCTGATTTAGCCCTTGATATATTAACTTACTATGATATCATAGTAAATGATGAAAAAGGTGGAATCTTTAGCAAGGTAAAAGAATTCATGTTTTCATATGTAAAAGATGATTATGAAAGAAAAAAATTGGCGCATTTAAAAGCTCACGTTAATCCAACTAAAGAATTAATTGAAAAATTAAAATTTATGTATTATAGTCATTCTCAAAAAGCCAACAGAAGGCCTATTATAGAAATAAATGATATGGGAATAGTAAGTAGAGAACAAAAAAATATGTTGATAAGTATTTTACAATTAAATAATGAGTTATCTTTTTTACCAGATGATTTAATAGGCGCTAAAAAAGAAGAAATGCACCAAAGATATGTTGATAACTATATTATAAAAAATATGAATAAGGAGAATATAAACAAATGATTAATTATAAAGAATGTATAAATAAAAAAATTACAATATCTGGCTTTGCTGAAAAGGTTAGAAATCTTCAATGGGTACAATTTATAGTACTTAGAAATGAAGGTCAAAGAATTCAAGTCACTATTGAAAAGTCTGATGAAAAAAATAAAGAAATGGTTGAAATTGTAGATAAGTTAACCAACGAGTCAACCATTACGGTAACTGGAACAATAAAGGAAAATGAAAAAGTTAAGATGGGCGGTATGGAGCTAATCCCAGAATCTATTACCGTAACTAGCTTATCAGCGCCTGAACTTCCTATTAACATAACTAATAAGGATGCAGCAGCAATTGATACTAGAATGGATAATAGATTTATTGACCTTAGAAACGATGTTAATTTTCATATATTTAAAATACAAACTGAATTCGTAAGAGCGATGAGACAGTATTTATATCAAGAAGATTTCACTGAAATTCATACTCCAAAATTAATTGGAGCAGCATCAGAATCAGGTAGTGAAGTATTCGAAGTTGATTACTTTGGAGATAAAGCATATCTTGCTCAATCACCACAATTTTATAAACAAATGGCAATAGCAGCAGGATATGAAAGGGTATTTGAAGTAGCGCCAGCATTTAGAGCAGAAAATTCAAACACTAATAGACACGCAACAGAATTCACTTCATTTGACTTAGAATTTGCTAACATAAGATCATATGAGGATGTTATGGCCGTCGAAGAAGACCTTTTAGTAGAAGGCCTTACTGCAGTTAAAGAAAAATATGGAGATTTAATAAAAGAATTATATGGCGTTGACGTAGTAGTTCCAACTAGGCCATTCCCTAGAATAGACTTACAAGATTTATATAAAGAATTAAGTGAAAGATATGGTTATAAAGTACCCGATCATGATATTGGTGATATGAATGCCGAAGCAGAAAAATTAACTAGTCGTTATGCGATGGACGTATATGGTCATGAATTTATCTTTGTAACTGGTTTTAGTAAAGCAAAAAGACCATTCTACCACATGAGAAAAGATGGTATTCCTCAAGGTTATGACCTTATCTGGAAAGGTACTGAAATAACAACTGGGGCACAAAGAGAACATAGATACGATGTGTTAGAAGCTCAAGCAAACGAAAAAGGTTTAGGAGAGGATATTAAATTTTATAAAGACTTCTTTAAATATGGATGTCCACCACACGGAGGCTTTGCGCTTGGAATTGATAGAATGACAATGTTACTTTTAGGATTACCATCATTAAAAGAAACAATGTTCTTATTTAGAGGGCCAAACAGAATTACACCTTAATGCTGGTAAAAAATAGGAGGGTTTATGGAAAATAAAAATAATAATTATGTAAAAGAAGCATTTGATAAAATTGAACATAGAAAAATTTTACTTAATAATAGAGCAATTGAAGCAGATAATTATATAAATAAATTAAATAATTTCATTTTGTATAATAATATGGAAATAAGCTCAATAGTATGTGAAGAAATGCAGTATTACGTAGGAAATTTAATATGTAATATTTTATTAATTGAAAATGCTATATTAGCTAATATAGTTACAGCTAATGGCTCAGATCCTAATATAATATTTATGTCTTTAAGTATTTGTGAGTCTATAAGATTAGCAGATAATAATAATTTTTCTAGAAAATTCATACCTTCTCTTAAGGATTTGTTAAGTAATATATTTGAATTAAAAAAAATGAATCGTATTGCACGTAGGCAAATTAATAATAAAGATATTGAGTTAGAAAAATATAGAAAAGAATGTGAATTAAAGGCCCACGAAATAATAAACAACATATTTTCAGAAGAAAATATGTATTACGACGGAAACGTCATAAATGAAGAAATAGATAAAGCTAAATCAATAGGTAATAATAATTAAAATTACAAGTAAGTATGAAATATCAAAAAATAATATAGATTAGTATATTATTTTTTTATTTACAAGATATAACCATTTATTATTGTTTTTTAATTTAAAATAATATATAATTATCTTAGAATGAATAGGAGTGGGATTATGAAAGAAGAAATGCTTAGTTTAGAAGCTGATTTTGCAAACAATGAATATTTTGGCACCAACGTATGGACTGATGAAAAATACCGTGTATTAAGCGGTAATGTTCCTGTCCTTCTTTCAGCACCCCACACTGTTAATCAAATAAGAGGCGATGATGTTAGGGATGCCGAGAAATTTACTGGAGCACTAGTAAGATATTTATCTTCTGCAACCAATTCATACGCAATATTTCAAATTTTTACTCACTCTGATCCAAATACTGATAAAGAAAATGATTATAAAAATGGTATTATAAACATCATAAATGGTTTTAATATAAAATTATTACTTGATATACATTCTAGTACATTTAAAGATGATACTGATATTGACATTGTTACAAACAATAGAGAATCATTAAGGGGAATGGATACTTTAGTTGATAAATTAAAAGAGTTAGGTATAAAATATGATGTTAAATTTGATGAAATGAACGAACCAAATAAACAAAAAGAAAACGAAATAATATATGCATCATCATTACTATGTAACATCCCATCTATAAGATTAGTTATTAATAATAAAAGATTAAACATAGAAGAAGATGATTCATCAATTAAAAAAATAGAAGAATTATTAGAGGAGTTTATATCGTATTTTAATTATTCATAGTGTAAAGTTTTGTCTTTACTATTGAATAAAATATTACATAAGTGATATAATATAAATGCCTAAAGGTATCGGGCGCTAGCACATTTAACCCGCTAAGATTTAATAGGGAATCAGAATCAATAGTGGTGTTCATGCTTAAATTTATTTAAGAAGTCTAAAACTATTGTGGGATGCCCACCTGCGAGAATTGCAGGTTTATCTTGTTAGCAAACGACCCTTTGGGTTCTTTTTTTTTACAAAAAAACGTTTGTTCATAATTTTTTAATAAATGATTTGACGAAGAAGCTCTTTTTTGTTAACATAATTTTTATAAAAAGGAGAAATTTTATGGCCATATATGAAAAATTAAGTCATAATCAAAACGTAGTTTATCATAAAACTTCAAAAACTTCTGATAAATACAATAGTTATTTAACTCATGAGTGGCTATTTATTAATTTGTTGTACAAGGAAGAAATAAAAAAAGATCTTGAGCTTGCTAAAAAGTTTTTAATGTATATGATACAATATCATCCAGAGTATAAATGGACTAGCTTAGATTTAAACAATCCCGTTGGAACAGTTATATTAGAAAGCGATATTTCAGATAAAACTTTTAGTGGAATTAACATATTTAAAGACGAGGAAGAAGCTAAAACGAAAGCAATGGAATACGGGGAAAATGTCACAGACTTTTTAATACGTTATAGAGGTTATTCTTTAATAAAATGCCAAAATGAAAACATTATAATTACAGCCCAAAGTAATTGTGATAAAATATTTGAAGAAGAATTATATAATGGATATTCACTCCAAAGGAAAGCAAAACTCCGTTATGTAAAAACAGATGATATAATTAGAAAAACGTATCCTATGATTGATGGATATTTTACTCATTTACCGGTTCTTCCAACAAAAGAAATTGGAATTGAGATAGATGAAATGATTGAAAATACTGATGGTGTTTTTGTAAAAGTAAAATAAAATTAATATTTTATAATAAGGAAATTAGTTATGGAACAAAGTAGAACAGAAAAAATTATAGGAATAGATAATATAAATAAATTAAATAACACTAGCGTGTTATTAGTTGGTATAGGTGGGGTAGGAGGATCTGCTCTTGAAATGCTTGTTAGGTCAGGCGTAAATAACATTACAATAGTTGATTTTGATAAGTTTGAAAAAAGCAATTTAAATAGACAAATACTTAGTTTAGAAACTAATATAAATAAATATAAAGTAGATATTGCAAAAGAAAGGGTATTTTTGATAAATCCAAAATGCAACGTAATTACTTACAATAAGAAAGTTGATAAACATTTTATAAATATATTAGATAATAATTATGATTATATTATTGATGCCTGTGATGATGTAAATGCAAAGGTAATACTTGTGAAATATGCAATTAAAAAGGGCATCAAAATAATATCATGTTGTGGTACCGGTAATAAAATTGATCCTAGTAAATTATATATTACTAACATTTGGAAAACAGAGTATGATCCGCTAGCAAAAAAACTTAGATCAGAATTAAAAAAAGAAAAAATAAATTATAAATTACCGGTTGTTACCTCAAGTGAGCAACCTTTAATAAAAACTGGGGGTTTTGTTGGTTCTATGGCAATGGTTCCCAATAGTGCCGGAATCCTTCTTGCAAGTTATGTAATAAATGATGTAATTGATAAATAAATTTTATTGTAATTTATAAAATAAAATGTTACAATACCTTATGTAAAATAGGAGTTGAATAAAATGAAAAAAAGAAATTTATTTATAACATTTTTGCTGGTTTTCTTTGCATCACTTACGACGATTAATGCGGAAGAAAAACTAGATTGTACTAAAACCGTTGAAGTAGGTAATACTGTTACATGTACATTTACACTTGGTGAAGAAACTAAAATGATAGAAACTGATTCAGAATGTCTTAAAATCGAGTCTGTAAGCGGAAATGGTAATACGCAGTTGAATGATTATCAGGCAATTTTTCAATCATCCGGAAAAATAAAATTCACTGCGAAAAAAAGTGGAAATGCCCACGTATATGTTAGTTCGGAAGATGGCATCTTTGGCTATGAGGAATTAGAACAAATAGTTAAAATAACTGAAAAAACTACTACTACAAAAACCACTACGACAACAACTACTAAAGCAAAATCTGATAATAATTATTTATCATCAATAACAATAGATGGTATAGAAATCGAAGATTTTTCAAAAAATACTACAAAGTATTTCGTTGATGTTGAAAATGACACTAAGAAAGTAACAATTAAAGCACAAGCCGAAGATAGTACCGCAACAATATCAATTGATGGGCCTAAAACACTTAACGTTGGTGATAATGAATATACTATATCAGTTACTTCTGAAAGCGATATCACAAAATATTATAAAATAATCATTACTAGAGCTGATGTAGAAGAATCTTCTAGTACTGAAATAAAAAGTATAAAAATAAGAGGCTACAAATTAAATTTTGATAAAACGTCTAAAACATTTCATTTAAATATTAAGCCTGAAGATAGTCAGTTAGACATAACCATAACTTTAAAAGATAAAAAGGCAAATTATGAAATAGAAAATAATGATAATTTAAAAGATGGTAGTGTAATTAAAATAATTGTTACTGCGGAAGATGATACTACTGATACATATAGAATAATAATTTCTAAAAAAAGTAATAATGTTATGCCAATCATTATTGGATCACTAATAATAGTAGTTGCAATCATAGTTATAGTTTTAGTAATTATCAATAAAAAAAGAAAAAATTATAAAGATAATAAAAAAGCTAATAATGTTGATGAAAAAAAAGATAGCAAAGATAAAATTGAAAAAGAAAACATTATTGATGAGAAAACAATAGAAATGCCTGCGATAAATGAACCGGAGCAAACTTCTGAAACTAGTTTTGATGAAGAAGATTATAGTATACCTTATGATAATGATGAGGAAGAAGAAACTAGAATACTTTCATACGCAGAAAAAAAAGAATTAGAAAAAGCTAATAAAGAAGAAAATGAAAAAACTAGTATAGAAATTGATAAAGCGCTAGAAAATATGCTTAGTTTTGAATATGAATCTGATGAAGATGATGAATAATTAATAAAGAGCAAGAAATTAATTTTCCTTGCTCTTTATGTTTTCTATATTATCAATTGTCATCTTAAATACCTTTTCATATTTATTATTCTTTGGTTTATAATAAACTCTGTTTTTTAAATTATCAGGTAAGTATTGTTGTACGACATAGCTGCCAGGATAATCATGAGGATACTTATATCCAAAGGCCTGAGCGTTAATATGAGATGGTACATCTCCAATATTTCCATTTTCGATATCTTTCATTGCTAAGTCAATAGCTGCTTCAGCACTATTAGATTTAGGAGATAATGCTAATTCTATAACCGTTTTAGCAAGTGGTATTCTAGCTTCTGGTAACCCAACCCTTTCAGATGCATTAATCGCTGCTTCAACTTTTACGCCCATACTAGGATTTGCAAGCCCAATATCTTCATATGCAATAACCGTCATCCTTCTATATATGCTATCTAAATCTCCCGAAGAAATTAATCTTGCCAAATAATGCAGTGAGGCATTAACATCTGATCCTCTAATTGACTTTTGAAAAGCGGATAAAACGTCATAATGACCTGATTCATCTTCATCCATTGGATTAGATGATTTAGTATTTACACCTTTTACAACATCACAATCAACTTTTTTATCAGATGTACTATAATAGGCTACTTCTAGTAAGTTTATTGCAAATCTAAAATCTCCATTTGCCATAGTGGAAATTAAATTTAAGGTTTTAGTATCTATTTTTATATTTTCTAATGCTTTAGAAGCTTTTTTTAGTCCCTTTACAATATCTTCTTTGGTTAAAGCCTTAAGTTCAAATATCTGACATCTACTTCTTATCGCCGGATTTATTTTATGATAGGGATTCGATGTAGTAAGACCAATTAATGTTATCTTACCATTTTCAAGCATAGGAAGTAATAAATCTTGCTTATCTTTATTAAGCCTATGAATTTCATCTACCACAAGAACTATGTTTCCATAAATTTTTGTTTCCTCAAATACTATTTCAAAGTCTTTCTTATTGTTAACAACCGCGTTTAAAAACCTATGTTTAATGCCTAACTCTTCGGTAATTGCATTTGCAATAGACGTTTTGCCAATTCCAGGAGGCCCAAATAATATCATTGAAAATATTTTTTTATTCTTAACTAAATTAGACAATATTTTATCTTTACCAATTAAATGTTCCTGGCCAATTACATCATTTAACTTTTTAGGTCTTAAATAATTTGCTAAAGGCTCATTTTTCATTAATATCACCAATAATAATTATATCACATATTGACAATTAAGTCTTTTGCTGATAATATAATTCTGCAAAAAAGGTGACGAAATGGAAAATGAAAATGTAATTGCAGTAAAAAAATATATTTTATCTCTTAATATTGAAAATAAAACTAAAATAGTGATTTTAAATGAATTTAATGAATTTATTAAATCGCTTAAAAATTTCTATGATAAAATATTACAAAACAATTCAGAAACTGCAGAAATGTACATAAAAATTAATTGTGAAAAATTTAAAAACAATTTAGATACTTATGTTTTTTCAAATAATAATCCTACAAAGCATATAAAGTACATTAAAAAACATATTTCTAAGGAAAATGAAAGAAAAATAAAAAATGATAAGCTAGAAGCGATATATACATTAATAAAAACAGATAATTTAAATAATACGTTTTACAAAAGAATTCTAACATGCTCTACTGTAAATTATGATACTTTATGTGCTGATATAAGAAATTTAGCATATTTTTTAGGATATAGTGACCTAATAGATAATAATGAAAATTATACGGACTTAGATATTCAAACAACAATAGATAAACACCAATAAAATTAAAAGCTAATTAGCTTTTTTATTTACGATTTTATTATTTAAAATTTGACAAATATTAATAGCTATCGTAACATTAAATGGGAGGATTTTATGAAACCAGATTATAAAACAAGAGAAATAAATAAATTAGTTATTAATTTAGAAACACTAGGTATAGGAAAAAAAGCAATTAACTATATAAAATTAAAATTTAGTGATATTCAAAATAATCAGCATGAAAAAATAAAATCATATAACAATATACAATTTGAAAAACAGGAATATTATGCTACACAAATTAAATTCTTTAAAAAAATTGAGAATATCTATAATTCAATAAATAGTATTGTTAAATTAACCAATTCACTTCCTGAGGTAGTGCTTAAAAACAATAAATTATATTATATAAATAAAATTAAAAATTTAAGTGAAGATAAAGATGAAATTTTACTATTTATATTAAAAACAGGAATTAAAACAGATGATTTAATAAGCCTGCTTCACTTATTAATAAAGTCGCATAATGATCTAACAAATGCAACAGTAAGTAAATATATTGATAAAATAAATAATGAAATAAGCTATAGCGCAAAAAATTCAACACCTAAAAGGTAATAATATGAATAGAAATATTGAAGAATATATAAATTATATATATATTGAAAAAAAACTAAGTGATAATACAAAAGATGCATATCAAAGGGATTTATTATCATTCTCTAATTTTTTAAATAACAAAAAAATTAATAACATTACTACTAATGACATAAGAGATTATATAAACCATTTAAGTGATAATAATGATAAGGATAAAACGATTGCAAGAAAAGTAGTTAGTATAAGAACCTTTTTTGATTATTTGATGAGAGAAAATAAAATAAGTACTAATCCTTGTGAAAAAATAGAATTACCAAAAATCAAAAAAACTCTTCCTAAAACGTTATCAGAAGAAGAAATAAATATGCTATTAGATTTTAAGCCTAATACGGCGTTAGAGCATCGTAACAAAGCAATGCTTGAGCTTGCATATGGTTGTGGTTTACGTGTCTCAGAACTTGTTAATTTGTCCTTAAATGATATTAATTTAGAAGATGATTATATAAGAATATTTGGTAAAGGGAAAAAAGAAAGAATAGTACCTATGGCAACTATTACTACTAATATATTAGAAGAATATATAAACGTATATAGAAATAGTCTATTAAAAGGATATCTTACTGATAAACTATTTATCAGTAGCTATGGAAAGGCTATAACAAGACAGGGATTCTTTAAAATGCTTAAAAAGCATGCTAAAGAAATGGGAATAGAAAAAGACTTTTCTCCTCATACTTTAAGACATTCTTTTGCAACTGAATTACTGGAATATGGTGCAGATCTTAGAAGTGTAGGAGAGATGTTAGGCCATGAAAATATTAAAACTACTCAAATATATACACATTTATCAAATAATAAATTAAAAAAAGATTATGAGGAATATCATCCTAGAAATAAAAAAATATAATTTCCGAAAATCTTACGATTAAATAAAAAACATTGCTAATAAAAATATAATTTGTTATAATAACCACCATATAAGGTGGTTATTATTATGGAGCAAAAGGAAAAAACAATTTTATTCGTCATAGATGTTAGTGAAATAATAAATTCAAATGTTAATTATGATGATATTAAATATTTCTATGAAAAAATAAATAATAAAAGAGAATATGAAAAGGCAGATAAAATAACCATAGTTATAACTGATTTTAAGTGTAATAGCACACGTGATGACTTATGTGAATATGGATTGCAATTAAAACAAATATTAGGACATGATATTAATTTTTATCGTTATAATTATACTCAAGCTGATAAAAACACTGACTTTTCTAATATGACAAGCTATCAAATGCAGTGCACTAACAATCATCATAAATATAATTTTATACTTAATATAATTAATAAAGTTAGTAAAAAATATAACGTAGTATATACTGCTTTAATGCATGATTTAAATATTTTTGATACATCAGAGGAATTCCAAGCTAAAGAAGAGATAAAAGCCATAAATAATATTTGTAAATTTGATTTATTACTTAACTCTAACAGAGTAAATAATTTACAAAATACTTACAATGATCATCTAGTTATATCAAGTAATAATAACCTATATGGATATGCTGAAAGTTTAGCGGTTAAGATGGATTTCGACAATGGTATAATGCCAAATGAAACATACCGAGAATATAATTTAAAAAATAAAAAACAAAAGAAAGATATGCTAATTATAATTGATGCATACAATATGGGTATGTATGAAGATTTATATGATGATTTATTAAATAATATTATTTCTAAAAAACAAGAAGTAGGAGCTGATGATATATATATCGTAGTTTCTAGTCGAGTGCCTAACTATTTTACAAAAGATGAATTAAAAGAAATAGGACGTGAGATCCGATATATATTAGGGGATGAAGCTAAATATTACGTTAATGAATACGCTTCTAATGATAATCATCAATCAACTCTTAATTCATCTAATAATCTTTATTTAAATCATGCAATTGAAACAAAAAATTCATTTTCAAAAAAATATAAAGCTAATTTTATATATACTGCATACTTTACTAACGCTTTATCTTATAATAATATTAACATATTTAATAAAGAGAAAATGAATGATTCAAAAATAGATTTTTTTGCTCATAGTGCTGAAAAAGATATAAATGGCGTAGTATGTTCAAATGTTAATGGGCTTGATGCGCTTAATGATTGCTTAATATACTCTATGAATAAAGATAATTATAAAGATAATGATACATCAGTTAATAATAAAGAAATAACTGTATTTTACTGTGATATAGCTGGTACTATAGATTATATAACTCATAATAAGGATATGATTAAAACTTTAAATGATAAATTAATAGAATTAAACCAAACTCATGGTACTAATAAAATATTGTTATGTTTAATAACTAATGATAGTGATTTAAATTATTTGAATGGTTTCATAAATGAATTAAAAAATAAAATAGATTCTAGTATTATTTTTACTGACCATTTCTATGTTGAAGGAGCATTAATAAATGGAAAATTAGTACAAGAAGGTGGAAGTGTTGGATATAACAAATTTGGAAAAATTAAATATCACCTAAATAAATTAATAAACAATGGATATAAAATCAACTATGTATATTTTGCAGATGATAATATGGATGAATATGATGTATTTAGTTTTGATGAATATTTGCCTAATGAGACTAATGGCCGGTTATTAATCCCAGATAATAATTGTAATATAATAGAAAATTATATAATCCCATCTGAATTCCAAAATATAGATGGATTAATAGATTGCATAAACAAGAGTATTGAATTAGAATGTTCTAAAGAAAAAGGAATAGCATATAAAAAACAATACATTGCAAAAACAACCGAGGTAGAAGATGACGATGATGATTTACCATTTTAATAAAGAAGGAAAATGATAATATGAAACATAATAAAGAAAAAGTGATGGTATTTTTTAGTGATATATCGGGCACTTTCAATTTAGACTTAATGTCTATAAATAATTTTGATATATATAATGAAATAAAAGTTTTATTGGAACAAGCAAGAAGAAAATTAGGTTTAGATAAAATTATTTTCTGCTTTATTACCGCTGATGAAAGAATTAATCTTTTATTAAATTATGTAAAAATTTTTCAAGAACATATCGAAACAGATAACATAGTTTTAGGATTACAATTTTATATGACTGGCAAAATTAAATTATTAAAGAATAGAAACTTTATAGTTAAAAAAGACTATGATGACACTTTAAAGGAAAATAAAATAAAAAGATACGTAGAAGAATTAAAAAATGAATACATAGTATCCAACGTGGTCTTTGCGGATGATTTTGCTAATTATGATACAGAAAATAATATTAAAGAATTATTAAATGATGATAAAATTGAAACAACTGTTTTAATACCTTGTGCAAGTGGTAATTTTAATAATAAAACATTTACTTCATCATTAGTTGGAATAAGCGGATTAATTGAATGTATAAAAAAATATGATTCATACATAGATGACGCAGATAATCTCAAAATAAAATAACCACCTATCAGTATAATTTATAATTCTAATAAAAAGGAGACAAAAAGGAAATGGAAAATGAAAGACTAGTATTATTTTTTAGTGACGTAGAAGGAACACTAAACAAATTAGACTATGATAGTGCGCAAAAACTAAAAGCATTATTAGAAAAGAAAAGATTACATTATAAAGCCGATAAAGTAGTAGTATCTTTAGTTAGTAATTGTATGAACTGTTTCTTAGAAGAATATATTGAAACTTTAGCTAAACCATTAGAGGATAATGAAACAATAGTTTTAGGAAGATGTTTTTCTCACGATGACATTATAGAAAATGGAGAAACCATTTATGCTTATGGAGGCGATAGTAAACCTGGGAAAATATCTAGGTATACAAATGATATAACCTTTGAGCAAGGTGCCATAGTTGCCTACGCTATGTACGCTGATGATGAAATGACTAATGATATTATGCAAACCGTAAATGATTCATTAAAATGGGATGTAGAGTCAAAAGTTGATTTCTTTATTCCTGGCGCTAAAAAAGATAAAAACTATTTTATTGAAGAAAGAGAAAATAATAATCCCTTTATTATAGGAGGACATAAAACAAAAAAAGATAATATATTTACTTCTTCAAAACCTAACGTAAATGGTTTAATAGAATGTATGAAAAAAAGTAGTTTTAAAGATAGTGACCCATACGAAGTTCCAACTGAAAATATAATTAAGTAAATATTCGTTTAAAAAAGTATCGATTTTTGATACTTTTTTGTTTAAGAAAAAAGAAAGTCTACCATATTTTTAAAAGTATACGCATTGTAGGTTGAAAAAAATATGTAGAAATTTTAAAATAGTAGAGTAAAGTATGAGAGGAGTAAACATTATGGACGCAAAAAAAATAGGCGAACTAATTAAGAAAAAAAGATTAGAATTAGAACTAACGCAAAATGAACTTGCCAGCAAATTAAATATAACAGATAAAGCAATTTCAAAATGGGAACAAGGATTAGGTTGCCCTGATATATCAATTGTTAAATATCTTTCTAATATATTAGGAATTAGCACTGAAGAGCTTTTAGAAGGAGAAGAAAAAGAAGGAGGAAGTATAAATTATATTAAGAAATATAGTAATGTAAGAACAAGAAATAAAGATAGATCGGAATCTATAATAAAATTTTGTATACTTTTCTTAGTGATATTCGCATTGTTGGGTACTATTATAAGTCTCTTAGGTAATACGTTAAAGATTTATAGCCCAGTTGATGATTTATATTTAGTGATATATGATGAGGATAATATGTCTGAATTATATAAAGATACTAAGAAAAAAATAGAAGTAATAAAAAAAGATGATAAGATTTTATATACTAATGAAGAAAAACAAGTAATAGTAGACTATCTAACATATTTAGATAACAACATAAATGAATTAATAAAAATTATGGATAAAGATAGCAAAATTAATTTTTATAAAATACCACAATTATTTAATGACGTTTTCTCAATGTCCGGGCCTGACAAAAAAAATAAATTATCAAATATAGCTAAAATTATGAAAAAGTATACTAACAAAGGTTTTAATGACCATATAAAAACTTTTGATTCTTATGAAGAATATAGGTTGAATTTTTACAAATCATCTTTATTATCAGAGCAATTTAATAAACCAAAATTATATTATAAAAATTACGTATCAAACGTTGATTTTAATATAGATTGGAAAATTAAGTATTTTAATGAAATTACTAATTTCTTAATGGAAGTAGGTGAAGTAAATGAATAATAAAAAATTTACTATATTAACAACAGTATCAACTATAATAATTTGGATTATCCTTAGTTTGCTTATAAGTATTAGTAATAACATTCATTATGATTATAATGTTTATTATTATTTAATTGAACATCCATATTTTATAATAACTTTCACAATATTAATAATTTTTCTTTTGGTTTATTTATTTTATAATAAATACAAAATAAGGTTTTTTTATTCGAAAAATTTAAATATATATATAAACGTAGTAAATATAACGTTCATCTTACTTAGTTTGATAGATTTATGTTTATCAATTTATTTAACTAATATATATAATACAGAATTTTATTATGAGAATTTTTACATGGTGCAATGCTCAATAATATATAACATCATTTATTTGCTACTTATCATATGGATATTTACTTTAAAGAAAAAGAGGATAAAATAAGATGAAAAAAACAGATATAGGCAAAATAATAAAAGAAAATAGATTAAAACTTGGAATAACACAAGAAGAACTTGCAAAAAAATTAAAAGTAAGTAATAAAGCTGTCTCTAAGTGGGAATCTGGAAAATCATCACCTAAAGTAAACATTTTAAAAGAATTATCAAGCATTTTAGATGTAGATTTTTCTAATTTCATAGAAGAAAATGAGAAAAACAACATAAATGAATATGAATATTCAATCACGTATAAAACTGATACAAATTTTTATAAGATAAGAAACACTTTAAAATCTATCCTTATGGTTTTAATGATAAGTATTCTATCAATATATGTGTCAATAATTTATATGCAAGAAAAAGGTGCAAATATAAATAATGAATATTTAACTCTAAACGGATATAAAGCATTAAAAAAAGAAAATAATGAAATAATAAATAAATGCGATTACATACTAAATAACTATGAAAAAGTAAAATTTAGTAAAAATGAAAATAAAGTAATTAAAAAAAACGGAAAAAATTATAGAGGAAAATATGAAATAATTAGAGAATATTATGATTTATTTAGTTATGAAACTTATTCATATATTAATGATGATGAAAATTTTGAAGAAGAAGAGGCCGAAAAACTTTCATTATATAATTATATATATTGGAATGTAAAAAGACTCAAAGATTTTACAATATATAAGCAAGAATTACTAGATGAATTATGGAATAATAAAAAAGAAAGCAATTATAATTCTAGGTTTACTCTTGATTTTATAAATAAATATATAAACTATAAGGACAAAAATCTATTAAAAGGTAATACTAGCTGTCTTTATGGCATTGACGGATATTCAGATGGTGAGTATTGTTCTAACATTGATATAAATGGTATTTATGATATTTTATGGTATTATGGAAATAAAGAAGAAATGAAAAAGGAATTAACTAATCAAAAAAGAAATAGAAAAGCCTCTGGTAGTATTATCTCGGATAATTATCAATATAATGCTTTTTCATATAAAGTTATGAAGTTAAATGCACTAGGACGTTTTTCTGACAATTCAATTGCTGATTTGCAAAATGCTTTATTAGTAATTGATGATGCGAACATAAAACTATTAGATGATATTATTAAAGTAGGTGGAATAAATGAATAAAATTTTAAAAATACTAATTTACTTATTATCTATTACGTCAACTATTTTATTGATTTACTATTATAAGTCTTATGATACTATTTATATATCTGATATCGTAAAATTAATTATATTGGTTTTATTTATTAACCTATATATTACAATAATTAATATTAAGAAAAACATAAATAAATACAAAGTATATAATAATTCATATATATTTTATTTGATAATATCATTAGCTTTAATAGGAAGTATAATATATGGAATGCATTTAAACAATATATATTTAAATTTAACATCTTATGATCAATATGTAGGTACAACGTTTGATAGCTTTTTTATAAAAACTTTTAAATCTTTATATTTTATTTTTTCTATATATTTAATTTTAAGTTTCAAAAGTAAAAAAATAATAATAAAAAAAAGATAATTTAATAAATTATAATAATGTTGTCTTTATATCTAATATAATTAATATTTTAAAGCATATAATTAGTTAGGAGGAAAATTCATGCCAAATAGCACATTATATGCTTTTATTTTGTCTTTTTTAGCGGGTATATCAACCGTTATAGGGGCTTTTCTTATATTTTTTGATAAAAATAGGAATAATAAACTAGTAACAATAAGTTTATCTTTTGCTGCAGGAGTTATGATATGCGTATCATTAACTGACTTGCTACCAAATAGTTTTAATATGATTTTAAGTAGTAATAACTCTTTTCCAAAACTAATATTAACACTTATATTTATGGTTATTGGAATAATTATTTCTATGTTAATCGATAAATACTTACCAAGCGAATACGAAAACAAAGATAACAAAGGATTATATAAAATAGGAATAATAAGCATGGTTGCAATTATTCTTCATAATATTCCAGAAGGTATTGCAACGTTTATCACTTCTACTAATAATTTAAGTTTAGGAATAACACTAACACTTGCAATAGCACTTCATAATATTCCGGAAGGAATATCAATTGCCGTTCCAATATATCATTCTACTGGTAATAAGTTAAAAGCAATTATGTATGCACTATTATCTGGTATGAGTGAGGTAGTAGGAAGCATATTAGCATACCTTTTTTTAGCGCCTTTTATAAACGATCACATAATGGCCTCTTTATATGCGATAATAGCAGGTATAATGATTCATATATCAGTTTATGAACTTATTCCAGGAGCATATAAAGATAGCACTTTAAAAACGGTCATTAAGTTTTTTTTAATAGGTACAATCGTAATGTTACTAAGTCATGTTTTAATGTAATATGATGTTAATTTTTAATAGAGATAGATAAAAGTGAGGTTAATATAGACATTTAAATGCGTTTTTGATAAAATAATTGCATTTAGGAGGCTTTTATGAAAGACGGAATCGTAGAACTTTTAAACACTCTAAGTATAAAAACAGGATATTCATATACCACCTTATCATCAGTAAACAAAAGAATTACATGGACTTTTCCTAACATGAGTTTTGACGAAAAATCAAAATTATTATTAAGTATAACAGAACTAGATGAATTTATTTTTAGAGAAGATAATAAAAGAATCCGCGTAAACGGGTATCAACTAGATATGGTTACATATGCTGTTTTAAGTGACATTTTAACAAAAAAATACAATGAGAAAAATAAGATGATAGGAGAAATATTAGATGAATATTTAATAGAAAATAAAGATTCTTTAATGATAACACCAGAATTAAAAAATAATTTAAAAAGCACGTTGGGAATAGGTGAAGAAACTCTTACAAAGTGTTTTTATCGGTTAAAAAAAGACCATAAAGATTTGAATTATAAAGAAATAATTGATGTAATAAAATTTTTATTACAATTTAAAGGAAAGTTTAGTTTTGTTCCGCATAAGCGTCTGGTAAAGATTAAAGATAATTTTTATAATACAACTCAAATATCATTTATTAACACAATAATAAATATAAAAATAAATGACAAAATTGCAAATCCAGATGAAATAATTAATATTTATATGGAAATTTATGACCATAACAAAAAAATTATAGATGAACCAAAAATAAATGAAAGCATAGAAGAAACGACAAAGTTAAGAGAGTTAGAAGCTCAAATAAGTAAAAATTTAGGATATTCACCAGTTTTCTTTAAACAATTATTTAATATGTTAAAATGTAGAAATTCATCCATTAAAGATTATGATTATTTTAGTTGCTTAAATATGGTTCTAAATTTATCCTCATATGTTTATTATGAAGAATCTAAACGTTATAAAGTTGTTATTGAAAAATACAACTACAAATATAACGCTTCTACATTCTGGATAATGCTATTTGAATTAAAACTTAAAAATCCTTCTTTATCCTTAGATGATGCAGTTTTAAAAGTTATAGAACAAACTGATGGTAATATTCATTTTTCTGACGATGGAAAACAATCAAAAAATAAAGGTGCATCTATAACTAAAAAAGGTAAAATATAAACTATGAATTATGAATTATTAAATGAAATCATAAATTATATAGAAAAAAATTTAACAAATAATATTGATATTAAAAAACTAGCTAAAAAGTTAGGATTAAATGATTTTATAATGGGAAGGGTATTTAGCATTGTAACTAATATATCAATTAGTGAATACATAAGAAAAAGAAGACTATCACTAGCTTTTGAAGAACTTAAATTAACCGATAATAAAATTATTAATATAGCCTTAAAATATGGATATGATTCACACATTTCTTTTTCAAGAAGTTTTAAAAAAGAATTTGGAATAACACCTAGTAATTTAAGAAAAACAAAAGAAGAAAATTATAAGTTATTTCCTAGAATTAAATTCGGAAGTGAATTTCAAAGCAAGAACATCATTAATTATGAAATTAAAAAGATAAATGGGTTTACCATTTATGGAAAAAGTGTAAATGCTAAAACTTTTGATGACTTGCACTATAAGATTAGAAAATTATATAATGAGCTTAGAGAAAATGGCACTTATGAACGATTTTTAAAAAGTGGGTACTATGCTTTAACATGTTATAATAACGATCCTTTAATATACTTAGTTGGAAGCAAGCTAAAAGATAATAATCTTGATAGTTATGATGTAAAAAAAGGTGAATATGCTATATTCGAAGTTGGTTCTAAAAATCAAAAAGATATTATCAAAACGATAAAATTCATAAATGAGATATACTGTGGATCTACAAAATTAGAAATTAAAGAAGATCCGTATATTGAATGTTATACAAAAGATAATTGTTATATATACGTCCCAATAGAAAAAAAGAAACAAAACTGATATATAAAATGTTTCTTTTTTTATTGATTTAATTGCTAAAATCATAATGGTGGTATTAATGATTAAAAGGTATTATAATATTTGTAAAAAAACAAGATGTATACTTTATTTCTTTTTGTTATGTTTAATTGTTTTAGGAGTATTGAATTTAATTTTACCAATTTATGCATCTAAAATAATTGATTATTTAACCATTAAAAACTTAAATATGTTTGTTAAAACGATTATTATTTTAACAATTCTTTTTTTAGTAACAAATTTGTTTTCCTATTTTGCAAAAAAACTGTATTCAGTATTTTTTAGAGAAACGTTTATAGACGTTCATAAGATGATTATAAATAAATTATATGATTATAATGATGAGTTAATAAACATCCCAAAAGGAAAAATAATTAGTACAACAAACATAGATGCTATTAACATAGCAGAAATGCCTGATTATATGTTTAACGTTTTATTTAACTTTTTACTAATAATATGCATGTTAATATTTTTTATGAAAATTAGTTTAATATTTGGTATTATTTTATTATTAGTAATTATTATATATATGTTTTTAGCAAGCAGACTAATCAAAAAAGAGGCTCATTACATGGGAGGGCAAAGAGGATACCAAGATAAACTAACTAACTTACTTGGTCAAACATTAAATGGTATAAGAGAGATAAAAACCTTTAATATGAAATCTGGTTTAAATAGAAAATATGATACTTTAAGACGCGGTTGGGCTAGAAAATACATGTTAAAAAGAAAGTACGTAATAGCACATCAAGTTCATTTAAAGTACATAACTTATGTATCAAAAATTATCTTATACGTAGTATCAGCATATCTTTTATTTAATAATAAAATAACTATTGGTGTAATAATTTTATTAATAAATTATTTTAATAACATTTTTTCATATGCATCTGAATTAGTAAGTGACGCATCAACCGTTAGAAATTACAATATATCATTAGATAGAGTATGTAATTTATTAGAAAATGGTAACGAAAAAAATGTATATGGAAGTGTTAATAATAATTACATTGATGGTAAAGTACTATTTAAAAACGTATCATTTTCTTATAAAGATATACCAACCATTAAGAATATTAGTTTTGAATCTAACCCTAACAAGATAACCGTTATAGCGGGTAAAACCGGGAGTGGTAAAACAACCATATTTAATATCTTATTAAGGTTATATAAACCTAATAAAGGATATGTTACCATAGATGATATAAAAATAGACGAATATACTAAAGATGTATATTATAATAACGTATCAGTAGTTAACCAGGAAAGTTTTTTATTTAACATGAGTATCAAAGATAATTTATCTATGATTAGTAAAGACATTAATAAACAAATAGAAGTATGTAAAAGAGTAGGAATACATGATTTAATAGTTAAACTACCTAAAGGCTATGACACTATTTTAAGTGAGAATGCGGGCAATTTATCAGGAGGGCAGAAAAGACTACTATCTCTTGCTAAAACACTTCTAACTGGCTCTGAAATACTTTTATTTGATGAGGTAACATCATCACTTGATCCAGGAACTACCAAAGAGATAATAAAGGTATTAAAAGACTTAAAAAAAGATCATACAATAATTATTATTACTCATAAAGAAGAGATGATGAAAATAGCCGATGAACTAATTATATTAAATAAGGGAAGAATCGTTCAAAAAGGAAATTATAAAAGTTTAATAAATAACGCACATTTAAAAAATTTAATTGGAAAAGAAGGTAAATAATGGAAACAATTGATAGCATAAAAACAAGGTGGAGTAACTATAAATATAAAAATAAAGATATTCCAAAAGATGTTATAGAAGACATATTAAATTGTGGTAGGCTTGCTCCTTCTGCTAAGAATAGACAACCTTGGTACTTTGTAGTTACAACAGGTAATACAAAGAATGAAATTACAAACATAATGCTTAGTGAAGTGGGAAGAATCACTGATAAGGATGAAATAAAAAGAATAGGGCATCCTTGTAGTCTTTTATCAACCGCAAGGACAATAAAAAAAGTTCCTGTATTAATTTTAATATTTAGACCAAATGATAAAGCTTGGGCTAAAGGAGATAGATTATCACTTGGTGCGTGTATAGAAAACATGTGCTTAAAAGCAACTGAGTTAGGTATTGGTTCTTTATGGATATTAGATACCGTATACGTTGAAAAAGAAATACAAAAAGTTACTAACCATGAAGACATGGAATTAGTGTGTGGTTTATTACTAGGATATCCAGATCAAAAACCCAGAAAAAAGATTAGAAAAAAATTAAAAGATATGATGGAGTGGCAAATATAATGTACGAAATAAAAGAAGTAAAACATAGTAATAAAGACTTTATAAATTTATGCAAAAAAATAGATGAGTATCAAAACGATTTAATTCCATTAAGAAAAAATTGGGGTTTTTCTTCTCTAGATGAAATAGATGTTTTAGATAAAATATTATTAATGTATGATAATGAAAAAGCAGTAGCATCAGCTTCTATTAGAAAAGTTGATAATAATACTGCTGAATTATGCTCTATATATACAGAAGAAGAATATAGAAATAAAGGAATATGCACTTTACTTATAAATGAGTTAATAAAGTATTTAGCCTCCAATAACTACAAGAAACTTATATTATATACTCTAAAAGGAAGTATACCTGCTATTTCTTTGTATAATAAGTTTGGTTTTGTAAAAATAAATATAGAAGAAAAGAAAGAAGATATGGATCACATGTCTTATTTAAATAATGATACGTTAGAAGAAATAGATAAGTATACAGTTTATATGGAAAAGATATTATAGTTAAAAATATAATGGTCTTTTTTATTTATAATATTAAAAAGCATTGACAAAACAATAAGAATTTGTTAATATAACGCCGTTAGGTTACTTAAGAGGGGGATACAATGAAAATATTTAAAAACTTTGAAAATGATGAAACTAATAAATATATGATTAAAAATTACAATTTAAAAAATGTCAATAAAAAAAAGCTTGCATATTTAATTTTGGTTCCAGTGATTATTTGTGGTAGTATTATTGGTACAGCTACCACCGTTAAAGCTTCGCAAATAGAGGATAATTATTATAATAAAAAAGAAACTAGTAGTATAATGTATGTTGATGAAAATACGAACAAATTAGCATATCAAACAGATAAAAGTCATAAAGAAAATAATAATCTGCGTTTTATTGATTCTGAAGAGAATAGTGAATTATTAGATTATATTGCGCTTGGTGTAAGTTGTACAGCATTAGGATTATCAGTAGCCAATTTTGCAAACATACTAAGTAAAAGAAAAAGATAAATAGCTAAACATTTTGGCTATTTTTATTATAAAATAATTAAAAAAATGATTTAAGAAAAGATTATGAATAACAATATTATAGATAAAGTTATTAGAAAAAATCATATTAAATTAATAAAAGATAAATTCAATCAATAAGTCCCCTATTATTTATTAAAATTTAAGTAGGGGAGTTAAGTATAAAAACATAGATGCAACACATATCAATTGCATCTATGTTTTTATTATTAATTTTCAATATATTGTTTTTATAATAAAACTAGCATGCATTTTAACGCATTTTTTATTTAAAAGATGCATAGTTGTTCATTCGGGTTTGTCTAGTGAACTACTATTTTTCGTGATACTTCCCCTACTATGTAATTAAAACATGATAAAAAGGGGAGTAGGAGACTAATACAGCCACTTTTTTTAATAAGAGTGATGATTTATATATAATTTTTTCAAAACCATTTAAGATAGGTTAAAAATAATTAATAATAATTTTAAAAGATTTATATTTGAGTTTAGTTGCTTATACAGATAACACATATAACACAATCACGAAAGTGGATTTAATAGATTAGTAAATAAACATAATAAAAAGATAACTATAAAATAGCTATCTTAAATTCAAAATTAAAATGTTAACATAATATGTATTATACGAACTAAAATATAGTAGTGTACTTAAACATCGCGAGACTGTATTTCAGCTATCTTAGCTAATACTTCCGATGCATTTGTTTGATTGATTTCTGTGTATCCTAACTCATGTAATGCTTGTATCTTAGCTGAATTTATTTCTTGAGTTCTAGAAAGTTTTTCTTCGTTCTTGTGTTCTATTTCTGCTACAAACTTCTTATGTTGTTCGGCAAGTTTTGTTTTTGATGCGCCACCATTACGGTATAAAGTCATTGCTGAATGCATAATACTTTCAAAAATAAATTGTTCTTCCTCATTAAATGTATATTCTTCTGGATCAACAAAGCCTAATAGTTTATCAATATATCCCATCATATATTTTAACTCTTTAACATTTTCTAATCCTTGGACAAAATTAAGTAAATATTTATATGTTAAATATGCGTCATTAGAATTTTCTATAAAACGTTCTTTTATTAAGAAAATAATGTCATTTAATAATTCTTGTTCTCTTGGCTTTAATTCTTTAAATTCTATTGATTCTGAATGAGTTACACTTATATTAGATGCGTCACCATTTAATACCATATCAACCTTATTTATAAATTCAGCATCTACTTTTATATTATCTATATCAGTAGCCTCTTTAATATCCAATAAATTAAATAATTTCATTTTTTTATCTTTTGGCCATCTAGAAATATCATTCATTTCTAAATAATTATAAATCATTTGGCGAGATACACCTAAATATTTTGCAAGTTTAACTTTAGAAATCCCTACCTCTTGTAAAATTTCGTTAAGTTTATCCATAATTCTCTCTCCTCTACTCTATCTACTCTAACTATAATTTTACACTTTTTTACATTTTTGTCAACTTTTGTACAAAAAAATAATAGAATTATAAATTCTATTATTGGTTTCATATTAAAAACGTAAATAATTTTAATAATACCGGTGTTATATAAGCATCAACTAATGATATAGTTATAATTAAAATCAATGATATTATAAAAGCTAGAAAATATCTACCAATAAAAGTTTTGAAATCTAAACTTTTTTTAGTAAGTAAAGATTTTAAAAATTTAATAGATACATATACTGAGAAAAATGATAAAAATAAATAAATCAGTATAAATGCTACATGGCAAGGAAATATATATAATAATGAACCTAAAATACCTTTTAATGAATATTTATATATTATAGTTCCTATTGTAAGACCAGTTGTAAAACCCTTAAAAAATAATATCAGAATAACCGCAAATATACCTATCATAGAAATTCCTAAAATAAAAATTATAGTAATTTGAATTATATTATTTATCAAAATACTTTCAAATGCACCTAGTCCAAATATACTTTTATCAAGAGTTTTAACACAAGTAAAAAATTCTCCTACTTCATCTACTAATATTTTTTTATCAGCATTTCCAATAAAATTTATAAAGAGTGAGCCAAATATTAATCCTACCAAAAATATTATTATATTAAATATTATAATTTTCTTTTCTTTTTTTAATAGTTCGTTTAAATAGTTTATTAATTTCTTCATTTTAATCTCCCTAATAAACTATATTAATAATATTTAATATTATGACTTTTATTTTAATGATTTTTATATTATAATTATCCTAAGAGGTGAATAAATTGGCTAAAAACATTAGTGAAAACAAAAAGAAAAAGAAAAAATTCAAAATAAATTGGAGTAAAGTTTTAGTTTGGTTTGCGCTAATCGCAATGGTCGGATCAGCTATAATAGCAATACTATCCCCTATCATGTATAATAACTAGAATACTGTCGTATTCTTTTTTTTATTAAATATAATTTAGTATGACAAACGAAGAAAAAATAAATAATCAAAAAATAAAATTTTTAGATCTTCAAATGGTAGCAACTATAGGATTTATTTTAACTCTTATAATATCTTTTTTACTATCCTATGATAAAAAATTATCTTTAGAAAAAAAAGATAGATTATTCACAGAAGAAAACGCTCAAAATTTAGCTCTTTTTCAAACTATCTTAGTATTTGTAATAGCCATATGCTTTTTATATATAAATTATAAACAATATAATATCGCTAAAGAAAATCATGGTAATGATGAAAATGACTTTCTTCTTCAAATAGAAACTTCAATATTCGCTATAATATCAGCTATCATTGGATTATATATTGTATTTAAAAATTACCGAAATAAAAATCTTAATATATCAGAAACGGAACCGTTTTAATTATCATATTTATAATTTAAACTTTTTTCAGCATACTCTAAAGCTTTATCTCTGTCAAAAAAATATTCATCAGGAATTATAAAACAGCTAGTTTTACGATAACCATTTGATATTTCAAAAGAAAGTGCAATTCCAATTATTTGTTCATCATTAAGTTTTTTTAAATGCTTCAATAGTTCTTTATCATAATGTTTAATAATATCAATTTTTAAATTTTCTTCAATGTACACTCTTTTTACAGATGCTTTTAAAGTTTCTAAATAATTATTATCTACGTTTACTTTTCTTTTAATTAAATAATAAGTATATGCTTCACAAAAACCATCTATACATAAAAGAAAATTAGTATGACTATTAGGATATGGTAAAGTTAGATTAATATTATATATTTTATTATTTTTAAAATTTACCATACATATATTCTGATTATTACTTAAATTTCTAACAAACTTAGCTTTATCTTCCATATAACTTATAAACTTTTTATCGAAAAAACGTAACTTTTCTAAAAAGGTTATAACCTTTAAATAATAATTTTTAGTTTTTTTATCCATATGCAAATCACCTGGTAAAATATAATATCACAAAAAAAGAAAAAAAGGAACTAAACGTTCCTAATTTTCCGCTTCTTTAAGCATTGTTGTAATTAATATCCCATATCCTCTTTTAGGATTATTAACTACTACGTTCGTTACTGCACCTATTATATTATCTCCTTGAATTATAGGAGAACCACTCATTCCTTGAACAATTCCACCAGTTTTTTCAACTAAATTATCATCTGTTACTTCAAATAATATATTTTTATTACTATTACCATCATTAGTTACCTTAATTATGTTTATTTCGTATTCTGTTTTTATATCATCTTTTAATACCGTTATAATTTTAGCTTTGCCTAGTTTTATATCTTCATAATCAACTACTTTATATAAACTATTTTTATTTATTTCTTTCGTATAGCTACCAAATATTCCTGATGTTGTATTTTCTTTTATATCACCAAATACTTCATTTGAATTTACATTAGCATTTTTAGCACCAGGTTCTCCTCTGGTAGATTTATCAATAGACGTTACGTTTGAATCATAAATTTTACCGTCTTTTACATTTAACATAACACCGCTTGTTCCTTCTATTACTTCGTGCCCTAATGCACCATAAAGTTTAGTTTTTGGATCGATAAATGTTAAAGTTCCTATTCCTGAGACCATGTCTTTAACATAAAGCCCAGTTTTTAATGTATTATCTTCATTTATTAAATTTAAAGTCGTATCGCTATTTTTTTTATTTCTCTTATACGTAATTTTTAAACTTCTTTGATTACTATTTTTTATCGAGGTAATAAAATCATCTATTGTTTTAACATTATTATCATCTACTTTAACTATAGTATCTCCTGCTTTTAAATTAGCTTCTACTCCTGGAGACATATCACCTACTTTATAAAAACCTGCTATTATAACTCCGTTATTATTAATTTGAAGCCCTATGTTTTCTCCGCCTGCTATTATATAATCAGAATAAGCAAATAAAGTTTGTGGCATAATAAATGTAGCAACTATAAAAATTGCTATAAAACTTTTAATTTTTTTAAAAAACATTTTTTATGCTCCTTTTGTAATTCGAACTACATTATTATTATGTTTCAAATATTTTTAATAATTAGTGATAAAAAATGGTAATAAAAAAAGGAAATTAATCCCATAAATTTTTAGGATATTTTCCTTCTTCTATCATTTTATTAATAGCATTAACTAAGTCTTCTTTATCTTCTTTATAAGTAACACCATACCATTTTTCATCAGTGTCCAATACTTTAACATTTATTTTACCTTCGTCAATTCTTTTAAACACACTAGTTGGTATTAAGAATTCACATTTGTCTAAATCATTTTTATGATTTTCAAAAAATTCTATCATTTCTTCTTCTAAATAATTAAATATAGAAGGTTTAAATCCAAAGAAGTTCATTGATACTAAATCGTTTTCATTTATTTCAAAAATATTGTTTTCATCTTCTAAAGATGTAGCCATTATCTTATCACCATTTTTTTCTATACTAGATTCAATTAGACTAGTTAAGTTTCCGTTGCTATCTTTTTCGCAAACTCCTCTTTTAACAGATCCGTTTTCACTCATGGTGTTTATTACGTTATATCCTACCATAGCATATTCATTACTATCTGTTACTTTATCGAAGTATTCCTTTGTTTTTACATATGGATCAAGTCCATAAAAATCATCTGCATTTATTATAGAAAATGGTTCATTTACATACTTTTTAGCAGATAAAATCGCATGTGATGTTCCCCAAGGTTTTACTCTTCCAACAGGTATTTCAACACCTTCAGGTACATCTTCTATTTTCTGGAATGCATATTCAACTTTTATTTTAGATTCTATTCTTTTTCCAATAGTATCTCTAAATAAATCGTAGTTTTCTTCTTTTATTATGAAAACAACTTTATCATATCCAGCTCTTATTGCATCATATACTGAATAATCTAAAATAAATTCTCCATTTGGTCCTACTGGTTCTACTTGTTTTAATCCGCCGAATCTAGAACCCATTCCGGCAGCCATAATTACTAATGTCATATTATTTTCCTCCTTTATTTACAATATCTATAACATATTTTTTTAAGTCACTTGTAATATCAATTTGATAGCTATCATCATTTTTTAAGTTATGAAGATACGTAACTCCACATTCTGTGTTATCAAAAGTAATCTTATAATTACCAAACTTAACTATATACATACCAATTCCAATACAATTTGTAATATGTTTAGTTTCCTTTAAATCCTCTTTTTTTAAATATTTTTTAATTATATTCTGATTTTTTTTTGTTAACTTAATTTTTTTAGTTCTATCAGTTTGATAATCAAGCCTTTTATAGACTTCAACATTATTAGAACTATTACTCTTATTTAACATTAAAATACTTATTATAATTACTAATATTAACAAAATCATAATAATTATTTTTTTAATATTTCTCATTATGTTTACTCCGCAGTAAAGTCTTCTTCACTACCATTTTCCGTTAATATTTTATTAACATTTTCTTCTGCGGTTTTAAGCTTTAATGAGCATTCCTTAGCAAGTTTCATAGCAGTAGTATATTTTTCTATTGCATCATCTAAATCTACATCGCCTCGTTCTAACTCACTTACCATTTTTTCAAGTTCATTTAACTTATCTTCAAATTTTGTTTCTTCTTTTTCCATGTTTCCTCCTACATACATTTATATATTCCTAAAATGCAAAGTATAATTGATACTATGACAAGTCCCAAATGATAATATTTATCATCTTTATCTTTAACTTTAAACATCCCAAATATATTATATATAATTGATATTGTCATAGATAAAACTATTATCGTAAATAATAATTTACCAAATAAATTATTATAACTAATTCTAGCGTTAAATAAAGCCATTACAACTTCTATTAAAAGAAGTATAAAAGTAAGCGTTGTACCTATAATCGCACTATTTGCTTTTTTATTATTTTTCATGTAAAACCTCCATAACCTTAGCATTTATTTTACCATCTTTTAACATAATATTAATATTATCTTCTATTTTTAAATCATTAACGCTTGATATGCAAATATCATCTTTTTTTGTTACAGAGTATCCTCTTTTTAAAGCGTTTAGTGGATTTAATATTTCTAACTTTTCAATTAAATGGTTAGTTTTCTTTAATTTGTTTTCATATAGAATATTTGGATTTTTAAATATAATACTATTTTCTATTATTTCTAATTTAGATTTACTAGTATATATAATAGTATTCATACACGTATTTAACTTATCTATTATGTTGTCTAACTTCTGTTCTTTTATTTCGTATAAACTTAAAGGATTTTTTAAAACATAACTTTCCGATAGTTTTTTTAGTCTTAATTTATTATTTTCTAAAATTCTTTTAACACTATTTGTAAGCCTTGCCTCATTATTACTTATTTCTAATAACAAATCAGTTAAAATAGGCACCGCACGCTCTGCTGCTCCCGTTGGAGTTTCAGCTCTTACATCCGCTACAAAATCGCATATCGTAAAATCTATTTGATGGCCAACGCCACTTATTATAGGTGTTTTACAAGAAAAAACTTTACGAGCAACTACTTCTTCGTTAAAAGGCCATAAATCCTCGATAGAACCTCCTCCACGTCCAAGTATAATAACGTCTAAATCGTAATTATCAGCAATATCTAACTTTTTTACAATGTCATCTTTAGCAAGCTCTCCTTGTACTAAACAAGGAAATAAAATTGTTTTACAAATTGGAAACCTTCTTTTAATGGTAGATAAAATATCTTTTACCGCCGCTCCAGTAGATGCTGTAATGATACCTACCCTCATAGGAATTTTTGGAATTTCCTTTTTATATTTAGGGTCAAATAAACCTTCTTCACCTAGTTTTTTCTTTAACTGTTCAAACGCAATATGCAAATTACCAACGCCATCTTCTAACATTTCACTTACGTATATTTGATAATTACCAGTTGATTCAAAAACACTTATTTTACCCTTTACCAATATCTTCATACCATCTTCTGGTATAAATTTAAGTTTAGAGGCGTTAAAACTAAACATAATGGCATTTATTCTTGAGTTTTCATCCTTAATAGTAAAATAGAAATGACCACGAGTATGTGCTTTAAAATTAGATATTTCTCCTTTTAAGTACACTTCTTGCAGGTTTTTATCATTATCAATTTTATACTTAATGTATCTAGTAAGTGCGGTTACACTCAAATATTTATCATCCATATCTTTCACCTATTTTTCTTACAATTACATTGTATCATTTTTTAGAATTAGGTGCAATTTATATCACAAAAAAAGTATCTCATTAGATACTTTTTAATGTTTTTTCAATCTCTTTTATTTTCTTATTTGAGATTTTTTTGTTTTTTCTTCTTAATTCTTTAGAAATCCCATTCACAGCGTTTCTTATAATAATTTCTTCATCCGTATCTTTATAACAATTAAGTGTAAATGTCAATGCTTTTGAAAAATCTTCTATTCCTCTATTTAAAATATGATTGGCAAAATCTCTTGACAACCTTTTACAATATAAGTATTCCCACATGTTATCAGGATTTGCGTAAAAGGTAGCATACATTCCTGGATTATAAACAGGTCTAATCATTTTTTCACGTTTAGGCAAATTAGAATATTCGCTATACATTTCATCTAATTCGTCATATAAATCACAAATATATTCTTTTCTTAAATTTTCTTTAATCATATGAAATTCTAACATTATCTCATTGTTATTCTCAAACTCATCTATTTCCATTCCATGAAAAAATCTTTCTTTAATATATTCTTCATATTCATTAGCAAATTTTGAAACAGCATATACCGTTGGTACTTTCATTTCTTCTTTTGGAACTGACATAATTGCTAATGCTTCTAAATTTAACGCCGCTTCAAAACTTGCTTTGGTTTTAAAAGCAGAAGATATTATATCTTCACACTTTTGGTCAACCCTTTTTCTATATCCAACACCGTCATTTTTATCGGATTCTTCTCTCTTAAAATAATTAAACACCTTAAAACCCTCCTTTTAAGTAATATTATTATAAATGGAATTATAATAATTTGCAATATTTTTGTTTATGATATATCATTATCTTGGTGATTTTATGAATGAAGAAAACTTAATTACTTACTATAATAAATTTAACGAAGATAAAAGATTAACTCATCGTCATGGTATTGTAGAATATGTAACCGCTATGAAATATATTCATGATTTATTAAAAAAATACAAAAATCCTAAAATATTAGACGTGGGAGCTGGTACTGGTAGGTATTCGGTTACATTAGCAAATGAAGGTTATGATGTAACTGCTATCGAGCTTGTAAAACATAATTTAATGACGTTAAAATCAAAAAACAGCACTGTTAAAGCACATTTAGGTAATGCTACTAACCTTTCCTTATTTAAAGATAATTCGTTTGATGTGGTGCTTTTATTTGGGCCACTATATCATTTAATTAATAAAGAAGATAAATTAAAAGCTATAATAGAAGCTAAAAGGGTTTTGAAAAAAGATGGTGTTATATTAATTAGTTATTATATGAATGAATATGCAATAATTACCCATGGATTCAAAGATAATAATATATTGGATGCAATTAAAAACAATGAAATTGATGAAAACTTTCATGTTACGCCTAAAGAAACCGACCTTTATAGCATGGTTAGATTAGAAGATATTAATGAATTAAAAGATTTATCAGAATTAAATAGAATTAAAATATTATCCCAAGATGGCCCTTCTGATTATATTAGGCGGGTAATTAATAAAATGGATGAAAAAACTTTTAATACGTATATAAAATACCATCTGTCAACGTGTGAAAGGCCTGAACTTTTAGGCGCATCAAGTCATGTTTTAGATATATTAAAAAAATAATATTTACATAAATATAATATTTTTGTATAATTTAATTAGTGAGAGCACCTAACTTAAGGTTAGTAGCTTTCCTTAAATTTGTTTAGGGAAAAAGCGTAACTCCCCCCTGGGTATAGTTACGCTTTTTCTTTTATATTTTAAAAATTAGTATTGCTAATAATAAAATTAAAAGGATAATTATTACTCTTTGAAACTTAGTTTCACTTTTCATAAACATCACCACCTTTCTATTCTTCATAAAAAGACGGAAAGCTAAACTAACCCACTATTAGGTGTTCTCATATTTATTATTAGATAAAACTTTTAAATATCCCCTAAAATTAAATAAAAAAATTAAAAAATACAAGAATTATTTAATATCTTGTACTTTTTTTATTATCTATAATATTTATAACGTTCATTAAGAGGAACCATTTTTTTGATTGATTCTATCTCATCTTTTAATATTAACTCGCTTTCTGGAACTAAAAACTCATTTAATCTATATTCTTTATACATTTTTTCATCATCACTATAAATCATTTTTGGTATTCTTACCACATTAAAATCATTCAAGAAATAATTATAAAAAGTTTCATATATTTTAAATTCAGATGTAGTTATAGTTTTAGGCAAACGTTCAACCCTATGATAGCCTAAATATTGAACGTATATATCATTTAAATAATATAGCATTTGACGATATTTATAATCATCATAATATATATCTAAAGTGCGCTCATTACTTTGATTTTTTAAATATAAGATATTATAGCTTTCTTTATCTAATAAATTTACATCTTTACCAAAACCTTTAGTAAAATATTTATTTTTATAGCAATTATTAAAAAATGTCAATAAATTCTTTTTTAATAAGGTAATAGGGTATTCACCAAAACGACTTTCAAACCTAATTTCAGAATTAACTCTACTTATACATTCAAGAATATAATCTCTACTTGCATCAGTAATATATTCTTCATCACGCTTATTTCTTAGTATTAGTTGTTCTTTATCCATATTTATATCTATTTCATTGACATAGAAAATGTCTAAAAATAATTCGGTAACAGGATTAATATCATGCCCTCCAATTCCAAATGGACAAGAGTAATCAATAGGCCTTCCACTTGGATCTAAAAAACCAATAAACTTTGCTGCAAAATTAAAATTATCTGGTGTAATTTCAGTATCGTTGATAACATTCTTATTAAATGATAATGTCATTTAAATCGCATCCTTCTCTTTTTTATACTCCCATTTTAGCTTTAATAAGTTTGGTTTTTCTTTTTCTACCCAATTCACCTACTGATATTTCGTAGTCTTTGTCGCCAAAAATATGTTCTTGCAATATTGTTTCCTCATAACCATTAGTAAGAGGAACAATAATCTCTTTAGTTTGTTTTAACTTTGGTATTTTTAAAGCACCATCACTATATACTATTTTATGCTTAATATCATTTAGTTTAGATTCTTTTAACAATTCACCAGTAGTTCTAACTTCTAGATTATATAATCTATTTGCAAGTTCTTGCAACTCAGTAACAGCCTCTTCTTCCCTTATTTTACTAAAGTTCTTTAAAACTTTATTAGTTATTAATGCACTGCCACCACAAATTCCAGCACACCCCAAAATCGTTAGTATTATGCCAATTTTTTTATCTAATATAAAACCGGCTACGTAAGCTGCTAATAAGTTAAAATTAACAAACTTAAACACAGGTTCATTTAACATTGCTTTAACTTCTGATTTATATAATTTCGCTCCGTTTTTAGACTGGCGTATTTTATCTAATAAGTCATAATTTATCTTTAGTTTCATATGTTTCAGCTCCTTTAAATGCGTCTATTATAACATATAATTAGGATTTCAAAAAATTATTTACACTTTCTTTTATTAGTTCTAAATCCTTACCAGTTGCTTGGCACGTGTTCCAACCTCTTTTTTTAGCTACTTCAATATTTTCTTTTGTATCATCTATTAATAATATATCGTCAGGTTTAAAACCAGAAAGTTTTTCTACTTTTTCATAAATTTTTTCATCTGGTTTTATTAAACCCATCTCAAATGATAAAAAAACATAATCAAAATCAGATAACGCCATTTGCTTATCAATTCTTTCTTTATCGATTAGCATTAAATTGGACAATATGGCAATTTTGCATTTACTTTTAACACTCTTAATAAAATTTACTACATCCTGATATGAATAAATTAAATCATGAGTCCTTCTATAATCTTCTAAGAATTTACCATAAGATACATTTATTTTAAAATTATCATTTATCCTATCAATCCATTCATATATATCATTAATTGTTCCTAATTCACCTATATCTTTACCATTTCTATTAATGGAACATTTATTAAATATTGTTAATATTTCTTCATCACTATACTTATTAGTATATAATTTTATAAAATCTATGCTTGCTTGAAAAACTGAGTAAACACCATGGTGACTTTCTACTACTCCGCCCCAATCAGAAATAATTATTTTTCCCTTCTTCATTATATCCTCCAAAAAAAAGAGTATCAAAGATACCCTTATGCTATTTTTTCATGATATACCTTATCAAGTACACCATTAATCATATTTTTAACTTTATCATCAGAATATTTTTTGGCAAGCTCAACAGCTTCGTTTATCGCTACCACATCTGGTGTATCAGTATATAATAGTTCATATATTCCAAGCGATAATATTGCTTGATCAGTTAAACCTAAACGATCCATTTTCCAATCTTTTAAATTATCATTTGCAATACTAAATAACTCTTCTTTTTTTTCTAATACACCCTTTGACATTTCTTTAACAAATTCATTATCTATTTCAAGGTTTTCTTTTATAATTTCATCTGTATCATACTTAATACCATTTTTTTGATACATAAATATTTGATACAAAATAGTCATTATAACTACTCTTGATTCATTACGATTCATTTATATCACCCTATTTCTATAAACTACTATCAAATTTCTTCATACACTTTTGTCTTAATTCATCAGTGGTTACTAAGGCACAAAAGGCAAAGTAATTTTGATCCATTTTTGTAAACATATCATTTACTATTATTTGATACTTATCAAGCAATTCTTTTTCTTTCTCACTAGGTTGATTCATTACCTTTCTTTGAATGTACATAATAGTTAGATTATCAAGTACTTGTAATAATAAATTAGTATTACTATCGTTTGGAAGTACTCTTTTTATTACCGTATCATAACCTTCAAAATACATATCGTGAATTACTCTATTTTCGTTTATTCCTTTACAAATAAAGAATTGTTTTAATAAAGATATAACTAAATTATAGTTCATATACCCAGCACGAATTTGTATTTGTACATTATTAAATAACATTTCATTATCAGTCTTAGGCATAACTATTCTAGAAGCATTAACATCCATATTATATATTTTTTCAGCAGTCATATTAGTTAATGCGTTAGAAAGTCCCATATGATTATCATTCGTACCAAAAATAGTTTCACTAACAGCCTTATAAAAATTTATTTGATAAAAGGCATCATTAGTATCTTTTAAAGCACCATTTATGTATAAAACACCATTACTAATTACATAGTAATCCATTTTATTAACATTGTTATAATTTAGTACGATAAACTTTACTTTACTTGCAAACTTATTAACCATCGGTACTAAATCTTTTGGCTGCATATAACCTAAGTTTAAACACGCGATGAAGTATTTTCTAAGTAAATTAAATTCATCTTCCTCATACTTAGCACCATTAGTAGTCATTGCTTGTTCTACAATTGCTTTTATAGGAATTTTAATATCCTTTGGTCTTTGTTCTTCTTCATTCATCTTTATCACCTAATCCTTTTTATTCATTTCTTCTTTTAATTCATATAAAACATTTAAAGCTTCCATTGGAGAAATATCAAGTGGATTTATTTTTTCCAATCTCTTTTTAATTATATCATATTTATCATCTTGAGCAACAGTTTCTTCCAAATTCATGCTAATTTGACTAACTACTTCATGCTTATCATTATCATTTTCATAACTTTTTAATATTTCATCCGCCCTTTTTATTAAAACGTCTGGTAAATTAGCAAGTTTAGCAACATGAATACCATAACTTTTATCTACGCTTCCATCTTTTATTTTATGAAGGAAAGTTATGTTACCATTTTCCTCATAAGCAGATACATGAACGTTTTTTATATGAGGTTTATGATCCGCAAGCGAAGTTAATTCATGATAATGAGTTGAAAATAAAGTAATTGCTTTAATGTTATCATGAATGTATTCAATTATTGCCTGCGCAAGACTCATACCATCATACGTTGCAGTACCACGGCCTAACTCGTCAAATAAAATCAAACTTTTTTCGGTTGCTCCTTCTATCGCTTTGTTTGCTTCCATCATTTCTACCATAAAAGTTGATTCGCCAGATACTAAATCGTCTGATGCACCTATACGGGTAAATATCTTATCAAAAACGGGTAGAAAAGCTTCTTTAGCGGGAACAAAACAACCTATTTGAGCCATTATAACTATATTGGCCATCTGTCTCATATAAGTAGATTTACCAGCCATATTAGGGCCCGTAATAAGTTTTAAATAACACCCTTCATCAAATATAATGTCATTAGAAACAAATTCACTAGTTAATACCATCTCTACTACAGGATGCCTTCCGTCTATTATTCTTACTTCCTTATTATCATTTAAAACAGGTCTTACGTAGTTATTATTTTCGGTAACAGTTGCAAAAGATTGCATAACATCTAATTTTGCTATCATTTTAGAAGTAAGCTGAATAGTTGGAATAATTTCTTTTACCTTGCATCTAATTTCGGTAAATAAAGCATATTCTAAATTAATAATTTTTTCTTCTGCGCCTAAAATCATAGATTCTTTTTCTTTTAATTCTGGCGTTATAAACCTTTCATTATTAGCAAGAGTTTGCTTTCTTTCCCAGCCAAACTCTTCTTTAACTTGCTTGCTATTTCCTTTAGAAACTTCTATGTAATATCCAAATACCCTGTTATATCCAACCCTTAGATTTTTTATTCCAGTTCTTTCTTTTTCTACTGCCTCAAGCTGTGCTATAAAGTCTTTGCCACCACGCCTTGCAGCCTTTAACTCATCAAGTTCATTATTATAACCATCTTTTATTAAATATCCTTCTTTTATACCTATAGGAGGATTTTCATAAATACTTTTTTCTAATAAATCATATAAATCAGTTAAATCATCGATTCGAAGGTCAAAACCAAGTTCATTAACAATTTCTTTTATTCTAGGTAATACTTTAATAGAAGCTTTTAATTGTAATAAATCCCTTGCATTAGCATTTCCAAAAGAAATCCTACCACATAATCTTTCTAAGTCATATACCTCATCTAGTAAATCTTTTATTTCATCTTTGATTAAGAATTCTTCTAGTAGTTTAGATACCATATCATATCGTTTTTCTATCTCATCTTTATCAGTTAACGGATTTTCTATCATAAGTTTAAGCATTCTAGAGCCCATCGCGGTCTTTGTTTTATCAAGAAGCCATAAAAGTGAATAAGTTCTTTCTTTAAGCCTTAAACTTTCAGTTAATTCAAGATTTCTTTTAGTATGGATATCCATCTTTAAATAAGTATGATAGTCTTTTATGCTAACTTTTTGTAAATGTTCTAAACTTCTTTTTTGGCTGTTATTTAAATAGTTTAAAAGTACACTTATAGATGATATTACTCTAACATCTTTTATATCTTCATATAAGTGTTTATACTCTTTTATCTCACTATCATTTTCTTCTTTTGATATTAAAATACCATATCTATTTTTTAAAGTATCGATTATTCTAATGTCAATGTTTCCATTAACTACTAATTCTTTAATATTATCATTTACTATTTCGGTAACTATTTTATCTAATTCATATTCTACTAATACCGCATTAAACTCGCCAGTAGATAAATCCGCATAAGAAAGAGAAAAACAATGACCTAAATCTTTTATCGCTCCAATAAAATTATTACTTTTTGCATCAAGCATTTCATCAGACATAACAGTTCCTTTAGAAACAACTCTAGTTACTTCTCTTTTTACTATTCCTTTAGCATCCTTTGGATCTTCTACTTGATCACATATTGCAACCTTATACCCCTTTTCAATCAATTTATCTAAGTATAAATTAATTGCATGATGAGGAACACCACACATTGGGATTTTTTCCTCTAAACCAGCATTTTTACCAGTTAAAGTAAGCTCCAAATCACGGGATACATTTATAGCATCCTCAAAAAACATTTCATAAAAATCGCCTACTCTATAAAATAGAATAACGTCTTCATAATTATCTTTAACTTCCAAATACTGTCTCATCATTGGACTAATTTTTTGTCTATCTACTTCACTACGTGTCACTTCTATCACCTGTTTATAATTATATAACAAATTCCAAAAAAAGCCAATTAAAAGACAAGAACATTAACTATTCTTGTCTTTGTTTTTCTTATAATTAATATAACCAATTATTATAAGTATTAATAATAATAATATAAATATTCCAATTACTATTATTCCTGTATTAATCTTCTTATCTAGTTTTGTATTTTCTTTTACTAAAGTTTTATTTATCTTAGAATCTTTTATTTCACTATCTGATAATACATACGTTCCTAACTTTTCAACGTAAAACTTAAATTTATTATCTTTTATATTCATCTTTTGTGCAACTAAAGTTAATTTGTTATCATAATTATAAATATTTATATCTTTTATTTTCATGTTTTTTGCTATATTATCATTTACATTTAATTCTACTAATATCTTATATGGTAAAGAGAAATTATCTTTAAATCTTAATACCATTCCATTTTTTAATTTATCTTTTACTTCTTCATAAATCGTTGATTCTTTAAGTGGCTTTAATTCATAACTTAAATCTATATTTCCATCTATACTATCAATATCTTTACCATTTATAGTAAATGTTACATTATCATTTTGGACTATTATATTTCTATTTGTTCCCTTAATTTCTTTTAATAATAACGCTGGTATATTTGAACTTATTAGCTTTATGTCTGGTTTTATTTCAGTTTTTGTTGTTGTATTTACACTTGATGACTTTCTATTTTTTTTAGTTGTAGTTATAGGTTCAATAGTTGTTGTATTTTTAGATACATCATTTTCTTTTGTTGTAGTAATACTAGGAGTTTCTTCTTTTTCTGGCTTTTCTACTTTGGAATTTAATATATTATAAACGTCAACTATATTTTCTCCATCTTTTATTACATAATTATTTTCCTCTATATAACCTTTTAAATCTTCTAAATGTAGATTAATCTTACTGGTATCAAAATCCTTACCTAATACATCTATTGTTTTATTTTTTTTATCAACATCATAAACATCACTTGTTACATCATATATTTTTATTTCTTTTTTTAATAAATATGGTGTAAATAATTTGGATCGAAATTCTTCTGAATCCGTTTCATCGCAAGATAAATATCCTTCTTCGCCACAAAATAACATATTTTCATACATTTCTGGTACCATACCCATAATATTTTCATTAGACATTGTAATGTTGGTCTTTCCTGTTCTTATAGCGTTTAGCATACCATTTTCATATTTTGCTATACCATTATCTTCTATAGCATACGTTATTTCGTATTTTTCATTTAACTTAATATTTTTATTATATTCTATTTTTTCATCCTTTAGCATATATATATTACTTGTTAACTTCGGATCAGATAGACCAAGACCAATAAGTTCTGTTGTATTTCTTAAATCTATATTTGATATATTGTCGCTCAAAAATCCTCCCATCTTTTCTAATTTTTCTAATCCTTCAATACTTTCGAGTTTTGGATTATTAGTTATCATATACACTCCATTCATATCATCTACTTCATCTGGTGTTCTCCCCATTTTAATTCTTGATAATAACGGATTTTTATTAAGGATCATTCCACTCACCACACTTGAACTTAAATCTAAAGAAGTTAAATTTTTACAATTTATCAAAAAAATATTAAACGTAGAATTATTAGTATTTATATTCCTTATATTACTATTTTCTAAGTATAAATTTATATCAGAATTATTGATAGTAATGGATTCTAAACTATCATCTATATAATCAGTATCTATACCTATATTCACATTATTTAAAATTAAATTTTTTATACCTGTATCGCTTACATTTATTGATTCTGTTCCAACATTAGAAATTGTAACCGAAGACAAATTATTATTAGATAAATCAATATAATTACCTGCAGCATGATTTTTAATTTCAAATTTGCTTAAATCTAAATCTCCTGTTAAGTTATTATTTTGTAGCTTTAATCCAAACAATTTTTTTGGTAATTTAAATATCTCTTGATTTGCTAATTCATTATTAGGCATCTCAATATATGCTAAACTATTTAAATACTCTATGCCATCTAAGTTTTGCACACCAAATCCATCTGCTATAATAGCAATCATAGAATTTAATTGTTCCTCTGTTATATCAACACACATATCAATACTTGTAATGTTTTCATTATTTTTACTATCAGAAATAGACATAAACTCATTTCCAATATAAGGAGAAATTCCATAAGAACTTATAACAGCATTATAAAAGCTTAAATCAGTAAATCCATAATCATGTAATCCTAAAGGATTAGTTGCTTCGTCATACGGTTTATATTTGTCTGGGATGAATGGGCAAGTAATTATCGCTTGACCTTTTACTTTATTTAAATTAATTATATTTAGTTTAAATGCACCAGTTAAAGCAAGCGTTATTACCAACACTAACGCTATACATACTGAAATAATCGCCTTTTTCTTCGTTTCAGTGTCAGCTATTCTTGGTCTTCCTACCTTTAATTTTTCCTCTTTTTTATTAAATAGCTTCATGATATCATCACCTGTTTATAACCCTTCTATTATCTTATTTTATATGTTGATAATATCATAATCCCCCCCCCCGTCAAGTTCTAAAAATAGCTTGTTGAAAATAAAATATACAATAGGAAAAAATATGAAAGATAAAAAAAACATAATTTTAATTTATATACTTCTTATATTAGAATTTCTATTATTATTTAACTCTAAAACAATAATAGAAAGTGTTAAAGAATCATCTTTGATGTTTGTTTTAAAAATACTTCCATCACTATTTCCAACCATGGTACTTGGTAGCCTGTTAATTAAAAATAACATACACATAATAATTCCAAATTTTATAAAACGTTTTTTTAATAATGTTTTTAACTTTAGCGATATAGCAACTAGTATATTTATAATTTCAATGTTAACCGGAACTCCAAGTAACGCATTATACATAAATGAATACGTCGATAAAAAACTTATATCTGAAAAAGAAGCTGAGTGCCTTATTTGTTCAACTCATTTTATAAATCCATTATTCGTAATTGGTGGCGTTGGTGTTGGCGTCTTTAATAGTACTAAAATAGGATTTTTACTACTAATACTTTTATGGACAAATAATTTTTTCAAAGCATACCTAAATAGAAATAATTTACATAAAACAAATAATAATCATATTCATATAGAGCAAAAAAACATAATAAAAACATTAATAGAATCAATTAAAAACAATATTAATTCATTATTAATGATATTTGGTATAGTAACTACGTTTAATATATTAGTAACCTTAATATCAAATATTTTTAATTTATCATACCTAGCTAATTGTATAATTAATGGCTTTTTAGAAATGACTGGTGGAATAATTAAATTATCATCTTTAAATATAAATCTCATACCAAAATTTATTTTAGCATACATATTTTTAAATTTTGGTGGGATATGTATTCATATGCAAACTTTTGGGATGTTAGAAAATAAAAAAATAAGATATAGTAAATACCTTATTTTTAGATTATTTTAATTATTTTTACCAGTATCACCTACGTAAGATTTACCTTTTTTATTACCTGAGATATAAACGTAAGGCGCTATTACATTTTTACCATATATAGGATATCCATTATTATCATACCTGTTATAAGACATTCCAACGTGTAGATGTGGGCCACTTGAATTTCCAGTATTTCCCGACGTTCCTATTTTTTGCCCTTGTTTTACTTTATCTCCAACTTTTACTGAAATACTATTTAAATGTCCATAGACAGTATAATACTTTTTACTATCTATTACATGTTTTAATAATACAAATTTACCAAAATGAACATATCCTTCACTTTTACAATTACTATTTGAAGAACATTTGTTAGTAGTAGTATCGGCTTTTATAACTTCACCACCATCCATTGCAACAACGGAAGTGCCTTTGCTAACTGATATATCGTTTCCACCGTGCCAAGCGCCACCATACGACGTACTATAATGCAAATGATCACTAGATGTTCTAGTACCTTCTGACCAACTACCTGTATTTTTAGTTGGATGAGCTAACTTACCAGTTACATATGCTAGCGTTTGATCTATTTTATATTTATCAGTATAGCAAACTTTATGGTTACCAGCCTCATCATAAACAACTATTTTTCCTTGCCTTGTCCTAGCACCATCATCACCAAGCGATTTATTTCTTGAGCCGGTGTTATTATTAGTCCATAAATACCAACTACCATCTTTTTTATTGGTATACCATTCCCATTTTGCCGTATCACTAGTAGGTTTTATATTTAATGTTACAGCTGTTTTATACCAAGTACCATCAGCTTTTGTACCACTTGCAGTTATAGTAGGACACTTTGGCGGGGTACGATCAATTTTAATTGTTTTTGAATCACAATTTTTACTCTTTTTTGTATTAGTATTAAACACTTGGGCTCTTATTACCCTGTTTCCTTCACCACTAATATTAACAACGTGATTATTTTTTTCATAAGACTTTGAATATTTTGTAAATCCACCTTTTCCATTATCAGCGTACCAATACCATTTATTATACAAATATTTTTTCTCATCCATTGATATTTTTACATAGACTTTAGATGAATTATACACACTAGCCGGATTAGCGGTAAATGTTTTATTATCCTTAGAATAAGTAAAGGTTGGACATACTATGTCCGTTTTTGCACTATTTTTAGTTGTAGACTTCTTTTTGGTAGTTTCGGTTGTCAAAACTTTGGCAGTTGTACTAGTAGTAGTTGCAGCATTATTTGAACTAGTAGTTGTACCTATAGAAGATGTGGAATCATCTGATTCTTCATCTTCATCTATCGGATCATTTGGAATAGAGCTACTAGGCGTAATATTACGCTCCGAATAAGATAAAATATTTAGAGTACAAGAGCCAATTCCCGAAGGTATTTCCTTATTAGTATATTCATATAAAGTCCTGTGATATGTTTTAGACTCATCTTGATTATAAAAATCAAAATGAAGTGCAATTATACCATCACTAACCCTGCAAATTCCTGTATTTGTTGGAGTACTAACATCAATATTTATTATGTTCTCAATATCATCAAAAATATTATCCTTATTTAAATCATCTAAGTTTTCACCATCATTTGTTAAATCTTTATATTTAGCATCAACTATTCTATAAGCATAATCAACATCAATAAATTTTTGAGTTTCATCATTTGCTTTCTTATAAATATCTTGAACGGTTCTTAAAGTTTGAAAAAAATAAAGCATTGCTACTGATACTATCAAAAAACTTACTATTAATTCTACTAAAGTCATACCTTTATTATTTAATTTTTTCATACTCTTATCCTCCTAAATTGCAATGTCTATTTGGATTAGGATTATCTATTTTAATTGATGCATATCTAGTTTCAGTAACATTTCCACGTGAATCTTTTTTTTCAAATTTTCCTATTAATCTATAAGATGCCTTATCATTGGTGGTTTTTTTAAGTCTTAGTAAATACCTGTTAAAATTATAATCGCTAACCCTTGGGTCTGCCATATAGCCAGTAATATATAACTCTTCTAACTCGCCAAATTTATTGCTAGATGATAGTGTTATTTCATCTAAAACATTACCAGTGATTTCTCTTGCACCAACCTCGGTTTCAGTATATCCTGTACATATGCCACTTATTTTTGATTCAACATTACTCTTTAATGTATCATCACTAAAAATTAAATCATTATACGCCCTTAACGTATATAGATCCTCTGTTTGATCATAATATTTAGATCTTTTTACGAAATTATCATATAATTTAGACACATTTGGGTAAACATAAGCCATCACAATAGTTACTAAGGCAATAATAACAATAGCCTCAACTAAAAAGAAACCTTTATTATTCTTTTTCATTTTTACCACCTTTTCTTTGCTTGCTATCTTCTAAAATATATTATATAATATTATTAGCATAAAATCTAGGGGTAGATAAAAGAATATAAAGGGAGAGATGTATATGTTAAAGCAGATAGACTTTACTAAATTGCCTATTACAGAAATAGTAAATGAAATTATTTATACAGGTGCTCAAGCTGGAGCAAGTGACATACATTTCGATCCAAGTGGAAAAACAATTAAAGTTAGGTTTAGAATAGATGGTATTTTAATAGATTATACGGTTATACCTGAAGCGATAAGAAAAAATTTAATAGCAAGATTAAAAATAATTTCAGGAATGGATATAACTGAATCTAGGCTACCTCAAGATGGAGCTATTAAAACGATTATTAAAGATATTAAATTAGATATGCGTGTTTCTTCTTTGCCTACTAATATTGGTGAGAAAATAGTTATAAGAATACTTGATTATTCTGCATCGTTAAACGGATTAGAAAGTCTTGGGTTTTCTCCTAATAATTTAAAAAAGATGAAAGAGTTAATAAAAGAACCAAACGGAATTATATTGGTAACGGGTGCAACAGGTTCTGGTAAATCAACAACTGTTTACTCATTACTGCAAATATTAAATACACCCGAAGTTAACTTAGTAACCGTTGAAGACCCAGTTGAAATGGGAATTGATGGAATAAATCAAATACAAGTAAATAGTGAAATTGGTCTTACCTTTGCCGAGGTTTTAAGATCTATCTTGCGTCAAGACCCAGACATTATAATGATTGGAGAAATACGTGATGATGAGACAGCTAAAATAGCCGTTAGAGCATCTATTACAGGGCACTTAGTATTATCTACAATACATACTAATAACGCTCTTGCAACTATAGAACGTTTAACAGATATGGACGTTGAAACTTATCTTTTAGCAACATCTTTAAATGGTATTGTATCTCAAAAACTTGCTAGAAGAATATGTCCACATTGCATAAAAAAAAGACCTGCTATTGAGTATGAAAAGAAATTAATAAAAGCACAACTAGGTGTTGATATTAATGAACTTTCTTACTCTGAAGGCTGCGATAAATGTGTTGGAGGTTATAAAGGAAGAATCGCTATACACGAGGTTTTAGTAATAACTCAAGAAATAAGAGATGCTATTTCAAATGGTATTTCTAAAGACGAATTAAGAAAATTAGTATATAAAGGTGATACCACTACCCTTTTACAAGATGGATTACAAAAAGTTTTACAAGGAACAACAACGATTGAAGAAATATTAAGACTAGTAGAACTTGATGATGAATCGGCAAAGATACTTATGCATAAAGATGATTCAGTAAGTAACACATCTAATAAAAATTTAACTAACAATACTCAAGATACAACTATAGTTCAAAATAATACACCTAAAGATGATTTTGAAATGCTTGATATATAATAAAGACCTAATATAAAATTTTATATTAGGTCTTTTACTTCACGTTTAATTTTCCTTTTAAATCTTTTTGGTATTCCATTATCATTTTCAACAACTGGTTTTGGAATAATTAAATTTAGCTTTCTAGAATTTATGTTTTTTTGTGTTTTTTTAAATAAGTCTCTTGATTTTATCTCAATAAGTAAATTATTTAATACATTAATAAAATCATTTATCTTAATTTCATAATTAGTATCATCAAACCAAAAACCATCATGAATTTCTTTTTCACATAATTCTTCATTATTACTATTTAAAAATCTTGATACAAAATCAATCCAAACTTTTTCTCCAGTTTTTACTGGCATAAGATCTTCTAAATATCTAATAACTGTTTCAACATAACCGACTTCAATTCCTTCAAGAAAACTCTTTTTAACATTTCTTATTCCAATTGGAAATTCAAATTTACTACCATAACCTGTTGGTACAGAAGAAGTTCTATTATTTTTGTCGTATTTTTCAATTATAATATAATCTATGATTTTAAATACATCTTTATAATCTTCCCTATTTAACATAACTTTAAATTTATCATCAATATATCTAATGTCTATATTCATTTTCTATTCCTCACATCTCGTGTAGTATTATAGTACTTAAATATCTAAAATGCAATAAAAACGTCAAAAAGACGTCTTTATCTAGTTAAAAATTCCAAAATCATGCTTAAATTTAAGCTGGTTAATAATACTATAACACTAGAGACCGAAAGATATGGTCCAAATGCTAAAACGTTATTATTATTTTTTACTAGGCTATAAACTGATAGTGGAAGCGCTATAAAAGCAGCCATAAAAATAACTACCATTGACATATCAAAGCCTAATACTAAACCTATAATAAACATTAATTTTATATCTCCGCCGCCTAAACTTTCTTTCTTAAATAAAATATCTCCTAACACTTTAAATAAATAAAGAATTGCAAAAGCTCCAGCACCATTAAGAATCGGTATAGCAACATCAGTTAAAATATTCATCCTGTTCATTAAAGATTTTATAATCATTTCTAGAACAATTAATATTCCGCCTATTATTAGCACCTCATCGGGTATTATATAACATCTTAAATCACTTATTGTTATAATTATTAATACTGAAATAAACGTTATTGCAATAAGAAAATCAATATTCATCCCAAATACTAAGTACGACATTAAAAATAACACTCCAGTAATTAATTCAAACAACGGATATATAATAGATATTTTATTTTTACACGATTTACACTTACCTCTTAAAAAGATGTAAGATATAACTGGTATAAGTTCATAAAACTTTAATTTATGATTACAATTAACACAGTGTGATGGTGGAAAAGCAATGGATAATTTGTTTGGTAATCTATAACCTACAACGTTATAAAAGGATCCAAATACTAATCCAAAAATAAATACTATAATTCCAATAAAAACTTCGTTATCCACTCGTATCTTCCTTTCATTATTGTTGCATTGAAGTATACATACCAAACATTGGAATAATAACCGCTAGTAATATACCACCAACTATAACCGCTAAAAATACTATTATAATAGGCTCAATAAGTGCTTTCATTTGGTTAATAATAGCTCTATGTTGTTCTTGGTAATAATCAGAAACCCTTTCCATCATAGGTCCTAGTCTACCTGTTTTTTCACCAGTAAGCAGCATTTGATATGCAATAATTGGAAAAGCCCAATGATCTTTAAACGCCTTTGAAATTGAATCACCTTTATTTAGGTTTTTAGCAGTTTCATATATAAGTTTTTTATAAACTTCATTATTTGTAATTTTACTTAATACTTCCATTGAGTCGGTTATAAATATATTATGATTTATTAAGTTTGCAAAAGTTTTAGCAAAAATAGTAATCTCATTATATATAATAATATCACCAAACACTGGTATATGCATCGTTAATTCTTGAACGTTTTTTCTAAATGTACGCGAGTTTTTAAAAGCATATATAAATACCGCGCAAATTGCAATTATAATAAAAAGTATTATATAAACGTTTGCTTGTAAAAAGTCTGATGCATTTAATATAAACTTAGTTATTGCAGGAAGTTCAGCATCCATCTCATTATATATTCCAGCAAATGACGGAATTGTAAATAACAATATATATACAACTACAATAATAGCAAAAACTAATATAACAATTGGATATGTTAGCGCTGATTTCATTTGTTTTCTATTTGTTTCAGATTCGCTATAATACTCAACCATGTCATCTAACGTTTCAGTTAAATTACCAGTCATTTCAGCGGTTTTAATCATGTTTATTAATAATTTAGGAAAGGTATCTTTTCTTTTTTCCATAGCAACACTTAAAACATCACCCATAGATAAGTCATAATATACTGCTTTCCATACGTTTTTATCATTGCCTTTTTTAGTTTGTTCTTCTAGTATTTTAACAGCCTCAGCTAGTGCTATACCAGATTTTAAATAAGCTGATAATTGCGATAGGTAAAAAATTAGTTTACTTTTCTTCATTTTATAAGTGATAATATCTCTTTTCGGTTTAGCAGCGGTAATTTCATATACCTCATATCCTTCTGCCAACAAAAATGAATGAACATCTACTCTTGATAAAGCCTCTATCGTACTTTTTTCTAACTCGCCTTTAGAATTTCTCGCTATATATTGAAATAATATAGGTTTTGCAAGTCTTGATGCGGTTTTACTATCTTTATCCTTAAACTGTTCATCTAAAACGGCTTTTTTAGCTTCTAATTCTACTTCTTCTTTTGGATTATAAGTTAGCTTTTTATAAAATCTTTTTAATTTATCTGAAAAAGTAACAGGTTCACCCTTTGCTTTTAAAGCTTCCTCTTTTTTATCCCTTTCAGCTTCAATAGCATCTTCTTTCTTTTGTTTTTCTAATTCTCTTTGCTTGCGTTCTTTTTCTCTTTTTTCATTTTCTATTCTTAATTTTTCTTGTTCTTCTATTCTTTTAAGTTCCTCTTGCCTTGCCTTTTTAACCATCTTATCAAAATACTTTTGGCGTTTTTTTATGTTTTCTTGACGCTCTTTTTTTAACTTTTCGGGATCTGTTTCTACTTGAGGAGTTTTTGGCGTATCATATGCTGATCTTACCCCTTTAACCACTTTTATTTTTTCACCTTTTTTTATTTCAGGAATGGTAGCTTTCTTATTACTACTAGATATGTTTTGACTAATACCCTGCTTATTTTTAGTATCATTTTTTTTCATGATCCCAGATACAATATAATATGGAATAAGTAAAATAGACATAAATCCTCTATATATAAAAACGAATGGTAATAATAAAATATCTATCAAATTCATAAATACACCTTCCTATTCTATAGATAATTATAACATAAAATTTTATATATTTACCTATTAAATAATTATTTTTATAACATTTTAGGATATAAATCATATATTATATTAGAGGTGATTATATGTACGGAGCAATGCCTTTTATGATGCCTAATGCAATACCGGGTGCAACTGCTGCGGCAAGTGCGGCAAATTCCTTAGGAAGTGCAAGTACTGCTACATCTTTTTTAGGAAAAATAAATTGGTCTTCACTACTATCGAACACCCAAAAAGTTTTAAACGTTGCAAATCAAGCAATACCGCTTTATTATCAAGCAAAGCCAATGTTTCAAAACCTAAAAGCGCTGGGACGAATCGGTAAAGAATTTAGTAAGATGGGAAATCAAAATAATACACAAAATAATACTCAAAATAACATTGTCAACAACACGATGAATAGTGCACCTAGCACGCAAAACGATACTTCTTTTGAAGAAGATTTACCAACGCCAAAATTCTTTTTATAAAAACAGCTGAAACAAAATAAAGTTTCAACTGTTTTTATTTTAATATTCTTTTGACGTTTTTGTTTTTTAATCTTAATTTTATTTTTTTAATAAATTTAGATTTTGGTATTTTATCTATTACTCGCTCGTTTGTTTTTATTAAATTAGTTAATAATTCATTAAATAACTCATTTTTATTATTTAAAAGAATTGGACCATACTCTAATTCTGTTTTATTATATTTTTTACTTCCTTTTTTAAATTTTATAACCGTGTAAATAATATTTCTTTCTTTTATTAGTTTTTCATCAAAGATAAAGTAACCAACACTAGTTAAGTACTTTCTTATTTTATCTACTCCTACGTTAGACTGAATTATTATTGTATCTACGTTTTTTAACTTGTCTTTATCTTTTTCTAATATGTTTATTATCTTGGTATCACCTAAGCCTGACATAACAATTAAATTTATATTATCTTCTTTTTTTATGTCACTTAGGCCATCGGCTAGTCTAAGATCAATGTTTTTTACATTATTTAACATGACGTTTTTCATAGCTTGATTTAAAGCTCCCTCAGTTATATCACACGCTACCGCTTTTTTTATTTTTTTACTTTGAAGTAAATATATATCTAAAAGCGCATGATCACATCCTATATCAGCTAATATAGAATCATCATCTACCATATCGGCTATACACTTTAATCTTTTTGATAAATTAATCACTTAAATAATCCTTTAACTTTCTAGATCTAGATGGATGTCTTAATTTTCTAAGTGCTTTAGCTTCTATTTGTCTTATACGTTCACGTGTTACACCAAACATGTTACCAACTTCTTCTAATGTATGACAAGTACCACCATGAAGACCAAATCTTAATTTTAAAACTTCTTCTTCTCTTGGAGTTAAAGTACATAACACTTCTTCTATTTCATCTTTCAATACTTCGTTTATTGCATATTCTTCAGGTGACATTGAACTTTCATCTTTTAGAAAATCTCCTAAGTGAGAATCATCTTCTTCACCAATTGGTGTTTCTAAAGATAGCGGATCTTGTGATATTTTAAATATTTCTCTTACCTTTTCCTCTGTTGTTCCCATCTTCTTAGCAAGTTCTGTTTCGGTTGGCTCTCTATTTAATTCTAGTGTCATTTGTCTTTGAATTCTCTTTAATTTATTAATTGTTTCAACCATGTGAACTGGAACACGAATTGTTTTAGCTTGGTCTGCAATAGCACGTGTTATAGCTTGTCTTATCCACCAAGTTGCATAAGTCGAAAATTTATAACCTTTAGATGCATCAAATTTATCTACTGCCTTCATTAAACCAATGTTTCCTTCTTGAATTAAATCTAGGAAAGATAGATTCCTTCCAACGTATCTTTTAGCAATTGAAACAACAAGTCTTAAGTTAGATTCAGCAAGAATTCTTTTAGCTTCCTCATCACCTTCTTCTACCCTTTTTGATAAAGCAAGTTCTTCTTCCAAGCTAAGTAAGCTTATCTTACCAATTTCCTTTAAATACATCCTAACAGGATCATTTATACTTGCGTTTTTAGGTAGAGCAATATCCTCTATTGCAAGAGCATCTCCTTCATCAGATGAGTCATCTTCGTCTTCGAAATTTTCTGATATTATTTCAATGTTATTATCGTGAAATGCATTATATAATTCATCTAATGAATCAGCATCCATCTCTAATCCTTTTAAGCTTTCAGCTAGCTCTTCATAAGTTAAAGTCCCTTTTTCTTTACCTTTTTTTAATAATTCTTCTTTTCTTTGTTCAAATGTTTTTATTTCTTTCATTACTTACACTCCCTTTTTTTTAAGTTACTTAATTTTTCTAATAAAACCACTTTTTTTGCAACGTTAGTTTCCGTTCTTATTTGTTCTTTTATTTTATTTATTTCATCTTTTATTATTCCATCATCTATCGTTTTAATAAAATCCTCTATAACACCAGGTGAGACATCATCTGGTAATTTTAAATCATCTATTCTTAAAACTTCGTTAATTAACTCTTTTTTGTCCTCTAAATAAATAGTGAAATCCGTTAAATTAATATACCCATTTTTTTCATAAAATTCAAGTGTTTCCATAGCAATTCTCGACAATTTTTTATTTTTTAAATAAGAAACCTTATTTCTATATAATTCTATGGCAGTTTTATTTCTTAACATATAGTATATAAGATATTCTTCTGCTTTGTCATATTTATTTTTGCTAATAGTTATTCTTTTATTTATTATTTTTTTCTCTTTTTTAGGTACTTTAGATACCATATCATTTATCGTATCAACATCAACACCTGTTTCTTTTGATATTTTCTTCAAGGTTAATTCATACACAACCTTATCATCAATCTTTTCTAGTTCCTTGGTGATACTTTTAATATAATTAGATACCTCGTTAAAATCATTAAAGTTTGTATTAGTTTTATTAACATCTAACCTAAATGATACAACGCTCATCAAATTATTTAAATGGTTGTTATATAAATCTATTCCTTTTTTTATTATGTAATCATCAGGGTCTAGATTATCTTCAAGCCTTATTATTTTAGGTTCTATACCTATTTTTTCTAATGCCTCTATAGCACTTATGGTAGCTTTTTCACCTGCTTTATCCCCATCAAAACATAACACAACGTTTTTAGATAATTTTCTTATTAAATCTGCGTGCTCTTTTGTTATCGCAGTACCCATAGAAGCAACAACGTTTTTTATTCCAACGGTATATAATCTAATAACGTCCATAAATCCTTCAACGATTATTATCTGATGTTTTTCCCTTGCGTATTTCATCGCTTTATGATAATTATAAAGTAACATTCCTTTTTTAAAGATTAAAGACTCTTTGGAGTTAACATACTTACTATCATCTTCCTCATTATATATTCTTCCAGAAAAACCAACTACTCTACCATCTAAATCATATAGTGGAAACATTATTCTGTTCCTAAAAATATCATAAGTAAAGTTTTTATTCTTGCCACATAAACCTATATCAACTAATTCATTTATATCATAACCTTTATTAACAAGCAACTTACTTACGTTGTTATCGTTCATCGATAATCCAATTTCAAATTCTTTTATGGTTTCATCATCTAATTTTCTATCATTTAAATATTTTAACGCTTTCTTACCATATGAACTTCTAATGTTATTTTGATAATACTTATTAGTTATGTCAAACATTTTATAATATTTAATGTTTTTATCTTCTACTTTAGGTTTATCATCTACCTTTACATCAAGCATAACACCTGCTTTTTGTGCTACCTTGCTAACCGCCTCTTTAAAACTGATTTTTTCATAATTCATAACAAAGTTAAATACGTTTCCAGATTCACCACAAACAAAGCAAGTATAGATTTGTTTTTCAGGAGAAATACTCATAGAAGGATTATGATCATCATGAAAAGGACATATAGCAAAATAATTCTTACCCTTTCTCTCAATAGGAAGGTATTCTGCAATAATATCTACAATATTTACTTTACGTTGTATATCTAAAATTATATCATAAGGTATTTTCTCCATAAAACTCCTCCTATATAATTATTCGCCATTTTTTTTAAAATTCCCCTAAATTTTTTAAAAAAAATAAAAAAATAGCTAAAAAAGCTATTTAAATATCCATAATATCCTCTATTTTTGATATTGTATCATATAAAGATGTCTCAATTATATCTTCTTTATCACGTAGTTTTATCTCAACCATTTGGTCTTTAATCTTGTTGCCAACCGTTATTCTTATTGGAATTCCTATTAAATCCATATCATTAAATTTAACTCCAACACGCTCTTGCCTGTCGTCTAATATCGTTGATACTCCCTCTCTTCTTAAATTTTCATACAAATAATTGGCAGCATCCATTTGAGCATCATCTTCCGTATTTACAACTACTATCGTCACTTTAAACGGCGCAACTTCTAAAGGCCAAATAATACCTTTTTCATCGCTATGTTGTTCTACGATAGCAGCCATACACCTACCAAGACCAATTCCATAACACCCCATCCATACATATTCACTTTCATTATCTTGATTTAAATATGTAAGATTTAAACTTTCAGAATATTTAGTTCCTAACTTAAATGTATTACCTACTTCTATACCGTTTTTGAACTCTAAATATTTACCACACTTAGGACACGAATCTTTATCAGTAATAACTCTTATATCATCCGCTAATACATAATTAAAATCTTCTAAGTTAACGCTTTTATAATGATAATCAGTTTTGTTTGCACCAACTATAAAGTTTTTCATACACATTATTTCATTATCTAATATAACTGGAATTTCTAGTCCTACCGGACCTGCGAAACCTATTTTAGCACCTGTTATTTCTTCTACTTTTTCTGGGCCTGCTAAATTAATTTCATTTGCTCTTAAAAGTTTTTTTACCTTAGCTTCATTTACTTCATGATCACCGCGAACTAAAATAGCATAATATTTTTCATCGACATTATATATTAAAGTCTTAACAAATTTACTCTTATCCTCTTCTAAACACTTTGATACTTCCTCTATCGTACCTGCACTAGGCGTCTTAACAAGTTCTCTTAGCTTTATGTTTTCATCACTTTCTTTTGTAAGAAGCGTGCATTTTGCAACATCTACGTTTGAAGCATAACCACAGTGATCACAAATAACTAATTTATCTTCACCAATACTTGTTATGGCTTGAAATTCTTCTGATAATAATCCTCCCATAGCACCTGTATCTGACTTAACAATTTTATAATCAATACCTAGTCTTGTAAATATCTTTTTATAAGCATTATACATATTTTTATAAGAATTATCTAATCCTATTTCATCTTTATCAAAAGAGTAAGCATCCTTCATTAAAAACTCTCTTACACGAATAAGCCCGTATCTAGGCCTTGGCTCATCCCTGAATTTACCTTGAATTTGATAAATACTAAATGGCATATCTTTATATGATTTTATTTTTAATGATGCCGCAGTGGTAAATAACTCTTCATGGGTAGGCGCTAAACAGTAACTTTTATCAAATCTATCTTTTAGTGAAAACATATCTTTTCCAAAGGCATCGCGTCTTTTAGATTCTACATATACTTCTTCTGGTATTAAAGCTGGCATTAATAACTCACCAGCATTAATGTTTTCCATCTCTTCTCTAATTATTTTTTCTATGTTTTTCATTACTTTATAACCAAGTGGTAAAAACATATATATACCAGAAGATGACTTTTTAATCATTCCAGACCTAACTAATAAATTACCAGATGTAGACTCCTCGTCTTTTACATCTTCTCTTAAAGTATAAAAATAACTACTCTTAAGTTTCATAAAACTAATCACCTCTAATTAATAAAAGTATATCTTAATTTTAAATTTATAGCAAGAAAAAAGAAGCTAAATTCTAGCTCCTCTAGATTTTACCGCTGATTCCAATTCTAATTCATCTTCTGCTTTATACGCTTTTTTAGCACCAGCAATTGATACAAGTTGCATATATAAATTAGGGTCCATAACTATTATATTAGAATCTGAAGTTGCAAGATACTCAAGATATTCATCAAAAGAAGCATCATAACCAGCTTTCTTTACTCCCAAAATTGGATCAGGATTATTTCCATCTAACTGCTTAATACTTGTTAAATCTTTTATCATCAAAACCACCATCTTTCTATTAGGTTTTTTAACTCTTTTTTCATCCCACTTTTTTTGGGTGGAAATTATAATATCATATATAAAAATGCATGTCAACACTATATTCGAAAAAAATTAAATTTTTTAGATTCAATTTTTTATTTCAATAATTCTTCTAACTTCTTCTTTTCCTCAGCTAACTTATTTCTATCCATTTCAACGATGTTAATAGGTGCTTTATTTACGTAATTTTCGTTAGCTAATAGTTTTTCTCTTCTTTCGATAGATGAAGTAAGAGTCTTTATTTGCTCTTCTTTTAATTTTTTTTCAGCTTCAGTTTCTATCTTTTCAAAGAAGATTGTAGCTTTTACTTTATTAGAAAATACTTTATAAGACTTAATTTCAAGAGGTGTTTTTACAAGTGCTTTTTCTAACTTTAATAATTTAATAATTAAATCATTATCACCATCTGTTTCAAACATAACTTTTAAGTCTTTAGTCATGTTATTTTCCGCTTTTACATTTCTAAATTGTTTAATGAAGTTTATAAAGTCATCTATTTTTATTTCATCTTCATCAAAAATATATTTTTTTTCATATTCTGGATACTTAGATACCATTATATCTTCACTATCTTTAACCGGCATAATATTATAAATTTCGTCAGTTACATATGGCATAAATGGTTGTAACATCTTTAAAATACCTGTTAATACATAACACAATGTTGATTTAGTAGAAATAGTTTTTATACTATGCTTAGCCATTTCTATATAATAATCGCAAAAATAATTCCAAGAAAAATCATAAATAGCTGCTCCTGCATTGTTAAATTCATATTTATCCATAAACTTCTTAACCGTATGAAGCGTTTTTTCAAACTTAGTTAAAATCCACTTATCTTCTGATTTTAAGTTTTCTAATCTTATTTCTTTTAAATCTTCTATGTTTGATAATACGAATCTTGAGGCATTCCATATTTTATTTATATAATTCCACGTTGATTTAATTTTCTCTTCATCAAATCTCATGTCTGTTCCTGGTGCTACATCAGTTGCTAAATAATACCTAAGAGCATCTGCACCATACTTTTCTACCATATCGAATGGATCAATACCGTTACCTAATGATTTACTAAATTTTCTTCCTTCCTTATCACGAATTAAACCATGAATCAAGCAGTCCTCAAATGGTCTTTTACCTAATAATTTTTCTCCCTGGAAAGTCATTCTATTAACCCAGAATGGAATTATATCATAGCCTGTTACCAAGCAACTATTTGGGTAATACTTATTAAGTAAATCGGTATTATCTGGCCAACCAAGCGTTGCAAATGGCCATAGTGCACTTGAAAACCATGTATCTAAAACATCTTCATCTTGCACCCAACCAGAGCCTTCTGGAGCTTTCATTCCAACGTATACTTCATCGCCTTTATACCATGCTGGAATTCTATGACCCCACCATAATTGCCTTGATATGCACCAGTCGTAAGTAATAGTCATCCAGTGATTCATTATCTTTTCATACCTAGATGGGAAAAAGTTAACTTTTTCATCTTTCTTCTTTTGAGTTTTAAGCACGGTATCAGCAAGTGGTCTCATCTTAACAAACCATTGTTTTTTTACCATCGGTTCAACCATAACACCAGTTCTTTCACTGTGTCCTACTTCGTGCACCATTGGTTCTATATTAAGAAGTAAGTCTTGCTCTTTTAAATCCTCAAGCACTTTTTTTCTACATTCCTCACGAGTCATACCACAGTATTTTAAAGCATTCTCATTCATGGTAGCATCATCATTCATAATAACTATTCTCTCTAAATTATGACGATTGCCAACTTCAAAATCGTTAGGATCATGCGCTGGAGTTATTTTAACCGCGCCTGTTCCTTTTTCCATATCAGCATGTTCATCAGTTATAACTGGTATTTTTTTACCTACTAAAGGTAATATAACGTTCTTACCAACAAAGTTTTTATATCTTTCATCTTTTTCATTAACAGCAACCGCAGTATCTCCAAATAAAGTTTCTGGTCTTGTTGTTGCAACATCTATGTATTCTTCGCTATCCTCTAATTTGTATTTTAAATGATAAAAAGCACTTTTTTCTTCGCTATAAATAACTTCTTCATTAGATAAAGCCGTTTTAGCCGCAGGATCCCAGTTGATTATTTTTTCTCCTCTATAAATTAATCCTTCGTTATAAAAATCAACGAATACTTTTTTTACTGCTTTTTGTAATCCTTCATCAAGAGTAAATCTTTCCTTTGTATAATCAAGTGCAATTCCCATTTTAGCCCACTGCTTACGAATTATATCGCCATGTTCATGTGTCCAATCCCAGCAAGCTTCTAAGAATCTTTCCCTTCCATATTCATACTTATTAATACCTTGGTCTTTTAATCTTTTAACAACCTTAGCTTCTGTTGCAATTGCAGCATGATCCATACCAGGAAGCCATAAGCAATCATAGCCTTCCATCTTCTTATAACGAATTATAATATCTTGAAGTGTTACGTCCCAAGCATGACCTAAGTGTAGTACTCCTGTTACGTTTGGGGGCGGAAGTACTATTGCATAAGGTTTTTTCCCTCCTTTTTCATCACATTTAAAATAATCTTTATTAAGCCACTTTTCATATTTATTTTCTTCTACTTTCTCGTGGTCATATTTTTTTTCTAACATATTATCTACCTAACCTTTCTTTTAATATATCACATATTTTTATTATTGTTTTTTCCTCTATAGGATTACTTTTTATATATGATTCCTTTATTTTATCTATTAATCTATCTTCTTTTATTTTATTTTTTGTATAATTAAAATTTATATCATTAAATAATCCTAATTTAACAAGTGATTTATCACATAAATCAGGATACTTACCAACATCCAAAACTTTACCCTCTATAATATCACTTACCGCTAATTTACTATATCTAGAATTAAAGTTCCCGAGTTTTATCTTCTCTTTAGCATCAGGATTAGTTCCTTTTATTACTAAATTTAGTATATCTAATTTGTCTGCATCTCTTATTATTTTACAAAATAATATTTCCTTATCAGTAAGATCGTCTTCTACCTTTAATTTATTATGATTTTTTATTGCAACATAAACTATGTCTTTATATTCATATCCATCTAAAAAGCCAAACTCTTTTAGAATATCGACACTAAGATTCGCATGATCTATAGTTTCATAGTCTCTAAACTTACCATAAACTTCATATTGCTTAAATCTTCCTATATCATGAAATAAACCAATTAAGCACGCAAGCAAGACATTTTTATCAGATAAATGTATGCTTTTAGCGATAAGTTTGCAATTATCCATTACCCTCATAGTATGATTTTTCTTTCTATCTAATGCTTCTATTTTCAAATCATATTTTGAGATATAATCATTAAAGAAATTAATATATTTATCCACTTTAATCATCTCCCAAAAATAAAAAGTTCATCCTAATAAAGGATGAACTTAATTAGTCCACGGTACCACCTTAATTCATATCTTAATGATATGCATCTTAAAATCCCTAACGCGGACTAAACGTAATTATTTACTATCATTTCTATAATTAAGCTCCCAAGCTACCTTCAGCTATTATTCATACAAGTTTACACCATACACTTGCTCTCTTTAATAAATAAATAACCTACTCCTCTTGTTCCTTGCTTTTTTTATATGCTATTAGTATAACAACATTTAAAAATGTTTGCAAGTATTATTCACAAATATCGTATAAACCAAAATCTTCTTTAGTACTTCCCGTTTTTACATCAGTTATTTTTAATTTTTGATCAGTTGTAACAGTAGTTGTGGAATCTAAATTATTAATAGAGGAATTTAATCTTTCGCGTTGATATGTAAATAATTTATCATTATCAAAATAAAAATCTAAATTATTGGTTGAATTTCCAATAAGATTTTTTATTGATTCATTTTCTTCCATTAGAACAATATATGTATAAAAGATCTTATTTACTTTTCCAGTATTAAATTCATTAGTCTCTTCATTTTTATAAGTGAATGAAATTGAATCTTCCAAATCCCATTCATAAACTCTCCATTCTGAAGAAATTCCAAAAACACTTATTTTACCATTCTTAATTGTTTTAGTTAAACCACGGTCATCAAATAATTTTTTACAATAATCAAAATTGTTATAAGTCATTGTTGAACATGAAAGGTTAGGTGTCTCAATGTTTTTAATTTTATTAAAAATTTCTATTAATTTTTCAACATCATCGCCATTTATTGTAACAACACCACCATTATAATTATATGTTGATGAAGTTGATGATGTTAAGTTAAGGTCTAATTTTTTATCAACATATGTAACATTAAATATATTTTTTCCCACACAATTAGAACCATCTAAACAAGAAACATCAATATTTTTATATTGGTGATAACTACCAGATATATTGCCTGAAGAATCCACTTTAAGGCCAAAATCTTTTGGCCAATACATAGTACCATATCTACTTTTTATTCTAACCAATAATTCCCCATTTCCAGACTCATACCAGTAAATATCATTAGGTTGTTTACTATCACCATATTTAATGCATCGCTTATTAGAATCCTTTATCTGCATTACCTCAAACTTTGACCCATTAATTAAATCATCGTTTGCTTTACCAATTACCGATGTTGAACTTGTAAATTGCGCTAACATTAACATTAAAAACATCAAAAACGCAACTAATAAAAGATATAAAACAGATGATATTGCAAAACCTTTATTATTAAGCACATCAACCACTCCTATTCTTTATATATAATAACATCTTTTAATTAAAAAAACCATATTTTTTATTAATATGGTTAGCAATTATATGGATTTTACATACAATATAGTAAAGGTGATCATTATGCGTCCAAACAACTTTTTTTCTGGGAAAATGACTATATATGTAATATTGGTATTTGCATTTTGCTTTATTACTTTTTACCAAGCTATACTAGCTTTAATATTATGCGCTAGATTTCATGTATTCTTGTTATTCATCGACCTCATGATTCTGTTTTTCGGTATTTTTTGCCTCATTTTCCATAAATAACTTATCGGTTATTACCAAATAATTACATAATCTTGATACTTCGTTAGTATTAAGTAGTTCATTTTCTTGATAATTTATTTTTTCTGGTAAAAAAAGCATTATAAACAAAAGTTTTCTTTCTTCATCAAGAAGAGGAAACTTTTTTAAATATTCCTTATATAATTCATTAAAATCATATTTATCATAGTTTCTTTTATAAAAACTTATAAAATCATATATAGGTAATCCCCTTTTCGATTTATTCCAACTAATTAATACATTACCATCATTTCGTATTATATGATTAGTATCTAAATTGTTATGAAGAAAAACAATTCTTTGTTTTGTTTTTTTCTTCATCATTTCATACCAATCATCTAAATTACTTTTACAAAAATTCAAGCAAGAAAATATGACAGAACAATTTCTAGCTAACATATACTCACTAGGTGACATATAAATCCTTGATTCAATAGATGTTAAAATATCATCATAATAGTTAAAGGTATTTGTTATTACATTATCTATGTTTTCGTAAAATTCTTTTAATTCATCTAACGATATATCTTTATAATAAACCGTTTTATTGTGCAGTAGCGCATCTAATTTAATCAAATCAGATGCCCTCTGCTCCTTTGGGGTTGGAGTGTCATTTACATATTCATATACGTATACATTATTATCACAATATTCAAGTTTGGGAACATAATCAAATCCTCTTGAATTTAAGTAATTATATATTTCTATAATGTTGTTTTCCTCTAAGTCTTTTAATACCCATTTTTTATCATTACCATCTTTATATATTACCGAGTTTTTATATAACTTTATTTTCTTTACACTTGGGCATATTTTTTTTATTATTTCTTTATTATACGAATTATTCATTTAGTGCTGGTATAATTATCTTAGATCCTACGGTAATATTTGAAATATCATTATATTTTTCTATTTCTTCTTTTGTGGTTTTATAAGTAGAAATAACTTCTTCAATCGTTTGGTCTTCTCTAATTATATGTACTTTATAAGTTACGTAATTATCATCATCTGCTAAAAAATTGCTAGTTAAATTATTAGTTATTTCTTCTGGGTTTATTTCTCTTTCATTTGTATTTTCTTCTTTATCACAGTCTTTATTTAAAATCACATCATCTTCGCTTTTAGTAACTGCAATAACATCTTCCTTATTCATGCTATCATCTCTCCTTACATCATCTTTAATTATCTCTGCTTCATCAAAAGGTATTTTTGATTCGTCTTCTGAAGAAGAACTTACATCAATTATTTCACTTCTTAATTCCTCTTTTTTTATATAAACTAAATTATTTATTAAAACATCAATATGAACACGTAATACTTCCTCATTAATTATTTCATAGTAAAAATCATCTATATCAATTTGAACCTTAGTACTATCGTATTTATCATCTAAGGTAATATCAAAAGGTACGGTAATATCAAAGTCTTCTTCGTTGATACTTACGTTATTAATTTTATATTTACCACTTACAATAAAATTACCCACTATTGAATCAGCATTTTCCATAGAAAGATTATGTTCAAGCGCTATACTTGTCACATCAGATATTTTAGTTTGAAAACTAAGGTCCTTTATAAACGGTATTATCTTTTTCATACTTTCATCTCCATTCAATAAATGTTTATGCAAAAAAAAGAAGAAAATGTTAATTTTTCTTCTTTTTACTAAATATTTTATTATATATATCACTATAACTATCTACTAATATAATTTCTAGATTACTTTTTACTTCTTTTGGAATATCATCTATATCCCTCTCATTCTTACTTGGAATAAAAATAGTTTTAACACCCGCTGTATAAGCACCTATAGCTTTTTCTTTTAATCCGCCAATAGGAAGAACTTTACCAGTTAATGTCATCTCACCTGTCATTGCAATGGAAGATGGTACACATTTGTTAGTTAGACTACTTATTATTGCGGTTGTAAGTGCTACTCCTGCAGATGGACCATCCTTTGGAATACCGCCTTCTATTGCATTAATATGGATGCAAACATCATTTAACTTAGATAAATCAACTCCATAGACTTTCGCATGGCTTTTAATGTGTCCTAGTGCAATAGATACACTTTCTTTCATTACATCACCTAAATTACCAGTTAGGTTAATATTATCTTTAGATGGATATGTAACAACTTCAAGTGGTAATATATCTCCTCCGAAAGAAGTATATGCAAGTCCGTTTACAACGCCCACGTTTTCGTCTAAAACATCAGTATTTTCATACTTTATTTTTCCTAAAAATTCTTCTATTTTCTTTTCTGTAACTTTAGCACTAATAGTATCTTTTCCATCTTCTAACATATTCTTAACATATTTTCTAACGATTTTGTTAATTACCCTTTCAAGTTCACGAACACCTGCTTCTTTTGTATAATTCTTAATTATCTTAAGAATTATTTCATCTTGGAATTTAACGTTCTTAGAATCAAGACCATATTCTTCTAATGCTAATTTTATTAAATGTTTTTTAGCAATAAATAGTTTTTCATATTCTGTATAGCAAGATAAATTTATTATTTCTAACCTATCTTTTAACTCTGATGGTATCTGTTCTATATAGTTTGCGGTTAATATAAACATTATTTTAGATAGATCATATGCCTCTTCAACATAATTATCATAAAATTTATCATTTTGTTCTGGATCTAATACTTCAAGTAAGCTACTTGCTGGATCTCCTTTAATATCCTTAGTCATCTTGTCTACTTCATCAATTAAAAATACCGGATTATTAGAGCCACATTTTTTTAAAGCATTAATTATTCTACCTGGATTTGCTCCCATATAAGTTCTTCTATGACCAATTATCTCTGCTGGGTCATTTACACCACCTACTGATACTTTGACAAATTTTCTGTTCATTGCATTTGCAATTGACTTAGCAAGTGAGGTTTTACCTACTCCTGGTGGACCTACTAAACATATAATTGGAGCTTTATTAGATACGCTTCTTTTTTTAACCGCTAGATATTCAACAATTCTTTCTTTTATATCTTCTAGGCCATAATGACTTTCATCTAATACTTCTTTTACTTTCTTTAAATCCGTATTATCTTTAGTATATGTGTTCCAAGGTAAATTAATAAGCACGTCAATATAATTTCTTATTATTCCAATTTCTGGAGATGCAGAAGGGGTTGACTCATACTTTTTAATTTCTTTTTCTATTTTTTTAATGATGTTTTTAGGAGCTTTCAACTTGTTTAATTTTTCTCTTATTTCTTCTATTTCATCATCTTTAGATGATATATCTCCTAATTCTTCTTTTATTAATTTTATTTTTTCTCTTAAAATGAACTCTTTTTGAGAATTATCAAGTTCTTTTTTTAATTTAGAATCAAGTCTTTTTTCTATTTCAAATACATCTAATTCATTTTGAATATCCTCTAAGTTCATCATTACCCTAGTATGAGGATTAATGGTCGTTAAAAACTCATATTTGCGCTCGAATGACGTTGGCATATAATTTGCAACAACATCTGCCAAATGACTTACCGTATTTATTTCATCAATTTGACCTAATATACTATTAGAAGAATATGGCACTACGTTTATATAATTTTCTAATTCTTGTTTTAATTTTCTAACTAAAGCATTTTCATCAGCTTGATCTATAGCATATCTAGTAGGCGCTTTTATAACACCTGCAAAAACATCCTCTTCATTATCATAAGGAATATAATTCGTTATCATAGTTCTTTTCTCGCCAACGATGGTTATTCTAATGCAACCATTTGGAAGAGTCGTTTTTTTAGTAATCTTACCTACTATACCTAAATCTGGTAATTTGCTAATTTCTATTTTTTCTTCTAAATAATTTGATGGAGATACAAGTAAAACATACCCATCATGATTATTAGAAGCAAGTTCTATAATTTTAGTATCTAACTCATCTATTAAATCTATTTTAAGTTCCGCGTAAGGAAGAACGATAATCCCTCTTAATAATATAACTGGTAAATCTTTTTTATTCATAATACTTCTCCCTTCAAACAAACACAAATTTTATCTTTTATTATAAACTAAGCTACATAAAAGTCAAGGTCTAATCTTAAATAAAAAAACGTAAAATTTTGGTAAATTAATAAATAATTATACACTATTAAAATCGTTAAATTAACTTATTTTAATTTTTCTGCCGCTAAATAAAACAAATCACAGTCTTCACAAAGATTTATTGTGTCATCTACCAAAACAACAGATTTATCACAAGTATCTGATATTTCTCTTGAAATAGCTAAAACTTCCAAAATACGTTTATTAATATCTAAAAGGCTTTTTTTATCATATCCATCGCAATTTTCTAAAAAGAAACATAAATTCATAAGAATTTTAGATAAACTAATTAATTTATATTTCAATAATTTTATATGTGCTTTTTCATAATTAAGATTTTTAGAATCACTTTCAAGCATCCCACATCTTAGCTCTAGAGGAATTTTTGCTACATCAACTTTTAACGATTTTGTTTCATAACTTTCAGGTACTGAATCATCATTTAGATAATCGCTCATATTTTTTCCAATTGTTTTACAAAATAGTACATATTCATCATACATATTATTAAAACACTTAATTTTTTTAAGATTATTATCTAATTCAGCAAAAATTTGTTGGTGAAAGAATAATATATAGTTACATAACACATCAGTAATAGATTCTAAATTTACATTATCATTAATTTTCATAGTATCCCCCAATCCAATATGAAATTTATAATATCATAATAAATTAGATCAATCAATATAAAAGAGTCATTTAAAACGACCCTTTATTAGTACTATTAATATTAAACTTTTGATACATTGTTTTAACATAATCTTCAAATGAAATGTTTTTTGTCATTACTAAATCATCATCTGTATAAAAAGATAACTCATTATTACTAGAATTATAACAAAAGCACCTATAGTAATTTTCTTTATCATCTTTATATGATTCTAAAATACCACCAGTACCACTGATAGTTAATTTATCTAAAGTAGTTATAATATCATCCATATAACCAATCGAAGATATTTTTTCCAACGTCAAAATACCAATTCTAAGTAAATTATACCTTTTAACAATGGGATTTATAGGTTCAGGAGCTAACGTTAATACATTACTAAATTCATCATTAAATTGATTTACTTTAACAACGTTATTATCATCAATATTCACTTCTAAAATACTTGATGTACGTTTACCATCTAAACAAGAGTATATTTGATTATATTTCCCGCTTCTTGGAGTATATTCTCTTTTAGGATCATTAACACAACAATTTTTATAAAAAGCGGTTAATATTTGTTCATAAGGATTACATATCTTTTCTAAACCAACTCTTTTAATTCCTTCTTCTACCACGTTTAATACCGTTCTTGACATAATTACCTCACAAAAAGAGCAACTTCTGTTGCCCTATTATTATTTTTTTAAAATTTCTAGTACTTTTTGTACCATTAAATCATATTTAAGCATTTCAATTCCACCAAATGCTTTAATAAATTCATCTTTATCCATATTATGCTTTTTAGCTTTTTCTTCTGCATCTTTTTCTGCTTCTTCATCAGTTGCTGAAATCTTTTCTTTTTCAATTATTTCATCAATAGCAAATCTAAGTTTAATTCTTTTTTCAGCTTCATCATGCATTTGTGCTTTTAAAGCATCCTCTGATGAGTTAGTGAATTTGTAGAATTGTTCTAATGAGATTCCCTGCATTTGTAGTCTTTGTCCATATTCAGCAATCATTCTATCTAATTCTTCATGAACTAATGCATGTGGAACTTCTACTTCTGTTTCTTTTAACAATGCTTCAAATAAATCATCAACATATTTGTTCTCAGCTTGATAATCCATTTGTTCTTTCATAGATTCTTTAACAGTTTTTTCTAAATCTTCTTTAGTTTTAACACCTTCTAAACCTAAATCTAGAAAGAAGTCTTCGTTTAATTCTGGATAAACTTTTGTTTTAACTTCGTGTACAGTAACCTTAAATACTACTGGTTTTCCTTTTAAATCTTCAGCATGATAATCCTCTGGGAAAGTTACGTTAACATCTTTTTTATCCCCTGCTTTAGTACCTATTAAAGCTTCTTCAAAACCAGGTATAAATGAGTGACTTCCTAATTCTAAAGCATGGTTTTCAGCCTTTCCACCTTCGAAAGCTTTATCACCATCAAAACCTTCAAAGTCGATTATAACAGTATCACCTTCTTCAGCAACACCTTCTTTTACTTGTAAGTCAGCATATTCTTTTCTCATTTTTTCGATTTCAGCATCAACGTCTTTTTTAGTTATTTTAACATCATCTTTTTTTACACCTAAATCAGTATATTTTTTTATTTTTACTTCTGGTTTAGTAGTAAATGTAAATACGTAAGTAACGCCTTCTTCATCTGCTTTTTCAATAGCAACCGTTGGTTGAACAATTGGATTTCCTTTAAATTCTTCTAATGCTTTAGTATATGCATCTTGCATATTATTATCTACTGCTTCTGCAACCAAAGATGCTTTACCATATTTTTGTTCATATATATTTCTTGGTGCTTTACCAGGTCTAAAACCATCTATCTTTACGGTTTTAATTACTTTCTTAAATGCTTCATCAATTTTCTTAGACCATTCATCACCAGTTATTTCAATTTTAACTTCATGAATGTTTTTAGCTTTCTTTTCTTTTTTTTCTGCCATAAATTTAATTCCTCCCTAAATCACTAGTATTATAACTTATTTATATTTCTTTATCAAGTATTTGTTAAGTAAAGTGTTAAGAAAAACAATAGCAACTACTAATTACTATTGTTTTTATTTTTTTTGATACTAAATACAGAATCAGGTAAAACATTAACATCATCATTTTCGGCAACATAAAGTTTAGCATTAAATAAAATTTTATCCATATCATCGTAATTTTCTGTATTTCCAAATAGTAACATATTAGAAAAAGAAACAGCTTCTTTATCAGTTAAATTACTTATTTTTTTCATTCTTTCTAATTGATATCCAGATAATATAGATTCTAAATGAAACATAACATTAACCAGGCAATCAGAGATAATATCACTTTTAGCATTTGCTATATACTTAATACATTCTAGTTTATTAATTTCATATTCTTTGTTATCTTTAAAATCATTGTCAAATCTATTAATTGCATTTAAAAGATTATCAGAAATATGTTCAGAATTTGCCATACCAGTTAATTTTGCTAACTCAAATATTTCGTCTTGATTCTCGAAAGTCAATCTGGATAATAATTCTAAACTATTATCTAATATTTTAGATGGAATATCGCCATCAAGCAAAATTTTCAAACAATTTATGTAGTTTTTATAATTTTTTTGATTAATAGAAACATTAAAGTCAATAATAAAGTCTCTTACTTTCTTACAATTTTTTTCATTTTTTGAATCATACAACAATTGCATAACTTCCTGATGTAGTTTTTTTTGTTTTAATAAATTACTATTCATAGCAATATCACACATATATAACATAATATTAAGTTCAGCGTTAACAGTATCTAGATTTACTAAATTTTCATCATACGACTTAAGTAAAACGTCAAACTTTTTTAAAATAAGTTCAACATTTTTAGTTACTGTATCCTTATTTTTACTGTACCCTGATAATATAATATTAGTTAAAGAATTTGATAATTCACATAAAGGATACATTATTACAACACCTGCATCCATTAAATCTATTTTTGTTTCAGAACAGCAACGTTTTCTAATAGTATAATATCTTTCTAATACACAAATTAAATAGTTAAGTTCATTTAATGGTAACTTAACCCATTCCTCAAAAATTTTAGTATATTCACTAGATGGTAATTCTATACTTCCTATATTCATTGATATTATGTTTTCTATTTCATGATCAGATAAATTTTTAAAATATAAATCTGGTTTCTTTATTTTGTTTCTTAAATTGCATTTCGTTAATTTTTTTATTACTTTTTCAAGTTGTTCTAATGTCATATCGAACCCCCCTATGTATGATATTATATATCGTTATATAACTAAATTCAACAAAAAAGATAGCTTATGCTACCTTTACTATTTCTATATCAAAACTTCCGTTAGGAGATTCAACTGAAACTTTATCTCCAACTTTTTTTCCCATAACGGCTTGTGCAATAGGAGATTCATTAGAAATCTTATTTTCAAATGGATCTGCTTCGTTAGTTCCAACTATTGAATATTCTTCATCTTCATCATCTTCTAAATATTTAATAGTTATAACAGAACCAACCCTAACTTTACCATCATTATTATTTTCAATAATGGTTGCGTGCTCTAATGTATATTCAATTTCTTTAATTCTAGCTTCTAGTTTTCCTTGACGTTCTCTAGCTGATGAATACTCAGCGTTTTCAGATAAGTCACCTAATGCTCTAGCTTCTTTTATAGCTTCTATAACTTCTGGCCTTTCTACTTTTTTTAAGTGATCTAATTCTTCTTCTAATTTAAGGAATCCTTCACTAGTTAAATAAATTTCTTTTTCTTTTTTCATATGTATCACCTCTATAAATCAATACGGCACTAATAGTACCATAAAAAAACTTTTCTGTCAATCTAAATAGTTGACAGGGTTATTTAAATTATTATCACAAAGAGTTTCAATAACTCTATAATAACCATTTTCCAATATTTTACCTTTATCATCCATATATGAGAAAATAGAATTCTTAAATACAGTGATCATATTAATATCAATCAAAAAAGTCTATTCTAAGTAAATCATTTTTATTAACTTTTATATCACAGTTTATTCTAACTACTTCTCTTGGATGTCTTGCGGCATCTATATCGTTTCCATCTTCATCAGTAAGTTTATTAATAACAAATGAGTAATCTTCTTTTCCTGGTCCAAAAATAGTTACTTTATCACCAAGTTTAAAATGGTTTCTCTGCTCTATAATAGCTTCTTTTGCCTCTTCATCATAATCTAATACTACACCTAAGAAATCTTGGTTAGAATCTTCCTGTCTTGCGGCATAGTATTGTTCTTCATACCCTGCTTTTTTATTATAGAATTGTGGTGCTACATCTCGGTTTGCACACCTATATAAAACTCTCATTACCCTTTTAATATATTCTTCATCATTCATGTTGTTACTATAAAAATCAATTAATTTTCTAAAGCAAGAAATGGTGGTTGCAATGTAATAAATAGAACGCATTCTGCCTTCCAATTTAAATGACGATACACCTATTTCCATCATGTCATTTACGTAAGAGGAAAGTGATAAATCTTTAGGGGCGATAGTAAAGTTATCAGTATCAGATATTTTATTTTTATCCTCATCATATAAGTTAAAATTAAACCTACATACTTGACAACATCCGCCACGGTTAGCATCCCTATTTGTAAAGTAATTAGACAAAACACATCTACCTGATATATTAGTGCACATTGCGCCATGCACGAAACATTCTACTTCAGTGCCTGTTTCATCTATTATGTTTTTAATATCATTTCTTGAACATTCTCTTGCCAGAACTATTCTTGATACACCTTGTTTTATATAATATTTAGCAGCATCTTTGTTTAATATAGATGCTTGGGTACTTAAATGAAGTTCTAACTTTAAATTATTTTTCTTTACAATATCTAATACTAATGGATCACTAAAGATTACAGCGTCTACACCTATTTTTTCTAATTCTATTAAATATTCCGTTAGATCCTTTACATCATCATTATGAAATACTATGTTAACCGTAACGTAAAGTTTAGCGCTATTATAATGACAATACTTTACTCCCTCTTTAATTTCTTTTAGTGTAAAGTTTTTTGCATTAGCACGCAGACTATAATTTACGCCACCTAAGTAAACGGCATCTGCTCCGTAGTCTATTGCCCATTTTAATTTTTCTATATTACCTGCTGGCGCAAGTAACTCTACTTTTTTATCTTTCATCTTTCTTCACCCTGTAAATGGTTTTTGTATTTATAAATCCAGCTGTTGCATTATATTTATTATCTAAATACTCTTTTTTTTCTATATTACCACTTATAAATACATCTAACACTTCTTTTATATCATCTATTTTAAATCCATCAATAATAAGATAATCTACGTTTAAATTATAGCCCAATAAATTAAGTGGTTTATCACCTAATATATGAGTTCCAAAATCATCTTCTATTATTTTATAATAATCCTGACTCTTATCTTCTTTTATCTCATATATAGAAGCTTTATTATCAATTTTAAAACCTTCTAAGTAATTTGATACTAAACGTCTTCTTGAAGTAGATAAATGAGGATAACCAAATACTTGCTTAAATAGTGTACATTTAGTATTATTGCTTATTTCATTTATTTCATCAAGCGTTATGTCATTAGTTAAAACCATACCACTAACGCCATTATTATAATAATGATTAATGCTATAATAACTATTATTAAGATGCATTTGATCTAAAATAATATTAGTATCTAAATTATAAGTTAAAGGTGCTATATCACCTACGATAATACCATTTATTTTTAATTTATCTATTTCTTGTAATAATTTTTTATATTCTTCTAATTCATCATTAAATATAATCCTGTTAAAAGATACATATATTTCTTTATCTATTTTATTCTTAATTTCCCTTATTTCTTCTACATTGTAAGTTTTATCAAAGATTTGAGAAAAACCTTCTATACCTAAAACATACCCATCAGCTGGGTACGTTAGTTCTTCATCTTTATTAATTTTTAATAATATTTTACTCATCTTTTTTCTTCCTTCTTCTAGAAATAGCAACGCCATCACCTATCTCAAAAAACCTGGTTTTAAATTCATCATTATTCTTTAAAAAATCAATGTATCTTTCAAGTTTAGTAATTAGCTGTCTTAAGTTTCTAGACATCTTGGTTTTATCAGAATTGGTAAGTCCATGAAAATTAATATTATCAGTTACTATGTACCCTTTAGTCTTTAAATTAGTAGCAAATTTATTAAAAAACTTAATGTACTGACTTTTAGCAGCATCTATAAAGATAAGATCATATTCTTCAGATGTATTAAAATCTAATGCATCTGCTAGTATCAATGTAATCCTAGAATCAAGTCCTAGGTTTTTTATGTTTTTTACCGCTTGTATGTATCTATCTTTATCTCTTTCTATACTAGTTACGGTAATATCATCATCTACTAAAGCCATGTTTATAGCAGAATATCCTATTGCAGTACCTACTTCCAAAATGTTTTTAACTTTATTTAATTTAATGAATTCCGTTAAAAAATTCATACCTTCTTTTTCCATTATAGGAATTCCTTTTTCATCAGCATATTTTTCCATCTTTCTAATAAAAAATTCCTGATCCATAGTAACACCACCTAAAACTACTTATAATTATATATAAAAATGTAATAAAAATCAATTTATTATCGCCTTAAAATATAATATACCAACAAAAAACAGCAAAATACTATTCTGCTGTTTCTTTGTTTTCTTCTGGCTGTGAAAGTGAATTTAAAATACCTTCAATAAGTTTCCATTCTTCTTCAGTTTCAATTGGAAGAAGTACTGGATTTTCTTCATTAGGATTAAAGATAGAAGCATAAACTTTAGTATTTCCATCTTCATCCGTTGTATTATCTGTATATGCAATATAGTTTTTCTTTGTTTTTTCATCTTCATAAGTAAATAATATCTCGCATTTTACTTCTTTACCTTCATCATTTACGATTGTAAATGTATTATCTTGTGTTTGTTCTTGATTATTCATTATTTTCTTTCCTTTCTTTTATCTAAATAACTTTGTAATATTATCGTAGCTGCTATGGTGTCGACTTTCTTTTTTCTTTTTTTTCTAGATATATCAGCACTAATAAGTATGTTATTAGCACTAACAGAAGAAAGCCTTTCATCTTGCTCTACTACTTTTATATCAAAATTATTATTTAGTACTTTTATAAATTCTCTGGTTCTAGTAACAGCATCACCTAAAGTATTATTCATGTTTTTAGGAAGTCCTATGACTATCAAACCAGCATTATAATAATTGATAATTTCTTTTAAATCATCAATTATCATACTAGGTTTATTTTCTTCAAACCTAAGTGTAGTAAGTCCAGTTGATATGGTCTCGGTATTATCACTTACCGCAACACCAAGTGTCTTAGTACCTAAATCTAAACCTATTATCCTCATTAATTTAAGTATTCCTTAATTAATAATTCTAAAATCTTACTACGATCTATTTTTAGTATTTTATTTCTAGCTTCTTTATGATTTGAAATATATCCAGGATCCCCACTCATTAGGTATCCTACTAATTGGTTAACCGGATTATATCCTCTTTCTTCTAAAGCCTCACATACTTCTTTTATTGTTTCTTTTACTAATGCTTCGTTAATATTTTCAATATTAAACAAATACGTTGTAGATGACATAACACCACTCCTATCATTACTAAGATACTTATATTTTATCATTAATTAAAAGAAATAGCAAGAAGGCTATTTCCAAAATGGTTTTGATTTAAGCATATTATCTTCCTTACCGGGATTATCAAAGTCTTTATAGTATTGTCTTAAAAAACAATACTTATCAAAATCACTATTAAATATTAAATCTACAAGAATAAAAGCTAAATTATCATCTTCTAATTTATCTTTATTAATTACTTTTCTATATAAATGGTCTACTAATTCGGCATCATAATTTTCACTTTTACACGCTAATAAAAATTTAGTGAAAAAATTTAAGTTATTTTGTCAAATTACTTCATTTAAAGTACCATTAGGACTTCTAAATTCTATTGTATTTTCCACACCACTTCTAAACTTATTACTATGTTTAATAATCATATCTAATGTACATTGGTTTATATTTACACAATACTTTTTATTTAAAACAAGCGTTTTTTTTGCAGAATTTGATATATTATATTTAGTAATTAAATTATCAAAACAAGTTCTTACAGATTTAGAACTATCCTGGAAGTTAAAACGCCTATTATAAGTTTCACCATTAGTAAATTTAAAAATCACATCTTCAAAAATATTCCATATTTTGAAAAAATTTAGCCAAGATTCTTCATCTTTGCCAAGCAAGTGCATTCCTATGTGAACATGAGCGCCACATTTTCCAGAATAATAAGCACCATTTTCTTTTATGTTATTTAATATATTATGTAAATCTTTCCAAGTTTTGCTTTCATCTATTAATATTGGACTTACTATTTCAATATGATCATTTTCCTCAGGACAAACATCCCAAATTCCATTATAATTATGTTCTTCCATAAATGTCATAGCAGCAATATCTTGACAGGAAAAATTACTTCTATATTTCCAATTATAATCAGGCATTTTAAATTCTATTTCCAATCCAAATGTAGCATCAGAAGGTAGTTTTAAAGATTTTCTATAGGGAACATAAAAATCTTTTAATTCCTGAATTACACGTTCTTTATCAGATAAAGAACTAAGCATAGTTGTACTCATAAAATCACTTCCCGGTTTTCTACTATATCATAATCTTACATAAAATACTAGAAGGAATTATTAATATTTAATTGAATAAAAATACCAATTATTGTATAATATAAATGAAGGAAACAGCTTACTAGTTGTTTTCCATTGGTTTTTTTGTTGAAAAACAGAGCTAGCTTGTCACTAACTCTGTTTTTCTTATATACTAAAAATAATAACTAGTACTATTATAAGTATTAAAATGATAATTATTTTTGGACTAAATTTTACTTCAAATCTAAACCTCATAAGTATCACCACCTTCCTATTCTTCATAAAAAGATGGAAAACAAAGCTAGTTTTTACTGCTTCCTAATTAATTGTTAGCTATGAATTTTAAAATTCCCCTATAAAAAGAAAAAAAGTTCATTATTTTGAACTTTTTTACAATTCTATCCAGTTTCCTGCTTCTTTTAATTCTTTAATAACCTTTTGATGTTCTTCATAAGTTTTGGTAAAGTGTGTCTTTCCAGATTTATCAGCAACAAAATAATAGTAATTATTACTTTTAGGATTTACTACTGCCTCTAATGATTTTTCTCCAAAATTACACACTGGCCCAACAGGTAACTTACCAGCCATATTTGATGTTCTGGTGTTATATGGGTTAATAGTGTTAAATTCTGCCTTTGTTAAATCACGTTCTCCTAACTCAACTTTCAAAGCGTAATAGGTTGTAACATCACTGCCCAAGGACATACCGGCTTTTAACCTATTATAAAATACTCCAGCTATTTCTTTTCTATCATTATCATATATGCCTTCAGCTTCTACTACCGAAGCTAACGTAACAAGTTCATGAATAGAATAAGAACTCTTATCAATTAATGACTTATACTTACTAAATATTTTATCTGATTGTTTAAGCATATCATCTATTATTTCTTTAGCGGTTACATTTTCTTTAAATTGATAAGTATCAGGAAATAAATAACCCTCTAACGAATAATATATATCTTTATTTTTTATGTCATCGGTTAAAAACCAATATTTTTCAATTAAACTATCTATGTACTGGGTATCTTCTAAAGCATTATAAAACTCGCTTGTTGTAATATTGGTGTTTTTCGAAATCGTCTTAGCAATGTTTCTTATTGTCTTACCTTCTTTAAAAGTAATATAAGCACCTTTTTCTTTATACGTATTACCTGTTAAGATGGAAATTATGTCTTTAGTATTATAACTTTTATCTAATTTATAAATACCTGCTTTATATCCATTTATATTATTTAATTTAACATATATTTTATAGGCTAAAGAACTTCTTATAATACCTTCTTTTTTTAGTTTATCACCTACGTTATAAACCGATGAACCAGTATCAATGGTAAATTCTATAACTTCACTTTTTGTTTTAACAGGAGTTAAAAGATAACTATAAGTTATTATACTAAACAATATTATTAGTACTATCAAAATTAATAACTTAACCCATAATTTTAATTTTCTTTTTACTTTTTTATTATCTGGTTTATCATCAAGTGTTAATGTTTCTACTTCTTTCATAATAACCTACCTTTTTATCCTTTTAATATTTTAGATTCCACGTATGCTAAAATCATATCTAACTTTTGTACGTTAGTTCCACCGCCTTGTGCAAATAAAGGTGATCCGCCACCATTTCCCTCGGCTATTTTAGCAACTTCTTTAATAAGAATACCCAAATTCATTTTATCCTTTAAGTTAGCATTTTCCTTCGCAACAAAGTTAAGTGCACCATCTTTTTTATTAATTAAAAATACAATACCATCATTTAATTTTGACTCTAGTGCTCCAGCAAGTGATTTTAAAATATTAATATCATTATTTTCAAATACTTTTATGATTACATCCCCATACATTCCGTCTTTTTTCTCACTAATATATTTATCGGTGTTTTCTAATACTTTATTAGTTAATTTTTCTTGATATTCTTTTTCTAAATCAGCTATTTTCTTTCTTAATGTTTCTACTTCTAATTTGTTTTCTAATATGTCTTTATAACACGTTGGTTTTTCATTTGAAATATTAACATCAAAATTAAGTATAATTCCTTTATCATTAGCTTCTTCTACTTTTCTTTTTGCTTTTTTAAGTAACATAATCATTTCGTCGTTGTATGGTTTAATCATGCTAAATACTTCTCTTTCAAGATTAGTATCACAAACAGCTTCAATTCTATATACATTAAGTCCTTTAGATTCAAGTGACTTAATTGCAAAGCGCCTTATATTACCTGTATTAGTAACGTGGGTCCCACCACAAAGTTCGATTGAATCACCAAACTTTACAACACGAACAACATCACCATATTTTTCACCAAACAAAGCCATTGCACCCATTTTCCTAGCTTCTTCTATGCTCGTTTCTGTAATTATTGCAGGTAAACATGAATCAATCATATCATTTACAATGTTTTCTGCTTCTATGATTTTTTCATCTGTTATTTTTCCAGTATAATTAAAATCAAATCTTAAAGTTTCATTATTTACAAAGCTTCCTGCTTGATGAACTTCATCTCCTAATACTTTTTGAAGAGCTTTTTGAAGCAGATGAGTTGCAGAATGGTTTTGACAAGTGGTAAACCTATATTCCTTATCAACCGTTAAAGTAACTTTATCTCCTACACTTACGCTTCCATTAATAAGTCTTACATAGTGCATTGTTTGACCATTAGGAGCTTTTTCAGTTTTAAATACTTCAGCTTTCATATTTTCATTAGCAATTATACCAATATCACCTACTTGACCACCCATGGTTGCATAAAATGGTGTTTCTTTGGTAATTACTATTCCTTCTGAATAAAAATCAGAAACATTACCCTCTAGGTCTGCAACATAGATAATTTCAGAATCACAAGTTAAACTATCATATCCAGTAAATGTTGTTTCTTCTTTAAAATTAACAATATCGCCCTGAGCGCTCATGCCAGATGCTTTTTTAGCAGCATCTCTTGCCATTGTTCTTTGATGCTGCATACATTTATCAAAATCTTCTTTGTTTATAATAATACCTTGTTCTTCTAGTATTTCAGATGTTAATTCATAAGGAAAACCATATGTATCATATAATTTAAACACATCTTCTCCAGTTATTTTCTTACCACTATTAACTAGTTCTTCTAATCTTTTTTCACCAGAAGATAAGGTCTTTAAGAAAGCTTCTTCTTCCTTTTTAATTTGTCTATCTACTAATTCTTTATGTTCTAAAAGGTAAGGATAAGCATCTTTCATTATTTCTATAACACTATCGGTTAATTTATACATGAATGGCTCACTTATTCCTAAGTTCCTTCCAAATCTAGATGCACGCCTTAGTATTCTTCTTAAAACATATCCTCTTCCTTCATTAGAAAATGATGCTCCATCTGATAACGAAAAAGTTAGTGTTCTAATATGATCAGCAATAGATCTAATTTCTTTTTGATCAGTATACTTTACACCTGTCATTTCCTCTACTTTTTTTATAATTGGCATAAATAAATCAGTATCATAATTTGTTTTACAATTTTGCAAAGTACAAACTAATCTTTCAAGCCCCATACCAGTATCTATATTTTTATGAGGAAGTTCTGGGAAGTCTTTTCTATCTAATCCGTCAACATGATTAAATTGACTAAATACGTTATTCCAAATTTCAATATATCTATCATTATCAATCTCATCTCTTATTAGTTCAGGACCTCTTTTATCATATTCTTCTCCTCTATCATAAAAGATTTCAGAATCAGGACCACATGGCCCAGGACCTATATCCCAAAAGTTACCCTCGCATGGAATAATATGAGATTTATCTAATCCTAAAGATATCCATCTATTAAAGGTATCCATATCATCCGGATAAACGGTTACATATAATTTTTCTTTATCTATGTCAAACCATTCTGGGCTAGTAAGCAATTCCCATGCATAACCAAGTGCTTCATCTCTAAAATAATCACCTATAGAAAAGTTTCCTAACATTTCGAAAAACGTATGATGATAAGTATCTCCAACCGATTCTATATCATTAGTACGAATACATTTCTGAGCGTTAGTAAGCCTTCTTTTAGGTGGAATTTCTCTTCCATCAAAGTACTTTTTAAGTGGTGCAACACCAGCGTTAATCCATAATAAAGACGGATCATTATCAGGCACTAATGATGCTGATGGAACAACTAAATGTCCTTTACTTTCAAAGAAGTCTAAAAACATCTTTCTTATTTGTGTACTTGTTAACTGTTTCATTTATAACACCTCATTTACTAAGTTTTCTATTTTTTTATTTAAATCTTCCAAAGATCCATCATTTACTATTACGTAATCATAATTATTATAACCATCTAGACCTATTTCAGTACGATGTTTTTTTTCTTTACTATTTAAGTTATTATCAAAATTAGGTCTTTCTACGTTTATTCTAATTACATTATTAAAGTTTTCATATATAGAATCAATTTCTTCTGGAAGTCTTGCATCGCTTATTGTAATTGCATCACAATAATATGAATAAACCTTAATGTCTCCAATTATTCTTTTTATAAAAAACTCATTATCAATTTTATCTCTTATAACTCCAGTTCCTATTTCTTGAAGTAAGCTTCTAGGTTTAGTATCTTCCTCACCATTCCAACCTGAAATAACTTTAGCATACATTTTTATGTATGATGAAAATTGTAAATTTACACTTGTTAATTCTTTTAATTTTATAAAGTTATTTATAAGTTCACAAGTAGTATCCTTTCCTGAATTTGCTTTACCAGATACAATAAATATCTTTGGGTTTCTTTTTTTTAATTCCATAATTATCCTCCTTCTATTAAAAAGAGGTACCAAGGCTATCGCTAGGAACGATTATGCCGTGGTACCATCCTATTTTGTTCTTAATTTTAATAACGGCTTTAAACCGGTAGTGATTAACTACTCTCCGAAAATAGCTTCAGTAACATTAAATATTAGCTTCCACCAACCGCTAACTCTCTTTAAATTAATAATTACTTACTAATTTTTCATCAACAAATTAAATATATATATATTATATCAGATTATATATATAAAGTCATTAATAACTTCTAAAATATTTTGTATATATAGCAAGTTTATTTGAATTTATATTGCCGTAGCTCAAATAATATACGTGTTTTGTTAAGTTTGGAGAATCCTTATCCCATCTTCCACAATCCTCTGCTTTATATCCATCAGCTAAATCTGATTCTCTACAATCTCTAAGTTGCAAATAAGAATTATCTTCATTTATCTTTATCTGTATGCCACCGTCAGCTCTTCTAGTAAATAATTTTGATGTATAATCTGAAGTATCAAATCCTTCTTTTACTTTTGTGTAAATATAATCACTTACAGTATCATCAGACCATTTTATCTTATAAACTAGTCTTCTTTCGAAATCTCCTACATACATACACGCAGAACCAGCATATGTCATCCAATTATTATTCCAAGCGACATTCCATTTCTGGGCATGAGTATAATTTTCACCAACGTTTAAAATGATTGAATTAATTCCCCTTTTATATCTATTATCATAGTCATATGTACCTGAACAAGCAAATATACCCTTACCAGAATTTGTTCCAATAGGGCCAGCGCCACTCATACCGCCATCTTTAACGTCCCTTTCGTCAAGCATTACTGCTATATCAGATATAGAACAATCTTCTTTAGCGTCACAACTGCCACCTGTATACTTATCTACTTTGGCTCTATAACCACTATTAGCGCAAGAACCACTAAGTTTAGTTTCGGAGCATTCGCTGTATAATTTAACTGTTGTTGAACAAGTTCCTGTATTTCCTGCAATGTCGGTCATATTAATTGTCACTGTCCTGTTACCCGCTGCAGTAACATAAAATTTATCAATATCATTTGGTTTTGTTTGACTAAATTCATAAGTAGGTGCTTCATCCCATTTATCAGTTTTCCAGGTCCAAGTATTAACATCATCAGAAATACTATTTGTCATAAAGTAAGCTGGCCCTTTAAACCACCCATTTTTCATTTTATTAGTAGTTTTTGGTTCTATACTACAACTAGGAGAGGTATTATCATAGCCATATTTTGAACCGCATCTTCTTTGATTACCCGCCTTATCTTTAACCACTGCATTATAATATCCAGACCTAGATGTAATATTTTCAGAATACGTGTTAGCACTACTTTTTCTAACTAACTCCGATTCCTTATACTGATAAATACCATCAACACCGCTATTAACGGTTCCCTCATCGTTTCCTGTATATGTTATTCTAGGTTGATTACCTTTCTTATACCACTGTATATCTCCAACTTTATTACCGATTGTTCCTCCACTGACATTATAGGAACAACTTGGATATTTAGTATCCTTTCTAATTGTAGGTTTTGCAATCCACTTTTTCCCTGATATGTTTTCTAACTCCACATCAACACTTTTATTAATATCATTTTCTATAGTAGTGCAATATCCATTAGCTTCTTTAGTGGAAATAACTATTCCATCTATTTTAGCACTTGCAATTGCACCATTACCTTTTGTATCGGGCTTTATACAAACCTTTAATTTTCCTCTTTCTCCTAATTTGGTAATATTAAACCAACCATCATTAGATAATTTTGTTGTACCATTTTCTTTATAATAATTAACTTCTCCAGATGGTCCACCAACATCTTTTGTTTCTACTAAATTTTTATTTTCACATTTACCATCTACTTTAGCAACTTTAGTATTACCATTAAAAGAAGCAATATATTTACTTCCTTCTTTTGTTACACTGACTTCTGAGCATTCATCTAAAGAAGTCCCATCTCTTGGGTCAATTACCTTGCCTAAATAATCCTCTTGTACTAATTTTCCAACCGTAATTGATCCAGAAGACCTATCTGATAATCCTTCAAATAAATATTCATTAGCTATAAAGTAATCCGTTGCTGCCGCTTCTACTTGAAGTTTTACCGTTTTCCATGATTCATCTTTTTTGTTTTTGCTAACCTTATTAAAACTTATTATTGCAAGTACAAGTATAGTTAGCATTAATGTTATTGTTATTAGTAATTCTACTAATGTAAAACCGTTTTTCTTTTTCATAACGCACTCCTTTATTCTAAATAAATATTATCATATTAACACGTTTTTTTCAATATTAGTTTGGTTATATATAGCCTAATTATGTAAAAAGAGTAAATAAATTACGCCTTTTACATACTAATCAATTTCAATGTCACTATATGTCCAAGTATCATAGTTTCTACCTCTACATATAGTAACTTTTTCTTTAGAACACTTGCTTGAATCATCTATTTTTACAACAGCACATACTGTCACATATCTATTTTTAGATGGGTTACATTTGCTTGAACCTGTCATATAAGCACTACAACCTGTTCTTTTATAAAATGTTTTGTTATCTATTGCAGTACTGTGCCAAGAAATATGATGATTAGTTTTATTAAAGCTACTTCCCCATTCTCCTGCAAATCCTTCTAAAGTAAAACTATTCTTCGTTTTTAATATTGCGCATGCTTGTTCACCATTGGTTTTATTATCAGCGTAAGTCCAAGGCCCTATTCCATTGCAAGAAACATTAACGCCTAAATTAATATCAAAACTATCAATCATCCCATATATATCATTACTTTTAGTTATCTCACAAGTAGTACAGTTTTTTGTATCTTTTTCAGTATCACTTGAGCAAACACTTCCGTCATATGTAGATATTTTTTTTACGGTTCTAGTCCTAGTTTTTATGCCCCCTTTGCACTTTCCATATTCTGACCAAGAACCTTTTTGGGTTTTTATACCACCACAATCGGAATATCTAGTCGTTTTATTAGAACAGTTATTATTAGAATTTTTATCTTTAGTATTACTTTCTTGCAATATTTTTCCATTACCACACTTATTACTACACGTTGCGTCGCTTTTATTATACCAATTTCCATCTGTTACTCTATTTTGCACTTCACATTCTTTATACAAAGTATACTGATTACTAATAGTATTTTCATTTCCGGCTTTATCTTTTATTTTAACTAAGACATTTTTTGTAGAGCCATCATATTTAATATTATTTTCAAAACTGTAGTCAACATTATTTTTAGTCCATTTTAATTTTCCTACATTCTTATTTTCAAGATAATTTGTATTTCCTATTTTAACAAATTCTATTCCACTTAAATTATCATTTACATCAAAGTTTAATTTAACATTCCTTGATGGCCATGTATCTTTACTTTTAATTGATATGTTCCCATCAGGCAAAGTAACATCCCTACGGTAGCTTATTTGCGTCATATATTTTTTTCCAGATGAATTAGTAACTATAATATTCAATGTTTTTCCGCTTGTTTCATCAATTATTTTATATTCTGTACCAGTTATATTACCAATTATAGTTGATATAATAGGGCCATTACCATTAGTTTTTGGGTATACAACAACACTCGGATCTTTATGTTGAACATTAAGCCATGATGGAAAATTATTATATTCTTTATTGCCATATTTTGCTTTAACCACAGCGGTAGGACCACCTGGTTCTATCATAGCAACGGAATCAATAATATCACAATTTTTATTTTCGGAGTATTTTGAACTTTCATCAAATTTAACATCATACTTATTTTTAACTTTTGTTACGTTTACTATTGCACACTTCGATATTGATTTACCCGTAACTGGATCAATTACTTTATTTAAATAATCCTCTTTCACCAATTTTCCTACAGAAATATTTCCATTACTACCATTTATTAATCCTTCAAACAAATATTCATTATTAGTAAAATATTCTTGCGCTGCATCTTCTATTTCTTTTTCTACGAGTTTCCATGAATCTTCCTTTTTAGCTTTACTTACCCTATTAAAATTTATTATTGCAAGTACAAGTATTAATAACATTAATGATATTGTTATTATCAATTCAACTAATGTAAAACCATTTTGCTTTTTCATAAAAACCACCTTCTTATTATATATTTATATATTAACACATCAAAACTTCTAATTCAATTAAATAAACCTTACTTTACGTAAGGCTTATTTCTTTTTAATATAAATTGCATTTATCTCTTCTTCATTTCTTTTTAATATAAAATTATCAATTATATCTAAAACAGCATAAATAATAATAAATATACCTATTACCTGAGTTATCACTAAAACACTTTCAAGTGGATTAATTAAAAGTATAATACCCCAAGCAAAAGTTAAAAACGATATTAATAACGTGTATTTCCAATCTGTTTTATCTAGTTTTTTTAACACTAAAGCATATTGGAATTTAGTAACTGAATTAACTATAATCCATATTCCTAATATAATTGGAAATATGGTTGCAAGCATAGTAGGATTAAATATCAAATACAATCCTGCAATTATAACAAGCACTCCATATACTAAATCAAAATCAAGTGCATTAATACCATAATCTGATCTAAAGTACCTTATTATTGATAATGATCCTAATACTAATAATACTCCTCCTATTATATATGAGATAGTTGTTATCGTAGCATCAGGTCTAATAAATAAAAATAATCCTAATACTACAAATATAATTGATGTTACAAGTGATAAACTAAAATTTTTCTTTTTCATTCTTTTCCTCCCATATTTTTATTATAACACTTAATTAGACAAAAAAATGGTAAATTTACCATTTTTTATCTTAATAATTTTTCACCATCAAGGTCATATGTAACTGTCTTATCATCAATATATTTTACATGATAATCAGCAAGTATATAAGACGTAGGAACATTTTCATATGATATATTATTACAAATTTCACTAATACTTTGTTTACTTATCTTTCCGCTTAATACATCTTCTTCAGAACAATATTTTTCAAAAGATCTTTCTGTCATTAAATTATTTTTTTCCTTATTAGTTAAATTAATTTTTTCACCTGTTATAACATCATCAAAATACATTCCATTGCTATCATAAGTAATATAACCACATGAACAAGCTTTTTCGTGTTCATATAAATCATAATCGTATAATATTCTTAAACGTGCTCCATCTTCTCTTATAAATAAAGCTTCATCGCTATTAGCTGTTAATCTTGTGCCTACTCTTACTTTGCTTGTTAAATCAAATTTATGTGGGCTATCTATAGCAATTAAGTTTTGCATTAATTCTTCAATTTTTATTTTAGATACTACAGCATTAATATTTTTCTTACACACTTCTTTAACATCATAGCTAGATAATTTTAATTCCATACCATCCATAGTATCTTCTATAAAAGCTTTAGAAATAATACCATTAATCGCAGCTTCAGTACTAATAACTGAACAAAATGGAACTGCCCTAAAATCACAAGAATTAAATTTTGAATCATCATTCAATTCAATAGTTACCCCAGTTATAGCATTTTCAAAATATACTCCAAAAGCACTATATGTAATATAACCACAACTAAAAGTATCTTCGTATGTAGATGAGTTACTAGTAACTAAAAGTTGTAAAACAGCACCATCTTCTCTTTTTAATAAAATATCATCTTGATTAATAAGTTCTATATCATTATTTTTAGTATTATTCGTTTTATTTTTATCAACAATACTTGAGTCTAATAAATTATAAGTACACTCGCTACCTTCTACACTTTTAATTTTAAATTCTGTATCTAATTCAGTTAATTCTGCATTTACATCCTTTTTAACAGCAAGATTAGTGTACGTTGGATAACCCTTATTAGTCAATTTTAATTTTTTCATATTTTTTCTTACTAAATCAATATCAATAATTCCATCTAAAACATCATCTTGCTTACATACAGATGAAAAACTAGTATAATAAATTTCACAATCATTAAACATAGATATATCTGATAAATTAAACCTTGTCTTTGATAAAGCATCTTCAAAATATACACCATATTTATCATAAGTTGCATAACCTGCATAAAACTTTGTTTCATCAAGACTTACTTTATCAATACATAGTAAGGTAAGTAAAGAACCATCTTCCCTTTTAAATAATATATCTTCCATTTCATCTAAAGACTCTGTAGCTACTATAGATTGTGTTTCGGATTTAGTTTGATTAGCATTACATCCTACAAAAGTAAAGGCTATTGTACCAGCCAAAAGCATTGATAAAAACTTATTATTCACTTTTAATTTTCCCATTCAAATATCTCCTTCTTCATTTAAATATGTATTATAATAGCATATCTTTCCTTCAATTATCAAGTATATTTTGTGGGGAAAATCAAAAAGAAATAGACAATTTGCCTATTTCTAAAGTGTTTCCATAAAAGAAACTACTGTTCCATCATATTTTCTAACTTTTTACTTGCGTTTTTCTTAACCTTATTTATTGTTTGCTTAATACCACCATTGCAAGAACATTCATTATAACAATAAAATGCACCTGATCCTACGGCAACACCTAAAAGCATCCATCCAAGATTATTTAGTGCTTTCATTTACTATCACCTTCCATTTAAAAAATATGAAATTGGCATATTTGATCATGCCATTATTAGTATGTAACTTTTATTTTTTCATATACTATAAAATGTTCTCGGTTAATATTTTTTTTAAATTAGTTTTTCTTTCTTTATTTCCTTGATTATAAACAGCTTTTGCAAATGATGCTGGATCACCAAGCAAAATAAGAGATCTTTTTGCTCTCGTTATTCCCGTATATACAAGTTTACGATAAAGCATTAGCCTATAATCATTTATAATTGGCATTATAACTATTTCAAATTCACTTCCTTGTGCTTTATGAACACTAATTGCATAACCGTGCTTTATAGCTTTATAATCCTTTGGTTTATACTTTACTTTATTACCATCAAAATCAACCGTTATTTCAGTGCCACTAATTTTTTCAATGAAACCTATATCACCATTAAACACGTTATCATCAGGCATGTTTTCTAACTGAAGAATTTTATCTCCTTCTCTATAAATAACATCTGCATCATAAGTTTCATTTTTTGAATCATTTTTTGGATTAAATATTTTTTGTAAAACATGATTTAAGTTATCAATTCCATTTATTCCTTTATACATAGGCGCTAAAACTTGTACGTTTTTTAAATCATAACCTTTGTTTACCGCCATCATACAAACGTCCGCCGCTGCCTTTAACACGTCATTTGTATCGCACTTGATAAAATTATAATCATCTTTTTTCTCTAAAAAGCTTTCAGTAAGCTCTCCTTTGTTTACTTCATATGCAAGTTCTGTTATAAAAGAGTTTTGATCCTGTCTGTATATTTCTTTTAAAAATATCGTATTAATCATATCCGATTCAATGAAATCTTTTAAAACTTTACCAGGTCCTACACTTTCTAATTGATTATAATCCCCTATAAACACAAGCTTTACGTTTCTTGGCATCGCTTTAAAAAAGTTAGCCATTAAATCTATATCTATCATACTTGTTTCATCCACTATTATAAATTCAGCATGTACTTTATTACGCTCATTATATTGAAACTCCCCTGTTTCCTTATTCCACTTTAGATATCTATGAATGGTTGAGGCCGGATATGAACAAGACTCACTCATTCTTTTAGCAGCGCGCCCGGTTGGTGCAAGTAAAATCATTTTTTCCTGTAATTTATCAAATGAATAACCGGAAATCATTTTAAAAACTTGCGTTATACCTTTTATTATAGTTGTTTTACCCGTTCCAGGCCCACCTGTTATAATAGAAAAATTTTTAATTAAGGCCTGTTTTATCGCACGCTTTTGCTCGTCATTGTACTCTATATCAAAAAAGTTCTCTAATTTTTCTATTTTTATATCTATATCTTTTATTTTTGTATCTTCTTTATTTGATAAATCATATACGGAAGATGCAACATAATGCTCATTTTTATAATAATTGGTTAAAATAAACTTATCATCTTCTATAATTATTTTACCCAAACTATTTAATTCTACTAAATAAAAATTCAATTGATCTTCACTAATATCTTCTTCGTATACGCTTTTAACGGCATTATATATTGTTTCTAATTTTAAGTATGTATCACCAGACATAAAGCATACGTTTTTCATAACATAAATAATAAGAGCAAATAATCTTCTTTCATCATCCAAATCGATATTAGTTTTTTCTCTTAATTCATCGATTTTAGAAAAAGTAATACCATCTATAGTATCTATTAGTTCATATGGATTATTTTCTAATACTCTTATTGTATCTTCTAAATAATGATTATATATTTTAAGTGCGTCTTTCATATTAAAACCAAAGTTAGTTAAATAAACAACAATTTCAAAGCTTTCGTTATACTTAATTAATTTATTTTGAATATCCTTTGCTTTTTTAACAGTTATTTTGGGTACTTTAAGCAAGCATTCATAATCATCTGTTATTAATTTCAAACAATCTTCTCCCAAAACATCAACTATTTGTTTAGCTGTTTTCTCACCAACACCTGGAAATATATCACTAGATAAAAAAATGATTAAACCATCTTTATCTTCTGGCATTATTTTTTCATATTTATCTACCTTATACTGTATTCCATATTTAGGATTATCAATTACTTCTCCATAGAAAACGTAATCTTCATCTATTAATAATTCTGCAAATAAACCAGTAAAAGTAAATTGTTTTCCTTTATAATCTAGAAGATCCCCGTCATCAGTTTCTTTTATTTTTATAAGTCCTACCGTAAATCCATCATTAGAAGAAAAAATTGTTCTTTTAAACGTACCTTTTATATATGTTCCCATACTTTTTCCTCCTAACCTTGCAATATGATTTTATCATAAATAAATGATTTTAACTAGCGCTAACTTTTTCTTTTACTTTATTCAACTTATAAGTAGTTAGAAAAATGTCTAAGTCACTTACGTATTCTAATATTAACTTATTATTCTTTCTTGATATTATTATACCCATCGTTTTATTATGATAAGGTCCTTTTAATGTTTTATCTATTACTTTCATATAATTAAGTGTTTAACCAATGTCTTTAGCAGTTACTTCATCCTTTTTTAGTTCACACGCCATGAATCTATTTAACTTATAATTGAAGAATAATAAGTCTATAAAATAATTCTTATCGTTATACGTTACTTTGTATTCACTTCCAACAAAAGTAAATCCTGTTCCTAATTCTAAGAATACTTTTTCTAATTCTCTTAATATGTATTTTTTAAGTACCTTCTCGCTTAACTTTTCTTCTTCATCTATATTTATAATTATTGGGTCATGTAACATATCCTCTATTCTTAACTCATTATTTTCTCTTTCACCTATTAACTTTATATTCTTTTTATCAGCGTATGACAATCTATTAAAAGAATCTGTTTTAATTTCATTTAATAATCCTCTTACTGATAAGTTATTTTCTATACACCTATTTATATAGTAATTTCTTTCATTTTCGTTACCAAAAGAAAGAATATAATTCCAATGAGACCAACTCAATTGGGTCAACAGCGTTGACCTTTTCTTATCTTTAAAATAACTATAAAATTTTCTCATTCTTTTCAAATTTTTCTGACTATAGCCTTTACCATATTGTTCTACTAATTTTTTAGACCATTCCTTAATCAAATTATCTCCATATTTTGCCCTTGTTTCTCCACCTTGAGCTTCTATTAATAATCTACCTATCTCAAAGTATGTTTTTATCGTTTCCTTATTACTTTCTAAATATCTTACCCTATCATTTACTTCTTTTTCTTCTATTATATTTTTTATCTCATTAAAATAATTCATATATTAGCTTCCTTTCTTTTTAGCCATCTATTATATGAACTTCTTTTATAAATTTTGTCGAAATAAAAAAAATACTATAAAATTATAGTACTTTTCCAATTAAAATTTTATCTATATATTCTTCTATATATATTTTTATTGTTTTACCAATTAACTCCTCGCAGCCTTCAAACTTAACTTTTAAATAGTTATCAGTATGACCAGTTAAATATCCATCAGAATATACCTCTGGTATTACAACTACTTCTTTGCCAACGTACTTTTTATAGTATTTTTCTTCTTGTGCATCTAATAATACTATTAATTTTTTACATCTACTATGTTTTTCTTCTTTAGTTAATTGTCCACTCATCTTAGCTGCTGGTGTTCCGTTTCTGGAAGAAAATGGGAATACATGACCACCTGCAAAATCTACTTCTTTTACAAATTCTAAATTTTCGTTAAAATCTTCTTCTGTTTCGTTTGGAAAACCAACTATTATATCCGTTGTAATAGCAATATCTGGTCTTATCATTTTTATTTTCTTTATTCTTTCTAAATAAAATGCTTTATCATATCTTCTATTCATTAATTTTAAAATATGATTACTTCCTGCTTGAAGTGGTATATGTATATGATTAACTATCTTTTCAGATTTTTTTAATACTTCTAAAAACTTATCATTTAGTTCAACTATTTCAATTGAAGAAATTCTTATTCTTTCTAATCCATCTATTTTTTCTAACTCAGTTAATAAATCACTAAAGTCATAATTAGCTAAATCTGCACCATAATGACCCGTATGAATACCAGTTAAAACAATTTCTTTATAACCGTTTGAAACCAATTTTTTAACTTCTTCTATCACCTTTTCAGGTTTCTTACTTCTTACTTTACCTCTTACGTATGGAATAATACAATATGAGCAGAAGTTCTCACAACCATCTTCTATTTTAACTAAAGCCCTTGTTCTTGTATTAAAATTGCTTATTTCCATATCATCAAAATCAGTATTAACAACATCATTTATGTTTAATATCTTCTTCTTTGTTCTTATAGCCTCTTCTATCAAATCTACTATTTTACTTTTATCGGTATTACCTATAACGACATCTACATAATCCATTACCCCGTTGTCATTATCCCTTATTTGAGTAAAGCATCCCATTGCCGCAACTATTGCTTTAGCGTTTTTCTTTCTAGCTTGCCTTATCATTTTTCTTGATTTTTGATCACTAGTATTAGTTACGGTGCACGTATTTATTAAATAAATATCTGCGGTGTCATCAGAAAAGTCAGTTATTTCATATCCTTTCTTAATAAACTCTTTTATTGCATACTCACTTTCATAAGTATTCACCTTACAACCTAATGTATATACTGCTACTTTCATATAATCCACATCCTTAAAAATAAAAAGCTTAAAAGATTAAGCTTCCTTGTCATTTAATATATCTTTTTTAACACCATATATTGGAGATATAACTTGCGATACCTTAAACGCCTTTACCTCTTTATCTTTTCCTACATTTATGGTATTTGATACTGCTGCTTCTACTTCGGCAGGCTCTAAATTATATTTTTCTAAATAATTAACATTACCATGTTCTTCATCATCAATTAACTCTAATTCCTTAGCCTTTTTCATTAATTCATCGATTGATATAATAGCTGTTTTTTCTTGATCTTCTTCAAAATTCGTAAGCGTTATTGGTTTTTCTTCTTCAAGCGCATTTGATATTGCACTTGCAATATCTTCTATTTCTGTTTTTTCATTCGTGTATAATGGTTCACGTTCTTCTTTTTTTTCTATAGTAACTTCTTGTTTTTCTAATTCAATATTTTGTTTTGATTCTTCTCTTATTTTTTTTAATTTCGATTTATTTTGAATACCTTGAATAACATAGGTCATTAAAAGAATCATACATAATATAAGTATAAGTGCCATTATTAGTGTAAAAACCATTTGCCCCTGCGTATTTAAATTGTTGTAAAAATTATTAAACGAATAAGACGCTGACGCAAACAATTTTTTCATACTACTCACCTCATAAACTCATACTTAATCATACTAAGTGCCGCAACTGGTGCTGTTTCAGCTCTTAAAACATTACACCCAAGAGAAACACTTACAAAATTATTCTCTAATAAATATTCTTCTTCCTTCGGATCAAATCCACCCTCAGGACCAACGACTAGTAATATTTTAACACACTTATTATTTTTTTGAAGCACTTTTTTGATATTTTTTGTATTTTTATTTAAAGAACATAAAAGTTTTAAATCATAATCTAAATTTACTATGTCCTTTATATTACTTATTTCCATAACTTTTGGAATATTATTTCTAAATGCTTGTTCTGATGCTTCCTTACATATTTTATTCCATCTTTCAATTTTAGATTTTTCTTTTTTATCATCTATTTTAACAACACTTCTTTTGGTATTAAGAGGAATTACCTTATCTACCCCTAGCTCCGTTGTTTTTTGAAGCAAATAATTTAGTTTTTGTTCTTTTATTAAAGAAAAGGCAATATCTATTACTAAAGTTTTTTCTTCTTTTTTATTTTCAGAGATTACCTCAAATGAGGACTTATTTGATATGTTAGTTAATTTGCAGTCATATGTAATACCATCGTATACAACTTTGATAATATCTCCTTTTTTCATTCGCATTACATTTTTTATGTGGTGGTAATCGCTTTCTTCTAATTCTAAATTTTCATTTTTAGCGAAATACTGTTGCATTATAACCCCATTTTCTTAACATAATCATTACATTCTTTGATGATTAAATCATATATTTGTTTGTCTGTATAATTACTAGCTTTATCTAAACTACAGCCTGTATAAGTTAATCCTTTTTCATAGTCTGACAACCAAACCAAGCCGCCAAACACATTAAATAATTCACTTCCAAAAAATCTTATTGTTTCTTCTTGTGCTTCCTTTAAATTACCCGAACCATGAGCAGCATTTTTATATACTTTTTCTCTATCGCCAAACTTACCTCTTATTGTATTCGGTGAAGCCTCCCAACTATTAGTACAACCTAAAATATCTCGATATTTTTTTATCGCATTTCCTTCTGGATCATATATAAGCATCATTAACACTGGACCACTTTTTAAACTTTTCTTTAAGAATTTAAAATCTTCTGGGTATTTTTCTTTTACATGAGAATAATTTTCATCAATTAATTCGTCAGTTAACATATCACATTTGTAATAGCGTATTTTAAGTCCTGAACTTAAAATCATTTTAACAATTTCTTCTTTATTCTCCATACCATCTGGTTTTATCATACCATAAGTATAATAAGAGTTTTCTTTTGAATTAAATTCAATTGTTTCGTTTATCTTAAACATTTTAAATTCCTCCCATTCATTAATAATTACTATAACAAAAATGATAAGAATAGTAAATAAATTTGTAAAAAATAAAACTTTATCATGTGCGTGTTAGTAAAATTAAGTTTTTTTTGATATAATAATAAAAGAATTATAGTAATTCCTAGAAAGAAGGTTTAATAATGGATGAATTATTTGACATTGTTGAAGATGAAACATTATCTTTAGATGATGAAACTGAAAATACTAAAAATAATGATATTATAGATAAAACTAAAAATGACAGTATGTTAGAAAAATATGGTGAAAATTTAAGTGTAAAAACATACGTAACAAATCCTGCTATCGCAAGAGAAAAAGAAATAGAAAAAACCATTCTTACAATACTAACACCAGATAAATCAGCAATATTAGTTGGTAAGGCTGGTATTGGTAAAACTGCAATTGTTGAAGGTATTGCATATAGAGTTCAAAATGATAACGTACCTGATGCTTTAAAAGGTTATAATATAATTAAGGTTAATACCTCTTCTTTACTAGGAACGTACATAACAGAAACTGGAATTGAAGAGCTTAGAATAAACGTATTATTAAAAGAAGTAGAAAAAGAAGAAAAAATCATATTATTTATAGATGAAATTCATACCCTTGTTATTGAATCTAGAAATTCTGGAGTAGACTTTGTAAATGCTATGAAGCCAGCATTATCAAGAGGCGATGTAAAGGTAATTGGCGCAACAACACTTGATGAATATAATCAGTATTTAATTAGAGATAAAGCTTTTTTAAGGCGTTTTGAAAAAATAGACGTAGCAGAGCCTAGTGCAGAAACCACCGTTCAAATATTAATGGGATCTTATCCAAAGATAGAAAAACAAACAGGTGTTAAACTTGCCTACTCTAGTTTCGTTATCGAAAACATAATGAAATTTATTGTAAATATGACAAGTGAATATAAAAGAGTTTATGAGCTTGGATCGAGGTATCCAGATAATGCTTTATCATTACTTTCTAAAGCATTTAGTTATGCAAAGTTTGATAATAGCCAGTTTGTTACGTTTAAGCATATATATAAAGCTATTATGAATTGCCAAAGTGTATATTCTGACGTAATAAAAAAAGAAGCAGAAGCTTTTAAAGAAGAATTTAAAGATTTTCTAGAAAAAGAAAACGTAGATTTAAATGATTATTAAAAAGAAGATAAAATTATTTATTTATCTTCCTTTTCTTATATGAAACAAATTTATATGCTGGTTTTTCATCTAAGTGTTCTTCTATTATGGTTTTATCGTATAAATCATGATTTATCGTTGGAAAATATACGTCTGCTGAAGGACACTCATCATCTATTTCGGTTAATATAAGTTCATCTGCAAGTGGTGCAAATTGTGAATATACAAAAGCTCCTCCTATTACGTATATATCATCATCTATTTCTCTTGCTTTTTCGAAAAATTCATCTAAGCTTCTAAGCACTATAACACCCTTTGGAAATTCATAATCATCATCATTTAGGACCATATGAGTTCTATTGGGTAACATCTTAGGTAAAGATAAAAAAGTATTTTTACCCATTACTACGTGATGACCGGTTGTATTTTCCCTAAAAAAGCGTAAATCTTCTTTAATGTGCCATATTAAATCATTGTTTTTTCCAAGTTCGTTATTTTTACCTATCGCTGCTATTACAATTAATCTTTTCATAACTCTCCTACTGCGCAATTGGGAATTTAATTGGTCCCATATGCTTATAATTTCTTATTTCAACGTCTTTTATATCTCTTGAATTATCATATTCTTTAAAATCCTTAACCTCTGGGTTAAGCCATAATGTAGGTGCTTCATAATCACCATTCTCATCAAATCTTCTTATTTGTTCTTTAATACCATCTACTTGATTAACATATATATGAGCATCTTTTATGCTCCAATCAAGGGTACCAGGTTCTAATCCTGTTGTTTTAGCAATCATGCATAAAAGTGTTGCATACTGCGTTACGTTAAAAGGAAGGCCTAATGGGACATCACAACTTCTTTGGTGTACTAAGGCATTTAGTTTGCCATCAGTAACGTCCCACTCTGATGACCAAACACAAGATGGCAATACCGCGGTATCTAAATAATCATCTTGCCATAAGCTTAACACGCATCTTCTATCAGTTGGATTATTTTTAATCATACCGATTAACTTGTCAATAAGTCCAAACTTATTGACAATGTAACCATATGCAGTTCCAATGGTATGAGCTTTATCTTTGCCAAAATGTTTAACTACTTCTTTCTTGGTTAATTTACCATCTTCTCCTATAACATTTTGGATTGCTTTCCAGTTACCCTCTTCGTTTATTTCCCATTCGTCCCAAATATGAACATCTCTTTCTTGTAACCATCTAACATCATTAGATTTAACTTGATAAATCCAAAGCATTTCAAGTATTGCCTGTCTAAAATATAGCTGTTTCGTAGTTAATACCGGAAACTCTTTTCCCAAATCAAAATGAAAATGCCATGAAGGAATTTTAATAGTATTTATTCCAGTTCTATTTTCTACTTCTGTTCCATTTTCTAATATTTCTTTACATAGTTTTATATAATCTTTATCCCACTTAGTCATAAGTACCTCCTATTGTTATCATATCTAATATAATTATATCAAAGAGGTATCTTTATTTCAATTAATTTCATTAATTATTTTGTTAGCAACTTCGAAGTCAGAAAAATGATTTTTTGTATCTCCTATTATTTGGTAGTTTTCATGACCTTTTCCCAAAATCATAAGTATCATATTATCTTTTAACAATTCAAGACCTTTTTTTATTGCATCATACCTATCATATATCACTTCATATTTTCCTTTTGCACCTTTTAGAATATCTTTCATTATTTTTCTTTCATCCTCACTTCTAGGGTTATCATTAGTAAATATAACATAATTAGAATATTTACAAGAAATAGAAGCCATAATTGGTCTTTTTTCTCTATCTCTATTACCACCACAACCTATGATTGTTATAATCCCTTTATTCTTAATCTTATTAACCGTTTTTAACACCTTTAAAACCGCATCCGGTGTATGAGCATAATCAATAAATATAACGTTAGAATTGTATTTTATTTTTTGCATTCTACCAGGTGGCTCAGATAATATATAAAATTTATCCTTTATTTTACTTAAATCATATCCTAATTTATTTATTATGTAATATGCATATAAAAAATTGTATACGTTAAAATAACCAACCATTGATAAAATTAACCCATGTTTTATTTTATCTTTTATAACAATACTTGTTTTATCCAAATAGTTTTTTACCGAAGTTATTTTTACATCTTTACCAATAATATAATTGTTATTTCGTCTATTTTTAAACCTTTTATAGTATTTATCTTTTTTATTTAATATACATATTTTTTTGTTCTTTAACATATTTATAATTTTCTTTTTACTTTTTATATAATCTTTCATGTTTTTATGATAATCTAAATGATCTTGTGTTATGTTAGTAACACCAACCGCATCAAAAAGTAATCCATATAATCTTTCTTGCTTTAGTGCATGAGAAGATGCTTCCATAACTATTACATCACAGCCTTTTTCTTTAGCATCTAAAATCAAATTATATAGTATATCAATACTTGGTGTAGTATTATCTAATTCTTTAACTAAACCATCTATATAAAAACCAATGGTTCCAATATAAGCAGTTTTAACACCAATATAGTTTAACATTTGATATATAAGATAACAAGTAGTTGTTTTTCCGTTAGTGCCCGTTATTCCTATTAATTTCATATCATTTATTTTATCATTATAAAAATCCTTTATGTAATCATTAATACTTTCTACTTTAATGGTTTTTATATCATATGTTTCATCAAGCTCCGTAATTATCTTTACCGCACCATTTTCTATTGCACTTGTTATATATTTTTCATTATCTTTACAGACTAAAAAGTAATCACCATCTTTTACATATTTAGAATTTTTCCATAAACGCATTTTATCACCTTCTATATTTGTTTATGAAATTATGTAAAAATGGGTACAAAAAAAGAATAAACTATTATATTTATTCTTAAAAAATTTATTTTAATTTATTTTGAATACTATTTTTAACTTTTTCCTTATAATTTATAAATTCCATGCTATTTTTTTCTATTTGCAAAACAAAATTTATTCTACCAAGTAATTTTCTTAAATATAAATCTTTATCTTTTATTCCGATTCTATTTAAATGACTATCTATACCATATTTTTTTATGTAGTATATTTCTTGTCTTATTTTCCTTTTATAACTTTTTCTTATATTTAGTTTTTCATTTACGACAATACCAGTTACTTGCTGCCTTGTTTTGTTACTTACTACTTTTATTTTTTCTTTATTTAACCTAAATCCTTCATTAAATAAACATTCATTAACATGTCTTATAATTTCTTTTACATTAAAATCACCAGAAAACGTCATGTCATCAGAATACCTGGTATAAGAGATATTTCTTTTGCTGCAATAACGTCCAACATGTTCATCAAAATCTCTTAAAACCAAATTAGATATGTACCCGCTGGTAGGAGCTCCCTGTGGTAACTTATTATTATAAACACATAAATTTGTAAGTAACATCCCTAGTTTTTTGGGATATAATGATTCATTAAAGCATGCGTTATAAACTTTATTAAACGTAATATTATCAAAGAAGTTTTTAATATCTAATTTTAATATTGTTTTTTGGTTTATATGCGGTATTGCATTATTAGCCAAAGAAGTTTTCTTTTTATAAGCAGTAGCATACTTTGATATTATTCTTTCTTCTAATACGTTAGTTAAAATATTTTTTTGTATTTGTTTTAATGCTTTAGAAGATTCATTTAAAAATCTTAAACCACCTTTTTTCTTATGAATAATTATTTCTTCATAGTTAGAATCTATATTATTACTGATACCATATAAAATCTTATTAACTTTTTTGATATCAGATGAATTAACCAAATTAAAAGATAATAATAGTTCGTTATATTTATCAATCGTTAAATACTTAAACATATTATCATCTCCTTGTTGTAAGCAAAATACTATAATATACTTTAATTAGCGAAGTGTACTTTTAACTACATGAAATGTAGAATAGTACACTGAGCATTACAAGTATAATATTTATATTTAGTTTTTCTTGTTTTAGCGACTCGCTAAAGAGACTTTTATATAAATAAAAATCAAACGCTATTTTGTGCTTACATGGTTATTATATATTAAAATTATATTTTTTTAAACTAGTATTTCATTATTTCACATATGTTTTAAGTTTTGAAAATTTAAAAAAACACGCAAATCACTTGAATAAATGACTTCGTGTTTTTATAATACGTGTATTTTTTACTTTGAAACTAAAATATAACAGTTAATACTCAATCTTGCTTGATAACAAGTTATTAACACTTTATTATGAATGTATCAACTCTTTATTATATTCTATACATTTTTCTTCTAATAATTTAAAGTTACAACATCTGTTAGATATTACCCTGTTTAGTTTTTTCGAAATATATAAATCATATAATTTTTTACTTTTCTTTCTAACTTGTAAATTATGTTCATTAAGCCATGATAACTGATCTAGTAACAAATTATAATATTTAACATCGTCTAGTTTATTAGAATCATCCATATCAATCAGATAGTAATTATTATCTGATACCGGAATCATATTATTAAAGTTTAATGCACCAAGCTTACCATCTTCTATTTTTAAAAAGTCCATCATATTACGCATCACTTTATGTTTTTCTTTTGGACTTAATAATGGAGTGAAATATTTAATTTTATCTATTTCAAATAAAACACCAATGAATGGTCTATTTTCTTTTTTAGAAAAATTATAAGGAACTCTTTTATCAAACTTTCTTAAATAGTCACAATATTTACTATCAACAATAACTAATTTCATTTTTTTATTCATATTATCACCCCTTTCTTCTTTGAATACAAATGTTCGTTATATATAGTAAAATAAAAAGCTAGCGTAAAATTAATTACTGCTAGCTAACTTTTTTAATTCCCAATTTAATGGCTGGGTTCACCGCTTTTTTCTGCTACCAAATAGTAGCATTAATATTATATGCAAATAAATTGCATAACATAATTTCTTATGTACCTAAATATTACTATATATAAATTCATAAGTCAATGAATTTTAATAATTTTATATAAACAGAAATTTCTAACACAAAAAAGGAAAATAGTTTAAACTACTATCTTCCTTCTATTTCTTTTAATTTCTTTTCTTTATCAATTCTTGCAAATAATACCTCTGGTTTCATATCACTATAAGTATTATTTTCGTTAAAGCAGTCTGTTTCATCTTTGATATTCAACTGTTTAAATATTTCATCAGAAGTCTTAGTTAAGAATGGTCTTAAGAAATATGCACACACTCTAATAGATTCTAATAAGTTATATAAAACAGTTTCTAACCTATCTTGTTTATTTTCTTCTTTAGCTAAGCTCCAAGGCATAGTTTCATCTATGTATTTATTACTACGTCTTAATAGGTCAAATATTTCATCAAGTGCAAAGCCAATTTCTAACCTTTCCATTCTTTTTTCTACTTTTGAATCTAAGTTATTAATCATAGAAATAAGTTCGTTATCCACTTCTTCAGTTACTTTCTTATTAATAACTGTACCATTAAAGTATTTATTAGCCATCGATATTGTTCTATTAACTAAGTTACCTAATGTGTTAGCTAAATCAGTGTTTGTTCTTTCAATCAATAATTCATAAGTTAAATTACCATCGTTTGCAAAAGGTATTTCATGTAAAACATAATATCTTACCGCGTCTACTCCAAATAAATCCACTAAGTCATCTGCGTATATGGTGTTTCCTTTACTCTTACTCATCTTATCAGAGTTAGTTAAAAGCCAAGGATGACCAAATACTTGTTTTGGCAGTTCAAGATCTAAACTCCATAAAAAACATGGCCAATATATGGTATGAAATCTTATAATATCTTTACCAATTAAATGAAGGTCAGCTGGCCACCATTTATCAAATTCTTCAGAAGATCCTTCTGGATCATAACCAATGTTTGTTATATAGTTAGTTAAAGCATCAAGCCACACGTATACAACGTGTTTTGGATCAATGTCTACCGTTATTCCCCAATCAAACGAAGTTCTAGACACGCATAAATCTTGTAATCCCGGTTTAATAAAGTTATTTAACATTTCATTCTTTCTTGATTCAGGTTGTATAAATTCTGGATGAGATTCAATGTATTCTACTAATTTATCTTGATATTTAGATAATTTAAAGAAGTAAGCTTCTTCTTTTTTTTCTTCTACGTTCCTTCCGCAATCAGGACATTTACCATCTACAAGCTGCGATTCAGTCCAAAAAGATTCACAAGGAGTACAATAAAGTCCAGAATATTCACCTTTATAAATATCGCCTTTTTCATACATCTTATTAAATATTTTTTGAACTATTCGTTCATGCTTTGGATCAGTTGTCCTAACGAATTTATCATAAGATGTATTCATAACATCCCATATTCTTTTTATTTCTGTAGCTACTTCATCTACAAATGCTTGTGGTGTAACACCTTTATCTTTTGCCTTAAGTTCTATTTTTTCTCCATGCTCATCAGTTCCGGTTTGAAAATATACATCATAACCTTTACTTCTTTTGTACCTTGCAATAGCATCTGCAAGTACTATCTCATAAGTATTTCCTATATGAGGTTTACCTGAAGTATAAGCTATTGCAGTTGAAATATAATATTTTTTATTATTCATTATTATCAGCTCCTTTATATATAATATTATTTTTATAATTATTAACTATGTTTTTTGATGGCATACATAAGTTTTCTGGTAAATCATTTATATCAAAAAACTTATAATCTACGTGTTCTTCTGAATTACCAAGTGATATATTTCCTTTATAACCTTTTGAGGCAAGACCAATGGTAACAAAATGAGCATAATCATTTATATCATCCGCGATGGATATTATTTTAGGGCTTTCAATATCGAGGTTAGTCTCTTGCTTAACCTTTCTTATCGCTGCTTCTATTATCGTTTCTCCATGCTTCACTTTTCCTGCAGGAAAAGTCCATGTTCCTTCTAAACGCATATCACTATCGGCTTTTTTAGCATCATCATTTCTTAATATTAAAAGTACTTTACCTTCTTTATTAAATATCATAACTCCAATTCCAACGCCTGGCATTATATCACCTTCTTTTATTCTTCTTGCCACCCTCTAAATTTATTCTTATTACCTTAACTTCGTTTTTTAATGGAAAAAGACTTTCCTTTTCAACATAAGTTACGCCTTTTGGGTAAACAACTAAATTATTTTTTTCATGCTTACTTAAAAACGTCCTAAATTTAAAATTCAAAATAATCCCTCCAATAAAAGTAAAAAGTCCATCCTAATTAAAGGATGAACTTGTAAAGTCCACGGTACCACCTTTGTTCTAGATATTAATCTAGCACTCAAATCTCGTAACGTGAGATAACGTTTTAACCTAACAATTCAATTAAACAGCTCCAGAACCATCTATATAGGTTTTGCTATGTATGCTTTCACCTAATCATACTCTCTTTTAATAGTTTTACCTATACTCTTTCCTTCATTGCTTTTAACAAGAAAATTATATCATATTAATTATAATAATTCAAATATTTATTTTTAAAAAACCATCTATTAAATAAACCAATTACTCTTCTTTTTTATTACTATGTTAAGTAAATTACTTAAAAGCTTAAATAATCTAGTTGATATATACATAAGTGGTAATAATATTAATAATGAATTAGGCGTTAACCACTCAAGAGAAAATATACTTCTACCAATAGGGGTTAATATCATAACTAAGAATATTCCTGTTAATAATACTAAAAGTGATTTTCTAAGTAAATTAAGTGGTTTGCTTATCCTATATATTAAAAGGATTGCTGTATACGCTGTTATTATTACTGCAATTGTTGAGGTTTGTTCATTTGGAATGTTAAGTAGACTTGCAACAAATACAAGTAATAATATGTTTACAACGGTAGTTATACCACTTGGAATAGCTTTACTAATTACGTTTATGAAAAATCTTCCTTTTACCCTTGATTTATTTGGTTCAAGTGCGAGTATAAACGCAGGTATTCCAATTGTTAGACTATTAATTAACGTCATTTGTATTGGTATAAAAGGATATGTATAGTTAATAAATAAGAATAATAGCGCGAGTAATGATGCATATATCGTCTTTGATAAGAATAGTGTAGCAGATCTTTCAACATTATTTATGGTTCTTCTTCCCTCTTTTACTATTTTTGGCATAGAATCAAAGTTTGAATCTAATAAAACTAATTCTGATACGTTTCTTGCAGCATCTGATCCATCATTCATTGCAACGCCACAATCTGATTCTTTAAGTGCTAAAACATCGTTTACACCATCTCCTGTCATTGCAACAACATGACCATTACTTTTAAGAGCACTTATAAGCATTCTTTTTTGTTCTGGTCTAACACGTCCAAAAACGGTATTTTCTTCAACTACTAAATTAAGGTCCGTTTCTTCAGTTATTTCTCTTGCATCAAATGCCCCAATAACATCTATTCCAACCGCGCGAGCAACATTAGACACGGTAGATACACTATCTCCTGATATGACTTTTATGTTAACGTCATTATCCATAAAATATCTAAGCGTATTGATAGCTTCTTTTCTTACCTTATCACGTATTAAGATAAGTGCCATTGGTATCATATTAAGGTTAAGTTTATTATCTTTTAAAGCTTCTGTTTTAACCAGTATTAAAACCCTATTTTCTTCTGATAATTCATCTATTTTCTTTTGATATTTTTTTATGTTATCACCAAGCACAAACTCAGGTGCACCCATTATATAAGATTCGTTTTTTAATGTTACACCGGAATACTTTCTATCTGATGAGAATGGTATTTTTTTAAGTGCTTTTACGTTTGATTCATTACCATACTTATCATTTATTGCATTAAATGTTGGATTTTTATCATCAAGGTTAGTAGAAATTATTTCAAGAGCTTCATCTATTTCGTTAATGGTGTGATTATCAAGAGGAATAACGTCTATTACTTCCATCTTGCCTTCTGTTATAGTACCAGTCTTATCAAGGCACAAAGTATCTACTCTTGCAAGTGTTTCTAACGCATATAAATCTTGTACTAAAACATTATATTTAGAAAGTCTTAAAACACTTATCGCAAGCACCGTAGACACAAGTAATATAAGTCCTTCTGGTATCATACCTACTACTGCAGCAACTACCGTTACAACCGCATTTTGGGTAGTATTTCCGTCTATCGAAAACTGTCTTAATAAAAGTAATATTCCAATTGGAACTAATGCAATAGATACATATTTTACTATTTTATTCAAAGATTTCATTATCTCTGAATTAATTTCTTTTTTCATTTGCTTAGCATCATGAGAAATAATAGAAGTATAATTATCTAATCCAACATGGATAACCTTAGCTTTTACACTTCCGCTTACAATGAAACTACCAGATAAAATGGTATCTCCTTCTTTTTTATATATGGTTTTAGCCTCACCTGTTATAAACGATTCATTAACCTCACACTCACCAAGTAATATTTTAGAATCGGTTACAATTTGATTTCCAAGGTTATAGACTATAACGTCATCTAATACAATTTCATTTAAATTTACTTCTTTTTCTTTACCATCTCTTATGACCTTAGCTTTGGAGGCTGATATAACCGATAATTTATCTACTATTTTCTTTGCTCTTATTTCTTGAATCGTACTAATTAAAGTGTTACATATTACAACTCCTAAAAACAATAAGTTTTTATATGATCCTACTATAATAATAGCAACTCCTAATATAACATTTATAAAATTAAATAAAGTAAATGTATTTTCTATTAATATCTGTTTAACACTTTTACTAGGAGTCGTAGTATCATAGTTTACTTTTCCCTCTTTTATTCGTATGTTTACTTCACTACTAGATAATCCATTTATTTCTTTCATAGTATCAATCTCTTTCTATTTTATATAAATTATTATACCACCATTTACATAATTTAAAAAATAGAAACAAAAAAAGACAATATGATTTTACATATTATCTTTCTTATAAGTCAATTCTTCTTTTTTCTCATCTGTTATTCCAAACGCTTCATTTATTAAAGTATTCATAACTTCTTTTAATTCATGGGTGCCATTTTTAAAAACTTCTTCTATTTTATTTTTATCTATACCCGTAAAACTAGATATTTCAGAAATACTTTTATCTGGATAATTCATTTTTAAAAATAAAAGTTTATAATCCCTAGGATCAATTTTTTTCATTACTTCTAAAAAATATGGCATATTAAATAATTCATATAATTTTAAATATTCTAAATTTTCGTCTATGTTTGGTTTGGCTTCTTGGGCGTTAACATTATTGATGCCAGTATCAGGTGTAGTTGCCTTAGAATTTTCTTTGTCAATAGGTATATCAACTGGCGTATCTAATTTTTTTGCCTTACTTTCATCAATATTTTCTTCTATCTTAGTTTTTGGAACTTGTTTTTTTCTTCCTCTTTTCCTTGGTGGAGATACAAGAAAATTTTTTATATTTCTTATAGCAAGCGAATAAGTTTGGTTTTCTCTTTCTGTAAAACCACCACGAACTTTTTCTCCCTTTTCTAAATCATTGTTCCATTTTCTTAACACCATTTCTTTTTGTGATGCGCACAAAACATTATTTATTATTTCATCTACTCTTTCTTTTGGTGCATCAAACATAGCATAAAAAGCTTTTTCTTCTGTATTTTCCATTTTTTCTTCCTCCTTAATTTCTGCTTTTCTTAAATTTTCTTTAAATTTATTGCTATAACTACTACCTCTCCTTTCATTTATATCACTAACCTTTTTATTAGATTTTGGAATTGTATGAGTACCTGTACTAATGAAACTTGATTCTTTAATTATGGCTGGTTTTGTTTCATCTTTTGCTTTTTCTTTATTCTTTTTATATTCGTTATATTGCTCTACTATTTTTTTACAAGTTTTATCTTCCTCTTTTAAAATAAGTCCCATATTATCAGCAAACCAAGAACCCATCGACGTATTATCTTCAAACTTAGGTTTTATCCTACTAGGATCAAATTTATTAAAATCTGCGCAAGCTGCAAAACTTAATAATTTTTCTTCATCTATCATTGGATTTTCACTAGATTCATATTTTCTTTGTTCTTTTATATATGCATTTCTTAATTTTCTTAACGCCTTACATTCAATTTGTCTTATTCTTTCTCTAGTGACATTATATATACTGCCTACTTCTTCTAATGTACGAGGAATACCATCCTTAATACCAAATCTTAAAAACAAAATATCTTTTTCTCTAGTAGTAATAGAAGTCTTTTTTATTATATTTTCTATAACATCAATGGATAAATTTTCAAATACAGTCTCTTCAAGATTACTATTTTCATCAGCGACAAAGCTAAGTAATTCTGTATCTTCATCATCCCCAACGAACGTATTAAGGCTCGTAGTATTAGCATTCATATTTAAAATTAAAATTTCTTCTAACTTTTCAAGTGGCATTTCTATTTCATTAGCTAACTCTAAATTAGTAGGCTCTCTCCCTAATCTTTTATATAATATATTTTTAGCTTTCTTAATATCATTTAACTTTCCTTGCATATGAACAGGTATTCTAATAGTACCTTTAAAATCTTCAATAGCTCTTGTTATGGCCTGCCTTATCCACCAGGTAGCATAAGTTGAAAATTTAAAACCTTTATCCACATCGAACTTATCTACTGCTTTAATAAGTCCTGTATTACCTTCTTGAATTAAATCTAAAAACTGAATTCCTCTTCCTACGTACCTTTTTGCAATTGATACAACAAGCCTTAGGTTTGATACAATAATCTTATCTTTTACTGAAAAATCTCCACTTTGAAGCTTTACAAATAATTCTTTTTCTTCATCAGGCAAAAGAACTGGATGTTTTCCCATTTCTCTTAAGTATATTTTGGTATTATCATCAGAATAGTTATTTAAAAATTCATTATCTAAGCTAGTTTCATCTTGAATAAAGTTGATATCTTTATTATCGCAATAAAAATCTATCAAAGAAATAAAAGTTGCCGTTTTATAATCATCATTTACTTTACTTATGTTTATTTGTCCATTTTTGACGCAAGAGTCTAAACATTGTTTTAATTTTTTGTTACCAACGATTTCTTTTATAATAATAAATATATCTTCAAACCATAATTCATCTATACGATTACTCACGTTAAATAAAAATTTAAACTTATGTTTAACATTTAAATTATCAATATAATCATTTAATAAATTTAATTTTTCCTTTAATTCCATAACCATTCCCCCAAAAAGAAAGCAATAAAAATAACATTTACTATGTTGATAATACCATATACCCCCCCCCGGTCAAGATTTTAAAAGAGGATGTGGAAAAAAGAGAAAAAAACAAGAACTTAAAAGTTCTTGCTCTATAATATAAACAACTTTAATTAACTTTTTTTAACATACTTTTCAAAAGTGGTAAATTCTGTTGTTTTTAAATCAGTTTTATTTAAATCTTCTAAAAGTTTCTTTTGTTTTCTATTAAGTTTAGTTGGCGTTATAACTTTTAATATCACGTATAAATCACCAGTTCCACGTCTTGCAGGACTTTTTAATCCTTTGCCTTTTATTCTATGTTTTTCACCAGACTGGCTTCCTGCTGGAATACTTAGAATAACGTTTCCTTCTAACGTTGGAACTTCTTTTTTACAACCAAGTGCTGCCTCTGCAATGGTAAGAGGAAGGGTTAAGTATAGATTTTCTCCCTCTCTTTTAAATAATGGATGAGCCTTTACTTTTATTTCAATATAAACATCTCCATTAGGACCACCATTATTACCAGCTGGACCCTTTCCTGGAACTCTTAAATGATCTCCAGTATCAACACCTGCTGGAACCTTAACTTTAATTGTTTTTTTAGCTTTTTTCTTACCAGTTCCATGACACGTATCACATTTTTTCTTAAATGTTTCTCCAGTGCCATCACACTTTGGACATGGACTTTGACTTACAAAAGCACCTAAAATGCTTCTTTGTTCACGTCTAACGTATCCCGAGCCACCACATTCAGAGCAAGTTTCTACCCCTCTTCCACCACGGCCATCGCAATCTGGACAATTATCATCAATGTTTAATTCTACCTTTGTTTCAGTGCCAAAAGCTGCTTCTTCAAAATCCATTTCAAATATAACACTAATATCTGGGCCCTTTTCTTTTCTATTTGCTTTTCTAGCTGCTCCACCATTAAAGAATGATGAACCCCCAAAACCAAATCCATTTCCGAAAATTTCTCCAAATATATCTGATAAATCAACGTCTTGGAATCCAGAAAATCCAGCTCCTCCAAAGCCACCGTTACCATCAAATGCTGCGTGACCAAATTGATCATATTTACTTCTTTTATCTTTATCTGATAACACCGCATATGCTTCCTGCGCTTCTTTAAATTTTTCTGCTGCATTTTCTTCTTTAGAAACATCAGGGTGATATTTTTTAGCTAATTTTCTAAACGCACTTTTTATTTCGGCATCAGTAGCATTTTTAGAAACACCAAGTACCTCATAATAGTCTTTCTTCATGCTTTATACCTCCTAACTATTATATATTACCATAAACTCATCAATAAGTTCACTAAAATAGTTTATTCCTTCCTCAATTACTTTAGTATTAGTAAAATCTAAATCTATTTGTTTTAATTCCTCAAGTGGCATCATAGAACCACCTAATTTTAAATATTCTAAGTATCTATTTAAATATTCTTTATCCCCACTTAATATCCTTTTTGCAACGTAACACGCACCAGTTATTCCTACTGAATATTTATAGTAGTAAAACGAGTTATAAAAATGACTTACTCTCGTCCAACCATATTTTACCATTTCATCTACTATGATATCATTTCCATAATATCTATCTTTTACCTTGCTAAATATTTCATTAAAATCACTTTCGGTTAAGGAATCACCTTCAAATATCTTCTTATGTACGATGTCTTCAAAAACAGATCCTTCTGATAACGTACCATAAAAATTACTAGCGAAAATGTTTAAAATATTCTCTATTGCAGTTAATTTTTCTTCTTTATTATTAGAATTTTTTATTATGTAATTAGAAAATAATATCTCGTTTGTAAGTGATGCTACTTCCGCAGTAAATAAAGTATACTCAGATAAATGTGGTGGATTATTCTTCTTACTATAGTAAGAATTAATGGCATGACCAAGTTCATGCGCTAAAGATGAAACTGATATATAATCTTCATTATAATTTGATAAAACTAAAGGATGACCAACGTAAGAATCTTGTTCATAATAACCACTATGTTTTCCTTTATTTGGGTAAAAATCAATCCACCTTTCATCAAAAGCTTTATTAAGAAGTTTTACGTAATCTTCTCCTAACACACCAAGTGCCTTAGTAATCATTTCTTTGGCATCACTAACACTATACTTTTTATCACTTTCACCAGTAAGGGGCGCAGATAAATCGTATACACTAAAGTCATCTAATCTAAGTACATTTTTTATCATTTTTATGTATTTATGAAAAACAGCTATATTATCATCTGCTACCTTAAGTAAGTTATGATATATTTCTTCTGATACGCCATCTTCATATAAATACATTTCTAAATCAGATTTATATCCCCTAGCTTTTGCTATCATAGTATCAGCTTTAACCGATCCTTCATAATCAGTTGAGATTAAATTAGCATATTTTTGTAATGCATTATACCTTGCTTTAAATGAATCATGTCTTACTCTTCTATCTTTAGATCTTGCGTATTTTTGCATGTTACCATTAGTTAATTTTACATCGTTACCATCTTCATCTTTTATGTAACCATAATCAACCATAGAATATAAAGCAACGTTAAAATTATTTTCGAATCTATTTCTTAAATCACCAATGTTTCCAAGTAACGTTTCTTCTTTTTCGCTTAAAGTATACTTTTGATACCTATATATTTGTTCTAAATCAAAAGTAAATTCTTTAAGTTTGTTATTTTCACTAATGTATTTTTTTATAACATCATAATTGGTCTTCATTAACTCCGGCATGACAAAACTAGTTTTTTCACCACTAATTGATAATAAGTTTAATATTTGATTATATATCTTTTGATTTTCTTCATTTCCAAGATCTTCGTTCTTTTTAGATTCAGCATAAACATAAAGATTAGTTAACAAAGTATCTAATTTTTCTTCTAGTTTTAAAAAGTTATAAAGAGTATTAGCATCTTTAGTTATCATACCTTTATAAGACGCTAACTCATCAATCATCTTCCTAGCAGTTTTTATATCTTTTTCAAAATCTTCCTTTGAAGCATACATACTATCTAAATCCCATTTGTACTTATTATCTATTTCACTACGTAATTTTTCTTCTTTAGCCATTTAGTCTCCTTAATTAAGCATAAAGTTCTAGATTAACTAGAACTTTACTACTTACTTTCCCTTTTTATTTTTTTTCTTCAAACTCTGCATCTACTACTTCTTCATCATTTTTTTTATCTTCTTGCTTGCTTTCGTTAGCAGCCCCAGAGGCTTTATTTGCCTCTTCATAAACTTTAGCACCTAAAGCCATAGCTTTTTCAGATAATTTATCTTTAGCTTTGTTTATTTCATCAACGTCGTCTTTAGCAAGAGCATCTTTTACTTCTTTAACAAGGTTTTCAGCTTCTTCTTTATCTTTTGCATCTACTTTATCCCCTAAGTCTTTAATTGCTTTTTCAGTTGTAAATACCATTTGCTCTGCTTCGTTTTTAGCATCTGCTAGTTTTTTCTTCTTTTCATCTGCTTCTTTATTAGCTTCTGCTTCTTTCATCATCTTATCAATTTCTTCATCAGAAAGATTAGTTGATGCTGTAATTGTAATAGCTTGTTCTTTTCCAGTACCTAAGTCTTTTGCCTTAACGTTAACAATACCATTAGCATCAATATCAAATGTAACTTCGATTTGAGGAATACCTCTTGGTGCTGGTGGAATATTTGTTAATTGGAAATTACCAAGTGTTTTGTTATCAGTTGCCATTGGTCTTTCACCTTGAAGAACGTGAATATCAACGGCTGGTTGGTTATCAGCAGCAGTAGAAAATACTTGTGATTTAGATGTTGGTATGGTTGTGTTTCTTGGGATAAGTGTTGTCATAACATTACCCATTGTTTCAATACCAAGCGATAGTGGTGTAACATCTAATAATACAATGTCATTAACTTCACCTTGTAATACACCACCTTGAATAGCTGCTCCCATTGCAACAACTTCATCTGGGTTAACCCCCTTAGATGGTTCTTTACCAAGTTCATTTTTAATTAATTCTTGTACTTTTGGTATACGAGTAGATCCACCTACTAATAATACTTTATCAATATCACTCTTAGATAACTTAGCATCTTTAAGTGCTTTTCTAACTGGTTCAAGTGTAGATTCACTTAAATCATTAGTTAATTCTTCAAACTTAGCTCTTGTTAAACTAGTTTCAAAGTTAATTACGCCATCATCACCTTGTGCTAAGAATGGTAATGAAATTTGAGTAGTTGTCATACCAGATAAATCTTTCTTAGCTTTTTCGGCAGCGTCTTGTAATCTTTGCATTGCCATGTTATCAGATGACAAATCCTTATTATGTTCTTTTTTAATTTCCTCTACTAAATAGTCAACTATTCTTTGGTCATAATCATCTCCACCTAAGTGGTTATTACCAGATGTTGATTTAACCTCAAACACACCATCACCTAGTTCAAGAATTGATACGTCAAACGTACCTCCACCTAAGTCATACACAAGTACTGTTTGTGTGTTTTCTTGTTTATCAAGACCATAAGCAAGTGCAGCTGCAGTAGGTTCGTTTATTATTCTTTCTACTTCAAGTCCTGCAATCTTACCAGCGTTCTTAGTAGCTTGTCTTTGAGCATCGTTAAAGTATGCTGGAACAGTAATAACTGCTTTGTCTACTTTTTCTCCTAAATAAGCTTCAGCCGTTTTCTTTAAGTCTCCTAAGATCATTGCTGATACTTCTTCTGGGGTATAATCTTTTCCTTTAGCCTTAGCTTTATCTTTAGTACCCATTAATCTTTTAACAGATCTTATAGTATCTGGGTTAACTACCATTTGTCTTTTAGCAGCTCCACCTACTATAATGTCATCTCCTTTGAAAGCAACAACTGATGGAGTTGTTCTTTCTCCTTCTGGATTAGCTATTACCTTAGCTTCTCCACCTTCATATACAGCAACACATGAGTTTGTTGTACCTAAATCAATACCTATTGTTTTTCCCATAATTTATCTTTCCTTTCTTATTGGCAAATGATTTGCCCATTTTTCTAATATTTCACAATATTTTTTTATTTCATATTCGACATCTTGTCTATTTCTTTTTTTATTGTTTTCATCATAATAATATATTAGATGTTCCAAATTAGTTTTACCATTAAATACCTCTATGTCAAAACTACTTGGTAAATTATCAAAATTATATTTTTCATTAAATAATACATAAATCGCTGTTTTTCTTACTTCATACCAGTAATCGAAACCATTTTCATTTATGTTTTTAATAATTATTTGATCATCCTTTTTCATTTCTTCTAACTTAGATAAATCCTCATTAAAGTATTCATAAAACTCTACTTTGTAATGTCCAGAACAACTTGCAAACGTTTTATAACCTTTCCTATTTAAAGTAGCTACTGCGTTAGCAATTTGTTTATCACATATGAATACGTCAGGATGATCCTCCGAATGAGTACATACTTCGAATGTATCTTTATCAACTATACTATTATGATCCATTATTTATTAACCTTTACCATTGCAGGTCTTATAACTTTATCCTTTAGAGTGTATCCTTTTTGTAATACTTCTAAGATAATATCTTCTTCCTTGTCTTTAACACTATCGGTTGTAACTGCTTGATGTAAATTAGCATCAAACTTTTTATCTAAAGCCTCAATTTCTTTAACCCCATACTTTTCTAAAGTACTTCTTAAAGCTTTATAAATCATATTTACACCTTCTTTTAATTTAGTATCTTCACTAGTGTTAAGTGCTCTTTCTAAATTATCAAGACTTGGCAAAATATCCATAATTAAACCTTCGTTACAGAACATCATCATTCTAGATACTTCTTCATCTTTTCTTTTACGATAGTTAATAAGTTCTGCATTTGATCGTAACGCCTTTTCTTCTGCTTCTTTAAGTCTTTTATTAACTTCTTCTACTTGGGCCTCAGTAACAGTTATGGTTTTTTCTTTATGTTTTTCCTTTTTTGTATTCTTAATATCTTTATGTTCTTTATTTTCACTATTTATTTCTTTTTCTATAACGTTTTTTTCTTCTTTATTTTCCATATTACGACCTTTCTATATTTACCTTAATATATTCAAGTAATGATACAACTTTTTCATAATCCATTCTCTTTGGCCCTACTATTGCGATAGTTCCTTCTTCTCCTTTAACGTTGTATTTGGTTTTAATAACCGATACATCATCATCAAAGTTATTTTCATGTCCAATATATACGTTTATATCATTATCATCAGCTTCTATTTTTCTTACAATATCATAATTGTCAAATTTATTAAGCAAGTCTTTTATTTTAGATACATTGCCAAATTCCCTATAATCAAGGAGTTTCGTACGACCTGCCATATGCATATGGCTTTTACTCGAAAACTCGTTAAATGCATTATAAAATGCCTGATATAAAGCTTCGTGTGATCTTACGTAGTTTCCAATTATCGGTTTTATCTCAAATTCAAGTTTACCGCTTATTTCATCAAGTGGTGTACCAACAAGTAATTTATTAATTAATTCAACTACTTTTTTAATTTCAGATAAGTTAATATCGCCATCAATATTTAATTCTTTATTTTCAACGTGACCTTTATCTGTTACTACAATTGCGATAAGCCTATTATTTGATAATGGTATTACCTCTACTTGCTTTAGGTTATTATAAGAGCTATCATTACCAAGTGCTACGGACGTACAATTGGTTATTTCGGATATTATCTCCAAACTCTTAGTAATTATATCTGATAAGGCAAGCTGCTTATTATCAAATATTGTTTGAAGTTTTAAAACGTCTTCTCCTGTCATTTCTTTAGGTTTCATAAGATTATCTACATAGTATCTATAACCTATTTCACTAGGAACCCTTCCTGATGAAGTATGGGTTTTCTCCAAATATCCCATTTCTTCTAAAATAGACATTTCGTTTCTTATTGTTGCAGACGAACAATTAAGAATTTCTGTCAAACCAGATGATCCTACTGGAGATGCTGTTTTAATATACTCTTCTACGATTAGTTTTAGAAGCTTATTTTGTCTTTCAGACAGCACACCATCACCTTCTTTCTTGAAGTCTACCAATATTATAATACGCAAAATTAGCAATGTCAATACCTGAGTGCTAAAAATAAAAGAATTAACGCATAAAAACGTTAATTTAAATGTATAAATCCACAATATTTTTCTATTTAATAAATGAAATAACTTTATCTATTCCTATCATATAAATTACAAGTGCTGCTATATCAAGAACTAATAATACTGATAGTATTACAATGGCTGGGGCCTTGCTTTTAGATGGTAATTCATTTGTTTCTTCTTTTGGTTCTTCTTCAGCTTTTTGTTTTTCTTCATTTGGTTCATTAACATCTATTTCATTATTTTCTAAATTATTTTTTTCTTCTACCTCTTCAATTACAGGTATTTCTTCTGATTTAGTTTCTTCAGCCACACTAATATCCTGATTTATAACAACATCACTGTTATCAATTTGTTCTTCTGGTGTTTCTATTTCTTCTATTTCTTCAATCATATCCACGTTAGTATCCATAGCTACCTCCCTATCATAAATAATTATACATTAATTTTATTAATCATTCAAGATATAAGAATCAAGCAATCTTATAATTATTTCATTAGATATAAATAATTTATCAAAAGGTATATATATATTATTATCTTTAATGCTAAGTAACTTTTCATCAATCATCTTATTATAATTAAAAGCATCACTAAATTTTACTTTATATTTTCCGTAAAACATATCAATATTTATTCCATCTATTTTTCTTAAAGATAACATCACTTCATCTTTAATCATTTGATCAAAGCTTATCTTTTCTTCATAAACTCGCGTTTTTCCATTTATATAATTAATGACACTTTTAGTATTATCGTATCTAACACCATTAATAAAGCCAGAGGCTCCCGCTCCAAAACCATAATATTCCTCGTTTTTCCAATATGTTAAATTATGCTTAGACTCATATCCTGGCTTGGAAAAGTTACTTAGTTCGTAATGAATATATCCATTATTTTTTAATTTATTCGCTATTTTATAATACATTTCATTTTGGATATCTTCATCCAGTTCTTCTATGTTATCAAGTTCCAATTTAGTATGTTCTTCTATTATAAGTGCATACGTACTAATATGTTTTACATCTAACTTTATAAAAGTTTTCAAATCATCATCTAAGTCTTTAATACTTTCTTTTGGAAGAGCATACATCAAATCAATATTAATATTATCAAAATACTTTTTAGATAAATTAATACTATTTATCATCTCTTCTTTATCTATTTTTCTATTTAATATTTTTTCATACTTTTCATTAAAAGTTTGAACTCCTATACTTAATCTATTTACTCTATTTTGTTTTAATAACATTAATAATTCTTCTGATATATCATCATAATTACACTCAAAGGTAAATTCATAGTCTTTGGATAATTTAATTTGCTTTAATATTTTAAATAGTCTTTTTAAATCATTTATCGAAAGACAACTAGGGGTTCCTCCTCCTATATATAATGTATCAAGTACTTCTTTTTTATAGTTATTACTTATTTCTTTTTCTAAAGCCTTTAAATAATTAATCACTACTTTTTCATTATAAAAATTTTTACAAAAATCACAATAAGAACATATTTTTTTGCAAAACGGTATATGAATATAAACTGATTTTATCATTATATTCTTGGCCCAGAGCCTTTAAATTTACCAGATGAATCTTTATAAAAGTCATTTAATTCTTGTGCTTTTTTACCGCCATTACTAGCTGCTTTTTCTTTATTTTCTTCAAGTATTTCATTTATTATTTGAATAACATAATTCGTACTTTCGACATCTAAGCCTTCTTCTTTACACACTTCTATTATAAAATCTTCATCATGTAAATACCTTTGAACGCTTGATTTAGATATACCTGTTTCTTCTTCTATTTGTTTATTAGTTAATTTTCTTCCAACCAATAAATTTACACACTCTTTTACTCTTCTTTTTTTGTTTATTCTTTGATCTTCACTTAACATAATTACCTCCTGTTTTTACTCATTATCTACTTTTAAAACTGATAAGAATGCTTCTTGTGGTATTTCTACGTTACCTACTCTTTTCATTCTTTTTTTGCCTTCTTTTTGTTTTTCAAGTAACTTTCTTTTACGCGAAACGTCTCCACCATAACACTTAGCAAGTACGTTTTTCTTCATTGCTTTAATATCACTTCTGGCAATTGCTTTAGTTCCTATTACCGCTTGTATAGGCACTTCAAATAATTGTCTAGGTATTAATTTCTTTAGGTTTTCAACTACTGCTTTACCACGAGTATACGCAAAATCCTTATGGGTAATGGTTGATAGTGCATCAACGCCTTCTCCATTAATTAAAATGTCCATCTTAACTAAGTTACTAGGTTTATATCCTATTATTTCATAATCAAATGAAGCATAACCTTTAGTAAAGCTTTTTAATTTATCAAAGAAATCATAAACTACCTCTGATAATGGTATTTCATAGTGTATATTAACTCTTGTACTATTAATATAATCCATATCTATATACGTGCCCCTCTTATCTTGACATAACTCCATAACAGGGCCAATAAACTCACTCGGTACAAATATGTTTGTCTTTATGTAAGGTTCTCTTATTTCTTTTATCTTTTGTCTATCAGGCATTTCATTTGGATTATCTACTAATATTTCCTCTTCATTCGTTTTAGTTACTTCATAAACAACTGATGGGCTTGTTGCGATTATGTCTATTCCAAATTCTCTTTCGATTCGCTCTTCTGTTACATCCATATGAAGCATTCCTAAAAATCCGCATCTAAATCCAAATCCTAACGCCGTTGATGTTTCTGGTTCAAAAGAAAGAGCCGCATCATTTAGTTTTAATTTTTCTAAAGCATCACGAAGGTCTGTATACCTATTTGATTCGATTGGATAAAGACCACAGAAAACCATAGGTTTCATAGGCTTATAACCAGGTAGTAACGCACCAGGATTTTTAGATAAAGTTATAGTGTCTCCTACTTTTATGTCACTAACACTTTTGATAGAAGCACATAAATATCCGACTTCTCCTGCAGAAAGTGTGTTTACCTTTCTTTCTTTCGGATCATGTTTACCAAGTTCAACAACTTCGTATTCACTTCCGGTTGAAACCATTTTGATTTTATCGCCAACTGATACTTTACCATTTACTATTCTAGTCCATATAATTGCTCCTCTATATGATTCGTAAAAACTATCAAAGATAAGAGCTTGTAATTTTTCATTATCGCTTCCATTAGGCGCTGGAATCTTTTCTACTATAGCATCTAATAACGCTTCAATACCAACACCAGTTTTAGCACTTGTTAATATTATTTCACTTTCGTCAAAGCCAAAAGTATCTATTATCTCTTTTTTTACCTTTTCAATATCTGCATTAGGCAAATCTATTTTATTAATAATTGGGATTATTGTTAAATTATTTTCAAGTGCAAGATAAAGATTCGCAAGTGTTTGAGCTTCTATTCCTTGAGCTGCATCGACAACAAGTATAGCACCCTCACAAGCAGCTAAAGATCTTGAAACTTCATAAGAAAAATCTACATGACCTGGGGTATCTATTAAATGAAGTTGATATTCTTCACCATCTTTTTTATAGTTAAGTTCAATAGCATTTAGTTTTATTGTTATACCACGTTCTCGCTCTAAGTCCATTGAATCTAAAAGTTGGTCTTTAAGTTCCCTTTTAGTTACCGCTCCTGTTTTTTCCATTATTCTATCAGCAAGCGTTGACTTACCATGATCTATATGAGCAATAATACTAAAGTTTCTTATGTTTTCTTTTTTCATGTAATTCACCTGTTTTTAATTATATCATAACAAAGAAAAAAAGTCTTTTTTTGTTGATTCTTTATTTTTTATATTAACAAAAAAGCAAAGATTAATATATCTTCGCTTACATTTTAGGGCCACTACTATTATTAATAGTAGTAGTTATTAAATCTTTTGTATATTTATCAAACTCTTCTAAAATATCTTTATGATAATTTTCTTTGTTATAAAAATATGGCATTACAATAAAGCCTTCTCTAATAAAATTTTTCATATCATTTATTAATCTAGGATCCATAACACAATTATCAATGGATAAAGCATATACATAATCCTGTAATCTTGTTTTTACGTAAAATGATAAATCGTGCGCCTTTTTTAAATCTTTCATATTTGATAATAATACTAATCTTAATGATTCCATAAAAACATTAAGTGGCACTTTTGAGTTAAGTTTCAAAGATGAAATGCTTTCTTCTTTAAGGTTTTCATATAAATCATAAACATCATTAAAATCATTAATGATAGGATTACCACTAATATTTATATGATAGATTCTAAGTAATTCCTTAATATATTTTATAATATCCATATATCTAAAATTAATTGGAGCTTTATCATATAAATCGAGAGTGTATTTAAGTATGTTTAAATATTCATTATTTTCTAATATTATAGGCATACTAATATTACCTGGTTTAGAATTAACTACACTTTCTAATTCATTATATTTAAATAAGAATTCATTATATGTTTCATCGTCATCACTAAATGATAATATTTCTTTTAAATATCTATTAAAATCATAAGTTGCCAATCTAATCATTCCTATCTATTAGTAAAAACCAACTTTATTTTTTACAGCTTCATACTTGGCTTTTGCAAAAATTCTAGATTTCTTTTTTCCTTCTTCTAATATTTTATCTATTAAATCACTATTAATATATTCATTATATTTATCTTGTATTCTTGATACTTCTTGAACTACTGTATCAGCAACCGCTTTTTTAAAAGTACCATAATTACTATCAATAAATTCTTTTTCTACTTCTTCTACTGTTTTATTTAATATTGATGCATAAATAGTTATTAAATTAGATATACCGGGTTTATTTTCTGGATCATATTTAATATTCATTTCAGAATCAGTAGTTGCTCTCATTATTTTTTTTCTAATAACATCTAAATCATCTAATAACCTAATAACTCCATTTTGATTTTCTGAGGATTTACTCATTTTTTTTGTCGGATCTATAAGGTCCATTATTTTAGCACCGGCTCCTGACATAACGGGTTCTGGAACAACAAATGTTTCTCCATACTTATTATTGAATCTAATTGCAATATCACGAGCTAGTTCAACGTGTTGTTTTTGGTCTATCCCTACTGGTACAACATCAGTATCATATAATAGGATATCTGCTGCCATAAGTACTGGATAAGTAAATAAACCAGCGGTAAAGTTTTCGTTTTTCTTAGACTTTTCCTTAAACTGATGCATTCTAGATAACTCTCCAAAATAAGAGTTACACTCTAAAAACCAAGATAAATTGGTATGGTATTCATTTTCAGATTGTACAAATATTGTATTTTTATTTGGATCTATCCCACATGCCAAATATAAAGCGATTAAGCTTCTTGTTTTTTCTTTTAAATTTAAATCCATATTAGGAACCGTTATGGCGTGAAGATCTGCAACAAATATAAATGATTCATACTCATCTTGCCTTTTTGCCATTTCTTTAATAGCACCAATATAATTTCCAAGTGTGATTACCCCGGTTGGTTGTAATCCTGTTAACATTCTTTTCATATCTTATCCTTCTTTCTTTTAATTAATTTTATTTTTTTATTAACTTTTAATACACCATCGTTTATCTAATATCATTTTATCACATCCTTAAAATTTAAAAAACTCTTACCCAAAATAGGATAAGAGTTATATTCTTAAGTTTAATGCCACCTAAATACGTACTATCATACATATGTTATAAGGTAACGGATAACTTCCGTGATAGCCTACTATTATTTTCGGTATCCTTTCACAAGTCCATTCACTAAAACTCATATATGATTTTACATCAACCAATCACTTTCTTTGATATTTATTTTAGATACTACTCTTGATCAACAATTTAAATATACCTAGATTATATATAAATTAGCTTATTTTGTCAAATCGCGTTTTAATTTTTTTACACAGTCTTCAAAATCGCCTTCTATTATATTAACTGATTCTGCAATCATCAAGTTTATTGGCTTACCAAAATCTTCAACGTTATAACCTTCTTTATCTTTAGAACCAATCTTAGTTATCATATCATCTTCACTATCAATATAACCATATAATAACTTTCCGCTAGCATAACCATAACCTAATTCGAAGGCAGTTCCGTCATCCATAGTTTGTCCTCTAAAATCATTTAAATTAGCAACTATTATATCACTTTGGTTTATTAATCCTATATTACCTTTAAATATTTCATTTGAACCATTAGCAACATTATCCAAAGGATAATAACCCTTAAAACCATAATTTTTACAAATATTCTTGTATTTTTCACCTATTTGAATTGCATCATCTTTAAAAACATCAAAACCTGCTATATAAATACCTTTTGCCATATTAACCTTGTTAAAAACTAAATATTTAACATTTGATTTTTAACCCTTTCTTGGTATTAATTATAATATCAATCATTCATCATCTTATCTATCCCATTAAAAAGGTTTGTTATTCCCCACTTAAATCCACTTGCAAAAGCTTTAGAAGTAAAAAGTCCAAAAGAAGATACTTTATTGTTATAATTTTTCTTCATATTAATAACGTAATTTTCTACTTTTATTTCTTTTCCATTTTTTACATCCATTTCAAATTTTTCTATATTTTCCTTCGTTAATGATGCTTTTTTATTATTTAAATCTTCATAATAACCACCTGCTTGAGCAAAATAAAGCACCAAAAAACTTAAAAATAATATCCATACAAATCCCTGAAATATCTTTTTATAACTAATCATATAATACCTCTTACGTATTCTACTATTGATTCATATATTACGTTTATCGTATTTTCTACTTCTTCTTTTGTATTATCTTTGCCTCCTACTTCTATTAAAAATACGTTTTCAGATAAATCTTGATTATAAACACCATTATATCCTTTACCGCCGTGTGATGCTATTCCTCTAGATATACCTGGTGCTTTACTACTTATTATGTCATTTAACCTATTAGCATTTTTTAAGTTATTAACATTACCAGGATTGTCGGTTCCAACGACTAATAAAACTTTTGCATAACTTTTACCATTTATGCTTGCAGTACTGATATTTCTTCCTACCGAATCCCTATGGATATCAAAAAAATATTTTAAAGTTGGATTATTACTTATCGCCGTATTCATGTAGTTTCTTGATGCAGCATATGACTTATAATATTTATAATTATTATTTTCTAAAAACACCTTTATGCTTGATTCTTCAAAAATGCTAGTAAGTCCAACATCATTTAACTTATTTGTTAAAGCGTTTGCAGCATCAAAAACACTATAATTATCATATTCTTCAGTCTGGTGAGTATTATAAATATATATTATAGGATCCATCTTTTCTTGTTTTACATTTAATGTATTAGTGACTTTTTGTTCTGTTATTTGATTATTATCATCTGTTTTTAAATTAGCATTTTTAATATCGACGTTCATGAAGTTAACAGGATTATTAATCATATTAGAAGCCTTCTTTTTTATATAATTTTTAATATCAAAATTAATATAACGTTCATCCTTTTTTAAAATATTATTTTTTAATTTATTAGAAGATGAATATTTTAAAATAAACACATATGAAAAAAAGAAAAAGAATATAAATACGTATTTAATATATCTCTTTTTCTTTTTAATTTTCTTAGATTTAAATTTTTTCATAACCATCACCTATCATAAAGATAGCACATGATTTATATTATAATTGTCGAAGTAATTACTAAAGTCCTAATTTATATTTAATAATTTGAAATTCTAATTCGTTTTTCTTTTCAGTTTCCTCATCAATGTAACTTGATATTTTTTCTGCTACCTCTGATGAAGAACATTCAAAGCCTAATTCGTGCGTTGCTTTTAAATATTTAAAACTGTAATCAGATATGTTAGATAAATCATCTACAAATGAAATTTCATTTCCATAATAAATTGGTAAATTAAGATAAGCACATTCCATCTGTTTAGTTGGTGCTATACAAGGTGCAAAATTAGATACTTCAAATTTTGAAGAAAAATTATTATGGATAGCGAAAAAATTATTAAAACAATTAACACAAGTCCAAGTTCCATCTTTTTTTCTTACTAAAACATGTCTACAATTTTCTAAATCTTTTTTTCTATAATGAATTACTCTATCATGTATCATTCCTGGAACATCTTCAAACCTTCTATCGAAACGCCTATCTTTTATTTCTATAATTTGTTCTGTTATGCCTAAATCTTTGCCATCTATTTGATTTTTCAAATCATTCATCAGTTGATGTGCTATTTTATCTATTTCTTCTTTAAGCTTTTTAGTATATTTTATATCATCTTCTGTTTTATCTTCTTTTTCATTTGTTTTATTAATCATTTCTATATTTATTAATAAATGATGATAAAGATTACAATTGTCATCGTGCGCAAACATTAAAAATCACATCCTTTATATAAATTTATCATATCATATTTTTTATAAATTATGACTATTGTTTCTTTAATTTTTTATTATAACCGCTAATTATTTTCTTAACATCCATAATATCTTTATCTTTAAATCCGGCTTGTCTTAATTTTGGTGCTAATGCAAAAAATCCGCTCTTAGTAAATTCTATTATTTCTTCTTTTCTTTCAGGATGAATGCTATACTCATATACGTTTCCATCCGATGCTTCTATGTAAATACATTCATCTTTTTTGCCTTTATAAGAGTTTATGTTCATTTTCCATGATATTAGACCAATATTTTCAAAATCTTCTTTTTTTACCCTTAGTACTTTTTCACATATACTTTCTACTTTTTCTACATCACTTTTTAAATCACTTTCTAAAACAAAACAATTTTCTTCATAAGGATATTCTAACAGTAATTTTCCTAATTCGCTTTCAGGTGATGCAATTTTAGCTAAATTTAAAACGAATTTCTTATATTCATCAGATAAAATTAATTCTCCATCAATCCCCACAGATTGTTCATAAGATACCATCAAACCATAATATAAGTAATTAATCATATCTTTATTTGGAATACAAAGCGCTGCTAGTGCTTTTAACTCTGAATCATTAGTATTAATTCCTATTTTAAAAATTTCACTAAGATATTTAGCATCATTAAAGTCTAAATATTCATCCAAATTTATTTCATCTGGTTTTTTTGAAACATTATCAACCAAGAAATTCTTAAGTTCGCTATCTTCCCCACGCTCTATCAATACTTTAGCAAATTCCTTAAAAATATGTTCATAAGCCATTGATTTAGGATGATAATAAATATTTCTATAATTATTAAACCTTTGTTTCAAAAAAACCTCTACATTCTCTAACTGCGATCTTTTAAAAATAGGTGAAAGTATGTGTTTACCATCTTTATTTACTACTTTTCCAATATAGAAATTTTGAAATAATTCAGAAGTAATTTTAATATATTTTGCAGCATAATCGTGACCATGCACAAAAGCAATATCCCTAGATAAAAAGTCTCCCCTATCAACATCAAATTCACCTTCAAACAAACGATTTAATCCTAAAAAGTTTTTTTCTGTCACTTCGTTTATTAATTCTGGTAACCCATTATATATTTCGTTTAAAGCTTCTTTCAAGTCATTATTTTCACTTATTATTCTTTTTCCTATTTCTTCGTGAAACCCTTTAGGTAAATTACAAACCGTTTCCATCGTATGAGAAAAAGGTCCATGTCCTATATCATGGAGTAATGCTTTGGCAAGTAAAGCAACAAAGTATTTATAATAACCTTTAGATTTTACGAATTTTCTTAGTTTTTCATCTTTATATATTCTCATCAAGACATCTAAAGTTTTTGTGTATACACCCTTACTGTGTTCTAATCTAGTATGATTAGACGTATTAAAAACATATATATTATTACCGTTTTGTAATATTTTTGACATTCTAATTATAGATTCATTACGTAATATTTTATAAAAACATACAGGAAACATATTAAAAACATAAGAACCATTACAAGGTAACATAACATCTGCTTCGTAGCAGATGTATTCAGTTCTTCCTAATATCTCAGAAAAAAATTTTTCTACTTCTTTTGACTTCATAAATATGTATTCTCCTTAGATGATATTCTTATTATATTTTTACGTTTCATCAATTTAAGTTTAACACAAATGTATATAATATGTAAACTGAGAATTTTTAATAAATAATTGAATAATATAATTAATTACTATATAATATAAATGAAGAAAGCATCTTACTAGTTGTTTTCCATTAAATTTCTTTATTGAAAAACAAGGTTAGTTAAACTATCCTTGTTTTTCTTATATACTAATAATTAACACTAGGGCTATTATAAGTATTAATATGATAATCAACTTCGAAGGAAATTTTATCTTCATAATTATCACCCACCTTCCTATTCTTCATAAAAAGATGGAAAACAAAGCTAGTTTTACCGCTTCCTATATAATTGTTAGTTAAATATTTTAAAATTCCTCTAAAAAATTAAAAAAAGTGATTAATTCACTTTTCTTTTTCTTCTACTTATGCCAAGTGTTATTCTTTCCATTTTTTTACTATAATCAATCGATGTTTTATCTATGATTTCTTGACTTTCCCCATCATTAAACAATTTTTCAATTTTCTTGTTATAGTCTGATGTAATTTTATCCATTTGAACTTCATCTTCATCACTAAATATTTGAATTTTTTGCGCTAATTCATCAGGTGAAACATCCATTTTAGAATCTGCCATTGCTCTTAAATATAAAAAGCTTGGATACGTGTTATAATTAACATCCACATATTTATTCTCATTAATAATTGGTAACTTTAAAGTATGAAAATCAATTTCTTCTTTATCATTAACCCCTAAATAAAAATCAAAAAAATCAGTAAGAGTAATAACTTCTTCACTACCAGTTTGTTTTATAAATATTTGACCACAATTTGGACAAGAATAGATTTCTACTTCGTTAACGTCAATAATGTTACTAGTACTCATCATGTTCTTAATTTGATTTGCGTCAGTATTATTCGTTTTAAACAAAACATGATTACAACCATTATTTAGTGATAAAGAAAAAGTTTTAATTTCTTGTAAAGCTAGTTTATACAAAGCTGCTTTATATCCAGCTGCAAAAGGAATTAAGTATTCTTTTTCGCTTTCAGGAGTAGACTTTCTTTCTGCTTTCCTTGCATATTTTCTAAAAGCTTTATAGGAATTTATATTTTCTTTTGTTGCAAACACAAAAACACACCTCTTTTCTTAGAGGTATTATACATCAAAATATATTTTGATGTAAATACTTTTCATACTAAGCATTTAAATCTTATAAATTAAAAAAGGACTAATTAAGTACTATTATAATCCAAATGTAACGTTTTTAATTTTGACTTCTGTATCTTTATAAACAGCATCAAGTTTTTCATTATCATCAGCATTTAACTTTTCCATAAGCTCTAAAATTTCAATACTAGTTGCGTCTTCACCTAATTTAGATACTGCTCTTAAATAAAGAATACTATTTTGATTTTCAAATAAAGATTCATAATAATCGGTTCTATTATCATTAAAGAAATTAATTACTGGGTATTGTTTTGAATCTATTTTTTTTCCTAAACTTATTTGGCCTATACCATTAAATATTAATGGATATATAAATTTACTATTATTATCTATAACAAAATTCCCACCACAGTTAACGCATTTATAAACAATGACTGCATCTAGAGTTCTATGATTCAACCCATATATAGACTTAAATCTTCTATCTATCTTAAATCTATCATTTGTTATAGGCTTAACAGTCATAAGAATATGATTACAATCTTTCTCAGGCTCAGCATTTAAACTAAAATTTTTAAGTTGGTAATA
>CAJTWC010000004.1 GCA_910580185.1 uncultured Bacilli bacterium
TTGGTAACATGGGAGATGACTGTGGTACTGGTGTTGCATTTACTCGTGACCCAGCAACAGGTGCTAAGGGCTTATTTGGTGAATTCTTAACAAACGCACAAGGTGAAGACGTTGTTGCAGGTGTTAGAACTCCTATGCATATTTCAGAAATGGAAGAAAAATTCCCAGAAGCATTCAAACAATTTAATGAAGTTTGCAAAATTCTTGAAGATCACTATAGAGATATGCAAGATATGGAATTTACTGTTGAACATGGTAAATTATTCATGCTTCAAACTAGAAATGGTAAGAGAACAGCACAAGCTGCATTACAAATTGCTTGTGATTTAGTTGACGAAGGAATGCGCACTGAAGAAGAAGCAGTTGCTATGATTGATCCTCGTAACTTAGATACTTTATTACATCCACAATTTGATACTAAAGCACTAAAAGAAGCTACTCCAGCTGGAAAAGGTTTAGGAGCATCTCCAGGGGCTGCATGTGGTAAAGTTGTGTTTACTGCAGAAGATGCTGAAGAATGGGCATCTCGTGGAGAAAAAGTAGTATTAGTAAGACTTGAAACTTCTCCAGAAGATATTACTGGTATGAAAGCTTCTCAAGGTATTTTAACAGTTCGTGGTGGTATGACTTCACACGCTGCAGTTGTTGCTCGTGGTATGGGTACTTGCTGCGTTTCAGGATGTGGCGATATCGCTATGGATGAAGAAAATAAACAATTCACATTAGCTGGTAAAGTTTACCATGAAGGAGATTATATCTCAATTGATGGTTCTACTGGTAACATATATGATGGACAAATCCCAACTGTTGATGCTTCAATCGCTGGTACATTTGGAAGAGTTATGGAGTGGGCTGATAAATTCAGAACATTAAAAGTTAGAACTAACGCTGATACTCCAGCAGATGCTAAGAAAGCTCGTGAACTTGGAGCTGAAGGTATTGGGTTATGCCGTACAGAGCACATGTTCTTCGAAGAAGATAGAATCGCAGCATTTAGAGAAATGATTTGTGCTGATACAGTAGAAGAAAGAGAAGCTGCATTAGAAAAGATTCTTCCATATCAACAACATGACTTTGAAGAATTATATGAAGCTTTACAAGGCTTCCCAGTTACTATTAGATACCTAGATCCACCATTACATGAATTCGTTCCTACTGACGAAGCTGATATTAAAAAGTTAGCTGATGCACAAGGTAAGAGTGTTGAACAAATTAAGAACTTAATTGCTTCACTTCATGAATTCAACCCAATGATGGGACACAGAGGATGCCGTCTTGCTGTTACTTATCCAGAAATAGCTAGAATGCAAACTAAAGCTGTTATTAGAGCTGCTATAACTACTAAGAAGAATCATCCTGATTGGAACGTTAAACCTGAAATAATGATTCCTCTTGTATGCGAAGTTAAAGAATTAAAATATGTTAAAAACATAGTTACTGAAACTGCAGATGCTGAAATTAAGGCTTCAGGAATTGAATTAGAATACGAAGTTGGTACTATGATTGAAATTCCAAGAGCTGCATTAACAGCTGATGAAATTGCAAAAGAAGCTGATTTCTTCTGTTTCGGTACAAACGATTTAACACAAATGGCATTTGGTTTTTCTAGAGACGATGCAGGTAAGTTCTTAGATGCTTACTATGATGCTAAGATATTCGAAAATGATCCATTTGCTAAATTAGATCAAACTGGTGTTGGTAAATTAATGGAAACTGCATTAAAACTTGGTAAACCAGTTAACGAAAAATTACACGTTGGTATTTGTGGTGAACACGGAGGAGATCCTTCATCAGTAGAATTCTGTCATAAGATTGGATTAGACTATGTATCATGCTCTCCATTTAGAGTACCAATTGCAAGATTAGCTGCTGCACAAGCTGCAATTGCTGATAAAAATAAATAAAAAATAATAAAATTGATAAACTAGGATAACTAATAATTGTTGTCTTAGTTTTTTATATATTAGGAAAGTGCGTTTTGCAATGTCGAAAAAAGTCGATTAAAAAGGTATTTACTGTAATATATAATGGTGTTAATATAAAGAGTATTATTTAAGTGATAGGAAGGTGATATTAGAAAAATAAAATATAAGTGAAAAAAGAATGAAAAATACGGTAGCGACTATCGGAATTTAAGCCTGTGGAGAAGTCAAGGTTACTTACTCTTAGAAGCAGGAATGTTGGATCGGTGACGACCAATGCGCAAAATTTTAATTTTGCTTTTGTTCTTTGACATATGTATAAAAAATATATATTATATAGAGAAAAAGAGGTGGTTATATGGCAATGCCTAAATTAAACTTGGATGAATTTATAAAAAATAATAAAGGGCATAAATTATTAATTGAATGTGAGGATACAGAAATAAGACGATTACCAAATGGGGAAGTGTTGAAAATCTTAGATAATATGCTGTTAGAATTACTATCTAATACAGGCTTTAGTTTAGAAAAAAGATTAGATGAAGTAGATAACCTAACTTCATTTACTAATTTTGCAATGCCAAATAGAAAACTTGAAGAAAATGGAATCGTTAATTCTTATACTATGCCATATGTACCAGGTGTTGATTTTACTGATTTTTACGAAGATATATATAACTTAAGTAGTTATGCAAACATTCATTCACAAATTGAAAATAATATAAAAATTGGTAATGAATTAGGTATAGTATTTCCAGACTTGTGCACTACGGAAAACATTAGAATTACTCCAGATAGAAAAGTATTTTTTATTGATTATGATGGTTTACAAATAAAGCAAATGCCAGCAGTGGGATTCTCGGATTTTTTAGGTATACCAAGTGATGTTTTAACAAAGAAATATTTTGACTTTGAAACAAATTTATTTACGAAAGAAATTGATATAAAAAGTGCAATATTTTTATATTTTGTAGATGTATTTGGCGTTGATTTATCTAAAGTGGGCTCAATAAATCCCTTTACTGGAAGAGTAATTACCTTAGATTATATATTTTCTACAATTAATTTGCAGGATTTAAATATTATGCAAAAAGTTTGGAAATTATTTCAGCAATCAGTACCAAATGAATTCTTGGGTGATGATATTTATATGCTTGCAGAACAATATAATTTAGTAGAACTTCCTGGGACATCTATAAAACGTCTTGTAAGAAAATAGTTTATTAATTTTTTTTCTTCGATAGTCATAAAATGTGGTATAATAATCATCCTGTACTTTATAAGCACAAGTTTAAAAATGAGGTGGTATAATGTTTTATAAAGAAATAATAGATCAATATTTAAAGGCAAAGGATAAATATGAATCATTATGTAAAGAAGAAAAGGAAAATAATACTGATTTAAACGACGTAAAAATAGAATATATGGCAAAGAAAACAGCTTTGTTAGATTTTACTCTTACGTTACAGGGATGCTTTACAATAAAAAATAGAAATGATTATATAAGCAATTTTTATTATATGGTGCCAAAGGATAATAAAACATATAAGTTTAAACCAGATGATGAAAAATATTATGAATTTTATTTAGGTATGCTTGATTTGTTTTTATTAGTGACCAAAGCGGATTTTACAAACCTAGTTAATTTTACTAAAAGACATATAAAGAAAGATGATAAAAAAACTAATAATATTTCTAATTTAAATAAAATCTATGATGAACAAGTTAGGAGAATAGAAAGCCTTTTAAATGATATGTATAATAATAAAAATGGTAGGGTATATGTACAAGTTGGAGAAGATTATGCTAAAAGAGCTGAAGAACAAAGAAAAGTATATGAATATGCTTATATATTAATAAGAAAAGCTATTTTAGATGGTTTAAATACTACTACATCTATTTTTGAAAAAGAGTTTAATTATAGTGATTATGATGAATATAAAGAAGTGTTAAGTAAAGAAGAAATTGATAAATATTATAGGAAAACATATAATACAGTAGCAAGTCTTTCTAAGAAATACAAAAATAAATTACAATCTAAGATTAAAGATAAATTATAAAAAGAGAACCGATAAAGGTTCTTTTTAATTTTATATTTTGCTATAATTGTATATAGAAAGATGGTGTTAATATGATTGAGATTATGAAATTAAGTGAAGTTAAAGATTTAGAAAAATATATTATAATTACACCGTCTAATAAAGAAATATTTTATAAGTATAAATATATTAAAAATAACTATAACATAGTAAGTATTAATAATTTTATTATGGATAGTTACACTGGCTCAAGAAAAATAGCTAGTGATTTTGCTAGTTACATAATAATGGATAAAGTATATAAATCATTAAAAGAAAAGTTAAAATATTATAATAATGTTTCTTCTAATTCATTTGTAAATAACCTTGTTAGTACTTATAATACTTTTTATGATTATAAATTAAATAATAACGAAAAGATAGAAGATTTAAAAATAATATTTAATGAATATGAAAAAAGTTTAGAATTAAATGGATATATAACTATTAATATGCTTTATAAAAACATATTGAAAGACCATTTATTTGAAAGAAATTATTTGTTTTTGAATTTTGATGATTTTAGTGATAATGAACTTTTATTGTTATCTAAAATGGGAAAAGAAGGAAACGTATTATTAATATTAGATGGTATAAATAATAATGTATTATCTAGAAAACTAGCTAGTATAAACGTAAATTTTAATTATGATGAATATACATATAATCATAAAAAGGTAAATTATAAATCATTAAATGATATATCAGATGAAGTCTCTTTTGTAAGCAACAATATTTCTAAAAGAATTATAGAAGGGACCAGATATGAAGATATATTAATAGTGTGTCCAAATATAAATACGTATAGACCATATTTTGAACTTTATTTAAACCATCCATATAATAAAACAGAAAATAAAGGAATTTTAACTGATAGATTTATTAAACTGTTTTGTAATGTTTTAAAAGGAGACTTTACTTGTAAAACCTTTCTTGAGTTATTAAAATTAGGAATATTTGATATAGATTTAAAATTGGTAGATAAATTAGATAATTACATTTACAGCTGGGACCTAGAAGATAAGGATTTTTATTTACCTTTTACGTATAATCCAAACGGAAATAAGAAAAATTTTAGTGCAAAAGATGAAGATGATTTAAGTAAGATAAATGATGCTAAAGATGGTGTTATTATCCCACTTAAATATTTGTTAGAAAATGTAGTTGGAATTAATGATAAAAAAGAGTTATTAAGAATTTTATATACATACTTTTTAGAAGAAAAGATAATAGATAACTTGTTTTTAAAAGACGAAGATGGAGTACTTAAACTTATTTTGTTATTTGAAAATATGAATGATTATATGAATGCTAAAGTAAGTATAGATGAGATACTAAATATTTTACAAAATAATAGTTTATTAACAGATAAAAAAATAGATATGCAAGATTCTATTTGTGTAAAAGATTTTACTTCAGCTTTATATGAAGGTAAAAAGTACATATATTTGCTAGGAATGATAAACACTGATATGCCTTATCAATTATCTTTGCCTAATCTTATTAATAATGATGATGTAGATAAAGAAGACCTTATTATTAAATTAGAAGAAAAAGAAAATTATTCTTATCATTTATTTAGTAAAGCGATTGAAACTGATAATATAATGATAACTTATCCAAAATTATCGTCAGATTTAAAATTAACTGAAAAATGCTTATACTTAAACAATTTATCATTAGAGGAAGTAAATGATAATAGTATATATGATAAAAATGAAATGTTAAAAAAATATAGTATTTTACTATCAGAAGATAAGATAAAAAAAGAAGATAATAAATACTTTGATAAAATAAACAAATCAAATATTCATAATTTAAATTATAAATTAAATAAGGATGTTGTATATAAATTATATACCTCAAAACTAAACATAAGTCCAAGCTCTATAGAAACTTATTTTGGATGCCCATTTTATTACTTTTGTCAGTATGGTTTGAGATTGAAAGTAAAAGAAAAGTATACTTTTGATAACAGGGAAGTAGGTACTTTTGTACACTATATTTTAGAAAATATAATTAAAAATGACATTGATAAAGTAAGTGTTAAAACAATAGATGATTACGTATTTAAGTATGCTAAAAATTATTTGGAAGAAAATGGCAAAATATCTAATAATACCACTCGCTATGTTATAAAAGCTCTTTCAAAAAACGCATCTTTAGTAATTAAAAACATAGTAAATGAAATGGATGTTACTAAGTTTAGACCGACTTATTTTGAATTTAAAATAGATGAGGAAAGTATAGTTAAACCACTTGAAATAAAAATAAATAATAACGTGTTAAAAATAGGTGGAGTAGTAGATAGGGTAGATACTTATACTTCTGATAATAATTTTTATTACAGGATAATAGATTATAAAACGGGCCAAAAAAACTTTAGATTAGATGATGTGCTTGATGGCCTTAATCTTCAGATGCTTGTTTATCTCCTTGCCATAAAAGAAAGCAACATATCTAATTTAAATATAGTTCCATCAGCATTGTTATATTATCCAGCACTTGTTAAAGAAAAATTATCATCACGTAGTTATGAAGATAAAGAAGATACGGTAAAAGCCCGTTTAAAAATGAATGGAATCGTACATAAAGATGATATTAACCTGCACGAAAAGATGTATGAAGGAACCTATATTAACATGACATCTTACGGTCGAATAGATGAACAAAAAGTATACGGCTTAGATGATTTGAATAAGTTATTTGATAATATTAAAACATCTCTTGAAAAGATGGGAAGAGAAATATATGAAGGAAATATATCAGCGAGTCCTATTGGTGGCAGGTTAGATGCTTGCACTTACTGTAAGTATAGCAGTATATGTAAGTTTGATGATAAGGTAGATAAAAAAAGAAAACCTTTAGACTATAAAAATAGAGAGGTATTTAATATGCTAGGAGGTGATTTTGATGCCTAGTTGGACAAGTGATCAATCTTTAGCAATTAACACCCGTGGGGGGAAAATAATTGTAAGTGCGGCAGCAGGTAGTGGTAAAACGGCCGTTTTATCTGAAAGAGTTCTAAAACTTATAATGGATGGGACTTCTGTTAGTAGCCTATTAATAGTTACTTTTACCAAAGCAGCGGCAGAGGAAATGAAAATAAGAATAAAAGATAAAATAAAAGAAGCGTATGAAAAAGATCTCAAAAATACATATTTAAAAAAGCAAATAAGTTTAATTGATAGTGCATATATAACAACCATGGATGCCTTTTATAATACTTTAGTTAGAGATAATTTTGAAAAATTAGACATTGATAAAGATTTTGATATATTACCAAACGAAGAAGAAAAAATAATAAAGAGTAAAGTTATAACGAACGTTTTAGAAAACATGTTTGATAATAATATAAACTATGAAGATTTGTTATCATTTTTTGGTGCTAGTAGTGTTAGTTTAATAAAAGACGTGGTATTTAAAGTAAGTGATTTTTTAGATACCATCCCTTTTTATGAAGCGTTTATTAACAAAACTTTGGAAAATTATAAAAATGATTTTTATAAAGAATCGATGCTTAAGAACATAAGAGATAAAATGAAGGCTTATAACGCTTTATATGAAGAAATAATAGAGGCTTTATATAATGAAAGTGATGATTTTGATAAGGTTTTAGAGCTAGCTAGAAAAGAAAGAAATTATATTAATGATTTTCTTACCATTTTCACCTTTGATGAATTATCAAGAAGACTTAGAACGATAGAGTTTGATACATTAAGAACTCCCCGTGGTCATAAAGATGACGCGGTAATGGTTAAATATAAGGTAATAAGAGATGAGTTTAAAAATGAGATTAAAAAGTCACTAAAAGAGTTTTACCATATAACGGATAATTCATATTATAAAGAACAAGAAAAAACTTTTAATGCTTTAAATATTTTATTTGATGTTGTAAAAACTTATAGGGAAGAATTATTTTCTTATAAAAATAAGATTAATAAATATACGTTTTCTGATGTTGCTCATTTATGTTTAAACCTATTGGTTAAAGATGGCAAAAAAACTGAACTTTCTAAAAAGCTATCAAACAATTTTAGTGAGATACTAATAGATGAATATCAAGATACAAATAATTTACAAAACGTTATTTTTAATGCTATATCAAAAGATAATAAAAACTTATTCATTGTTGGTGATGTAAAGCAAAGTATCTATAAGTTTAGAAGTGCCTGTCCTGAGATATTTAATAATGATAAATCATCTGCTAGCAAAGAAGGTTTTCCAAGACTTATAACTTTATCAAAAAACTTTAGAAGTAGAAAAGAAGTACTAGATTTTTGTAATTTTATTTTTGAAAATACAATGACTAATTATTTTGGTGAAGTAAATTATGACAAAGATGAAAAATTATACTTAGGGGCATCATATGACGAGGGAAAAAACTTGGATTCTGAAGTTATTATAATTGATGGAAAAGAAAAAAGTGAAAATGATGATGATGATTTAAGTAAAACTGAAAAAGAAGCAATAGTAGTGGCTGATAGAATAAAAAAGTTAATCAAAGATAAGCATCAAGTATACGATAATAAAAAAAGAATATGGCGTGATATAAAACCTAGTGATATTGTTATTCTTTTAAGATCGTTAAAAAATAGTAACGTGTTTAAAGAAGCCTTAAACAAAAGAAGCATAAGTGTTTATATGGAAAGCGCCTCTGAATACTTTGATAATTATGAAGTAAAATTTGTTATAAACTTGCTTAAGATAATTGATAATCCTTATGATGATGTAGCATTGCTAAGTGTTTTAACTTCTCCTGTTATGGATGTTTCTTATGATTTAGTAGCAGAAGCAAGGAAAGATAAATATGAATCATTATATGAAAACTTAATTAATTTTAATAATCCTTTAATAAACAAATACCTAGATGATATTAAAAGGTATAGAAGTTTATCTTTAACGGTTAAAATATCTAGTTTATTAACTACTATTTATAAAGAACTTAACGTAATACCTATTTTATCAGCGTTTAAAGGTGGGATAAAAAGGGAAAAAAACTTAGAGCAGATGGTTAAACATGCAAGTGATTTTGAAGCTAAGAAAAACGTTAGTTTATATTCTTTTATATCATATTTAGAAAACGTTATTTTAAATAAAGACAGCTTAGAAGGTGTAAATCCATTATCAGATGGGGATAACGTATTAATAACTACAATACATAAATCTAAGGGTCTTGAATATCCAGTTGTCTTTGTTTCAGAAACGGCAAAGAAGTTTAATTTTGAAGATTTGCGTAAAAACATAATGATTAATGAGGATTTAGGTTTTGCTACTAACTTAAAAGATAATGATTATAAATTAAAATATGAATCCGTACCAATAATGCTATTTAAAGAAAATGAAAAAAGCAAAATGTTATCAGAAGAACTTAGAATTCTTTATGTTGCTTTAACAAGGGCAAAAGAAAAGATAATTATAACTGGTTATACAAATGATATTGAAAAGTCATCTACTGAAATATCATCTATGATGGGTGATAAAGAAGTTATTTCAAATTTTTATTTAAGTAGTGTTAAATGTTATTTAGATATAATCATTGCTTGCCTTTTAAGACATAAAGATGGAAAAGCACTTAGAAGTATGAGTATGTTTATACCTAAAGTGTACGCATCAGAAAGTAATATTGATTTAAAAATAGTTAATGCATCAACGATTGATGAAAGTGAATTTAAAGAAAAAACTAAGGAAGAAAAAAACTCATTTGATATGGATATGTTTAATAAGATAATAGGTTTTAACTATGATGAACTTTGTAACGTTCCTAAGTATTTAAGTGTAAGTGATATTAAACATAAAACAGGATACTTAAGAAATCCAAACTTTTTAAGTGATAGTGTTAGTCATACTAATTTAGGTACTGTTTATCATAAAATATTTGAATTGTTACCTACTAAAAAGTATGGCATAAAAGAATTAGAAAATGAACTTAAAAACTTAGTTGATAATGGTTTTATTATGAAAGAAGATTATAAACTAATTAACTTAGATAAAATATTTGCGTATTTAACAAGTGATTTATATGATGAATTACTATCAGCAGATAAGGTTTACAAAGAAATGAAAATAGACTTTGAAATTCCAGCTAATTACTATGATAAAACTTTAAAAAGTGGTATGATATTAGTAAGTGGTATAGTAGATTTGATGTATGTAAAAAATGATTTATACACAATTGTAGACTATAAGACTGATAATGTTGATGAGCTATCTGAGTTAAGTGATTTATATAAAGTACAACTTGATTTATATGAGATGGCGCTTAGAAGTAAAATGGGTGCTAAAAAAGTCAAAAAATATATTTATTCAGTTAAGCTTAATAGGTATATTGAAGTTTAGGAGGAAGAAATATGGTTGAAGAAATATTTGAAATTATTGAAAAGGAAAAGAAAAGGCAACAAAATACGATAGAATTAATTGCATCGGAAAACTTTGTAAGTGAAAACGTACTTAAGGCGCAAGGCAGTATTTTAACTAATAAATACGCTGAAGGATATCCAGCTAAGAGATATTATGGTGGCTGTGTGCACGTAGATGAAATAGAAAACAAAGCTATAGAATACGTAACAAAATTATTTGGCGTTCGGTATGCAAATGTACAACCCCATTCAGGATCTGGTGCTAATATGGCTGTTTATAGGGCTTTACTTAATCCAGGTGATAAGGTTTTATCAATGAGCTTGGATGAAGGTGGTCATTTAACACATGGTCATCAAATGAGTTTTTCTGGTAATGATTACAAATTTATTCATTACACCGTTGAAAAAGAGACTTGTCAAATTAATTATGATGAGGTAAGAAAACTTGCTATGAAAGAAAAACCAAAATTAATTCTTGCGGGTGCTTCTGCTTATTCTAGAAAGATAGATTTTGCGGAATTTCGTGATATAGCAAGATCTTGTGGAGCTTATTTAATGGTGGATATGGCTCATATTGCTGGTATTGTTGCAGCGGGTCTTCACCAAAATCCATGTAAGTATGCTGATGTTGTTACAACAACAACCCATAAAACATTACGTGGTCCTCGTGGTGGTTTAATTCTAACAAATAATGAACAGATAATTAAAAAGGTAAATAAAACCGTATTTCCAGGTATTCAAGGTGGACCTTTAATGCATGTTATAGCAGCTAAAGCAGTATGTTTTGCAGAAGCTATGACAGATGAATTTATTGAATATCAAAAAAACGTTGTTAAAAATGCTAAAGTTTTATGTGATACTTTAAAGATGGAAGGTTTTAAGATAATAACAAATGGTACTGATAATCATTTAATATTAGTAGATGTTAAAAAATCAGTTAACTTAACTGGTAAAGAGGCTGAAGAAATATTAGATGAAATTGGTATTACGTGTAATAAAAACATGATTCCTAATGATCCAACAACACCATTTATAACAAGCGGTATAAGACTTGGTACAGCAGCTATGACAACCAGAGGCTTTGATCAAAATGATTTTAGAGAAGTTGGAAAAATAATAGCAACTTGCTTATCAAATAATGATAATAAAAAAATCCTTGATGATTTAAAGTTAAGAGTTGAAAAAATATTAGAAAAACATCCAATATATGAAGGTGTTTCTTATGAATAATATAATGGATGGGGTTTTAGCTAGTCAAAAATTAAGAAGCAAAATAACAGAAGAAATAAAAAATACTAAAATTACACCAACCCTTGCGGTTATTAAAGTGGGTGATAATAAGGCTAGCGAAGTTTATGTTAGAAATAAAAAAAGAGCCTGCGAAGAAGTTGGAATTAATTTTGTTGGAATTGATTTTCCAGATACCATCTCACAAGATGCTGTAATTGCTGAGATAAGAAGGCTAAATAACGACATTAGTATAAATGGTATATTAGTACAATTACCTCTTCCAAATAACTTTGATGCAGGCGTTATAATAAACGAAATAGATCCAGTAAAAGACGTTGATGGATTAACTTATACAAATGTAGGAAACTTAGTATTAGAAAACGAGTGTTTAACTTCGTGTACTCCGATGGGAGTAATGGAATTATTAAGTATGTATAATGTTGATTTAGATGGTAAAGACGTATGTATTGTTGGAAGAAGTAACCTGGTTGGAAAGCCATTAATTCAGTTGCTTTTACAACAAAATGCAACGGTTAGTATATGTCATTCAAGAAGTTTAAATATGAAAGATTATACTAAGCATGCTGATGTTTTAATAGTAGCGGCAGGGCATCCTAACCTTATTACTAAAGATATGGTTAAAGATGGTTCCGTCATAATAGACGTCGGAATAAATAAAGAAAATGATTCTTTATGTGGTGATGTTTCATTTGATGAGGTAAGTAAAAAAGCATCACTTATAACACCGGTTCCTGGAGGAGTAGGACCAATGACGGTAGCCTCTTTATTAAAAAACGTTGTTAAAGCTTACAAAATTCAAAATAGGTTTTAAAGATGAAAACTAGTTTGGATGATATGTTTATAAATAATTTACCAACGCTTGATTTACACGGTGAAATAAGAGATTCTGCAAGGGTGTTGGTAAAAGAGTTTATTAGTGATAATTATTATTTAAAAAATGAAAAGATAGTAATAGTACACGGAGTTGGAACAGGTGCTTTAAAAGATGAAACTTATAATGTCTTAAGAAGGGATAAAAGAGTAAAAGAATTTCATTTAAATCACTATAATTCTGGATGTACACTAATATATTTAAATAAGAGAAATAATTAAAATTTTAATAAAAACATCAAAGGTTATATTTTATTATTAAATGAATATAGTTTTATGATGAAGCGTTTATAGAAAGATACTTTTTTGATGTTTATTTAATTACACAAAAAAGCTTTTTCTTTTTTTAATGCTTTCAACATAATATATTATGTAAGACTTTTATGCTGAAATGTTGACAAAACAAGTAAAAAGTGCTAGTATATAGGGCATTCAAGCGAAGGGGGGACGTTGTTCATGGAAGAAAGAAAAGGATTAACAATTAAAGATTTATTAATAAGGTTAATACTTATTATTATATTTATTTTCTTACTTATTTGGCTTTTTCCAATGCCAGATTTAAAACCGCTTAATAATCAGATTTTTGCTGATAACGTTGATAGGATGAAGGACGTAGCTAAATCATATTATACGGTGGAAAGATTACCACAAAACATTGGTGATTCTAAAAAAATGACTTTAAGGGAAATGATAGATAATCATTTAATATTACCTTTAATGGATTCTAAAGGAAAAACATGTAACACTGATGATTCTTACGTAGAAATTACGAAGATGGAAAATGAATACGTGATAAAAGTTAACTTATCTTGTACCGATCAAAAAGATTACGTTATAGAACACTTTGGATGTTACGATATATGTAGTGATACATGTAAAGCTTTAGAAGTGGGAACTACTACATCTTATAAAACATCTAGAAAATCAACAAGTGCTTATACTACAAGACGTACTAATAGAAGAACCACAGTTACAACTAGAAAAACTACAGATTGGACTTCAACGAAAAATAATTCTAAAATATATGAGTATGAATTTGTAAGAAACGTTTGTAATGATGTGTTTGATTCTTATACATGTCCTACTGGGTATACTTTAGTTGGAGATAGCTGTATGAGATATTCATCAGAGACTGAAACTATTCCAGCAACTGAAAATAAATCAATTATTTCTAGTGTTGATTCAAAACCAGCAAAAGTAGAGTCAACTTCATCTACTGAAAAAACAGATCCAATAACTGATTATAAAACATCTACCATTACTGCTGGTTATAAAGCTTCTTTATATACTGCTACGAAAAAAACAGTTACAAGGGACGTAACGGCAGATGAATACACATCATATGATGTAAAAGGTGCAGTTGCAACTACTAAGACTACTAAAGCAAGTTATAATGTATATAACGTATATGATATAGTAGATGCTAATATAACATATCCTGATGCAGTTCAAAAAACAGAGTGGAAATACGTATCAACTATAACAACTACAGATCCAGGGTTAGCACATATCGGTGATACTGAGATAATCGAATATAAAGGTTCTTGGCAGGAACCTGAATGTGTAAACTGTAATAAAAGTGCTGCTATGATAACTTGGTATAAGTATTGGAAATATAAGTTAGTTACAACAACAGATAATGGTAAACCAGTATATTCTTGTGATAAAGGATATAATTTAGATGGTACTAAATGTAAAATGAAACTTAGGGAAGAAAAAAGTTGTCCAGATAAATTTGAGGATACAGGTTCTGGATGTATAAAAACTTCAACTGATTATAGTTGTTCAAAATATGGCTCAGAATATAAACTTGACAAAGTTAATAAAGTTTGTAAAAAACAAATAACTACATATAGTTGTCCTAAAGGAACAACAAAAACTAGCGATCCTAAAGTTTGTCATGAAACAACTGAAGACTGGGTATGCCCAAGTAACATGGAAAAACAAGGAACCGGTTCTAGTGCAACATGTTTATTGAAACACGATTATTATTGCCCAGCTAATACAGATACTAAAACTTACACATTAAATGGTACAAATTGTACTGTTAAAACTAAAATAGCTGCATGCGAACCAGGTTATACGCTTAGTGAAGATAAAAAATATTGTTATAAAAATGATTCAACAACCGTATATACTTGTGAAGGATATGATGGTTATACTTTAGAAGGGGACAAGTGTACTAAGGTAATTAATACTGAAAAGATAACATATTCGTGTGATAAAGAATATACTTTAGATGGTACTAATTGTGTTAGAACTATTGTAGATAGTGATACAATAAAGGCTGATAAGACATATAAAACTTATTGCCATCAAGAATATAAATGGTCAACTTCAACATCACTTGATGGATGGAACTATACTGGTAATAAAAGACAAATTAATTAACATATAAAAAGAATAATTAAGGGTTAAAAGAAGACTTTTGATAAGTCTTCTTTTTTGGTATAATGATTTTAGGGAGATGATTGTATGTATGTAAACGTTTTAATTGAAACAAGAGTTAAATCTAACGATATGACTTTTACATACAAAGTCTCAAAAGAATTTCAAGAGGAAAATCTTATTGGAAAAAGAGTATTAGTGCCTTTTGCAAACAGAATAGTAGAAGGTTTTGTTTTAGAATATACAAATAAAACAGATGATTATGAAATAAAGAGAATATATAAAATTATAGATGAAGAAAGAGTATTAAATGATGAACTCATCGGTTTAGGAAAGTTTATTAGTGAAAAATATTTATGCTCACTTGTATATGCATATCAAGCTATGCTTCCTAAAGCCTTAAAGGCAAATCACAAAATTAGTTATAATGCTAAAAAACTTATGTATGTTAAATTAAATGAAGATGTTAAAGAATATGATGTTAATATTAAAAGTCAGTTAGAAATTATTAATTTTTTAAAGGATAATAAAGAAGTATTAAAAAAAGAAATTAAAAGTAAGTCTTCATTAAAGAAATTAATTGAAAAAAACATTGTTATAGAGTATGAAAAAGAGATTTATAGAAATATCTTAAATGATAGTGATATAAAAAATATCGTACTTACCGAAGATCAAATGAATGTTTCTAATAGAATAAAAGATAATCTTGGTAAGTCAAAGACAATGCTTTTGTATGGGGTAACTGGATCTGGTAAAACAGAAGTATATATAGACGTCGTAAAAGAAGTATTAAAGCATGGTAAAACCGCTATTATATTAGTTCCAGAAATAAGTTTAACTCCTCAGATAACCGCTAGGTTTAAAGGCGTGTTTAAAGATGAGATAGCAATTCTTCATTCCTCTTTATCAGATGGTGAAAGATATGATGAATTTAGAAGGATAAATCGTGGCGAGGTAAGTGTTGTTATAGGAGCTAGATCCGCCGTTTTTGCGCCTCTTAAAAACATTGGAATAATAATAATAGATGAGGAACATTCTGAAAGTTATAAACAGGAAAATAATCCTAGATATAATACTCTTGATATAGCGATGAAAAGATCAAGTACATATTCATGTCCAGTTATTCTTGGAAGTGCAACTCCTACAATAGAATCTTTTGCAAGGGCCAATAAAGGTTATTATGATTATTTAGAATTATCTAAAAGGGTAAATGAAAAACCACTTCCTAAGGTTACTATTGTTGATATGAAAAGTGAAATAAGAAAAGGAAATAAAACATTTTCTGAAAAACTTTTAAATGAAATCCAAGATAGATTAGAAAAAAAAGAGCAAGTAATGCTTTTGCTTAACAGACGTGGGTATTCTAATTATTTATCTTGCCAAAATTGTGGCTTTGTATTTAAATGTCCAAACTGTGATATTACCCTTACTTATCATAAAACATCAGGTATGATGAGGTGTCATTATTGCGGTTATGCTACCAATAAAAAAGAGACATGTCCAGAATGCCATGAAGCTTCACTTCGACAAATAGGTTCTGGAACCCAAAAGATAGAAGAGGAAATAAGTAATATGTTTCCTAATGCTAAAGTACTTAGAATGGATGCAGATACAACTAGCAAAAAAGGTTCCCATCATAAAATAATAAATGAATTTAACGATGGTAAATATGAAATATTAGTTGGAACACAAATGATTGCCAAAGGACTTAATTTTCCAAATGTTACTTTGGTGGGAGTTATAAACGGGGATTCATCACTTAACATTCCTAATTTTAGGGCATCAGAAAACACATTTAGTTTACTCGATCAAGTAATAGGACGAGCAGGTCGTCATGATAAAGAAGGAGAAGCAATAATTCAAACGTTTAACCCAGAACATTATAGTATTATTGATGCTTCAAAGCATGATTATAAAGCATTTTATAAAAAAGAAATGTTAATTAGAAAAAAACTTAATTATCCACCATATTGTTTTATAACACTTATTAAAATATCATCAAAAGATTTTAATTATGGAATAGAAGAGGCTAAAAAGATAAATGCGTTTTTGAGAAACAACTTAAGTGAAACAACAAGTATTTTAGGCCCATCAATGGCAAACATATTAAGAGTAAGAAATAATTATAATTTTCAAGTGCTATTAAAATATAAAAAAGATGAAAAATTATATGATGCATTAAACGAATTAATAAAAATATATGAGGGTAATTCAAGAATAAAAGTTGAACTTGATTTTAACCCAATTAATTTGTAGGAGAAAATATGAAAAGTAAAAATATCAACATAATAAATTTTTATTTATTTGCAAATAGGTTAAAAGAAAAGGAAAGACAAGGTTGGATAGAAATGTCTATTTCTAAGGACTGATTAGACTCAGTAGAAGAACATATATTTGGCTGCCTTGTATTAGCTATTGGATTAGATAGCTAGTATAAACTTGATTTAGATATGTACAAGGTTTTAAAAATACTAACCCTTCATGAATTAGAAGAAATATTAATGGGTGATATTACTTTAAGATCAATAGAAGTAATTGATAATAAAATTGAACTTGGAAAAAAAGTGTTCATGAGGTGGTAAAGGACTTAATTAAAAAAGAAGAAATAGAAAAGTTACTTGATGAATTTAATAATCATCAAACAAAAGAGTCTATCTTTTGCTATTAAGAGCAAGAAATGAAGGAGCTGAAATAGTAGATTTGTTTACGTCTGGTGGACCTTGTAAAATGCTTAAAGAGAACGGTTGCTTTTATGATGAAGATCACAGGCCATCATTGGGGCTAGCGGTTAAACCTACAACTCCTGGAGGCCCTTGTGAAAAGATGTATGATCAGGATTTTGTTTTTAATCAATGGATTAGGTATCAATCTACGTTGGAGTTATTGTTTAAAGATTTTACTGGAAAAGAAGTAAAGGAATATTTATTTGATATTGTTCCTTCAAAGCTAGATGAATTTAATTTAAAGAGAAATAAAAATGAATCGCTTACGGCTATGGAGTTAGTAAATTACTGTGAAATAATTCAAACTATAGCGAATAAATATTATTATACTCCAACTGAGGCAAAACAAATACTTTCTAATCCTTTTGTTAAAAGTTGGTAAAGGAGAACGTTTGATTCTCTTTTTTCATTATAAAATATAAAAAAACTCCTTGTATCATATAATAATTATGTGTTATAATATGTTTGGCTTTTCTAAGGAAAAGAAATACGCACAAGTTTGGATTTATATCTCGTGTGTCCGAAGAGGATGAGTTTATAAAGATGAAGAACTTGGAGGTTAAAACAAAGGAGGAAAAGAAAATGCCAGTTGTATCAATGAGTTACTTGCTAGAAGCAGGTGTACACTTTGGACATCAAACAAAAAGATGGAATCCAAAGATGAAAGAATACATCTTTACTGCAAGAGATGATATTTATATTATCGACTTACAAAAGACAGTAAAGAAAATTGAAGAAGCATACGTTGCTTTAAAAGAAATTGCCACTAACGGTGGAAAGGTTATCTTCGTAGGTACTAAAAAACAAGCTCAAGAAGTATCTGAAGAAGAAGCTAAAAGATCAGAAAGTTATTATGTATCTAAACGTTGGTTAGGTGGAACTCTTACTAATTTTAGAACAATTAGAAGAAGAATTAACCGTTTAGATCAAATCGAAAAAATGGAAAAAGATGGTACTTTTGATAAGTTACCTAAAAAAGAAGTAGTTAAGATTCGTAAAGAATATGAAAAGTTAAACTCATACTTCTGCGGACTTAGAGAAATGAAAAAATTACCACAAGCTATGATTATTGTTGATCCTAAAAAGGAAATCAACGCAATAAACGAAGCACATAAGTTAAACATTCCAGTATTTGGTATCGTAGATACTAACTGTGATCCAGATTTAGTAGATTACGTTATTCCAGGAAATGATGATGCTATTCGTTCGGTTAAAATCGTACTTGGTGTTTTAAATAATGCTATATGTGAAGCAAAAGGAAAACCAGTTGAAGAATATGTAACTGAAGAAGATAAAGCTAAAGCAGATAGCAAACAATCTAAAGAAAATGTTAAAGAATTAGTTAAAGATGTAAAAAAGGCTGCTGAAAAGAAAGCTAAAAAAGTAGAAGAAGTTGCTCCAGTAGTAGAAGAAAAAACTACTGAAGAAAAAGAAACTGTTAAGGAAGAAGTAGTAGAAACAGTTGATTTATCTAAAAAAACAGTTGCTGAATTAAAGGAAATGGCTAAGGAAGCTAAAATTGCTGGATATTCAAAACTTAAGAAAGACGAACTAGTTAAAGCTTTAACAAAATAATAGAAACAAAGATGATTTATGAAAATCATCTTTAATCATAAAAAGGAGAATAAGGTTATGAATGCAAGTTTAATTAAAGAACTAAGAGATATTTCTGGAGCTGGTATGATGGATTGTAAAAAAGCTCTAGAAGAAAATAATAACGACATTAAAAAGGCAACGGAATGGTTAAGAGAAAAAGGAATTGCAAAAGCTGCTAAAAAAGCTGGAAGAATTGCTGCTGAAGGGTTATCTACCGTTATGATAGAAGGAAATAAAGCAGTTATATTAGAAATTAACTGTGAAACCGACTTTGTAGCTAAAAATGAAAAGTTCCAAAAATTTATGAATGATGTTGCTAAAACTATTTTAAATAGCAGTGCTAAAACAAACGAAGAAGCATTAGCATTATCATGTGAAGAAGGAACATTATCTGATTATGTTACAAGTATGACTGCAACAATTGGAGAAAAAATTTCTTTTAGAAGATTTACTTTATTAGAAAAGAGAGATAACGAAAACTTTGGATCATACATCCATATGGGTGGTAAGATTTCAGTTTTAACTTTAGTTGAAGGAGCATCTGCTGATGTTGCAAAAGATGTATCTATGCACGCTGCTGCAATGCGTCCAGAATATGTAACTAAAGATCAAGTTCCAACTGAACAAGTAGAAAACGAAAAGAAAATCTTAACTGAGCAAGCTATTGCTGAAGGAAAACCAGCTAATATCGCCGAAAAGATGGTAATGGGAAGAATTAATAAATACTTTAAGGAAATCTGTCTTGAAGAACAAGAATTCGTTAAGGATAATTCAGTTACTGTTGGTAAATTTGTAAGTAACAACGGTGGTAAGATCGTAGACGTTATTAGATACGAAGTTGGTGAAGGTCTTGAAAAACGTCAAGAAAATTTTGCTGAAGAAGTAGCTGCACAAATGAATGGTGAATAATTATGAAAAAGTTAGTGGCAGTAATACTAACTTTTTTGTTAGTTTTAACTGGGTGTTCATCGGTTAAGGTAACTAAAGTAGAAGATGATATAAAAACTGATGGTATCAAATTTAAAGAAGAGTATAAAAAAGTATCTAAGAATAATATATATGAATATGCTACATATGGTAATGTAATTGATGCTTTAGAAGAAGAAACAAAAATAATATATTTGGGTTTTCCAGCGTGTGCATTGTGCCAGGAAATTACACCAATATTAAATGATGTAGCAAAAGAAAAAAACATAAAAAGTATTTTATATTATAATTTTAAAGAAATAAGATCTAATAATACTCAGGAGTATAAAAAATTAGTTGATATATTAAATAATTATATAAAAACCGATGAAGAAGGTACTAAAAGGTTAACCGCACCTACGATTATATTTGTTAATAAAGGAAATATAGTAGGGGTTTATATTGGTACTATATCAGCTGATCAAGAAGAAATTATAACTGATGAACAAAAGGAAAATTTAAAAAATAATTTTTCTAGTTTAATTGATAAAATGTTTATAAAACAAGAAACTACAACGGAAAGTGCCCAGTAGTTTCTTTTGTTTTACAAGAAATTAAAATATGCTTGTAATAACAAAAAATTATATGATATTATGTTTATGTAATGAAAGAAAGGAATAATATATGGGATTATTTAATAATGACATTGGTAGGCCTTCTAATAAATCTATCAAAGCTAAAATAATATTTAAAATAGTATTAGTCGTGTTAATTGTTTTTTCATCTTTTGGAATGGGACATTTACTTAATGAATTAGGAGCATCAGATGATAATGACATAATAACAAATGAAAATTTAGATTCAATTACTGATATAGATTGGAAAACTCCTAACGGGACTGCGGAAGAAATAGGAATATATAAGAATCTTGAAAATAAAAGTTTATACATAGATACTAAATTAGAATACAATAACCCATTATATGATGAAGATAAATATCAAAAGAAATATACATATAAGTGTAGAACTTTAGATTGTAATGGGAGTTATGTTTACGAATTTTTAAACTATGCAATAATTAAAGATGAAAAATATATTATATATGATTATGTAAAAAATAAATATAAAGATATTGAAATTGATGAGGAAGATGTTAAAGATATAACTTTATTATATTATGAGGATAAAATATATGGTTATGCATTAATGAATTCTAATGATAAAGTTGCAATATATAATTTAGATAAAAAGAAGTTAGTAACTGATTTTATATATAATGGTTATTATTATGATGAATCCCCTGAATTAATAGATGGAAACATAATTGTTTCTGATGATTTAAATGAATATTTATTAGACTTTAATAATGGAAAGAAAAAGTTAACTTTTGAAAATATTGGTAAACCAGGTGATGAAAACTTCTACCGAATAGAGGCTACCGGAAATGGAAAATATGTATACTATTTAAAAAATTATGGTTTTGAAGAAACTAAAGCAGAAATATGTGATGAAAATTTTAATAGAATACTAGAAAACGCATATTCAAAGTATAGCATTTTAGATAATGGCAATATTTTAGTTAAATCGTCTGATAATGCTTTTAGTGAATATAATGAAGATGGAACTTTAGTAAAAGAAAGCAAGAAATATAAATCTGTTGTTGCAATAGGCTATGAGTATGTAGCGGTTGTAGATAATGATGATTATTTAAAGGTAGTTAATAACAAAGGAAAAGAATTAGCTAAATTTACTAAAATAACTGATAAACTTTATATTCATGAATTTTTATCAGGATGGAACAAAATAGATAATAAAGAAGGTTTATATATTGCTATAGAAGACGAAAATATAGATGTTGGTACATTAGGTAGAGGAATTAAGTACTATTATGAACCAATTAAGAAGAAAACTGGTAGAATAAAATTTACAGAAATAAGAAAATAAGGTAAAATGGTATTATACTGCTTAATAAATAATAGGTTTATGGATTAAAAATTATAAGAATGAAGTCTTGATATAAAAAACAAAATAAGATAAAATAGAAGTATAATGAAAAGAACAAACAAAAGGAAACTTTATTCTTTTGTTCTTATATAATATTTATGTGAAAGAGGGATATAATGATAGATGAAATTTTATTAGAGGCCGAAGACAAAATGACTAAGGCTATAGAAGTTATGGAAACTAAATTTTTAAACGTAAGAGCAGGACGTGCTAACCCAAGAATATTAGATAAGGTAGAAGTAGAGTATTATGGAGTTCCAACACCTTTAATACAGTTAGCAACAATCTCTGTTCCAGAGGCAAGAAAACTAGTTATTAAACCATTTGATAGAAACTCTATAGGAGCTATTGAAAAGGCTATATTTGAAGCCAATATAGGTCTTACCCCTAATAATAATGGAGAAACGGTTATGCTTGTTATTCCAGAACTTACCGAAGAAAGAAGAAGAGAGTACGTAAAAGATGCTAAGACAATTGCTGAAGAGGCTAAGATAGCACTTAGAAATATAAGGCAAGATGCAAATAATTCAATAAAAAAATTAGAAGTTCCAGAAGATGAACAAAAAAGAGCTCAAGATGAAGTTCAAGATTTGATTTCTAAATATAATAAAGATGTAGATGAACGTTTCAAGAAAAAAGAAACAGAATTAATGAGTATTTAAACAATAACCTTTTGTTATTGTTTTTTTGATTAATAGCTTGTATAATGTATATAGACTAGGGGATAGAAATATGAATAAGAAAATAAAAATTATATTAATATCATTAATTATTTTATTTTTAATTGTTGGTGCTAGTTATTTAATGTATTCATTTGGCATCACTTACAAAATACAGGGTAATTTACAAATGTTACCTTCTGTAACTAGCAAAGACTATAATCAAAGTGATTTACCAGTAATTAATTATGTCATAAATTCAAGTGGTGAAAAAATAGTTAATAATGATGTTGCTTTAACGGTTCATGCAACAAGTATTTATAATATTAAAAAAATAGAATATACAAATGATTTTAAAAACTGGGTTGTAGTTGCTGATAATTTAAATAGTAAAGAAATAGATTATAAGATTATATTTAAAGAAAATATTAATAAAACTATTTATATAAGAGTACAAAACGTTAAAGGTTATAGAAGTTATGGTTATAAAACGGTGGTAAAAATAGATAAGGAAGAACCTAAGGTAACGTTAGAACGTCTAGGTGAAAAGCTAGTAATTAAATCTACCGATAATGTTGGTTTATCAGCTGTTCAATATTCTAATGATGGCGTGAACTGGATAGATGAAGATGTTTCTGGAAAAGATGTAATTATAACTAAGGAGAAAACGGAGTATAAATACATAAGGACAGTAGATTTATTAGGAAATATAAGTTTAGTTAAAGAAGTAAAATAAAGACATTTAGGTGCCTTTATTTTATTTACAATTTTAAAGTATGATTTTGACCTTTATGAGCCAATATGTTATTATGTTAATATAAAATATTTAAATATGAGGTGATATGGATGGGAACAAAGCGAGTTAATCTAGGTATTAGTAATAGTAAAACATTTAAGGTTGCCCGAAATTTAATAATTGGTGGAACAATAGTAGCCATTATAGGTACTGCTACTTATCAGTTAGGTAAGAATTCTGCTAATAATGAAGAACAATCAACAAGTATAGTTTCAACAACCACAGATGTAACAAATAGTAATGATTTTATTGATGATTCTACTATGGATTCAACTACTAAATTACAAAATGATGATGAATTAAAATCTATAATTGATCAAATACTGAAGGTTGAATTTCAACCTACTGATACATATTTTCAAAACTATGATATTAAAAATTCTATTTCAGATGAATTAAATGCTTTAAATAATACTAATGCATCAGAAACTAATTTAGAAGAAACTTCATATGATTGGTATCAAAATGGAATTATAGATAGTGATAAATTATATGAAAAGATAATAGCTAATTCAAAAGCTAGTGGAATTGAAATAACTACTAATGTAGAAGAAATAACAAAAGTTATCACCAAAGAAATTCAAGGATGTTTAGATTATGTAAAACAAAAGGTACCAAATTATGATTCTAAAGCATCATTAAAAAATATAGATACTTTAAAAATTGACGATGTTGCTGATAAGGATTATATGTCTAATTATGATTCCAAAAAAAATCTTATAGAAATTGATTTACAATATTCGCAACAAGAAAAAAATTTATTAGAATATAATATATCGTATGCATTATTTCAGGCATTAGTAAAACAGGGCGATGAGGTTTATTGGAATTTCATTTCCCAGAGATTTAATGAAGATCTTATAATGGATTATGAAAATAGAAATATTGATAATTACAAAGATGAAGGTTACAAAGTAGAAATGTTAGCAGCTGCAACGGGAAAAAGTTATGAAGAGTTTAATAAATATTACTTAGAATCAGACGTAAACTCTATAATTGGTGCTTTTGAACCTGAGATGCCTAAGGAATATGTGCTTTCAATATTAAAAGCTTTAGATATAGCTTGTGGTTATGGTGATATACCAGCTGGTTGTGATGAAATAAAATTTAAAAATGATGCTTCTGCTTATGCAAAAGTTGGACTCCTAGATAATTATTACATAATGAAGATGAAAGAAGTATATAAAGATGGTAAACCAATAGATGATGCACAAAATGAAATAATAGAGGTTACGAAAAAAGTTTTAAATGATAAATATTCTCCATTAAGTATGGATGATCAAACAAAAGCGGAATTAGATAAATGTAGTGATCAATTAAATAAAATATCATATGGCGTAAAATATTCAAAAAAATAAAAGAAAGATGATTTATTATTAAAATAAAATTATCTTTCTTTTTTATATACGTTTACACCAGTTAGATTCCCAATATAAGGTAAATCATATGTGCATAAAATAGTATCTTTGTGTTTTAAACCTGGAACAGTATTTTTATTAGGATTGTAAATACAGTTATAATCGTATAATACTCCATCTTCATCTAGTAGGTTACCACATGTTTGTAGTATATCTTTAGGGGATCGTGTTTTATCATCTACGTAATATTCCGCAATATTTGATAAAAATACTGCAGAATAAGATGATAAAACCTGTCTTTCTTTAGGGTTTGTTATATCTAAATCATAATAGTTAATGCTTGCTTTATTTAATCTTTCCTTTGCTTTGTTAAATATCTCTTCGTTAAAATATGCGCAGTTTTCTTCAATTGGAAGTAGATAACCATCAGTTCTAAATAAATTAATTGTTTTTTTAAACTTATTTTTTAAAAATAAATTCCAAAATCTTTTTTCCTCATCAGTTAAATGATTAGATAATTCAGACAAATCAATATTATTTTTAATACATAATAATTTATATGAAGATATATTCTTTATAATTTCACATGAATCAAATTGATTCATGTATGACTTTAAGTCATAAGTTTTTATTAGGGCAATTTGTAAAGCTGAATACCATTTCGTAAGTGGGTTAATATCAAAACTATCAATTTTTGTTGCACCTGCAAGGGATGCGTGAATTGTATGTGCACCTGAGGAAGTTACACAAAGCGCTCTTTTATTTGTTAAATCTTTATAATTATAATATCTAGATATTACTTCGTTTGGCCATCCATATAATGTGCAGTATCTTTTTTTATCCTGGTTAGTTAATTTAAATGATGGTTTTAATAGATTATAATATGCTTGCAGATTAAAGTGAAAATCTTCTATGCCTTCTTGATATAATACATTTGCAATAAAAGCATCTTTTTCAGGATCTATTATTTGTGTCATTAAATCACCACCAGTAAATTTAAGTATTATTATACTTTTATGTTCTTTTTAAGTCAATGTTTCATTTGACAAAGAATATTATTATGATATAATAAATTTAGTTTTAAAAGCAATGAAAAAGAGTAGTAATAAGTGAAAAGCTTAAAGAGAGTTAGCGGTTGGTGAAAGCTAATAAGTAATAACTTATGAATTCGCTTTGGAGCTGGATAACCCAAAGTTATCACGTATATCTTACGTTACAAGATTAAAAGTGCATAGAAATCTATGAAGCAAGGTGGTACCACGGAAAATATTTTCGCCCTTGTTATCATAGATTTTTTTATTAGAGGAGGAAAAGCTATGAATGAAAAAATAAACGTAATTAAAGAGGCTTTTGAAAAAGACATTTTAACAATTATTGATATGAAAACTTTAAATGATATAAGGACCAAATATCTAGGAAAACAAGGTAAGATAACAGAGCTTTCTAAAATGATGAAAGATATTCCAAACGAACAAAAAAAAGAGCTTGGTATCTTAGTTAATGAGGTAAGATGCCTTGTTACTGATTCTTTAGAAGAAAAGAAAAAAGACTTAGAAGAAAAAGCTTTAAATGAAAAGTTGGCTAGTGAAAAAATAGATGTAACAGTACCAAGTAAAAAGGTAAAACGTGGATCTAAACACCCTATGACTAGAATTGAAGAAAAGTTTGAAGATTTATTCTTATCAATGGGATATACGATTTATGATGGACCTGAAATTGAAAGCGATGAAAACTGTTTCCAAAAGCTAAACTTACCAAAAGGACATGCCGCAAGGGACGCACAAGATACGTTCTATTTAAAAGATGAATTTGAAAACTATCTTCTAAGAAGTCAAACGTCTACCGCACAGGTTCGTGCGATGGAAGAAAATACTGATAAAGGACCACTTAGAATAGTTTGTCCAGGAAAGGTATACAGAAGAGATGAAGATGCAACGCACTCTCACCAATTTATGCAAATAGAAGGACTTGTAATAGACGAAGACGTTTCAATGGCAGACTTAAAAGGAACGTTAGAACTATTTTGTAAAACCATATTAGAAGAAAAAACCAAGGTAAGATTTAGACCAAGTTACTTTCCGTTTACTGAGCCTTCGGTAGAGGTTGACGTAACATGCTTTAAATGTGGTGGAAAAGGGTGTCCACTTTGTAAACAAACGGGTTGGATAGAAGTACTAGGTGCTGGAATGGTTCATCCTAACGTTTTAGAGATGAGTGGGTATGACAGCACTAAGTATCAAGGCTTTGCATTTGGTACTGGAATGGATAGATTTGCCATGTTTAAGTATGGAATAACTGATATAAGAACGATATATGGAAATGATATTAGGTTCTTAACCCAATTTGATAGAAAGGATGATGAATAATGAAATTATCTAGAAAATTTGTTAGTGATTATATAGATTTACCAGAAGACTTGAAGGTAGAACAAATTGCTGAAGATATGACAAGTGTTGGTAATGAATATGATGATGCTGGAGAACTAATTAATTGTACAAACCTAGTTGTAGGTGAGGTAATAGAGTGCACTGATCATCCTGATAGCGATCATTTACATGTTTGTAAAGTAAACGTCGGAAGTGAAGTTTTAAACATTGTATGTGGTGCTCCTAATGTAAGAGAAGGTATCAAAGTAGTTGTTGCACTTGCTGGAGCTAAACTTCCTGGTGGAGAAATAAAAAAAGGCATGATTCGTGGCGTTGAATCAAACGGAATGCTTTGTTCTAAAGCGGAACTAGGCCTTGATAATAAATTCTTAGAAGAAAAAGATAAAACTGGTATACATGAATTATCAGATAATGCCATTATTGGTACTGATGCCATAAAAGCGTTAAACCTAGATGATGAAGTAATTGATTTTGAACTTACTTCTAATAGAGGTGATTTACTTAGCATCTTAGGTATGGCATATGAATTAGGTGCTATTTATAAAAAAAGTGTAAAAGAAATTGATTTAGGCTATACACCTAACAATGAAAACGTTAGTGATGAATTTAACGTAGAAGTAAAAACTGATGATTGTCCTTTGTTTTTAGCTAAAAAAGTAAAAAACGTCGTTATCAAAGAAAGTCCTGATTTTATTAAAGAAAGACTTATCGCATCAGGAATTAGGCCAATAAACAACGTTGTTGATATATCAAACTACGTTATGCTTGAAACGGGTCAACCACTTCATTATTATGATGCTAAATCACTTGGTGATACTTTGATAGTTAGAAACGCTTTAGAAGGAGAAAAACTAACTACTTTAGATGGCATCGAAAGAACTTTAACTACTGATGATATAGTAATATCAGATAAAGAAAAAGCAGTAGGTTTAGCAGGCGTTATGGGAGGATTATCTACCGAAGTAGAAAATTATACTACTGACATAATAATTGAATCTGCTATATTTGATAAAGTTAAAGTAAGAAGAACATCAAAAAAGATACTTAGAAGTGAAGCATCTAATAGGTTTGAAAAGGGTCTTGATCCTAATAGAACTTACATGGCAATTGAAAGAAGCTGTGCTTTGCTTGAAAAATATGCAGATGGAACCGTATTAGATGGAATAGTTAAACACGATAAAACAAGTAAAGAAGAAAAAGTAATTGATATTAAGTTAGAGAAAATAGATAAGGTTTTAGGAATAAGTATTCCAAAAAGTGAAGTTATAGAAATACTAAAATCACTAGCATTTAAAGTAGAAGATAAGGCTGATTATCTAACTGTTACAGTTCCAACAAGAAGACTTGATATATCAATCGTAGAAGACTTAATCGAAGAAGTCGGAAGAATATACGGAATGGATAACATTAAGGGTAAACTTCCAGCTTTAAAGATAGTTAATAGTCATTTTGATAGAACTAAAAGGGAGATAAAAAACAAATTAATAAACTTAGGTTTAAACGAAACTTTAAGTTATAGCCTTATACCTAACCCTGAGGTACATAAATTTACCACGGAAGATTTTACTGAAATAACTTTAAATGATCCAATGAGCGAAGATAAAAATACCTTAAGATATAGTTTACTTTACTCGCTAAAAGAAATTTATCTTTATAATAAAGCACGTAATAATAGTGATATTTCTATATTTGAAGTAGGTAAAGGCTTTTATAAAGAAAATGATTGTTATAAAGAAGATTTAAAACTAGCGGTTTTAATGACTGGGGATTATTATTTAGACGTTAATAATACCAAAGTAGACTTTTATACTATTAAAGGTGTTTTAGAAGAACTATTAGATTACTTAGGATACAACGGAAGATACAGTTTAACTGTTAGTGATATTCCAGAAGAATTACATCCAGGACAAAGTGCTTCTATAATTTTACAAGGTAAAAAAGTAGGAATTATTGGTAAACTTCATCCTAGCGTTATAAAAGATGATGTTTATGTATTTGAAATTAATTTGACTAAGTTACTTTCTAATAGAGGAACTAGAATGTCATTTAAAGAGATACCTAAATATCCTATCGTTAAAAAAGACGTTGCGTTTATCGTTGATGGTAACGTAACGGTTGAAAACGTTATGAAAGAAATTAAAAAAGCAGGCGGAAGAAACCTTATAAATCAATCACTATTTGATATATATGTAGGAGAAAACGTAGAAGAGGGAAAAAAATCTTTAGCGTTTACCTTATACTTCCAAGACGATAAAAAGACATTAACCGAAGAAGAGGTTATGGAAAGTTTTAATAACATAATAAAAAAAGTTACTGAAAATATTCCGGCAACTTTAAGAGATAATTAATTTAAATGAGTTTTTAGAATTTCTAAAAGCTCTTTTTTTAATTCTTCTGATGCATTATTCCAGATGATTTCCATAAATACACCAAGGCCAGGCAACGCTTCTTCAAGGCCTTCTTTTATGGTGTCATCTATTGATTCTTTTATTTCACTTTCATTATCATTTTTAAAATTTTCAATTATAAATTCTCTTATGCTAATGTTATTCATATTAAGCTTCCTTTCACTTTATTTTTTGTATATATGTTGATTTTATACATTTTTGTTGATAATTATTATGAAAAATTATATAATTAAAAAAAATAGGGAGGTAAAGTTATGAATTCTAGTTATGTTGTAGAAACATCATATTCGGTTGATGGAAAATTAAGGGTAATACTAATTATAGTAGGATTAATTATTTTGGTTGCAATTGTAGTTTCATTATTGAAATTAATTAAAACGGGAAAAATTAAAATAGGAAAAGAAAAAAACAATTTAAAACAAGAAGATAATTTAATTGAAGAAACGGAAAATGTAGATAATCTAGATACGTTAGATGATATTTCAACAGAAAAATTAAATACTGATAACTTAATTAATGATTTGAATGAAGAGTATGAAGCGCCAGTTTTTGATAGTACTTTATCAACATCGGTTATGCAAGAGCAAGTAATACCACAAATGGATATGGCACCAAATATGCAAGAGCAAGTAATGCCACAAATGGATATGGCGCCAAATATGCAAGAGCAAGTAATGCCACAAATGGATATGGCACCAAATATGCAAGAGCAAGTAATGCCACAAATGGATATGGCGCCAAATATGCAAGAGCAAGTAATGCCACAAATGGATATGGCACCAAATATGCAAGAACAAGTAATGCCACCAAGTGAAAATTCATCAGTAACAACAGATGTTAATCAGTTAGATAATTTAGTCAATAAAAATGAAATGTCTAAGTCTATATGGTCAAATAATTCGAATAATAATTTACAGTAAAAGGAGTTTTAAAAACTCTTTTTATTATTACTTTTACTATAAATATTTAAAAAGAATAACATAATCGTGGTATAATTATATATAGGTGGTAAAAATGAAAAAAGTAGTATTAGTAGATGGAAATAATTTATTATTTAGAAGCTATTATGCAACAGCATACTCAGGTAATTTTATGAAAAACTCAAAAGGTTTTCCTACAAATGCATTATATGGCTTTGTTAACATGATTAATAAAATCATTAATGATGAAAAACCAGAGTATATGCTAGTTGCTTTTGATAAGGGAAAAACTTTTAGACATGATAAATATGAAGATTATAAAGCAGGAAGAATAGAAATGCCAAACGAACTTAAACAACAATTTCCAGTAGCAAAAGAAATTCTTACTAATTTAGGAATAAAATGGTTTGAAATAGAAAACTATGAGGCTGATGACATAGTAGGAACGCTTGCTAAAATGATTGATGAATCTGATGATTACAAAGGATTAATAGTAAGTAGTGATAAAGATCTTTTGCAGCTTATTACTGATAAGGTAGTAATGAAGATGCTTAAAACTAAAGACTATGTTATGATGACAAAAGAAACTTTCTTTGAAACTTATGGACTTACTCCTGAAAAAATGATTGATATTAAAGCACTTCAAGGAGATTCTTCAGATAACATTCCAGGTGTTAAAGGAATTGGTGAAAAAACCGCTTTAAAATTATTACAAGATTATGGTTCGCTAGAAGGAGTATATGATAATATTGCGTACATTAAAGGCGCCGCAGCAACAAAATTAATTAATGGTAGAGAAAAAGCTTTTGAAAGTAAGGATTTAGTAACTATTTATAAAGAAGTTCCATTAGGGTTTGATATTAAAGATACTTTTCTTAACGGTGGGAATCTAGAAGCTTTGAAGAAAATGTATGAAAACCTAGAGTTTTATTCATTTTTGAAAAATATGAAAATTCAAAAAAAACAAGAAAACATAGAAATAGAAGATTTAGAAAATATTAGTGATATAGATAATTTAACATCTCCTATAGCTTTTTACATCGAAACAAATAAGACAAATTACCATTTAGCGGATGTTCTTGCAATGGGAATATGTGATGGAACAAAGTTTTATTATGTAAAAAAAGAACAAATAAAAGACGTTATAGAAAAAATAAATGATAAAGAAAAATATACTTATGATTTAAAGAAACATTACGTTACATTAAAGAAAATGAATGTTACTTTAGAAAATGTTTCATTTGATTCTATGATTGCAGCATATCTTTTAAACTATAACGTTAAAGATGATATTGCTTATTTAGCAAATCAATTTGGGTACGATGTTTCATTTTTTGAAATAATAAGCAAATCAACTAAGATAAAAGAAGACGTTTTAAGAAAATTAGTAATGTCAAAAACCAAGTTTATTTACGATGTAAAAAAAGAATTAGAAGAAGAAATGCAAAAGGAAGACTGCATGTATCTATTCGAAAAAATAGAAATGCCATTAGCAACCGTTTTAGGAGAAATGGAATATCAGGGAATTAGAGTAGATAAAACAGTTTTGAAAGATATGAATGTTGAATTAGATGCAAGAATAAAAGAAATATCAGAAAAAATATATGAACTTGCTGGAGAAAAATTTAACATATCCTCTCCAAAGCAATTAGGAGAAATTTTATTTGTTAAATTGCAAATAGGTAAGGGTAAAAAAACAAGAAGTGGATATTCAACTGATAAAGCTATATTAGAAAAATATGTTGATAGACATGAAATAGTTCCTTTGGTATTAGAGCATAGAATGTTAACTAAACTGCAAAGTACATACATAATAGGTTTAGAAGGTAACGTATTAGAAGACGGTAAAATACATACTATTTACACTCAAACATTAACTAGAACAGGAAGGCTATCTTCTATTGAACCTAACTTACAAAATATACCGATTAGAACTACTTATGGAAAATTAATTAGAAAAGCTTTTATTCCAGAAAAAGATTGTATTCTTTTATCTAGTGATTATTCTCAAATAGAATTACGTGTTTTTGCACATTTTTCAAAAGTTCCAAACTGGATAGAAGCTTTTAAAAATGACATGGATATTCATACGCGTACGGCAATGGATATATTTGATGTATCTGAAGAAAACGTAACACCATTAATGAGAAGGCAAGCAAAGGCGGTAAACTTTGGTATTTTATATGGAATAAGTGGATTTGGTTTAGCCGAGGATCTTAAAATTTCGGTTAAGGAAGCTAAAGAATTTATTGATAAGTATTTTGAAACTTATAGTGGAACCAAGGTATATATGGATAGTGTTGTTAAAGAGGCATATGAAAAAGGCTATGTAACAACCATAATGAATAGAAAAAGAAGAATAGATGAACTTAATAATACTAATTATATGATAAGACAGCAAGGTGAAAGAATGGCTTTAAACACGCCTATTCAAGGTTCTAGTGCGGATATATTAAAGAAAGCAATGATTGATATATATAATGAATTTAAAGAAAAGAACATTAAGAGTAAGATGATTTTACAAGTACACGATGAACTTATCTTTAACGTGTTAAAAGAAGAAGAAAAAGAGGTTACTGAAATAGTTGATAGATGCATGGATAATGCCTATAAATTAGAAGTACCACTTAAGGTTGATATTGAAACTGGTGTTAACTGGTATGATGCAAAATAGTAGGTAAGGGGGATTTTGATGCCAGAATTAGTAGAAGTAGAAACAACTAAAAGAGATTTAAGTAAAGTAATAGAAGGTAAAGTAATAAATAAGGTAGCTGTTTACTTAGATAAAATAGTTTATAACAAAAAAGATCAATTTATTAAAACTATAGAAGGACAAATGGTTAATAAGGTAAAAAGAAGAGGTAAGTGGTTAATTTTTGAACTCGATAAAAACTATGTTATTATTCATTTTAGAATGGAAGGAAGATTTTATCATTTACCTTTAGACGCTAAAAAAGATAAGCATGATTATGTAATATTTTACTTTGATGATTTTTCACTTCATTATAATGATCCTAGGTTATTTGGTAAAATGGAGGTAATTGAAAAAGATGAAATTGATAAATTTTTCTTAGATAAAAAGTTAGGTTTAGAATATATTGATCCTAATTTAACACCAAAATATTTAAAGGAAAAATTTAAAAGTCATCATACAGATATAAAAAAGATGTTACTTGATCAAAGTTTCATTACGGGGATTGGTAATATATATGCTGATGAAATTCTTTTTGAATCAAAAATAAGTCCTAAAAGTTACGCTGATAAGTTAAGCAAAAATAAATTACAAGAAATAATTGATAATACTAAAGTTGTGTTTGAAAGGTCTTTAAAGTGTAAAGGAACCTATCCTAATATAGATGGTAAAAGAGGAACTTTCGAGAACCATCTAAAGGTTCATAGAAGAGAAGGTGAGCCTTGTTATGATTGTGGCACTATCATTAAAAAGGAAAAAGTAGGGGGTAGAGGAACTTATTACTGCTCTAAGTGTCAAAGGAGAGTTTAATATGTTTAGTAGTGAAATAAATATGAATGAAGTAAAAAATATTGATCATTTTTTAGAAAGTATGGAAGCTGCATGTTAGAAAATGAATTTAAGAAATATAAAGTGGATTTTGTGGATAGGGATAGAGATTTTAGGTTAAAATATAATATGGTAAAGCATTTATATTCTAAGAAAATAAGGATATATTATAACTTTAATTTAACTAAGGACATAAAATAGAGTATAAATGTAAACAAATTTGACATATTTTGTCGTTTATGCTATAATACCTGTACCAATTGAGTAATATGCAGTGTAAATGGTTGGTAAAAAAAATAAATATGGGGGTTGAAAATATGAAAGGATCTTACATTTTCGAATATTTAAATGAAAATGAGTTTAAAAAACTTGAACGTTCTGTAAAGAAGTATAATATGCTTGCATACAAAAAGTTAGTTTTTGAATTTTATCCGCATTTAAAAGAGGGAGAATTTTTAGGTAAGGTAGTTAGTATAAATAGTGAAGAAAACACTAGAAATTATGAATTAAAATTACCTACTGATGATTTATTTGTAAGAGTTCATGGGGAAATAATATTACATTATTCAGTATGCGAAAACTCACATACAATAATTTTAGATACTATTACTCCAGAAAGTTTATTATCCGAAGGTCATAGACAAGAATTACAAGCTTATAAGGGTGTAATGATATCTAAAGCTAATCAAGAAAAAGATAAATTTAAGATAAACTTACTAAATATGTTAAATAATGGCGATTAATCGCTATTTTTTTTATTTTTTTTAATTTATCATATTGATTATGTTTTAAGAATATGATAATATATAAAAGCAAGTGAGAAAATTATATGGACCCTTAGCTCAGTTGGTTAGAGCATCCGGCTCATAACCGGGCGGTCGTAGGTTCGAGTCCTACAGGGTCCACCACTTGTGCGGGTATGGCGAAATTGGCAGACGCGCTAGACTTAGGATCTAGTGGAGTAATCCGTGGGGGTTCAAGTCCCTTTACCCGCACCACTTAGATAACAAAAGACCTTAATGGTCTTTTTTCTTTTGCTCGAACCTACGACCGCCCTTGATTTTTATTAAAAAAATATTATATCGAATTAAAATCGACATTTTTTACTCTAACCAACTGTTAATATAACACCTAAAAAAGAGGTGCTATATGAAAGAAGAATTTGAAAATATAATAAAAAAATTTAAAAAAATAAATAAAATAGGATATGTAAAAGGTGTTAATAATAATCTTAACAATGCCGCAGGACTTACCCTAGAAAGTTATTTAGGAAAGCCTGCTGATAGTATGTTCTTTCCTGATTACGAAGGAATAGAAGTTAAATGTACTCAAAGATTTAGTAGGTATAATATTGGACTTTTTTCATTATCGTTTGATGGCCCTGAATTATATGAGAGTAATTATTTATTGCAAAAGTATGGTGTAAATGACGAAACATTTCAAGAAAATAAAAAGCTTATCGCTACTTTAAAACTAAATAAAAAGGTTTTAGTTAATGATAAATATTATTTTGAGTTTAAAATTGATTATAAAAAAGAAATGTTATATATAAGTATATATAATATTGATATGGTACACCTAGAAGATAGGGCATTCATCTATTTTGATTCGTTAGAAAAAAGATTAAATGTTAAACTAAAAAAATTAGCATTATTTTACGCAAGTAAGAAAAAGATAGAAGATAATTTATTTTTTAGATATTATAAATTAGAGTGTTATAAATATAAGGGAATAAACGCCTTTTTAGAAGCGTTAGAAACTGGTGCTGTAGCGGCATCCTTAGTATTAAGATTTTCAAGAAGCAAAGAAACGTTGGGAAAAAATAGAAATAAAAATATTCAATTTTCTATAAAAAAGAATAGTGTAGAAAAACTTTTTGATAAAATATATTCGTATGAAAGTTAAAATTAGTAAATTTAATGAGTTATGATATGATATAATATAATGGAATCTTTAGTATGTGTAGGTGTTTGCTATGAATGTTTATAAGGCGTTAAATGAAATAACAGAATATATAGATGAAAATATAGAATATAAAATTGATTACGAAGAACTTGGAAAAATTATGGGCGTTAATACATACACTATGCAAAGAATATTTTCTTTACTTGTCAATATTTCTTTAGCAGACTATATAAGAAAAAGGCGTTTATCAAACGCAGGCTATGATTTATATAATACTGATTCAAGGGTTATGGACATCGCAGTAAAGTATGGTTATGAAAATGCTACATCTTTCTCAAGAGCCTTTGAATTATTTCATGGAATAAAGCCTAGTAAGGTTAATAATACTAGTAAATTAAAAAACTTTCCTAGAATTCTTTTTGATGAAAATATAAAAACAACCAAAACGATAGAATATAAAGTAATTGAATTAGAAGAGATGACTTTATATGGTATTGGAATAAAAACCAGTAATGCTATAATAAAAAGGGATGCCCCAGAGTTTTTTGAAAAAATGAATAAAAAATATTCATCAATATGTGGAGATATTAAATATGGAATGATAACTTATGATTATAATGATCGTGAGGAATGTAATGGCTATTATGTTTTATTTGATGTTAAAACAGAAGAATTTGAAAAGGTAGTAATTCCTGCTAGTAAATGGTTGGTATTTAGAATTAATTCTAGGGAATCTAAAGATATTCAAGATATGTCTGATAACTTTTACTTGGAATTTTTACCGAGTTGTAAATATAATTTAAGAAATATTCCGGAATTGGAGTACTATCATGATGGAGTAACTGATTTTTTGGTACCAATATATTAAACTGACAAAATAGATTATCTAAATGTCAGTTTTTTATTTTCGTGTTATGGTATGATTTTAATGGTGATTAGCAGTTATGGTATCAAGTGAGATATATTTAGCACAAAAGTTTGTAACAAAAGAATCATGGGATGAACTTATTAAAATTATATCTAAATATAATGGTATATTTAGAAAATGGAAATTAATAATAAAAAATGATAAAAATACCATTAGGTATTTTGTACAAACAAAATGTGCTTTACCAGCTACAATTGGAAAAAACAGTTCATTTTTATTGAAAGAATATGATATACCTATTTTACCAAATACGAAATCTTTATTTCCTTTTTTTATTGATTTAACAAGTAATGTTATAGATATTATAAATTATTGTGAAATAAAAAATAAAGGAAGTTTAGAATTTATAGAGATAAATTTCAGAAAGCTGTCTGAAGATAAAATAATTTCTAATGTATATATGTATTTAAATAATCAAAAAAATATAAAGAAATATAATATAATTCTAGGTTTGCCAGTTTTCATTTTATCAGTTGATTTTGAAAAAAATAAAAGATACTTTTACAAAAGCACACCTAAATATTTAGATATTAGTAAAACTATTCATTTGTTAGATAGTAACTCATCATCATCAATTTTGAGAGTTGATACTTTTCCTTATTTACAAGGTGAATTTTATTTAAAGCAAGCTAATTATAATTTTGATAAGCATTCTATTATATTTGGCTCGAGTGGTTGCGGTAAATCTAAGTTTATTAGTTTATTAATTAATAACATTAATAAAAATTTGGATTTTAAACAAAGATATAAAGTAGTGGTTATAGACCCTCATGCTGCTTTGGAAAATGATATTGGTGGAATCGGTAAGGTAATTGATTTTAAAACCCAATTGGATAGTATAGATTTATTTATTAATAAAGATGATGATGTAGTATCATCTACTGAGCTTCTTTTGGAATTATTTAAGTCTTTAATTGCTGATCAATATAATTCAAAGCTAGAAAGAGTTTTAAGGCATGCTATTCATGTTTTATTGGTAAATGAATCTTTTAATTTTAGTAATCTTAGAAAAGTTATTTTAGATTTGCAATATAGAAACGAATTAATAAAAAAATTAAAGTATGTATTACCTAGCAGTGTAATTGACTTTTTTCTATCAGATTTTAATGAATTAAAGACTAGGTCATATACTGAAGCTATATCTCCTATAATTGGTTTTATCGATGAGATGGAGATGATTCCTGTTTTTAATGATCAATTATATGGTAATAATCTAAAGGATACGATAAAGGATAATTTTTTGACATTATTTTCTCTTGATAGAACTAAACTTGGTGATAAGGTTACAAAGACTATTTCAGGACTTGTTATGCAGCAGTTACTTACTTTAATTCAAAGTTATGAAGTAAATGAACATATTATTTTTATAGTAGATGAAGTAGCAGTAGTAGAAAATCCAATTCTATGTAGATTTTTATCCGAGGCCAGAAAATATAATTTATCTCTTGTTTTAGCGGGTCAGTATTTTAATCAAATAACACCAACTTTAAAAAATGCTATTTTTGCGAATGTAATAAATTATTATATATTTAGAGTTTCAAGGTTGGACGCAAATATTTTGGTAGAAAATTTTAATATGAAAATACCATTAGATGATACAAAGGAAAAGAAGATAAAATTATTAACAGAATTAAATAATAGAGAGTGTATTGTTAGAGTATCCTCTAATGGAATATTACTTCCAGCATTTAAAGCGAATACTATTAACTTTGAGAGTATACCAAGAGTTAAAAATAATGTTATTATTGGTGAAAAAACTAAAAAGAAAAATAATAACGCTAAAAAATCTTTTTCCATTAATGCAAATGTTAGTTTGAAAGATATTTTAATATCTAATTCATCTAGTAGAAAGGTTGTGAGAAGATGAGTGATAAAAATACTTTGGATGTCATTAACAAAATATTTGTAAGTGTATTTGATAATCAAAATAAATATAGTTTAGATGAGATACTTGAGAAATTTGCGTTCGATGTGAAACTTCCCAATGAAGTTAGAGATTCTACTACCAATGAAATAACGTGGGCATCTTCTATAAATAGTAGTAGGTTTATAACATTAGATAATATGGAAAAAAAAGATGCTGCTGATGGTTGGATGCTTCCAAAACAAGAAATTAAAAGTTTACAAGATGTAATTGATATTTGGAACACGGTTAATTTAACTACAACTGAAAGATGTTATGATTCTATAAACGTTGCTAAGAGTGATACAATTTATGGCTGTGAAAACGTTTACCGATCTACTGATTGTAATGATTCTAAAAATATTGTTTTTTGTGATTCGTGTGGTGCGTGTGAATTCGTTTTAGCATCCCAAAGATCTGGAAATTGTAATTTTTGTATAAGAACAGATGATTCTAAAGATTGTAGTAACAGCTATAACGTTATATGTTCTAGTAAAATCATTAATTCATTATTTATACAAGATTGTTTTGATTTATATGAATGTATGTTTTGTTCTCATATTGCAAGTGCAAAGTTTTGTATTGCAAATATGCAGTTTGAACAAGAAGAATATTATGAGATAAAAAAAGCAATCATTAGTTGGATTTTAAGCTCTTAATAAAACCAAGATTAAATATGCTTGGTTTTATTATTTTATAAATTATGTTAAAATTATATATAGTAAAGATATTTTTGGAAGGTAGTTATGAAAATTTATATAGTAAGGCATAGGCAAACTAAATCAAATGTAGGAAATAAGTTGTTAGGGGGAACTGACGAAGATATAAATGATGTAGGAAAGTTGCAAGCTAAAAAGGCAAAGGAAATTTTACGTAATGCTAAAATAGATATTTATTTTACATCACCACTTAAAAGAACTAAGCATACGGCTTCTATTATATGTGAAGATAATGTTCCTATTATAATTGATGAAAGATTAGAAGAAAGAGGATTTGGAGTGCTTGAAGGTGGAGCTCATAATGGAAAGTACACTCATGATTTTTGGGATTTTTATTTAAATAAGAATGAATATGGTGTAGAACCATTGCAATGTTTATTTTCTAGAACTAAATCATTTTTAGAGTATTTAAAGAAAAACTATATGGATAAGAACGTTTTAATAGTTAGTCACGCTGCCACTATTAGGGCAATACATTTTAATATTATAGGATTTAATAAAAATACAAACATGCTATCTTTTATACCAGATAATGGGAAAATTTTTGAGTACGATATTTAGGAGTAGAATTATGAAAAAAGTAAAGAAAGTAATTATATCAGATTTTGATGATACGTTATACGTCAACAATAAAATAAGTGATAAAGATATAAAAAGCATTGATAAATTTAGAGAAGCAGGAAATTTATTTGTTATAGCAACCGGTTCTTCTTATACATCTTTTTTAAGAAAATTAGGAAATTCGAAATTAAATTATGATTATTTAATAGTAAACCATGGTAGTACCATTTTTAAAGAAAATAATATTATGTTTAATGAGGTATTGGATTTTAATATCTTAAAAGAAATAGTGAAAAAATACAACTTGGAAGATAATAATAATTATACCCTTGTTAAAAATACTTTAGGGAATTTCTTTTCTACTGCAAGGGAAGGATTGGTTAAACCTTACACAAAAAACATAACAAAAATTCACTTAGAATTTACTGATGAAAATTTTAAGAAAGAATTTGGTTACTTAAAGGCAAACTATGGTGAGAAAATAAATATATATGAAATATCTAGTAATAATTTAGAAATAATATCTAGTAAAGCAAGCAAATTAATAGCAATCGAAAAAGTATTGAATGAAGAAAAAATTAACATTAGTAACGTATACGCGATTGGCGATGGAAATAGTGATATAGAAATGATAAAAAAATATAATGGGTATGCTATGAACTCTTCGGTTTTTGAACTAAAGAAATATTGTATTAAAGAAGTAAGTAGTGTATCTGAGTTAATAAAGGATTTATTATGAAAAAGAATTATTGTAGCTTATTATTAATTAGGGTACTTAAAAATACTATTCAAATATTTATTGATAGTTTCTTTGTTTTATATTTTATGCAATTATCAAATGATAATATAATGGCACTTGGTACGTATAATTTATTCCTTTATACTGCTTTAATTATGGTTATATTTTTAATTAGGAATCTATTAAAAAAGAAAAATAGAATTTATCTGCTTAGAGCAGGAATGATTTTTAATTTTTTGTTTTTTCTTCTTATCATTTTGTTAAATAAAAATATGATTAAGTATGCGCCATTATTAGGAATTATATATGGTTTTGAAGAGGGATTATTTTTTTCTATATTTAATGTGTATGAAAGTACGATAGAAAAGAAAAAACTTGCTAAATATTCAGGAACATACACTGCTTTAAATTCTATTTTATCTATTGTTATACCAATTATTTTTGGCTCCGTTATGAGCTTTAAAGGGTTTGAAAAATGTACCATGATAGTTTTGGTGTTAGTATTAATAAAATTGATTTTAACGTTTATTTATTCTGATGAAAACGTACCTAAAGCAAATAAAATTAACTTGAAAAAGTATTTTAAACTAATAAAAAGAAATAAGGAACTTTTAGATGGCCATATGGCGTCATTTACAAACGGATTAACGTATGGAGGTGCATTTAACTTACTTATAACTATATACATAATAAAGGTGTTTAAAACAGGTTTTAGTTTAGGTATTTTAACATCGATATTTTCTTTAATTACAGCTTTAGCTAGTGTTATATTTGCAAATTATATAAGTAGGAAAAAATATAAAAATTTGATTATAATTTGTAATGGATTAACCATTGCTATTTTGATATTAATGGTTGTTAAATGTAATCCGATAACGATTATAATATTTAATTTTGTTCAATCTTTTGCAAAAACTTATTCTACTTTAATTAATACTAATAATGCTATAATTTTATCCCAGAGAAAAGAGGTAAAAGATAAGTATAAGGAAGAGTACTACATGACTCATGAGATGTTTACATATGTGGGAAGACTTATAAGTTATACTGTCTTTTGTACGTTAGCGTTTGCAAATACGGAGTTTAAGACTAATGTGATAATGTTAATATTCATAATATTTATGATACTTCGAACCATATTTCAAATTAGATTACAAAATTGTGCTATTAAGGAGGATAAAAAATTATGAAAGATGCTAATATTTTGATTTTTGGAGATAGCATAACATATGGTGTATATGATGAGGAACTAGGTGGATTTGTAAACCGTTTGAAGTTAGACTTAGAACGTGATTATAAACATTATTATAATGTTTATAATTTAGGAGTGCCTGGTTCAAATACAAATGATTTGTTAAATAGATTTGAAAATGAGTGTAAAGCGAGATTGGACGACACTCTTAAAACTATAATTATATTTTTTATAGGAATTAATGATAGTAGTTATAAAAATGGTGGTCAAAATATTAAAATTGGTGATTATAAAAATAATATATCTATGTTAATTAATAAAGCAAAAATGTTTAGTAATAAAATTATGTTTTTGGGCTTAACTAACGTAGATGAATCAAAGACTACTCCGGTAAATTGGGATAATAATTTGTATTATTATAATGATTCAATAAGAGTTTATGATGATGTTTTAAAAGAAACGTGCGAAAAAGAAAATGCGTTGTATTTGGATTTATCAGATGCAGTTACAAAAGGTGAGTTATCTGACGGATTACATCCTAATGCTAATGGACATAAAAAAATAGAAAAAAAGATAATTAAAGTGTTAAAGGAGATTTTATAATGAAAGAATATTATATAGATTTAGGTTCATCAACAATTAAAGTATATGAGTATAAAGATAAATTAATTTTGTTAGAAGAGCATACTATATATTTTAAAGATGATTTTGATTCTGAAAAAGGAATATGTAAGAAAAATTTAGATGAACTTTTAGAATATTTTAAAGAATTAAAGAAAAAATATGATTTTAAATATGAAAATACCCATATTTATGTTACTGGTATATTTAGAAATTTAAGTTATGAGAGAAAACAAGAATTAGTAAAATTATTTAATAATGATTTTGATTTACACTTTAACATAATAAGTCATGGTATAGAAAATTATTATTTAGCTAAAGCAATGCAAAATGATTATAATGATAAAAAAGTATTAATAATAAATATGGGTGGAAAAACAACTGAGTTAGTTTCGTTTAAAGGAAAAGAAATTATTGATACCCAAAATTTAAATGTTGGTGTTGCTGACATGCTAAATAACTTTGATAAAGTAAACGAACCATTTAGTGGAAATACTGTAGAAGAAATGTGTGATTTCGCTATGAAAAGGTTAAAAAATCTTAACTTAGATAATGATTATGATTGTGCTATTTTTACTGGTGGTGAAGAGCGATTTGAACTCTTAACTAAGTTTAATTTGGTTGATAACACGTTATTTAATGATGGTATTCATAAATACATGGTAAGTTTAGAAGATTATATAAAAGGAACAGGAAAAGTATTTTATGATATTTCATTAGAAGATTTATATAAGCTTATGCCTTCTAATCCAAAGTGGATGAATGGAGCCAGAGCAGGAGCTATATTACCACTTGCCTTATTTAAAAAATCAAATGTTAAGTGGGTTATACCATCTGATTTAAATTTAATAAATGGTGTTATAAATGATTTGAAGTAGCACTTTACACTTTTATTTTATATGATTATAAAATCACTTGAATTGTTATATAATTAAAATAGGAGGTATGTCATGGATGGTGAAACTTTAGATATTATTAATAATATAAAAATAAATAGTGATTTAAAAAATGAAATCATTTGTGATATGCCATCTAATTTTTCTTTAGTTGAAAAAGCAATATATATTTATATTAAAATGTGTAAAGTTTTAACATATGATGAAGAATTTTACGTATTTAATCAGGAAACCAACGTTCAATTAAAACATATAGATATGCGTAATCTTACAAAAATTACGCCAGATAATAACAAGGTAGTATGTTATGAATTTAATGCTATATATGCTAAGTTCTTGTATGAGATTGGTATAACTGATTTTGAATTGTTAGGAATATCAGGAATGGTTTTTAATGGTAGGCATCAAAAACTAAATTTTACAGTGGATGAATATGAAATAGAAGCTGATTCTACAACATCAAGTATAAACGGGGATATGAATAAAGCTAAATTAAATAGTCCTTTGGTAGGTCTTAAATGTAGAAATATTGATGAAAAATTAATTAGAAAATTTAATATGCTGATTTCTAAAGTATATAGTATAATTGTTAGACAAGAATTAGAAAAGCTAGGAAAAGGGGCTATGTATGTAGATTTATCAGTTGATAATTATATGATTCACGGTATTCTTGATGAAGCTAGAATGGATTTGCTTGAAAAGGCCTCGTCTGATTTGTCTGATGAAGAATTTGATAAATTAAGTGAGAAAGATTATCTTAAAAGAAGAATAAACTCATATATTGAGATATTATCAAATTGTAATTTATCACCAATCGACACCATGCATTTTTCTTTAGCTTTAAGAAATGTAGCTTTTAACGAATTAGAGAAAAAAACTAATATTATAGTAAGCTATGTAAAAGATAATGAAGAGTATGCTGAAGGAAAAGAAGCTGGACTAAGCGCCATAATAACAGCTTCTGAAAATAATATAAATTATAATAGAGATTCAAATGATAATAATTATTATTATTTTATTCCTAGTAAAGGAATTATAAAAACTAGTAAACAAGAAATAATTGATAAGTTAGAAAATGGTAAACTTGAACAAATGGAAGATGAATATTTGATACCTGGAATTTCATCTTGTGATGATTCAAAAATAAATTTATAAGGAGTGATTATATGTTAGCATCAATTTCAAAATGGATTATATTAATAGTAATTATAGGAGTGATTATATTAGTTATAAAAGCTGGTATGAAAATACTTAACATAGCTATTATGATATTAATACTTGGTTTTGCCTGGTTTTCGTTTTTTACTGATCAAGGAGCTGCAAGACTTTCTATTTTAATATCAGGGCATCCTGTAATAGCATATACCACACATTTGGAAAAACAAGAGTCTATGTCTAATGATCAAGTTGTATATTTTACGTCATCTAAGCCTTTAGAATCTAAATATGCAAAATGTAACAAGGTATGGATTGTTAGAATGCCGGCCATAGAATAACCCATTTGGGTTATTTTTTGTTATAAAAGATGTTGCTATTTAAAAATAAATGTAGTAAAATATTATTGCGTTTGGATGCTTAGCTCAGTTGGTTAGAGCACCTGCCTTACAAGCAGGGGGTCATAGGTTCGAGTCCTATAGCGTCCACCATATTTTTATTCAAAAAATATTTGAAAAATAAAAATTATGTGGTATAATTAATTAGTAATTTCAAATGGGCTGTTAGCTCAGTTGGTAGAGCAACTGACTCTTAATCAGTGGGTCTAGGGTTCGAATCCCTAACAGCCCACCATTTGAAAATCAAAAGGTGCCTGTTAGGGTGTCTTTTTTTGTAAAGTAATTTATCATTTTATTGTAACACTTTTTTAAATGTGATATTATTTTTATAGTATGTGGAGGTAGTAAAAATGGCTTATATAGATTTAGTAGTTTTAATAGTAGCTATTGTAATAGTTGTAATATATTCAAAAAGATTTCAAACTTATATATTTGGATTTGGTATGATAGATATTTTATTTAGAATCTTAAATATTATTAATGGATTTATCCCGGTTAAAGAAATAAGAACATTTATTGATACATATATTCCATCATCAGTTCCAGGTGTTATAAATAATTATACAAAAGGTATATTTAATACCGTATTAATATGGGTATATGTAGTTATAATGGCTATATTTTTATACTATATAGTTAGAATATTTGTTAAGAGAAAAAAGATATAGGTTTATTATATCTTTTTATTTAGTTAGGAGGAAAATTATATGAAAACTATTGTATTAGCATCGAATAACAAAAATAAAATAAAAGAATTTAGAGAGATTTTTTCTGATTATAATATCTTGTCATTAAATGATATTGGTTTTAATGATGAAATAGAGGAAACTGGTAAAACATTTTTAGAAAACGCGCTTATTAAAGCTAAAACTATTCATTTATTTTTGAAAGATAAAAACTTGGATTATGATGTAGTTTCTGATGATTCTGGTTTATGCGTTGAAGCTCTTAATGGTGCACCAGGAGTATATTCAGCTAGATATGCGGGTATTCATGGAAATGATAATGAAAATATTAAAAAATTATTAAAAGAATTAGAAGGTAATGTTAATAGAAAAGCATATTTTATTTGCTTTATCGTGCTATATAAAAGTAATGGAATATATTATGATGTAGAAGGTAAAACATATGGAACAATAACAAATGAAAAAATAGGAGACAACTCCTTTGGTTATGATCCAGTATTTTTATCAGATGATTTAGGAAAAACGTTTGGAGAAGCTTCATCAGAGGAAAAAAATAAGGTATCTCATAGGGGTAGGGCAATAGATGAATTAAAACTTCTATTAGATAATGAAAAGATATAAATTTTATATCTTTTTTTCTATTTATTTGTTATTATATAATTAGTGGGGAGATGGTTATATGAAAGCGGTTATTAATACAATAAAACAAAGTCATAAGTATTTAAAATATCTAGAGGAAAATTATAATTCTACAGTTTTATATATAAATGAATTTGAGGATGAAGAAGTAAAAAATTCTAAATTAGAGATTACTTTAAAAGATTACCAACATAATATGAAAGTTGTACAAGATACTATTTCTGGGACTTGTAAACATGAATTAATTATAAGTGCACATGGAAGTATGATTACTGGAAAAAGTAGAAATCATAAGCCAAATCCTAATCATATTTGTCATTATTGTGTAGCTTGTGGTAAATGGTTAAGAGAAGATGAAGTTATGCCATGGGCTTACCGACTAGATTTTTTTGGTCATCCAGATGCGTTATTAGTGGGAAATATAAATTCGTCTGCAATAGTTGATTATTTACAGGATTATGCCTTGAAAGAGTTTAAAGAAAACCCTTATTATACAATTAAAGAATTTAGTGAGAAAATTGAGAATAATAAAGAAAATATAACACTACCAGAAAAATATATAAGAAGGAGTAAAACAAAGAAGTAATATGAATGTAATAGAAGATATAAAAAGAAATAAAAATTATAATGAAGAGATTTCGGATATAAATAAAGTGTATGAAAAAGCTGTTGAAATTGCTACTGAAAGATATGCGGAGCAACCTTGTAGCCATGATGTGATTGTAAAATTCTATGGTACAATATGTTCTTATAGTGATAATAAATTGCCACTTTACATATGTTTAGGTTGTCATAAAGATTTAACTAAAAAAACAGATGAAATAGAAAAAGATCCTACTAAATATATAATAGATTTTTCTGGTGAATATTGGTATGATGTTTCTAAAAGAGGTGGAGAATTTAACCATTATGCCTTGGTGGATTATTTAAGAAAATTAGCTATAGAAGAGTCAGCTAAAACACCAGATTATACTGATGAAGACTTTGTTAATATGGTTAATAAAGATGTGCAAAAGATAATGGAAAATAATAATTTCAGACAATGTGGATAAGATTGACACTAACATTAATTTGTTAGTGTTCTTTTTTTATTATTTTGATATACTTAAATAGTAACAACAATTGGAGGTAATGAAAGTGAATGAAAATATTATTAAAGAAATAAGTGCATTAATAAACGTAGATGAATGGCAAATTAAGGCAACGCTTGAAATGCTTGAAGAAGGAAGCACCATTCCGTTTATTGCAAGATATAGAAAAGAAAAAACAGGAGCTCTTACTGAAGAACAAATAAAAGTAATTGGTGATGCATATGAATACCAAGTAAATCTTTTAAAAAGAAAAGAAGATGTTATAAGACTAATTGATGAAAAAGGCCTTTTAACTGATGAACTAAAAGAACAAATAATGAAATGTACAAAACTAGTTGAAGTAGAAGACCTTTATAGACCATATAAAGAAAAGAAGAAAACTAAAGCTACGGAGGCTATCAAAAATGGTCTTGAACCACTAGCTAAAATGATAATGTCATGTCCAGTAAATGGTGATATAACATCTATGGCAAGTAAGTTTTTAAATGAAGTAATAACTGATACCAAAAAAGCTGTAGAAGGATCAAAATACATAATTGCAGAGTGGATTTCTGATAACGCGAATAATCGAAAATACATTAGAAATAATATGTATAAATTTGGAATATTAGAAACCAAATTAAAGAAGAATGCTAATGATGAAAAAAAGACTTATGAGATGTATTATGATTATAATGAAGCTGTTAGTAAAATAAAACCACATAGAATTCTAGCTATAAATAGAGCTGAAAAAGAAGGCGTTATATCTGTTAAAATAAACATAGATAGTGTTAAAATAATAGAGTTTTTAGAAAGAAAAAACATAAAAAATAATAATAGCTTTTGCGCGGTATACATAAAAGAAGCAATTGAAGATAGTTATAAAAGACTTATTTTCCCATCGGTAGAAAGAGAAATAAGAAGCGATTTAACCGAGAAGGGTGAAGAAGCTGCAATAGATAACTTTGGTAAAAATTTGGAAAGCTTACTTCTTACTCCACCTATGAAAGAAAAGGTTGTTTTAGCGTTTGATCCTGGATTTGTTAATGGGTGTAAGCTTGCGGTAATAGATAAAACTGGTAAATACTTAGACAGTACTGTTATAAAACCATTTTTAAATAACGCATTAGAAGAAAAGTTGAATAAATGTAAATTAGAAGTTGCAGCTTTAATAAAAAAATATAACGTAGATATAATTGCAATTGGTAATGGTACTGCATCTCGTGAATCAGAAAAATTTTGTGCTGATATGATAAAAGAATTTAATATGCCTTGTAAATATGTAATAGTATCAGAAGCAGGAGCATCAATTTATAGTGCATCGAAAATTGCTATAGAAGAATTTCCAGATTTAGCAGTTGAAAAAAGAAGTGCAGTATCAATTGGAAGAAGACTTCAAGATCCATTATCAGAACTAGTTAAAGTGCCACCTGAAGGAATAGGAGTTGGTTTGTATCAACATGATGTTGCTGGTAAAAAATTATCAGAAAGCTTAGACTTCGTTGTGTCAAAAGCGGTTAACAGCGTAGGAGTAAACGTAAATACGGCATCTGCTTCACTTTTGAAATATGTATCAGGTATTAAGAAAAACAACATTGAAAAATTAATAAACTATAGAGAAGAACATGGTAGAATAAACTCTAGAGATGAAATTAAGAAAAAGAAATTATTAAGTGATAAAGTATATGAACAAGCAATTGGATTTTTAAGAATTACTGAAGGTGCTAACATATTAGATGAAACTGGTATTCACCCAGAAAGTTATGATGTTACTTTAAAATTACTTGATGAATTAGGTTTTACTTTAAAAGATGTTGGAACTGATAATTTAATAAATAGTTTAAATAATGTTGATATAAATAACTACGCTTCTAAGTTAAATACTGATACTTATACATTAGAAGATGTAATAAGTAGTTTAAAGAAACCAAACAGGGATCCAAGAGATGAAATGCCACAGCCGATTTTAAAAAGCGATGTTTTAAACATTGAGGATTTAAAAGTTGGTATGAAACTTCAAGGAACGGTTAGAAACGTAGTGGACTTTGGGGCATTTATTGATATCGGACTTCATAATGACGGACTAGTTCATATTTCTAAAATATCTAAAGATTATATAAAACATCCATCTGACATTTTATCGGTTGGTGATATCGTGGATTGCTACGTAGAAGAAATTTTTAAGGATAAAGAAAAAGTTGCTTTAAGTTTGTTAGAACCTAATAAATAAAAAAGTTTAGTGTTTTATCTTACCGTTTTTTAAAGAGTAAGATGATCCACTAAGCTTTTTTTTATTATTTTGTTTTAATTCGCTGAGATATTCATATAACTCCTGTTTTGTATATGTGTCCTTTAAAACATATTCTTCTAATAGATTTTGAATTGGAATTGCTTCTAATATTTCTGGACCACTTATAATTGAGAATGTTTCATTATTACAATTATAATTTACCCTGTAAACTTTATAGTCCCCTTTAAATACATCAGTATAATAATAATCTATACTACCATTATTATATTTTTCTATTGTAGTTTTTCTTGTCATTATTATATTGGTATTTTTATCATCATATTTAACTTTTAAAACATACCACCTTGAACTTATCATGTCTTCAAGTTCAATAATTTCTTCACCATCATCAATTAATTCAAATTCTTCTTTATTATTAGTTTTTACATCATCACTATCACTATATGTTATTTGATTATCATTACTTTTAACTTTGTTTATTAGATGTGCTGCAGAAGATATTATCGCAATAATACAAGTTATGCTGCAAAGATTTATAATAATTTTTTTCTCAATAATTTTCATATTTTTCATACTTCCTTTATTCGTGGTATTGATTATATATATTAATTTTATGTTTGTCAATTAACATATAGGTATAAAAAGTACAGTGTAACAATATAATTATTTTGTATAATTTAGTACTTGACATTACATAGTACTAAATGCTATTATGAAAGTGTGAGGTGATTATTATTAATACTCAGTTTAAAAAAGGAGTTCTAGAACTCCTTGTACTTCTACTAGTAGAAGGTGAAGATAAGTATGGATATGAACTTGTTGAGGCGGTATCAAAAATAGTAGACGTTAATGAAGGAACCATTTATCCGATTCTAAAAAGGTTAACTAACGAAAACTATTTTGAAACATACTTAAAAGAGTCAACTGAAGGTCCACCTAGAAAGTATTACCATTTAACGGTTTTAGGTAAAGAAAGAAAAGATGAACTATTAAGCGAGTGGACTAAATTTAATGAAAGTGTAAGTAAATTCATAAAGGAGAGTGGACAAGGTGAATAAAAAAGTTTTTTTAGAGAAGTTAAAGAAAAAACTTAAAATACTAAACAAAGATGAGTTAGATGACATAATCGAAGAATATGAAGATCATATAAATGAAAAAGTTGCATCAGGAAAAACAGAGGAAGAAGCTGTAAAAGATTTTGGCGATTTTGACGAGTTAGTAAAGGAAATATTATCAGCTTACAAAATAAATGAAGATTATGAAGAATCAGTAAAAGAAAAGAACGTAGTTGCAGATTTTATTGATACTTGTGTTTCTTTTATTAAAGACTTTGCAAGAAATATAGGAAGTAGATCAGCAAATGACATAGTTAAGTTTGTTGTAGAATTTATTGTTTTAATATTATTTATTGCAATATTAAAATTGCCTGTTTTGTTTGTTGAAGAAATAGGAGAGTGGCTATTTGAAAGACTTATTTCACCGTTTGGAGATGGTCTTGCTATAATTTGGAAATATATGATTGAAATAATATATTTCATTTTAGCGGTAGTAGCAATAGTTAACTTTATTAAGAAAAGATACATGGAAGGTGAAGTAGTGGAAGAAAAAGAAACGTCAAAAAACGAAAAAACAGAAAATAAAAATACCAAAGCAGAATTTAAGAAAAGTAATGTTAAGAAAGTAAAAAAAGAAGGTAATGGCTCATTTACAAAAGTATTAATTACAATGATTAAGGTATTCTTAGTATTTGTGTTAGTACCAGCTATATTTAGCTTTTTAGGAGCATTCGTTTGCATAGTAATAGGCATTGTTCTATTAGCACAAGGCTTACCATACTTTGGTATATTCTTATGTGGTTTAACTTATATTAGCTTAAATTATATATTTATAGATTTATGTTTTAGATTTATTTTTGACAAAAAGTTAAATGCAAAAGCATTACTTGTAAGCGTGATTACTAGTGTTGCATTATTCGCAGTAGGTATCGGATTATCGTTTTATGAAGTAGTTAATACAACTTACGTTGATGGTGTTCCGGAAGGTTACAAAGAAATAGTTAAAGAAAAAAGGGAAACATATAATGAAAATACCAAACTAACATGTAAAGATTTATATCATGGTAAATGTTCTTATGAAATTGATGATACTTTAGGTGATGATATAGTAGCAACCGTAACTTATTATGATTTTAATAAAGACTTTGATATTACTGATGATTTAGAATATAAAAGAAAAGAAAATGAAGAGTATTCGGTAAAAGAAATTTATGATTTGATAATAAAAAATCTAAAAGAAAGAAAACTTTATAATTATGGGAAGTTATCAGACATTGATGTAAAAATAAAAGTTAGTAGTCAAACTAAAGAAAAGATAAAAGAAAATAATAAAAAGGTTTGTGAAGGTTATGATGTATGTAATTGTACTATGTATGGTTGTGATTACTATAACTTAGATGATGATGACGATTGGTATGATGAATAAGATTAGAAAAATTTCTAATCTTATTTAATTTGTGCTATAATGGTTTATACAAAAAGAAGAAAGGAAGTTATTTATGAAACAAGACGTTGTAGATGCAATTATAGAAATACCATTTAGATCTAGAAATAAATATGAAGTAGATCATGAAACAGGTAAAATAAAATTAGATAGGGTTTTATATTCTGCAATGGGATATCCAGCTGAGTATGGCTTTTTAGAAAGTACTTTAGCACTTGATGGAGACCCACTTGATATTTTAGTTATTGGAACAGAACCAACTTATCCGGGGTGTATAGTTCCAGCAAGGGTAGTAGGTTATTTAGAAGCAGTAGATAATGGATATGAGGACTATAAATTAATATCAGTAGTTGATGTTGATCCAAGGTATAACGAAGTTCAAACATTAGAAGATTTATCACCTTTTATATTAGATGAGATTAAAAACTTTTTTGAAAATTATAAAACACTTCAAAAGATAGAAGTTAAGGTTGGAAGTTATCATAATAAAGAAGAAGCTTTAAAATTAATTGAGGTTTGTAAGAAAAGATATCAAGAAGAAGGAGAATCAAAATGAAAAAAAGTTTATGGATATTAATAGTTGTAATAATTCTTTTAGCAGGTTCTTTAATAACCTATAATTATTTAAATAAAGATGAAAAAAAGGTAGAAACAAAAGAGAAAAAGACAACTGGTGTAACAACAACTGTTAAAAAGGAGGAGAAAAAGGAAAATATGATGGATAAAATAACACTTAATTATCATGCTTCAATAAGAATGGAAAAAGAAGGTAAAGTAATATACTTTGATCCTTTTAAGATAGGTAACGCATCAAGTGATGCTGATTATATTTTTATAACCCATTCTCATTATGATCATTACTCTGAAGCTGATATCAAAAAAGTAATGAAAAATGATACTAAATTTATTGTAACAAGTGACTTAGAAAATAAAGTTACTAGCCTAGGCGTTTCTAAAGATAATATAACCGTTGTTTATCCTAATGAAAAATATGATATTGATGGCATAAAGTTTGATACTATTCCGTCATATAATACTAATAAAACATATCATAAAAAATCTTATAATTGGGTCGGATATAACGCTCAAATTGATGGTGTTAAATACTATGTTGTTGGAGACAATGACATAACGGATGAAATGAAAAAAGTTAACTGTGATGTTATATTTATACCTGTCGGTGGTACTTATACCATGACAGATAGTGAAGCTATAGAGGTAGTAAATGAAATGAAACCAAAATATGCAGTTCCTATTCATTATGGAGAAGTTGGATCTTCTAATAATGCAGAAAAGTTTATTAATGGATTAAGTGAAGATATAAAGGGAGTAATATTAAAATAACCATGAAAAATAGAACAAAGCTTATTTTTAAAATTTCCGCTATAATCTTATTTTTAGCTATGGCTTTTGAAGCTTTCAAAATAGGCATTCCATATAGTATAACCATAGGGATAATGCTTATATCTTTTAGTATCTTATGTATTCCATATCTAGATAAAATAATATATATCCCTAAAAAAGGTAAGTTTTTTATAGTAGGTACAAATTTTTTAACAGCGGCGTATGCTGTTAGAGTAGAAGATACTAAATACTATAAATGTCTAATTGCAGCATTAATTATGGCACTATTTTGGGTTATAACCATTATTTATTTTAAAAAAAAGAAAAAAAGCATCTAAAAATAAATAGTTTATATAAAAGTAAAGGTAAATCTTTACTTTTTTTTAAAATTAAGTATAATAATTGACTAAAAAGAGGGGTATTATGGAAAAATTTTATGAATATGAAAATTATTTTAAATGTTTTCAAACTAAACAGAAAATATCTAAAAACATAAGTGATGAATGGGTTGAAAAAGTTATAGAAATGTATAATTACTCAAAAAGTATACTTACAGAAGATAATTCTTATATAATTAATCAAATGATTACTAATTGTGAAATTAGGTTTCCATATAAATATATATTGGATGTTAAGTGTAAGTCAAAGTTAGATACATCTTTCTCATATTTATATAAAACTTTAGATAATTTTTCTAGCAAGGAAGATGTTTTAGATTTTATTTCTAGTACAACTAGAAATAATTTATATGACTCATATAAATTAAGATTAAAAATCCCGCATGAAAAATTTTTTGATTCCTTTGATACAAATGGATACTGTTATGAATCTTCTTTAGAGGTAATTAAGGTATGTAATAAACTAGGCATTAAAAATAAATTAATTGAAATATCTCCTGGTTTTGATGATTCATTAAAACTAATGGACGGCTATGGACATCACTATGTTGTATTAGTAGAATTAGAAAAAGAATGTTTTTTAGTTGATTGTACATATAAACAGTTTTTTGATGCCGCATATTGTTTATTAGAGATTATGGGTATGTATAAAGGCAATAGTTTACCATGGCTTGGAATTTATATGATGATGGATCAAAATAGAAAAAAATTATCAAAAAAATTATTATCAGATGGATGGATAAAATTAGATGAGAAAAGTATGAAAGATTATTTTGATGGTTTTGTATTAGGATACAGAAATGCTTTATATTATGAAGATTTAGGTTGTTTAAATTTTGACGTAAATTATACAGCTAATGATTATGAATCTTTTATACTTGGTGATGATAGTCAAGCTAATCATGAGAATCCTGATTATTTAGGAACGCAGAAAATATTTATAAAAAATCCTAAAATAGAATTTAAAACGGATTTATCTTTGTTAAAACATTAATAATAATGGTATAATCAATAAGGAAGTGGAAGTGTATATTTATGAAAAAAAGGGTAGCAGTTGGTATGAGTGGTGGTGTTGATTCATCAGTTGCGGCAGTACTGCTTCAAAAAGAAGGTTATGAGGTAGTCGGTATAACGTTTAGTTTTACTGAAGATTTTGATTCTAATGATGCTATCTTAGTATGCGAAAAATTAGGAATAGAGCATCATGTAGTAGATTACCAAAAAGAATTTAAAGAAAAGGTAATAGATAAATTCATAGATGATTATAAACGAGGTATTACTCCTAATCCTTGCGTTATGTGTAATAGATATGTTAAATTAAATTTTCTTTATGAGCAAATGATAAAACATAATTGTGATTATATGGCAACTGGACATTATGCAAAACAAGTAGATGGTAAATTATATAAAAGTGCTGATGAAAATAAGGATCAAACATACTTTTTATGTGAAATGACTAAAGAACAATTATCAAGTATTTTATTTCCTTTAGAAGGAATAGATAAAGTAAAAGTAAGAGAAATAGCAGAAGAAAATAATTTGATAAACGCATCTAAAAAGGATTCTACGGATGTATGCTTTATAAATAATAATTTTAAGGATTATATATCAAGTAACATAAACGATTGTAAGGGTGATGTTATTGATGTATCTACTAATAAAAAAGTAGGTGAGCATAACGGATTATTTCATTATACAATTGGTCAAAGAAGAGGTCTTAATATAGGTGGAAATACCGATAGGATGTTTGTTGTTGGAAAAAATATAGAAAAAAATATTTTATATGTTGTAATTGGTAGTGATACAGATTATTTAACGTCTACCTCTTGCTTACTTGAAGATGCTAACCTTTTTTCTAATGATATAAATCTAACTAATTTAACGGCAAAGTTTAGGTACAGGCAAAAGGAAATTCCAGTTAACATAGAATTAATGGACGATAATAAAATATTAGTTAAATATCCAGAAGGTATAAAATCAGTTACTCCAGGTCAAGTATGTGCTATATATAATGGTAACTGCTGCATTGGTGGCGGAGTAATTAAAGAAGTAATGAAAGATGGTAAAATGTTATGGTATTTATAAATATCATAATTTTTTAATTTGTGAAAATTTTACAAAATCAGATTTTCTATTAATATATAATTTACTAAAATAATTAAATTGCTATACAACAATGATTTTTTTGTTAAAAAAAGGGTACAAAACTTGATTTTGTATAATTATAAACTTATGCTATTATGCGTTTGGAACGTTTATATATTTGGGTGTCAGCCTCTTAATACCGAAAGGATAGGGAGGTGATAAAAGATGAAGAAAAGAATCTTTGTTATCAAGGTTTTCAGATACATCACCATAATTTTATCACTATTGTTAGCAATAATAATCGTAATAAAAAAATGACACCAGCATAAGCTAGTGTCGAACAAAGTAAAATTTGGTTGACATTCAAATAATGAACGTTCCCTTTTATTTTATGAAGTTTCCTTCATCTACATACATATTAACATAACTTTGTTTATTAATCAATTAATTTATTATAGATTTGTAGTATAATTATATTAAAAGTAGGAGGAGAGTTTATGGAAGTAATAAATCATTTAAGTTATAACTCGGTTGTTATATTATCTTTCTTTTTTATCTCTTTATTTAGTCTTATATTAAATTATTTAACTAAGGGAAAAAGTAATAAAGCACTATTTTCTTCTTATAGAAGTAATATGTTAAGTCCACTTACTTACGTAAGATTAGTTACTCATATATTTGGACATGCCGACTGGAACCACTTTATGAATAACTTTTTATACATTCTTTTAATAGGGCCAATGATAGAAGAAAAATATGGAAGCATTAACTTAATTATAATGATTTTAGTAACTGCTATAATAACGGGAATATTAAATTCGTTATTTAGTAACAAAAGAATACTAGGTGCAAGTGGCATAGTATTTATGCTTATTGTGCTTTCTTCATTTGTTAATATTACTACTGGTAAAGTTCCTATTACCTTAATATTAATATGCATTTTTTACGTAGTAAACGAAATTATATCAGGAATATTTAAAAAAGATGATGTATCACACATGGGCCACTTAATAGGTGCAATATGTGGTTTTGTTTTTGGATTTTATATATTTAAATAAATGGGCTAATTAGTTTTAGCCCATTTTACTTTGTTATTTCTTTTATTATTTTATACGCTTCATATAATTTTTCATCAATTCCCTTAGGACAATAAAGTGGAGATGTAGAAGGAAGATATATAGCTTCTTTTTTAGTTTTAGGTAAACAATATTTATTATATAAATCAAATGACTTTCTACCAGTTGTAAATATTTGCTTTACTTTTGTTTCTTTTAATAATTTATTTATATTATTTACTTTAACATTTTCTATAGAACTATCACTAGAACCAGTAATTAAACATGATTTAATGGTATCCCATAAAGCTATTTTATGACGTTTTAAAAAGTCTTTTTTATCATCTATTGTAATAGGTATATCTTCATCATAAACTCTAGCTAACGTCTTCCAAAATCTGTTTTGCGGATGCATGTAGTAAAAACCAAGCTCTCTTGATTTAACAGAGGGCATACTTCCTAATATTAATACTTTAGAATCAGCGTTGTAAAAAGGTTCTAATTTATGATTTACTTTTTGTTTCATATACTCATCTCCATAAAAAATAATTAATACTATATTAAATATAACATAATTTTGGTATAATTGATTTATGAAAGAAGGTAGTAAAGTGAAAAAGAAAAACATTTTAATATTTTTAATAGTAATCATAGTATTATTAGTAATAGCATTAGGAGTTTATTTAATAACAAATAAAAATGATAATAAGGTAAATAACAAAATAACTGATGCAGTTAAGTTTAAAAATGAATATGAAAAGTTAAATGGAAGTAAAAATGATAATGGATATACATATCCTAAGGTTAGTTTAAAAGAAAATAATCCGTTTGTTTATTCAGATTCTAAAAAAGTAGTAGAAACATTAAAAAGTGGTACTGGATTAATATATTTAGGATTTCCTAAATGTCCATGGTGCCGTAACGCAGTAAACGTTTTACAATACGTTAATGCTGGAGAAATCTTATATTTAGATATGTCAGATGAAAGAGATGCATATGAAATAGTAGATGGTACTTTAACTAAAACAAAGGAAGGTACTAAAGAATATTACGAGATGTTAGAACTTTTAGATTCTATTTTAACTGATTATGAAATAGATGATATAAATGTAGGAGAAAAAAGAATTTACGTTCCTTTGGTAATTGGAGTTAAAGATGGAAAGATCGTTGGATATCATGCTGATACAACTAATTTAAATGAAGGTCAGACCCCATATGATTTATTAACAGATAAACAACAAAGTGATTTGAAATTAATATATGATGAAATAAATGCGGATGTAAATGGTGATGCTTGCGGTTTAGAAGCAGAACACGGTTGTTAATTAAAATTAGGAGGTTAATAATATGATTTATATAACAAGACATGGACAAACTGATTGGAACATTCAGCATAAAGTACAAGGAAAAGCTGATATAGAATTAAATGAAGTTGGCAAAAAACAAGCAATAGAAACAGGGAGAAAACTATTGAATGAGAAAATAGATTTTATAATTTGTTCTCCTTTAATAAGAGCTAGTCAGACTGCGAAATTAATAAATGATGGAAGAAATATACCAATTATTTATGATGAAAAAATTTCAGAAAGAGATTTTGGAGAATTAGAAGGAAAAAGACAAGAAGATTTTGATTTTAAAGGTTTTTGGAGCTACAAGCAGAACATTAAATATGATAAAGCAGAAAATATACGAGATTTTTTTAATAGAATATATTCTTTCTTGGATGAAATTGTTGAAAAGTATCCAAATAAAAATATTCTTCTTGTTACACATGGAGGAGTTAGTATTCCTGTGAATTGTTATTTTAACGGTATTCCAGACGATGATAATTTGTTAGCTTTAGTATTAAGTAATTGCGAATATTTAAAATATAGTAAAAAGAATTACAATTATGATGATAGCCAAACGGACGTTATTAATTCAGAGGATGGAAAACATGGAAGAAATATTTGATGTATATACAAGAGATGGTAAATATTTAGGAACAAAACCTAAGTCTTTTTGCCATAGCGAAAATCCCGGTGTATACCATAAACCAGTATGGATATGGATTGTAAATAGTAATAATGAAATATTAATTCAAAAGAGAGCTGCTACAAAAAAGAAAAGTCCTAACTTGTGGGATATGCCATCAGCTGGTCATGTAGTTACAGGTGAAACTTCAATAGAAGGTGCTATAAGAGAAACTAAAGAAGAACTTGGTATAGATACTAAAGAAAGTGATTACGAATATATTGGTGAATATATAAAAGATAAAGCATTTGAAATTGCCCAAATATATCTAACAAAGTTAGATATTAAGGCTACTAGCCTTAAACTTCAAGAAGAAGAGGTGGCAGAAATTAAGTGGGTATCATTAGATGAGTTTAAGAAAATATTTTATTCAGATGTGTTTTGTGCTCACGATAAAGAATATAAAGATATGATAGTTAACTTATTAGAAGAAAGGTTTAATAAATAGTTAGAATTAGGGATATAGTATGAAACATGTTGTTTTAGGAATAGTAAAAAAAGATAATAAACTATTAATGGTAGAGAGGACTCAAAAAGAAGGCAACTTATTATGGGCTTTCCCAGGTGGAAAAGTTGAAGATGGAGAAACAAATGAAGAAGCTTGTATAAGGGAGGTCTTTGAAGAAACAGGAGTAAACGTTAGTATTGATAAGATTATTGGTACTAGAGAACACCCAAATACAAAAAGAACTATGACATATTTTTTGTGTAATTATATATCAGGGGAAATTAAAATATCTGATCCTAATGAAATAGTACGCGCCGAATATAAAACTTCTTCTGAAATTTATAGAGATATTAATACTGATATTTATGAGCCTGTTGATGAGTATATAAAAAGGTATATTCCATAAATTTTAATGATAAAAGAGGTTTTTACACCTCTTTTATTTGTTTATAATTTCAGCTTTACATAATGATACGAATGCTGGATTACTATTATTGTTTCCAACTATTACGACCATTCCGTATTCACTTCTTAATACGTCACCTTGTGCCACTGTTTGGCCTCCTGCATTAATATCAACATTTGGTGTTCCAGCTGGTAAATATGCTCTTGCTGCTGCTTCACAGTTTGCATCACATCCAGTTGGTAGCGGATCAGGCGCTGGTAAATAAGTTATTGCTTCATTATAGGTACTACTTGTAACTGTAATTGATGCTATTCTGCATATTGATAAAGCTTCTTCAGGAACGCCTTGGGCATTTAATAATTGGAATATTCCAGAATTAGGATTGTTATCAGGCCCAGGTAATAAAGAGCCAGGTCTTCCACTAGTATTATTTCCACTTTCCATTGCAACTATCAAGTTATCGTTTGGATATAATATAATTATTTGCTGGATTATATTTCTCATTTGATCTACGCAGAAGCATGATGCACTAGAGGCTGCTGGTCCTGTTGGCCCGATTGGTCCGGTTGCTCCAGTCGCACCAGTTGGTCCAGTAGGACCAGTTGCCCCAGTAGCTCCGGTTGCCCCAGTAGGTCCGGTAGGTCCGCCTGATGGACCCGTTGGTCCAGTTGGACCTGTAGGACCTGGAATAAATCTTGGACAGCAACATTTTTGATGTTTCATTTCTTTTAGTGCATTACCTAAAATACTTCCTTCATAACAGTTATTTTTGTTATTCATGTTTTATCTCCTTTCAAGGTATTTTATGTATAATAGGAAATAAGACTTATTTAAAATGGTGTATAAAATATGTTATAATTTTTATAAATTGGAGGTTTTATTATGCCTGATGTATTTTTAAATAAAAAAGAAGAATTAGAAAAATTGAATAAAAGTTATGTTAGGATGCAGAAAAAGTATGGTGCTAAAGAATTAGACCCCATTTGCAATGGTGGAAAAATAGATAATCCTGATATTTGCTTTGTGTTTATGAATCCAACCGGTAGAAATTTATCTAGTGAAAAATCATGGACAGGTAGAAAATCTCCTTGGTTATGTACGAAAAACATATGGAAATTATTTAATAAAGTAGGGCTTATGGATGATGATATTTATAACGAAATATTATCTAGAAAACCAAAGGAATGGGATTATGAATTTTCTGATAAAGTCTATAAAAACGTTGAAGATAATAATTATTTTATAACTAATTTAGGTAAGTGTACGCAAGTAGATGCAAGAGCTCTTCCTGATGAAGTTTTAGGTAGTTACTTAAAACTATTATTAAAAGAAATAGATATAATAAAACCAAAAATTATAATTACGTTTGGTAATCAAGTAAGCTCTATAATTCTTAATAAAAAAATATCGGTGTCAGAAAATAGGAAGACTTATTATGAAAAGAAAATAAAAGGAAATACTTATAAGATATTTCCGGTTTATTATCCAGTTGGTAATGGCATATTTAACATAGATAAATCCATTGAAGATATAAAATGGATAATAGATAATTATTTATAAATAACAAGCTTATAAACATAAACTTGTTATTTTTTATATCTTAGTTAAATATAATAGTAATAGAAAGAAAGGAAGTAAAAAATGACCGAAGATTATATTTTAGATTTTGTGATACCTCAAGGACCAACGGGACCTACTGGTGCAACAGGTGCGCAAGGTATTCAAGGTGAAGTTGGACCAACTGGACCAACCGGAGCAGCTAGTACCGTTGCAGGTCCAACAGGTCCTACTGGTCCTGCTGGATTAACAGGTGCAACAGGAGCAACGGGTCCAGCACCAACAATAGCTATAGGAACAGTTACAACTGGAGCACCAGGAACTCAGGCAAGTGTAACAATAAGACCGGCAACACCATAAAACTAAGAAGGAGAATCTAATACGGGATATTTAATAGATTTTACAATACCACAAGGACCTACTGGTCCAGCTAATGGACTTAATGCATATGGTGGTAAATATAATAATACTGCACAGACAATAAACCTAGGAATAGGAACCCAATCACAGATTAATTTAGCTACTGCTATGCCTAGTTTAAATGTTACTAACGCAACTACTAATAGTGTGGTTGTAACGCAAGCTGGAACCTATGAAATTAATTACTATGTTAATTTAAGCGCTGCTGTTGCAACAACTGTTACTATGGCTGTAAGAGCAAATGGAACTAACATACCATCAACCGTTATATCAAGAGCTTTGTCTGTAGGAACGAACTCTATATATAGTGGAAGTACCATTGTAACGCTTACAGCAGGAACAACTTTAGATATGGCTGTATCAGCACTACTTGCAGTAGGTTTAAACTTAGGTAGTGGTGTTAATGCATCGTTATCAGTAAAGAAACTAAATTAGTTATTAAGAATGCTTATTATAAATATAAGTATTCTTTTTTGTATGATATAATGAATATATAAGGAGGTAAGGGTGATGTCAAAATGGGGAATTGAAGAAAAAGAAACGTTAGATGCTATAAGTAAATGTAAACTAAGTGGTAATATACTTAATGTTGCAGCGGGAGATGGTAGGTTTAATAACGTTTTATTAAAGTTATCAGATAGTGTAACAGCAGTTGATATTGATGAGTTGGATTTAAATATTCTAATTAATAATTGTCCTTTAGAATTAAGAGATAAATTAGATACTAAAGTTGTTGATATAACTAAATCTTTTCCCTTTAATGATGAAGTATTTGACTCAGTTTTTTGTACGGGGACATTACACTTATTTCAAAAAGATATAGTTATAAAAATACTTAAAGAGATGAATAGAGTTTTAAAGAAAAAAGGTAAAATTCTTTTAGATTTTGCTACTGATATTGAAAGGTTAGATAAAGTAGGTAAAAAAGTATTATTTAAAGATGAAGGAAGCTATAGCGCTAAAGAAGCAAAAGATTTGTTTAGTAAAGAATTAAAAGACTTTGATATAAATATAGAGGTAGCTTCATTTAGAGAAGAAAATTTAGAAGATGAAAAAATAGATTATCACTTTATCGATGGTAAGTTCTTAATATTAAGTGGTATTAAAAAGTAATTTATAAAAGAGGTATAATATGTTTGAGTTTTATTTAAAACAATTAGGTTATGATAACATTCCAGAATTTCTTGATAAATATTTGAAGGTGCCATCTTTGATAAGACTAAAAAACGTTGGATATTTTTGCGGTATGGATTATGCTTCAAAAGATATTTATGATTTTGAAGAACTTATTAGTAGGTATGATCATTCTTTATCAGTGTGTTTAATAACATATAAGTTAACTAAAGATAAAAAAGCCTCAATAGCAGGTTTATTTCATGATATTGCAACACCATGCTTTTCACATGTTATAGACTATATGAATGAGGACTATGAAAAACAAGAAAGTACTGAAGCATATACTGAAAAGATATTAAGAAGTGATAAATGTCTATTAGAATCTTTAAAAGAAGATAATATAGATATAAATGATATTATTAACTTTAAAAGTTATACAATAATTGATAATGATAGGCCAAAAGTATGTGCCGATAGAATCGATGGAGTAATATTATCAGGAATTTGTTGGACTAAAAATCTTAATAAAAGTAATATAAAAGATATAGTTAATGATATGGATATTTTTAAAAATGAAGAAGATGAAGATGAGATAGGTTTTAAAACCTATGATATTGCTAAAAAGGTATTGGACGTAAGTAAAAGCATAGATATATATTGTCATACTAAAGAAGATAATTATATGATGGAGTTGCTAGCTAAAATAACAAAGATTGCTATAAATAAAAAATATATTTCATATGATGATCTTTATTTTTATAATGAAGAAGAGTTATTTAAATTATTTAAAAGTAAGGAAGATATTGAGCTTAATAATTATATTAAGAAGTTTGAAACCATTAAGAAGAAAGAAGTTCCAGATATAAAATTATCAAAAGTAAAGATTAGAAATTTAAATCCATTAGTTAATGGAACGAGAATTAAATAGGAGATGAAAAGAAACTGTATTTATAATCATACAAGTTACGTAATAATATTAGCTATTTAAAAGATAGCAAAGAAATTATATAAAAGGTGGGCTAATAATGAATTTTATTAAAGAAAAATATAGAATTTATTTAAAAGATGATAATGATAAAGTAGTTGCAGAACTCAATTTTAAAAAAGAAGGTGATGTATATAATATATATCATACTTTTGTTGATGAATCTTTAAGAGGAAAAGGTATTGCATCTACGTTAGTTAAAGAGGCTGTAAATTATATAAAAGAAAAACATTGTAAAGTAATTGCTAGTTGTTCATATGCAAATAGTTGGTTAGAAAGACATGCTAATAAAAATAGTGTATAAAAAAATTAATATTTACTCTTAATAAATTTCATTTACAAATACAATTGTTCGTGTTATAATGAAATCATGATAAAAATTAAACATTACAAGGGAGTAAATAATATGAATTATAAAGGTGTTATTATAGAAGAAAGTTTGACGGATACTTCTATTATTGAAGAATTAGAAATTGTTCAAACAGAGGTAGAAGAAGTAACAGAAAGACAAGGAACCCCATGGTTAGATAAATGGACTATGCAAACAGTTCTTATACCAGAAGGTAAGATAGATGAATATGCTAAGATATTAAGTAACCTTATTGATGTTAGTCATTGTAGTGATTGGTATTGTGATTTTAGAAACGAAAAATATCATTATGTTATATTTTCAAATAAAGTATTTAAGTTAGATAAAAGTAATAAGAATGATTATGATGAGATGAGAAAGTATGCAGTCGCTCTTGGGTTACCAGAAGCTCAGTTGCCCTCTTTCAACGATTTACCAATAAGTTTTTTACTTGGATTTTTAATAGAAGCTAAAAAAGAAACCTATGCGAATGCTAGTATAGAAAAGGTGAAATCTAGCCGTCTTGGTTCGAATGATTATCATTATGAAAATGAGAAGCAAGGAGAAAAAATGATATATCATGATACTTATTTTGGTGGAACTAAGTTTATGGGGTGTGAAGTAGTTTACCGAGAAGGAAATACTCCTAAATGGGGAATGAACTATTATGGAGTAACACTTGATAGTGATTTAAGTGAAGAAGCTATGGATAAAGCCTTAAGACCAGCGCTTATGAAAGTAGGCGAAGATAAATCTGTACTTCCTGTTAGAGGACCAGCTAGATTAGAAAACGACGGATATGTTTATACTTTTAAATCAGAAGGTGAAATAGATAATTTTACTGGTATAGAAGAAATTTATAAAGATGGTAAGTTAATATATAGATTACGCTGTCATGGTGGAGTAATCGAATAATTTATAATTAATGTGATAATAAATGGAGGTAGCGCATGCCAAGTTTTAATATACATTTAGCAGTAGCTAAAAGATACATAGAAAAACATAATGATATAAAAAATACTTTGGATTTTTATAAAGGAACTATCGCTCCTGATTTAACAGATAATAAAAACAGTACCCATTATACAGCGCCAAGAAAAGATAGTGATACTATGAGTATTCAGTTAATAAAAAAAGTGGTATTAAAAAAATATTTAGAAAAAAATGATATATTAACCGACTATGATAAAGGAGTTTTTCTTCACTTGATAGCAGATAAAATATTTTTTACTGAGTTTTTTACTAAAGATTATATAGATAGTTTTATAGGGAGAAAGTTTTTGGATAACTTATATTACAGTTATGATATATCAAATAAATATTTAGAAGATAAATATAAGATTAGCATGTATGATGTTCTTGATAATGAAACAATTAATAATTATATTAAAAACTGTATAAATAAAAATGATGATAATAAGATAAACGTATTATCTCTTGATAGGTTAGATGATTTTATTGAAAACGTTTCAAATATAAATTTAGAAGATTATAAAATTAAAGTATTAAATGGTGATATATATGAAATGAAACTTAATGCTAACGCCTTTGAAAGAATGAAGAAAGATAATAAGAAAAGAGAATATCGCGTTAATGATGAAAAAAGAAAAAAAGTCAAAATAGGCGATATAATTACCTTTAGAAAACTACCTGATTTAAATGAAAAATTAGATATGTTAGTTACTGATGTACATGCATATAAAGATTTTAAAGAAGCTGTTACTCCATACTTTGATGAAGACTTTAGTGATAGACACAATGATATAAATTCTTTAGTAGAATCGTTTTATAGTAAAGGTTATTATAATAAAGATGAGGTAGAAAAGTATGGCACAGTTGTATTTACTTTAGCAAGAATAGATTAAATAAACTCGTATAATTTGGGTTTATTTTTTATATTAATTAAAAAACTAGTATATATGTTATAATGATTATAGTTTGTTACTTAAAAAACGGGAGTAAAATATGAAAAGATTATTAAGAATTAGTTTTGATATATTTATAACTTCATTAACACCTATTATATCTTGGTTTTTTATTGGACTTATAATTGATAAGAATTTAACGAATGTTTTTACACTAACGTATCCAATGCAATGTTTATATGGTGTATTAGTTTCAATATTTGGTGTAGGTGCTAATGTTTCTATATATAAAGATAAGAATAAGAACGCCTCTAATAATGGTATCTTTTATGGCTCTATTATAAGTACTTTTATATTTTCTTTGATAGCTATTAATGCATCTAAGTACATTGACTTTATGAATATGGATAAAAGTATTTATATGACTTTTTGCAGGTATTCTATAGTGCAAATTTTGTTACAGACGATACTTGAATTAGTATTAACAAAACTATATTATTTAGAAGAAAATAAAAAAGCTAATAAGATATCAATACTATTTAATCTTATAAATTTTACTATATTAATACTTACAGCGTTAATAACTAAAAATCAGTTATTAACGTCTGTTATAACATTATTCGTGTTGGTTATATTTATATTAATATTATTGTTTAAGTATATGGGTAAAGTAGATTTTAAATTAAATCTTAAGAGTTGTTTAAAATATGATTCAGTATCACTTGCTTGCAGTGTATTATTCTTTTTAATATATTTATTTGGATTTAGTAACTCATTTGCGTTTGGACAGAAGTATGTGGTTGCTATAACGTTTGCCACCTTAGTAACGGATTTACAGTGGGATATAACTAGTGCAATTAAAACGGTTGCAAAAATAGATATTGTAAAAAATAAATTCGATTATACTTATCATTTTAAAAATGCGGTAAAATTAACAATAATACTTATTTTTTCAGTATTATTGATGAGTGTTTGCTTATATCCAATATATAGACCAGATTTATTAATAATTAGTATATTTATATTATGGCATATAATTGATTTTATGATAGCAGTACCAACCATTATTAAAATGTGTTATTTGGAAATAGAATATTCTCCAGTAAAAACAACTGCTAATAATATAATAGCATTTGTGATAAGAACTATAGTTTGTTTTTTACCAACACCATTTTGTACAATAATAGGGCAAATGTGTTCATCAATATACGAACTTTTATATGCAACAATTGGATATAAAAAACATAATAACATAAAAGAGATAGGAGATAAAATATGATTAATAAGGAAAACTATGATGTTTATATATTTGATTATGAAGGAACATTATCAAAAGCACCAAGTAAAGTATTAAGTTTAAAGGAATTAATATATGAATTTGATTTTAGAAAATTATTACCAAATAAAAAAATATATAATTTAGTTAATTCTTTGAATAACAAAGATTTTTATGTAGTAGGAGTTATAGAAACAAATAAAGAAATTGAACAAAAATATGATTGGTTAAAAATAAATTATCCTATGATTAAAAAGGAAAATTGTATATTTATTTCAGGAGAACATAAAAAGTCTGAAGCGGTATCGGCAATAATAAGTAAAAATAATTATGATAAGAATAAAATAATTTTTATAGATGATAAAAAGTCACATATAAAAGATGTAAGTAGTTTAGGAATTAAAACTATTTTAGTAGATGATATTAAATTAATTTAATAATAAATTATGTGGGTTTGTTTTAAGAAATTTGAAATTAAAAATGATATAATGGTAAAGCTATGAACCAAGTTCATTATGAATCTTATCAAGAAAAAGATAAAATGTTATTAAAAGTATTAGATGAAAATGGAAATATGACGGATATAGAAGCAACGAAAAAGGAAGTTCATGATAAACATTTATGGCATCAAGAAGTTGCAATATATATTTTTGTAAAATAAAAATAAATGGTACTAAGTATCATCTATTTTTTTGGGTGTATATTATTGTATCTTGTGAAGATCCAAATCCTTCAATTAATTTACTAGCAGTTATGGATTCTATTTCAAATAACTCTCTTAATTTTTTTAATGTTATTTTATATATTTGTTGAACTTTTCTTTTATTTGGATTTTCTTCAGATATTTGTTCTAATTCTTTTAGTCCAACAGCAAATAAGTAATCTATTACAAATATTCCACCATTATTTAAATTATTATCATATATTGTTTTTAATTGCTTTAATACTTCATAATATTTTTCTTGGTTATCTTCACATTGTAATTGATATATGAATAATAAAATATTTGTTATGTCTATGTAATCAAATTGTTGGTTAGGATTTTGTTTTAGATATTCTAATGCATCTTGTAAATGTATTTGAATATCTGCTTTTTCTAGTTTTAATCTCAAATCGTAGTAGCCTGGTTTGTTTCTTAAGAATGGAAGGCACATTCTTGTTTTAGCTATATCTCCTCCTATTCCTTTGAATAGGTATTGTCTTAAGTCATCTTGAGGATTTATTTCAATTATATTATCCCAGAAGTTTATTGTAGGTTCATCTTTTTTATCAAAGGCTTCTCTGACAACTTTATACATATCTTTAGACATGAAACGATATCCTTTACTATTAATTAAGAATTGTTCAAATTGACTTGGCTTTAATGTCATAATGGCGGCTTTACGTAATTTAAACACTAATAGTTGTAAATCATTTATGTCTACAGTAACAATCTTGTTAACTCCTCTTGATACCAACTCAAATATCGTATCTCCCGCACTTACTATAGTAAATGCACTATCGGCTTCTTGAGGTAATGTAGTATCTAAGTATCTTTGATTACGTGTTGTTAGCAAGTATGGTTTGTCATAATATACATCTGAATCTGTTGAATCTTTAATAATAATATTTTGGGCTTTTTTTATTTGTTTAAATCCTGGTGTGGATCTTGTAAGAAGCTTACTTTGACCTATCATTTGTTTAAGTAAGTCACCTTCTGGAGTTCCTTCTAATTTTTTTAATAATTGTTGCATTTCATTTAATTGAATCACGACAATCCCCCCCCTTGATAGTTTTGTATTGTAACAAATTATAGAAGAAGTTGCAAGTTAAAGTGGTAAATGTATTCTATTTTCTTTATATAATCTAATCTTCTAAATCTTTTATTTCAAAAGAGTTTGATAAATTATTAATAGATAGTATTTTAGAATAATTAAATGCTAGAAAAGTTATAACTAACTAAAAATAAAAATCAATCTGAAATATTTCAAATTGATTTAATCATTAACGTCACATTGGGGGGCGACGATTTTACCTTTTGGAGTAGGTAATAATAGGGCTTAAAACCTAAAAACTAAAAAAATATCCCTCACTCGTTAAATAGATTATATGATAAACTCTAGAGAAAATCAGTAGCTTTATAGGAAAATTCTCTGAAATATAGTATAATTGGGTTAGTTAAAGCACTTGGAGGGAAACTATGATAGATATTAAAAGAGTAAAAATAATCGTAACAATACCACCTGAAAATGTAAGTGAAGTAAGAAATGCAATATGTGATGCAGGTGCAGGAATAATAGGAAACTATACACAATGTTCTATGGCTACAAAATGTACTGGAACGTTTAAACCTACCAATGAGGCAAATCCATATATCGGAGAAAAAAATAAATTAGAATTTGTAGAAGAAGAAAAACTAGAAGTAGTTTGCGATGTAGATAATGTTAAGAAGGTTATTAAAAAATTAAAGGAAGTTCATCCTTATGAAGAACCAGCGATAGATATTATTCCATTAATTGAGTTAGATTATTTTAAATAGCAATTTAAAGGAGAAAAAATTATGAATGAAGAAAAAATATTTTATGATAGTACAGATAATGTAAAACTATGTGGATTACTTTCTAAAATGAATGATAGTAATAAAATATTAATTTTATGTCATGGACTTAATGGAAATAAAACAGAAAGAAATAGTTTTAATACTTTTGTAGAAAAATTACAAGAACAAAAAATTAATTCATTTAGATTTGATTTTAGAGGACATGGAGAAAGTACAGGAAATGATTATGAAATGACTCCGACTAAAGAAGTACAGGATTTAGAAGAAACTATAAAAATGTTAAATTCTAAAGGCTATGATGAAATAGTTATTTTAGGTGCGAGTTTTGGCGGAAGTATTATATCATTGATAGATTATTCAAAATTTAAGTCAATTAAAGGATTAATATGTTGGTATGGTGCAGTTGATTATTTTGCAACCATAGAAGCAGAAGGATTTTTCTCAGAAGAACATAAAAAGATTGCCGAAGAAAATGGATATTTTGAAGTTAAAAGTAAAAGAACTGGAAAAGTATTTAAATTAGGAAAAGCTTTATATAATGAAGTTTATAGTATTGTTCCTTATGAAAGTTTAATAAAGGTTGATTTACCAATATTGTTTGTTCATGGGCTTATTGATAATATGGTACCTCATGAATTATCTGTTAAAGTATCAAAATTATGTAAAAAAGCAAAATTAGAGTTAATAGAAAATGGAACACATACATTTGATAATGATATTAATGCACTAAATAAAGCAGTAGATGTTAGTATTACTTTTATTAATAATATTTTAGAAAAAAATAATTAAAAAACTGGGAGGAATAAAAATGAAAATATATATAACGTATGAGAAAAACAAGTTTGACGATTCACAATTAAAAGAACTATCTAAAGTAGGAGAACTTATCTTTTTAGAAGAGCTATTTGATTTAGAGAAAGCTCCATATTTTGAGGATGACGAAGAAAAGGTGCTAGTTATAGATCCTGATTGGTATAATTGGGATGTTAATGCAAACCATTTAAGTAAAATAAAGAATTTAAAAGGAATATGTCTTTCTACTACTGCTTTTGACTGGATTGATTTAAATTATTGTAAAGAAAAAAATATAGTAGTTACTAATATTCCAAAGTATTCTACTGATTCGGTTGCGGAGTATGCGGTGTTCTTAATGATGTGTCTTGCAAAGAAATTTCCTATGCAAATGAAAAAAGACTATAAAATGGAATACTCTATACCTATGCTAAACACGGAAATTAAAGGTAAAACGGTTGGAATAATAGGATTAGGGACCATTGGCTCAAAAGTGGCTGAAATGTGTTTTAATTTAGGTATGAACGTTATTTATTGGAGTAGAAATGAAAAGGTAAATAACTATAGAAAAGTAGATTTAGAAACTATTTTTACTATTGCTGATTTTATAATTCCTACGTTTTCAACAAATAGTGAAACTAAGAAAATAATATCAGATGAATTAATAAATAAAATGAATGGTAATGCAATAATAAACGTTATAAATAATCCTTTAGAATTATATAATCACGAATTATTAATAAAACTAGCTGAAGAAGAAAAGATAAGCTATGCGTTTGAGATATATGATGATGGTAAAAAAATGTATGATTATAAAGGAAATATAATGGCTACTGCTCCATATGCATTTTATACTAAAGAAGCAATTGAAAGATTGGTTGCTATATGGTGTAAGAACGTGGTTTCTTTAATAAATGACATGCCAGAAAATATTGTAGTAGGAGAAAAATAAGTTATGACTGATAAAGAGTATATGAATTTAGCAATAGAATTATCAAAAAAAGATGATTATCCATATGGAGCTGTTATCGTAAAAGATAATAAGATTATTGGCAGAAGTGATGCTAATACAACTGTATCAAAAAGTGGTTTTTCTCATGCCGAATTAAGAGCAATTGAAGATGCTATGGATCATTTAGGTGGACATTTATGTGCTGAAGGCGGTAATGGAGCTACCATATATAGTTCGTGTGAACCATGTGCTATGTGTATGGGAGCTATTTTATATACAGGCATTAGTAGATTAGTGTATGGTGCAACATTAGAAGATTCTAAAGAATGTGTTAATGAAATATTAGCTCACTCAAAAGATGTAGCAGAAGTTTGCTTTAACAGAAAAATAGAAATTATCCCTGAGTTTGAAAGAGAAGAAGCTGTAAAGGCATTAAAAGAATGGAAAGAAAATAATTTATAAATAAAAAAATTAAAAGAAAGTAAAGGAGAAAGATAATATGAAAATAATCAAAAAGTCTGATAACGAAGTAGCAAGAGAAGAAGCGCATGGAGGAAGTGGTAGTAGAAAGCTATATATTTCTGATAATGAATTTGGAAGTGTTCAAGGAATGACTTATGGTTGGTTACCCTCAGGAAATAAGTATGCTTGGCATAATCATGAAGATATAGATGAAATAATGTATGTGTTAAAGGGTACTGGTATAGTAAAAGATGAAGACGGAGAATATACATATAATGTTGGAGATGTCTTTATGTATCCAGCAAATATATACCATGAAATTTATAATACGGGAAATATAGAATCCGAATATATTTTTATTAGAATTCACAAATAATTTATTTAAAGGGTATCAGAAATTAATAATAAAAAAAGGAGAATTTAAAATATGCTAAATGAAATAATTAATAAAAATCTTAATAGAATTGAATTAGACTTAAATGAAATAGTCGGATTAAAATCTATTGATTTTCTTGATGTCTTTCCTGTAAGTGAAGAACATAAACTTAAATTAGATGAAGAACTAGCTCAAATTTCCACTTTATTGCAAGAGACAGAAAGAGGAAATGTATATTGTTTAAATACCCCAATTAAAACTAAATATGGTGATTTGTAATACATAAAGATTAGATTTTTTGATGAAAGCAGATTAAATTGGGAAGCTGCTGCTGATTTTGTTGTAGAAGATAAAAATATTTTATTGAATAAAGTTGGTAAAGATGAAAGATATAAATATATTGAAAGACCAGAATGGAATGCTGTGGAATTTAAAACTAAAGATACATTGGTATATTTTTTAAATCCTCTAGCATCGGAAGTTTATACAAGGAATAAATAAAAGATGATACAAAGTATTAATACTTAATATCATCTTTTTTTGATATTTAGAAAAATTAACTGATAAGTTATTATATATAATCATTATACGAATAAGTCTTTATATAAAGACGAACCACATTATTCCTAAGCTGTATACGGGAGAGTAGAATATAAAAAAACAGGCTCGATATGAGTCTGTTTACTTTTTATATGGAGCAGGTGAGGAGAATCGAACTCCCGTATACAGCTTGGAAGGCTGTGGTTCTACCATTAAACTACACCTGCATCAAGTAGGCAATATTAATTATACTCATTTTAAGGTTAATGTCAATAGCCTTCCAAGAAAAAAATGTAAAAAGTTGGAAAGTTACTTACGTAGTTATTATATGTAAACAAATATTTAAATATTCATATAAATGTGATAGAATATATTAATAGAGGTGTTAAAGAGTAAATGATATTAAATATTTTATTATTAGTTATATTAATTTTATTAAATGGAGTATTATCTGCAAGTGAGCTTGCGTTCTTATCAATAGAAAAATTTGAACTTGATAAGATGGTTAGAAGAAGAAAGAAGAATGCTAAGAAAATAAGAAAGGTATTAGAAGATCCTAGTAACTTTTTATCAACTATACAGGTTGGTATAACATTAGCTGGTTTCTTATCTAGTGCTTTTGCAGCATCAACTTTTGCAGATAAGATAATGGAAACGGGCTTTAGAATAATTAGTACTGGTTTTACTAATGCGTTTTTAGTTGTTATTATAACGGTTATATTATCTTATTTCACACTTGTGTTTGGTGAGTTAGTTCCAAAGAAAATAGCACTTTCAAATCCATTTAAAGTAGCTAGTTTCTCAGTTACTTTAATAAATATTATGCAAGTAATATTTTTCCCGCTAATAAAGCTTTTATCAGCATCTACTAACCTTATATGTAAAATACTTAAGATAGAAGAAAAAGAAGAAGATTTCACTGAAGAAGACATTAAAAGAATAATACTTACTGGTACAAGGGACGGAATAATAGAGAAAAAAGAACAAGAATACATATTTAATATATTTCAGTTTAATGATACAACGGTTGATAAAGTAATGACTCCTAAAGATGATTGTGAGTTAATTAACGTAAACATAAAGTTTGGGGCATTACTTAAAAGGCTTAAGAAAACTAAGTTTACAAGGTATCCAGTATATGAAGGAGACACTAATAACATAATTGGTATATTTAATGTTAAAGACTACATTATGTATAAAAAAGACAATGATGATTTTGATTTAAAAAAGCTTTTATTTAAAGTCAGAAAATTTGATTATGATGAAAAAATAGATGATGTATTTGCAACCATGCAAAAAGAGCATGTACAAATGGCTGCGGTATACAAAGATAAGAAGTTTATTGGTATAGTAACGCTTGAAGATGCGGTTGAAGAAATACTTGGTAACATATATGATGAGTATGATGAAGAAGATGATTAATTATCATCTTCTTTTAGTTTATTACCCATACGCTTTAGCCTTTAGATGTATATAATAGGCTAGGAGGTAAGAAAATGAAAGAAAGTTATTCTAGTTATGGCTTAGATGACGTTTTTATGAGAACTTTTATGATACCTGCGGTAATGCCAAATTCCCAAACTAATAATATAGGGTTAAACATGCTTAATAATACTCAAATGGGTATGCAAGGTAATAATAATCAAAACATGATGAAGCAAAACAAATTCACAACACCTAGTGAAGGTTTTTTAAGAGGAAATATGGAAATAAGTTCTTATATTCCATATGAAAATATGACTTATTTAAAACCAAATACAGTAAATGAAAGACAAAGAGCTCTTTACCAAATCCAAGAAATGGCTTTTGCAGCTCATGATATTAACTTATATTTAGATACTCATCCAAATGATTCTAATGCTATAAGATTATACAATGAATATAATAAGCAAGAAAGAATGCTTAATGATGCTTATGAAAGGAAATATGGACCAATAGATTTATCTGATAACGAGGGTCTTAGTATGACACCTTGGTCTTGGATAAAAGAACCTTGGCCATGGAATGAGTAGGTGATATTATGTGGAAATATTCTAAAAAATTACAATATCCAATTGATATTAAAAGAAAAAACTTAAAAATGGCTAAGGCAGTTGTAAGTCAGTATGGTGGAGCTCAAGGAGAACTTGGTGCAGCACTTAGATACTTAAACCAAAGATACACAATGCCTGATGCTAAAGGACGTGCATTATTAAATGATATTGGCACTGAAGAGCTAGCTCATGTTGAAATGATATGTACAATGGTATATCAAATGTTAAAAGGAGCAACTCCTGAAGAATTAAAAGCAGCAGGAATGGAAGGATGGTATTCTAACCATGGTCTTGCGTTATTCCCAATGGATTCGGATGGAACCTCTTGGACTGCATCATATATTTCAACAACCGGAGATCCAGTAGCTGATTTAGAAGAGGATTTAGCAGCCGAACAGAAAGCTAGAGCAGTTTATGAACACTTAATAGACTTATCAGATGATCCAGCTATTACAGGGCCTTTATTATGGCTTAGACAAAGGGAAATAGTTCACTATAATCGTTTTAAAGAATTAGCTGATGAATATAAAGCTAAATATTATTATAATAAGTAATAAAAAACTTACGATTTTTATTTCGTAAGTTTTTTAATTGTACAAATCATTTTAGCGTGTTCTGATTCATTGGTACCAATATCATTTAGTAGGCAATCCATTAATAAGTAGGTGGATTAACTATATTATTGTAATCTAAGTTTTCTATTTGACCTAGCGCTTTAAAATCTTCTAATATTTTTTTATTATCTATTATTTTGTTTTCTTTAACGTACTCAAAATGATATATTATAAACTCTTTTAAATCTTTAAAGTTATAGCTAGCCATTGGATCTATATTTAAAGCAAGTGCTACATCTTTAACCAATTTTTTTATTATTTCTTCATCTATTTTTTTATCTGCAATAACGGTTAAAGCACCATTTTGTTTTTGAAAACATACACTTAAATAATCAGTTATTTCCTCATCATTAATCTTTGTAATATTTAGCTCGTAATTTTCTTCTTCGCCCGGTTCTACGTGCACTTCATATTCTTCATTAAGTACCGTAAACGCCTTAGTAAAATTACTTATGTAAGCTTGTTCATATTCAGCGGTTAACACATTTTTCATATTTATCACCATTACTATAATACTCAAAACAAAAAAACTTATGAATTATTCATAAGTTTAATATTGTTTAGCCCAGTATATTTTTGTAGTAGCTTCTTTACCACAGCATACACATTTTTTATTCCCTGTAGGTTCTGCTCCTTCAAAAGGAATACATCTTGATTTTAATCCTAAATCATCTTTTATTTTGTTTTCACAAAGAACATCACCACACCAGTTGGTGTATATGAAGCCAGGTTTATTTTTTGCGATATTACTCATTTCTTCATAAGTATCAGCATTATATACCATACTATTTCTTCTTTCAAGTGCTTTATTATACATATCGTTTTGAATGTTTATTAATAATTCATTTACTTTCATAACAGCTTCATCTACTGGTACTTGCACCTTTTCTAAGGTATCACGTCTAACTATTGTAACAACGCCTGACTCTAAATCACGTTTACCAACTTCAATTCTAACCGGGTATCCTTTAACTTCTGCTTCAGCAAATTTAAATCCTGGAGTTTTATTAGAATTGTCTACTTTGTAAGTTATTAGTGAATCTTCTAAATCTTCGGTAATTTCTTTCAAAGCGTTATCTACCTTTTCATCATTTCCAATTGGAATAACAATAGCTTTAACAGGTGCGATTCTAGGTGGAAGTACTAAACCTCTATCATCACCATGAACCATGACAAGTGCACCAATCATTCTTGTTGTACATCCCCATGATGTTTGGTATGGATTTTCTAATTTATTTTCTTTATTTAAAAACTTAATATCAAATGCTTTTGCAAATCCTTGACCGAAGTAGTGAGACGTTGCGTTTTGAAGGGCAACTCCGTCATACATCATCGCTTCAATTGCATAAGTAGAATCAGCTCCTGCAAACTTTTCTTTATCTGTTTTTTTACCAGTAAATACTGGAATTGCTAAAACGTTTCTTTGAAAGTCTTCATAAACTTTTAACATTCTAAGAGTTTCATCTATTGCTTCTTCTTTAGTAGCATGCATCGTGTGACCTTCTTGCCACAAAATTTCACGGCTTCTTAAAAATGGTCTTGTTGTTTTTTCCCATCTAACGATCGTACACCACTGATTATATAAAAGAGGTAAGTCTCTGTAGGAATTTATTATCTTTTTAAAATGTTCACAAAATAAAGTTTCAGAAGTAGGCCTAACACACATTCTTTCTTCAAGCTTGTTTTCACCACCATGAGTAACCCAAGCTACTTCTGGTGCAAATCCATTAACGTGATCTTTTTCTACTTGTAGTAAGCTTTCAGGTATAAACATTGGCATCTGTAAATTTTCATGACCGGTTTCTTTAAACTTTTTATCTAACACTTTTTGCATGTTTTCCCATATTGCATATCCATATGGTCTTATAATCATACTCCCTTTAACAGAGGAGTAATCTACTAAATCTGCTTTTTTAACTACGTCAGTGTACCACTGCGCAAAATCTACATCTCTTGATGTTATTTCTTTTACTTGTTTATCATTCATTTAAAACACTTCCTTATCCTGTAATTCCTTTTAAAAGTCCAAATGAGAAAGTACCTACGATTATGCCTGCTAAAAGAACTCCACAAATAGCAGCTTTCATCGCTTTTTTCTTATCCATGTTAATTAATGATGCAATTAAGCATCCAGTCCATCCGCCAGTTCCAGGAAGTGGTATTCCAACGAAGAATAAAAGTCCCCAAAACTCGGCTTTTTCTATTTTATCTTTTTTAGCAAGTGCTTTGTTTTCTAACTTTGTTACGAACTTACTAAAATGTTTTGTCTTTTTTAACTTGTTAAATATTGGTGTTATAAACCAAAGTATAAAAGGTAATGGTAATAAGTTACCGATTAAACATATTATGAATGCGGGGACTACGTCAAGGCCAAGCAAGGCAGCGGCAATTAATCCACCACGCAATTCTAATATTGGCATTAATGAAATTATAAAAACTATTAATTCCTTACCAAATGGAATACTATTTAATCCATCAAATAATCCTAAGAAAGTATGTACTAAACTTTCTGCCATAAAAATCACCTCGTATGCTTAATATTATATCATATTTCTTTAAATATTATGATACTTAGTATATATGGTTTACATAAATAAAATAATGTAATTAATGACAAATATTATCTAATCAAAAGACTGTAAACTTTAAATATGATAAAATAATAATAGAGGTAAACATCATGAGTAAAGAACGTAATAATAAAAACTATATAGATAAAGAACTTTATGGCGAAATCATGACTGCTATGAAAAGAAGTGGTATACCAGACGCTGTTTTTGAGTTAGCTAGAAAAATGGATATGAATTTACCTAAATTATTTTATGAAAAAGTATTAAATAGTAAAAATAGTAATGATATACTTTCTTTTTCTAGAAATCTTTTGGGAATATATGGAAATTATTTTGCGGCATTGCATTTTAAACAAAGTTATGCTAATGTAAAAACAGAAATGCCACTATATAAAGAAAATAAGCTTTGTACAAATGTTGATATATCTTTTACAGATGAAAATGGTGTTTTAAACTTATGTGAAGTTAAAACTTCACCTTATATTGGTTTTGTAACTAGTTATAGGGATGAAATGGGTAATATTATAAATAACAATTCATCAATTGAAGAAATGAAAAAATATAGAGGTATTGGAGATAAATTATTAAAACAAGTAGGTAAATTAATAAAGTATAATACTAAAGTAAATGTTGTTGTTTATGATGGAACTATTATAAGTGATGGAATAGATAAAGTATTAAATGATACTGAAAATAAAAACATATCTAAAATAATAATTCCAATATCCATAAATAAATTGGAAGCTGATGTTGATGATTTAATAGATAAAATACTAGAAAATTTTAATAGCAAGGCAAGTTATTCACGAAAAAAATAAGATTAGGAAAGCATCTAATCTTTTTTATTTTCATATAATTTTATGGGTGAATATAGTTGATAAAGATAACGGTAGGAGATTTACTTTTAAATTGTGCTTGTAAATTATTAAATGGTGATGAGGGAACTATAATAAATGAATGTTTTACGGATAGTAGAAAAGTTACAGAAGGTTCATGTTTTTTCGGAATAAAAGGAAATAATACTGATGGCTCATTATATTATAAAGACGCAATGGAAAGTGGCGCTAAGGTATTAGTTTTATCTAAAAGAGATGATTATAATTTTAAAGGCTATGAAGATAGGGTAGTTGTAATAGCGGATGATATTTTAAAAGTACTTCAGGATTTAGCAGCTTATAAAAGAAGTTTATTTAAAGGCTCTGTAATTGGAATAACGGGAAGTGTAGGTAAAACAAGTACTAAGGAAATGCTTTCTAACGTACTTAAAGAAAATTATAAAGTTTTAAAGACAAGAGGAAACGAAAATAGTCAAATAGGCCTTCCACTTACCATTTTAAGACTTAATGATGAAGATGTTATGGTATTAGAAATGGGAATGAGTAAAGCAGGTGAAATGCATAATTTGTCTTTAATTGCCAAACCTGATATTGCTATCATTACCAATGTTTTAGATTCTCATATTGGTAATTTAGGTTCTAGAGAAAATATTTTAAAGGCCAAACTAGAAATAATAGATGGTATGACTAAAGGTACTCTTATTATTAATAATGATAATGATATGCTTAATAGGGTTGAAGAAAGTATTAAAGAAGACGTTAAAGTTATGACATTTGGAATAGAAAACAAAAGTAACGTTATGCCTTTTAATGTTAACGAAAACGTAGTTACGAGTTTTGAAATAGGTGATATTAAGGATTTGAAAATAAAGGGAAGTAAGACATTAATATATAACGCTTTAGCATTATACCTAGTGGGCAAGTTACTTGGTGTATCAAGGAGTATGATAAAAAAAGGAATAAATGAATATAGTAATGAAAAACATAGACTAGAAGTTATTAATTTAAAAGACAACATAACTTTAATAGATGACTCTTATAATGCCAGTTACGATTCTGTTAAAGTGGCTTTAGAATACATGAAGAATTTTGAAGGAAACAAAATAGCAGTTTTAGGAGATATATTAGAACTAGGTAAAGAATCAAAAAGAGTACATAAAAAAATAGGAAACCTAATTACTGATAATAATGTAGATGAATTAGTTACGATAGGTAAGTATTCAAAATATATTGCAAGAGTCGCTAAAAAAAATGGTTTTAAAAGAAAGCATATCAAACATTTCAAAAATGAACTTAAATCAAGAAGTTATGTTAAAGAATTACTAAATAAAGATTCCGTAATACTTATAAAGGGTTCTAATGGAATAAACTTAATTAATTTGGTAGAGTATTTAAAAAAGAAGGATTAGTTTTTTAATCCTTCTTTTAACATTTCTTCTAACTCTTTACATTTGTCTTTATCCATATCAGAAACGCCTTTTAATGAATAATTTAACCCTAAATCTTCGTATTTATGAACACCTAACGTATGATATGGTAAGAATTCTATTTTTTCTACGTTTTTAAGCGGTTTGATAAAGTTTATAAGCTCATTTATATATTCTTTAGTATCATTGATACCTGGAACAATAACAACCCTTATCCATAGCTTTTTATCCATTTTCTGACATAATTTTAAAAACTCTAATGAAGTATCTATATTAGCACCTGTCATATCTTTATAATTATCTTTATTTGTTCCTTTTATATCAAACATTACTAAATCAGTATATTTAAGTATTTCTTCACAATCAGGAATACTACCTGCGGTATCTATACAAGTATGAATATTTTCTTTTTTGCATAATTTTAAACACTCGAGTAGAAACTCTCTTTGCATTAAAGGTTCACCACCAGAGAAAGTAACACCACCATTATGTTTAAAGTATGGTTTATAATTTAATATTTTCTTTATAAGTTCTTCTGGGGTATAGCTATCTGTTTTATCATTTAACTTCCATGTTTCCGGATTATGGCAGAATTTGCATCTTAAAGGACAACCTTGCATGAATACAACAAATCTAACTCCAGGTCCATCTACTAATCCCATTGATTCAAAACTATTTATTTTTCCAATCATTTCTATCACCATTAATAATTATATATTAAATAATTATATAAACCAACATTTTTTTTTAAAATATGTTATATTAGTTTTAGAGGTAATTATGAGTAAAGTATTAATAATAAAACAAGAAAACGGTAAATATAAAATTCCAAGACTTTTAAGGTATAGATTATGGAATCGTAATTTGAAATTTGAATATAAAGGTAAATTATGTGACAAAGAAATAAAAGATAATAAGGAAATAAGACAAATATCTTTATTGGTAGAAGCTTTTAATATAAAAAATAGAAAAGAAAGACTAACTTTTATATATGATAAATCATGCGACTTGTTAGATGAAAACTTTTATGGAGAAAATTTGTGTAAATTTAAAAATAATAAATGTTTTGTAAACAGAATGCATGGCTGCAGTGTAGATGGATGTTGCAGATCAAAGGATAATAAAAATGCTTGTAAGTTTTTGGTTAAGCATAAGTGTACCAATCGAAACTTAGCATGTAAACTCCATGTTTGTTCTTATATGAGAAAAAAAGGATATACTTTTAAAGTAAATGATATATACATGTTAAAATATCTTTATAATTGGAAACAGAAAATGTTTTGTTATTTTAACTTATTTATAAGCAGGGAAAAATTCTTAAAAGATATATATACTAATAGTATTATATTATGGGCACTTAAATTTAGAAAATATGGCATAGTTCCAGATAAAAATTACAAAGAAAATATAAAATGATTGCATATAACATTTTATCCGACAATATTTTTAAAAATAATCTATATAATAAATGACCCGAAAGGAAAAAGTATATGGACTATTACGTAAAAATAAAAGATGAACTAGTAAATAACGAAGTATATAAAAAAGCAAAAGATTATTCAAAAAATAGAAGTGATTTAAAAACTTACTATAATGTAGGTAAACTTTTAAGTGCGGCTGGTAAACATTATGGTGAAGGGATTATTAATATTTATTCTGAAAAATTAATGATAGAATTAGGTAAAAAATATAATAGAAGAACTTTGTTTAGAATGAAACAATTTTATTTAACATTTAAAGATGAAAAAGTGTCGCCAGTGGCGACACAATTATCATGGTCTCATTTTGTGAGTTATTACCATTAAAGGATAAAAACAAAATAAATTATTATATTCGTATATGTGAAGATCAGAATTTAAGTAAAAGAAAGCTTCGCGAGAAAATAAAAAATAAAGAATATGAAAGATTAGATGATAAAACAAAACTTAAACTAATAAAGAAAGAAGAAATAAAAGTAGAAGACTTTATTAAAAATCCAATATTAATAAAAAACAAATATAACGTAGATAATATATCTGAAAAAATGTTACAGAAATTAATATTAGAAGATATACCATCTTTTTTAGATGAGTTAGGAATTGGATATTCATTTATAAAAAACGAATATCCAATAAAAATAGGTGATAGATATAATTATATAGACTTGCTTTTATTTAACATTAAAGATAACCATTATACGGTAGTAGAACTAAAAACGACTGAGTTAAAAAAGGAACACATAGGCCAAATAGAAACATATATGAATTATGTTGATACACATATTAAAGATATTAATCAAAATCCTACCATTGGTATTATTATTTGTCGTAAAGATAATAGATTTATTATGAAATATGTTACTAATGAAAATATTTTTGATAGGGAATATGAGTTAACTTAAAAGCCTAGTACTATTTATCAGAACTAGGCTTTATTTGTTTTAATGCTTTAACTAATCGTGTTGCTTGATATTTTATTTCATCTTCACCATCTATAAATTTTGAATTATTATTGTTTTTTCTATTTTTATAAAATTTTTGCTCAGCTAATTTATCTTCGTTTAACTTAATAAATTCTATATATGTTAAATTAGGATTTTCTTTTTTCATTCTTTTATAAATTCTTTTATGGTTACAATAATATTTGAAAGCTTTATCTTCTAATTTCTTTCTTTGCCTAAAATGTTCATGATGATCGGTTGCTTCATCTAAGCTACATACACTTGCTATTTTGAGTATTTCTTCTTCTAAATACTTATCAAATTCAATCCAAACGTATCTAACATACCCATCATTATCTAAATCATAATCATCTAATTCATTCCATCCAAAACGAGTGACTCTACTATTAAAAAATACATTGTGATTAAAATCCTTTGGAAATAATGTTCCATTTTTGAAATCTGTTATATTTTTTACCTTTATATTATCATTTAACTTATAATATATACGCCCATCTGGAATACGATTTTCAAAGTCTTTTTTAAATAATTCTAATTCATCTTCGGGATTTAAAAAGTGTGTATTTGCTAAGGAAGAAGCAAATTTTTGGTCTACGAATAATAGTGCTATTGTTATGTTATCAAATGATAAAAAGTCTCCATTTTTTACATCAAAGTATAAATCAAACGTATAATTAGTTTGATATACTTTTTCTATGTTATTTTGATTAAAATATTTTTCTAAATTTAATGGTGAATCTAGATATTGCAATCCTAGGCATGTTAAAGCTTCTTCTTGATTATTATGTTCTTGGCTTAAAAAACTAATTTTTGAGTCATAAATTGTTTCTTTTTTTGTTATTTGGTTTAATTCGTTTGTGTTTTCTTTATAATAAGAAATTGGACCAAATATATTGTAAGATACTCTTGAAGATAAGAATCTTTTTTTAAATTCATCATCAATTATGATAAATGATTTACTTCTTATGTTTATCTTTGCATATCTTCCAGTTTCTTTAACAATTACTCCTTTATATATTTGATGTGGAAATATATCATATTTTGTGATATTATCTCTTGGCACAAACTCGATAATATCACCATAATCATCATGATCTAACAACGCTCTTCTTAAATCGTTAACATTATATCTAAATATTCTTTTATCATTATTGAATTCATATTGTAAGTAAATATAATCATCACTGTTAAATCCATTTAATTCCATAGTTATTCTCCTTGATTGCTAATTATAATAACATAAAAGTAGGGGATAAACAATAATAAAAAGCGTAAGATTTTGTCTTACGCTTTAGTTATTTTAGCATCCTAGTTTTTCGTGGAATGTACGAGAAATTACTTCTTGTTGATGAGCTTTAGATAACTTATCAAACAGTACTGCATAACCAGATACTCTTATTGTAAGAGTAGGATACTTACCAGGGTTATTCATAGCATCAATTAACATTTCACGGTTAAGTACGTTAACGTTTAAGTGATGAGCTCCTTTTTCCATGTAACCATCCATTACGTTTACTAAGTTTTCAATTTGTTCTTCTTTAGTGTGACCTAATGCACTAGGTACGATAGAGAAGGTATTAGATATACCATCTTCACAGCAATTAGCATATGGCATCTTAGCTACTGAGTTAAGTGATGCTAGGGCACCAGATGCATCTCTTCCATGCATTGGGTTAGCTCCAGGAGCAAATGCAACACCAGCTTTTCTTCCATCTGGCGTAGAACCAGTTTTCTTACCATACATTACGTTAGAAGTAATTGTAAGTACTGATAATGTATGTCTTGCGCCTCTGTATAATTTGTTTTCACATAAGTCAGCGTAGAATTCTTCAAGTAATTCTTTACCTAACATATCAACTTTATCATCATCGTTACCATATTTAGGGAATTCACCTTCGATTTCGAAGTCAACAGCGATACCATTTTCATCTCTAATTGGTTTAACTTTAGCATATTTAATAGCTGATAATGAATCAACCGCAACAGAGAATCCAGCGATACCAAATGCCATTAATCTATCTAAATCAGTATCATGTAATGCCATTTGACCTTTTTCATATGCATACTTATCATGCATGTAGTGAATTATGTTCATTGCATCAACGTAAGTTTTAGCAATTTTTTTCATAGCAACAGAGTATGCTTTTCTAACGCTTTCGTAGTCTAAATATTCATCTTCAATTTTATCTAAACCAGATACCACTAATTCTTTTTTAACTTCGTCATAACCACCATTAATAGCATATAAAAGTGTTTTAGCTAAGTTACATCTAGCTCCAAAGAATTGCATTTGTTTACCAACTGTCATAGCAGATACACAACAAGCAATAGCGTAATCACAACCATGAATTGGTCTCATTAATTCATCTGATTCATATTGAATTGCATCTGTATCAATAGATACTTGTGCGCAGTATTTTTTAAAGTTTTCTGGTAAGTTTTCACTCCATAAAACAGTAAGGTTAGGTTCTGGAGATGATCCTAAGTTGTATAGGGTATGTAAGTACCTAAATGAGTTTTTAGTAACTAGAGATTTACCATCTTCAGTCATACCACCCAAACTTTCTGTAACCCAAGTTGGATCTCCTGCAAATAATTCATTATATTCAGGAGTTCTTAAGTGTCTTGCCATTCTAAGTTTCATTATGAATTGGTCAATTATTTCTTGAGCTTCACCTTCAGTTATATCTCCATTTTGTAAATCTCTTTCAAAATAAATATCTAAGAAAGTAGAGGTTCTACCTAAACTCATTGCAGCACCATTGTTTTCTTTAATTGCTGCTAAGTAACCAAAGTATAACCATTGTGTAGCTTCTTTTGCGTTAGTTGCAGGGTTTGAAATATCAAATCCGTAACGGCTAGCCATAGCTTTAATTTCACCTAAAGCTTTAATTTGTTCTGATACGTCTTCTCTTAGACGAATCATTTCTTCATCTATTGTTCTTTCTTCTAATTTAATTAAATCTTTTTTCTTTTCTTCAACTAATCTATCAATACCATATAAAGCAATACGTCTATAATCTCCAATTATTCTACCTCTTCCATAAGCATCAGGAAGACCAGTTAATAAACCTGCGTGTCTTGCTTTTCTAATGTCTGTAGTGTAAGCAGAGAATACTCCATCATTATGGGTTTTACGATGTTTAAAATATTCATCTACACTTGGATCTAATTCATATCCATAAGCCTCTAAAGATTGTTTAACCATACGCATTCCACCAAATGGATTTACGATTCTTTTAAGTGGTCCATCAGTTTGGAAACCAACGATTACTTCGTCTTCCTTAATTAAGTAACCAGGTTCATAAGCATCTATTCCAGATACTGTTTTAACGTCTACGTCATAGATTCCTTTTTCTATTTCTACTTTAGACATTTCAAAATATTTGTCATTTAATCTTTTTGTTCTATCTGTTGGTTCTGCTAAAAACGAAGCATCACCAGTATATTCAGTATAGTTATCTAAGATAAATTGTTTAACGTTTATTTCGTTTTTCCATATATCTCCTTTAAAACCAATATATGCATCTTTCATATATATTCACTCCTCCTCTTTTTTTTACGTGCACTACCATTATACTAGTATTCCAAAAAAAATCAATGTTGCACATGCAACATTGATAAATTTAATATATTTTTTTACATTTTATTTACTTTTAGATATTTATCCATTAAGTGTTTGCATATTAAACACACAAATATGATGTTAATTAATAAAAATATGTATGGTAATAGGCTGAATCCATTTTTTAATCCAAAAGAGTTACTAAATAAATAATTTATCAAAATAGTAGAAGTTATGTATGAAGCTATTACTCCAACAATCAAAGATAGTAACAAGCCAATTTTATATTTACCATAATGCATTTTTATTATCTCTTCATTATAATATCCAAGCCTTTTTAATTTTAAGTTTTTTTCGTTAACCATTTTTATTATTAATATGTATAACATTAATAATAGGATTATATTTCCAATAGCACTTATCATTAAAATCGAAATTATCATTGGTGTTAAAGCATTTTCGTAAGACTCTTTTAATTGATTAATCGTAATAACATTTTTTATTTTATTTGAATTGATTAATTCATTTTGTAAATCTATAATTTTATTTTTATTTTTAACTTTTATTAAAATGGTATCATAATTTATATCTTGATCAGTTAAAGTTTTATATAAAGTAGGGGATATATAAACATAATTATTTATATAATCTTTTGTTATATCAGTAACTTTAAGTTCATAGCTTTTTTCATCTAGATTAATGTTTATCTTGTCATTTACGCTAACGTTTAAAGTATTAGCAACATTGCTAGTAATTATAACGTTTTGCTTTTTTACATTTCCTTTTATATTTATAAATTTATTAATTTCTTTATTATCTTTTATAATAATTAAATTGGAATTTAATTTTTCATTAATGTTTATGTTAATTTTACTTATATTAGTTTTATCTAATACGTTATTTTTAATATTAATATTTTGATTACTATGTTTTTCTACTTCTATGTCATATTTTATTATGTTCTTAAATTCTTGTTTTGGAATACTATCTATTTTACTTGATATTTGATATCCAGTAAAAATAAAGTTAACGCCTAAAATTATTATTAAATATGTAAATACTTTTGCATAATCTAAATTTATAATTTTACTTATAAATGAATTTTTTATATTTATCTTTTTTGTTTTGTAAGCTATAAAAGTTATCATAAAACTAATTATTATAACTATAATTGATATTAATAATAAACTATTGTTATTTATAATTTTAGTCATGGTTATTCCATAATAAGATTTATATAATAAACCAATTAGCATTACGTAAACTTTAGTCATAATTAAACTAAAGAATATTGATATAATATCTATAATAAATATGGTAGATATATATTTTATAAATATGTAATAATCATTATATCCTAGTTTTTTTAGCATTTCTATTTCTTTATTATCTTTTTTGAATAATCTTGCTTGCAACATAATAGAAAGTATAATAATTAAAACAAGATATATAATTGCAAATGATTCTGTAATATTTCCAGTTTTAATAATACTATTTTTATATAACTCGAAGATTTTAATATCTTCTTTTTTTGTTATTTGTATTTGATCTTTTTCTGTATCGCTTAGACGTTGTTTAGTTCTATTTAAATTGTTGGTTAACTCTTTAATTTCTTCTCCAAGCTCATCTTGGGGAAGAGAAGATGAATATATGTTATTTAAACTTTCTTCAACAATTTGTTTGTCTAGACTTGTTTCATTAATTTGCTTTTCTTTAATATTTAAATATATATTTTTTATTTCTTTTTCTATCTTATTTATATAGCTTTCATCATTTACTGTTATGTAAATATCATCATAGTAATTAGAGTTAAATTCATTTTCATTTAAATATATCGTTGTGTTATTATTACTATCCAAATCATGATAGCTTTCTTTTATAATACCCACTATCTTTATTTTTTTTGCTCTTAAATTACTATCATTATCAGTTGTTAATGTAACTAAATCGTTAAGCGTTATATTACCACTTTTATAAAAAGATTCTTCTATTACCGCTTCATTAATAGTAGTAGGAAGTTTACCTTTTAATAATGTAACTCTATTTATGTAATCAGGACTATTTTTACTCATATTATTAGGAAGACTAGATAATTTAACTTTCATCTCATCATTGTTAACCTTTGCTAATGCATCTAATGATTTACTCATCATAACGCCTTTTATTCCAGGTATGTTTTTGATGGTAGTTTTATCATTACTATCAAAATTTAGATTTGTATTAACTTTGATATCCATTATATTCATTTTGTCACAATGTTTTTTAAGAGTCTCATTTATTGTTTTGTCAAGCGTTGATGAACCAGAAAATAAGGTTACTCCAATTGTAATAGTAACTATTAATATCCAAAAATAACCTTTATTAGTTGAAATCTTTCTTCTTATGTCTTTGAAAATTTGGTTTATCATTTTTTACCACCCTTAGCCTTAGCTTTAGTAGTTACCTTACGAGTAATTTTGGATTTAGAATTAGATTTACCTGTTATAATTTCTCCATCCTTTAACGTAAGCGTTTGTTTTACAAATGAAAATTTAGCATCTTCATTGGCGGTTATTAAAATTGTTAATTTGTTTTTACTAGCTAATTCCTTTAGTACTTTTACAACTTGTTTTTTATCTTTTTCATTCATTTTAAGAAAAATTTCATCGCATAATAATACTTTAGGGTTTTTACATATTACACATAAAAGAGATGCTTTAATTCTTTCACTTTCCGATAATTCGGAAGGGAAGTAATTTAATTTATCTTCTAAACCTAATTTTTGAATATAATTTTCCGTGTCAAATTCCTCTTTTAAAAGATTTAAAGATAATATAGTATTTTCTAATATGGTCATATCATTTATTAATTCATTATCATAAGAGACAAAACCAATATATTCTCTTATGTATTTACTACTAGTTTTACCTTTTAAAGTATTAAGTGATATTTTATCTACTAATATATCTCCATTAGTTGCTTTATCAAAAGATGCGATAAGGTTTAATATGGATGTTTTACCTGAACCATTGGCACCTTTTATTAAAGTTATTTCTCCTTTTTTTATTTTAAAACTAATATTTTTTAGTGCTGTTTTTGTATCTTCTTCAATGTAATATTCCTTAGTTACGTTCTTAAATTCTATGTATGCCATATTAAAACCCTCCATTTCTTAAATATTATATTACAATCAGGGTACTTAAATGTCAACGCGTTTCAAATAATTATTTGATTTTTTTTAAATTATGATATAATAGCCATATAAGATAGATAAAAAGGGGTGGAATTATGTTAGAAAACGAAGAAGAAATTCTAAATGAGAGCCTAGATTTAGAAGATGAAGAAACCTTAAGTGAAACAAAAGAAATTAGTGAAGAAACTGATGAGCAAGATAAATTAGAAGAAAACGAAGAAAGTGATGTAAATATGCCAAGGCAGCAGGAAGTAACGCCAATTGCAGAAGTTAAAATAGAAGCTTTGCCTAACGAAATTGGTAGGGTAAAAGACGTAGGGGTAGAAAGTGTAACAATAAGAATAACCTCTGCTTTAGCTTTCGAAAAAAATTTAATTGATCATCATGTTATATTTGAAACTAATAATGGTCAAAAAATCGTTGGTACCTTAACTAGTTTAAATAGTGAGATTGCAACTGCTAAATTAATAGGAGAACTTCAAGGACCTAGATTTGTCCCTGGCGTTCTTAATAAACCATCAATAGGAAACGTGTGTTTTGTAACAACTGATGAAGAAACTAACGCAATAATAGTTGACTCTTCTGGAGAGTTTATGAAAAAAGTTTTGGTGGGTACCATGCCACTTTACAATAACACACCAGCTTATGTTCCTACTAATACTTTCTTTAGTAATCACTTTGCAATATTTGGTAACACGGGTTCTGGTAAATCATGTGGTGTTGCAAGGTTATTTCAAAATGTATTTTTTAACCAGCCACAGGCTCCAAAAAACGCATGCGTATTTATCTTTGATGCATACGGAGAATATGAAAGTGCATTATCGATTCAAAACAGTCAAATCTTCTTTAAGAAGTATTCCACAAACGTAAGAACTAATCCGGAATCTTTAATAAAATTACCATTATGGCTTTTAGACGTTGATGATTTTGCGCTTCTTTTAGAAGTAGATGATCCAACTCAATTACCAATAATAGAAAAGGCATTAAGGCTTGTTACTATTTTTTCTGGAAATGAGGAAGATACTAAAGTTTACAAAAACGATATTATTGCAAAAGCAATCCAAGAAGTTTTATATTCCGGTGGAAACGCATCTCAAATTCACGACCAAATATTTGCAATTTTAACATCGTTTAATACATCCGATTTAAACTTAGAAACACCAATTGCACAACCTGGATACGTAAGAAGTTTAAGACAGTGTTTGATAATTGATAAAGAAGGTAAAATAGGCGAGATGCAACTTGTTACTGAATTTGTTAAGAAGTTTATTAATCCTAATTTAAAACTAGAACTTCCAGATGGTACAATACCATTTACTTTAGAAAACTTAAGAGAGGCTTTTGATTTTGCTCTTATTTCAGAAGGAATATTAAAAAGTGATAGAATGTATGATAAAGCAAACGTTCTTAAAGTAAGATTAGATTCATTAATTAAGGGTGAATATTCAGCATATTTTAAAGTAGATAAATACGTTGATAAAAATACCTTTATAAAAGAACTTATCACCGCTCCAAATGGTGGAAGAGCGCAAATAATAAACATTAACATAAGTTATTTAGATGATAGATTAGCAAAGACAATATGCAAAATATATTCAAAACTATTATTTGATTTTACTTCTAAATTAAAACAAAGAGGGGCCTTCCCTGTACATTTAATGTTAGAAGAGGCACATAGATACGTACAGCAAGACTCTGATACTAAAATACTTGGTTATAACATATTTGATAGAATCGCTAAAGAAGGTAGAAAATATGGCGTTATTTTAGGCCTTATTTCACAAAGACCATCAGAGATGAGTGAGACGGTATTATCACAATGTTCTAATTTCTTAATATTTAAAATGCAACATCCAAGAGATGTTTCATTTATAAGACAGATGGTTCCGTTTATAACAGACGAAATCGTAGAAAGAATGAAAGGATTACAACCAGGTACTTGTGTGACTTTTGGTTCAGCATTTAAACTTCCTACGATAGTTAAAATGGAAATGCCATATCCACAACCTTTATCTCAAAACGTAGATGTATCAAGATTATGGTATTAAAGAGACCTTTTAGGGTTTCTTTTTTTGCATAATTATATTAAAAATGCATAAAATATAAATATATATGTAGATATATCTTTGCATTATGTTGACGGATGTGTATAAAAATGATAATATCTTATTAAGAAAGGAGATGATTTTAAATGTCTAATTTGACTAGTGCGATTAATGTAAATGTTCCAAAAAACGTTAAAGATGAAGCTACGGTGTTATTTAATAATTTAGGTTTAAATATGAGTACCGCAATCAATATGTTTTTAAAAAGATCAATTTCTGAACGTGGTATCCCATTTGAAATAAAAGAATTAACTCCTAGTAACGAATTTAAAGAAGCGTTACAAGAACTTGATTATATGGAAAAACATCCTGAAAAATATAAAAGTTTTAATAATGTGGATGAATTGATGGAGGACTTAAATAGTGCCGATTAAATATCTTATCAAAAGAAGTAATAATTTTAAAAGGCAGTATAAAAAAATATTAAAGCAGGGTAAAGATATATCTAAAATGAAATATGTTATAGATTTATTATCATAAAAAACTAGATTTAAAATATAAAGATCATTTATTAAACGATAATAAGTATTATAAAAATTGTCGTGAATGTCATATTGAACCTGATTGGATATTAGTATATAAATATAATGAAAATGAGTTAATATTATTTTTAGTAGAAACAGGAAGCCATAGTGATTTATTTAATTAAAAACATTGGCTTTTTTATATGAAAACAAAAAGGATAATCTTTTATAGGTTATCCTTTTTTGTTATTAATGTTGTATCAATTAAATTCACCCAAATAAATTGCGGAGCAATTTATAAACTTTAGAATATATTCTAAATACTACTATGTAGAAAATTAGTTTTTATGTACACAATTTTCTTCTTATTGCTTTTTTATTAACGGTTATTCGCTAGTACCTCCCTCCTAAATTAAAATACCTGTACTAGCTTATTTTAACATATATAAATATACCATATTTTTTTGTTATATGAAATAAAAAAAACTAATAATGTGATTTATATGTAAAATGAAAAAATAATTAAAAACTCATAAAAAAATAATGTATAAATCATTCAGACACTCTTTATTGACAAAAAAATACATTTTTTTCCACAAATCGACTAAAAATCTTGACGGGGGGGGGGTTAATGATATTATAAACATAGTAAAAGATAAGATAAAGGCTATCTTTTGCTTTATCCACAAACCCTAAGTTAAGGAGGCGTATACATGAACAAATTACTTATTTCAGTTGAGGTCCCTTCGATTGAACAAAGTTTCGATTTGTTTATTCCTATTAATAAGAAAATGGGTACTATTAAAGAGTATATTATAAAAAGTATTCATGAATTATCAGGCGGAATATTAAATGATAAGAACTATCTATTTTTTGATATTGATACTGGCACTAAATATGGAAATAACGTGTACGTAAAGGATAGCGGAATAAAAAACGGGGCAAGAATTATTATGGTTTAACAGGAGGTGAAAGAACATGAACTTAAAAATCGATTATCAAGCAACAAGATCAACAGGTAACAACGTAAAGTCAAACGCTAGCGAATTTAAATCTTTATTAAATGATATTCATACTCAAAACGAAGATTTAAAACAACACTGGCAAGGTGCAGACGCTGATAGTTACACTTCAAAGATTACTGAACAAGAACAAGTAATGAACAAATTACAAGCAACAATGGATGAAATTGGTGATTACCTAATTAAGGTTGCTAACGCTTATGAACAAGCAATGGAAGATAATAAAGTATCATAATTAAAGGAGGAATAGAAAATGGCATCAGGATTTTCTGGTTTATCATATAACCAAATAGGCCAAATAGCTAGTACTTTAAGAACAAAAGCAACTACTATGCAAAGCCTATTAGGTAGAGTTGAAACTGAACTTAGAAAAGTAGGAGATGAAGGAACATGGAGCGGTACTGCTGCAAGTGCTGCGTTTGAAGAGTTTAGCGCGCTAATAGCTAAGTTTCCAGAGTTCTATGAAGCAATAACTTCATGTGCTACATATTTAGATAAAGTAGTTGCTACTTATCAATCTGTTGATTCAGCAGTTACTGGTAGTTAGTTTAAAAGGGCTATATAAAAGCTCTTTGACAAAAAAATGTTATTTATCTATAGCATTTTTTTGTGAGGGAGATTTATTATGAAAATAGTTGCTGCAAGTAGTATCAATAGTGATGCTGCAAAAATAAAAGAGTATCTTAATCATTTGACATATAACATAAATTTTATCAAAGATTACGTTGATGCTTTACCACAATTATGGTCTGGTGAAGACGCAAGAAAGTTTACTGATAAGTACAGAAATGAAGTCTTGCCAGCATTAAGAGAATATGAAAGAAATTTTGTAGAATATTATAATTTTTTGACAAAAGTGTATGACGTATTTAGAACTTTAGATGAAAGTTATAACAAACCAATAAATACGGATTAGGATGGTGGTTTATATGTATAGTATGGATTATGATGGTCTTAATGCTTTATACGAAGATCTTACCAGGTTTGTTAATGAAATGGTAGATGATATAAAAAACGCTAAAGACATCGTAGATAAAATGAATAATAAAGACCATTGGAAAGGCAATGGGTATGATGGTTATCAAAAAAAGTTTAGTGCGCTAGCTAGTAGATTTGGCGAGTATTGTAATGAAATGTACAAGCTTAATAATAATATTAAATCATCAATAGAAAGAATGAAAGTTATAGATGCACAAGTTGCATATAATCTAAGAAATATGCAGTAAATGGAAATGAATTATGGCATATGAAAATATAAATGTAAATAGTCTTAGAAGGGCATTAAATAAAATTGATAACATAAGTAGCAGTAATTATGAAAGCTTTGTTAATAAGCTTAGTAATTCAGAGTGGGCCGGAGGAATAATAAACAGAATAAGGACAGCTACTAATAAAGAAATCTCAGAAATAAAAGAAATACAAAAAAAGATTAATAAATATAAGACAGCATGTGATTATATAGAAGAGTATCAGGATTTAGACGATGATATAAGAAGATATAACAACTCATTAGATTCATATGAAAGAGATAGGGATAGATATAATGATAAATTAAGTTCATATAAAAGAACAATGAGAAATTACTCATCAAATGAACCAGAGATAAATAAAAACTATACTCAAAGTAGAATAGATAATTATAGTTGGAAATTATCTAACGTAAATTCTAAGATATCTGATATGAATTCTAAATTATCAAGTGCTAAATCAAGACAAGCAACACTTAGAACAAAGATAGATAATTTAATTGGTTAAGGAGGAAAAGGGATGAATAATAATTTAGGAAAGTTTTTACCAATAGGTACGGTGGTACTCTTAAAAGGAGCTAAAAAAAGACTTATGATAACTGGTTTTTGCTCTTTTGATGAAGCAAAGAAGGATAAAGCCTATGATTATACAGGATGTTTATATCCTGAAGGAATAATTTCTAGTAAACAAATGGCTTTGTTTAATCATTCACAAATAGAAAAAGTTTATCATCTAGGACTAAGAGATGAAGAAGAAAAACAATTTAAACAAAAACTAGTTGTTGAATTAAATAAATATGTACAAAAACAACAAGCTAATAAGCCACAATAATAGAAAAAAGAAAAGGAGGTAAAACTTTATGGGAACTTATAATGTTAGTAAAATAGAAGGTTGGCTTAAAGATTTTACCTCTGCTAAAGATAAATTTACTAATACATATTATAGTGATTATAAAAATAGTTATGTAAGAAGTTGCAATGATTCTGCAGTAACAAGAATGCGCAATAAATTAAATCAGCATTATGATAGAATAAATAGAATAAATAAAAGGATAAAAGATGTTTGGGATGACTTTTTATATGATTTAAAAGCTATCGACAATAGACTTGCTGGAGGCAAAGGAAGTGCTAATGACTCAGCAGTTGCATCAAAACTTTCTAAATTACCAACGTTAAAAGAATATAGTGCAACCCTCAAAACCAGGATAAATTCATCATCAGCGGTTGTTGGAACAGTTGATAAAATAGGATGGTCTGAAGATAGAACAGCTTTAGAAAACATTGATTATGTTTTAGATAGAACTGAGGCTACTATAACAGTTGCCGGTACATCAGTAATAGAGGGGATAGGTAAATTTGGTGAAGGAATAATGGACGCATGTGCACCTATTGTAACAGAAGCTTATTGTTGGTATCATCTTACCTATACTGAAGGCTTTACAGAAGAAACTGCAGAAGAAGCAAGGCAAAATTCTAGAGATTTTGTTGCTAAAGAACATGTGAAATCCGCTTTCGAAGATGCATATAGTGAATCTTTACGCGAAAGAGCTTATGGTTTTGATACTATAAGAAGTGTTGGAAATGAAATTGGTGAAGTAGTCCCCGCTGCTGTTATATCGATGATTCCAGGAGTAGGACAGGTTCTTGGCCCTGCCGTTTATGGAGTTGCTAAATCTGGTAATCATATAGAAGAAAATTTTCAGGACGAAAATAATGGATATTTAGAAAGTATTTTAAAAGGTTATGCTGAAGGTGTTTTTGATGGACTTTTCTTTGCGGCTGGTATGAAAGGTGATGCAGTAATGAAATCTGCTGCTAAGGAAATAGTAAAAGAAGGTGGGAAAGCGACTTTAAAAAAAGGTGGAATTTTATTTGCAAAAACTATTTATGAATGTGGTTGCTCTGTAGCGCAGGATGGCTCTAATATTTTGATAGATTCTATATTTTTAGATGGACCAGTGCAAGCTAGTGATGGTAGTGTAATTCAAAATCCGAGTTTTCTTGATAAATTAAATTATTGTTTTGAACAATCTGGTGGTATGAAGGGTATGGCAACTTCTATGTTGACAGCTACAGTTTTATCCTCAGTATCAGATGCAGTAGATTTAAGAGGTATAAAAAACGTTGATACAAATACAGCTCTTAAAAACGTAGATATTAATACTTCTAGTACTAGAAAATCTATGAGTAATGTTAATTCTAAAAATATTGATATTACATCTAAATCTAATAAGTCAATTAGCGGTGCTTCTAAAAACGCTACAGATATTAATTCTAATAATGTTAAAAAATCTGTTAGTGATATAAAAAATAAAGATATTAATATTAAATCTAAAAATAAAGGAAATACATTTATTGGTGATAAAATAGGTGGTTCTGCATCAGATCCAGATGTACTTAAAAAAATAGATGAGTTACGTAATTCTAAGGCAGTTAATACTAGTAACTCGAAAAATATAAATGTTAAACCTAATAATGATGTTAAAATAAATCCTTTATCGAAGGAATATGATGATTTACTAAAGAAAACGAAAGAACCATGGTTCATTCAGGCTAAGGAAGCAAGAGATAATGGATGGGCATGGAATTTAAATGAAGTAAGCGAAGTAGATAATATAGTTAAACGTATGGGTGAATTAGAAGGTAATTTAGGAATAAAAAATACAGGTATTCCAGAATCTAAAATTTATGATTATTCTGGGGCAAAAAAAGAAGCAGATGAATTAGCTCGTAAGATTAGTAAAGAACCAATACCAGGATATGAAAATATAGATACAAATTCTCCAGAATATCAAAAAGCTTTAAAGGAATATTATTCAAAACCAAGCCCATCGGGGAAACAAGATTTATCACAGATAGAAAATCCATTTTTAAAACAAGCTGATAAAGTTAAGACACAAAATATAGATTTAAATAAAAACATAACCTCTAAAACACTAAATAAAAATTTATCTAAAATGCAAAGCTTACCTAAAACTTTAGCTGGTGTATTTGCTAGTGTACCTGCTGCTCTTTCAAAAATGAAAAATGTAGATATAACTCCAAATTCTAAAATATTTAAGAAAATACAAGATCAAGGATTATATCACTTTACAGATGAAGTAAGTGCTAAGAAAATATTAGATAGTGGTTATATAAAAGAATCTAGTCACTTTACTTCGTACGGTAAAAAAAGAACATTTATGTTTGCTGGTGTACCATCGGTAGAGGATACTTGTTTAAATAGTGTCTTTGATTATAAAAAAACTGCTGTTAAATTACATCCATCTGATGCAGAAATAGGTAATTTACAGTATAGAAAGTATAGTGATTCTGCTGTTTCCTCTATTGGAAATTATGATATAACAAATAGTTCTCCGGAAATAGCTTATTTAGTTTTAAAAGAACAAGACGGTGCTTTAAAATATGTTGAAGTTCCTAAAGTAGAATATGATAATTATAATCCTCATTTTAATGACAATGTTATTAATAAAACAGTTGAAAATGCAAGAAAAAAACTTTATCAAACTACGGTTGGTATGTCATCTGAATATGATAATGTTATTAAAGGAGTTAAACAATATTCTACTGATTTTAAAGATAAATTGTATAAAATGACTAAAAAATCGACTAATACAAATATAGATACGAAAAAACTTAATGTAAATAAAACTAATAATTCCAATGGCTTTAAAATAGTAGAAGATATAACAGGTGGAGCTGCAGCTGATGAACAAGTATTAAAGCAAGTAGATGAAATATTAGATATTAATGCAAACAATGCTAATGATTCTAATAAAACCATTAAAAATATCAATGTAAAACCTCGTAATAATGCTGCTAAATACCTGGATAACTTAAATGTTGATGATTCTAAAGTAGGTAAGCAAATATCATTAATGGCAAAAGAATTTGACGTTTCTGAAAAAGAAATGAAAAAAATATTGGATAAAAAAATCGTTTCTTTTGTTGATAATTCTGATATTGGAATAAGAATATCAAATGAAAATTTATATAATGTTTTAAAATCTGGTGAAATTAAAAATCAATTTCAAACAGGAACAACTAGCGGGGCTAAAATGCTCGATATGAGAACATGGGTGGAAAAAGAATTATTTAATGCTCCAGAAGATTTGGCAGATGCTGATAGACCTATTTATGGTATGCTTTTCCCGAAAGGGGATAAGAACTATATTGTTAATGGTCCAAACGCCGAAACGTATGGTGATGTAGTTTGTATTTTTAAAAAAGAAAAAATTATCAATGATACTACTTTAACATGTGGAGATTCTTTAGAATATTATAATCAATTGAACGCAATTGAAGCATCTAATCCTGAGTTTACAGGTGCAGCAACTAAAATATTTGGATTTAAAGATTCTCTAGATGAAATAAAAAATTCAGAATTTCAAGATACATTTAATAGAGGATTGGGTTATTTTGAAGCCCAATTGCATGGAAATTCCTCTCATAGCATTGATAATATTGAAAAAATATTGTTTACATCTGAACCAAATAAAAAACTTATAAAATTATTAAAAAAGAAAAAAATTGATTGGGAAGTAGTAACATTATAATAATGGATTTATGGAGATGATAAATAATGGATAAGAATATTACAATAAATGAAAATGATAAGGTTATTTCTAGTAATAATGATAAACTTTTAGTTGTTAAAGATTATGACATTGATATTGATAATTTAGATAAAAAAGCTTATGTTATTGATCTTGCCGGAAATATATATGAAGAAATTACTATAGGAGTTATAATTAAATTTGGCTATTGGAAAAGAGAAAATATTACATTTGGGGAATATAAAAAAAGATATTATATGGAAAAAATTTTTGAAAATGCATTGTTAGGCTTTGCTATTGGAGATGCTTTCGGTCTTCCCTATGAATTTCTTGATAGAGAGAAAGTTAGGAAGATTTCTGGTGATGCTATTATGTCAGGTGGTTTTCATAATATGCCCGCTGGAACATGGAGTGATGACACGTCTTTGGTAATTGCTACGATTGATTCTTTAATTAGCGTTAGTTCAATAAATTATGATGATATAATGAAAAAATTTTCTGAATGGTTAACTCAATCAAAATATACTCCATTTGGTAAATGTTTTGGTGTTGGGAATACTACTAATAATGCCATAAATAGATATATTAAAGGAGTTATAGCACTTAATTGTGGTGGAAAAGATTTTTATGATAATGGTAATGGTTCTTTGATGAGGATTTTACCCATATCTTTATATTGTATTTTTAATAATTATTCATTAGAACAACAAGCGCAAATAATTAATAATATATCATCTTTAACCCATGCTCATGAAATTAGCAAAATGGGATGTTTAATATATACGGAATTTTTGAAAGAAATTATAATAAGTAAAAATAAAAGTCTTGCATTAAAAAAAATATGCAACGTAGATTATGCTAAATTTTATAGTGAATCAACGATACAATGCTATAAAAAATTATTGTCATTGAATTTTGAAAATATTAACGATCAAAAAATAAATCAAAGTGGGTATGTAGTAGATACTTTAGAAGCCGTTATATATTCGATTTTTAGAGGCACTGATTATAAAAATACGATATTAACCTCTGTAAATTTAGGATATGACACAGATACAGTTAGTGCTCTTGCTGGTGCTATAGCTGGTATAATTTATGGTGAAAATGATATTCCAGAGGATTGGATAATAGAATTACAAAAGGAAGAATATTTAAGAAGTGTAGCTAAAAATTTTTCTGACTTTATATATAGTGATATATTAGCAAAAAAAGCTCAGAAAAAGAAAATTTAAAAATTAAAATAAGTAGGAGAGAGTAAAAATGAGGGTATCATTAATAAAAAGGGATAGAATAAGAAGTATAAATATTCCGGATATAGCATCCGGAAACTTTTGGGTTACTGACTATGATGAAAGTGGTAAGGAAGTAAACTTACTTAATATAACTGAAGAGCAAGGAACTTGGAAACTTATTAGTAACCAAGAGTTTTATTGTGAACTTAATAATACTTATGTAGCAGCGGTAACCTTAAAAGAATATGCTTTTTGTACTATAAAAAAAGCTTCTACGAATGAGGCTATGCTTATTTATACTTCTCCTTCTAGTGATGATAATGCATGTGATTACTATATTAGTCCTAATGATACCAAAGAAATATTAATTGGTAGTAAATCGGGTTGTAACATAACGTTTAACGTGCTTGATAGCGAGCACGCTAAACTAGTTTTTGAAAATGGTAAATATGTTTTATATTCACTTAGTAAGAGATATGGTACTTATGTTAATAATTTAAGAGTATTTGAAAAGAAAACCTTAGAGTACGGTGATACAATCTTTTTAAACGGTCTTAAGATAGTGTTTATGAAGTATCAGTTTAATGCTAAGTTAAACATATATTATTATGGTAATAGCTTGCAGGTAAGCGGTCTTACTGCAGCAACTTATGATAATATTGAAGAGTCTTTCACAGAAGACGCTGAAGACTTAGATATGAAGTGGTATAACGATAATGATTACTTTCATAAGACACCTCGTTTTGTATCTGAAATAAAGGAAAAAGAAATAAAAATAGATGTTCCTCCTGCTAAGGAACCTGAAAATGATATGCCAGTAATACTTACGGTAGGTCCAATGCTTACGATGAGTATGTCTTCTATGGTTATGGCTTTTACTTCGATTGCTAACCTTCGAAATGGTGGAGGATCACTTTCATCTGCGATGCCATCGATTGTTATGTCGATTGCGATGGTTGCATCAACTCTTTTATGGCCAACTATAACACGTAAGTTTGAGGATAGAAGAAGAAAGAAAAAAGAAAAAGAAAGAATTAATAAGTATACCAAGTACATTGATGGTAAAAGAAAGGAAATTCAAGATGAACTTTTAAATCAAACAAATATTTTAAAAGGGAATTATCCTTCCTTACTTGATTGTAATAAATTAATATTAGAGAAAAATCCTATTTTGTGGCAAAAAAGAATCGAGGATGAGGATTTTTTAAAGGTTAGCTTAGGATATGGTAGTTATCCTATGAAACTTAAACTTACTTATCCAGAAGAACAATTTACGATGGAAGAAGACGAACTTAAAAACGTATCTGATAAATTAGGTAGAGAACCTAAAATCTTACAAAACGTACCTGTTCCGTATTCATTCATGGATAACCATATATCTGGTGTTATTGGTAAGTATGAAGATAGAAGTGATTATCTAAAAAAATTAATATTACAACTAATAACATTTCATAGTTACATAGATTTAAAAATAGTAATATTAACTGATAATGATAAGAAAAGTACTTGGAAGGATATAAAGAACTTGCCACACTGTTTTACTGATGATAAACTCTTAAGACTTTTCGCTTCTAAAAACGAAGAATATGGTGTTGTTTGCTCTTACTTAGAAAAAGTATTTAACGCAAGGCGTGACGTAGAACAAAGAGATATTAATCCTCATAAGTATGATAAAATTTTCCTTGTTATAACTGATTCATTTAAGATGGTTAGAAACCAAGATTTTATAGAAAACTTACTTAAAGAAAAGTCTAATTATGGATTTAGTTTGATAATTTCAAACGGTAATATCGCAACTTTACCAGAACAATGTAAAAGCTTTATAACGGTTAATGATAAGAATGGTAATGCTATTAAAAACGTTGTAAACGAAGATAAACATGATTTTGTAATTGATGTTAATAACGGAATTAATTATAATGAATGCTATAAAATGCTTTCTAATATTCCAATTGAAACAAGTGATAATGGATCATCCAAAATTCCTGATAGAGTAGGATTTTTAGAGATGTATGACGTAGGTAAGATTGAACAGTTAAACTCGCTTAATAGATGGCAAAAAAGTAATCCAATGGAAACGCTTGCAACGCCTGTTGGTTATGGTAAGAATAATGAATTACAATATATTGATTTACATGAAAAGTATCATGGACCACATGGATTAGTCGCAGGTATGACTGGTTCTGGTAAATCGGAATTTATAATAAGTTATATATTATCACTTGCGGTAAATTATAATCCTTTAGAAGTTCAGTTTATATTAATTGACTATAAGGGTGGAGGACTTGCTGGTGCGTTTGAAAATGCTAACTCTGGTAAGAAGCTTCCACACTTAGTAGGTACGATTACTAACTTAGATGCAAGTGAAATAAAAAGAAGTATATCATCGATTGAAAGTGAACTTAAAAGAAGACAAAGATTATTTAATGTAGCAAGGGATAAAAACGGAGAGTCAACGGTTGATATATATAAGTATCAAAGACTTTATCGTGAAGGTAAAGTAGACGAGCCAGTATCACACTTGTTTATTATTTCAGATGAGTTTGCGGAACTTAAAACACAACAACCAGAGTTTATGGAACAACTTATATCAACCGCTCGTATTGGTCGTTCACTTGGTGTTCACTTAATTCTTGCAACTCAAAAACCAAGTGGTGTAGTAGATCCTCAAATTTGGTCTAACACTAGATTTAGGGTATGTTTAAGGGTTCAGGATAAAGGAGATTCTAACGAAGTTATTAAATGTCCTGATGCAGCCTTTTTAAAGCAAACTGGTAGGTTTTATTTCCAAGTTGGTTATAATGAAGTATTTACTTTAGGACAAGCTGCATGGGCTGGAGGACAGTACGTTCCAAAAGAAAAGACTAAGAAGCAAATTGATACCACAATTAGCTTTATAAATAACGTAGGTCAGGTAGTAAGAAGTATAGAAACCAGAGAAAAAAAAGTAAATCTAGATGAGAAAAAATACGGAGAAGAATTATCTAACGTTGTTAATTATCTAGCAGATATTGCAAGTGAACAAAAACTTAAATCAAGACCTTTATGGTTAGAGAAAATACCAAACTTTATCAAGATTGGTGATTTGGTTAAAAAGTATGATTATAAAGTAAGAACAGGATTAATAGATATTCCAGTAGGTGAGTATGATGTGCCAGAACAACAAAAGCAAAGCCTACTTACAGTTCCAATAAGTGCTAAAGGAAATACTTTAGTATATGGAGCACCAGGTTCTGGTAAAGAAAACTTTATAATGACACTTGTTTATGAAGCGATGAATCTTTATACCCCAGAGGACATTAATTTTTACATAATGGATTTTGGTGCGGAAATACTAAAAATATTTAAACCTTCTGTGTATGTTGGTGATGTAGTTCAAATAGATGAAGAAGAAAAAATAGTTAATTTATATAAAATGCTAAATAGTATGATGGAGCAAAGAAAGAATTTATTTTCTAATTATGGTGGTAACTTCTTTAATTATAATGCTAAAAGTGGTTCTAAAGTTCCAAGCATAGTAATTATTTTAAATAATTTTGAGGCATATCAAGATACGTATGAAGAATATGAAGATACGTTAAACGTTTTAACACGTGAATGTTCTAAATATGGAATATACTTTATAGCAACTTGCAATACACCAAATGGTATGAGGTTTAAAATTAAACAGAACTTCTCGCAGATATATTGCTTGCAACAAAATAACGAAGATGATTACTCAACTATTTTAGGTAACGTAAATAAAAGTTTTCCTTCTAAACTTTTTGGTAGAGGTATTATAAAGACGGAAAACGTTTATGAATTTCAAACCGCTTCGATTGATACTCAAGATAAAACAAATGATTTAATTGAAGCTAAAATAAAAGAAGATAAAAATAAGTATAAGGTTAAAGCTAAAAATATTCCAATACTTCCAGAAATAGTTAATTATGAATCTATTGAAGATAGTTTAAATATAAATAGTATGGATACTATAATAGGTATTGAAAAGAAGAGTTTAGATGTTTCATCTTATAATTTTACTAAAAATTTAATAAACGTAATAACAGCAAATGAACCATCTATTATGAATGATTTTACTAATGCTTTTATTAGTCAGTTAAAAACAAAACCAGTTTTTCAAACAATGGTTGTAGATGCTGGGGAGATGGATATTAATGAAAGTGTAAAAAGCGGAATTGTTTATGAAGAAAACGATTACAATGGTATTTTTGAAAAGATATTAAAGTATGAAACTGATTGTTATGATTTATATGTTAATAATAATTATAATGTAAACGTATTAAGAAATCAGAAAAAAGTGTTATTTGTAATAAATGGCATTGATGGTTTTAAAAGCAAATTAACATTAGAAAATCAAAATAAAATAAATGACTTCTTTAGTAAGGCTAAAGATTTAGGTATTATTAACTTCATCTTAATTGATAGTATTGATAAGATTAAAAAGATAGAGTATGAAACTTGGTTTAAGGATGGTTTTAACGCATCAGATGGTATATGGATAGGTGATGGAATAAACGATCAGTTTACTCTTAAGGTATCTGTTAGAACTGATGAGGTAAGAGAATCTACCGAAGATGAGTTCTGTTTCGTACTTAAACGTGGTAAGCCGGTACTTGTTAAGTACATAAGTGATTTTACAAATAAAGTAGATGATGAAGATGAAATGTTAGAATTAGATTAAAGTAAAAGAGATAAAATTCTTTTGCTTTTTCTTTATATGTTTTATTAAATGTGTTAAAATATAAATATAATAAAGGAGGTTTTTATGAAAGAAGAAACAAAAAGAAAAATATTATTAGCAGTTATATGTATCGTTACTTTAGTAGTGCTTGTGGTAGCATTAAAACTTAATGATAATAGAAAAGAAGATGAATTATCAACTTCAAAGATTAGTAATTATTTAACTGAAATAAATTATAATGAAATATCTACTCATGTTATAGAACAACCTAGTGCTATAATTTATGTTTCTAATAGTAGTGAAGATGAAACAAAAAAATTTGATGAAATATTTATACCAATTATAAAAAAATATAACTTAGGAAATGAAATTATATATATTAATATAAATGAAACTACGCTTGCGGATCCTATTTATCAATATGCTCCAGAACTTGTGTTTTATAAAAACGGAGAAGTATCTGATGTAATAAACGTAAGTACTTTAAAAGACAAAAATGACGTTATTAAACTATTAAAAGAAAGAAGTGTAATAAATGATTAACGTAGTTTTATACCAGCCGGAAATACCAGGTAATACTGGTAATATAATGCGTACATGTGCCGCAACTAATACTAAACTTCATTTAATAAAACCACTTGGTTTTTCTTTAGATGAAAGTTATATAAAAAGAAGTGGTGCTAATTACATAAATGATTGTGATTATACGGTTTATGAAAACTGGGATGATTTTAAAAGTAAAAATAAAGGTACATATTACTATTTAACAAGATATGGTAAAAAGCCTCATACTTCGTTTGATTATAGTAAAAAAGATGAACGTATTTATCTTGTGTTTGGTAAGGAAAGTAGTGGTATACCACTAGATATATTAAAGGATGATTTAGATCATTGCCTAAGAATTCCAATGACTGATAAGGTTAGGGCACTTAACCTATCTAATTGTGCTGCTATAATGGTTTATGAAGCCTTAAGGCAACAAGATTATAGGGATTTACTAAGAACAGAACCATTTAAGGGTGAAGATTATATAGAAACAGGAATAGATGCTAGCGAAAGCTAGTTTTTTTATTAGATAATTAGAATTTTTAAAGTGCAAACAAAACATTTCAAAGTGCAATTTTTGCACTCTGAAATTGATAAAATAGACAAAATATGATATTCTAAATAGAATTTTATGTACGGCTAGTTTAAAAAGTAAAATATTTATTAGGTTATTTTATAAAGAGGATTATGAAATTATAAATAAAATTAAGAAAAGTGATGTAGGATTGAAGGTATTATTTAAAATAAATAAAAACGATTATCCTATAAAAGAAGAGTATGACCTAGTTATTTTAGAAAAATCAGAAAATACTAATCAAAAACTAATGTAATAGTAATTGATTAGTATTTTTTTATTGTAGTCAAAACAAACGTTTGGTATAATATTCTTGTTATATAAAGTCCAAACTTCGCTTGTACGAAGAGATCTAAGTGATGAATTGTTAATTTTAGTGTTGGAAAAATCTAAAGTAAAGGAGGTTATTTGCTAAGGTAACAATACATTACGCCTTAGTTTGCATTTAAAAAATACAAATAAGGAGAAAAGAAAATTGAAAAATGAAATTATTTTGTTTGAAGAAGAGGATATAAAATTAGAAGTAAATATGAAAGATGATACTGTTTGGCTTAATAGAAGTCAAATAGCTGAACTATTTGAAAGAGACATTAAAACTATCGGTAAGCATATAAATAATGCTTTAGTTGAAGAATTAGATAATTCAACTGTCGCAAAATTTGCGACAACCACTAAACATGGTGCAATAGAAGGTAAAACACAAACTAGAATGGTTGAGTATTATAATTTAGATATGATAATAAGTGTAGGTTATCGTGTTAAATCAAAGTGAGGCATAGCGTTTAGAAGGTGGGCTAATAAAGTTCTTAAAGATTATTTATTAAAAGGCTATGCTGCTAATAACAAAAGGCTAGAATATTTAGAGAAGACCATTAAATTAATTGAGATAGCTAACAGAGCAGACGAAAGGTTAGAAGATGCTGATGCTAAAAGTATATTAAAAGTAATAGGTAATTACTCTAAAGCTCTTAATTTACTTGATGATTATGATCACAAAACATTAAGTTTAAGAAAAGAAACTACAAGTAATAAGATAATTACTTATGAGGATTGTAAAAATTTAATTAACACTTTAAGGTTTAACGAAGAAAGTGATATATTTGCTCTGGAAAGAAATGAAGGGCTAAAAAGTATTATAAATACTTTATATCAAACTTACGATGGTAAAGATGTATATCATAGTTTGGAAGAAAAAGCAGCTAATTTTCTTTATTTAACAGTTAAAAATCATGTGTTTATAGATGGTAATAAAAGAATAGCTGCTACTTTGTTTATATATTTCTTGCAATTTTATGAAATGTTATATAAAGATAATAAAAAGATAATTGATAATAATACGTTAGCATCTTTAACAATTTTAATCGCGGAGTCTAATCCTAAAGAAAAAGATATATTAATAAGCCTAATAACTAACTTTCTAACATAAAAAAAGTACAGTAAATGTACTTTTTTAATTACTTACTTCTAGTTTTATTGAATTTATATTTTCCATCATAATTGATATATAATCTTCTTTATTTTTTCTATCACTAGCATCTAGTGTAGAAATAGTGTTTAATTTGATAGTATTAAAGTTATATGTTTCTTTTAATGTTTTAATTGTATTATTTTCTTCTTCATTATCTTTTAAAAATACATAACTAATTTCCTTGTTACTTAGCATTTTTTTAACGTCAGCGATAACTTTATCAGTAAGGTTATCATTTTCTTCTAATGAAATAACGTTAAATCCATACTTTTCTAAAAACTTAAAAGTATCAGAACTAACAACGATAGTTGGGTTATTACTTGATGTAGCAATTTGCTTTAGCTCAGCATCAACCTCGGATAGTGAAAGTTTTAACTTTTCATAATTTTCTTCAATTTTTTTAATTTCGATGTTTTTACCAATGTATTCTTCTAATCCTTTTTTTATGTTAGATGCCATCATTAAATAATTAGATGGATTAAGCCATGACTCAGCAACATCATACGTATAAGTCATGCCTAAGGATGCATCTATTACTTTTATTCGTTTATTTTTATTCAACATGCTAACAGCATAATCTTTTTCTTTTTTTATGGTTCCGTTATAAACGTATAAATCACTTTTGCTATAATCATTTAATTGCTTATTTGTTAACTTATAATTTTTATAATTCGTTCCATCTGGATAGATTCCATATATGGCAATTTCATCACCATATAAGTTTTCTAAAATGTATTCTACCGGATATACACTAGTATAGGCTGTCATTGCAACAGTATTGTTTTCCTTGGTACAGCCACTAAGTATAAACAGTGATAAAATAACCCCCATAATAGCTAAAATTTTACTTTTCATTTTTATTCTTCCTTTCTGGTACGGGATCATATCCATACGTTCCAAAAGGGTTACACTTTAAAATTCTTTTAAATCCTAGAAATACACCTTTTATCGAACCATGTTCTTTAATTGCTATTTTCATATACTCTGAACAAGAGGGTATATGCTTGCAGTAACCATGAAACGGTCCAGGAACTTTTTGATATATATTTATTATCCCAATTAATATATTTTTTATCATAAATCAATTTTACCATTTTTTAATTAATAATGATAGTGTTATTAGCTAAAAAAAATATTTTACTTCTTTACGTCAAGTTTAAATAATATGAATCTTTTACTTGAATTCTATGGACATTTTAACGTGTATTATGGTATTATAGTGGTAGCCAGTGGAATATAGTGGTAGAATGTGGGGGATAGATATGTTCATGGGTGAGTTTCATCATAACATTGATGATAAAGCAAGATTAGTTTTACCTTCAAAATTTAGATATGAACTTGGTGAAACGTTCGTTGTTACCCGTGGGTTAGAAGGATGCTTATTTGTATATTCTAAAACCGAGTGGGAAAACTTAGTGAACAAATTAAAAAAACTTCCTTTTACCAAAAAAGATGCGAGAGCTTTCTTAAGATTCTTTTTATCAGGAGCAGCAGAATGCACTTTTGACAAACAAGGCAGGGTAGCTATTCCATCACCACTAGCAAGTTATGCAAACCTAAAGAAAGAATGTGTGGTTATTGGTGTTAATGATAGACTGGAAATATGGTCTTTAGAAGCATTTGATAAATTCTTTAGTGAAAATGAAGAAAATATGTCAGATTTAGCAGAAAGCTTATTTGATGGTATGGAGGTTTAGATGAAACACATAAGCGTTTTATTAGAGCCTACAATTAATGCGTTAAACATCAAAAATGATGGTATATACGTTGATTGTACTTTAGGTTATGCAGGTCATTCGAGCGCAATCTTAAAAAGATTAAAAAAGGGAAAATTATATGCTTTTGATCAAGATGAAGATGCAAGGGCACATAGTGAAAACGTTCTAAAAAACATTGGTGATAATTTTGAAATAATTCCTACTAATTTTTCTAATTTGAAAGAGGAATTAAATAAAAGAGGAATAACTGGTGTTGATGGCATTATGTTTGATTTGGGGGTTTCATCGCCTCAATTAGACGATGCTGATAGGGGGTTTAGTTTTCACAAAAGCGCACCCTTAGATATGCGTATGGATAAAAGCGCTAAGCTAACCGCTAAAGACGTGGTTAATAATTATTCATTTAATGATTTATATAGAATAATTAAAAATTATGGTGAAGAAAAATATGCTAAACAAATAGCAAGAGAAATAGAAAAAGAAAGAAAGGTTAAGCCTATAGAAACAACTTTAGAACTAGCAGAGACTATATCAAACGCGGTTCCTGAAAAGTATAAGAGGCTAACCCATCCTGCTAGAAGAACCTTTCAAGCGATAAGAATAGAAGTTAACAATGAATTAGATATATTACCAAAAACGTTTAATGATGCGATTGATTTATTAAATGAAGACGGTGTTATTGCAATCATAACTTTTCATTCATTAGAAGATAAGATTGCCAAAAAGGTTTTATTATCCAGGGCAAAAGAAAATCCGCTAGCTAAAGGATTACCTGTGGTGCCAGAAGAATATAAACCAGAGCTTAAACTATTAAAGAAAATAAAACCAAGTGAGGAAGAGCTTTTAAATAATAAAAGATCAAGAAGTTCAATACTTAGGGTTGGGATAAAACAAAGGAGAGGATAAAATGGCTAGAAAAAAAAGAGTTAAATTCGAAAAAAACATAATTACTCTTACAATCATAACAATATGCTTTGTTCTTGTTTCTATTTTGTTTTTTAAAGCACAATTATCCTCTATAAACATAGAAGTTGAAAGATTAAAAAAAGATGTTACTAAACAAGAAAAAGTAAATGAAAGTTTAACCATGAAAGTAAATGAATTAATTTCTTTAGAAAACATGCAATTAGTTGCAGCGAATAATGGTTTGGAGTATAATAATAATAATATTATTGTAATACAAAAATAAGGGTGATTTAAAAATGAAAAGAGAAGGATTGAATAAAAATAAAAAAGTTATAACTATGCTTTTTACTTTATTCTTTTTCCTTCTTCTTTTTTTATTGATATTAAGATTAGGTTACCTTTGCATATCTGGAAAAGTAGATGGTATTAATTTAAAAGAATTTTCTAATAAGAGGAATACTAAAAAAGAAACATTGTATGCTTTAAGGGGAAATATATATGATGTTAATGGTGATGTTTTAGCTCAAACTATCAATTCATACACAATAATTGCTTATCTAGATCCTAAAAGAAGTGAAGACTCTAAAGTACCGCAACACGTAGTAGATAAAGAAGACACCGCTGAAAAATTGTCTACGGTACTTGATATGTCTAAGGAAAAAATACTTGAAAGATTAAACAAAAATGCATATCAAGTTGAGTTTGGTTCAAAAGGAAGATCTCTTACAGAACTTCAAAAAGAAGCTATAGAAAACCTAGGATTATATGGAATAGATTTTATAACTACCCATAAGAGATATTATCCTAATAATAGTTTTTTATCATACGTAATTGGTTATACTAAAACAGAAGAAAATGATAAGATAATTGGAGAAATGGGGATAGAAAAAAAATATAATGATGTTATGACTGGTACTGATGGATATGTCGAATATCAAAAGGATTTAAATGGTTATAAGTTTCCCAACTCTAATGAGATTAGAAAAGAAAAAGTGGATGGTAACGATGTTTATTTAACAATTGATTCGAACGTTCAAATGTCTTTGGAAACCGTTGTAAACAAAGCTAAAGAAGAATCAGGGGCCCAATGGATTGTAGCGGTAGTAGCAGATGCTAAAACTGGTAAGATATTAGGTTCTGCAACAAATCCAACGTTTAATCCTAATATTAAGGAGATAAGTAATTATCTAAATCCGCTTGTATCTTACACATATGAACCTGGCTCTGTTATGAAAACATATAGTTATATGGCTGCAATGGAAAATAATCCAAGTTGGGACACGTATAACACTACTTGTTATACGGCTCCTTATACTATCGGAGATGATGTAGTTAGCGACTGGAACAAAACAGGTTGGGGTGAAATATCATACTCAAAAGGATATACTTTATCTTCTAACACTTGTGTTGCTAATATGATAAAAAATTATTTATCTAAACAAAAATTACTTGATTATTATAAAAAATTAGGCTTTGGAAGTACTACAGACATAGAATTACCAAATGAATATGCTGGTAAAGTTAATTTTAAATATGATGTTGAAGTTGTTAATGCTGGTTTCGGTCAAGGTATTACAACAACTCCTGTGCAGCAGATAAAAGCGCTTACGGCAATATCAAATAACGGGATTACGTTAAATCCTTATATTGTCGAAAAAACGGTTAATTCATCTACTAATGAAGTTACTTATAAATCAGAAATAAAAGAAGGGGAAAGGGTTGCTAGTATTGATACAGTAAATAAAATTAAGGATTTGATGTATAACGTTGTTAATGGTGAGCAATCTGATACAACCGGTTATAATTACAGATTAGATGGATATGATTTAATTGGTAAAACAGGTACTGCTCAAATAGCAAATCCAAAAACTGGTAAGTATTATGAGGGAAAGTATGATTACATTACATCATTTGCGGGTATGTATCCAAAAGATGATCCAGAAGTTATTGTGTATGTAGCGATGCAAAGAAGCTATAATTCAAGTGTTTTACCAGAAACCGTAAAGACAATAGTTAAAGATACTGCAAAGTATCTAGGAATATTTGAAGAAGCCCCAGAACTTAATAAGGAAGTAGTAAAATATACTTTATCAAATTATAAAAATAAGTCTATTGAGACGGTGAAAGAATCATTGTCAGCTAAAGGTGCTACGTATGTTATCTTTGGAAACGGTAATAAGGTAATAGATCAATATCCTAATAAGAATTCTATTATAAATACTAAAAATAAGGTATTCTTGTTTACTAATGATAGTGTAATAACAATGCCAGATTTAACAAATTACTCGGTTAAAGAAGCTGATGTAGTTTTAACAAAATTAGGTATAAAACATAGTATTGAAGCAATTGGTTATATAGGTAGTCAAAGCCTTCCAGCAGGAACTATAATAACCGATGATACCACTGTTATATTAAATTAAGATTAGGTTCTCTAATCTTTTTTAATTTTTTTTGAAAATAAAAGGGGAATTTCAAAAGATTTGTCTAACAATTAATATGAAGGGTAAGAAAAAACAAAAGTAAATAAAAAATAGTAGTAATGATTTACTTAAGGTTATCTTATTTTTCGTGTAAAGAAAGGAAGGAAAAATGCCAGAAGAAAAAACAAGGATAATACCTATGACGTATGACAAGATGTTTAAAAGTGTATTAACAAGTAAGGAAGCAAGGGATTACTTATCAGAAATAATAAGTGATATAACAGGGTTTCCAAAAAAGAATATAAAAAGGGATATGGTGTTTAAAAATAATGAGCATAGCATAAATAGTATAAATGAAAAGAAAAAGATTAGTGATTTGTTAGTAGAAGTAAAGGATAACGTAATCAATTTAGAGATGAATAAGGATTATTATGATGGATTAGTAGATAGAAAACATGAGTATATAATAAAAATAAGAGAAAGTATGTTGGGTGAGGGAAAAGAATATAAAGAATTAAAGAAAGTAATTCAAATAAATTTTGATAATTATAATATCTATAAACCAGATGATAGAGTAGTGATAAAGTTTGAAATGAGAGATAAGGAAAAGAAAGTAGAAGAAGGAGTAGGAATAGAAAGTTATCACGTAATACTTCCCAACGTAAAAGAAAAGTAAATAATACGTTAATAAGAATGGGAATAGAAAAAGGTTGGAAAGAGGTGGCTGAAAAGGAGTGGAATAAAGGTTTAAAAGAAGGTAAAGAACAAGGATTAATTGAGGGTAAAAAAGAAGGTATATTACAAATCGCTAAAAATCTTTTGGAGCAAAATGTTGATATAGAAACCATTTCTTTATGTACTGGTCTTTCTCTTGAAGAATTAAAAAAAATTAAATAACGTTGTATAAAAAGAATCTAAAAAATTCTTTTTTCTTTTTAAAGTTTTTAAGTCGTGATATACTAATTTTATATGAATTGAAGGTGTTACTATATGAAAAAGATAGAATTGTTATCTCCAGCGGGTAATATGAAATGTTTAGAAGCTGCTATAGAAGCAGGGTGTGATGCTGTATATTTAGGCGGTAAAATGTTTGGAGCTAGAGGCTTTGCAGGTAATTTTAGTAAAGAAGAATTAAAACAAGCTATTTGCTATGCACACTTATATGGAGTAAAAGTTTATTTAACGGTTAATACTATTATTTATGAAAAAGAAGTAGATAATTTTTTAGATTTCGTTAGATATGCGCATAAAAATAATATAGATGCAGTTATAATTCAAGACTTAGGGATGCTAGATTTGTTAAGAAAGAAGTTTCCTAATTTAGAAATACATGCATCGACTCAGATGCATATCCATACGTTTGAGGGGGCTTTATTTGCAAAAAAATATGGCGTTAAAAGAGTTGTAATGGCAAGGGAAACACCGCTAGAAGTCATAAGAAAGATAAAAGATAAAATTGATATAGAAGTAGAAACATTCGTTCATGGAGCGTTATGTATAAGCTATTCAGGACAATGTTTAGCAAGTACTTTAATTGGACCTAGAAGTGGAAACAGAGGTACATGTGCGCAAATATGTAGAAAAAAATATGATTTATATAGTAATAATAAAAAGGTGAACAAAGATGAATTTTTATTAAGTACAAAAGATTTATGTACCATAAATTACGTTGATAAATTAATAGAATCAGGAATAGATAGCTTAAAAATAGAAGGCAGAATGAAAAGGCCAGAATATGTTTTTTTAGTAACTAGTACGTATAGAAAAGTTATTGATACGTATTATAAAACGGGGAAGGTAAAAGTATCTGATAATGATATTTTAATGCTAAAAAAAATGTTTAATAGAAACTTTACTAAAGGTTTTATGTTAGGAGAAGAAAATGAATTATTTGTAAATCAAGAAAGACCTAATCATAAAGGTATACTTGCAGGCACCGTGATATCTAAAATAAAAGATGAACTTAAAATAAGTTTAAATTGTGAAATAAGCATAAATGATGGTCTTAGAATAATGGATGATAAAGAAGATAAAGGTATCGTTATAAATAAAATGTACGTTAATAAAAAACTTGTTAAGACTGCTAATAAAGGTGATATTATATCATTAAGGTATGATAAATATGTAAAAAAAGGCTCTAAAGTTTACTTAACTACATCAAGTAATCAAATAAATGAAATTGATAGTAAACTAAAAAGCAAAACAAGAAAAGTAATGGTTGATGCTAATGTATCAGCTAAAATAAATAAAAAACTATTAATTAAGGTATCTGATGGTGTAAATGTTATTTCTTTAGAATCTGATAATATAATAGAAGGTGCAGTTAATAATCCAACCAGCAAAGAACTTATACTAAAGCAAATAAATAAAACAGGAGATACCATATATAAATTTAAAAGTATAGATATTGATATGGACGATAACATATTTATAAATATAAAAGATATAAATGAATTAAGAAGACGGATATTAAATGAACTAAATAAAAAAAGATTATATAATATTGCATTTATAGAAAAAGATTATTATTTTGATGACTATGATTTTAAAAGAAAAAATAATAAGTGTATATTAACCAACGAAAAAATAAATGGTAAATATGATAGTATTTACACCACTAACAAAGATTTAACAAAGGAAGGATACATATTAAAAATGCCTAGAGTTATAAAAAAATATCCTTCTTATAATGGTAAAGTGTTAGTATCAGAAGTAGGCTCATTGATAAAATATAATGATTTTGAAACTGACTTTTCGTTTAATGTTACTAACTCTTATGCCTTATATTTTCTTCATAGTATCGGTTCAAAAAAAGTTACGTTATCTGAAGAATTATCTTTAAAACAAATAAAAGATATTATAGATAACTACCAAAGAAGGTATAACGCAAGTCCAAATGCTGAAGTAATTGTAAATTCTTATCCTGATGCAATGATAACCAAGTTTGATTTAAATAAAATGTATAATATAAAAGACGGCATATTAAAAGATGAATTTGGTAATTGTTACCGATTAGAAAGTTATGATGATTATATGATAATAAAGCACTATAATAAAATAAATACACTATCTTGTGATGAATATTATAATGTAGGGGTTAATTCGCTAAGAATAAACTTATAAAGTAATAACACTTAATTTAGAACTATTAATACCTATTTAAATGGATATTAATAGTTCTTTTTATATAAGATTATATTTGCAAAGTGTACATGCTTCTTTACTGTTGAAAAGTGTTTATATTGACCAGGGGGAGGGTATATGATATTATCAACATATAATATTTACAATATACCTTACAAGGTTAAAGAAACTAAATAAAGGTATGATAAATTAATAAATGTAAATAATAGAAGTAAGGAGAGTAGAAAGATGGAAAAAGAAAGAAAAATAAAAGTATTAAGCTTGGTAGCTTTAATAGTAGCAGTACTAGGATTAACGGTTGCTTTTGCAGCATTAAGTCAGACGCTTACCATAACTGGTTTTTCAGGTATGGCACAAGAAGATTGGGATATCAGAATACAAGGAGATGATAAGTTTCATGAAAAGTATGCTGCTTCAAATCAGACTTTTGAATGTACTTTTTGCAAAGATGCTATGACGACTGGTAAATTAAATTTGAATGTTGGAGAAAATTTTGATACGTTAAGCGGTTTTGAGTTTTTATTAGAAAAGCCAGGAGATTTTGGAGTAATTAGCTTTTATGTTGCAAATTATGGAGATATAGATGCTAAACTTGAACAAATTATAAGTAATAAACCTGTATGTACATCAGAAACTGGAAATGAAGAAGATGCAAAATTAGTATGTGATAACTTAGTCATTAATTATGGTTATCCTAAAGAAAATATACCAGCTGATCAATTTGGTAAGTGGTCAGAAATAATAGAAACTTTTAAAGAAGGGGAAGTTTTACCAGGAAATCATACTACTAATAGTTTATATTTTGAAAAAAGACATGTTATTATGGTAGTTGAGTTAAATAAAAATTTAGAAGTTTTACCAACTAGTAAAGTAACGGTTTCTAATTTAGGATTCACGTTAAAATACGTGCAAAAGTAATTAAGGAGGAGAAAAAAAGTGGAAAAAGAAAGAAAAATAAAAGTATTAAGTTTAGTAGCACTAATAGTAGCAGTGCTAGGACTAACGGTTGCGTTTGCAGCACTAAGTCAAACACTAACAATAAATGGAACAGCATCAGTAGATGCAGCAAATTGGGATGTTAGATTTGAAAGTTTAGATGGAACTTATAACGTATCACCAACGTTATCTAGAACACCAAATCCATCAGGAAGTCTTTATGCAGAAAATTTAGAAATTTCAAATGACGGATCTACAGCTAATGTTGTTGGGGTTTTATTGGAAAGGCCAGGAGATTTTGTTACCTATGATTTTAAAATATCAAATAAAGGAACAATAGATGCTAAAATAAGTAATATTGAAGAAAATACTCCTGTTTTTGGTAATTTAGCAGAGGGAGATGAAATTAAAGATATTGTTATTTCGGGAACGCCAGATCCCAGTGATGTAGAGTTATTTAATAAATATTTTATATTTAAATTAACGTATACTGATACTGGAAAAGAAGTTAGTTTAGATGACGTTATAAGGGCCGGAGAAGAAAAAAACGTAACTTTAACCATTGGAATTGATATTGAAGCACCTAAAGCACCTGGCGGTGGTACTGATGAGAATGGTGATGGAACTGCACTTTTTGTTAAGAATTTAGGCATGAAGGTATTATATGTACAACAATAATTAATAAATAAAAAACACCGAATTTGATTTTGGTGTTTTTTATGTGTAAATACGCGCAAGCTAATTGTTTTTTAATTTTATTTATAGTACAATATAAAAAGAATAGTATAGAAGGTAGGTAGGATTATGAATCCAAAAGTAGAATTTTTAAAAAGTATGGGAGTAGATGCAGAAACTGGTATATCAAACATGATGGATATAGAAACATATGATGATATAATGAATGATTTTTATGAAAGTTTACCAGAAGAATTATCAAAAATAGATAACTTTAAAAACTTAGGAGATATGCCAAATTATGCAATATTAGTACATGCTATGAAAAGTAACGCAAGAAGTTTTGGCTTTATGGAACTAGGTGAAATAGCCTATGCACACGAAATGGCTAGTAAGGCTGGAGATGTTAATTACGTAAACGAACACTATGAAGAATTTTTAGCAGCTGTTAGAAAAGTGCAGGATATTATTACAAAGTACAAGGCTTTATAAAGAAGAAAAGGGATGATGACTAGTGAATGAGAACGTTTTAGAAAATGCGTTAAAGAAGATTATGTATAATGATACTTTAGAAGTATTTGTTTTTGATGTGTTTGAAGATAAGGTTTTAAAATACGGAGTTGTTGATGGAGCTTTTACAAGCACAGGAGAAGATACGTTTACAAATTATTTGGAAGACGTAAAAACAAAAGTAGGAGCACCTTTTTTGTCAGGTTTTATGAATTTAGTTTCTATTCCGAAAATGAAAGAAGCATTAAAGGATGGTAATAGTAAGGTAGAGTTTAAATATCAATCATTAGATAGCAAATGGTACAAACTATCATCTACTTTAATTAATGTTTCTGGTAAAGAACTTATTTTTTCAGTAAAAGAAGAATTAAGACAAGAACTTAATTCTACTAAAGAATCACGTGATTCTAGATATGAAGGTTTAATAGGAAGACTTGCAGACTCAATTTTAAAAATAAATAACGTATTTAACTTGGACTCGAAGTCATTATCTAATGTTAAAGCGGTAGAAGAATACATATTATCCATTTTTAAAAATCTTTATAGTACTTATCCAGAATTAAAAAAATCAGTTAATAAAACCGCTGCTAACGTAAGTGGTAGATGGGAAGATGCAATATTAATCATAGATGATGATAAAATCATGAGAAACATGATTAAAAAAGTATTTAAAGATGATGGATATAAACTAGTAGAACTTGCTAATGGCAAGGAAGCAATTGAATATTTAGAAGCGAATGAATCAAAAGGAATAAGTGAGGCCTCTGATCATGTTTTAGGAATATTTTTAGATCTTACTATGCCTGTTTTAGATGGATTTGCGGTTTTAGAATACCTAAGTAAGAAAAATTATTTAAATAGACTTCCGGTTATAATAATTTCTGGTGATTATGAAAAAGAAACAAAATCAAGAGTGTATAATTATAACATTGCGGATATGTTAGAAAAACCATTTGATTTTGAAGTTGTAAGACATAGAATTTCTAATTTTATAAACTTATATAAATCAAGTAATTCATTAAATGATCTTGTAAGTAGTCAAAATAATGATTTAAAGGCATTACTTAATACGTTTGTTGATGCATATAGGTATGATTATGCTTCAAACATAGATAAAATAAGCAAGTATATTAAGGTATTAGCTACCCAGGTTATGAATGATTATCCAGAGTATGAACTTACTGAAGAAAAAATAAATAAGATGGTTGATGCTTCAATGTACTATGATATAGGTTTTTATTCTATTCCAAGAAGTGTACTTATAAAAAGAGAAAAATTAACTAACGATGAATTAGAATTAGTAAGAAATTATCCATTATTTGGTTTTAAGATGCTTAAGTATGTATTAAGTCTTACAAGTGATGAATTATATAAAAAATACGCACTCAACATTGCAAAATATTATCACGAAAATTATAATGGTACTGGTTATCCTGAAAATTTAAAAGGAAATGCAATTCCTTTAGAAACTCAAATAGCTGCTATTTGTATTAATTATAATAATATTAAAAAGAAAAATGGTAATGCTACTGATTTTATTTTGAATAAATCTAATACTATGTTTTCACCTGAAATTATTGAGAGTTTCAAAAAGGTATTAGAAGCGTTTAATGTAATATAAAAGGAAGTGATTTAACTTGGTTTCTAATTTATTTGCGAGCATAGGTTTTACTATTTGTGCGCTTGTTTTTACCACACTTGTTGGTTTTATGTATTTAAGTAAAAAGAAGTTTAAGAATCTAGAAAATAACATCTATGCATTTATGCTTTTATTAACCATTGTTTTACTTGCACTTGAAATAGTATGTGTAGGAACGATGAGCATTAGAAATAAAATTCCTTTATTAAATGAAATTTTATGTAGGGGATATATATTAGGAAGTATAATTTGGGTTATGTGCCTTATTATTTACGTATGGTCATTAGGAAATAAGAATAAGGTTAGGAAAAATTCGGTAAAAACAAAAATTGTTATAACAGTAGTTTCATTTATACTAATTTCTTTATTATTTTTAATTTCTTGTATGTCTAAAATTGAATACGTAGGTGGTAATGGAGAATTATATGTAATAGGTGGAAATGCTGTAACGGTTATATATTTTGCTGGATTTGCATTAATGATAATGCTTCTTATTTCAATGTTAAAAAATAGTATGAAATTACCATTAAATCAAAGAACTCCTATTTATTTTGTAGTTGTTTTCTTTGCCATTATTACAGCTTTTCAAATATTTTCAGGATATGATTTTAATGATTTAACTTATATCTTTGCTTTTTGTGTTATAGCACTTTATTTTACAATAGAAAGTCAGGATAATAAATTATTAAATGAATTAGAAAAATCAAAAGAAGAAGCAGAATTAGCTGATAAAGCTAAGACTGAGTTTTTATCTAATATGTCACATGAAATTAGAACACCAATGAACACAATTTTAGGTTTTAGCGAATCTTTATTGAATGAAAAAAAATTAACTGAGGAAATAGTTAAAAAAGATGTTGAAAGTATTCATTCAGCTAGTACTAGCCTGCTTGATTTGATTAATAATATCCTTGATATATCAAGACTCGAATCTGGAAAAGAAAAGATAAATGAAAAAGATTATTCGCTTCAAAGTTTAATATTTGAGATAAACAGTGTTATATCATCTAAGATAAATAAAGAAGTATTAGAATTTAGCATAGATGTTAATAAGAAGATACCTTCTAAGTATTATGGGGATTACTCTAAAATATATAAAATACTTATATGTGTTTTAGCAAATGCCATAAAGTATACAAACTATGGTAAAATTAATTTATATGTTGATGGAACAAGAAAAGAAGATAAAAGCTTTGATTTTTTATTTGTTATATCTAATACAGGACACGCAATGAAAATAGAAAACTTTGAAAAAGATTTTAATGATTTTGTAAAATTAGGAAGTAGTACCCAAAATAATATTGATAGTATAACATTAGGTCTTATTATTGCAAAAAGACTAATATCCATGTTTGGTGGAAGTGTAGAATTTATTAATGAAACTGGAAAAGGTACTCAATACCATATAAAAATAAATCAACGAATATCTGATGATAACGAAATAGGTGATATTTTTAATGCGGATGAAAATGGAATATCTAGTAGCAAGGACATAATCGATTGTACTGGTAAAAAGGTGCTAATTGTTGATGATAATAAGATAAATATAAAATTAGCTAGTAGGTTATTACAGACGTATAATTTCACGATTGATTCAGCATTAAGTGGAAAAGAATGTTTAGAAAAGGTTAAAAACGGTAAATATGATCTTATATTTTTGGATCATATGATGCCTGAAATGGATGGGGTTGCAACCATGAAATTATTAGAAAAGTCTGGTTATTATGTGCCTCCTGTTGTTGCTTTAACGGCTAACTCATATACTGGTTTAAAGGAAAAATATATAGAATCTGGATTTAGTGAATATTTATCTAAGCCAATTAATTTTAAAGAGTTAAATAAATTGATTATTGACTTTTTTGGAAATAAGTAGAAGGAAGGGATAAACATGATAGCTGGTTTAATGCTTACGATGGGAAGCTTATTATTTATAATTCTATTATTAATTGTATACTTTTCGAAAGAAAGATTTTTATCAATAAGAAACAAGATATATAGATATATGTTGATTGTTGTATTAATATTATTAATTTCAGAAATACTTGCAACGTTTTGTGTTGGGTTATGTAGTAGTAATTTTGCTAACTTACTTATTTATCGTATACATTGGTCAACGGGAATAGTTTGGTTTGCCCTTCTTTATTACTATAGTATGGTATTTATAAGTGAAATAAATGTCAATAACCTTATGTCAGTAATTAAATATACCAAAGCCTCTAAAATAATAAGTGTTGTGTTTTTAATACTTAGTTTAGTTTACTTTTTAGTACCATTTGAAAGGTTAGATCCTTCTTATATATCTTACATACCCGGCCCAGCTTCTTATTATGTTTTAGCGTTTTGTGCATTAAGTGTGTTTTTAATTGTAATATATATATTAAAACATGGTAAAAATGCAAGTATTAGGACTAAAGCATCGGTATGGATAATGGTTATTGAAATGGCTATTATATTTGCTCTTCAACTTATGTTTCCAACAATTGCTTTTTCTGCAATAGGAGCAGCTCTTCAAATGTTTTTCTTATATTTTAACGTTGAAAATCCTGATTTAAAGATAATTAAAGAAGTAGAGACTTTAAAAAGTGATATCGAAAGGTCTAATCGTGCAAAATCAGACTTTTTATCTAATATGTCACACGAGATAAGGTCTCCTATGAACGCGATAGTTGGATTTAGTGAGACACTTCTTAATAGTCCTAATTTTGATGAAAAATCAGCTAGATCTGATATAAGTCATATCGCATCAGCTGGTAATAACTTACTTGATATAATAAATAATATTTTGGATATCTCTAAAATAGAATCAGGTAAAGAAACTTTAGAAAAAAAAGAATACATGCTTAGTAATGTTATTATGGAACTAACTAGTATAATAGAAGCAAGGTTAGGTGATAAACCTGTTAAGTTGATGGTTAACGTCGATAAAAATATACCTTCTAGGTATTATGGAGATAAAGGAAAGATTTTTCAAATTCTTTTAAACATCTTAACTAACTCAGTTAAGTATACAGAAGTTGGTAAGATAAAGTTAGATGTAACCGGAGAACGAAAGGATGATTATGAAAAGTTACTTTTTAAGGTTTCAGATACAGGTTATGGTATAAAAAAAGAAGATTATGATAAATTGTTTGAGAAGTTTTCTAGACTTGATGCTGCAACTACTAATGAAATAGAAGGAACGGGTCTTGGCCTTGTAATAACAAAAAAATATGCTGATTTAATGAATGGTAAAATTTGGTTTGAAAGTGAGTATGAAGTTGGCACCACTTTTTACTTAGAAATAACAGAAAAAATAGTTAATTATAAACCAATAGGGGAAATAACGGAACCGGTTAAAAATGATAAAGAAGTAGAGTATTTAGATTGTTCTTCTTATAAAGTATTAATCGTTGATGATAATAAACTAAATATTAAAGTAGCAAGTAGGTTACTTGGCAAATATGGTTTTAATATAGATACTTCAGAAAGTGGAAGAGATTGTATATATAAAATAAAAGAAGGAAAAAAATATGATATTATATTTTTAGATCATATGATGCCGGAAATGGATGGTATAGAAACTCTTCACATATTAAAAAAACTAGATGGATATGAACTTCCTCCGATTGTTGCTTTAACGGCTAATGCGATAACTGGTATGAAAGAGATGTATCTAAAAGAAGGTTTTGATGAATACTTATCCAAACCGATTAATATTGCTGAATTAAACAAGTTAATCAATAAGTATTTTAAAAAATAAATTATGTTATAATAAATATAAGGAGATAATAAAATGAAAAGGATTGTTAAAATATTAATTATTGTAGTTATGATGATAACACTTACTGCTTGCACCCAAGGAAAAAAAATAAGTACAGAAGATATAGTAAAAAAATTATCAGATATGAATTTCGTTACTAATGATGTAAGTAGCGAGATGGAGGACTCTAGTATTAAAAAGGTTATAGTTGCAAATAATAATAAAATTTCATTGGAATATTATGTTTTTGAGAGTGAAGATAGTGCAAAAAAAGCATATGGTACCAACTTAGAAAGCTTAAAAGGAAATAAAGACTTTAAGGTAAAAGAAAAAAATGGTAGTAATTATAGCAAAAGTACACAATCAACCAAAAGTTTATATAATGTAATAATAAGAGCAGAAGATACATTGATATATTCTTCAGTTAATGTCAATTATAAATCTGACGTTGATAAAGTTATTAAAAAACTAGGATATTAAGAGCATTTTAGCTCTTTTTTTAATTTCTTTAAATTTTTTAGTGGAATTTTATAAGTTTTAGCTAACAATTAATTAGGGAGCAGTAAAAGACTTGCTTTGTTTTCCTCTTTATACAAAAGTAGAAAGGGGTGATAATTATGAGGTTTAGATTTGAAGTTAAATTTAGTCCAAAACTAATTATTATTTTAATACTGATAATAGTACTAGTTATTGTTATTAATATATAAGAAAAACAGAGCTTTGTTTGGGTAACTAGCTCTGTTTTTCAAAACCAAAAACTTTGGAAAACAACTGGTTATGCTGCTTCCTACAACTATATTATATAACAAAAAGGTAAGTATATCAATCGAAAGAAAGGAAAATAAAATGTTAGAACTAAATAAGATTACAAAAATTTATAAAACGAATGATGCTTCTCAAAGGGCACTTGATAACGTTAGTTTAAAGTTTAGAAAAAAAGAGTTTGTATGCATACTTGGGCCATCAGGAAGTGGTAAGACAACGCTTTTAAACATAATTGGTGGGCTTGATAATTACTCAGATGGGAATTTAATTATAAATGGTAAATCTACTAAAAAGTTTAGAGAAAAAGACTTTGATTTTTATAGAAACAATTTAATTGGTTTTGTTTTTCAAAACTATAATTTAATAAATCATGTATCAGTTTATAAAAACGTTGAAATGGCTTTATTATTAAATAGTACCAAGAAAAATAAAAGACAAAAATTGGTTCTTGATGCTTTAAAAAAAGTCGGTTTAGAAAATCATATAAATAAAAAGCCAAATGAATTATCTGGTGGTCAAATGCAAAGAGTTGCAATAGCAAGAGCTTTGGTAAATAATCCTGATATTATTTTAGCAGATGAACCAACTGGCGCGTTAGATTCTAAAACAAGTATTCAAATAATGGAACTAATTAAAAATATATCTAAGGATAAATTAGTTATTATGGTAACTCATAATGATGTGCTAGCTAAAAAATACGCAAACAGGATCATTAAATTAGAAGATGGAAGGGTAATTAATGATACTAATCCTTTAAATAGGCAAAATAATAAAGATATTTATAAGATAAAGAAAACCAAAATGAGTTTCTTATCTGCAATATATCTTAGTTTTAATAACATTAAAACAAAATTAAAAAGAACTATTTTAACCTGTTTTGCATCCAGTATAGGGATAATTGGGATAGCACTTATTTTATCTATATCAAACGGATTTAATAGTGAAATAAATGAATATCAAAAAGACACTATGTCATCCTTTCCAATTGGTATTACAAGCGAAGTTATAGCATCGAATGATGTAATAGATATAAAAGATAATAAATTAAAAAAAGATGTATTATATATGTATGATGATAAAGAAAATAGTGGTATACACATAAATAAAATAACCGAAGATTATATAAATTATGTAAAAAATATAAATAAAGATTATTTAAGTGGTATTTCATACCATAGAATAATAAATTTAAACTTAATGAGTACGAACGGAATATCTTATAAAATAATTAATCCAGGAAGTATCAGTTTTAAAAGTTTACCAAATGATGAAAATAAAAAAGGCTATTTAAAAGAAAACTATGATTTATTAAGTGGTGAGTATCCAAAAGATGATATGGATGTAGTTTTAATGGTGGATGATTTTAATAAGATTGATGAAACATTTTTAAATGCACTTTTTTTAGGTGGTACAAAAGAGGTTTCTTTTGATAGAATACTTGGTAAAGAACTTCGAGTAATAAAAAATGATGATTATTACTTGGAAGAAAATAAAAATAATTTTATTAAAAATTCTCCCTCAAAAGAAATTTATAATAAAAGTGATATTACGTTAAAAATAGTTGGAATCATAAAAAGAAAAACGGATGATGAAACACTTTTTAAAGAAGGGGTAGAAAATAGTAGCAAGGCGGTGATTGGTTATCAAAACGCTCTAATAGAAAGAATAATAAATCAAAATACGGAAAGTAAAATAGTTAAAGCACAAGAAAATTCTAATGGTGTTGTATTTATGGGCAACATAAGTTTTGAAGATGCTGGTATAACAAAAAAGCAGGCATTAGTTATGTTAGGTAAAAAAGATTTACCAGTAGGTTTAAACATCTATTCAAATGGTTTTAATAATAAGGATAGAGTTATAAAGCTTTTAGATGAATATAATAAATATAAATGTGAAGAAGACAAAATAATATATACTGATTATGCTAAAGAAATTAGTGATACAACACATAATATTATGAATGGAATAACAATCGTATTAGTTGTTTTTTCTTCTATATCACTTGTTGTATCATCATTAATGATTGGTATAATTACTTATATTTCGGTGTTAGAGCGAGCTAAGGAAATTGGTATATTAAGAAGTTTGGGTGCCAGAAGAAAAGATATATCAAGGGTGTTTAACGCAGAAACATTATTAATAGGTTTAACATCAGGTATAATTGGAGTTGGAATAACTAAGATTTTATTATTTCCAATTAATGCTATATTATATAACTTAACAGATTTAAAAAAATTAGGAATATTAAGCTATAAACATGCTATTATATTAATTTTAGTAAGTGTTATATTAACTTTAATTGGAGGTTTTATTCCTTCGGTTAAAGCTAGCTTTAAAAAACCTATTGAGGCGTTAAGAAATGAATAGAACTAGGAATTTTCCTAGTTTTTTTGTATATAAATGTAAATTTTTGATAATAACTTTTTTAATGTTATTACTTTTGGTTTATAATTATATAGAATAGATAAAAAAAGAATAGGAGAGTAGAAAAAATGGATTGGTTAGAAATAAAGGAATTTTTAAAGGATTCAGCAAAATATATTTTAACGATAATCGCTGTTTTGGTTGTTGTTATATATGTTGTAAGTGTACAACAAATAATGGGGCCCTCTATGAAGCCAACTTTAAATAATGGAGACATAGTATTATTAAATAAGTTTCAGTATCGCTTATTTGATATCAAAAGAAATCAAATAATAGCACTTAATTATAAAGATACCAAATATATGGTAAAAAGGGTTATTGGACTTCCAGGTGAGAAAATAGAGTTTAAAGATAATACTTTATACATTAATGATAAAGCGTATACTGAACCATTTATTAAAAATGTTAAAACAAATGATTTTTCATTAAAGGATATAGGTTATGATGTAATTCCTGATGACATGTATTTAGTTTTAGGCGATAATCGTGAAAACTCGATGGATGGTAGAGACTTTGGACTTATAAAGAAGAAGGATATAATTGGTAAGGCATCAATTAGAATATGGCCGCTTAATAAAATTAAAATTATTAGGTGATAATCATATAATATATTAGAGTGTCATATTTTATCGAATTTTGTTGACAAAATAGGTAAAAATGATATGATAATTACGAGAGGAAGAAGTTTTCCTAAAGAAATTATGGAGGAGAAAGTATGCAAGGAAAAAAGAAGTATTTTGCACTTATATTATTCTTACTTATAGGTCTTATGGTGTTTACGTTTGCAAACCCAAAAGAAGATGAAGAAAAAGAAGATAAAAGAGCAAATACAGGTGAAGTAGTAAAAGAAGATGGTGGTAAAAAAACTACTACTAATAGTAACGTTAGTTTAGTAGATGACCAAAACGCAGTAGTATTTAATACTGTTAACGCTGAACGTAATGTTCAAAATGCATTAATAGCTAATACTGTAGCACCTATAAACCAAGTAGAAGATGATTCTTATGCTAAGGCTTTAGAAATGGTTAAAAAAGCTGAAGAGTCGTTATTAAAAGGTGACTATGACGGTGCACAACATCTAGTTAATAATTTAGATGATAGTAATGATAAAACAGCATTACAAGACAGATTAGATAAAGTGTTAAACGCTATTAACGTAAGTGAGTTAGTTGCTAACTTAGAAAAAATGGTTAAGGATGCAGTTAGTTTAGCAGATATGACTTCTGCTAGAGGTTATAATACATCTAATGATATTGTAAACGCAGTAAGTAAGTTAGAAAACGAAAAGTTAAAAGAAGAATTAACTAACCGTTTAAATGATTTAAACGGACTTTTATCTGATGAAGATAGCCCAGTTGTAACTGGAATTAACGATGGTGATGTAGTAAATACATTAGCTAACGTAAAAGTAGAAGATGCTAATACATACACTGTTACATTAAATGGTGAAGAGTATGAATTAGGTACTGAATTATCAAAGGATGGCGAATATGAATTAGTAATCATTGATGCTGCATTTAATGAAACTAAAATCAAGTTTACATATGACACAACTGATCCTAAATTAAACTTTACTAATGGTAGTATAAAAGAAAGTTATAAAGTAGAGACAGAAGACAATAACTTTGATCATATAACAATAAAGAATGTTAAGACTGGTGAAGTTATAACAGTTACTCAAAAGGAATATGAATTAACTATAGAAAACGCTGATAATTTAAGATTTGATGTAACTGCATATGATAAAGCAGGTAATGCATCTAAAACAAATAACATTTACATTGATAACGTATCACCTAAAATAGAAGGTATTAGTGATTATACAAATGAAGATGTTAATTTAAAAGTTTCTGATGGAAGCCTAAAATCAGTAGTAATTACTAAAGATTCTGAAGAAATAGTAAATGAAACATTTGCTAATAACTATAACCCAGTTATAGTGATAAAATATGAAAACGTATTTAAAGAAGAAGGAGCATATACTGTTAAAGCAACAGATAGAATGGGACACGTAAGTGAAGTTACATTTGTAATTGATAAGACTCCTGCGAAAAGAGTTTATTCAACATTAGATTTTGATAAATCTGGTAAGGCTCCAACTGAAATCGATAAAGTAAAATATTATTATATGAAAAATGGAGATAGTGCTATATTTAGAATGCAATTTTCTGAAAAATTAGCAGTAAATCCAACAGTAACTATCGGTAATATTAAATTTGAAATAAGTTTAAAAGAAGCAATAGCTGAAAAACAAGGAATTTATGTATATGAAGGTGGATTTACTATCCCAGAAAATGAAAGTGAATTAGCCGAAGGCATATTGAATATAAAATTATCTAACGTAATAGATTTGGCTGGTAATGAATCAACTGATGAACTTGTTTTGAATCAAACTAAAACAAGTAATTCACGTTCTATTATGTATGATAGAACTGCTCCAGTATATGATTCTTTAAGAATAGTTGGTGGAACTTATAATAAAGCAGACAACGCATATTATGCTAAAGCTGGTACTAAAGTTTATGTATATGTAACATTTAAAGAAAAGCTTGAAAAAGCACCTATTTTAAAAATAAATGATAAAGAATATGAAATGAATGTTGTTCATGCAGATAAAGGAAACTATCAATATTATTCTAATAAAGTTACAGCTGATGATTTAGAAGATGGTGTAGTCAACTTTGAAGTATATGGATATGCTGATAAGGCTGGTAACATTGGTAAAACATTAACTAATGAAGATATTACATTAGGTTCTCAAAGTAAAGTAATCGTTGATAAAGTAGCTCCTGAATATAAATATTTAAGAGTACTTAGAATTAAACCTAATAGTAGTAAATATGCTAAGAATGGTGATACTATTAGAGTTTTAGCTTACTTTGAAGAAGAGTTAGCTAAAACAGCAAAACTAAAAGTAAACGGAAAAGAAGTATCGTTTGGTTCTAAAGGTCTTTACCGTGAAGATATGAAAGTTTATCAATATACAGCAGATTATAAAATACCAGAAAATGAGGATAAATTAGAAGAAGGTATTCTTAAGTTTGAAGTATATGGATACGCTGATAAAGCAGGAAATGTTGGTAAAACATTATCTGAAAAGGATACTAACTGGAATACTGATAAAGAAGTTATTTATGATAGAACAGCGCCAGTTATTAATACAGTAGGAAAACAAGAAACATATAATAATGTAATGCGTATCGAATCAGGAACGCAAATTAGTTTAGATGATATATTAGCAACGGTAACTGATAACGTTGATAATGATAGAAAAATTGAGCCTTATTTAGTAGATTTATTAATTGGTTCAAAAGAAGAAAACATATATAAATATGATTTCTCAAACGGGCTTAACACTCGCTATGTAGGAAGATATAATATTTATTATAAAGCAACTGATAACGCTGGAAATACTAGCGAAGAAGTATTATTGCTTGTAATGAATGATACAACAGCACCAGTAATTACTCTAAATGGTAAAAACACTTTAACATTAGAGTATGGTGCTAGTACCTATACCGAAGAGTATGCAACAGTAACTGATAACGTAGATGATCCTAAGTATAATGTTAAACCAGAATACATAAATAAATATACTTTATGGGATCCATCAAAAGGTTTTACATTTAAAGGTAGAGTAGATAGTATTAATACAAATGAAATCGGTACGTATATATTATATTATACAGCTAAAGATTCACATGGAAACGTAGCTAAAACCATATCAAGAACAGTTCATGTTAAAGATACTACAGTACCAACTGCAACTATAACTTATTCAGAATTAGAATATGGTAATGTTGTTGCAACGTTAAAGGCATCTGAAGCTATATATACTCCAAGTGGTTGGAAGATGGTAAATGCACAAGTATATCAAAAAACATATAACAAAAATATTGAAGAAACTATAGAAATGAAAGACTTGCGTGGAAATAAAGGAAACGTAATGGTAAGTATTCAAAATATCCCTGAAAATCTACCAACTGCAGAAGTTAAATATTCAACTACTAAATTAACAAATGGTGATGTAAAAGTTACAATAACAGCATCTGAAAATATAACTATGCCGAACTCAAAAGGTTGGTATGCAGACGGAAGAGCACATATATATTCCAAAATATTTAAGGAAAATGCAACTGAAGTTGTTATAATCGCATCTTATAAAGATGGTGGTGCTAGACAAAGAAAAATCACTATTGCCGTTAATAACATTGATAAGAATATTCCAACAGCTGAGTTATCTTATAAATTGGAAGATGATGGTAAAGTGGTTGTAACAATTACTGCTAATGAAGCTATTACCGTAGATGGAGGAAAACATAAATCAGGTGGAAAGGTTTATACTAAAACATTTGATTCAGTAGATAGATTACCTGAAAAAGTTGAATTTAAAGATTTAGCTGGAAATGTTGGATCTACTAAAATAGATAAAGCAGCAATAAAATAAATGTATGTAAAGCTAAAAGTAAAATTTTAGCTTTTTTCTTTTGCTTGAATTTTATGTATGGTAAAATTAATTATAGTAGAGGTGAAAAATATGGCTTATGTAAAATATAAAGAGTTAACACAGTATTTTAATTTTAATAAAAAGTTAGATACTGATAAATTACCTAATTATGTAACGGATTACATAAAAGAAGGAGAAGTTATAAACGCAGCTTATGCAACAACAAGAGATAAATGCGTATTTACTGATAGAAAACTTATATTATTTGATGTTAGGGGGATTTTTGGAAAAACAAAAAGAATTCATTTTTTTCCATATAAATCAATATCATCAAGCGCAATAGAATATCATGAAGCAAGCGTAAGTATTATGATGTCAATGGATAGCGGATATCAAGTTAGAATAAACTTTGTTAACTTAACTCCAGAGGGCAAGTCTGATATACGAAAAGTATATTTTAAAATGATAGAAAAGATTAATTTGTAATGCGGGTATTAAGTATAAAAGAACCGTTCGCGTCATTAGTTGCACTTGGCATAAAAAAGATAGAAACAAGAAGTTGGAAAACTAATTATAGGGGAGAAATATATATTCATGCTAGTTTAACAAAAAGTGTTATAAAAGATGAAAAAAGAAAAGAAAAATTACTTTCTTTGTTACCTGATAATTATGATTTTAAACAAGGTTATATAATATGTAAAGCATATCTTAAAGATTGTATATACATGGATGAAGAATTTATTAATAAAATAAAAAAAGAAAAAACTGAATATCTTTGCGGTCATTATGACGTAGGTAGATATGCTTGGGTACTAGAAAATGTAGAATTATTAGATAAAGTAATTCCTGCTAAAGGAAAACTTGGTATTTGGAATTTTTAGGAAGAAAAATAATTATTATCTTCCTTTTTTCTACTAATAAGTTTATAATTGTTAGTAGAGTAAAAGAATAAAATAGAAATTGGGTGATATTATATGAAAAAAACAAAGATTATATGTACGATTGGACCAAGTAGTTATGATGTAGATGTTATGACTAAGATGGTATTAAGCGGGATGGATGTTGCCAGGATAAACTTTTCTCATGCTACTATAGAAGAAAGAAAAAAAGTTATTTCAGCAGTTAAAAAAATAAGAAAGACTACTGGAAAAAACATAGGAATATTATATGATACAAAAGGTCCAGAATTTAGATGCGGTTTGATGAAGGACGGAGAAATTAATCTAATTGATGGAGATACTATTAGAATTGTAAAAGATGAAGTTTTAGGAGATACTAATAGGATAAGCGTTAATCATCCAAATGTTATTTCTCATATTAAAATAAAAGATAACCTTTTAATTAATGATGGTTTGGTTAAATTAGAAGTTATAGGAAAAGATAAAACTGGATTAATATGTAAAATAATAACAGGTGGAATATTAAAAGATAGAAAGAGTATAAGTGTTCCAGGACGTGACTTGAAAATACCATTTATAAATGCTGATGACTTAGAAGATATTTTATATGCAATCAATAACGAGGCTGATTTTATTGCATTATCTTTTGTTTCATCAAAAAAAGATGTATTAATGGTACGAAACATACTAAAAGAAAATAATAGTAACGCGTTATTAATTTCTAAAATAGAAAGTAAAATGGGCGTTGATAACATAAAAGAAATAGTAAGTGTATCAGATGGTGTTATGGTTGCACGTGGTGATTTAGGTGTTGAAGTTGATATGGAAAAGGTTCCTTTCATTCAAAAAGAAATCATAAATGAATGTAGAAAAAAAGGAAAAATAGCGATTGTTGCAACTGAAATGTTAGAATCAATGACTAATAACCCAAGACCAACAAGAGCTGAAATATCGGATGTTGCTAACTCTGTTTTAAATGGAACTGATGCTGTTATGTTAAGCGCAGAAACAACGATAGGTAAATATCCGGTAGAAACTGTTAAAACAATGAGTAATATATGTATATCTGCTGAAGATTATTTAGATTATGATGTTGATTTTAAACAAATAAAAAAAGATATTAAAAATGCTATATCATCAAGTACGGTAGAAACTGCTAATATTATTTCATCTAAGTTAATAGTTGCTGCTACAATGTCTGGTAAAACCGCGAAGGTAATTAGTAACCTAAGAAGTAATTGTCCGGTATTAGCTACTTGTACATCGGATAAAGTTGCAAGGAGTTTAGCTTTATCATTTGGTGTATACCCAAAGGTAACTAATGTGTATGATACGACTGACGAAATAGTAAATGATGCTATACGTAATGCCAAGAAATTTATGAAATTAAAGAAAGATGATTATATAATAATAACAGGTGCATTTCCTAAAAATAGTCCAACTAATTTTATGAAAATTGAAAAAATATAATAAAACAAATCTAATGGTAGGTTTGTTTTTTATTATTTAAATGATATAATTATTATAGATTTTATAGAAGATTATGATTATTTTAATGAAGGAAAGAAGATTATGCTTTATAAGAGTTATTATAATTCTCCACTTGGTAAAATTTTATTAGTTAGTAAATCAAATAAACTAGTTGGATTATGGTTAGAAGGCCAAAAGCATTATTTAGGAAAAATAAAAGATGATTTAATTTTAAATGATGAAGAACCTATTTTGCTAAAAACAAAACTTTGGTTAGATGATTATTTCAATGAAAAGAAGCCAGATATCAATAGAATTGAGTTAGATTTAATTGGAACTGATTTTCAAAAAATGGTATGGGAAGAATTACTTAGAATTCCTTATGGAAAAGTTATAACTTATAAAGAGGTTGCTATTAAAATAGCAAAGAAGTTAAATAAAAAGGTTATGTCTTTTAGAGCGGTAGGTTCTGCCGTAGGAAAAAATCCCATATCAATTATTATTCCGTGTCATAGGGTTATTGGATCAAATGGAAAACTAACTGGTTATGCAGGAGGAATTGATAAAAAAATAAAATTATTAGAGCACGAAGGAATTAAAGTTAAAAATAAGAATGATTAAAAAAAGGTGGTAATATGGATAATAAAAAAAGATGTTTTTGGTGCAATTTAAATAATCCATTATATGTAGATTACCATGATAATGAATGGTGTAGACCTCGCTTTGACGATGATTATTTATTTGAAATGTTAATACTAGAGTCTTTTCAAGCGGGACTTTCTTGGGAATGTGTGCTTAACAAAAGAAAAACTTTTAAAAATGCTTTTGATAACTTTGATGTTAATAAAATAGCTAATTATAAAGAAGAAAAGATAAATGAATTATTATCAAATAAAGATATAATAAGAAACAAATTAAAGATAAACGCATCAGTTAATAACGCTAAAATTTTTATAGAAATTAAGAGGCAATATGGTAGTTTTTACAATTATTTAAAAACGTTCACTAAAGATAAAATAATTTATGAAAATGACAAGACTAGAAATTCTTTATCAGATAGTATTTCTAATGATTTGAAAAAAAGAGGTATGAAGTTTGTTGGAACAACTATTATTTATTCTTATTTGCAAGCGATAGGTATTATATACTCACATGATAAGACCTGCTTTTTATATAAAGAGAATAATAGTAAAATAATTTTATAGAAATTGGATAACGAGTATGATATATTATTAGTAGATTAATATAATTTTATTAGAGTAAGGAGTGTTAAAATTATGTTTACAAACAAGGCTGTAGAAAAAGAAAGAAAAAAACAAAAGATATTTTTATATATAGGTATTTTATTTATTATTATAATGGGGATATTTTTCTTTTATGGCAATAAAGTTGTAGAAGATGCAGAAAAAAATAAAGATAGTATGCATAACGTTATATTAAAAAAAGATAGTGAAAACTTTAATAAAAAAGCATATTTAAATGTACATACTACTCCATATAAGTTTGCGGTATATAATGATACAGCTGATGCCTATTACTTCGTTATGGATGATAAGTATATGTATGTTACTTATATGACGTCAGCAGATTATAACATGCTAAATAAAGAAGACATAAAAACTAATCCAGCAAAAGTAGAAGGTGTTACAAAAAAAACACCAGATGATATTAAGAAGTTAGCTATTGATGCATATAACGAAGCTATGGAAAATGAAGAAGATAAACTAACTTTAAATGACTTTGATAATTATTTTGGTTCTATATACTTAGATATGACACAATCAGACGAGGCGATAGGTGATTTTCAATACTTAATGGGTGTCATATTTGGAATTTTAGGTTTAGTTATGTTCATAATCTTTATAATTTATAAAATGAGTTTTAAAAAGGGTGTTAAAAAACTAGATTCTAGCGAAATAACAAAAATTGATATGGAAATGAATGATCCAGAAGCATTTTATTACGAAAAAGCACATTTATTTTTAACTAAAAACTATATAATTAACTTTGCAGGAATATTTAACGTAATTAATTATAAAGATATAATTTGGATATATCCGTTTGTTATGAGAACTAATGGTATTAAAACAAGTCAAAGCATAATGGTTGTAACAAAAGATGGAAAAGCAAAAAAAGTTGCGGACATAGACGTATTTACCAAGGCTAAAAAAGAAATCTTTGACGAAATATTTAATACTATTGCATCAAAAAATGATAAAATAATAATTGGTTATGATAAAGAATCTCAAATGAAAGCTAAAGAAGAATTAAAAAAATACAAAAATAAATAATAAGTAAAACTAACTAAAATATTTTTGGTTAGTTTTTTAATGCATGATATAATAACTTTAAGGAGATATGTGTGTATGAGTTCTATAATTAATTATGTATTAAAAATGTTTCCATATATGTTTGGTGTAATACCAGTATTTATAGTTATAAGAATGATATTTTATAAGATAAATAAAAAAAGTAAAGTAAATTTAAAAAGAGAAGTTTTAATGCTGGTGTTTTTTATGTTTTTAATAGGTCTTTATTCTCAGGCCATAACTGGTAGCTTTAGCATAAAAAATATAAACATAAACAAGATAAATGTAGTACCATTCAAAATATTTATCGATACGTATAAAGAAGTATTTGTAAATGGAAATATAAATTATTTCTTAATAAGCTTTTTAGGTAATATAGGTATGTTTATACCAATAGGATTATTAATTCCAGTTATTTGGAAATTAAAAGATAAAATCATTATATTAATAGGCTTTCTTATATCGTTATCGATTGAAATAAGCCAGTTATTCTTAAATAGAGGAACCGATATAGATGACTTGATATTTAATACGCTAGGTACTATAATAGGTTTAGTAATATATAAAATAATAGATAAAGGAAATGATAAAAATGACAATAAAAGAATTTAAGAAGATGTTAAAAAAACAAAATCATCCAATTATGAAAGAAACTTTATGGATGCTAATAATTACCATAGTTTATATAATCGGTTTAGGATCACTTCTTTATTTACAATTAAATAAAATCTTGCCCGCTACTATTTCTTTAATTTTTATAGTAATATTAATACTGATTGCAATACCTGCGATGATATCAGATTTAAAAAGAGATAAGAAACTAAAGCAAATGCATTTATATTATTTAAAAGAAGATAAGTTACCAGAGGAAAAAGGAAACGTTAAAATGCTTCAAATGGTACTTGTAAGTCTTATTGTTGCAATCGTTTTAATAAGTTGTTACATTGTTCCAAAATATATATTAAGTGGCGAAAAAGAAGTAATTAAAAAAAATAATAAAGAAACTTTTGAAGTAACAAGAAATGACGGAGTAGTTATTAAAACAGAGTATTATACCTTTGATAATGACAATTTTTATTTAAAAATACCAGAAGAATTTAATTCAATGTCTAGTGATTTATTAAACGTTAAATATCCTAATGGGAACGTGCCTACTTACGTATTAACTAATGATGAAACAACGATAAACGTAGTTGTTAACGTAACAAAAGATAAGATGAATAATGAAAGTATAACGCCTTTTCTTGAAAACATGAAGCAAACACTTTCTACATCAAGTAAAATAATAGAGTCTAACGTTTACGAAAAAGAAAATCATAATATTGGTGAAATAAAGTTTATTTCTAAAGCAGTTGATACTGATATTTATAATCATATGATAATCTTTTCGGTAGACGATACACTTAGAATAGTAAGTTTTAACTGTACGAAAAAATTAAAAGATAACTGGGAAAGTGTTGGAGAGTTTGTGATAGATTCTTTAACGTTTAGGAAATAATTTAAAATGGAATTATTAGATAACTTGGATAAAATTCATACCACTAAAATGGGTGTAGATAGAATTAAGAAAAACTTAAAATTAGATACAGAAGATGTTGTTAATTATCTTGTAAACAAAATAAAAAGTTCTAACGCGGTAATAGAAAGAACGGGTAAGAATTGGTATATAAAAGTGGATGATATAATAATAACTGTAAATGCTTATAGTTATACGATAATAACGGCACATAAACGTAAAAACATTGATTAAACAGGTATTTTATGTTATTATGAATACTGATGAGGGAATCTCATAAAATAAAAGAGGAACACTTAATATTGTCGTGTTGAGTGTTGCCATAAAAATGGTGTCACCTAACTACGTGTTAGGTGATTTTTCTTTTTATATTAAAACTACAAATAGCAATAATATAAGCAGTAAGATAATAATTATCAAAGCAAAGATTAACAAATCTTTCTTTTTCATATTATCGCCTCCTTCCGTAAGGAATTTGGCAAATCACCCAACTATTAAATGTTCCAAACGCATAATAACACATGTAAAATATTAATGCAAATGGCATTAAATAACGTTTTTGAATAAGTTTTATGACAGAAAATATTTTTTTGCATAGACCAATTCTATATTATTGTAATTATTAATTAATCAAAAAAATAATTTTAATTAATTAAAAAAATTAAATTTTTCTTACAATAGTGTAAGGTTATAAAGAAATAACCATGTGCTATAATATAATTAGGTGACGCTGATGAAAAAGATACTAATCGTAGAAGATGATGAAAAATTAAGAAAAAATTTAAAAGAATTATTAGATGCCTCAGGTTATGAAGCACTTGTTTTAGAAAACTTTAAAGACTCATTAAAAAGCATTTTAGAAAGTAATGCTAACTTAATCTTACTTGATATAAATATTCCATATATAAACGGAGAAGTACTAATAAGAGAAATCAGAAAAGAATCAAACGTTCCAATAATAATGGTAACAAGTAGGGATTCTGAAACGGATGAGGCCTTATCAATTTCATTTGGAGCGGATGATTATATAACAAAACCATATAATCCAAATATCTTGCTTCTTAGAATAGGAGCGGTTTTAAAACGAAGTGAAACTACTCCTATGATAGTAACTTATAAAGACTTAAAAATAAACATGCAAAAAGGTACCATAACAAAAGGTGATATAGAACTTATCTTAACTAAAAACGAGATGATTATTTTTAACTATCTTTTAAACCATCAAAACAAAATAGTTACAAGAGATGAATTGATGACTGATTTATGGAGCAACAACGAATACATAAACGATAATGCGCTAACCGTTAACGTAAGTAGACTAAGAAGCAAGCTAAAAGAAGTGGGATACGAAAACATAATTGAAACAAGAAAAAAAGTAGGGTACATTCTATCATGAAGTTTATAAACTATGTAAAAGATAAGATTTGGTACGTAATATTATTCATTGTTTCATTAGCCTTTATCTTACTTATGCTCGCCGCTTTTAAAACCAAGATAGAACTTACTATCGCCATATTATTAGTAATTACCATCTTTTTTATAACAAGCATTTTAATAGATTTTTTTAAGAAAAAAGATTTTTATAATAATTTGTTATCTAGCATTAGAAACCTAGATAAAGCTTATCTTGTTTTAGAAACCCTTGATAAGCCTAACTTTTATGAGGGAAAAATACTTTACCAAGCACTATACGAAATAAACAAGTCGATGAATGAAAACGTTAAGAACCTAAAACTTCAAGTAGATGATTTTAAAGAGTACGTGGAAATGTGGATTCACGAGGTTAAAATTCCAATATCATCACTCGTTTTAATGCAACATAACCATAAAGATAAATTTAGTAAAGACCAAATAAGACAAATAAAAAGAATTGAAAACTACGTAGAACAAATACTTTACTACGTAAGACAGGAAACCGCAGAAAAAGATTATTTAATAACTGATGTTTCATTAAATAAGAGAGTAAACAAAGTATTATTAAAAAACAAAGATGATATACTAGAAAACAAAATAAATTTAATAGTAGATACATTATCTTACGATGTATCTACTGATTCTAAGTGGTTAGAATTCATCATAAACCAAATCATTAACAACAGTATTAAATATAAAAGAAACGTAAAAAATTCCTTTATTAAGATTTATGTTATAGAAAATAACGATAAACTAGATTTAATAATCGAAGATAATGGTATCGGAATAAAAGAATCAGATTTACCGATGGTTTTTAAAAAGTCTTTTACTGGTCATAACGGAAGAATAAAATCAAAGTCAACTGGAATGGGACTTTTCATTGTAAAAAGTTTATGTGATAAACTAGGTCATAAAATAAACGTAGAGTCAAAAGAAAAAGAGTACACCAAGGTAATAATTACATTTTCTAAAAACCATTATTACGACGTGGTTAAATAACCTTACAAATTTGTAAGCTAAAGTAACATTAGGAAAACGACAAAGGTATGCTTCATAATTTAAAATGAGTTATGAAAGGAGAAATATTATGGAAAATATTTTAAAAATTGATAAAATTGAAAAGTACTATGGTAATAAAGGTTCACTTACCAAAGCAGTTGATAACATATCATTTGATGTTAATACGGGTGAATTTGTTGCGATAATGGGAGCTTCCGGTTCTGGTAAGACAACGCTTTTAAACCTTATATCAACGATTGATAAGGTAACTTCTGGACATATCTATGTAGCAGACAGCGACATTACCAAACTAAAAGGAAATGATTTAAATAAATTTAGAAGGGAAGAGTTAGGCTTCATATTTCAAGACTTTAACTTACTTGATACCTTAACCGCTTATGAAAACATAGCACTTGCTTTGTCTATTCAAAACGTATCTGCAAGCCAGATAGATAAAAGAATAAAAAAAGTAGCAGGTGACCTTGGAATAACTAGTGTTCTTAAAAAGTATCCATACCAAATGAGTGGTGGTCAAAAGCAAAGGGTAGCATCAGCAAGAGCAATTATAACTGATCCAAAGTTAATTCTTGCGGATGAACCAACTGGTGCGTTAGATTCTAAATCATCTAAGATGTTACTTGAAAGTTTTAATTACTTAAATAGTGAAAAGAAAGCAACCATCTTAATGGTAACTCATGATGCCTTTACCGCGTCATATGCTTCGCGCGTTATCTTCATTAAAGATGGTAAAATATTTAATGAAATACATAAGGGTAAGAATACTAGAAAAGAGTTCTTTGATAAGATTATTGACGTTGTAACACTTTTAGGTGGTGATTTAAACGATGCTCTTTAAACTATCACTTAAAAACATAAGAAAAAGTATTAAAGACTATGCAATATACTTTTTTACTTTAATTTTAGGCGTTGCAATATTTTACGTTTTTAACGCAATTGATAGCCAAACGGTAATGTTAAAGGCAACTAAAAACACAACCGAAATAATTAAACTTATGACTAACATGTTATCGGGTGTAAGCGTGTTTGTATCCGTTATCTTAGGTTTCTTAATTATCTACGCATCAAGGTTCTTAATTAAAAGAAGAAATAAAGAATTTGGTATTTACCTAACCTTGGGTATGAGCAAAAGAAAAATATCATTGATATTATTTTTTGAAACTCTGTTTATCGGCGCTATATCACTTGCCATTGGTCTAGGGCTAGGAGCAGTACTTTCACAAGCAATGAGTGTTTTAGTTGCTAACATGTTTGAAGCAGACATGACTAATTTTCACTTTATATTTTCAAAAGCAGCGTGCATAAAAACGCTTATTTACTTTGGTATAATGTACTTACTGGTAATGATATTTAACACCATAATCGTAAGCAAGTGTAAATTAATAGACCTTATAAACGCTAGTCGTAAAACAGAGAAAGTAAAACTTAAAAATACCTTTGTTTGTGTACTTATATTTATATTAGCAGCAGGCACTTTAGGATATGCTTACTATTTAGTAACTGCTGGATTTGCAAAACTTGATACTGTTAATAAAATATTTATTCCAATCGTACTTGGAGGAGTATCAACGTTCTTTGTTTTTTGGTCATTATCAGGACTTCTTTTAAAAATATTTATGAGTTTTAAAAGGCTGTATTATAAAGGGTTAAATAGTTTTACCTTAAGACAAGTATCAAGCAAGATTAATACAATGGTATTTTCTATGACCATAATATGCTTAATGTTATTTGTAACTATTTGCGTTTCTTCTAGTGCTTTATCAATTAAAGAATCAATGACGAAGAACTTAAATGATTTAGCACCAGTAGACGTTCAATTAACCAAGATTATTTTTGATAAAGAAGATGAAGTATCAAATGAACATGTTAGAAAAGATTTTGCGTTAAGCGTTGAAGAAACTATGGAAAAAAATGGCTTTAGTCTAAAAGATAACCTAAAGGATATGGTAGCATTTAATATTTATAAAACAAAAGAGTTAACCTTAGGAAACTCTTTAAAGGATAACTTTGATGAAGTATCTGAAAAATATAAGTATTTAAGATATGATGCTGAAGAAAAAATAATGCGTATAAGTGATTATAATAAGGTAGCTAAACTTTATGGTAATAAAACTTATACTTTAAAGGATAATGAGTACATGGTTATCGCTGACTTTGATAGTATGATAAGAGTAAGAAATATATCCTTAAAAAGCGGTCAAACAATTACTTTGAATAATAAGAGTTATTCTCCTAAGTATGATTCTTGTCAAGATGGCTTTGTCGAAATATCATCTAACCACGTTAACGACGGAATAATATTAGTTCCTGATAACTCCATAGATGGCGTTAGGGTTTCACATAAGGTAGTAATTGGTAATTATAATGCTTCATCTAAAGAGGATAAAATAAAAATGGGCGAAAAAGTAAAAAAAATCACTAATGATATTTGGGATAACACTAGTTTGATTTCGGTAAATAATAAATCTGACATAGCTGAATCATCAATTGGTCTTGGTGCATTAGTAACCTTTATTGGTCTTTATTTAGGAATAATATTCTTAGTATCATCAGCAGCGATATTAGCTTTAAAAGAACTTTCTGAATCAACTGATAATAAAGAAAGATATAGGATGCTAAGAAAGTTAGGTGCAGATGAAAAAATGATTAATAAAGCACTATTTAGACAAATTGCGATATTCTTTATGTTTCCATTATTAGTTGCAATAATTCACTCATACTTTGGAATTAAGTTTTGTGTAAACTTCCTTGAAACGTTTGGAAAGGCAGGACTTCTTCCATCAATTATAATGACTTCTATTTTCTTGATAGTAATATATGGAGGATACTTCTTAATTACTTATTATTGTAGTAAGAACATAATAAGAGAAAAAAGATAAAAGAAAAAGTAAAGATAGTTATATATTAATTATTTTTACTTTTATTTTGTGGTATTAATTTAATTGATTAAATTATAATTTCATTATATAATGAAATTAGTTAACAGGAGGTTTTGTATGGAAAAAGGAATTTGGAGAAAATATAAACATAATAATAAAGTAAATGGAGATAGTATGTCTTCAGTTAAACAGTTATATAATGATACTAAAAATTGTAAAAAGAAGTGGAATTTTGTTAATAACTACGAAAAATGTTATGAAAAAATTAATGGCAATATAAATTATGGAGGTAGTGTAAGTGCTGGAGATGTATATGTTTATTACAAAGATGCAGGTAATGGTGATTTTTTGCCAGAATTTTATATAAAAGTTGAGAGATATAGTATTAATCCGAATGATGTATCTGTTGAGTTTAATGGTACATACCGTTTGGAGTATGCAAAAATTTGTGAAGAGGATTTGCCTATTTTAATTAATAAGTTAAATGAAATTGATGCTGTTAAACTTGAAAATCATATAAAAGAGATAGAAGATAGATATAAAAACTATCAAACTGTTGTAAATTTAAAAGCTAAAAAAAATTATACTGAAAGTGAATTATTGTTTTTATATGAAATGGCCTATGGTAGAAAAAATATCTCTTTAGCTAGACAAATAGTGAAAGATAGAAATATACAACGAGATTATGATGGTCTTACAATTGATGGAAAAGTGAATTTATTTTTATCTATTAAAAATAGAGAGATTTTGAATCAATTATTTATAACAGAAAAAGAAGTTATTACAAAACTTTCTCAAAATACCGTTTTAAGTATGTTAAATAATACAACTCAAGAAATTCTTGATGATAAGGAATATATAATGAGTTTATTAGAATATTATAAACAATCAGATAAAATTTTTGATATCGTATCTGATATAAGAGATTATTTGCCAATAAAATATCAAACTGACTTAGATGTTTTAAAATTAATTTTTTTAGAGTACCGTAATTTTGGTTTTCAAATTGAAATGTGGAAAAGAACAAATAAAGATTTAGAACAAAAATTAAACATTCCTTCTTTTGCATATCAATTAGTGGATGCTTCAGCTAGATCTTGGCTTGATAGTAATTCTTGTTATAATGATTTATATTTATTACCTTTATTATCTAATGAAATATTAAGCAATATAGAAAATCATGTGCTAATAGGTCCGGAAATGAGTGAAGAAAAGGAAAATTTAAAGGAAGAAAGCAGAAAAGTTATAGTAAAACAAAAAGAGCATATTCTTAATGCTAGAAAAAAAAGAATTTAAAATTAAGTATAAAAGCTGAATAATTTTTATTCAGTTTTTTTATATATTATGGAAGCTAGTTTTAATGGAAAAATAAGAAATATTATTTACAAACAAATGTATGTATGATACTATAAGTTTGTAATCAATGAAAGAAATATTATTGTGGTACCAACTATCGTAATTTAAGTTTGTAAAGTGAACATTGAGATAGATATTATAATATTACTATAAAAATTATAGAAGTAAAATATAATATAAAAAAAAGAAGATTATTAAAAATAGAAGGAGGTAGAATGAATAAAATTAAAGAATATACTGAAAAAACTTTTGAAGATATTAAACATATTGATGAATATGGAAATGAATATTGGGAAGCAAGAGAATTACAATTAATACTTGGATATAAAGAATGGAGATATTTTTCAGCAGTTATAGAAAAGGCGCAAATTGCTTGTTCAAAAAGCAATAATAATATTAATTCCCATTTTGGTGTTTACACCAAAATCGTAGTAGCGGGAGTAACATCTAAATCAATTTTAGACTATCGTTTATCTAGATATGCATGTTATTTAATAGTTCAAAATGCTAATCCAAAATTCAAAGAGGTAGCATTAGGTCAAACATATTTTGCCGTTCAAACTAGAAAAATGGAATTAACTGAAGAAGAGTATGGAAAGTTAACAGAAGATGAAAAAAGATTATATAGACGTAAGCAAACGAAAGATGGAAATAAAATTCTTTATAAGGTTGCTAAAGAAAAAGGTGTAAAAAACTTTGATAAGTTTACAAATGCAGGTTATAAAGGATTATATAATGGAGAAACTGCAAATGATATTGCTAAAAGAAAAGGACTAAGATATAGAGAAGATATACTAGATAATATGGGTAGCGTTGAATTAGGTGCAAATATATTTAGAATAACACAGACTGAAGCCTTATTAGAAAAACAAACAGAACCTAGTGAACAAATCGCCACTAATACTCATTATAGAGTTGGTAAAGCTGTTAGAAATACTATAGAAAGACTTGGTGGTACTATGCCAGAAAATTTGCCAACACCAAATAAAAGTTTAAAAGAAATAGAACGAGATAAGCAAGACAATGTTATAAAAATTGGTAAAGATAATAAATAATTATATTTGAGTAAAAAGGTCGATTATTATGAAAGATATTTTTGATAATTATAAATTAAATGTTAAAGCATTATTAGATTATGGATTTATTAAAAAAGAAAATAGTTATGTATATGAAAAGGTTTTAGATGCTGACTTATCTGTTAAATTTACCATTAAAGATAGGTTGTTTGATGTATTAGTTTATGAAAATGATAGCATAGAAAAGTTCTTGCCATACTATATAAAACAATCTAATGGTTCTTATACTGCTAGTATAAAAGAGAAAGTGGAAGAAATTAAATTAGATATACTAGATAAATGTTTCTATAAAAATAACTTAAAAAAAGAACTTTTAGATTATGTTAAAGAAAAATATGGTACTACTCCCGAATACCCATGGGAGAAATCTAAAGAAGATTGTACGCTTAAGACAAAAAGTAATAAATGGTATGCTTTATTTATAAATGTTTCTAGTAATGTATTAAAACTTAAAAAAGAAGGTAATGTAGATATACTTAACATAAAAAACAAACCAGAAATTATAGAAAAATTAATTGATAATAAGACTTATTTTCCGGCTTATCACATGAATAAGAAACATTGGATAACTATTTTATTAGATAATAATACCAACATAGAACTAATTAAAATGTTAATTGATGATAGTTATGAATTAACTATGAAAGCATAGCTTTTTATGTTAAAATCAATATGAGGTAATGAAAATGAAAAAAATGAATGTAATTGTTGTTTTTAATAAAGACATGAGCAAAACTTTAATGTGTAAAAGAACAAAAGAACCGTATAAAGGTATGTATAATTTAGTTGGTGGAAAAATCGAAAAAGAAAACGGTGGATTAAATGAAGCATATAGAGAATTAAAAGAAGAAACGAATATATGTAAAGATGATATAAACTTAGAACATTTTATGAATATGGTTTATGTCAAATGGGATAAAGAATTAGAAGTGTATTATGGGATTTTAAATAAAGATGTTAAGTTAGTAGAAGAAGTTAACAAATTAGAATGGGTTAACATAAATGACGACTTCTTTAATATGAATAAATACGCTGGAGAAGGAAATATTGGACATATAGTTGAAGAACTTAAAATTGAATTGAACAAAAAGAATTAATTATTAGAAGTGATTTAATTATCACTTTTTATTTTACAAAATTTTTATAATATTTTTTCATATAATTATTACAGGTGATGCTACTAATGAACAATAAAAAAGCTGATAATAAAATGAAGATATTTGTAATAGGTGTATTTATAGTATTTATAATTGTAATATTAAAAGTATTTTATATACAGGTTTTTGAGTATGACAAACTAAATGGTTTAGCTTCTGATTTATGGAGCCGTAATTTACCAATAGAAGCAGACAGAGGTAAGATATATGATAGAAATGGTGTAGTACTTGCAGATAACATAACAACTACATCACTTGTACTTATTCCAAACCAAATAAAAGATAAAAAAGAGGTAACTGAAAAACTAGCTGAAATACTAAATGTTAGTTATGATCAGATGAAGGAGCACGTATATAAAAATACTAGTATTGAAAGAGTGCATCCCTTTGGTAGAAGATTAGATTATAAGGTTGCAGAACGAATAGAAAAATTAGAGCTTGAAGGGGTTTACTTAGTAAGAGAATCTAAAAGAAGCTATCCTTATGGTACGGAGCTTTCTCACACGTTAGGATTTGTTGGAATTGATAACCAAGGTTTATCCGGAATAGAATTACAATACGATGATTATTTAACTGGAGAATACGGGGCGATAAAATACTTTTCTGATGCTAAGGGAAATAAGCTTGATTTAGCACAAGTTTATGAATCTCCTCAAAACGGTGTAAACGTAACTTTGACTGTAAATCATAAGATTCAAGCTAGCATCGAAAGGGAACTTGATAACGTTGTAACTAAGTATAATCCAGAAACAGCCCTTGCGATAGCGATGGATCCGAATACTGGTGAGATACTAGGAATCTCATCAAGACCTAACTTTGATGCGGTAAATTACCAGGATTATGATATTGAAACTTTAAATAGAAACTTACCTATATGGGCAACTTATGAACCAGGTTCTACCTTTAAGATAATAACTTTATCCGCTGCGTTAAACGAAAAACTAGTTGATTTAGATAAAGAAAACTTTTATGATGCTGGTAGTGTAAAAGTTGCTAACGCCAAGATAAAATGCTGGAAAGCAGGGGGACACGGAGCGCAGACCTTTTTACAAGTTGTTGAAAATTCTTGTAATCTTGGTGTCAATACAGCAACACATACAATTTTGAAGAATACTCTTTAAATAACATAAATAATCGTACCCAAATTGAGGTTTGTTCTACCTTTAATCTTATCTATAATAATGTTTCATATATAAATAATGAGGTGATTAAAATTAAAAACTCTGTTAATCAAATATCAACCAATAAAAAGGATAATGCCAAAAAAATTAATAGTAAGTTATATAATGTAAATACTAATACTTATGAAAACATTATTTATAATAAGAAAAAAATAGCAATAGATTTATTTGATAAATTAGATTCTTCCATAATGACTATAAGTGAAAATATTATAAGAAATTATCTAGTAAAAAATGTTGTTTATAAATTAGATAATAGAATTATTGAGATACAAATAAATCAAAATAATATATTAGTATCTTTTCATAGAATTGCTAAGCAATTTGATAACATGAATAAACTAGTAGATCGTAAGGGATATGAAAACAATAGTATTTGTTATTCACTAATTATTGAAGATAATGCTAGTTGTGAGTATGCTATTAAAATAATTAAAGGTATATATGATTATTTTAATAATCCAAAAGAAAGTTTAAGTGATAAATTATTTAATACATTAAAATTTAAAATAACTACTATATCAGATAGTATTACTTTTCATAATACAAATAAGGGCTTGATGTTTAAAGATAAAAGAAATTTTGTATTACTTTCTAAAACTAACTATGGTATTTATGTAAGAGTTCTAAAAGTGGAAAATAAAGATAACATTTTAAATATTGTTACTCGTAAAAATTATGAGCCACTTTGTCTTTCTTATAAGGTTAAAGAAGAATCAGATATAGATGTTATTTTACCTTATATTAATAGTAGTTATGACTTAAATAAAATAAATCCTTATGATTTAAAAGAAGAATTTTACAAATATTATGTAACAACATGATTTGACAACTTCTTTTAAAGGAGGTAACATTCAAGCAACTGGAGGTCATTTTATGAATATATTTGATATAGATTACAATAAAAAAGAAAAAGATTTATTCAAATATCATTATACTTGCTTATTATCTGAATTGTTAATTTTAAACTATGAATTTTCTAATCATGAGTATAATGATACTACTGGACAAGATGTTTTTTATAAACTGCAAAAGAAAATAAAATTATCAGAAAAAGAAAAACAAAATATAATTGATAATGCTATTTCCTTAATTAAAATAAAATATAATAAAAAATTATCTAACTTTGAAAAAATAGAATTTGAAAAATAATTCTATTTTTCATTAACAACTGTATAAATAAATCAAAATTAATGGTATAATGGTAATAACAAATCTATTGCAAAAATAGTAATTTGTAAAGGAGGTATTTATGGGAATAGAACATTCGCAAAATTATT
>CAJTWC010000005.1 GCA_910580185.1 uncultured Bacilli bacterium
TCTCTTTTTAATATACTGCTTTTTTATTTGTGTCTCCTAAACAGGGTTCACATCAATTAATGCTTGCTTATTGTAACTTACAATTTTCAGTCGTTATCTTTCCATTATTTGTAATACTTCTACAAGTTTGAGCGTCTATTTCATTATCAGAACCCTTTAATACCGATACTATTTTATCACAGTTAAATCCTGCATCATACAAATCTTGTACGCTAAATCTATTTTTATCTCCTTCTATTATAAGATTACCTACTGCTATATACCTTACAATAACATTATTAGCAATCATATTTTTTGGTAATTTTTTAACACTTTCCTTGATGGTAACCGTATCTATTTTTTTACCAGTATCCCAACCCAAAGCACAGGCATTACCATATCTGAAAGTATGATTACCATTCCACGCAGCTTTTGAATTTTCTGCTTCAATTACTAATTCACCTATATTGGTCCCAGAAAAAGTATTACCACCCATATCAGTTACCTCTTTTCCAATTACCAACTTCTTTATTTTTGCTTGCTGTCCTGACTGCCATCCAATTACCCCTTTTTTTATCTCATAATAATCAATTGTTGAACCAGTAAAAGCTTCTTGCCCAACACTTAATGAACCAGCATCTCCTAAAATAAGCTTCTTAATATTTGAATTTTTAAATTTCGAGTTTCCAATACTTCCTGAATCGATTTTAACAAGGTTTATAGTAGAACCACTAAAGTCAGCATTAACTGAAGTTTTATTATTTATTATTATAGCATCTATATTATAATCGACATTAGAAAAGTTACCGTTAATTGTATTTACATAATCTGGAAAAACTAAAACATCATTTTCCTCCTTAAGCCATTTTTTACCATTTTCACTTAATCCATTAACACATTTACTCTCTTTATTATTATTACACCAAGTAAAATATTCATAAGCATCTTTTTTTGAAAGAACATTTTGTTTTAATTCTGGACCATATACTTTTACATTATCACCATCAACAACTATTATATAATCATTTTTTATATTCGAATTATCTTTAGTATATGGATTTTCAAATTCATCTAAATAATTATTATCTATAAGTTTTGTCATATCATCACAATATTCTTCGTTATTTTGTAACATACATACTTTTACAGCTTCTACTATCTGCTTTTTATTTATATCATTTGCATCTTTTTTTACCTTTTTTATAATCCTATTTACTTGTAACATCGCTATTGCTACTATAATTGCAAGTACCACTACAACTGCTAATAATTCTACTAATGTAAACCCTTTATTTTTCTTGTTCATAATTTATTTTTCCTATACCTTATATGTTGATAATATCATAATACCCTCTCCTGGTCAAATTTTGAATTTTTTACATAAAAAATAAGATATTAATAATATCTTACTTCCTATTTAAATATTCATCATAAGTTGTCATTTTATCAATGTATTTTCCATCTTCTTTAAATTCTATTATTCTGTTTGCAACACTGTTTACAAGTTCATAATCGTATGAAGAAAATAAACAAACTCCTCTAAATAATTTCATTCCTTTATTTAATGAAGTAATTGATTCAATATCCAAATGGTTAGTTGGTTCGTCTAATATTATTACGTTTGCTTGTTTAAGCATCATTCTAGAAAACATAAGCCTTACCTTTTCTCCACCTGATAGAACGCTTACTTTCTTTAAAGCCTCTTCACCAGAAAATAACATTCTACCTAAGAAACCTCTTAAAAATGCTTCTTCTTGTTCTTTTGAATAAGGTCTTAAGAAATCAACTAAACTAACATCTTCTTTAAAATATTCATCGTGATCTTTAGGAAAATATGAATATGATGTTGTCGTTCCCCACTTAACGGTTCCTTCATCTGGCTCCAACTCCCCTGTTATAATCTTAAACAATGTCGTTTTAGCAAGTTCATTTTTACCAACAAAAGCCACTTTATCGGTATTATTAATGGTTAGGTTTAGATTTTTTAAAACTACTTCACCATCAATTGTCTTACTAATTCCTTTAAGTTCTAAAACGTCACGTCCTAAATCTCTATCAACGTCAAAATTAATATAGGGATATTTTCTTGATGATGCCACTATATCATCAAGTTCTATTTTTTCAAGTAATTTCTTTCTTGATGTAGCTTGTTTTGATTTAGAAGCATTCGCGCTAAACCTTCTAATGAATTCTTGTAACTCTTTTATTTTATCTTCCTTCTTTTTATTAGAATCCCTCATTTGCTTTTGAACAAGTTCGCTTGATTCTAACCAAAAATCGTAGTTACCAATGTACATTTTAATAAGACCATAATCAATATCAAGAGTATGAGTACATACCTTATTTAAAAAGTGTCTATCATGGGATACAACAATTACCGTATTTTTAAAATCAAGTAAAAAGTTTTCTAACCATATCTTGGCGTTTATATCAAGATAGTTAGTTGGTTCGTCTAGTATTAAAATATCTGGATTTCCAAATAAAGCTTGCGCAAGTAATACTTTAACTTTATCCTCTCCTGATAAATTTTCCATTTTATCATTAAAATATGCTCTATCAAGACCAATACCCGCTAAAAGAATTTCAGCGTCGCTTTCGGCTTGCCATCCATCCATTTCGGCAAATTCTGCTTCTAATTCCCCGACACGAAGTCCATCTTCATCATTAAAATCAGGTTTAGAATAAATTTCTTCCTTTTCTTTCATTATGTTATAAAGTCTTTGATTTCCCATAATAACGGTTTCAATAACGTTTTTATCATCATAAGCATTATGATCTTGCTTTAAAACAGACATTCTATCATTATCAGTTATAACTACATCACCAGTAGTAGATTCTATTTCACCAGATAAAACTTTTAAAAATGTTGATTTACCTGCACCATTAGCTCCTATTACACCATAACAGTTACCAGGAGTAAATTTTAAATTAACATCTTTAAATAACGTTCTTTTACCAAATGTTAAACTAAGATTATTTACTTGAAGCATACTAACACCTTCCTTTTCTTATATAAGTTTACTAAATAAACAAAATAAAAGCAAGGAAGTAATTCCTTGCTTTATAAATTAGCTTACATCCCTTTTTCTTTAACCTCTGATAATAAACTTTTAGAATCAGAATAAAAAATATTATAGTTTGGTTTGACCAAACTACATAAATGATTTAAATAAGTATCATCTAAATCATGTGAAGAAGAATTATAAAAACTTTCATGATTTAATTTATTTTTGTTTTTCCAATTTTCTTTTGCCTTATTTTCAAAATGATCAGACATTGATGCTTTATCATTAGTTTTTAACTTAACTACTCTAAACCTCATTTAAGTCACCTCTTACGTGAAATTATTATATAATATATATTAAAATAAAGCAACCTAGTTTTTATTACTGCTACCACAACACAAGAATTATTACAACATATAAATTAATATTTTTATTCCAATGGTTATAATATTATCTACTTTAAATAATTTTCTCAAGAATAATGCTAATAGATTAATTCAAATACCCAAGATATTTTTTAGAAATTATTTGGAGCATTATAAATTATCAATTCATGTTGACATCTAGTACAAACTACATAAAATAAATATTTCTCCTCACTAGTATATTTATTATCTTTATCAGTATAAGAAATTACCGAATCAAATTCTAATCCTTTCGCAAGATAGCTTGGAACAATTACTAAGTTTTTATTAAACTCTTTATCACTATCTTCCATTAGACTTATACCTTCTATTTTATCTTTTAATTTATCATATAATTTTACTGCTTCATCTTTACTTTTAGTAATTATAGCAAGTGATGCATACTTCTCTTTTAAAGTGTTTATTTCATTTTCTATGGTGTTTATATTATTTCTAAATTTAACTGGCACGTTATTTTCTCTTCTTATCGCACTAACGTACTTTAAACCAAGTATTTTATTAGTGTATGCTATTATTTCACCAGAGGAACGATAAGTTTTATTTAGTTCAACGTACTTGCTATTTTCATTTAATATATCTGTTAAGACTTCTAAAGTATCATACTTTATATATGGATTAATCGTTTGGTTAACATCTCCTAGTATCGTAAATGATGCCTTTTTAAAGATTTTACTTAGTATTATGTATTGCATCTCGTTATAATCTTGTGCTTCATCAACAACTATTTGCTTAATTAAATTACTATATGGAAAACCATTTAATAATCCTTTTAAATATATAAAGCATAATGCATCTTCATAATTAATTTCCTTTGTGTTAAGTTTTACTATTTCTTCTTTACCATAAGCGTTTATAAATGCCTCACTTTTATATAAATCTTCATATATTTTCTTAAAGTCAGGTTTTATGTTAAGCCTTTCTTTAATTTGTTTTATAAAACTTCTTTTTCCTTTCCCATAACTAACGCCTGTTTTATCACATAAATGTTCAGCCATTTTTTCTATTCTTTCGAATAATGGTAATCTATCAAATTTATCTTTTAATAAATTATTTAAGTATTTCTTTTCTATTGTCTCTATTTTAAGTTCTATATCGTCTGTTATTAAAATTTTTTGTTCTATTTCTTTTGCATAATTATCTATTACATCTACCATCTTTTTAGATAATTTAAACTTAACAAATTTCGGATTATTTTCTTTTCCTGTGTAAAACCTTTCAATAAAATCAGTAAAGGTTTCTAACCGTTTAAATTCTTTAGCATAACTTATGGCAAAATCATGAAATGTAGTTTCACCAGTGTTTTCTTCTCCAAGTTCTGGAAGTACGTTTGATATATATTCTGAAAATACATTATTAGGTGAAAAAATAAGTACGTTAGATGATTTTAAATTCTTTATTTTATATAGCAAGAACGCTATTCGATGAAGAGCTACCGACGTTTTACCAGATCCTGCTATTCCTTGAACTATTAAATGTTTATTTGATACGTTTCTTATTATCTCGTTTTGTTCTCCCTGTATGGTATTAACAATGTTTTTCATTTTATCGGAAGACTTTTCTGATAGTACTTCTTGAAGACATTCATCAACTACGTTTAAATCATTATCAAACACTCTTAACAATTTATTATTTTCTATCTTATATTGTCTTCTAAGGGACATATATCCTTTTATTTCTCCATCAGGCGCCTCATACTTACAAGGACCTACTGGATAATCATAAAACAAACTAGCAATTGGACTTCGCCAGTCATAAACAAAATAACGTAAATCTTTTTCTATGTTGGTTAAACCAATGTAAACTTTTTTTACATCTTCACCATCTTCTTTAAAATCCACTCTTCCAAAATATGGTGAATACTTAACTTTTAAAAGCTTTTTATAATACTCCATTTTCATAAGCATAAAGCCCGCTTCAAATTCAGAATTCATAAGGGAAGTCTGCATTTCAACTTTATCAATGCTTCCCTTATCTTCCCACAAAACTTTCCTAAATTCAGTTAATTTACTTTCTTCAACATGAATTTCTTTTCCCAAAACATCTATTTGACTAGATATTTCCTTTGAGGTATTTCGTAAGTAGCCATTTTCTTCCTTTAACTCTTTTTCGGTTAAAGCCATGATATATCACTTCCTTTCTAACAACGCAAAAAACCACATATTTCTATGTGGTGGGTATATAAAATTACCCAATTTTTGCAAAAACGTCATCTTCATTATATATCATATTAAAATAAATGCAATATAAAACTTACAATTATCTATCTTTTTTTACATTTTCTTTTACTACGCACCCTGGTACACCTACTATGGTACTACCTTCTTCGACATCTTTTAACACTACTGCGTTAGCTCCTATCTTAACATTGTTATCAATATTTATACTACCTAATATTTTGCTAAATAAAGCTTACTATGGCAAATTTAAAATAATACTTTATTTATCACTCTTATTAATATATTTCATTACTTTCTCCTCTACTTCTTTATTTGGAAATACACTTTCTAGTGTATAAGTTGGCATTATAACACTTAATCCATCTACATATGTATATATTATTTTACCCTGATTATTAGTTACAACTGGATCATTTCCTACCATCTCTTCGTAATAAAGAATAGCATCATAATCATCTAGTTCACCATCATACCCATTAGTCCTCATTTTAATTATATCTTTAACCCACATACTCCATTCATCAAAATTCCCCTTTACTAAAGCAGGAAAAAATGTTTTAATTATTTTTTTATTTATTTGTTTCACTATAAATCAACTCCTTAAAAAGTTTAAAACATGGTTATTCATATAAGTATATTATACCAATAAATCACAAAAAAAGAATAGAAATCTATCTATTCTTTAGCTATTATATTATCTACATTTTCTTTTACTACGCACCCTGGTACACCTACTATGGTACTACCTTCTTCGACATCTTTTAACACTACTGCGTTAGCTCCTATCTTAACGTTGTTACCGATGTTTATATTGCCCAACACTTTTGCACCGCTTCCAATAAACACGTTATTCCCTACTGTTGGATGTCTTTTTTTAGTCTTTTCATTTCCCGTACCACCAAGTGTTACCCCATGAAACATGGTAACGTTATCTCCTATTATGGCAGTTTGTCCAATTACAACACCTGTTCCATGATCAATAAATAATCCCTTACCAATAGTTGCGCCTGGATGAATTTCAATACCTGTTCTTCTTTTTGCAAACTCTGAGATTAATCTTGCTAAAAAAAACATTTTATGATTATAAAAGAATTTAGATATTTTATGATAAATTTGTACTCTAAAGGAAGGATACAAAAATACTTCTAAAGTACTTTTTATTGCAGGATCGCATCTTTTTATGGTACGTATTTGTTCTTTAATAAATTTAAACATATGCATTCACCATTATATAATATGAAATTTATTAAATATCAACTGTACTTAAGCTTGTATAAAATAAACATTATTATATATTTTAATTAGTTGAAGAAAGCTAGCAAGACTAGTTGTTTTCTAAATGTTGCAAATGAAAAACACGCTAATCCATCAAGCTAGCGTGTTTTTCTTATTTAAATAAAATAACCAAAGTTACTATTATAAATAATATGATTACCATTTTGCTTCTGATTTTAATCTCAAACATTTTATTCTTAATTACTATCTTTAACATCAAAATAGTTCCCATTTAAAGTTAGATATTATTATATACTTTTTTCTAAAATAATCAATTCTTATTTACTTATATATTTTAGTCCCAATTGGTACATCTTTTATATCTTCATTTGCCATTTTGCACCACTCATCAAAATCTAACTTTGCAAACTCTTCTAACGTGTATTTATATTCAACATACCTTTTTTCATCTAAGTCATAAGTCTTTGTATAAGCAACTAAAGCCATAGTATCATCTTCATAATGATATCTGGCATTATACATAAAATCAAAGTTTTCAAGTTTTTTGTTATTATTTTCTTCAAATTTTTTTATAACATCTTTACCCTCATAATAAAATGATATATTTTCATCTAATTTTTTAGTTACATCTAAAACCCAGTTATCTACACGAAGACTTCTAAACTCATCAAAATCATAAACAAGCTCTAAAGTATTTTTTCTGCAAATTAAAGCAGCTGGATTTAGCAACAATTTATCTTCTATATTAATTACAACTTTACCATACTCATTAACATCAATAGTGTAAGAAAATCTTTCATTAGAATCATATCGTTCCTCAGTAAATATATTATATAATATAGGATTTTCTTCTATTTTTTCTCCATATTTACCTTGATATAATTTAAAAATCAAATTTTGAATTTCATCTAGCCTTTTAACATAATTCTTTCCATAATAAAAAGCTGTATATTCATCTTCGATTTTTTTGTAATCTTCAGGATCTAAAACGTCATATTCATCGGATATTTCCGGCTCAGATTCAATTCCTATATTTCTTTTAATACGATTAACAAAATCACTTTTATATTCATTGTAAACATTGATGTCAATCAATGAAACTAGTTTTATAGCATCAATTTTAGGCATATAAATCGAAAGTTCATCAACTAAATCGTTTATTTTTCCATTTGTATATATATCCATCATCTTGTCATACCCAATTATGAGACCTATTTTGGTAAAATAATTTCTTTCATTAAAATAGCCGTAACTAGCGTTATCTGAGTGCAAACTCGTTCCACCTTCATTTAAACCATATCCGAAAAAAGCTCTATTTAAACCTGTACTTATAATACCATTTTTTAAATTAGCATGTAAATCTTCATGAGCAATCAAAGGTTTATCATCATAACTAGAAACAGACACTCTATTAGTGTAAGGGTTATAACTTCCACTCCACCAAGACCATTTTTTTGCAAACTCGCTCATTTCTTTCATATCAATAGTTCTTGCTGAAGCACACATACTAACAATTGAATTTTCATCTAAATACTTAGAATATTTATCCAAAAAATATTCTTTAAAATTATTGTATATTAATTTTTTTTCCTCAGCTGTTAACTTATTATTCTTTTGTAAATTCTGCCAAAACAAATCACTAATACTATCTTCTTTTAAATCACTAGAATCAGAGAAAGTAATTTCGTTTTCAACATTATACTTAGTAATATAGTATTCAATATTAGGTACTAAAGAAAAAATCATTGCTGCTGCCAAGGATCCTGAAATTATTCTCTTTGGTAATTTCTTATTTTTCTTACTTCTTTTTTTCCGCATATTATTACTCTCCACTTATTTTTTTCCTTTATATATTAAATTAATAATATCACTTTATAACTCTTGTAGTCAACTTACAAAAAACAATTATGTGAACAAAAAAAGAAAAGTTTTGACACCTATCTTCTATTTTTCAACTCACCCATTCGTGAGGTTGGTACAAATCCTGATTCTGCTTTTATTACATCAGGTATTCTGTTTACTATGCTAGCACATGTAAGTTCAACCGTCGCTGGTTTTTCAATAACAAGCGTTGTATCTGGCTCTGCGTAAACAGTCCACTCATTTCTATCAAACTCATCTTTGTTATAAACTTTACCAATACACTCTGTTTCTAAGGTTATTCCTTCTTTAGTTTTTGTTGTAACAACCGCACTCATACCAGTTGCCATCCCTTTCTTTACAGTCATTCCTAAAGTACTTGATTCTATATCATAACTATTAAATTGAGGTACACACTTTTGTGTTTGACTTATAACGGTAAGACCTAACTTATCACATAACCAACCATTTACATTCCACATATAAGATGGTGCATACTCTCCACTTTCGATTATTTTATTTCTTTCTTCGTCAGATATTTCATCTGCTGATGCAATTTTCTCTTCAAATTCTTCTTTAGTAAGTCCTGCACCGTGCGCCTTTGCAAGTGCAATTCCATAATCTTCTACATTATATGATGAAGAGCCCTTTATCTTAGTAATATTATGACTTGCACCTACTAAAGTAGTAATTAAATTACCCCAAAATGCATCTTGATATCCACTACCAGTGATTGTGCAATTATTTTGTTTTGCTAATTCATCAATCTTCTTTGTTAAATTAGGATTTGAATTAATTGGATAAAACGCCTCTTCACAAGTTGTAATTGCATTCACACCACATTTCGCACATAACATTAATGCTTCTTCCACATCTTTTAATAAACTCATAGTTGTGACAATCACACAATCTGGCTTTAACTCGGTTAATAATTTTTCAGCATCCTTTACATCACTTACTATAACTCCTTGTTTATCAATTCCCATTATTTCACCGATGTCTTTACCAATAACATCAGTATTAATATCAACAGCTCCTACAATCTCATAACCTTTTTCAATTGCGTAACGCATAGTATATACACTCATCTTTCCGCAACCATATTGAAATATTTTCATATTATACCCTACCTTTCTATAATAATTATACAATAAAAAGGCATTTATAAATAATAGATATTTGTCACTATGTAAAGTAAAATTTTATTTTTTATTATACTTTTGATATAATTTTAATAAGAGGTAAAGATTATGAACATGAATTATTATGAACTTTTAGGTGTTAAAAATACTGCTTCTAAAGATGAAATAAAAGAAGCATACAAAAAGCAAATGAAAAAGTGGCATCCAGATATAAATAAAGATGAAAATGCAGTTGGAATGTCCGCTAAAATTAACGAAGCTAAAGAAGTATTGTTAGATGATGATAAAAGAAAAGATTATGATTTATATTTAACAAAGAAAACTGAAGAAAATTATAATAGATATACGCAAAGAAAAAACGAAAGAAATCAAAATACAAATAATAGCGAAAAGGAGCAAGTTTACGAAAATAAAAAAGTAACTAAATGGGAATATTTAAAAGATTGGCTAAAATATGGTAACTATAGCAAACCTAGAAAACTCATTGGAGTTATTGGCGTTTTATTAGAAAGTATATTATGTTGGATAATAAAAGTATTATTAATTCTTTTCTCATTTATTTGTAACTTTGTAAGCTATCTTATTAGGTTATTATTTAGCTATATATACCCTATTGTTGGAATAATAGTTTTATTATTTATAGTACAATGTTTAACATCTGGTTTTTACAAAGTTTTAGATGAAAGCCCACAAATATTCAACTCGATAATTGTAATGATTTTAATGTTTATATCAAGCTTTATATTACCTTTAATATCAAAATTAATTATATCTCCTAAAGTATTTGATGTTTTATATAATAAAATAGATATAGGTTTATTTAAAAAATGCGTTGGATATAAAGATTAGACAAAATTATTACTTGACCAATTAATTAATATAGTGTAAAATTAATTTTGTCAGACGGAGTGATACTCAAGAGGCTGAAGAGGCGCCCCTGCTAAGGGTGTAGGCTGGGCAACTGGCGCGAGGGTTCAAATCCCTCTCACTCCGCCATATAAAAATAAAAATCTCAGATTAAATTGAGATTTTTTATTTTATTAAAATTTAATGTATAAAATAATTAATAATGTTAATCCTATTAAAGAAAGGATGATTAATATGAAAAATAATGAAAAGAAAAAACATTGTAAAGATTGTAATTGCAGTGAAGTTATAGAAAAGAAAGTAAAAACCATGGAAGATGGTAAAGAATACTATGAAGAAGTAGAAAAAAAACAAATCGATAGTGATAAAGAAAAACAAAACGATAATGAATAAAATTTATTCATTATCATTTTTATTTTAATTTACATTATAGACTACTAAAGTAAAAATTCATTATATTATAATTTTTTTAAATTTTTATTATACTCTTTTAAATACAAAATACTATGTATAAACATTCCAATAGCTGAAGCAAAAAGAATTAAAGAAATTATAATTGTTAAAAAAGATTCTTTAAAGAAACTACCTGAAATAATTTCAGAAACATAACCTATGATCATTATTGAGCTATATATTATTCCAAGAATACCTGGATATTGTTTTTGCTTTTTCAAACCTACTAACATAAATATTAGCAATACTAAAAATGCTACCAATATAAATATTATAAATGCAAACCCAACTGCAATAAAGCTTTCTACATCATAAGCAATCAAACTAGAAAAAACATCACTGCTAGATAACAAAATAAATGCAAAAAGAATTAAAATAGTTGCACAACTTAACGCAACAATATTTGTTATATTTTCAATCTTTAACCATTTTTTATATTCTTTTATTTTTGTATTAGATAAATTATCCTGTTGTATATTATTTTCTTGAATATTACTTTGCTCTATAACATCATTTTGAACATTTTCTTGTTGTGGTTGTTCTTGTTCAAATTTTTCTAATTTATTACCACAATTTTGACAAAAATTTACCCCCTCACCATTCTTTGTTCCACAATTTGGACAAAACATAAAAATTACCTTCTTTCTTATAGTTTTATTATACAATAATATATTTTTTAATTCTATAAAAATCATTTTAGAATTTTAATTTTACGTTATATTTACAATATTGCAAACAAAAAAGATCTAAATATAGATCTCTTAAATTTATCTATGTCTTAATTTACCTTTCATTCCTTTAGTACCTTTTGTACCATCAAACCCCTCTAGAATATTTGATTCAAATATAGTTGTTTTCTTTAGCTTCTTCTTGTATCTTTTAACCGCTATATTAATCATATCGTCTAATAATTCATCATATTCTTTGTTTAATGGCATCCATAAATAGAATGATAAACTTCCTGGAATAGTATTAAGTTCATTAATATAATATTTTTTTGCTTTTTTATCATATAAATAATCTATTCTAACTACACCTGATGCACCTAATGCTCTAAATGCTTTTTTAGAAGTTTCAGCAATATCCTTAGCTAACTTTTCTGGAATATCAGCAGGTATTATACGATCAGCAGAAACCATTCCTTTAGATGATCCACTAAATTTTTTAGCAGCGCCCTTTTTAGCTCCATTACCAATATATTTATCATTAAATGATAATATCTCATCTTTCCCCATAACTTGCTCAATTACTGACGTTTCCATGTAACTATTAGAACCTAATACGCTACAGTTAAGCTCAGTCATGTTACCTATTACTTCTTCTACTAAGATTTTATCATCATATTTAGTTGCCTCTATTATTGCTTCTTTTAAAGCTTCTTCATCTTTAGCAACACTAATTCCTATACTACTACCTTGTCTTGCAGGTTTAACAATTAAAGGATAACCAATTTTTTTAGCATTCTCTAAAATCTTAGCTTCATCTTCAAAGTATTCGTTATCATAAAACCACATATACTTAGTAACAGGAATATTTTCAGCTTCTAATATTTGTTTTTGGAATACTTTATCTTGCCCTACCGTACATCCATAAATATCACTACCAGTATATGGAATACCAAAAGTTTCAAGCATACCTTGAATGTTACCATCTTCCATGTTATAACCATGAACACAAGGAACAACTATATCTACAACCCCAATAGTTTTCTTAAATAAACCATTTTTATTTTGTAAAGTTAATGCTCCATCTTTGTTATAGCATACTACGTTTTTACAATAACGTTTTAAAAGTTCTGGTTCTTTATAAACGTCCATTTCTTTTAAAGGTGCTCCTGTATACATCTCGTTTTCCTTTGTTAAATACATAGGAATAACTTCATACTTATCAGTATTTAAAAATCCCATTGCTTGAACTGCTGTTATTATACTAACTTCATGTTCCGTTGTTTTTCCACCATATAAAACTCCAACTCTTATTTTCATACTTTAATCAACTCCTATTCGTTATATATATCAGGTAAATCATTTTCTATTAAGCAATAACTTTCTTTGCCATTAGATAAACTCTTAACAAGGTTAAAAGCTTCTTTCGTACTTTTTACAACGTATATGTTCTTATCATCAAACTTAACTTCTTTTAAACCATCTTTTATTGGTTTGGTTATTTTTTCTCCAACTAAGATTACTACGTCACAAGAATCTTTCATGTACGTTCCAAACTTTTTATTAAGCTCATATGACTTATCACCAAGCTCTACCATACCAGGTGTCATAACTATTCTTAATCCTGGCATATCTTTTAAGACCTCAAGAGCCATCTTAGATCCAACTGGATTAGAATTATAAGAATCATCTATGTAAGTTATGTTTCCAGCAGGTCTTAGTTCTAATCTATGCTCTACGCTTTTAACCCCAAGTACCGCTTTTTTCATTTGATCAACAGTTAATCCAAATTCTTTTGATAAAGCAAGTGATGCTAATATGTTATATATGCTAGCATAACCTAATAGTCTAGTTGTAAACTCATATTTATTCTTATCTCCTTTAAAGATAACGTTAAACGTTGTACCTTTATTAGAAGTTTTAATATCAGTTGCCCTAACATCTACGTCTTTATTATCAATACCAACCCAAATGATTTTACAATCATTTTTTAGTTTATAATTAACTTGCAGTTCATCATCACCATTTAAAACTCCAATACCATCACTTGGAAGACTTTCGATAAGTTCAAACTTACCTTTTTGAATGTTTTCTTGGGAACCAAATATTTCGATATGAGCAGTACCTATCCTAGTTAAAATACCATATTTAGGTTTTACTAAATCACATAAATCTTTTATTTCGCCTACTTTGTAAGCCCCCATTTCCGCGATTAATATATCATCAAACTTATCTAAATGGTTATTAACCGTAATAATAAGTCCATATGGTGTATTAAAGTTTCTAGGACTTGGTAACGCATTATATTTAACGTTTAATATATCACTTAATATGTTTTTACTACTTGTTTTACCATAACTACCAGTAATACCAATTACCTTTAAATTATTCATCCCTTTTAATTTGTTAATAGCCTTTGTCTTGTATGATAAGTAAACCATCTTTTCAACTGGCTTATTTATTATAATTGATAGCATAATAACAAAATTTAATAATATTTCATAAACAATAAGTAATAAATAAATTAAATTACGATTCTTAATATAAGATAATGCAAACAAAAATAATCCTGTAAGAATAACATTAGTAATTATTTGTCTTTTTACCCTTGCCGTAACAGAAAACTTTATCTTCGTATCACTTTGTCTTGATTCTTTAACCTTTTGCATAAATATAATTAAACATACAACAAAAAAGTAAAGATAAGTTACTATATTAGCTTCTAATTTAAATACTAATAAAATTATAAAAGTAATTAAAACAACTAATAAGCATTTTAATGGATTTTTTAAACTTTTCATATCTTTAATAGTCCATTTTAAAAACCTATGGTCATCATTGTACAAATTTTGTTGTGCCATATGAAGTGACTTTTTATAACTATATATTAATAATAAAAAGTATGAAATTAAACTTATATAAAACATATTCATGCCTCCTTATTTAATAAAATTTCTTATTATGTTAATAGTTTGCTGTAATCTTTCTAAATATGCGTAGTGTGTACAACCTTCATAAAGAATAAGACCACAATCAGGTATTAGTCTTTCGTATTCTTTAGTATCTTCTTCTGGTACCTCGCTATCCATATCACCATAAATTAAGATTACTGGTGCTTTTATCTTTTTAGCATCCTCACTTAAATCTTCATTTACCGTCTTAACTAAAACATCCTTCATAACCTTACTTGCCGCTTTATAATCACGAGATCCAATATGATTTTTAGCCCAACCTTCTAAGTTTTTAATTCCAGGAACCGTTTTTAAGAATTTAAGAATTTTAATTTTTAATCCTTTTTTATCATGCCCTCTAAGTGCAGGAGATAAAAGAATTACTTTTTTCACGTTATTTCTAGAAGCAAACTTAACCGATACTCTTCCGCCAAAAGAATGCCCAACAAGAATTGGTTCTTTAATATCTAGCTTTTTTAATAATTCTTCAATTAAAATAGTATAATCGCTAACGTTCATGACGTGTGTTGGTTCTGGGCTTAATCCAAATCCAGGAAAATCAACTGCTATAATTCTATAATCCTTTTTAAAAGGTTCTCCAAGCATCTGCATCATTTCTATATTTTGACCCCAGCCATGAAGTAGAACGATTGCTTGGCCTTTTTTATTTCCGTAATCTATATAATTAATATCTACACCATTTACATTTATCAAGTTTTATCACCTATTTCTATTATGGTTCAAATTCCTAATCATATTATATCATTTTTCATATAAATTTCATAAAAAAACAAGTAAACGTATTAAAAACTTTACTTGTTTTACTTTGTTTTTACTTATAATTTACTTTTGTTTACATTATCTAACAATATGTTTTTGTTCAAATATTTTATTTTCAATGCAAACTCTTTGAACAAGACCTAAACAAATAAGTAAATTAAGCATAAAAGAACCACCATATGAGTAAAAAGGAAGTGGTATACCTGTAAGAGGAATAACTCCTAATACTCCGCCTAGGTTTATTAAAACGTGAAGTGCTATATAAGTAGCAACACCATAACTTATTATAGAGCCTTGCAAGGTATATGATTTCCTACCAATAAGCAGTATCCTCCAAATAATTAAGAAGTATGCTAATATGATTAATACCCCTGATATTAAACCAGTTTCCTCTATTATTATTGCATATATAAAATCCGTATGAGCTTCTGGTAAGTATAAGTATTTTTGTTTACTATTTCCAAAACCACTACCTGTTAAACTGCCCGTATTAATTGCTATGTAACCATTACAAACTTGATATCCAGTTTGCTCTCTATACCTAGTACAAGGATTTTTAAAATTGAACCTTTCTTTTTGGGTATCTGTTAATCCCTTACCAGAAAGTAGTAATGCTGGTATTGTTATTATAAGCATTCCTAACACCAATGACATAATAAATAACCTATTTTTCTTCTCATATGGTATTACAAAAAATATCATTGCCGTTATTCCTAAAATTACTAACATCGTACCAAAGTCTTTTTGAACATATATCATTAAAACAAAAATAATAGGAATAATAAAAGGTATAGTAAGTTCAACCGGCGAGGCATTTTTATTTTTCATTACCTTTTCAAACGTAAGTGCTAAAAATAAAATGTTTACGGTTTTAGCAAATTCACTAGGCTGTATTCCAAAACCACCAATAAATAGCCAACCTTTAATTCCGTTACTTACCTCACCTTTAACAAGTACGTACGCCATAAATGCAATTATGCCAATAACGCCAAGATATATTATATTATTATATTTTTTAATTGGTGTTTTTATGACTATGAAAGATAAAAAAAGACCTGCAAAAACAAATAAAAGTTGCCTTTTTAGATAATGATAACTATCCCCAAAAGTCATATAGGCTTTAAGTGATGAGGCACTTCCAACCATTAAAATACCAAATACTAAACATATTACTGTTAAAACAAGCAATGGTTTATCTAACTTATTAAATGTTTTTCTCATAAGATCACCTATCATAAATATAATAACATATTTTTTAAGTTTTTAATATATAGGTGTTTTTAATAACACTTTCTTTACATATTTAATAAACTATAGTAGATAAAGGAGGTATATTAATATGTATTATTATGGTTACCAAGGTGGTTATGGTTATAATTCACCATGCTGTGGTGGTTATGCATACCCTGTATATGGATCTGGTAATAACCAAGGCTCTGGATATGGTTCTGCTATCATTTTAGTTTTATTTATTTTACTTGTTATAGTAGTCGGAGCAAGATGGTTAGGAAATAATAACTAGGAAAGTTTTACTTTCCTTTTTTTTTATGATAAAATACTACTTAGTTTGGGGTGGTATTATGTTTAAAAATTTTAAAATATTAGATGAAAAAGATAAAAGACTTAGACAAATAAGTAAAGAAGTAACATTCCCATTATCTAAAGATGAAAAACAAACAATAGATGATGTAATGACGTATTTAAAGTATAGTCAAATAGAAAAATATGCTAAAAAATATAATTTAAGAGCTGGTTGGGGAATGAGTGCTATCCAAATTGGAATAGATAAAAGATGGTTTGTAATCGTAGAAGAACTAGAAGATGGATCATTTAAAAATTACTTTTTTGCTAATCCAAAGATAATTAGTAATAGTACTGAAATGATATATGTAGAGCAAGGCGAAGGATGTTTAAGTGTTAATCGCGACGTTAAAGGAATAGTACCAAGATATGCTAGAATAACAGTCGAAGCACAAGATACCAATGGAAAAAAATTCACAATGCGCCTAAGAGAAGATATTGCTATATGCGTACAACATGAAATGGATCATTTAGAAGGAATGTTATTCTTCGATAGAATAGATAAAAAAAATCCTTTTAAAGGTATGAATATATATAGAGGTATATAAAAACGAAGATACAATTCTTCGTTTTTATATGATAATAAGATTTAAATACGAAAAAATTAATTTTTATTTTCCAAGGTTAAAGAAACCATATGATGCTTTATTCTTTTTCTTTTCAGCTTCTTCTCTTCTCTTTTTTTCTATTATATTATTTTTAATAGTTTCAAAATCAGATTCGGAAAGCATTACATTAGCTTTTTCTAAAAATTCAGCATGGCTAAAACGATCCCACTGATCAACTATACCATCTTCTAATTCCCACATCCAACTACACACTTCATTATGGTCGAGATTACATGTAGTATCATGAAGAAAAATGGCAAGCTTTTTATTTTCAGGAAGAGTTTTAACATATTCCTCTCTTAATTTTTCCCTTTTATCATTATTTTCGGCTACATATACATCAACGGTACTACCATCTTCATTTTGATACGTTTTAAGTATATATTTTTCATTTGGAGTACTTAAACTTTTATATTCACTTATTATATCATCGGCTGTTCTCATCTATCATAATCCCTTTCATAAAAGTACTACTATAACATTAATAATAGTTTCTATCATAAATTTACTTATTTATTAATTTTTTTCTTTTAATTTATTTTTTATTATAAGAATATTGCTATTGATATTATATTTTAAAGCATCTGTATTATCATCAATAAACTTAAATTTATCTTTTATAAACGTATACTTTAATTCAAAGTATAATGATTGAAGCCCATTTTGATAGTCAAAAAATAAATTTTTATTAACCTCATTTTCATAATAATTATAAAACATCAAAGACAATTGATAGGATAATTTAAGTGTTTCAATATCTAAAATATCAGAATTTTCTATTACAGATATCATAAGTTTACAAACATCAATCCATAATTCTTCAAAATACAGTTCATTTTCTCCCGAAAATTTAAAATTTTCATAATATATTTGATTGAAAAAAGAAAAGATATATTTTCTATCATATTTTCTTTTTTTACTTTCTACATAATAATCATCTTGAAATTTAGAAAAATTTAAATTATATATTACATCAAAATAATTTTCTACGCACTTTATTATAGTTTTCTTAGAAACAGAATCCATATCTTTTATTAAACTATATAATTCTTTTGATGAATCATTACCACAAATAAATGAATTAATAGTAAGCATTTGATTTAATGCATCTTCATTTATAGCCATTTAATCTTTTATATCCTCTAACTTAACACTGACAAGTTTAGATACACCTGATTCTTGCATGGTAATACCATATAACACGTCAGCATATTCCATCGTCTTCTTTTTATGCGTAATTACTATAAACTGAGTTTTATTCTTAAATTCATTTAAAAACTTACCAAAATTATCAACGTTTACTTCATCAAGTGCTGCTTCTACTTCATCTAGGATGCAAAATGGAACAGGCCTTGTTTCTAATATTGCAAACAATAATGATATTGCAGTTAAAGTCTTCTCTCCACCTGATAAAAGTGATATGTGTTGGAGTTTTTTCCCTGGAGGTAATGCCTTAATATCTATTCCTGTTGAAAGTATGTCATCAGGATCAGTAAGTTTTAGTTCAGCTGTTCCACCGCCAAATAATTTTTTAAATACTTCTGTAAACTTTTCTTTTACAATTTCAAAAGTTTCCATAAACTTTTCTTTCATAATACCATCTAATTCTTTTATTATTTCTAAAATGGTATCTTCTGCCTTTGTTAAATCTTCTTTTTGACTATTTAGAAAATCATATCTTTGAGATACCCTTTCATATTCTTCTATAGCACCTACGTTTACTTCGCCTAACTTTTTAATTTCAATTTTACATTTATCAACGATTGTGCGTGCTTCTTTTTCATCCATTTCAAGGAAATAGTTAGCCTTTGCTTTTTCAAACGTCATAGCATAATCTTCTGTTAAAGTATTTAATAAGTTATCTAATTTAACATCTGCCCTATTTACCATTATTTCAAGATTCTTTAATTCTTGCTGTTTCTTATAGAACTCACTATTATTAATCTTAGATGCACGTTCCATATCATTTATCTGTTCTTTATAACCATTTACTTCTGATTTTAAATTTTCTACTTTAATAGTTAATTCTTTTTTCTCTTTTTCTTTTTCATAATACTCTTCTAATATTTTTTCTTCTTCTTTAGATAAGTTTCCATTTATCAAATCATTAATATTATGAGATTCTTCTTTTAATTTTGTAAGTTCTTCATTAAATAACTTTTGTCTTTCTTCTTCATACTTTAAAGATATTTGAAGGTCTGTTTTTTCTTCCATAAACTTATTTCTTTCTTCTAAAATAACTTTATATTTACTATCAATCTCATTAATATTCATCTCTAAGTTAGCACTTTGTTTTTGAATTAATTCTAAGTTTTTAATATTATCTTCTAATTCATGTTTCTGAGTAATTAAATTAGTCTGATTTTTAACAGTACCACCGGTTAAAGAACCACCTACGTTTAATAATTCACCATCAAGTGTTACTACTTTATATCTATAATTAATGTCTTTCGCTATTTTATTTGCGGCATCTATATCGCTAGTTACAATAGTCGTTGCAAGCTGATTTTTAATTATTTTATCATAAGTAGACTCATATCTAACTAAGTCTGATGCAACCCCAATAAAGTCACTATTATCTCTTAGAATTCTATAAGTTGCATTATCTATTTCCCTTGGCTTTATTATGTTTAAAGGAAAAAACGTTGCGCGTCCAAATTTATTAACCTTAAGAAATTTAATAGCTTCTTTTGCAACAAATTCATCTTCTACCACAATGTAATTAGAAGCTGCTCCAAGCGCTACTGCTATGGCAGTAGCATACTCTTTATCAGTATCAACTAATGAACCTATAACACCATGAATACCTGCTAATTTTGGATTATCTAACACGTGTTTAACAGCATATGGAAGCCCCGAATTATTTTCCACAGCATTTCTTAACATTTCTATTCTATACTTAGTTTCATTTTCTAATCTAGTTACCTCTGTTAATTTTCGTTCATTTTCATCACGAATTGTTTTTACTTCTTCAAATAAACGCTCTTTATTATTTAATTTTTCATTAACGGATTGTATTTTTTTATTTATTATATCAATGGTGTTTTTTACTCCAAAAATTTCATTTTCTTTTTTAAGAATAGATTCTTTTAAATTCATTATATTTTCATGAACTTTAGAGTCTTTAGCATTATATTTTTGTCTTTCTACAATCAAATCTTTCTTACCTAGCAGACTTTGAGTCTCACCAGATACTTTGGCTAATAAACTTTGAAGTTTATATAATTCCTCTTCTTTTTTAGTCTGCTCTAGCTTTAACTTTTCAATCTTAGAATTATCTAAATTACTATTAGATTCTAAGTTCATTATTTCCTCATTTAACTGTCTTACTAACCTTTTATTATTTTGGTAGTCAATATTAATAGAATTTACTTCACTAACTATCAATGATACTTCTATTTCATCAAGCCTCTTTTTGTTTTCTAAATATTTTTTAGCATCTATACTTTGCTTTTTTAACGGTTCTAAATTAGTTTCGATTTCTAAAATAATATCATTAACACGAGCCATGTTTTCATGGGTTCTATCTAGCTTTCTTAAGGCCTCGTCTTTTCTTTTTTTATATTTTAAGGTCCCTGCTGCTGCTTCAAATATAATTCTTCTTTCTTCTGGCTTATTAGATAAAATAGCACCTATATCACCTTGTGATATTATGTTAAATGATTCTTTTGATACACCAGTATCAACAAATAAATCAGTAATATCCTTAAGTCTACATTTTTCGTTATTTAAATAATATTCATTTTCTCCCGTTTTATAAATACATCTTTTTACACTAACTTCAGTATAATCTATTGGCAAATACTTATCAGAGTTATCAAATACTAAAGTTACACTTGCAGATGTTGCTGCTCTTCTTGATTTACTACCAGAGAAGATAACATCACTCATCGCTCCTTCACCACGCAATTGTTTTACTGATTGTTCACCAAGTACCCAACGCACCGCATCAACGATGTTACTCTTACCTGATCCATTAGGTCCAACAACACCTGATATACCAGAGGTTAAATCAACAATCGTTTTTTCAGCAAAAGATTTAAATCCTACTGATCTAATTTCCTTTAAATACATAATCTTCACTCCTAATTCTTATTTAGCCTGTTTTTCAAGTGCGTGCTTTGCAGCGATTTGTTCTGCTTCTTTTTTTGATTTTGCTTTTCCTGTTCCAAGCACAATACCACCAACAACCACATTCATTGTAAACGTTCTGTCGTGAGCTGGGCCTTCTTCATTTACAAGTTCATAACTTACTGATTTTTTAGTCGTCTGAACCATCTCTTGAAGATTTGATTTATAATCCATAAAAAATGTTTCTGGTTTATCTTCTATAAACGGTATTACAATATCATATACTATTTCTTTAGCTTTTTTATAACCTTGATCTAAATATACTGCCCCTAAAAAAGATTCAAACATATCCGCAAGAGTTGCCTTTCTATGTTTTCCCCCATTTGCCTCTTCTCCTTTTCCTACTTTCACGTATTCTGGAAAATTAAGAAGCATTGCATATTCATATAAAGCATTTTCACATACATACATTGATCTAATCTTAGTCATCTCTCCTTCTTCATAATTAGTTGTATTATAAAGATAATCACTCATTATAAGATCAAGTACTTTATCACCTAAAAATTCTAATCTTTGATAATCTTCTTTGATATTATTTTCATTACAATATGATGAATGTGAAAAGGCTGTATCATAAATATGCATATTATTTGTTTTAATACTAAATTTATCAAGTAATTTCATATCTATCACCCAAAAAGATTATAACAAAAAAACTAGATTTAATCTAGTTTATGCACTATATTATCAACTTCTTCTTTAGAAAAATCAGTCATTTCAAATATAGTATTAAAATAATCCTTTAATTTTCCTTTTATCATCAATATCTATGTTGTATGATGCAGGATTTTTAGAAAGCCCTGGCATAGTCATAATATCTCCGAGTCTTAATACAACAAAGCCTGCACCATTAGATAAACTTACAGATGTAACTTTTATCCTAAATCCTTTAGGCCTACCAAGAATATCTTTATCATCTGTTAAACTATATGGGGTTTTAGCCATACAAACTGGCATTTTACCAGCGCCTAATTCAACAAACTTATCTATACTATCTTTTGCTTTCCTTGTATAATCGACGCCATCTGCTCCATATATTTCTTTTGCGATAGTATCAACTTTTTCATATATAGACATATTATCATCATACATAAACTTAAAATTATTTTCTTGATGGCAGGCATTAATTACTTTATTAGCAAGCGCTAAACTGCCTTTTCCTCCTTCAGTAAAACACTTGGTAATTTCAAATTCTACTTTCTTTTTCTTGCATAAATTCTTTATGAAATTAATTTCTTCTTCAGTATCACTATAAAAATAATTAATTGCAACTACAACTGGTACGCCATATTTTTTCATGTTATCTATGTGTGCATCTAAATTATTAGAGCCCTTTTTTAAAGCGTCCATATTTACTTCTTTTAAATTTTCTTTTTTTACGCCACCATTATATTTCATAGATCTTACGGTAGCTACTAAAACTATACATGATGGTTTAAGGTTTCCGATACGGCATTTAATATCTAAGAACTTTTCTGCTCCTAAATCAGAGCCAAATCCTGCTTCTGTTACAACGTAATTCCCTAATTTTAGTGCTATTTTAGTCGCTCTAATAGAATTACAACCATGTGCAATATTAGCAAAAGGGCCACCATGAATAATAGTAGGTGTGTTTTCTAACGTTTGGACTAAATTAGGTTTTATCGCATCTTTTAAAAGCACAGTCATAGCACCATCCGCTTTAATATCACGGCAGTAAACAGGTTTACCTTCAAAGGTATATGCAACAAGTATGTTACCCAATTTCTTTTTCAGATCAAATATATCACTAGCCAAACATAAGATTGCCATTACCTCACTTGCAACGGTTATACAAAAATGGTCTTCTCTTTCCACCCCATTATTTTTACCACCAGTATGCGCTACTACTATGTTTCTAAGTGCTCTATCATTAATGTCTAAACACCTTGAAACCATTATTCTAGAAGGATCAATATTAAGTAAATTCCCTTGATGAAGGTGATTATCTAATAGTGCACACATTAAATTATTAGCGGATGTTATAGCATGCATATCACCTGTGAAATGTAGATTTATATCTTCCATCGGAACAACTTGTGCATAACCGCCACCTGCAGCGCCTCCCTTAATTCCAAACACAGGTCCTAAAGATGGTTCTCTAAGTGCTAAAACAGTATTATTACCATTTATGTTCAAAGCGTCTGCAAGACCAATAGAAACAGTTGTTTTACCTTCTCCAGCCGGTGTTGGATTAACAGCAGTAACTAATATTAACTTTCCATCCTCTTTATCTTTTAACCTTTCAAAAGCATCCTCTGATATCTTGGCCTTATAATTTCCGTATAACTCTAACTCATCTTCTGTCAAACCTACTTTTTTGCCTATTTCAAGTATTTTTTTCATTTCTGCACCTTGTGCTATTTCAATATCAGTTTTCATTAGTATCACCTACCTAAGCTACTAGTTTAAATACAATAATTTTTATAAATTTTCTTTTATTTCAGGAAATAAATCATACAAGTTATAACCTAATAAATCATCAAAATATTTCTTTAACTTTAATACCTCTTTAACATGATAGACAATATTATTATGCTGCGGTCTTCTTGATATTACATCTATTAGTCTTTTTTCCATAGTAACTACTTTTTTCATACACATCAAATCGCATAGGTTAATTATCTTTTCATAGATAGTATACTCGTGATTTTTAATAAATTCAGTTCTAAATGGAATATTTGTTGGATTGCCTTGCGTACAATTAACATCATTATTTAAATAAGAATGAGTTAAACATACATTATAGTATTCTTCATCATAACCTAATTCTTTTAAATATTTATAACCTTCTATAACGTGATTTTGAAATCGTATTAATTTACCTATATCATGAATATAACCTAAAGTTTTAGCTTTTTCTTCATCTAAGTTTAAAGCTTTTGCTATTACTCCTGCTGCATTACCAACGCATATAGAGTGATCAATCCACCCATCATGTGGGGTTTTACCTCTAGACGATTCTAACATTTCTAATGCTTTTTTACTTGTTAATTTCAAGTCTATCACTCTACTTTCTCTACATCATACAAAACGATTTGTAATTTAGAAAATCTTTTTTCTACTTTTCCTTTAACTTTATATATTCCAGGAATTGGAACGTTAAAATACTTAGTATAAGTTTTAGGAAACATAACCAGTTCAACCACGCCATACGAATCACTCGCAGTAATGAACATCATTTTTTCTTTAGTCTTTGTATCAATTTCATTTTTTCTTTCAAAGTATAAAACCATTGTTACATTACTATCAAAATATTTTTCTAATATATTAGTTGTAATACTTCTATCAGTTATGTATTTACTTGTTGGATGATTACTAATGTAAAAACCAAATAACTCAATTTCGTGCTTAGTTAATTCTTCTTTCGAATACTCTTCATATTCTTTTATTTCTGGTTTCAAAACTAAACTTTCGTCTAAATCTGAACATAATTCAGCATAGTTAATTACTTCATCCATATTTTCTATAAGCGTTTTTCTCGTTTTTTCAAACATATCCAACGCACCTGATAATATAACGTTTCTAATCACGTTACGACCTAGTTTATAATTTCTTTTAACAAAATCTAAATAAGATGTATAACTTCCATTTTGAACTCTTTCTTTTTCTATTTGCTTTGCTGTTAAAGTTCCAATTTCTTTTATCAATGATAATGGATATATTAACGTATTATTTTTATTTATATATCTACAACTTGATAAATTAATATTTGGTTTAACTATATTTACCCCTAATCTTTTACATTCATTTATACAAGTTTTTGTTTTAGCTTGTAAACCAATGTAATTATTTAATATTTCACACATAAATAAATTAGGATAATGTACTTTCAAATATGCAATCTTATAACCCATTATTGCATAAGAAACCGAGTGTGCCTTATTAAATCCATAATTAGCAAATTTTAAGATAAGATCGTATACTTCATTTGCGGTATTCTCATCATAGCCCTTATTTATACTTCCCTTTATAAATTTATCTTTTTGCGCTAATAAAACATCTTCCTTTTTCTTACTCATCGCACGTCTTAACACGTCTGCTTCCCCATAAGTAAAACCAGCCATCTTACTTGCTATTTGCATTATCTGTTCCTGATAAATTATTATTCCATAAGTTTCTTTTAATATATCTTTTAAATCATCATGAACGTAAGTTATTTTTTCTTTTTTATGTTTTCTTGCAACATAATGCGGAATATTACTCATAGGGCCTGGTCTAAATAATGCGATTGCTGCGATTAAATCATCTATGCAATTTGGTTTTAGCTCTTGTACGAAATTTCTCATTCCCTTTGATTCAAACTGGAATATACCATCTACGTTATCGTTACAAAAAAGTTCAAATGTTTTTTTATCATCAAGTGGTATATCACTAAATTTAATATCATCTACTTTTTCCATTACATTACTAATTACAGTTAAGTTTTTAAGTCCCAAAAAGTCCATTTTTAAAAGGCCTAATTCTTCTATGTAATTCATTGTGTACCCACATAGATAAGAACCATCAGAATTAACGAAAAGCGGAACATAATTACGTAAGTCTTTACTTGATATAATTATTCCTGCTGCATGGACCGAAGTATGTCTTTTAAGTCCCTCTAAGTGAATTGCAATGTCATATAATACTTTTAACTTTTCATCATCATTTAAAATCCTTTTAACATTTATGTTATCCAGTTGATACTTTAGGTTTTTCTTATCATCAAAATACCTAAGCAAATTATCAATCTTATAAGTATTTATTTCAAATATTCTAGCTAAATCCCTAATTACTTGCTTTGATAAAAGGTTAGAAAACGTAATTATTCCCGATACTTTATTTATACCATACTTTTCTTCTACGTATTTTATTACTTCATCACGTCTTTCGGCATCAAAGTCAACGTCTATATCAGGCATAGTAACTCTTTGTGGGTTTAGGAATCTTTCAAATAATAAATTATACTTTAATGGATCTATGTCAATTATTCCAAGACAGTATGAAACAAGGCTTGATGCTGCACTACCCCTTGTATTTACCATTATATTATTCTTTTTAGCATATTTAACATAATCCCATACAACTAGAAAGTAATTACAAAATCCCATTTTAATAATAACGTTAAGTTCGTATTTTAATCTTTCTACGTATTTTTTTGTTACATTACCATTTAATCTTTTTTTTAATCCTACAATACATAAATCAGTTAAATATTTTTTCTCATCAAAATTAGGCTCACCATTATATACTGGAAGCAAATCATTTTGTTTTGGAATTTCTAAGTTACATAAATCACTTAAATAAATAGTATCTTTTTTTTCTTCTATTCTCACTTCAGGAATTAAACTAACATCTAAATTAGAATCATATTCTTCTTCCTTAATTTGATATAAATATTTTAAATATTTAATATTTTCTTTATCAAGTGTAAGAGTCTTATTTATATATACTTTTCTTTTCTCAAGCGTTTTAGCTTCTTCTCCATTACTATAACCTATAAATACATCTTTACTATATAAATTTAAATCATTTACTTTTTCTTTATACTCATAAGGTATAACAACAACTAAATCCTCAATATATTTTACTAAACTATCAAAACTTAATTTTTCTTCATTAACTAAAGTATTTATATTACATAGGTTTTGGTATCCATGATAATTTTTAGCATACAATAAAATTGTATAATCAAGTTTTACCTCTAATCCTATAATAGGCTTAATATTATTTTTTCTACATTTATTATAAAACTCCATAGTACCATATATGTTATCATCACATATCGCACACGCATCTATTTTAAGTTCGGAAAGTCTTTTTATTAAATCGTCTATTTTTATTAAACTAGATAAAATAGAATAATCAGTTTTAACCCATAATGGAACATAATTCATAAAAAGCACCTTCCTTTCTATTAATATTTTACTACAAATATAAGTTTTTTCCTATTTTAATTTGACTAATTAAGGATATTATGGTAAAGTTATTAAGCAAACACGTATTTAAGGAGGAATTAAATATGGCTAAGAAAGTATCAACTAGAAAACCTTTATCAGGTAATAAAAGATCACATGCTTTAAATACTACTAAAATGACTCAAAAAGTTAACATGCAAACTGTTGTTGTTAACGGTGAAAAAGTAGTAATGAGCGCAAGAGAAGCTAAAAAATATAGAAAAAACAATGCTGAATAATAAAAACACTTAAAAGAAATAATTTTAAGTGTTTTTTATTTAATTTAATCGATAAAAAAGTATATCTATTGCCACTAACTTCATAATTCTCTTACTCCGTAAAAATGGTATCTACAGATACTTGATGATTTAATAATTGATTACTATCACCAATAAAAGTTTATATTTCCTTTAATACCTCTTTATATTCATCCTTATCAATGTATTGGCCATCTGAATTATACACTGGAAATATTTTTAATATATCATCATTTGGCAATGTACTAACTTTAAGTTCCATACCAGAATCTAATTTCACTAAGTAAGTATTACCAAAAGATAACTTATATAACTTATTTTTTTCAGATATTTTTTCTTTAACCTCTTCAAAAACTTTTTCACAATCTAAGTCTGTATACATAGCGTCTTCATAAAAATCAGTTTTTTGCATTTTTTGCATATAGCTTATTGCCGCCTTTTCGCTATAATCTAATATTTGTTTTTCTTGATATGTTAAATTATTAAAATTAATTTCATCGTATTCTATTCCTAACTGAGAATATAAGTATATTAGAATTTCAACGTTTATGTTTTCTTTGATTTTCGGATACTTCTCTATTAATTCTCTAGCTAGTTTTAATTTATTAGCGCTCACATAGCATCGCGTTAATGTCCTAAGTACCACGTAATCTTTATCATTTTCTTTTATTGATTCTTCTAAAGTATTAATGGCTTTTTCCATATCGCCACGTCCAATGCAAATCATTCCTAATTCAAATAACGCAGCATACTTATATGTCTTATTAGTACATTCTTTTAGAAGTTCTTCTGCACTATCAAAATTGCCTAAAAATCTTTCTACTTGTGCTAACTCTATAATTGTAGTATCTAATTTACAATATTCTAAACTTCTTTCAAAATATCGCTTTGACTTTTCAAAATCACCTAATTGGAAATTAACTCTACCTAACTCCTTATATACTCCATATGCATCATCATATTCGAGTTCTAGATTTTCTAATAACTCTTTAGCTCTTTTTATATCACCAGTAATCCTACATATTTTAGCTAAATAGTATTGAGATGCAAATACTTTTTTTAATTCTAAAACTTTTTCAAAATAGTGTTTTGATTCTTCAAATTGTCTTTTAGAAAATAATACCAATCCAAGTTCATGTAAAGCATATGGGGCATTACTATTTTTATCTAACGCACTTCTAAATAATTTTTCTGCTTCATTTAAATTACCTTTTATAACTTCTATCCTTCCTAATTTCACTTCTACGAACGGATCATTTTTTTCATTTAATAATTTCAGAAGTATATTTTTAGCCTTATCATATTCTTCTAATTCTATAAGTACTATTGATAATTCAAATTTGGAATAATAATCATTAGGTTTTATTTTTAAAGCATTTTCAAACATACGTTTCGCTTTAATAAAATTTCCTTCAACAACTAGTAATTTACCTAATTGATAAAATGTATAAGCATCTTTCTTTTTCTCTAAACTTTGATAATAGCATCCCTTAGCACCTTTATTATTTCCTTCTAATTCTCTTATTCTACCTATTTCAAAAAGCGCAGCATATCCTAAATTTGTATTAATTATTTTCTTTAATAACTTTCTAGCTTCAACAAGTTTTTTCTGTTTTATTAATATCCTACCTGCTTCTAATATACCAGCATAACTTTTATTTGTACCATTTAATTCTAAAAGGATATCAATTGCCTCATCTTGAGTTTCATTTCTTTTTCCTAATAATCTTCCTAATAAAAAATTTATGGTTGGCTCATTTATTTTTTTGCTTAGTTTTCTTAAACTATTAATATCTTTATTATAATAAAGATCATAGGCCATTTTTATATTATCGTCATGCATAAAAAAACACCCCTTTTTAATTAGAGTTTATACTAACAAAAAAGAATAGTTTTGTCAAACTATTCTTTTTTACTTTTTATCAGTAGAACCAAATCCTCCAGTACGAATACCGTCAGCATTATCATCATCAACTGTTAAATACTTCATAAATATTGCTTGTCCGATTGCTTCTCCTTTTTTTATAATTGTTGGTTCGCTTTTCATATTATAAAATGAAAACATAAACGCACCATCATTATCAGGATTACCATAATAATCTGAATCTATTATACCAACACTATTAGCCATTACAAGTCCTTTTTTCTTTGGATTAGAACTTCTATTACAAAGCATCATATACTCATCTTCAGGCATATAAGCTTTTAACCCAGTCTTAACCAAAGTTGGATTCATACCAGGTTCAAATGGTTCTATAACAGTATCTTCTGCTGCTTCTATATCATATCCTGCTGAAGCCTTTGTTTTTCTAACTGGTAAATTTATACCTTCATCTTCAAAGCCCTTCGCTATTTCAAATCCTCTTGTTTTCATATTACACTCCTATAACTTCCTTATTTTCTTCAAAGAGTACTATTTCACCCTTTTTCAAAGATTCTTGTACATCTATTACTCTTTGATTAGATGATCCACACCATTTTAATCTAAAATCATGTAATTCATCTTCATACCTTCCATCTACTAAAACATCAATATATTTTAAAACTTCTTTATCTTTTAAATCTTTATCAAATAAAAATCCAGTCCATACCCAAACACTTTTATTTGGATATTTTTCTTTGAATTTTTTAGCTAATCTTGTTGTTCCTTCAATATTTACTGGATGCATTGGCTCACCACCTAATATAGATAAACCTACTATATGATCTTTTTGGGCTAATTCTAAAACCCTATTAACCGTATCCTCAGTAAATTCTTTACCTTCATTAAAGTCCCAAGTTTCTTTGTTAAAACAATTTTTACAGTGAAAGGCGCAACCTTGCATAAAGATTGCAACCCTCACTCCTGGACCATTTGATATATCCATTTTTCTTATTTTATTATATTTCATAATTATTCTTCATCATCCTTATTATCGATGTGAACTACTCTTTCTTTTATTTCTTGAGTTCTTCCTTTATTCCAGAAGTTAGTTCCGATGTAACCGCAAGTACGTCTTGCAACGTTTAATTTATCATGATCTCTATTACCACATTCTGGGCAGTACCATTCTAATTTATCATCAAGTAAAATTTCACCTTCATAGCCACATTCTTGACAATAATCTGATTTAGTATTTAACTCTGCGTACATTATATTATCATATATAAATTTAATAACTTCAAGTACTGCATCTATGTTATTAGTTAAGTTTGGAGTTTCTATGTAACTAATAGCTCCACCTGGTGAAAGCTTTTGGAATTCACTTTCAAGTTTTAACTTAGTAAATGCATCTATTTCCTCAAATACTGGAACGTGATATGAGTTAGTAATATAATCTCTATCTGTAATTCCTTTTATTGTTCCAAAACGATCTCTTAAACATTTAGCAAACTTATAAGTTGTTGATTCGATTGGGGTACCATAAACACTGTAGTCTATATCTTCAGCTTCTTTCCAAACTTTACAAGCGTCATTAAGCCTTTGCATAACTTTAAGACCAAATTCCTTACCTTCACCACCATCCGTGTGTGAATTACCAGTCATGTATTTAACACATTCATATAAACCTGCATAACCAAGTGATATCGTTGAATAGCCATGATGTAATAATTCGTGAATAGACTCACCCTTTTCTAATCTTGCAAGTGCTCCATGTTGCCATAAAATTGGTGCTATATCGCTTGTAGCTTTAGATAATCTTTTGTGTCTAGCTTGAAGTGCTCTATGGCATAATTCTAGTCTTTCGTCTAAAATCTTCCAGAATGTATCCATATCCTTATCTGATGATAATGCAGCATCAACTAAGTTAATGGTTACAACACCTTGGTTAAATCTACCATAATACTTACCTTTACCTGGAACATAGTTTTTAGCTCTAGCAATATTTCCTAAAGAAATAGATCTATCAGGTGTTAAAAATGAACGGCATCCCATACATGGATAACAATCACCATCACCATTTTCATTTTTCTTAAGTTCTTTCATTACTTTTTCAGATATATAATCTGGTACCATACGCTTTGCAGTACACTTTGCAGCAAGCTCAGTTAAATAATAGTATTTACTATTTTCATGAATGTTATCTTCTTCAAGTACGTATAAAAGTTTTGGGAAAGCTGGTGTTATATAAACACCCTTTTCATTTTTCATACCTTGAGTTCTTTGTTTTAAAACTTCTTCAATAATCATAGCAAGTTCTTCTTTGTATTCTTCAGTTTCACCTAAATACATGCAAACTGATAAGAAAGGAGCTTGACCATTTGTTGTAGTCATCGAATTTATTTGGTATTGGAAAGTTTGAACACCATCAGTAATTTCTTTTGCTAAATCTTCTTTAGCATATTTTTCAGCATCTGCCTTATTAAATTTTCTATCCTTATACTTCTTCAAAAAACGATTATAACTTTCTCTTACAAATGGTGCTAAATGAGTAAGCGTTACCGTGGCACCACCATATTGACTTGAGTTAACAGCGGTAATAAGTTGTGTTGCAATTGTCATAGCAGTTAAAAATCTATGAGGCTTTTCAATCATAACACCATTTATGTTAGTTCCATTTTGAAGCATATCTTCAAGGTTAATTAAATCACAGTTATGAAGCGCATTTTGTGCAAAATAATCCATGTCATGGAAATGAATAATACCATCATCATGTGCTTTTACTACATCTTCTGGAAGTAAAAATCTTCTTGTAATATCAGCTGATGTAATACCTGCAATATAATCTCTTTGGGTAGTTACAACTTTTGCATTTTTATTAGAATTTTCAGTATTCCAATATTCGCTTTCACCGTCTATTAACTCTTTAATAGAAAGATCCGTTGTATTACTTTTTCTAACTAGTTCTCTTGTATATCTATAAGTAATATACTTTTTTGCCAAGTCATATTTGCCTATAGACATTAATTTTTTTTCAATTATATCTTGAATATCTTCAACAAGCATTCTTTTCTTTCCAAGTTTTTCAATATACTTGATAATATTTTTAATTTGTGTCCCAGAAGCAGCATCATCTTCGTCTACTTCTTGATTTGCCTTCATTATTGCATTCTCAATTTTGTCTGGACTATAATCAACAATGTGTCCATCTCTTTTAATTATTTTCATATTGTACCTCTCACACTATTATTTTCGACAATATAAATATAACATATTATAAATATATACAGTTGTTGCAATTGCAACTTTTAAGAAAAAGTGTTATTATTTTAACAAGAGGTGTAAAATGTATAAATTATTCAATAAAATCAGCGTAAAGGAACAAGCTAAATTATTAAAATTATTAGAAACGAGTACTCTTAGTTTTAAAAAAGATACCGTAATGCTTTCAACTATAAAAGAAAACATTATAGGGCTTGTTTTAGAAGGATATGCACAAATTGTAAGAACTGATTATAATGGTAATAGAACAATCATAGAAGAATTGGAAGAAGAAGCTATATTCGGTTCTACAATATCATCGCTTTCAAGTGATGAATGTGAAATGATAGCAAAAGAAGACACTAAAGTTTTAATAATAGACTATGATTTAATAATAGAATCCGAAAATAACAATTACGCATATTATAACCAATTTGTTAAAAACTTGCTTGAAATAACAACTAATATAATAGATGAAAAAAACGAGCGAATAGAAATACTAACAAAAAAAACAATAAGAGATAAACTTCTTGAATATTTTGATATATATAGAAAAAAGCACAGAACAAGTAATATTTATTTACCTTTTAGTTTAACTGATTTATCTGATTATTTAGCAGTTGATAGATCCGCTATGTCAAGAGAATTAAAATATTTAAAAGAAGAAGGTTTTATTGAATCAAAAGGAAGAAAAATCACCTTACTTTACAGGTGATTTTTTAATGCATACATTTTCTTCCTTTAAACTTATCAATTAAACTCTCTTCATCTTTATAATAAGTAAACATTTTTTTCAATTTTTCTAAATCAGGAATTTCATATTTTATTTTTTCATTTGTTTCTTTATCCTCTATTCTTATAACAGGATTAGCACTAAATAAAATGTTTTTTTCTTTTTCAGTTACAGGTTCCATTTCTAATACGTTAAACATATATAAATATCTCAAATAAGTTTTCTCAGCACTTTGAATTAAATTCTTAGGATTTTTATATATTCCTTCTATTAAATCAAAATTATTTATAACCCTTAATTTTTCATTTAATGTATCAATGCTAGTTTCAAATATGCCAGGAAACATAGTAACAACTTTAATCAAATTTTCTCCTATTATATTAAATTCTTCTAATTTCTCAAAAGTATTTTTTATTTTATCGGTTGTATGATATAAAATTTTAGGATTTTTAGTAATTATATGCTTTATATCATTATCATCAATTCTATATTTATAAAAAACATCATATAAATAATCTAGTCTTTTTTCCGAATATCTAACAATTTCCTTAGCCTTTAAAGTTACGCCTTTAATTTCTTCAGTATTAAAACCTTTAGACTTTAAATAGATAACTATATCATCATAGCCTTCTTTATTATATTTAACAATCTTAGTATATCTAAGTATTTCTTTCCTAATTTCATCATCTTTTAAACCATAATTTCTAAATAATTCAAAAAGACCTTCTAGATCGATTTCGTCATCCATTATTATGTCATTTATATTATTTATTAACTTTCCTACTTCTTTTTTAGTAAAACCATAATTAACTAATCTATATAGATTAGCTTCGATGTAATCGAAACTAACAAACGGTTTTCTAGGATATCTAACTATTAATTTTGTTATATCTTTCTTATGCATACCCAAATCTTTAAAAAAATTAAATATTTTGTTAAATGACTCTTTAGATCTTCCTAATATTTTAGGATCCTTTGATACCATTTTTCTTATATCCTCATTAGTAAACCCGAATGATTCAAACATCTTAATTTTATTATTAAGAGTTTCTGGCAAAAAAACAACTGCTCTTGCTATAACACTTACATCAGAATTTTTCTCTGATAAAATCTTTTTCATATTATTATATCTTATTTCAAACTTATCACTATATGTTACTATTCTTGGATCTAATACTAACATATTTCTAACCGCTACATCATCATATCCATATGAATTTACAGTTTCCCTAAAATGATTAAATTCAGATATAAACGTATTGACTCCAATTTCAAAATAATTCAATTTTTTTATTATTAATTCTGCACCTTTTTGTGAATAACCAAAGCCTTGTATAATTTCTTTTTGAGTCATATTACCAAATCCCCTTTTGATAGCGTATATAATAACAAAAATATATATAACTTGTCAACAATCATGAAAAAATCACCTTACTTTACAGGTGATTTTTTTCTATAAAATATAAATTTAAATATTCTTCTAACAATTGGCTGTATAATAAACATTTGTCCAAGGAATGCAAATGGAAAGTTTAAAACCACAGTTTGCAAGAAATTTGGTATAAAATGAACTATAAACGAACCAAAAGTCCATGCAGCATCATGAAATACTAACGCTGGAAAAACACCTTTATATAGAATAGTTGCTAAAAAGCTCATCCATGGGCACATTATAGTAACCGTTGCGCATATGATTGCTGATTCAACTATCATATGATCATTTTTCTTTGGATCAATGGCTTTCATTGCGAACTTTAATGCTAAAGGACTTCCTATAAATACCTCTGATAAATATGCTAATACAAATTCAATTGGAATTAGTATTAAAGCAAATTTCCAATCTACGTTAAGTATTTCTCCATTTTCAATTGATAAACAATAAAATACAAAGTATGGCACTGTTATTATTACTGTTATAAGTGCAAATATAAGACCTTGTTTTCTGTTTTGAATCATAATTTTACTCCTTTCTACTTTCTTTTTTTACAACAAAAAAACACGTAAAACTTTACTTATAAACCTATCACTTTAATGTACCGTGATCAGATTTACGAGCAAAAGCTCTACATGTGTCGTTTACATTTGTTATAAAAATTACTTTATAAATATATCAAAAAATAATATTATAATGCAAGATTTTTTTATTATATAATATACTTTTCTATTAACGGATAAACTTCAGCATCTTTATATCTGTTAATTCGCTTTTTTAATCTAGGTTTATTCAGTCCAAAAATAGAATTAAATTTTCCTTTTACTACTATTTCTTCTCCCACTGTATTTATTATATCTATTCTCTTTTTTATTTCATCTAATGTAAGTGTTAATATACCAGAACTATTTATCGTTATTTCTAATACACCTAAACTATCTAAATATGGCATTACTTCACTTAAATACTTTTTATCTCTTACTATAATCAAGGCAGTTATATATCTGTCATCATAATTTTCTTTAATAAAATTTATGCTTTCTAATAATTTATCAGGTTTTTTTATAAATATTGAGCCTATTATTTCTATATTATTTTCCCTACAAACTTTTATTATTTCTTCTATTTCAGTAGCACTTCTTAAAAATACATTTCCCTTTATTTTTATATTATTTTTATTGCAAATTCTTATTATTTTTTCTATTTCTTCATGGTCAGTTCTAAATACTGAAGCCGTTATTTCTATATTATTTTCTTTACATACCTTTATTATTTTTTCTATTCCGGTAGCACTACTATTAAATACTGAACCTGTTATCTCTATTTTATTTTTTCTGCAAACATTTATTATTTTTTCTATTTCTTCCGCACTTTTATAAAATACTGAACTAGTTATTTTTATATTATTTTCTTTACAAACTTTTATTATTTTTTCTATTTCTTTAACCTTTTTTATAAACATTGTACCATTTTTATCTATGTTATTTTCTCTACAAATCTCTGATATTCGTTCTATTTCTTTTGCGCTTCTAAAAAATACATTTCCCTTTATTTTTATATTATTTTTATTGCAAACTTCTATTATTTTTTCTATTTCTTCCGCACTTTGTCTAAATACTGAACCTGTTATTTCTATATTATTTTTTTTACATACCTTTATTATTTTTTCTATTTCGGTAGCACTTCTTAAAAATACTGTACCAATTGTTTCTATATTATTTTTTCTGCAAACCTTTATTATCTTTCCTATTTCTTCTGCGTTTTGGTTGAATATTGAACTGGTTATTTCTACATTATTTTTTCTGCAAACTTTTATTATCTTTTCTATTTCTTCCGCACTTCTTAAAAATACTGTACCAGTTATATTATCTATTTTGTTTTCTTTACAAACTTTGATTATTTTTTCTATTTCTTCCGCACTTTTTAGAAATACTGTACTAGTTATTTCCATATTATTTTCTTTGTATACCTGTATTATTTTTTTTATTTCTTCGGCGCTTCTATGAAATATTGTACCTGTTATCTCTATATTATTTTCTTCACAGACTTTTATTATTTTCTTTATCTCTTCTACGTTTTTATGAAATATTGATCCTGTTATTTCTAGTTTATTTTCCCTACAAATTATTATTATATCTTCTATTTCTTCCACACTTCTTAAAAATACTGTACCAGTTATTTCTATTTTGTTTTCTTTACAGACTTTGATTATTTTTTCTATTTCTGCCGCACTTTTTACAAATATAGAACTGATTATTTCTATATTATTTTCTTCACAAACTTTTATTATCTTTTCTATTTCTGCCGCACTTCTTAAAAATACTGTACCTGTTATATTATCTATTTTGTTTTCTTTACAAACTTTGATTATTTTTTCTATTTCTGCCGCAGTTTTATGAAATACTGTACCAGTTATTTCTACCTTATTTTCTTTACAGACTTTTATTATCTTTTCTATTTCTTCGGCGTTTTTTTGAAATACTGATCCAATTATTTCTATGTTATTTTCTCTACAAACTTTTATTATTCTTTCTATTTCTTCGACGTTTTTTTGAAATATTGAACTAATTATTTCTATATTATTTTCTTCACAAACTTTTATTATCTTTTCTATTTCTTCTGCAGTTCTATGAAATACTGTACCGGTTATTTCTATGTTATTTTCTTTGCATACTTTTATTATTTTTTCTATTTCTTCTGCAGTTCTATGAAATACTGTACTGGTTATTTCTATGTTATTTTCTTTGCATACTTTTATTATTTTTTCTATTTCTTCTGCGTTTCTTAAAAATACTAAGCCGCTTATCTCTATCTTATTTTCTTTACATACCTTTATTATCTTTTTTATTTCATCTATAGTTTTTCTACTATGTATAGCTGCACTAATTACATTTTCCTTAGATAATCCTAGTAGTTCTATTTCCTTTATTCTTTTAACATTTATTTTTAATATTGAAGTTGAATAATTAAGAGTTTTTAAACCATAGTTTTTTAAGATATAATAATAGGTTTCTTTTAATTGTTCGTGACTAGCACTTAATATATGTAAGCATGTATCTACGTTACTTATTGTTATATGTTGTTTTTTTAAAAATTCATAATTTTTTATTATTTCATTTGCATTAGAATATAGTATACTAGGACATTTTTCTATACTTTTTGATAATATTCCTATTTCACCAACTAAATATTCTAATACATGTTTCACCCCAAAATAATCTGCTTTATTTAATACTCTTTCATTTACTATTTTTTTATAGTCAATATTATAACTTTCTAACAAAGTTCTTAATTCTTTTTCTTCTATCATAATAATTCACTCCAAAAATCAAAGTTTTCTGCTAAAATTTCTATATATTCATTTCCTAATCTTCCAACTAATTTGTTTACTTTTAAAGTAAACTCTTTATTAGTACTAATAAAGATAGGAGCATACCTTTCAAATACTTCATCAATATCTTCTATTCCTATTTCATATAGATATTTTATATTTTTATTAACTTCTTCCAAATTATCCTTTAATCCATCCAATATATCTGATCCATATATTTTATTTATTTTCTCAAAATTTATATTCACTTTAACACACCCTTATATCGTTATATTATAACATAGAAAAAAGAAGAAAACTACCTTTCAGTTTTTCTTCTTTTATCTTTAATCTCGTTAAGTAATAATTCTACGAACATATTCTTTTCTACTGAATAAGTTTCTTTAGAACCATGTCTTCTATAACTAATTAAGTTTTCTTCTTTTTCTTTATCACCTAATATTAAAGTTATAGGAACTTTCTTAGTTTGAGATTCTCTCATTTTATATCCAAGTTTTTCTTCTCTATCATCTAGTTCAGCTCTAATACCATTTTCTTTTAATAAGTTGTATACTTCACTAGCATATTCTAAATGATAGTTATTATTAACTGGTATAACACTTACTTGAACTGGTGCAAGCCAAGTTGGAAATGCTCCTTTAGTCTCTTCTATTAAGAACGCGGTAAATCTATCAAACGTTCCAAAGATTGCTCTATGAAGTACTACAGGAACTTGTTTTTCACCTTTATTATCAATGTATGATAAATCAAATCTTCTTGGTAGTAAGAAGTCTAATTGGCAAGTTGATAAAGTAACTTCTGGACCTACTGCTGGTTTTACTTCAACGTCTAACTTAGGTCCGTAAAACGCTGCTTCACCAATAGCTTCAAAATAATCAACGCCAAGTTCATTTAGAACTTCTCTTAATTTATCCTCAGCTTCATTCCACATCTTATCATCATCAAAATATTTTTCTTTATCTTCCGGATCCCTAAGTGATAATCTAAACTTGTATTCCTTAATACCAAAGTCTTTATAAACATCAAGAATTAAGCTTACAACTTTTTTAAATTCTTCTCCAATTTGTTCTGGAGTTACGAAAAGGTGCGCATCATTTTGACACATACATCTAACACGCTCAAGACCTTTAACAGCACCTGATGCTTCGTATCTAAAATCAGTTGCAAACTCACCTATTCTAATTGGTAAGTCTCTATATGAATGTAATTTATTTTTAAACACTAACATATGATGTGGACAATTCATTGGTCTTAAAACAAATTCTTCTTCATCAACCTTCATAGATGGGAACATGTTTTCTTTATAATGATCCCAGTGCCCTGATGTTTTATATAAATCAACCGTTCCAACACATGGTGTATAAACGTGATCATAACCCATCTTTTGTTCCTTTTCATATATGTAGTTTTCTAACTGTTTACGAATAATTGCTCCGTTAGGAAGCCATAAAGGCATACCAGCACCAACTAATTCATGGCTCATGAATATTTCTTGTTCTTTACCTATTTTTCTATGATCCCTTGCTTTTCTATCTTCAAGTTCTGCTAGATAATTATTTAAATCTTCTTCACTTTCAAAACATACTCCATATATTCTTTGAAGCATCTTGTTTTTAGAATCACCTTTCCAATATGCACCAGAAAACTTAAGAAGCTTAAAGTATTTCATCATCTTAGTGGTTTCTACGTGAGGTCCTCTACATAAATCAGTAAAATCTCCTTGTGTATAACAAGAAATAACAGTATCAGCCCCATCCATTCTACTAATTAAATCAATCTTATAAGGATCATCTTTAAATCTTTTAAAGGCTTCTTCCTTAGAGATTTCTTCTCTATAAATTCTCTTATCAGACTTAGCACACTTTTTCATTTCTTTTTCTATTTTTAATAAATCTTCTTCTGTTAATGTTTTATCTCCTAAGTCTATGTCATAATAGAATCCTTCTTCTATTACCGGTCCTACCCAAAACTTAGCATTTGGAAATAAATGCTTTACTGCCTGTGCAAGCAAGTGTGCACAGCTATGGTTTAATTTGTTTAACTTTTCATTTTCTTTTATATTAATCATTTTTACTTTTCCTCCAATTCAGTTTTTAATTCAAATGTTCTTATATTAAAGCCACCTTGAACTTCATAATAATAATTAACTAAATTACTTATATTTTTATACATAGTATCATATGATGATTCTTTATAACATCTCAAATATAAGCTTACAAATTTACTATCAGGTATTTTAAATATATGATATTTTTTTCTAAATTCTTCATCAGTTAGTATTTTATATATCCTACTAATTGGTAATTTTGGTATTCCCTGTAATTCACAATAACTTTCATATAAGCCGTCCAATAATTTATAATATATCAAATTAAAATTAGGACTACTTTCTTTCGAACTCACTTTTAATTCATCTAAATAATCCCATACATGATAATTATTCATATCCATTTTTTTGCTACTTATAACTTCAAATGGTCTATCAATATATTCTAAAGCTAAATCCTGTAATTGTTTTACACTCCCATCTAAATCATATATTATCTTCCCATATGCAAACATATTTTGAGTCGTTTGCCTATTTTTCTTATAATTTAATTCCATATATTCTTTTATTTTATACGCCGGGTTTATAAAAAACTCTATTAAATAACTGTTTGATTCTGTAACTCCGTGAACCGAATAATCACAGGTATCTTTTAAAACAAGTTGTACATCTATATCTGAATACTCATTTTGATTACCAGTTGCGTAGCTACCACATAAAATAGCCCCAACAACGTCATCATCTTCTTCATACTGCTTTAAGAATTCTTTTAAAGCTAGTTTCCATTTTTCCACCATTTTTTCACCTTCTTTCAAAAATAAAAAGGATAATACCAAAGGAGTCTGTAAAAGACGGTACCATCCTTACCTTTAACTTAATTTGATAACGTGTTTATTAAACACGGGATTCTCTTTCGAGTCCTGCTAAAGAAGTAGTAATCATATAAATAGTTTATCTAATTTCCACCATCATAGACTCTCTTTTAAACACCATTATATAATCATGTCTTCATCAATCGCATTTATACCAAAATAATACTACTTTTATTAGTATTAGTCAATTATTTTCTTTTGTTTTCACCAAGCATTTGGGTATCTTGCGTCAACTGTTTTATTCTCTCTATTATTCTAACCGCTTTTACTCTTTCTGATTTATTAGACGTAGTAATAGATAAATGCTCTTCTAATTCCTTAATATTTAAATTAGAAGTTATAAACGTTGGTAAGCCTTCCTGCATTCTATATTGCAAAATAGTACCTAAAATCTCATCTCTTCCCCAAGCTGTTACACCCTCAGCTCCTAAATCATCTATTAAAAGTAACTTAGCATATTTAAGTTCGTTATATTTGTTTTTAAATTCATCATTTGAACTTGATTGAAAAGTTGATTTTAAACTTCTTAGATATTCTGGCCAATATACTATCACACTTTTTACCTTATATTTTGCAAGTTCATTAAATAAAGCTGCTATTAAATAAGTTTTTCCACAGCCAAAGTTACCATGTAAAAATAATCCCTTTTTAATGTTACCTTCTTTATATGCTTTAACATAATTTAAAATCCATTTAATTACTTTTTCTCTTCCTTTATCATCCGTATAAATATCTTTTATTTTAGCTTCTTTAATTTCTTTGGGAATATCAATACTGGTTACGTTTTGTTGATATTTGGTATCTTCTATAAGTTTATTTTTATACCTACAAGAAACATAGGAAAACTCTAATTTACCATTCTTTAAAATAGGCATATAGCAATATCCATTCATACTGTTTTTACACATAGGAAGTCCCTTACAGTTTTTACAGTTTTTAACTTCTAAAACCGAATCTTCAATAGAAGTAGTACTTTTCATTAACTCATCATCACTTAAATTAATTTTATCAGTCATAGCTTTAAAATCCGGATCTTTTTTAGCTTCCTCATAAGCAACTCTTAACTTGTAATTTAAATCTTTAACACTTCTTATCTTATTAATGTTTTCCATAATAAACTCCTTAATTACCACTGTTTTTCCTTCTAATGGTTTTAATACTATTCGTTTTTAAATCAATACCATTAAACATTCCCATATATATTCCACCTATAAAACATAATTAGTACTTTTTAGTTTATTTTTATCTGCACTTTTTTTATATTTTCCTTCAAATTCTTAATGAATGATGGATTCTTTTCATTTAACTTAGGATCTTTAGCTAAATTATTAAGTATTTTTAAATTTCTACTAGAGATACCTATATTTATATCATTTTCTTTTAGCATTTTAACAGCTTCATTATCTTCTATGATATAATCAGAATCGTTAAGCTTTTTTCTAATGTAGAGCATTTCATTTAAAGCAAAGTTATTATTTTCATATCTTATACTTATTAAATACAAAGAAAATGCCAATTCATATTTTTCTTTTTCTATATAATAAAATCCTAAATTACGATAATATCTTGCTAATGAAGAAGCATCATATAAATAATCATACAAATTATCTATACTTTCTTTCATCTTATCTAAATTACCGGACATTTTATAAGCCTCTACTATTTCAAAAAAAGAATCTATGTTAATCGGGTTATACTTTAAAGATTTATTTAAATATTCTAATGCTTTATCATACTCTTTTTCTTCTACCGCAATATAGGCAAGTAATCTATATGCCTCATCACCCATTAGATTAATCCAAAATACTTGCTTTTTTACTTTAACTATATTAATAAACAAATAAAACTGGAGTATGCTTTTAAAAGAATAATTAACACCATCTTCTTTAATATATAAATTTTCTACTTCATCTATATAATCTAATAAAACTCTTTTAGCATCCTCATATTTTCTTTTTCTAATAAGTTTATTAGCATCCATAACTTTCTTATTTAAAATAGTATAATCTTTATCCATAATTACTCCTTTTATGAAAATTCTTTAAGCATATCCTTAAGTGATTTTTCATCTTCTTCACTTATCTTTTCTTTTTTAATGTTTTGATTAAACCATTCTGGTAATTTTTCTTCTTTTATAACTTTAGATAGTGGTTTATCATTAACTTTTTTATCTTTTTTGTATTCTTTTTCAGCTGCTTTCATTGCTTCTTCAACGGTTTCTACGTTAAGTCTTTTCCATTGGGATGCAATTGTTTCTAAATAAGCTCTCGTTAGTTTTTTATTATTTATTTTAAGTACGTAATCAATTAAAACGTTTACAACACCTGGATTAAGTTTAAAGTCATTTAATAAAGACTCTAATAAACTTAAATCCCTACTTGATGGTTTAGCACCATTACTTCTTCCTTTTAAGAAGTTATAAGGGCTTGTGTTTTCAAATACATAAATCATCTTCGCTCTTTTATCATCTGCCCCTACTGGATTTTTTAGGTATTCTGGTTGGCTTTTATAAACCAAAGATGGTAATTTATTTTCATTTTCATATCTATAATAATTTCTAACGTTTTTTCTAAGAAGGGTTTTATCAATAAGACCATTTTCTTTTATCGAATTAAGAATTGGTGATTTCATACTATTAGCATCCATATTATAAACAAAAGATAAATTATTAATAAGTTCCTTAACTTCTTTTGAAAAAGTTTTAGTTGTTATTACACCGCTTGGCACTAATGATATTAGCATATCAAAATCAAAGCCTTTATCTATTTTTATATTACCTGTTTTATTAACTCTTAAGTCTTCATTTAAGTTATCATAAGTAGTAGCAGGTAGGCTTTCAAATACCTCATCAAAACTACTTGTCATTTCTTCATAAGAAGATAAATTTATCCTAGGTACTTTAAAATACTTAAGCAAGTTTTCATATTCTTTTTTACCTACGTTATTATATAAAACAATATTTAATATTGGATGATTAAAAAACTCTGAAGCGCTTATTGGAGAATATATTTCATAAACATAATTATTAACGTTATCTTTTTTAACAAAAGTTTTTAATAAACCTACTCCTTCTAATTTCTTTCTAGCGGTTATTATAGCATCCATTTTAATTCTAAGACTAGTCATTAAATGATGATGTGTATACTCCATACTAAGTAGTTCTGTTTTATCTAAATCTGCCCATAAAGTATAATATAAGCTAGTTGCTATACTACCAATAATTGGTTGATATAACATACTAATTATTTTTCTATCATATTCATTTAAAATAGTTCGGTTAACTACTACAAAAGTATCAGCGGGTAAAATATTTATTTCTTTCATAGTAATCACCTTCCTTTAACTAATATTTTAATCTATTTTCTCCTTTATTTCAATAATTAATTTTTATGATTTTGAAATATATATTCTAAAATGATATAATCTTTTTGGTGATAGAAATGTTTAAATATAGTTTAGATAATAAAAGATATCATACTCTTAATTATCATTTAACGAATAAATTTGGTACAAGAGCATTTAAAGTTAGTTTAAATGGTAATTTTTCTTGTCCTAACTTCAAAAATAATAAGGGTTGTATTTTTTGTTCCGCTTTAGGTAGTGGAGATTTTGCTGGTAACAAAAATGATAATCTATTAAAACAATTTAACGATGTTAAAACTATGTTAAACAATAAATGGCCTGATACTAAATACATAGCATACTTTCAAGCTAATACAAATACTTATGCACCTGTAAACGTTTTAAAAGAAAAATTTGAAAAAGCACTTACCTTTCCTAACGTTGTAGGATTAAACATAGGAACAAGACCAGATGCAATATCAGATGAATGTTTAAAGTATTTAAATGATTTAAATAAAAGAACTTACCTAACAATCGAATTAGGATTACAAAGCATGCATAATGAAACACTCAAATTAATTAATCGTGGACACGATTTAAAGTGTTTTGATGAGTGCGTTAAAAAATTAAGAGAAAATAACATAAACGTTGTAGTTCATATAATAAATGGACTACCTTTTGAAACAAAAAAAATGATGATTGATACCGTAAAGCATTTAAACTCTCTTAATATTCAAGGAATTAAAATACATATGCTTCATATCCTTAAAAATACTGAATTAGAAAACTTCTATAAAAAAACTAATTTTCATGTTTTAACAAAAGAAGAATATGTGGATATAGTATGTGATCAAATAGAAGAACTTGATGAAAAAATAGTTATTCATAGATTAACTGGAGATGGAAAAAAAGAAGATTTAATAGAGCCTATGTGGACACTAAAAAAAGTATCAGTACTTAATGATATTGATAAAGAACTAAGCAAAAGAAATACATATCAAGGTTATAAATATCAAAAGAAGCAATAATTTGCTTCTTTTATTTCATTTTATAATATATGTTATTTTTATTTAAAAAACTGGATATATTATCAGTATATGATATCAATGTCATATGAGTTATGGTAATTCCATTTGATATATATGTTACATTAAAATAATTATCTTCTTCATCATAAATATCTTTTATGCATTTTCCTATATTATTGCAAGATAATTTATATTCACTATTATTTTTTAATTTTATATTTGTTATAAGATATTCATCACTATACTTATTAAATAATTTATCTAATTTATTACTACTAATTCCATCTTCAAAAGTTATATCAACCATGGATACTCCATAATTATTTACATCGTCATAAGAGATAACTGGCTTACTTCTATTAGATATAATCAAAAATATATAAATTATAAATAAAAATAATAAAAAAAGATATTTTTTCATAAAACCACCATTACTATTATGAAATAAATATCTTTTTTAATACGTTTTAAATATGCATTTGAGCATTTACTTTTGGAAGTGCAATTAATTCTAACTTATCTCCACTAACAGCTACTCCTCTTTTTTTCTTTAGATCATCAAGTCTTTCTTTTATGTCATCTACTGATGTTGCTCTCATTTCTTCAGCTTTTTCATGTTCTTTAATAGAAAGATCTTCCAATCTATCCGAAAAGCTTTCTGCGACATCTCCTGCAAAATCAATTACCGATGCAAAAGCATTTTTTATTTTAGCATTACGAGCTGCCCTTTTTTCTTTACGTCTTTCAGAAATCTTACTAATGGTTTTCTTAATACCTGCGCTAGTATCCTCTATCCATTTACGAGCTTTCTTTATTCTTGATACTCCTTTATTTATAGCTTCTATAACAAGATTTGTACAGCTTAAAGTTATGTTAAATATTTCGCCATGTTTAATATATACAACATTTTGTTTTTCACCTTTTGAGTTTTTTAAATTTTCTGGCTCTACTTTATAATTTTTATTTGCTAACCATTCTAAATATTTATTAACAATATTTCTTAAAATCTTAAACTTATCCTTTGGAATTGAAACAAGAGGCGTCGTTTTTATCTGCCCAACAGAAGGATCTACGACAAAGTTTATTACTATCTTTTTATCTTCTGTGCTTAATCCAAGATTATTAGTTTTCTTCATAATCTTTTCTTCGGGTATATTTATACTTCTTTTTGGATTAGCATTTTTATAATCTTTTATTGTGCCTTTTAAATTTTGCTTGGTACGAGCATCTATTTGCTTTCCTATTTGCTCTTTTTCAGCTCCATCGGCTTGTACATATTTTTTTTCTAATATTTTGTCTTCACATGTCTTAACTATTTTACCATTTATATCCTTTTCAGGATTATCTTTTAGGTAATCATGATAAGCTGTAAAAAAAGTAATATCGGCTTTGTTACCAAGCCAGTCATCTAATATTGTAGAACTAAATTTATCATTTATTTCATCAGCGGTTAAATTTTTTAACTCTTCTATAATTTTTTTATATTTTTCAGTATTCATAGTTTATTCTCCTATTCTTCTGATAATTCTTGAATAGCCTTTTGAATCATTTTCCAATCTTCTTCATTAGTAATTGAATCAAGAACATAGCTATCTTCTTGTTCTACTATTACTGAAGCATATATATCAACATTATCTGCTTTATCATCAAATGTATATATCAAAAATGATTTTGAATCATCTGGAGTTTTTAAAATCGTAATAACTTTAATTTCCATTTCCTTACCGTCTTGATTAGCTATCTTAAGAGTTTCTAATTCTTTCATATGCACTCCTCCTTATTCTATAAGTATAATTATAATGTATTTTATCGTTTTTTGCAAGGTATTACAAAGAATAATAAAAACTACTTTTATAAATAAGTTTCTATGATTTCACATATATTAATATTTTTTTAAAATATTATCTAAATTATTTATTATTTCTGATATATCTTTATAAGGAATCAACCCTATTCTTTTATTCCCCCTTATCATGGTTGATACCTTAGGTGTATAAGTTTCATCATATATCGCTATTATTCTTTTTCCTAGTTTATCTGCAAATCCAAGTTCATAACCAACGCCAAGGGATGGAATTGATACCTCTGCAAAAATTATATCTGCTATTTTCATTTTAGATTCTAAATCTTTATAAATGTCTTCATCATTTTGAAAAGCTTCTTTAGCAATAGTGTTTTCATCTGCTATCTGATCATCTAAAATTTCACCATAGCTTTTTAAAGCTTCAATTAACTTTTTATAAGTATCTATCTTCTGCGTTCCACCATATATTGAACCTGACATATATATTTTCATTTTTTCACCTCTAATCTATGTTTATTAACGAATACGCTCTAGAACCAAAACCTAATTCTTCTGCTCTTTCTATCGTATGAATACCATTTCTAGATTCTATTCGCTCTATCAAATGGTCACGACCTTTATCATTAGAATTATAAACTAAGTCAATTGAGGCTTGGTCTATTGCAATTGGGTCTATACTTGCTAAAACACCAATATCACTCATGCAAGGATCCTCAGCATCAGCACAACAATCACAGTCAACCGATAAATTACACATTATGTTTATGTAACAAATATTATCTTTAAAATATTGTACTACTGATGCAGCTGCATCAGCCATACTTTCTAAAAGCTTATCTTGCTCTGGTAAATTATCCCATAGCTTGGTTTGGTCAGTTAATAATCCTGCACTATGAATATAGGACTTACCCGCACTTGATGCAACGCCAATTGATAATTGTTTTAAAGCTCCACCATAACCACCCATTGGGTGTCCCTTAAAATGTGATAACACTAACATCGAATCATAATTATCAATGTTTTTACCAACAAAGTTTTTCTTTATAACCTTACCATTTGGAATATTAAGCACTTTATCTGGTCCTTCAGCGTCCATTATATCAACGTCAAAATACTTAGACCAACCATGTTTTTCAATTAATTCCTTATGTTTTTCTGTTTCGTTTCTAGCACCCTCATAAGCCGTGTTACACTCAACTACCGTTCCACCAACATAATCGATTATTTGCTTAACAAACTCTGGTTTAACATAGTTTTGATTACCTTCTTCTCCAGAGTGAAGTTTAACTGCTACTTTCCCCTTTAACTTAAATCCTAAAGCTTTATAAATTTTAACTAAGCTTTCTGGCGTGATTTCCTTTGTAAAATAAACCTTTGATTTTTCCATATAATTTTCTCCTGTCAATTAATATATTCTTTTTCCGTTTAAAACTCTTTTATCTAAAGTAAGAAGACTTACGCCATTATCAGTATCAGCACCTAAAACTCTTACCTCACTTTTTACCTCAGATATTCTAATTGGACTAAAGTTAATAACGCATACAACCTGTTTTCCAATTAATTCTTCTGGTTTATAAAGAGTAGTTATTTGTGCAGATGATAATTTAACACCTATTTCATCTCCAAAATCTATTTTTAATTTATAAGCAGGATGTCTTGCTCTTTTATTTACGCTTGCATCTATTATGGTTCCAACCCTGATATCTACTTTTTCAAAATCATCTAAACTTATTATTTTAGTATCCATTAAAATCACCTTTATTATCTTTACGTTATTATTATACATCTTTAAAGTAGATTTTAAAAGACATGGTATTTGTTTTACCACGCCTTTATTTATTACTTATTACAATCAGTACAAATGTTACTAGCTTCTTTAACCTTTGTCATATATTTAGTTAACTTCTCTTTTAAATCCTTTACTTCGTCTTTAGTCCAATACTCTTTAGGATCCCTCAAACCATGTGTATCTTTTGAAGTCTCATAATCATTCCCAATTATTTCACCGCTTATATGGAATGATACGTTAGGTACAAATATCCATTCTTCTCCTTCATCAGTATATTGTAAGTTTCCATGAAGTAAATCCCTTAGTTCATAATACTTATCCATACTTTCTTCTTTAACTTTTTTAGTATTGCAATAATATATCTTTTCAATACCTACATCATTTGCAACTTCGTTTAAGTACTTAACGTAAGCCATGCACCATGGACATTCTGGATAACCTAAATAAACAACACCAGTTCCGTTTTTCATTATTTTAATTATTTCATCTGCACTTTTATAAACGAATGGGTTATCTTCTGATACCGTTTCATACTCCTTAGCAAACTTTTTAGCATCAGGATTAACCTTTACTTCTTCTTTTTTATTTCCGTTTAGAAATAAAAATATTCCTGCTACCACGATTACTAAAATAACAGCAGCAATTACAATTATGTTTTTTTTGTTTTTCATCTTTTTACCTCCCAGCTACTTTAATATTAGCAATATTTTACATTTTTTTCAATAAAGAAAAGGTTGAAAAAAGCTCAACTTAAAGTTGAGCCCTTTATTTATCACAATTATCTTCTAGTGAAAGTGGTATCTTATATGAGGTAATATCATCATTTTCACTCGTTAAATCAATTTCTAGGTGAAGGCTATTTTCTTTATAAACCTTACAAGTCTTAGCATAATTACTTACGTTAAAATGGACTTTATTTAAAAATTCATCTAAAGTTAGTCTCTTTTTTTCTTCATAATTATATTTACTGATTTCTTTTTTTGTTTTACCACTTGTTTCATAAAGCGTGCACTCTATTTTTTTATACTTTGTTAAATCTTCTTTTCCACAGTAAGAAATATTCGATATATGAATGGATGTTTTATTATCGTTATAAGCGATTGTTCCATAAAGCTTAAAGTTATCACAAACGGGTGCAAGTGTCTTAAGTTCAAAGTCGTTATCTTTTTTATTTACAATCATCAAAACAAATAAAGATATAACAAGCACAACAATTACTAAAATGGTAATTAACTTCTTATCCTTACTAAACTTAGAAGTATCTTTTTTGGCGTTTAAAAGTTCATCTAAGTTCATGTTATACTCTTCGCACATCATTTTTAATATGGTTATATCTGGTATGTTTTTTCCAGTTTCCCACTTACTTACTGCTTGATATGTTACGCCGTATTTTTCTGCAAACTGTTTTTGACTTAAGTTTTCTTTTTTTCTTATTTCTTTTATAAATTTACCTATTTTTTCTTGATTCATAATTATTACCTCACACTAAAATTAATCATCTAATCTTGGAGTTAGTATCTCATAACCATCCTTCGTTACCAAAACGGTGTGTTCAAAGTGAGCGGAAGGCTTACCATCTAAAGTTTTAACCGTCCAATCATCATCAAGAATATATATATCATCACCACCATAATTAAGCATTGGTTCAATACATATTACCATTCCCTCTTTTAGTCTTGGCCCAACTCCCTTAGGTCCATAATTTGGAATGTCAGGATCTTCATGCATATCTGTTCCTATACCATGACCACATAGTTCTTTTACAATTCCTAAATTATGACCTCTAGCATAAGTTTCAACGGCGTTTGATATATCTCCTATTCTATTACCTGGTTTTACCATTTTAATTCCTTCGTATAAAGCTTTTTCGGTATGTTCCATTAAGTATTTTTTATCTTCCGTAACCTCGCCAACCGTATAAGTCCACGCTGCATCTCCTTGGTATCCTTTATATCCTATTACAACGTCTATCGTAATTATATCGCCATCTTTTAGCTTTGTATTGTTAGGTATACCATGCACAACGGTATCATTAACACTAGTGCATAAAGTATTAGGATACCCTTCATATCCAAGACAACTAGGAACAGCACCATTTTTTATAATAAAATCATGACATAGTTTATCAAGTTCATTGGTAGTAACACCTGCTTTAATATATGGTTTAATAAACTTATGCATCTTAGAAACAAGCATTCCAGCATGTTTCATTAATTCTATTTCTCTTTCGTTTTTTATAGTTATCATATTCTTTTCCTTCCTAACACATTATACAACAATTATATCTTATTTTACAAACTAATTTAATGTTGTTATAATATAGTCTAAAAAGGAGAACCATTATGTTTGGCAAGTTAAGTAAAGAAATTATAATACATAAAAATAATGATTTTTTAAAAATAGAAATTCCAAAAGGATATAGTTTTGGAAAATTTAGCAACGCATTAAAAAATCTAAACATAGATGATGAACTTAAAAGAAAAATAATTGGATTAGTTTTTAAATATGATTTTAATATAGTAAATGAGAATAAAAAAATTCCTGCTTTGGAAATATATTTTATAAATAATAATAATACATCATATGAAATAATTAAAGAAAATAATGATAATTTATTAATAAGCAAAATTATAATGAGTGATCAAATATATGAAACATCAATAGAAATTAAAAATAATAATTACTTAATAAGTAACTTAATACACGAACTTAATGGTTCTACTAAAACTATTAAAACGTATTCTTCCGTAGATAATGAGACTACTGGTAAAATGAGAAAAGAAGATGCTTTTTGTATAGCTAAAAATTTTCTTGATGATTTATTTATCAATAATATAATTAACGTAAATAATTTATATAAAAATCTAAACATAGTAACAGAAGATAAATATAACCCTGTAATTAGTGATGATGTTATTAGTCTATGTTCAATAACCAAAATTAAAAACATAAATGATAGAAAGTTTTGTAATTTTAATATTATATTAAACGCAACTTACGAAGTTATTGGGGATATTAGTTTCAATTATAATGAAAGTGGTCCATCAGAACTTGGAAACGTTATGTATAATATTAAAGAAAACTACAGAAATAATCGCTATTGCACTAAAGCTTTAGCATTACTTAAAAAGCTTTTAAAAGATAATAATTTTGATGGTGATAAAAATTTGTATATAGCCGCTATTAACGAGTATTCTGTTAGGGTTGCTAAAGCAAATGGCGGAGTTGAAATACCATATAAATATACTGATGAAAACTGTGGAGATGATTTATTTGATGAAGGTACTATAAAAGAAGAACAAGAAGTTCCAACAATGTTTAAGATTAATATTTAAAAAGGCTAGAAAAATTAATTTCTAACCTTTTTATTTATAACTAATTATCTACTTCAATATCCCCGCAGTTATTTTTTATCTTTAATGTAACATTACTCATGCGGCTATTATGCTTAACATCTACTTCACCTAAATCAGTTTTGGCATCAATATAAATATCATTTGTATTACCTATTTCTATATCACCAAAATCATCCTTGATATAGGAATTTTTATTTATGTTAACGTTTTTTATTTCTATATCACCACAATCAGCTTCTATGTTCATATAGCTAAGGACATTTAATACTTCGATATCTCCATAACTATTTTTTACCGTTATATCACTTACTTTTCCTAGTTCTATATCGCCTGCAGAAGCATTAACGTTTACGTCTTTAGCATTATTTATCTTTATATCACCATAGTCATTATCTACTTTAGCAGTTAACGCACCTTTTATTAGGACGTCACCACAGTTAGCGCTAACATTTGCATTAGCTTCTAAAAAACTATCTATAACAACATCACCATATTTGTTATCTACCACGATATTATTTTTATAGTCCTTTGGTAAGTATACCAAGACTTTAGACTTGGTTACGTTAAAACAAAAGCCAAAACATTTTTTTTGTTTAGCATCAATTTCTAAACTTCTGCCACTTACATTTACCTTAGATTTATCTTCGTCTCCATAAACTAAAACTTTAATATTATTATCACTAGATTCTTTTACGTAAACATCTGCTGCGTCCGTATTTATTTTTATTTTCTCAAAATTAATTTCATAGGTTTCATTTATTACCAAGTTATTACTTTGTTTACTGCCCACAAACATTTTTGTAAAAACATGTTTACCGTTTATTACCCTTACCATGAAACAAATAAGCATAACGCATATGATAACAAGAAATATTATTAAAGAAATTATAAGACCCTTATTTTTCATTATTATCACCCTTTAACATAAATATTAGTTTTACGATTTCAGATACAAGTGCATAAATAATCCAGATAATCCAAGATATATGCCATGCCATCGTAATAAAACTTATAATGAAGTAAATAATAGTAAATAAAATAGATAGGATTTCATTTATGTTCTTTACTAACTTTTCTTCTTTACTTTCACACTTTACTTCTTTTTTCTTATAAACCATTGATGAGTAAACGATTATAAACGTTGCAATACCACATATTACTAAGAACACTGCACTAGAAACAATTGGGTTTAATTCCATTACTGGTATGGTAATCATTATCCATACAACCGAGATAAAATAGATTAATACCCCAAGCGATATGCCTAAAGCATGCTTCCTTTTATTAGTTTTATCTGCGTTCTTATCATTACTTATTTCATTTAACGATTCTTTTTTATTTCCCGTTAAAAGTTCATCCGATGAAACATCATATAGCTTACATATCGGAACTATTTTATCAAAGTCAGGTGTGCTTTGATTAGTCTCCCATTTTGATATGGTTTGTCTTGTAACGTTTAGTTTATCTGCTACTTCTTCTTGTGACAAACCTTTTTTCTTTCTTAATTTCAAAAGATTTTCCCCTAAATTCATTTTCTTTCACCTCATGATTAAATTATATACGTTTTAGAAGTTGCATTCCACCTATCTTGCTTGGAAATTTGTCAACCAGAGTTAACATTAGTTTATTTCATTTTCTTAATCGGGTGTCTAATCACTGTTTTTAATTTTTCCACAGTACATCTTCTTGGATCACTTAGATAAATTTCATGATGACGTCTTTTTCCACTAGTGTCTAGTTCATAACCATTTTCTTTAATATAATCATGCATTTTATTTATTGTTTCTGGTTCATCATCATAAGAACCTATATGCATACATTGTACGCACAAACCTTCATCATATGTTAAAAACTCTACCTTTGAAAAATCTGCACCTTTCTTATTGGACACCTCTTTTACCGCCCAATCAAAATCTTCTTTCGTTACAAAATCAGGAAGTCTTATAACTGATATAAAATTAAATTCATCTTTACTATTATAATCAATTTCTAACTTACCATTATCTTGCCACCAAAATCCTTCAAGTGGTGGAACTACATAACTAAAATAACCATCTATTTTATGTGTTCCTTTATAACTCATCTTAATCGTAAACGCTATTGCATATAAAAGACCAATAGACTTTTTATATTCACTATCATCCTCATTAGGATTACCCTTACCTCTTACTGCTATATAGTTCATCTTTGGAATAACCACGATAGAAGGTTTACTTTTAGGCATGTAAAACTCTTTATATTCTTTTTTATAATCAAAAACCATGTTATTCTCCTTTAATATTTTCTAATTAAATTATAACATCAAACAAAAAGAAACAAACTATAAATTAATATAATTTGTTGCATAATCATTATTCAAATCTTATTTTTTCGTCTCTAAAAATAATACTAATTATCATTATTTATTTCTTTTAGTTCAATATTCATAATTTCCAAATAATCTTTTTCAGCTTGTGTTAAATGATTTTGTATATATTTATCATATTCTTTATGAGCTTTTTTTAATGCTTCTTCATGTGAAATAGTCCCTTTTGAAGTAGCATATATATCTAATATTTTTCTCAAAAATACCTTTTCACTTGATCTTATATCTCTTATTTTATCAAGAAGCTCATCAAAATAAGAATCATTTCCATTATTTTTAAATCTTTCAACATTCAAATTATAACCTTTTACTAAATATTCTTTTATCTTTTCATTAGCCCATATTCTAAATTTAGTTCCTTGGTCAGATTTTACACGAAAGCCAACAGCAATTATCATATCAAGATTATAATAATTAGTTGGTTTTGTAGAAAATTCGGAATTTCCGAATTTTCTCATAGTGTTTGTTTCTAATAATTCATTTTCTAAATATATATTTTTTATAACAAGATGGTATTAAACATAATAGATAATAAAATTATATACTACTTTATTAATTAATCATTATATATTTATAACTAAAAGAAAAAAACAAACTATAAATTAATATAATTTGTTTCGTGCTTATCTCCCAAATGGATGTATTATTTTATTTTTAACTTCTTTTAAAATAATTTTAGAAGATATATTATATATTTTTTCAGCATCGCTTTCTTCTATTGATAGTTTTTCACATAATTCGCTAATAACTTTATTTTTATTATTCTTACCAATAAGAAAGTATTTTTCTAAAACATCATTTATTAACGTACACTTTTCTTCACTAAAACTCGTTTCGTTTTGAAGTTTCTTAATAAATTTTCTTTTATTCATCATTTTCACCATACATCTTACCTTTAGAGTCAAGTTGTAATTGGTATCCATATTCAAAAACATATGCCATACTAAACAAGAATAAAATGTATATAACATCAAACATTTCAAAACCTATTCCAAGTTCTTCACCCATTACCATCTCTGCAATAACACCTGCTATGTTAGGTAAAATAATTGTTAGTATCATAAACGTTGCCATTTTCTTGATATGACTTACGTTTTCCATGGTAAATGGTGTAGTCCCATTATGAATGTTAATAAACATTTTTTCTAAGTGTTTTAAAGTTAAATAAAATAACACTAGTGAAATGGTTAAAAATACAAAAGCAGTTTCTATAAATCCTATCATCATAGGCATTTTACCATTTTCTATTTTATCAATGATCATACTTGTTATATAAACTTCTGAATGATCCGTTATCGTTCTTTCATTTTCTTTAATCGTTATTCTAATATCATTATTTGTTTTCTTATATTTAACTTCTTCACCAAAAATTGTTATTTTATTATTTTCTACTTTTACGTTATTAGCTAAAACAGGTGTTACAATCATGGTTAGTAAGGCTGCTGTAATACCAATAATAGTAATTACTTTTCCTATTTTCGCTAGTGTATATATTGCTTTAGACAATCCTTTCATTTTTCTTTGTTTTTCTTTTTTAAACTTAACCACGCTCATTTTTACATCTTCGCCTAATGAATCAATGTCTATTAAGTCTTCTTGAACTAAGTCATTTATCTTACAATGAAAAATATCACATAATTTTAATATGTTATCCATTTCCGGATAGCTTTCTGCACACTCCCATTTAGATACGCTTTGTCTTGATACTCCTACTTTTTCTGCTAACTCTTCTTGAGATATTTTTTTATGTTTTCTAATACGTCTTAAATTATCACAAAATTTCATTAAGCCTTCCTCCTTTCATGGTTAAATCATATTACAATTAGCACTTATATTCTACCAACTTTAGGTTGCATTTTTCAAGTTATTTATGTTCTAACTTTTCATCTTCCTTGATATATTCATACTTCAAACTATTTTTATTACTAATAACCGTCTTCCCTAAATTTTTTTCTATATCATCTTTAGCTACTTTAGCAGCATGGCCGCCTAACTTTGCAAGTGTTTTATTTTCTTTTAAACCAGTTGGCTTATGTTCTTTAGCAAGTACTCTTGTTGCAGCCTCTCCTAAATCAGTTAGAGCTATTTCTATATCAGTCATGTTATCCCTTAAAGATTCTTTTCTAATACCTTTATACTCTTTATATTCAGATGCTTTCATACCAGACCATTCTTTATATATTTCGTTTGTTAATATGGCATATTCATATTCTTCCTCAATACCGTTTTCTTTCCATACTTTAGTTAACTTCTTCCTGTTAATAATGGCCCTTATCCTTGATTCTATCCACTCAAGGTCATATCCTTTTCTTAGGTAATAATCAATCATCTTATCAATTCCTTTAGATGGGTCAAATACGTTATCAATCTCTCTTCTACCTAACTTTGCAAGCCACAACTTAAATGGTTCTGCATTAGGAGATGGAACTGATTCTATAAGTCTAAAGATGCCTTCTGTATCAAGGACATCTTGATTATAATACTTACCATCAGATGATTTTAATTTCAGTTGTCCGATATTTTCGGACAACTGGCTTCCTTCTTGTAATAATTTTATTTTTAAATCATTCCAATACTTTCTTGGTCTTTCACTACCAGTTAACGCCTTTATCACATCAACCACACTAAAATAGTAATCCTCTTTATCCTTATCCCATACACTTCTTATTTCTGTGCTTTCAAATAAATTCGTTATAGTTTTTAATTTTTCGTTATTCAACTTTACCTCCTATCATAACTATATTTTTTATTTACTGCATAGTCTTTATTATGCCAAACAATTGTTTATATAACAATAGATTTTTAACATTAATAAAAGAAAGTAGCAATTAACCTACTTTCTTCTTATAAACTTATTTTATTATCTTTTAAAAGCTAAACATACCATCATCTAAAAAATTATTTTCTGGTATATTTGAATTTTTAAGTTTATTTTATCCTTTTAAACATAGAAAATCTAAAAGATTAATATTAGTTTCATTATTTATTTCTTTTTACAAATAATATACCTAGTATTAAGGTAATTAAAGTAATAATAACTGGAGCTACTTTAAAAAATACCCACTCAAATGAATGCCATAACGTTCTTATAACAGACCACTCAGGGTCACTATAATCCCAGGATTGATATGGACTACCTAATACTGCTAATAATATAAAAAGTAATATAATACATACATCTATAATTATTAAGAAGTTTATTATTCTTTTCCTTTTTTGTTTTTGCTTCATAGATAACTGTTCATTAATAACTTCTAATTTTTCAGATATTACTTTTAAATCATTTTTTTCTTTTTCATCTATACTTTCACCAAGAATTTCACTAACTGGTGTATCAAAGATTTCTGATATAGTGATTAACATTTCTGCATCAGGAACCGATAGTCCTTGCTCCCATTTTGAAATTGTTTGTCTAACAACGTTTAATTTAACACTTAATTCTTCTTGTGAAAGACCTTTATTTTTTCTTAACGTTTTTAAATTATCTTTTAACATATTAAAACCTCTCCTTTCATCAAGTTAAGTGTATTATAAATGTTTCATTGCTACAAGCAATTCATTTTAACATCTTATCAAATTGTAATTTGCATTACTCTATATCAAAACTTTCTGTCTTTAAATCACAATAATATCTACCACTTGTAGCGGTAAACTTTAAAACACAATAATCTGGATCAGTTACACCTTTCTTATAAAACATTGTGTCTCCTTTTTTCCAAATTATATTTTTTATTTCTTGGTCTGTTAAGACTTCCATTGTTCCTTTTAACATAACACCAACATATTTAACTAATCCTTTATGATAAAAGTAAATACTAGCATTTGGATTATTTTGATATTGTTTTACTCTCATAGATGAAATATTAGTAGAAAAATAAAATTCTTTTAGACCTACCCTTTTTCTGGGTTTTAGCATTGCTTTTACATTAGGATAATTTTCATCATCAATAGAACATATAAAACTAACACTCTGCTTATCAATAAACTTTTCTATTTTCTTTAAATTCATAAAACTTCATCTCTCTTTCAAACTTTAATTTAATCTTCAATTTTCATAATAATATCGTATGCATTATTACATTCTTCTTTTGATAACTTAGTTTCTTTAACAAGAAATTCTATTGCTTCATCTTTAGTAGAAAAACATTTTAATATATTTTTTACCTCTTTAAATTTCTCAATAACTTTTTTAACTTCATTATTCATAATTTCATCTTCCTTTAAAATTTCAACTTTTCATTTTATTTTATCATTATTTATTAACTTATTTTTATCACAACTAATCTCACTATGATTTTAAATAACTTGATTAGTTTTAGCAATGGTAAAAAGAAAAATTATAATTATATTTTATTAAAAAACACAATTTTTTCCTTTAGTGATATTTTACTAACCTCGTATCCATATTCCGTGCATTCCTTTTTATAATTCAAAAAGGAATGGTCTATATCAAAACCTAAAATACCTTTAATTTCTTCATAAGATAGTTTATAACTTTCTTTATTATTTTCTTTTAAATATTCCCATAATACTTTATATTTACTCACTATTAATCACACTCCTAAGTTACTATTTCTACATAACTTATCTCATATTTTAATGCTATTTTTAAATAAATTATTAAAAAAATGATAAATCTATATATTTTTCTTTATTAATCCATCTTCACTTAAAACGTATAAACAATCTGCCACTTCACTAATATACTTACGGTCATGAGACACACTAATTATCACGCCCGTAAAGTTTTTTAAAACCTTCCTTATAACCGGGTTTGATAACGGGCTTACGTTTCTAGTTGGTTCATCCAAGATTAAACAATCACATTTATCTAAAACTAACTTAATTAAAATCAGCTTTGCTTTAGTACCATTACTTAAATCATTAGGATTACTAACCATTTCATCCTTAGTAAAATTTAAATTACCTAAATACATCCTTGCCTTAGTAACATTATCCTTACTTCCATCGGTTAAAAAATCCAAAACACTATCATAGCCACTTAATATATCTTCATAAACTTGCGGCATGTATCCCACCTTAATATCATTTCTGGTTTTTAATTCATCATATATTTTCCTTATCAAAGTAGTTTTACCTACCCCGTTTTTTCCTATTATACACAAATGCTTATTTCCGATTACATCTAACTTTATGTTTTTTAAAAGCACCTTACCATCCACTATAAGCTCTGGTATATCAAGTTTTATAATAACCTTATTTCTTGGTATATAAACGTTTTCAAAGCTAAAATTAATGCTTTCTTCCACGTCTGGAGCCTCGGTTATAATGGTGTTATCCAACCTTTTTTCCTGTGATTTTAACTGGTGCATCTTCTTTTTTAATACCTTAGCACCATGTGGATCCTTTCTAGAAATAGTATTTTGCTTATATTCAACCTTGTCCATTACCCTTCTTAACTTTTCTTGTTCCTTATTAAACTTCCTTTTTTCATACTTTGATATTTCGCTTTGCTTTTCTAGTTTTAAAATTCTTTCTTTTACGTAAGTATCATAATCCGTTTTTAATAAAGTATGCCTGCAATCAGTTTTCTTCTTTATCTGCTCTATATGTAAGATTTTATTAGCAGTATTAGATAAAAGTGTTTCATCATGGGAAACATACACAATTGGTTTACTTGTCTTGTTTATAAAATCTTCTAACCATTTTAACGTTTCTATGTCTAAATCATTAGTTGGCTCATCTAAAAATAAAATATCATAGTCGTTAATTAAAAGCCTTAGTATTCCTACTTTTACTTTTTCACCACCAGATAACGTACTCATTTTTTGTTTTAAAATATAATCATCTAACATTAATTCTTCTAAACTTCTATAAAAAATATTAATCTTATCATAATAATCATTTTCATCTACAAATAAATAATCAAACACCATTTTATTTAAGTCTTCGTCACTTAAAAATTGCTCTAAATAACCTGGTCTGTTACCCTTATAGTTAATTGTTCCTGAAACCGAAGAATACTCACATATTCCTAATAATGACCTAAGTAAGGTAGATTTACCGTTTCCTTCCTCACCTATTATCGCTAGTTTATCATTTTTATTTAGGGTAAATGATAATCCCTTAATTAAATATCTAGTAGATACCATTATATCTACGTCTTTAGCTTCAAACATGCTATGCCTCCTTCTACTTGGCATAATCAAAGTTTATGCCTAACTTATTTAATTAAATTAATCATTTTCCCACCTCCATAAATTACTTTAGCCTAACACTTATTTTCATTTTAACATAATATCTAAAGATTCTTAGAACAACTTCATTTGCTCGTTTTTCTTAATTTCCTTTTTGTACGCCTTAATAATATCTTTCGTGTTATAAAGGATTCCATAACACATATCACCATATTTAACTTTTGAAAGAATGGTTTTTGCTTTTATAAATTTCATATTTTTCCCTTTCTCTTAATAGAAACCATGTTAGTAATTATTATAAAAATAATTGAAAAACAAATTATGATAAACATGTTAGTTAGGATAGGATTTATTGTTTCAACGTTAAAGACTTCTACTTCTTTTAGTAAATCATTTGTTTTTATGTACCAGTAAGATGGAAGCGCGTGTGCTATTTTAAGTACGAAATTAGGTAACATACTAGTAGGTACAAAAGATCCGCACAAGAAACTTGAACCAAGTGCAATAACGTTTACAATGCCATTTACCGCGTTCTTATTACTTACTAAGTTAGCGATTAAAAACGCAATTGTTAAAGCACAAAAAGTAAATATAAATGAGTTTATTATGAAAAATAAGCCATGCATCGTATTCATTATTTTACCCAAAAGGATAAATGACAAAACAACATAGAAAATCCATAAAACGAAAGCAAATAAACCATTTGATAAAAGAAGTATCGTGTTATATTTTTTATTACTCATGCTACTTACCATGGTTCTTTTCTTTATGTTTTCTTCTTTAAAACTAGATAAAATTAAACATATAACGTATATCGTTCCTGCTAAGATACAGTAGTTTAAAAAGTTATAATAAAACGCTGCTTTTTCTATGGAATTACTATCTAACTTTGAAGTTATTTTTACGTCTACTTTGGTAGCTAAAGTATCATCTATTAAACTTACTAATTCTTCTTCACTTTCTGCTACGTCACTATAAACGTTTGCTATCTTAAGGTATCTTTCCACCATCATGTTAGCTAAACTAGCACCATAATCCCCTACTGTTTTAACCTTTATTTCCGGACTTTTACCAGCGATAATTTCTTGACTAAAATTCTCAGGAACATAAATCACGTAACTTACATCGCGATAAAATAAAGCATCATCTATTTTTTCTTCGCTACCTACTATATTTATTACGTTACTATTTTTATTTAAATAATTAATAAAGCTCTTGGTAATACCTTCTTCTTTTGCTTTGTTTACTATTAGTATGTTTGGTTTACTAGCGGTAAAACTTACACTTTTCTCACTTGTTTGCATGTTAAACGCGCTAAAGAAAACAAGGATAACGGTATAAATTATAATTGGTATTTTACATTTGTTTAATACTTTTAAAAATGCTTTAAATACTGTCATACGTTCTCCTCCTTAAACTTAAAACTGATATTCCTATTAATATTAATGAAAAGATAAGAAGGCTTACAACGTTAAAGAAAAACCTACCCGATGTACCATAGTAATATAGCGAGTAAAAGCCGTCAGTTATCATGCTAGCGGGATTTATTTTGTTTATGATTGGAACGTTTTTATCAATTATGTATTTCATGGTAATTCCCATCATTCCTGATAAAAAGCAACCTAACATGGTAAATGCTATAATAATTCCTGTTTTAGTATTTTCGTTTGTTTTAAATACACATGATACAAAAATACCAAGTGATAATCCTGCAAGTGAACCCGCAAGTGACAACAATATTACGTGTGGTAAGTTATTTCCATAATCTACCTTAAGAACAAAGATGGTGTATAAGAATAATAGTAAAAGACCAATTAACTGAACTACGTAACTTGCAAGAGTGCTACTTAAAACTAACTTAGCTTTTGAAGTAGGGCTTACTGATACTCTTTTACCGTTATTGCTCATGTTTGCTAAAACGTTATTAATTGATACGGTACCAAGAATACCACCATATAAACAAGCCATTGCAATTAAAGTATAAAACTCTATCATCGTGTAACTTAAGTTACCTCTTGATACGTCTTTTATGTTAGCTTTATACTCCGATATCTTTTTTGTTACGTCAAGATAAACATATTGGTAAATAGTGTTTACCCTTCCAGTTTCATTAGGATTTTCAGCAATTTTTTTGTTTCCTATATTACTGGTTATTTTAATATAACTATCTATTTCTTCTATTACGTATTTAAAAATAGTTTCATCAAACCCGTTTTTATTAACTACTACGTTAGGTTTATCATCTATGATTATGAAATAGCCGCTAACTTTGTTTTTATCTAATAACTCTTTAGCGTCTTTTTTGCTATCTACGTATTTTATATTAAATATTTTCTCTTCTTTTTTCTCGCTACCTAACTTTTCTAATGGTTCTTTATATAATCCAAATTCAAAAGCATGATTATTTACTATTGCTATGTCTACCGGCTTCATCTTTTCACTATTTTCTATGTTACTAAACGCCATGTTAAAAAACGTACCTAATATAATTGGAAAGGCAAAGGTCCAAAATATTAGCATCTTATTTGAAAATAATGTTTTAAAGGCGTATTTAAAATTATGGATAAACATTAGTCTCTAAGTTCCTTTCCGGTTAACTCTAAGAACACGTCGTTAAGAGTTGGTCTTGCAACAAATATGTTGTTATACGTAATTTCTTCTTTCTTAAAATAGTTTATTAGATCCACTATGTTGTTTTTGCCTTTATCATAAGCAATGGTTAAATTGTTATCTTTATATGTTACTTGTGCTACGTTTTTTAAAGTATTTATTTCTTTTATATGATTTTTATCTAAATCCATTACTTCAACGATTATTTTTTCTTTGGTACTGGAAAGTTTTTTTAGTTCATCATTAGTTCCACTTGCAATTACACTACCCTTATCAAGGATTATTACCCTGTCACAAAGTATTTCTACTTCTTCCATGTAATGGGTTGTGTATATGATTGTAGCACCGTCTTTTCTTAGTTTTTTAATTCCATCTAGTATGTTATTTCTACTTTGTGGGTCTACTGCAACGGTTGGTTCATCTAATATAATTAGCTTTGGTTTGTGAGCAATCCCACATGCAATGTTTAGTCTTCTAAGTAGTCCACCTGATAATTGTTTTGGATAAAACTTTTTAAAGTTTTCTAAGCCTACTAATTTAATTGCATCCTCCACATACTTCTTACGAGTTTTTTTATCCGTTACATATAAACCACAAAAGTAATCTATGTTATCATAAACGCTTAGTTCTTCAAACACGGCAACATCTTGAAATACTACTCCTATTTTTCTTTTTATATCATAAGCATTAGGACTCATTTCTTTTCCAAATATCTTAATATCACCACCATCAAAGTTAAGTAATGATAAAAGGCAGTTTATGGTTGTTGACTTACCGCTTCCATTAGGGCCTAATAAGCCTAGTATTTCTCCTTCTTTTACTTCAAATGATAAGTTATCTACCGCTTTAAGTTCTTTATACTTTTTAGTTAAATTTTTAACTTCTATTACGTTTTTCAAAAAACACCATCTCCTAGTTTGTTTGTAATATATTACTTATTTAATTACTAATTCCATACCAACATGAACTACTCCTTCTTCTAAAAAATCGTCAGTTGTAGTAACAAAACCGAATTTTTCATAAAAGCCTACAGCATGTTTTTGGGCATTCATACATATTTTTTCGCATTTCATTTTTGCTTTTATTGCTTCTAAACTTTGTTTCATTAAATCTTTTCCAATTCCTTTTCCATGCTCTAAAGTTAAAACTCTTCCAACTTTAACAATTGTTTTAGTATTATCTTTATAAAATGCTCTTAAATATGCTACCACTTTATTATCCTCCATAAAAAAGCAATGTAAACTTTCATAATCAATATTATCCATATCTTGATACCTAATATTTTGTTCCATAATAAATATTTCTGCTCTTGCTTTTAAAATTTCATATAATTCTTTGGTTGATAACTCACTAAACTCTTTTGCTATTAAATTCATTTTAATCTATAATCCAATTATAACATCTTTTGGCCAATTAATTACGACTTGTAATAATTTTTAAATAAATATGAACAAAAAAATAAAGACATTTGTTAAAACATCTTTATTATACTTAAACATTTAACATGATATTATTGATTTACCATCTTTTTTTTTTCTAATAGCTTTTTTACCTTTTTCTAAACAAGCTATATCAGAATCAATTGCTATAAGGATATTTGATTTTACATTTGAACTATAAAATTTTGTATGTACAATTAAACTATCAGCATCACTATAAAAATTATTTTCACGCATATTCATAAAACTTTCTCTTTATAATTAATTTATTGTAATTGTTTATTACTATTGTTCTGTACTAATTTTACGACCTTTAATTTTATATTTTTTTCTTTTTACTGAAGATTTTGAATTAGCTAATTCGTCATCTATTTCTGACAATTTATTAATTATTTCACTTCTAGCTTGGCCAGAATCTATTCTATCTAATTCAGATAATAATTCCTTCTTTTTCTTTTCATCTTCAGCTTGTTTTTTACTAATTATCCAATGATATTCGCACATTGTTTCTTCACTAGGATAAAAAATTGTACCTTCTTCTGCCTTTTCAAAATTATCATTGTTTTGTTTCATTATATAAAAAAGCATTTCACCTAAAAATAAGTTCCAATTTCCTATACCACTTTTCTTAAGCTCGTTAGCATATTCTTCATCAAAAATTATTTTATAAGTATCTTGATTTTTTACTATTTTAGAATGAATATTTACACAATCCATATTAAGTTTTTCGAATTCTATTAAAATTCCGAAAAATTCAACTACTTTTGTAAGATCTTCACCGGGTTTTATTTTATCTCCTGTTTCCTTCTCATACGTCTTATGTATATCTTCTGCCAATCTATTTGCATATAATTCCATTGCATTCATATACATACTCAAAACCTCCTTTAATAGCTTTATTATACCACATAAATCATTAAATATTAGAATGAATGTAATACAAAACATGAGTTTCTATATCATAAAAATATACATTATAATTATTATATCCTGATTCTTTTAAATCTAAATAATAGTAATCACCTACTGATATTATATTATTATTAAAATTAAATTCATTAGAACGTCCTTATATACTCATCCATTTTCTTGTGTCATTAAAATAATTTTTTAAACCTTCAATATTTTCCTCTTTAACTATTTGATATTTAGTATTATTTTTAAATTTATCATCATCCGATTTTTTATAAATATATTTACAATAATCAGTATAATCCTGAAATCCATCTTTTTGAAAATGTTCTTCTTTCTCATAGTACCCTTTTAAAATCATTTTATCTTTATAATGCATTGGTAAAATGGACGAAACTAATCCACAAATAAAACTCATTAAAAAAATAATTAATATACATATAATTGGCATAAATAGTAAGATTAATATTAAATTTTTAAAATTTACTTTACGATTTAGTAATTCTTTTATTTTTGCCATTTTTAAACCTCTAAAAAACATATATTATTTAAATATAATTTATACTAAATTTATTCTAAACGGTGTATCTTGTATAATTAAATTATAACATAAGTTCATATTTTTTATGTATAAAATAATTGATTATAAAATTTTATATTTTTTGTATTTACTATTTTATTTTTTTAGTAATTAATCTTGCTACTAAAATAAAAATTTTGCTATAAATAAAAAGTTATTTTTGTAAATTTTATTTAGTAAAATCATTATTTTATGGCGTTTGCATTAATATTTTACCTGTGTTATTATGCGTTTGGAACATTTAATAAGTTGGGTGGTTGCCAAACTTCAAGACGAAGGGAGGCGATAATATGAAAAAGAAAGATTTACTAATCTTTGCTTTAGTAGTCATTATTTTCCTTCTTATATTATTACTATACGTAGTTTTAATGTAAAAGAAAAATCACCTAACTAGCATTAGTTAGGTGAACCCAATTTATTGGCAACACTCAACGTGCAAATATTAAGTGTTCCTCTTTTATTTTATGAGATTTCCTCATCTGTATTCATAATATCATAAACAGATTGTTTTATCAATACATACAAAATTACTTTTTACTATTTCTTAATTTAATAAGATTAGCTAACGCTATACAAAACCAAGCACATGCTAAAATAAGTTTTATTAATTCTTTTCCTATAAAATAAGATAGTATAAAACATATTGCTGCAACTAAAGAACAAATCGCTGATACCTTATAATTTTTCATGTAAAACTCCTTTTAATTAATTATTTATCTTGGTTCAAAAAATATTTAAACTTCTCAAACTTTAAAGTTCCGTCTTTAACCATCATTAATAAATCAGGATTTTTAGAAATCTCCTTTGGTAAATCTTTTGTTTTTATTCCAGCTTCTACGCTTATTGCCCCACGTTCTTTAAAATACTTAATTATATCTTCTTTATTAGTAGAACTTTCATAGTTTTTCTTTAATTTATTCATGTAAATAATTCCAAACAAGCAAATTACCACAAGTAAAATAACTATTATTTTATACATCATTATCCTTCCTTTCTTTATCATAAGTATCTAAAAAATCATGTCTTTTTCCTTTAGTTTTATAACATCTCATCATGTCTATGTTAACGTTTTCCGTTGATCTAAATATGTTATAAGGTACAAACTTACTTTTATCTTCTAAACTTTCTATTAATCTTTTTATTTCAAGTCTTTTAGAGTTCTCGTTATGGGTATCATTATTTTTTTCAGTAAACCTACAAGCACAATTTAAAAAGTTTAAACCATTATACTTAGCCCATGCTTTTATATCTTTTTCCCTTACTAAATAAAGTGGTCTAATAAGTTCCATGTTATCAAAGTTATCACTATGAAGCTTAGGCATCATGCCCTTTATCTCACCACCGTATATAATGCTTAACAAAGTAGTTTCTATAACATCATCAAAGTGGTGTCCTAAAGCTATTTTATTACATCCAAGCTTTTGTGCATAAGAATATAAACATCCCCTTCTCATTCTCGCACATAAATAGCAAGGAGAACCTTCGTCTAATTTATAAACGCTATCAAATATATCTGATTCAAACATATCTATATCAATGTTCATTAGCTTAGCATTTTCTATTATCTTATTTTTATTTGCTTCGTTATAACCAGGATTCATAACGATGTATTTAGCATCAAACTCTACTTTGCCATGCTTTTTTAATTCTTCAATACATTTAGCTAGCAAAAAAGAATCTTTACCACCAGAGATACAAACCGCTACTTTATCGCCTTCTTTAATTAGTTCATAATCTCTAACGGCCTTAGTAAATTCTCTCCATATTTCTTTTCTAAACCTAACTATTATACTTCTTTCTATTTCCTTGTAACGCTCCATAAACAAAACTCCTAACACAAGTAATTATAACATTTAACATTAATTATTAACACTAAATTAATATTTATTTACAAAAAAAGAGGAGCCTTATGGCTCCAAGGGGGTTTTGGTTGTACTTTCAACTAAATCGTAAAAGTACCTTGCGTGATATTCTCACGCTATTATAATAATATAGATTTTTTTAGTTCTTGTCAATGATTTTTTATAGTTTTTAATTATTTCTATTCCACCGTTACAGACTTAGCTAAGTTCTTTGGCTTATCAATACTACACCCTTTTAACTTTGCTAATTCATAAGAAATCATTTGTAAAGGAATAACCGTAAGTAAAGGTTGTAATAAATCATTTACCTTAGGAATGATAACTTTTTTATCATAAAAATCATTATCCTTTTCATCTTTTCGACTAGTAACATATATAACGTTAGCACCTCTTGACTTTACTTCTTTTATGTTACTAATTGTTTTAGATGCGATTGTTTCATCGGTCACTATCCCTATAACTGGAGTTCCTTCATCAATTAATGATATCGTACCATGTTTTAGTTCTCCTGCGGCATATGCTTCACTATGAGTATATGATATTTCTTTTAATTTTAATGAACCTTCCATTGCAAGAGCATAATCAACACCTCTACCAATAAAGAATATATCATTATAATCTTTTATACTTTTTGCAATATTTTTATATTCTTCAGTATTTTGTAATAACTCTTCCATGTAACTTGGCAAGTTTCTAACGTCTTTTAAAATATCTTTTATGCCATCTTTAGTAATTAAATTTTTACTATAAGATAAATTGAGTGCTATCAAACAAAGTAGTGCAACTTGGGCTGAATAAGCCTTTGTTGTTGCAACTGCTATTTCTTTTCCAGCCTCAGTATACAAAACCATTTTAGATTCTCTTGCGATGGCACTATCTTTAGCATTTATTATACCAAGTGTATCCACGCCTTCTTTTTTAGCTTTTAAAAGAGCTTCTAAAGTATCTATCGTTTCACCTGATTGAGAAATTACAATTACAAGTTCATCTTCTTTTAAGAAGTTTTTAGAGTATCTAAACTCACTAGCGGTATCAACTTGCACCTCAACGTTAGCAAACTTTTCAATCATTTGTTTACCAACTAATCCAGCATGCGTTGCACTACCACATGCAACGATTCTAATCTTACTATATTTAGTAAAATCTGGCATCTTTAAAATAAGCGTTTCTATTCCTTCACTTAAATAAGGATTAACGGTTTTCTTAAATACCTCTGGTTGTTCGTGTATTTCTTTTAACATGTAATGAGGATAACCTTGCTTATCAACTGATGAAGCATCTAACTGTGATAGTTCTACCTTATAATCTTTATTCTTACCATCATGATATAGTTTTATTTCGCTATTTGTTAATTTAGCATAATCTCCATCTTCTAAAACGATATACTTCCTTGTTTTATCTAGTATTGCTGGAACGTCTGACGCAATATAATTTTCATTATCTCCAACACCAATTATTAAAGGACTTTTATTTTTAACAGCATATAACTGATCAGGATAATCATCACACATTATACCTACCGCATAAGTTCCTTTAATTTCATTTTTTAATTTATTTATAACGTTTAATATATTATTATCTTCTTTATATAATTTATCAATTAACGAGCATAAAACTTCAGTATCAGTTTCAGAATTAAAATCGTAACCTTCTTTTTTTAACTCTTCTTTTAATTCGTTATAATTTTCTATAATTCCGTTATGAACAATAGTAAATTTACCTACCCTATGAGGATGAGCATTTAGCGCATTTGATTTACCATGAGTTGCCCATCTAGTATGACCAATACCTATATCTAGCTTTTTGTCTAAATTAACCCTATTTTGTAGGTTAACTAATTCTCCTTTTTCTTTTTGAATATTTAGTTTTCCATTACTTATAAAAGCAATTCCTGCTGAATCATATCCCCTGTATTCTAATTTTTTTAATCCGTCGATTAAAACACGCACAGAATTTTCCTTATTCCCTACGTAACCAACTATTCCACACATATTATTTTTCTCCTTTTTTTAAACATAATAAAAATAACTGTGTGAAATACTTCTCTGTTATAATTTTGATTTTATCTTTTAAAAGTATTTCTTACGATTCACAAGTCCGTCATGGCATCCGCCGAATATTTCGATAACCATGAACCTCGTCACCCACTTAAGGGCCTGGCGCTAGAAAAAGAAGAATTCCTCCATACGCTTCTTTATCTTTATGTATTTTATTATATGAAAAAAATATACTTTTTGCAACGTTTAATGTTTATGACAGTAAAGATATGTACATAATAAGTAACAAGGAGGAAATGATATGACACAAAAAGAATTACTTTATTTTGAAGATGCCGTAGGACACGAAGGAAATATTATTAAAATAATAGAAACTGGTCTTCAAAATTTAGAAGATGAAAACTTAAGAGCGTTTATGAATAACGAATTAACTAAGCATAATGAAGCTAAACAAAGACTAATGAACGTATTGGAGGCTAAAGCAAATGAATGATAAACTTATAATGGAAAATTATTTACTAATTCTTAAAAGTACCGTTGAAGTATACGTTCATGGTACCCTTGAAAGCTCTAACGATGATTCTAGAACTACGCTTAAAGGATGTCTAGATGATACAATGCAAAGTCAAGCTGATACGTATGATGAAATGACTAAGTATGGTTGGTATACCATTAATAACGTAGAAGCAAATAAGATTCAAACAACAGTATCTAATTTACAAAGCAAAAACTAAAAAAGGACTTAGTTGTCCTTTTTTAGTTTTTATATATTATATTCTTGCATTCATCAAGTTAGTTGATGAATATCTTTTTAAACCTTTATTAAATATCATAAATGCAAGGGTTACTATAAATATCGTAAATAATAGAACTATTAAAGTTAATCCTAAATCAAACTTTGTTATTATTTTAACTGGTAAATAATTTGCTAATCCAACTGGTATTAAAGTAAATAAAAGTATTTTAACAAAACCCTTAAATATTCCATCTGGATAAGTAGCGAAATTAACCATTAAACTATTACCAGTTTCAACAATTGTTTCTGTTTTATTAAACCAAAAACTTAATGAACCTAGTATTACTGCAACAGAAGTTAAAATTAAACCTCCTGTTATAGAGAAAAATATAAACAAAAAGAAATTTTGAAAAGTTACTCCATATATAAATAACATTATAAAACCATATACAAAATCGCCTAACGCCGAAGTTTCAATGTTTGATGTTATTGCCGATAATAGAACGTTTTTAGGCTGAACTAAATAAACATCTAACTTACCTGAATTAATAGTCTCAGATAGGTTATAAGCATCCTTAAAAAAGAAGTGTGAAACACCATAAGTTCCCGCTGCAAATCCCCATAAAAGTAACACTTGATTAAACGTATAACCACCAAAATTATCTTTTAAAGAATATAAAATTACCCACTGAACTATCATACAAGCATTATTTAGTACCATAAAAATTACGTTAGTGATAAAAGTTACCTTATTAAGAAGTTCTCTCATAAAAGCATACTTAATTGATAACAGTGTTATTCTTAATTGATTTTTAACCGCCATTAACATTTAAACGCCTCACTCCTTTCTTATAAATAAATGTACATAGTAAATATGAAATAACTATGTATATAATTTGTGCAATTAATATACTTATTAAATTATTCCAAGAAAAATCTACAAACAATTTAGCTGGTCCATACGATACAACATAAACAGGACTAAATTTTAATATTCCTCTTAAGAATACTGGAAAATACTCTATTGGAAATATAGTTCCTAATACCAATATTATTTTGCTATAAATCCAGTAAAACGGACTTGAATCTTCTACAAAAAACGAAAATAACCCAATAAAAGTAATTAGAAATATGCTTATTATGTTTGAAAGTATGCAAGATAATAATACAAATACTAAATTTAATAAAGTCATTTCAGGAAAAGTGCCTAGAAAAATAAATCCTAATATCATACCTAATATAAAGTATATTGTTCCCTTTACTATTACATCTGCTAAATGATTTGATAAAACGTAGCCAATATAACTATAAGGTTTACTAATGTTATAAGCTATATTCCCACTTTTTACATCTTCTGCTATTTTCTTACTTAATTTTCTACCACCTAATCCACTCCATATTATCTCGGTTATAATTACATACCAAACCATCTGATTAAGTGAGTAACCATTAATAATCTCATTTGGATCACTGTATAAATATTTCCACATATTAAGTAATATAAATAACATTATTGCATAGCCAATAAATCCTAATAAAAGATTTGCCAAATACTGCATGTTACTCATTACTTCTGATTTAAATATATATAAATATTTTCTCATTATTTTTTACTTCCTTTATATATATTTGCAATAATGTTTTCTAGTGGCTCATTAGATATGTTAATGTCTACTATTTTATCTGTATTAAGTAATTTGATTACGTCTGCTACTGATTTTTTAGCAACGTCTATCGATAGCTTTAAATTATAACCCTTATCTTTTAATATGATAATTCCATCTTCATCATCTAGATTTACTTTTTCTTTCATCTTAACTTCAATAATCTTCTTATTTAAATAATGATATTTTAAGTTTTCCATAGAATCATCAAGTACTACTTTACCATCATTTATAATGACTACCCTTTTACATAGTTTTTCAATATCTCCTACGTCGTGACTGGTTAAGAAAATAGTTGTACCAAACTCTTTATTCATTCGCTTTATTAATACCCTTATGTTTTCTTTAACAACCGGATCAAGTCCTATAGTTGGTTCATCTAAGAATAATATTTCTGGTTTATGTATCAAACTGGCTGCTATCTCACAACGAATTCTTTGTCCTAGCGATAAGTTTCTAACTGGCGTATTAATAAACTCATCTAACTCTAAAGTATCATTTAACTCTTTAATTCTCTTTTCTATTTCATAATTTTTTAGATCATATATTGCTCCAAAGAACTTAAAATTATCGTATGGTGTTAAATGCGTCCATAACTGTTCTTTTTGCCCAAATACCGTACCTATTTTATAAGCCAGTTTTTTTCTCCCACTAGCGGGATTAATACCTGCAACAATTGCTTCTCCTTTAGTTGGGCAAAGTATTCCCGTAAGCATTTTAATAGTAGTTGATTTACCAGCTCCATTAGGACCAATAAATGCTATTACTTCACCTTTTTCTATCGTTAAATTAAGATTATTAACAGCTTTTTTTACTTTATATTTTGGTTTAATAATAGACTTTAAACTACCAACAAATCCCTTTTCTTTTTCTTTTATTTTAAAAGTTTTAGATAACTTTTTTATTTCTATTACATTACTCATTTCTACTCATTTCCTTTTTATTTTGTTTTACTATAATATTCAACTCCCGAATATGTTCCATCTTTGTTTAATCTTCTATTTGCTATATATCCATCTTTCTTGAATCCCGCTTTTAACATAACTTTTGATGATTGAGTGTTTAATTCATTACAAGAACATTCAACTAAATAATATCCACTATTTAACAAATAGTCTGATACAACTTTTAAAGACTCAGAAGCGTATCCTTTTCCCCAATATTCATACAATATTACATAACCAACATTACAATAGTTATGTTTTTTCTCAATTCCATTTACTGATATATTTCCAATAGGGGTATTATCATCTTTTAATGTTATACCCATTTTTCATATTTTGAATCATCGGCATTTTTTATCCAAACTTTAATACATTCTAACTCTTCTTCTTTTGTCAAATTAGGAAACTTAATATATTTTGCTAATCTATTATCTGTCAATACTTTATATTGCATATCAATATCAGTTTCCTCATATCTTCTTAATATTAATCTTTCTGTTTCTAACTTTGGACTTAACATAATATCACTTCCTTTTTTAGTTTATTACTATCGTCGCATTACTAATATTTCATATTCATGTTCATGCTCTAACAATGATTTTTTAACATCTATCTCATAATCTTTCACAGTACAATGTGCATTTTCTTCATCATAATATTCTCTAATATTAATGCCACCTAAAGCTTCCATCGTTTTCCATGAAGCAGGATTGTTTTTATCTGCATTCATAAATATTTTATCTAAACCATATCTATCACACACTTTTAGTCCTAAATATAAATTTATTTTATTATATCCTTTTTTTCTTTCAGTTGGTCTAATACTATATCCAATATTACCTCCGAATTTTTTTAATCTTTCATTTAACACTAATCTAATATTAATCATACCTATAATTCGATTATCATTTTGCCTAACTAAAAAGTAAGTTCTAGCCGGAACTTTTTCCTCGTTAGGTATTCTATTATAATCTTCTTCTAATTTTTCTAACCAACCATCATAATTATCTAAATATCTTTGTAAACCACCTGTACCATTAATGTCTGAATTATAATCATAAAACTCATTTATATAATCGATAGCATCCTCTTTTCTTTTTAAGGATGGCTCTTCAAAATAAAACTTTTCCATTTTTTATCCCTTCTTTCATAATAATTCTTGAATATTTTTTGCATTCATTATCTTATTATATTTATATCCTATAAGCTTTTTAGCTCTATTACTTACTTCATTATAATCTTTAGTAAATTTTTCTTTTACAAAATTAATACTTTCTTCTTCACTAAGTTCCATAACATTATGTGCTAAAGAATATATACTCTCTATACTATCAAAATGTGATAAAGCATCTGCGTCTACTAATATTTCCTCTTCTTTTGTTGTCCTATAGTTTTTTCGTTTACTACTATGGTTTAATATACACTTTTTTATTAATTCTATTTTATCTTGTGGATAATTATATTTTTTTAATATATCTTCTGCTATATTAGGACCATATTCACTATGTCTTACTCTATCTAATGATGCATCAGTCATTGCTATATCATGAAGTAATGCAGATAGTTGTACTACTTCTAAATCAGCTTCTTCATCTTTAGCAAATAAAGTAGCATACTTATAAACATATTTTACATGTTTTTCATATAGGTTATATTCTTCTTTAGTACCTTTAGTTTTTTCTTCAAATTCATTACTTCTGTTAATTATTTCTTTTTTTATTACATCAATAATATTTACCATTTTTAATCACGTTCCTTTTATAACTCATCTAATTGTCTAATAAAGTTCTCAAATTGTTTTTGGCGAAATAAACATTTAAATCTTCTTTTAAAGCAATGAAAAAACCTTTTTATTAAACCTATAGTGTTTAAATTATTTCTCCATGCAGGATTCTTAAAATCTCTATAAGCCGATCTATAATAACATTTAAATCTAGCTGTTCTTTTTACAATTATAGTTCCCTTTAATTTTGATATTAATGAGTTATCTGCTAAACACCCACCTTCAATGATAACCTTTTTATCACTTTTTTCAAAAAAACTAATAATGTCACAATAATAGTCATTAATATTCATACTAGAAAAATTATCATATTTTTTATTTAAAAACTCTCTTAATTCTTTAACTTCATCATTTAAAGTATCTGGATCATTATCATTACATAAACTATCTAATCCAAGTACAATATATTTTGGATTTTTTCTATATTTAAATCCATATGTGGACTTACCAGAGCCAACACTACCTGTAACATTTATAATATTATCTAAAGATATTTTCTTTACATAATCTGATTTATCTATAAATAAATTTATTTTATATTTCATTAATAACACAAACTTATATTTTTTAATTAAAATATTTAACTAACCAATATTCTTTATCCGCGTTTTGTTCTTTGTTTAAATAATCATATCCTAACTTTCTATAAAACTCTAATCCATATATAGATGATGGTATAACTAGTTCCTTAGCATTAATATTTTTCGCATACTCCTCAATTTTATTTATTAATAAAGTGCCAATTCCTTGATGATGGTTTTCAATATTAACAAACACTGTCTGAATAATGTATTTATAACCTGTTTCATCACCTCTAAATTTACTAATGCTAGCCGTACCAACTACCTTTCCGTTTTTTATTGCAACATAACATTTTTCTTTGTTAGGAAAATTTTCATTTATTTCTTCTTCAGTAAAATGCTTTGATATTTTATCAATTACTTCTTTTCCATGATCTTTTATATTAATTTCATACATATTAGTAATTATAATATCTGACATTTCCTTAGCATATTTCTCATCATATTCTTTTATTTCTATGTCATTCATAATTATTTTCTCCTTCCTATATAAAGCATGTGATTACTATATCCTTGAAGATCATGTCTTTCACAAGTTTTATAGTGATAATCTAACCAAATATCAAATTCTTCATCACTTAAATCATTTACATAATCTCCTAGTATATTACTTAAACCATCTGTTGATACATCAGCTACATGTTCCACGTCATAGTTACTCATTAATTCATTAAATTCATCAACATAAAACGTAGTAAAAACTTCTTCTGGTTTATCACATAATTTATAATTTTTATCACATAATCTATCTTTTTCCAATAAATGATGTTTCTTTAACATATAACATATAACAACCGAATCATTTGCTAAATAAGCTATGTAAATATACCCATCTTTTTTAGTTACTCTTAGAGCTTCTTCAATTGCTTTTTTCTTATCTTCTTCTGTGTATAAATGATATAAAGGACCTAATACTAAAGTCATATCAAAAGTATCATCTTCATACATACTTAAGTCAAGTGCTGTTCCTTGTACTGCGTTGATATCCATCTCACTAGTTATTTTACTTTTTAGAATATCTAAATTAGATTGTATCAATTCTACAGAATCTACCTTATAACCCATTTTAGCATAATATATGGAATAGGCTCCAGTTCCTGCACCCACTTCCAAAATTCTATCGCCCTTTTTTAAATTATTTTCTATATATCTTTTAGTTGTTAAATATTCTACAGAATGAGATTTATCTTTAGTAAATCTAACATCTTCACTATAATCATTTTTATAATACTTTTCTATAGTTTTATATTTTTCTTCCATTTTACCTATCTCCCTATCATAATAATATTTTAAAATATTTACACAAATTATACAATAATTTGCTTCTATAAACATAAAAACGAAGTCATACTAGTATCTTTCAAATACTAGTGACTCCGTTTTATTAAACGTGTAGGATTTTTCCCTGCACAGCTTTAATGTGCACTCACTTATTATCTTCTTTTCATATTTTTATTTTTTTGATGTATCATGTATACCATAGCATCTTTATTATCTCTTGTAATGCCTGGATAACATTGTTCTACTTCATCAACAGCCATACTAATTTGTTCCATGAAGTCTTCATATATTGGATAATATATATCAATCATTTCATATAATAATCTTTGTTTTTTTTCATAATTCATTAACGATTTATCAATTTTTTCCACCGTTCTTAAAAATCCATTTCTTAAAGCTGATAACTTAGAATCTTTATAAACTTTATTTTTCACCTTATACATATCAATAGGATTTATATCAGATTTTACATATTTAAAATAGTAAGAGCCTAAGTCTTCTGTCATTCTGTTATATTTAGATTCCATTCCATCATCTTCAATGTACTTTTTTCCTACTTGTACCAATAAATCATAATATTTTCTTTTTTCATGTCTTGTCATTTTATTTTTCCCCCTTTGTGGCAACATACAAAAAGCACGCAAGCCACTTGTTTATAGTGACTCCGTGCTTAATAGTACGTGTAGGTTTAAAACCCTTTGAGGCTAGAAATAATAAATTTCATACTCAAACTCACTTGATGTCTATAGATAATAGCAAAAAAATTACTAGTTGTCAAACATTTTTTATAAAATTTTTCCTTTTGAGATTTATTATCGACTAAAAGTGTGTAAGTAATTATTTTAAAACTGTACTTTCTCATCTGGAACCTTATCTAAATTACTTATTTCATAACTTATCATATAAATACCATCATCATTTACATATTGCATTATAAAATTATCATTCTTTTTGGATATAATTAATCCAATTGTTCTATTATGATGTTTTTTCTTTAAAGTTTTATCTACTATTTTTCTATATAGCTGTATTTGGCTAATATCTTTATAATTGGTGTTATTAAGTTTCAATTCTACTGGCATATAACAATTTAGATTGGTGTTAAACAACATCATATCAGCGTAAAAGGTTTTATCTAAGTATTTTAACTTATACTCACTTCCAGCATATAAGAAATCTGCTCCTATTTGTAAGAAAAAGTCTCTTAACTCTTCTAATATATATTTTCTAAGCATTTTTTCACTTAAGTTTTTCTTATCAGGTACTTTTATTATAATTGGGTCTAGTAACATATCTTTTAGGTTATAACTAGATTCATCTTTTATATCTATTAGTTTTATATTATTTTTATCAGTGAAAGACAATCTTTCAAACGCCTTTTCTTTTATTAATTTAATTAATTCTCTTTTTGATAAATTATTTAATATGCACTGGTTTATATAATAGTTTCTTTCATTTTCGTTTTTTATTGGAAGTAATATAGTCCAATGAGTCCATGTCAATTGGTCAACCACTGGTTGTCCTTTTTGGATAAGATAAAACTTTCGCATATATTTAAGATGCGTAGTTGAATATCCCCTACCATATTGTTCCATTAATTTTATTGACCATTTTTTTATTAAATTATCCCCATATTTTGATTTATCTTCTCCGCCTTGCGCTTCTACTAATAACTTTCCTATTTCATAATAAGCATTTAAAGTATCTTTATTAGACTGTAGTCTTCTTATACCTTCGTTTATCTCTTTATTTTCTATTACATTTTTTATTTTCTTATAATAATCCATACATTGCTCCTTTCGGGTCATATATTATATGGATTATTTTTAAGAAAAAACTCGATTTTTGTATGAATTAAAAAAATACAATATAAATGTAATTTTTCTATTTGCTTATTTATTAAATTCATAAGTTTTCAAAACATCTTCATGGTAATAAACATTATCATTATTATTTATAACAATTTAATATTTTACTATTTTCTAATTATTCTCATTTTAAGGGTATGTACAATTTGTTGCTTTACCCTTGACTATGTTTTTCCACCAGTCAGGCATTCTTATTTCTTTTTCTTCAAATAAAGCTATTTTATTTTTCTATTTATTACTAATTAATTTTTCATCAACATATTCATAATTTAATTTATTATCGCTATTAACTACCTTTTCCCCTAGTTGCTGTTCTAATTCATCTTTTGCTACTTTAGCAACATTACCACCAGTTTTAGCAATTTTAATATTTTCTTTTAGACCTTGCGGCTTTTTCTTAGCAGCTAACCTTTTAGTAGCTTCTTCAGATAAATCAGTTAAAATAAGTTCAATGCTATCCATATTATCCCTTAAAGATTCTTTTCTAAGACCTTTATATTCTTTATACTCTTTAGCAGTCATACCAGACCAAGTTCTATAAATTTCATTAGTAAGTATAGCGTATTCCTTATCTTTACTAACTCCATTTTCTTTCCATACGTCGGTTAACTCTTTTCTTTGCTGAAGTGTTTTAATTCTCTTTGTAATCCAAGCTTCATCATAACCTTTCGTACGGTATAAATCTACTGCCCTTTGTGCTGCGATAGATGGATCAAATACTTCATCTATTCTTTCACTTCCTAAACGTGCAAGCCATTGTTTTATTGGTTCAGCATTCTTAGATGGAACTGACTCTATAATTCTAAACATACCTTCTATATCACACACATCAGTCATACGATACTTACCATCCTTAGCCTTCAATTTCAAACCGTTACAATTTGTAACGGTTTCATTACCTTCATCTTTAAGCCTTTTTTTCAGTACTCTCCAATAAGTTTGTGGATTACTACTTTCAGATAGTATACCAACAATATCAACCACACTTATATAATACTTTTCTTCCTCTTTATTCCATACTGATCTAATCTCACTATTATTAAATATTTTATTAACTAAAAACATTTTATCTTGGTTCACTTTTAAACCACCTCCTAACTTATACTTCTCCATAACTTTTAAAATTCCCCTAAAATTCAAAAGGAAATTGAAATAAATTTAATACATTGATTTTATCATACATACGTTCGTACTTGCATATTAGATTTTTCTAATTATTAAAAAGTAGACTTTCTTGACATAAAAAAAGTATGACAAATTGCCACACTTTAATTATAATATTTTCTCTTTTTTAGCATTTTCCTTTATAAAACTATTTATATCATCTAAATCTTTTTTATTGTTAGTTGTTTTATAATCTTTTAATCTTTTTATTAATATATAAATTTCTAACCTTTCATTTAGATATTTAACATTATTTAGTTCTTCATAATACGTTTTAATATAATCTATTATATATTCATAATCTATTTCTACCTGCAACATATCTGTTTCTTCCGATGACCAATAATATGGATATTCCCTACAAATATTTAATATGTTAAAATCATAATCTATAGGTGCTACCATACTTCTTTCAAAATCTAATATTTTAATTTCTCCATTACTTACAATAATATTATCGAAATGTAAATCACCATGTATCAAACCAAATATATTATCTTTAAAATATATATCAATTAACTTAAATAAAGTTGCTATATCTAAACCAGTTATTTTTAATTCAGCAAATTTATCTTTTAAATAACTTCTAAAATCATATTCTTTAGTGTTTTTCTTGTGAATGCCTTTAATTACATTTATTACCTTCTGTATAATTTCCCTTCTTTTTTCTTCGGATAATTTATACCATATTTCATATAAAGTTTGACCTTCTACATTTTCTTGTACTTGATAATAGTAAGGTACTATATTTTTAGATATATCCGATAAATATAACTTTGGAATATTTTTATTACCTTCGTTCATTTTATAAAATTTAATTTCATTTAAAAATCTTTCCTCATTATTTTTATCTATACATATTCTAACTATATAATCTTCTACTTCATATATTTTATTAGTAAATCCTCTACTTATAAGTTTATATTTTTTTCCTTTAAGCAAGTTATTATTATCAATTATTTTTTCTATAGCATTATCATAATCATGGTTTTCTTTTTTCGTTAATCTTGATAAAGATTCATACATTATTCCAATCAGCTCTATGTATCTATTTATTTCATCTATTGTCTTACTTACTTCTTTTATTGCAATTTCTTTTTCTTCTTTATCTGCTTTTATTATATCCAAACTTCTTTTTAAATTATAATCAAGCCATCCAAATCTTCCTATCAAGTTACCGCATATAACAAAATATCTATCATGCACAAAATTATTTGTTTTTAAGTATGAAGTTAACACAGCATTAAACTTATCAATATCAAACTTATCACTTAAAAATCCTGAAAAGTTAAGTGCTGTTTCAATAAGTTCACTTTTCGTATTAGAAATAGAAGCTGACTCCCAATCAATTATTATTGGATTTTCATCTTGCCACATTACGTTTTTTAAATCTAAGTCCCTGTGACATACACCAAAATATTTATTAGATAAATTAAACCTTTCTACACACCTTTCTAACAATGAATAATACTTTTTATAATTGCTCAAATATAATTTCCTATAAGGCATGTTTTTAAAGTTAAAATTTCCTAAAAAATCTTCCCATTTTACATAGAAATGCTCCTCTTTGTTTTCTATATTGATATTTAACTTGCTATAATCTAGCTTATGAATTTTTGATAATATTTCGCCTATTTTTTCACAATGACTAATAGTTATTTCATTATCAGTTAAAGTATTACCATTTATATATTTAAATACCATATAATAAGTGTTATCAAGTTTGTTAATAAAACTATTATTTATTACTAAAGCATTTGAAACAGGTATATCATTATCAAAGGCTAAATTAGATAACTTTTCGGATAATATAAAATTATCCATAGCATCTTTTCTTTTCATAACTTCGGGATTTAGAATTTTTATTGCATAAATATCTTTATCAGTTTCTACTTTAAACATCTTATGCATTAATCCACCAGTTAACTTTGTAATTTTTTTTACTTTTCCTAAATTAAAATTATTACAAAATAACTCAATATCCATTTTTTCACCACCTTATTTTATACTCTAATTTTCTTTTGTAATTTTAATGTTTTATACTAAATTATTTTATATATGCACTCACATCATCTCTTACTTTAACAAGCAAGTCATAATCTTTTCTAACATCCGATAACCTAAATGATAAAGCACCACTTTGACGATTTCCAAACAAGTCTCCTTGGCCTCTTAATTTAAAATCTGCCTCACTTATCTTATAACCATCAGTAGTTTCTTCCATTATCTTTAATCTTTCTTTATCCTTATCACTAATTAAATAACAATATGATTGTAAATCATTTCTTCCTACCCGACCCCTTAGCTGGTGTAAAGTAGAAAGCCCAAACCTATCAGCATCAAAGATAACCATAACGGTTGCATTAGAAACATCTACCCCTACTTCAACAACGGTAGTAGAAATAAGAATGTTTATTTTACCCTCAAGATAATCATTCATTACCTTATCTTTTTCCTCGTTAGTCATCTTTCCATGTAAGATTTCCACAGTATAATTTTTAAAAGCAAGTTCAAACTTATGTTTTAAATCGTTAACATTGGTATAATCAGTTTCCTCGTTTTCCTCTATCATCGGTGCGATAACATACGCTTGATTACCACGTTTTAAAGCACCATATATACCTTCTAAAACATCTTTTAATTCATCTGTTTTTTTGACGCTAGTAATGACTGGTAATCTTCCTTTTGGCTTTTGTTTAATACTAGATACATCAGTATCACCATAAATAGTTAGAGCATACGTTCTAGGTATTGGTGTTGCACTCATCATTAAAACGTCCGGTACATCTGACTTATTTTTTAAAGCAAGTCTTTGATTAACGCCAAACCTATGTTGCTCATCCGTTATAACAAGTCCAAGATTATTCCAAGTTACTTTATCACTAATAAGCGCATGAGTACCAACAAGTAAATCTATCTCTTTATGTTCTAGTTTTTCATATACTTCCCTTTTTTCTTTAGCAGACATCTTACCAGTTAAAAGTCCTATTTTAAAATTAGTATCCTTAAATAATTTACTTGCATTTTCAAAATGCTGAATTGCAAGTATTTCAGTAGGCGCCATAAGGGCACTTTGATAACCTGCGGTAAAAGAAGCATATGCTAAAACAAAAGCTACTATCGTTTTACCAGATCCAACGTCACCTTGAAGTAACCTATTCATCTTAACGTCACTTTTTAAATCACTTATCATTTCGTCTATAACCTTTTTTTGATCACTAGTTAATTCAAACGGAAGGTTATTAATAAAGTCATTTACTAAAATTTCATTTACGTTTTTAATAAACAAATCATTGTGCTCTTCGTTCTTTTTCTTAAGCTCCCTTACCTTTTTCATATAAGTAAATAGCTCTTCGTACTTTAAGGTCTTTAAAGCCGTCTTTAACTCTTTTTCGCATACTGGATTATGAACCACCTTAATAGCAATTTCTTCATCCATAAACCCATACTTATCTTTTAACGCTTTTGGTATGTTATTTGAAGCACCACTTACACTTATAGCGTTATTAATAAAGTTCTTCATCTGCTTAGAAGTTATTCCTTTACATAAATGATAAACCGGAATTATCTCTAAACCATTAGGTAACGCTTTAAGTAAAATATTACTTGCTGTTAAAGTCTCACTTTTTGGATTATACTTTCCAATTACCGTAACAACGCTACCTGGTTTAATGTTATTCTTCATAAAAGCACGGTTAAAAATCGTAACTTTAATTATCTTATTTTGAACGTTACATCTAAAGGTTAGTCTATTCATTCGTCCTTTAAAAAAGTTTACCACCGGACTTGATTCTACAATACCGTCACTTACGAAATTATTATAAAATCTTTCATCATTAATATCTCTTCTTACAAGCACATCAAAACGGTATGGATAGTTTCTTATTAAATCTTCCACACTATATATGCCTAAGTTATTTAAAAGTCCAAGTGACTTTGAACCGATACCAGTTAAATCTTTAAGTCCCATAAGCGTACCTTCCTAACATATAAAACAATTATAACAAACGATTGTTTGTAAATCAATTAAGGTAACAAACTTTAATAAAACTTTTTTAAAAAATTTATAAAAAAAGGTTGACTTTTAACCTCATTTCCATTAGTATAAATGGCACCAGCTGAAGGAAACGGAAGCTGGCGCTAGTATCACAACTAGCCAACCCCTTTTTATTCTTTTTGAGATTGCATGGGAAACCGTGTGATCTCCTTTTTTTTGGAATTTTTTTCTTATTTATGGTTAATACTATTAAAAAAAGAGGGATAATATGACAATAGGAAAAGACAGAAAAAAAATTATTAAAGAAATGAAAAAGAAAACTGGCCAGGCTCCAGATGTTACATATAAAGATTTTCCAATTGGAAAAAAAATGATTACCTTTGTTTATGCCAACAGCGTAAGTGATGCATCAAGCATAAATGATTTTATTTTAAGAAGACTAGATGAAGAAGGAAACGAATTAAAAGAAAAAGATATCTTTAACTACGTTAAAAATTACGTTCCAAATAACTCATCAAAAGAAATAACAACATTAGAAGATGCCTTATATTATCTTTTTAACGGATTTACCCTTGTCTTATTTGATGACGAAAACAAAATAATAGTTTTTGAAAACAAAGCCAACAGAAATAGTAGCATACAAAAGAGTGAAAATGAAAAAAGTCTTAAAGGTCCAACCGATGCCTTTACCGAAAACTATGAAAACAACACGGGAATGATAAGAAGAAGACTTCGTAGTGAAAACTTATGGTTTAAAGAATACGTTGTTGGTAGAGAAAGCAAAACCAGGGTTGCACTCTTTTACATGAACGGAATATGTGATGAAAAATTGGTTGATGACATTTATAAAAAAATAGAAAAAATAGATATAGAATACGTTGGTAACGCAAACTATATCCTTGATGCAATAAGTAATCCTAACCGTGCAATATTTCCAACTAACCTTGCAACCGAAAGGCCTGACTTAGTAAGTCAAATGCTTCTTCAAGGAAGGGTTTGCCTAATGGTTGAAAACTCAAACGAAGTAATAATCTTACCTTGCACGTTCATTGACTTTTTTAAAAATCCTGATGATTATTACGAAAAAGGATTAAACGTCTTCGGAAGTAGAGTTGTTAGAATAATCGCAATGATCCTTGCCCTACTTACCCCTGCGATTTACATTTCTCTTATGGCGTATAACCTAGAAGCCATACCAAGTGGTCTTCTAATTAACTTTTCAATTCAAAGAGACGGCGTTCCCTTTTCTACCGTGTTTGAAATACTGGTCATGAGTTTCATGTTTCAAATCTTAAGAGAAAGTGACATGCGTTTTCCTGGTAAAGGAGGAAGCTCAATATCAATTGTTGGTGCTTTAGTACTTGGTCAGGCAGCGGTTGAAGCAGGAATAGTATCTCCTATTACCATCATAATAGTTGGTATTGCATCAGTTGCATCACTTGCCTTTTCATCAATTGAGCTTATCAACTCGATTAGGTGGTGGCAATTAATATTAATCTTGCTTGCTTCTTTATTCGGATTTATCGGTGTTATGTTTGGAGTCATCATAATGATTACCGTACTAGTAAGTCAAAGGTCATGTGGTAAGCCTTATCTAGCTCCATTTGAACCATTTAACAAGAAGGATCAGATTGATGCAATCCTAGTAAAAAAGGAAGCTAAACTGCACCCTAATAACATATATAACAAGGAGGACGAAGATGAAGAACGTTTTTAAAACATTAATCCTATTAATTACTTTATTTTCTCTTTCTGGTTGTTTTAATTATAAGGAAATTAACGAATACGCAATCGTATCAGGAATCTCAATTGATAAAAAAGAAGATGATCCTTCAAAGTACGAAGTTGGAATACAAATAATGAATGCTAAAAAAGATGAGGAATCAGATAACAGTTTAATTACCATTTATAAATCAGATGGTGATACAATCTACGAAGCCTTTGAAAAGATAATGCTTGATTCCCCTAAAGAACTATACTTAGGTCATAACGAGGTTGTGGTTATTTCAGAAGATTTATTAAAGGAAAAGAATCCGCTTAATTATTTAGACTATTTTTTAAGGGACTCACAGGTTGAAAAAGACTCCCTTGTCATGGTCGCTAAAGATGATAAAGCATATGACGTATTAAAAATAATTACCCCACTTGAAACCATTCCGTCTAGGAACTTAAAATCCACCCTTTCCATTGCAGATAACTTTAGTGGCTCTTTAACGCTTGTTACGATTGATGAGTTTATCTCGGATTTATCACTCGAAGGAGAAGAAGCAATCATTCCTTCCATCATGATCAAAGGAGATGTTAAAGATGGAGAAAAAATGGAAAACATCTCGGAAAGTGATCCTAAAGCAAAACTAAAATTCGGAACGCTTGGATACTTTAAAAATGGTAAATTTAAAGGATACTTAACTAGTGATGAATCAACCGGCTATAACTTTTTAGCAGGAGAACCTAACCAAACTTACGTAAACGTTAAATGCAGCAATAAAAACTACGCTAGCATAAGGGTTACTGATTCAAAAATAAAAGAAGACTTATCCTTTAAAGATAAAAAACCACTTGTTAGTATAAACGTAAAAGTTAACGCAGACTTACTTGAGTATAACTGTGATGCGGACTTTATCAAAAGTGAAAAATACATAAAAGAATTAGAAAAAAAAGCTGCTTCTAAAATAAAAAGCCTAATGAATAAAGCAACCAATAAACTTTACAAAGAGGAAAAATCTGACGTTTTAAAGTATGGTTCTAAGTTCTATGGTAAGAAGTATAAAGAAATGAAAGAATTAGGATATAAAAAGTCCGAAATAGTAAATGATGTTTCATTTAACCTTAAAACCGAAGTTAACATTAACTCTACTAACCTATCAATTAAATCCGTAAGGGAGGGCATTAATCATGAATGATAAAGTATCAAAAATTCAAATAGGAATGTTTTTATCTCTTATATGTTGTAGCTTGTTTTTAGGAATTAGCGATATTATTATTCTTAGAAAATCAGGAAACGAAGTTTTAATATCAATGCTACTTGGTGTGGTTTTAGGGTTAATACCAGTTTTAATGTATTTAAAAATTAATTCAAGTATGCCTAGTCTTAACATATATGAAAAAAACATTAAGTTATTTGGTAAGGTTTTAGGTAATATTTTAAACGTACTAATAATCTTAATATACATGATTATGCTAACGATGGCGATAAGGGCAATCGTGATATTCGTAACAAGTAAATATCTTAGGGATACACCGTTTAGTTTGGTTGGATTACTTGTTATAACAACATGTTTAATAATTTGTTTCAAAGGACTTGAAACACTTGCTAGAACGGCCCAAATCGCCTTTTTCTCAAGTATTGTGTTTATGATTGTAATAGAAGCTTTTTTAGCTAAATATATTGAAATTGGAAACATATTACCAATTGTTAGTAACGCTAACTTCTTTAGCATTTTAGATGGAGCACTTTACTTTGCAGCATCATGCGCACTTCTTACCATGCTACTACTTACAATTAGTAAATCAAAGATTAAAAAACCAGAAAAGTATAATAGAACCATAATTTTATTTTATTTATATACAGCTTTATCGCTTACCTTCGTAATGTTTTTTATCGTATCTTGTTTTGGGTATGAAATGGCGGCATTATTTAGGTATCCAGAGTACATCTTACTTAAGAAAATAGGAATATCATCTTCTGAACTTCACTTAGAAAACTTGCTTGCTTTTAGATGGGTGTTTTACATGATAGCACTTGCTAACATATCTACGTTTGGAATAATACATGGTGTTAAAAACTTTAGTCAAAAAATAAAACTAAATAAAGTAATAGTTATTATAATATCAATAATTTGTATATTTGCAGGTAAATTCTTATTTGGTAATATTCCTCATTCAATAATAACGGTTAAGAATCTTTACATGCCACTTATTGCTCTTCCAATGTTTGTTATATTATTAATTTTATTTATAAGATGTTTGTTTTTAAAAAAGGAATCTGTAAAATGATTCCTTTTTCTTATGCGTATTTTTCTATCTTACCGCATCCTATTTTTCGATTGTTACTTTTTATAACAACTAACTTTCCTTCTATTTCATAGTATTTAAACCTGGTTGTGTAAAATTTCATATAGGCATATCCATTGTTAGAAAAAAGTGGTGGCATATCACCTGATTGAAATGGATAGATGCTATTAGTTGGGTTATAAATACTTGTTATGCCACTAAAACTGCCACTTTGGTTTATCATGCAACCACTACCGTTATTAATCTCTATTTGGTATAATCCGTAGTTATTATAACCAGGAAGCCCTGATATTTCTACTTCTACCATCGTACCGTCTTTATATGGTTTAAAAGATGCTATCCCACTTAGGTTGGGAGCTAATATATCACCAGATATGTTCGCTACTGAATAACTATTTTCATCGTTCATTTAAAATCACCTAGTTTATTATATGAAAAAAAGGTATCATGATACCTTTTCAAATGTTATATATCTAGACGTTTTATCTTCTGGCACTTCTTCTATAAGATAACCAAACCTTCCTGTTATCTCTATAGGTTCATCTAACGTTTTAAAATCCAAATCTCTGGTATACCTATTTTTAGAATTTTCTGCTATAGATAAGGTCATATGAGGAATTATTGGTATTTCTTTTCCATCCTTTTCATACCTATGCAAATAATATTTTTTTATTTCATCTGGAATTTCTATTAATACCCCACTATTTTTACCATTATTTTCAATACCAACTATTTTTAAAGTATATTTCCTTCCTACTACATCATTTATTCTTTCATCTTTGTTTGGCAAATACCTAAAAGTAACATGAAAGTCATTAGATATTATTTTTTTCGAAATATCATCAAAAAAAATTCCATAGTATAATATTCTGCTCATTACATTTATTATTACCTTTCTTTTTATTTTCTCTTATCCTCTTTGATTTCAGAATCTTTAAAAAGAACTATTGTCTCATCAACTACTTTTCCAAGTTTATTTTGCAAACTAAGTTTTTGATCTTTTTTTAAGTAATCTATATAATATAAATTTCTTACAAAATCTTTTAAAGTTATCTTATTACTACCATTAATTAAAATATCCGCAAAAGTAAATTTAACTAATTGCAATAATGTATTATAATATTCTTCCTTTTTAACATATTCATATATCATATCAACAAGTGTGTCCCACTGTTTATTTGTTAATTTAAATGGTGGTAACTTATAAATTTCATAATAAGAATCAATTACTTTTACAATATTTAATATAGATTCTTCTTTATTATAAAAAGAAGAATCTACTAAGGAAATATTAGTTGTTTTATCAGTATAAAAATGAGTATTTTCTTCTTTAAATTTTTTATATGAATCCGTATAATAAGAATCAGAATCAGTAAATTCCTTATTTTGCTTTTTAGAATAATCCATTAAAAAATCATCATCCATCTCATTAGAAAATGCTATATTATACTTTTTATTAATTAATTTTTTTTCCTCTTTATAATCAATGATTTTTAAAGTACCTGAACCACCAATGAAAGTAGATAAACCAACGCATATAAAAACCGGATTCTTAGTTATGTTAGTTACTACCACGCCACCTATAAACACCAGTAGTAAACCACTAAAAATCATTAATTTTTTCTTTATTATTTTTCTTATTATTTTTCGTTTTTCATCAAATGCATCAATATATTTTTTTATTCCAGTTAGCTTGATTTCTTGGTCTAGCTCTCCAGATGATTCTTTATATATTTTCATATATGCTCCTAATTAAACGTATCTTTAAATAACTTAGTAAACTTCTTTAAATTAATTTCTGTTGCAACCTTTATGTTACTTTCATTGGTTAATGCAACATAACATTCACCTTTTTTATTACCACGGTCTATTACTTTAACGCTGCAAGGTTCAAAATTTAGAATACCAGAATCTATTACACTAGCGATTGTTGCTGGATCTGGATTAACAAGTCCATCATCTTTATACTTACCACCACTAAAGTCCATATATTTATGTGCAATAAGCCCAACAAACCTTGATACTACATCACTTGATTCTCTTAAATTTAAAACATAATCTCTATCAATATGAGCTGCAATACCTATTTCATGCGTAATTAGTTTTATATCCTCAAAAGGTGATGATAAAACAAGTTTTGCAGAAGTTGGACTTGCATTTACATTAAATTCCATATAAGGAGTTTCATCTTCTGGATTATAAGTTGTACCCATTATAAGTACATGTTTTAATCGTTTAACTACATTTTTATCTTTTTTAATCGCATTTGCTAAATTAATAAGAGACCCAAAACAAACAAGAGTTAAATCATCCTTATATTTCTTTGATGCCTTTATAATAAAATCTTCTGCACGCATCTTTTCATATTTTTTCTTACTAATATCAGGAAAAACATAATATCCCAATCCATCAATTCCATGAGCATATTCAGCGGTTTCATGTTTAATTTCCTTTTCGGGTTCACCTTTATACATCTTTATGTTAGTACCTAAAATTTCCTGTACTACTTTTAAATTTTTTTCTGACTTTACTTGTGGTATATTTCCACTCGCTAATGTAAAACCAATAACATCCAAATTATTCTTTATAGCCATAGCAATTGCTATTGAATCATCTACACCAGGATCTGTATCTATTATATATTTCATAAACATACCTCCAATATATTATATATTATAATATATGTCTCATAAATAATGAAGAGGTTTATAATTAAAGTGTAAAGTATTATTTTTTGTGTATAAGCCTCACTATTAGTATTAATTTTAAAAAAATTTATATACAAAAAAAATAAAGATTATTCAATCTTTATTCCTCCATCTACTCTTATTGTTTCTCCTGTAATATATCTTGACTTATCAGATGCTAAAAAAAGTACTACGTCTGCTATTTCTTCAGGTTCAGCAAACCTTTTTAAAAGAATTTTATTTTTCTCTTTTCTTAAATAATCTTTTGATAAATCATTATTCATTTCAGTATCTATCCAGCTAGGTGCAATAGCATTAACATTAACGTATGGTGCAAATTCTATAGCTAGGTTTTTTGTCAAATTAATTATCGCAGCTTTTGAAGCATCATAATCCACACTATAAGTATAAGTTGTATCTATACCATTAGTTGATAATATATTGATTATTTTACCATACCTATTTTCTTTCATATATTTTCCTGCATACTTAGAAGTTAAGAAAACCCCTATTAAATTAGTATCCAAAGTATCTTTCCAATCTACTACCTTTCTATCTTCAAAATCAGCATCTATTGCAATACCTGCATTATTAACGAGTACATCTATTTTTCCATATTTATCAATTATCTTTGCTATCATATCTTTAACTTGGTCTTCTTTTGACACATCAGCTTTTATACACATTACATCAACAGCATAAGTTTGTAAAATGTCTTTTAATGTTTCTGCTTCCTTTTCACTTTTTTTATAATTAATAATTACGTTAGCACCTTCTTTAGCAAAAGAAACTGCTATGCTTCTTCCAATACCACGAGATGACCCGGTTACTAAAACTACTTTATCTTTAAATTCCATCAATATCACCATCCGAATTCAATTTTAATCCATATCTATCTAAGATATAATCAAAGTATTTATTGTATTCTAACACCACGTTAGTATTACAATTTACAGTTCCAAGTGAATATTCATCATTATAATTATCTTTATAAACACAATCCTCATAAATAAGGATTCCATCTAGTAACTTATCTAATAAGTCTGGTTCATTATTCTTTAATTTTTCTTTATTTACATAATACATATTATAATTAGAATTTATATTTTTTAATAAAGATTTAAAAAAGTAATTATTTTTATATTTATTTAATTCATCTTTTGTACAAATAAATATATCAATCATATTCATCCCATCTTTTATACGCATTATCTTGTCCATTAAATAATTAATCTCTTTAGATGAATCATTATATACTTTATCATTATAAAAATTAATTTCTTTTTTTATAAAATCTTTTTTACCACTTTTATTCTTGTTAGAAATCCAATTATAGGTTTCTAAGATGGAATCAAATTTAAACGTCCAATTATTAGGTATATTTTTTATTAAAGTTGTATCAATAACAAGACCGTCTATATTATCATCATTGTTAAGAAACTTATTTATATAATTTATTATGTTAGAATATATTCCTTTTTTAAATAAATACTCTTTTTGAGTCTCTGTATAATTATCTTCATCGTTAAGTAAATTTGTTACTACATAATTTACTTTACCATTTGTTTTTATTTTTCTTTTTTCATCACTTATGAATATAACCGGTATACTAATATTATTTAGCTGTTTTTCTATTTCATCATTTTTACAATCAATACATATAACAGCTGTTATATCCTTATTTATGTCATTTAAATGACTTTCTAAACAATACTCATATTTTTCTTGATTCATTAAATAAATTAACGAATCTAACAAGTTACTTTTATGATTTGCAATAATCATTATCATATTTTACACCATCCATCTTAATTTTAATTATACTACAAATACTAATATTGTTCTAGACGTTAGATTTATTATTTACATAGCAACATCTTACTTAATTTACATAAAATATAATGATAATACTTGATATTTATTTATCAAGTGTGTTATAATTTTACTGCATTACGCAAAGTGATGGGGCTATAGCCAAGTTGGTAAGGCATTGGACTGCAACTCCACGATCGCCGGTTCAAATCCGGCTGGCCCCTCCAATTTATTAATGCAGGTGTAGTACAACGGCTAGTACGTGGCCTTGCCAAGGCTGAGACGTGGGTTCGATTCCCATCACTTGCTCCATAGCAATCTAAACCTTATCTTATAAGGTTTTTTTATTTTATAATTTTTGATATAATAGTTAAAAAAACGGGGGATATATTGATGAATAATGAATTAAAACCAATATATAAAGATTCTGATATTGAAAAAATTAAAATTACATCTTTAGATAAATTAGATAATAACTATATTCGCATAATAGGAAATAAAGACTTAATCAGTGTAGTTACAAATGGGATTTTTACATTAAATATAAATTCTTCAACTAAAGTCGAAAAAATAATTAACTATAATGGAATGGATTATATAATTCTTCAAAATATATTTGGTGAATATTCTTTAATACGTTTAAATGATAACGTAAAACTAATTAATAAAGTTAAAAATATTAGTTATATTGATGATGGATTATTTAAGGTGAGCCAAAATGATAGATATTGTGCTGACAAGGTTTTTGATTTAACCACAAACAATTATATTCCATTTCCAGATAATATGATTTTTAAAGAATACAAAGATAATGTTTTGATATTACAAGAAAATGATAGAAAAAAACACAATGAAATGATAATTAATATAAAAGGAGACATAATACTTCCTATAACAGATTGTAGCGATGGGGGTATTAGAATAATCGATAAAACTAAATTCATATATAATAACACGTTAATTGACTTTACCCAAAAAACTATTATTCAAGATGCAGACTTAATAATGCCATTATCAGATGATAAGTTAATAGTACTTAAAAATAGAAAACTTTTCATTTTAAATGATGAATTAGAAATTATTAAAACATATATAATTGGTGAAACAAAAAAGCCTTGGTATACTTTAATTACTAGTGAAAAATGTATTATGATGACATTTAAAAAGAAAGTAAAAATTAAAAAATATGAGCCAAGGCAAAAAAAAGATATAACAGTAATAATAAATACTGAAACTGATACCGTAAACAAAACTGACTTTGTTCCTAGAATGAGTATTGACAAGTTTTTTCCAATTAATGGAGTAAATAATAAAAAGGGATTAATGAGTAAAGATGGGGAAATAATACTTGAAATAGATTATGATAAAATTGAAGCCTTATATGATACAGACAATAAATACTTCTTTGTTGAAAAGAACGATAAATTTTATATATTTAATGCCGAGACTAGACTAATGATAGAAGTTTCATATACAAGTATGAAACCATTTAAAGATGGTCTAGCTGTTGGTTATACTCCTGAACCAAAAAATTATCAATTAATTGACGAAGATTTAAATCCAGTATTTAATTTAGACCATATGGGACACCCTGTATTTTATTATAAAGATGATATTCTTTGTTATCATTGCGGAAATTATATGAGGCAATATGACGCTTATACAATTATTACTAAAGAAGGTAAAATACTAATGCCACCAAGAAAATGTAGGGTAAAAAGAAATGGGTTTGGTTTGTTAGAAATTAATGATTGGCAAACAGAAGAAAAATTTTTATTTAATATGAATAGTGGCCAATTTGAGCAATTAGAACTAAATGTACCTGTTATAGAAACAAATAGTGGCAAAAAACTTGATTTTAGCAAACTACCTATTCAACAACTCGTTTCTAATAATGAAATTTCTTTAATAGAAAATGAATCAGGAGTTGTTAAAAAATTATTAAAAACAAAAACCGAAGAATAAATTAAACCTATTAAAACCCTATAAGACTAAATTATAGGGTTTTAATTAACTTAAACCAATACTTCTTTTAACTTATATTTTTTAAAATCTTAACATAACCATTGTCACACTCATATCCTAATTTTTTATAAAACCCATTAGCTGAAACATTATTTTTATCAGCAAATAGACAAATAAATTCACAATTCATTTCTTTTGCTATACTTTCTATGTGTTCAAATAATCTACTACCTATTTTTAGTCTTCTATACTTTCTTCTTACACGAACACTCCAAACCGTAGCAAAAGGATTATTTTATTCAAAGATATCATGATGTATAATTACCTTAGCAAATCCAACAATAATGTCATTATGTTTAACAACAATCATCTTATAATCAGGATTATTTTTAATTTTTATGTTTGTTTCATTTTATTTAGATTTGTAACTACCGATCTTTCTGCATCATAAAGCTTAGCTATCCCTTCTAAATCGTTTTCTATTAAATAACTAAAAGTTAATCCTAATTTTTCCATTTGAATATACTACGCTCCCTTTATAACACAATTTCTTTATCTTTTCGATACATAATGATTATTAATTAAACTTTTGATTACAAAATATATCAGTGCTAATACTATACCAAATACAATTATCGGTAAAAAGAAATCTATCAAAGTAAAAACTAACAATACCCCAAATACTATTATTAAAATAATAACACCAACCGTTATATAACTACTAATCATAAGTTTTTTTTCTGACTCATTTTCGGGTTCATCTTTAATATTTAAAAGAATTAAAGAAATTAAAAGGAATACCATTATTATACTATATACTATAATAGACTTAGATTCTCTTAAATCAAATAATAAAGAATATAATCCACCTTTTATTAAATATATCAACAACAAAGCTAAAGAAATTATTAATAAAATCTTTCTTAATAAAGATATTGCTTTATTTCTTTTTTGAACATTTTCATTTCTTTTGTTCATACAAACACCTCTTTGCTATATTATACATCTATTATTAAAAGGATTCAATTATGAATCCTTTTGCATATACTTTAATTTTTCATTTACCATATATTTAGATAAAGCATCTTCTATAGCCGGCAAGGAGCTTTTCGATAAACACCCAATTGTAAAATGCTCTTTTATTGTATCTATTTCTACGGAACCATATAAAATTCCTGTTCTTATTTCAAAGTCATTTAACATATCTGGAGTTATTGAAGTATAATGTGATCTTCCCAAGAACATTCTTTGTCCTAAAAGCATTCGTTTATTAGTAAATACAATAACCGTTGTATAAAATGGTTGAAATGTATTAGTATTCTTTTGGCCTGCAAAGCTAAACAAAACTACTTCATCATCATTTAAGTGGCTTTGAATAACTTTAGAATGTTTTTTTAATCTCCAAGCAATTGTACCAGGGTGTCTTCTTAAAAAATCTTTACATATTCCATATACATCTGTATTCATTATTATTCTCCCAAACCATTTTTGCTAAAGAATTTTTTTAAGGACTCTAATTCAACATAACCATTATTTGCATCTATTACCTCACCATTTTGTACGATAAGCGTAAGAGGAGTCCCCCACTCTTCACTATTTAAATAATCTAGTGAATTTTGAAAAGTCGACCAATCATCTTTTGATAAATTATCAGTATTAACATAATTAACTGTTAAATTCATTTCTTCTTTTGCTTGTTTTAATATCGGTGTAAATTGTTGGCAATAATAACAAGTTGGTCTAGCAACTAATATTACTTGCTCATCAGAACTTTTTATTAAGTCTAAATACTCACTTAATGATAGTTCATTAAAACCTGCCTTTGATAATTCATCATCAGTTGACTCTTCTTCGGTTTTCTCATTTTTAGTAGTAGTCTCCGAAGCATCTTTAGAACTAGTAAGTTTTAAATTATTATTTTTAATTGGAGTAACCCATAAAGATAATAAAACAATCAAAGCAATTGCATCAACAATTAATGATGCTGATATAATATTTTTAAACTTTCCTTTATCCTTTTCACTTTTTGATGTAATTAATGTTACAATTATTGGTGATATCATTAAAACCAATATTATAATTAATGTTATTATTAATAAACCTAATGTCATATAAACCTTCCTTTCATTAACTATAATTATACTACAAAAAAAGAGGAATTTAAATATTATAATATTCCATTCTTCTTTTCGGCTAACATTTTAAGTATTTTTTGCCTTCCATTTTTTAAATGTTCTACTGATTTACTACAATTTAATGTATCTATTACTTCTGATAAATGATCAGAACAATCAATCGTTTTATACCACTTCTTTCTAGTTATTTCTGAATCAATATAGGTTAAATTGGTAGAATAAACTAAATCAAAATAACCCGCTTCTTTATATTCGTCAAACTTTTCTATACCATCAGTAAATAATGAAAAAGAAGCAAACATATATATTTTTTCAGCACCTCTATTTTTCAAGTCTTCAGCTACTTCTAACATAGAGCCACCAGAAGATATCATATCATCTACGATAACAAGTGTTTTACCCTTTATATCTTTACCTAAATATTCATGCGCAACAACAGGATTTTTACCATTAACTATTTTGCTTACATCCCTTCTTTTATAAAACATACCAACGTCAGCTGCAAACATATTAGCATTATAGATTGCACGTCCCATTGCCCCATTATCTGGACTTATAAAAAGTACATCATCTGGATTAAACTCTTCATTTTCAATAAACTCTTGCATCATAGTATTAGTTGGATAAAACGACTGAAATGATGTTGATGGTGAAAGTGCATTTTGAACGCTTGGATCATGAACATCATAAGTTAAAATCCTTTTAACTCCTAAATTTTGTAATTCTTGTAACGCTAATGCACAGTCTAAAGATTCACCGGCATTTCTTCTGTGTTGCCTTGATTCATAAAGCATAGGCATTATAACCGTTATTCTATCAGCTTCTCCATTAACCGCTGATATAACACGTTTTATATCCTGAAAATGATCATCAGGACTCATACGATTATCAAAACCATGTATTTTATAAGTCAAATCATAATTTCCAATATCCGTAATTATGTATAAGTCTTTATCCGTAGCAGTCCCTTCTTCAATTACACATTTACCTTCTCCGTTACTAAACCTAGGAAGTTGGGCTGGTATAAGCAAACTTTCATTTAAATTTCTTTTCTCCATAATTTTTTTGTTTACGTTTTCTCCAAGTTCTTTACAGCTTTCTGTAACTATTAATCCTAAACTATCTTCATACTTTCCACTCATATATACCTCCATAAAATATAAAAACTAACATCGCAAAAGAATGTTAGTTTTTTTAAAATAATATAATAAGAGACTTACTAGATAAATAACAATTAGAAAAATAACTTACCAAAACACCATTTACCATAACGTACCTCTTACAATTTAAGTATAACAAAAAATATTAAATAAGTTAACCCTATTTAATATTTTTTTCATTAAATTCCATATTTTTCTTTTGATTTTTTTGAATAAGTTTTTCATATCTTTCTTCTTCGCTAAACACACATCCACAATACTTTTGCATATAAAGTCCAATTTCTCTAGCTTTATTTTGTCCGTATCTAAAACCTGGTCTAAAATCTCGATATAAAAATTTAACTCCATATTTTTTTTCTAACATTTCACCAGTTTTCTTAAGTAATTCATGATTTTGATATGGACTAATTAGTAACGTTGTGGAAAAAGCATCAAAGCCATTTTCTTTAGCATATAAAGCGGTTTTTTCTAACCTACATAAGTAACAATAACCACACCTGTTATCCAACTTATCCACAGTATTTTTACAAAATTCTCTTAAACCATAATAATCGTCAATTACTAAAGGTATACCTATTTCTTCATCATACTTTTTTAAACATTCTAACCTAGCTTCATACTCCTTATATGGATGAATATTAGGATTATACCAGTAACTTGTAATATCAATATTTTCTTCTTTCAAAGACTCAACGCAATACACACTACAAGGTGCACAACAAGTATGTAATAATAACTTCATAAAAATCACCTCATATTTATTTTAACATAAATACATTTATTATTTTCTAATTATTGGATTCGTTGAACATCTTCCATATAAAATTTCATGAGCTTTTGGAATAGCTCCCACGATAATACCACCATCATCTAATCTAGCATACAACTCTTTTGATAATACCTTAGCATATTTATCTAATTTATCGCCTTTTAAATAATCACTAATATTAGATAAAAATATACTTGAATAAGTTTTTTCGGGTTCTAAAAAATCAGGTAAACACAATATATCACTTTCGATGAATTTCGGTTCAGTAAAATTTTCTATGGCCATCCCACTTAACTCAACATACTTTTCTAAGTCATAATAAGCATTAGCAGAAGGATCACTAACTAAATTAAACAATCTTCTCCGGACATTTATATCACATATTCCATTATCATATAATGAATCCCAGTACAATCTATCATCTTGGGACATTGCCTCCCTAACTTTTTCATATAAATCGATATTATTAAGCGCCGGTGCTTCATTAGATTTATTTCCAAAAAAACTAAAGAAATCATTATAACCAAGCGTTCTAACACCAGCTAGTTTTAAATTACAATAATATTTAGTAAGTCTATTTATATCAAACAATGTTATATCAGTTGCTCCCATTAATATAGAATGAAGCATATGGTCACCCGATGATGCAACTGTCAAAATATTTCCATCATAATTTTGATCAGTATAATAATATTTAATACCTTCATTATTATAAGGATAAATTGAATCATATCTCATAAAACCAATTTGTTCATTATTATCATTAAAATAAGCTCTTCCGTTTCTTAATAACTTTATAGATTCTTCTATATCTTTTTTTAAATCAGCCTTAATCATAAACACCTCATTTGCAAGATATAATATAATTTTTTATATTAAATGTCAAACTCCAGCATTTTTACCATATTTCTTGCATATTACTTTCCTTATTATATCAACTGGAACAACGGTGAATGAAAGTATTATCATAACGGTAAATTCTTTTATGCTAAGTGGCACCGTTCTAAACATACTTCCGCCATAATACATAAGGATGATTTGAACAACAACAATAAATAAAATAACAATTATAAACATTTTGTTTTTAATTAAGTTTGCTAAAATATTTGCTCTACTGGTATGGGCGTTAAAGCAGTTAAAAATACCTGCAAAAATAAATAACCCGAAAAACGCAGTCATAAATGATGCATTACTATTAAACATATTTTTTATAAATGGTAATTTTAAAAATAATATACAAAGAATCGTTGTGTATAAACCTGTTATAAAAATCTCGGCAGCCATATAAGAATTTATTATGTTTTCGTCTTTTTTCTTAGGCTTTTCCCTCATGTATTCTAAAAGTGGTGGTTCAAACGCAAAGGCAAGTCCTGCAAGTGTATCCATAACCATGTTTATCCACAGCATTTGTATTACGGTAACCGGAGTATCAACCCCTATAAAAGGGCCTATTATCGATATACTAAGTGCACATAAATTAACGGTTAACTGAAATATAATAAATTTTCTAATACTTTTAAAAATTGTTCTTCCAAATAAAATCGCCTTACTAATCGATAGAAAATTATTATCTAATATTACTATGTCACTAGCTTCCTTTGAAACTTCACTACCAGAACCCATTGCAAAACCAACGTCAGCCCTTTTAAGCGCAGGAGCATCATTTACTCCATCCCCAGTCATACCAACTACTAATCCCATTTCTTCAGATACCCTTACTAACCTACTTTTATCCTGTGGTAGGCTTCTTGCTACTACTCTTAAATTAGGAATTATCTTTTTTAATTCACTATCAGTTATGTTATTAAGTTCACTTGATGTTAATATAATGTCTTTTTCACTTTTAATTAATCCTATTTCTTTTGAAATAGAAGTTGCCGTATCCTTATTATCACCAGTTATCATAACCGTTTGAACTCCAGCTTCTTTAACTAGCTTAATACCTTCTATCGCTTCTTTTCTAACGCTATCTTTTATTAAAATTATACCTACAAAAACAAGATCCTTAAATAACTTTTCTGTCATATGATTACTAGTTGCAAGTAAAATAACTCTTATACCATTATTAGTTGCTTCTTTTATTTTTCTTTCTATTTGAATCTTACTTGTAAAAGTCTTCTTTCTTCCATTTTCATCATAACAATATTTACAATGTTTTAGTAATACTTCAGGCGCACCCTTTATTAAATTCCTTAAGTTCTTATCATCAATTACGGTTATCATATACTTATTTTTACTATCAAAAGGGACTTGTTTTATTTTTTTTATTCCTTCATAATTAAATGGTTTAAAAAAAGATAACAAACATCTATCAGTAGTATTACTTCCTATTACGTTTTTCTTATCATAATACGACATATTATTAACTACCATAGAAGTCTTTAAAATCTTAGTAAAATTATTATTTTTTAAATCAGACTCTTTTTTATAAATATTTAATGATCCATCTATTATCTGATTACACTCTAATTTACCAGTTGTAATGGTACCAGTTTTATCACTAAATAAAATATTAATGTTTCCAGCGGTTTCAATTCCTACCATTCGTCTTACTAAAACGTTATTTTTAAGCATCCTTTTCATGTTAGAAGATAGTACTAGTGTTATCATCATAGGTAATCCTTCTGGAACTGATACTATTATTATGGTAACGGATAAGGTAAGAGCATAAATAATATATTCAGCAATTAAACTAAAATTCGTTAACGTATTAATTATGTTGTTTAAAACAAATCCATTATCTACTACAATAACAGAAAACAAATACGAAACGGATGCCAAAACAGCACCTATATAACCAAAAGTACTGATTATTTTAGCTAGATTCCTAAGTCTTATTTTAAGAGGGCTTTCTCCTGTTTTTTCAGCAAGTTCACTAGCTATTTTCCCATAAAAAGTATTTTCTCCTACTTCGGTTATTAATATAGTCCCTGCTCCAGAATATATAACTGTTCCCCTAAATAATCTATTTTTTTCAGTAACTTTATTCTTGCCTATCGCTTCTTTATGTACTTCTTTAGACTCTCCATTTATTGATGATTCATCTACGCTTACGCATCCATCTATAATCACTCCATCTGCTGGAACCTTATCTCCGGATTCTAGCAAAACTATATCATTTTTTACTATTTTCTCTATATAAACTTCGGTTACCTTACCATTTCTTTTAACCTTGCACTTTAACTTGGACGATTCTTCCTGCATTTTACTAAATGCTTTTTCACTTCCATATTCTGATATAGTGGAAATAAAAGATGCTAAAAATATCGCAATTAATATACCAAGTGTTTCATACCAATCGAAATCTCTGAATAAAAAAACTATCTTTATCGCTAGTGCTATTAAAAGTATTTTTATTATTGGATCTCCAAGCGATTCTATTAAAAGAGAAAAAAAACTATTCGTTTTACCTTTTTTTAACTCATTAGATCCATATTTTTTTCTGCTTTCTACTATTTCTTTATCATTTAGTCCATTAATATTATATTTATTCATGATTCCTCCTTAGTAAATGTTACTCGGTAAATCATGAATTTATTATTTATTTCATACGACAAAAAACTTTATATAGTTATAAAACTTTTTAAAATTTAGAAATCTGTACTCCTGTATAATAATAATTTAATATTCTATCAAATGTGTATCCTGCATTTGCCATACCATTTGCACCATACTGACTCATTCCAACGCCATGACCATATCCTCTGGTTGTGAAAATAACGCCATTATCAGTAATATTAAAATCAAAATCAGTTGATCTTAATCCAAGTAGGTTTCTTGCTTCTACACCCGTAATTTCTTTATCATTAAACTTTATTCGTGATATTCTACCACTTTCATCTTTAGATATTATTTCAATTACCGAAGATGAGTTAAAATCTATACCTAAAACGTTTGATATTTTATTAAAATCAATGTTTGTTGTTCTTAAAAAAGAAGAAGCTGATGTATCCCAAGGAGACGTTACCGTCTTTAAATATGGTACATCATTTTTCCATACGTTTACCGCTTCTTCTGTATAACCATTACTGGTAGAATGATATACAACGTCTATCAAAGAACCATTATACTTTATACATAAACCATTAGTTTTAGATACCGCATCTTTAATTTTATTATAATATTTATTATAATTGCTCCCCCATATACTTTGCAGTTCGCTATTACTTTTATAGACTTGTGTAGAAACATCATCAGTTATAGTCCTTCCTGTTTCTAATAATTTTAACGTGTAAGTTCTTGCAACCACCGCCTGCGCCTTTAACGCTTCCTCATTAAAAGAAGCTGGCATTTCTGCTGCTACAACACCAATTAAGTATTCTTCTAAATTTAGTTGTACTACTTCACCATTAATTCTCCTTAAAGTTATAAAATTATCTAGAGCCACATTATTTTCTTTGTAATTAGAAGCAATTGAAGAATTTATATTCTCACTATTAGTTGTTTTTGGAGAAGATAAATTATTAGCTACATTTTTTTCTTTAACATTTGCTTTATTATCTTTGTCTTCTTTTATTCCTTCTGATGCTTGGTTTATTATATCATCTATTTTTTCTTCTAAAGAAACATCTGGAATACTTTTATCCACTATGTTATAAACATCATAATTACTAGTTTTAGGTCTATTATTTAAATACACACTTCCAAGCATTAAACCACTTAATAACAATACAACTTTAGCACCATTAAAAATAATTTTTTTATCTTTGATATACTGTTTTACCTTATCCACCAAATTTAAATTTTTTTTATCATCAAATAAACTTCCTATCTCACATCTATAATCTACATATAAATATAACGTGTTATTTATAATCTTATAATTAGTAAACATTATTATCACCATCTTTAATTTTCCCTAACACGTACTTTTTTATACCGCTTTACTTCTTTTACAAAAATTGATTCATTATCTCTTGGCACAAACAAATAAACCTTTTTCTTACATCTTGTAAGTGCTACATAAAATAATCTTCGTTCTTCTTCATATGGAAAGTATTCTTTATAATTATTTACGTACCTTAATATTTCGTGATCTTTAATTTTATTTGGAAAACCATTTTTATTATTACTTAATCCTATTATAAATACATAATCTGATTGTAATCCTTTAGATTTATGGATAGTTAATTTTCTATGTTTTATCTCTAATTTATCTACCTCATTTAAATCTTTATTATTTCTAGATAGTATAAATAAATTATCTATTTTATCCTTTTTTATTATTTCTTTTATTTTTGTATTTAAATCATCATAATAAATTATTTCTATAGAGTTTGTTAACTTATTTATAGAATGGAGTCTTTTTTTTATTTGATATTTATTTTTCATTATAAACTTACCCGATATTTTAATTAACTCATCAGGTGTTCTATAAGTATTTTTTAATTTAAACACTTGTGCAAATGGAAAATATATTTTAAAGTCAGTTATTATTTTTAAATTAGCACCAGTAAATCTATATATTGATTGAAAGTCATCTCCTACTGCAAATAAAGATGCGTTAGATAATTTTATTAATTTCTTTATAAAATTAAATTTGGTAACGGAAGTATCTTGATATTCATCTATTATGATATGTTTATATCTAACATTAGAGTAATCAAGCATTTTTATTCCTTCGTTAATCATGTCGTTAAAATCTAATAAGTTTTCTTTTTTCAAATAAGATTCATAACATATATAACATTTCATTATTTCTTTTAGTAAGATTTTCTCTTTTTTATTAGCTTTATTAATGAATTTATAAAACATATCTAAATTATAGTTATTTGATTTAAACAAGTTTATAAATGTTCGTACTAAACCATACATATCTTTTTTTGACATGCCATATAACCCAAATAATGTATCATTAGAAAAAGAATCCATTATAACATCAGTTAACATATCCTCTGTTAATATTTCTTTTTTTCTTCCGATCACCTTTAACGCTAACTTATGAAAAGTCATTACCTCTACTTCTTTTTCATTTAAATCTTTTTTTAAATTATTTACTGCATCATTAGTAAAAGAAATACACAAGATATCTTTTGGATTAACGTTTAACTCATGAATTAAATATTTTACTCTTCCTATTATAGTCAAACTTTTACCAGATCCAGCTCCTGCTAAAACAAGTATGTTCTTTCTTTTTGATGTAACAGCTTTAATTTGTCCCTTGTCCAACTCATAACCATTTACGTTATATTTTTTTATTCTTTTAGTCATTTACATATTTTCCAGTCTATTGTATAATTTAATTAGTGAGAGCACCTAACTTAAGGTTAGTAGCTTTCCTTAGGAAACTAATGAAAAAGCGTACACCCCCCCTGGGTATAGTTACGCTTTTTCTTTTATATATTAAATACTAGCATGGCTATTATTATAAGTAAAAGAAGTATTATTACTCTAAGAAAATTTCTTTCTTCTTTCATAATATCACCACCTTTCTATTCTTCATAAAAAGATGGAAAGCTACTAACCCATATTAGGTGCTCCTATATTATACTTCGCCACCATTTTCTAAAATTCCCCTAAAAAAAGAAGAATTAGATATTTTTTTTGAAGTTGTCAACAAAAAGTAGACACTAAAAGAAGATTATTTAAACCCTAATT
>CAJTWC010000006.1 GCA_910580185.1 uncultured Bacilli bacterium
TTTTAAATCATATTTTAATAACTTCTTTAACATTTAAACATCCTCCTAAATATTTCATCAATAGATGATTTTTCTTTTTCTCTTAACTCATCTGTTGCCTCGTGTAGTTTAACTTCTCCATTATCTATAAATATTACTTCATCTAGTATTCTTTCTATATCTGATATAAGATGGGTTGATATAATTACGCTTGCTCCTTCGCAAAAGTTAGTTAAAATCGTATCTAATATGTAATCTCTTGTTGCAGGATCAACACCACCTAAAGGCTCATCTAAGATATAAAGCTTAGCGTTCCTTGACATAACTAGTATTAATTGAAGTTTTTCTCTCATTCCTTTAGACATCTTTGATATTTTCATGTTTATGTCTAAATCTAAGTCTTTTAACAACTTAAGAGCTTTTTCTTTATTAAAGTTATTGTAAAAGTCCTCAAAGTATTTAATGGTATCAATAACTTTCATCTCGGCACTAAAATAGGTTCTTTCTGGTAAGTATGATATTAATTCCTTTGATTTTATACCTGGCTTATTACCATCGATTAAAACCTTACCACTAGTAGGTGTTAATAAATCATTAACTATTTTTATAAGAGTTGTTTTTCCACTACCATTCTTACCTAAAAGCCCAATTATTTTACCATTTTCTATTTTTAGATTAACGTTTTTTAAAGCTACTTTTTCATCATAGTTTTTACATAAATTTTTACATTCTAAAATCGTCATATTATCTTATCCTTCCATATTTTTAAAATATTTTATTATTTCCTCTTTTGTTATCCCTAAACTTTCCATATCGTTTATTAAGGTACTTACCTTACCTTTTATGATATTATTTTTTATATCATTAATTATCTTTTCATCATTCGTTACAAACTTACCACTTGTACTTTCTGTGTAAATAAGGCCTTCTTCTTCTAATTTCACAAGTGCTCTTTGAACCGTGTTTGGGTTTGCTTTAGCGTTACTTGCAAAATCCCTAACAGATGGTAATTTTTCATTCATTTTATATTCACCAGATATTATCTTTAACCTTATTTGCTCTACTAATTGTATGTATATTGGTCTTTCGTTATCAAACGTGAATTTCAAGCTATCACCTTCTTAATTGTATTAATCAGTTAATACAATATTAACATTAAAATATATTATTGTAAATAGTTTTTCAAACAAAAAAAGACTTGATTTAATATCAAGCCTCTTTATTTTTTTACTTACAAGTATATCCTTCTTTTTCTAATTCTTTTTTAGTAGCATCTTTTGTACCATAGACATCAGTTACGTTTAAATTTTTCTTTTGATCTTTACTCATCTTTGATAAGTCAAGATTAATTTTAGCTTTTACAACATTACCCTCAGTAGTAATATCTAACTTACCACCATTATCCTTATATTGTTTAAGATTTGCTTCTACACTAGATTTAATTAAATCCATTTGTGAAGCATATGCTTCATCAACTTCCGCATCCATCGTAATATCCATTTTTGTTACTTCGTTATTTACAAAAGTTGCATTCATCTCCTGATTCATTTTCATTCCTGCTTGTGTTTGACTCATTGTGCAAGTTAAAGTTTCAGTACCACAACCAGTTAAAACAAACATCATAACAACTGCTACTAAAGCCATCATAATTTTTTTCATTTTTTCTTATCCTCCTACATCTAAAGTATACTAAATAACATTTTCTTTTTCAACATTTTTGACATAATTATGTCAAAAATACATCAATAAATAATATTTAATAATTTAATAACCTTTAACCCCGTCTAATGATTCATCATTTTTAATATAAGTTTCTACTAAAATATGCCTATACTTTGTTTTACTATCTCTAATATAAATATCTTTTATACCAGCATTTATAATCATTCTTTTACACAAAGCACAAGGATTAGAGTTTTCTACATAACTTCCATCTATATAACTTTTGCCAACTAAATACAATATAGAATCTATCATCTCGTTTCTTGATGCACTTATAATTGCGTTTTGTTCTGCATGAACACTCCTACATAGTTCATATCTTTCACCTCTTGGGACATCAAGTTTTTCTCTAATACAATATTTTAAATCACAGCAATTCTTTCTTCCTCTTGGCGCACCAACGTAACCCGTTGATATAACTTCATCGTTTTTTACTATTATAGCACCATAGTTTCTTCTTAAACAGGTACCTCTTTGAATTACCGTTTCTGCTATATCTAAATAATAATTTATCTTATCAATTCTTTCTTCTTTTTTCATAAAATACCAAACTACCTTTCAATTAAAATAAGCATATATTTTTTAACATTTCTTGTAAAGCTCTTGACCTATGAGAAACCGAGTTTTTCTCTTCTTCTGTTATTTTACTATCGGTCTTACCAACAAATGATTTATATTCACCATTTGGATAATAAAGAATAATATTACAAATAAAATAAACCGATTTATCCTTACCTTTAAGTTCTTTTAAAAGTTTATCTCGGCTAGCTTGATCATTATGATTTCCTGCATACCTTGCACTATATACTCCAGGAGCATCATTTAATGAATCAACACATAAACCGCTATCTTCTGCCATAACAATATATTCTAAATTCTTTTCTTTTAAATAATTATGAATGGTTTTTGCTTTAATAAGAGCATTTTCTTCAAATGTTTTTCCATCTTCTACTATATCATCATAAAAATCAATATCATTTAAAGTTAATATGTTATAATTGGTTAATATTTTTTTATCTCCTTTATCTTATGTTTATTATTTGATGCAACTACTATTGTTTTCATAATTTATCCTCCATATCTAGGTTATCAATTTTTTATCATAAAATTTTCTGTTATATACCTATCTATTTTATCAATTAAGTCTTTATCATTGGAATAGATTAGTGTATCTGCCTTTATATATTTTAAAGATGAAGTTACCTTAGCAGTATCTTTATGAATAAATAATATTTTTTTATTAGCTGCCTCAGCCCTTCCTATCTCTATTCCAAGTCCTATTGCTGGATAAGAAACCTCTGCAATAAAAAGATCACTATCATTTATAACCTCTTTAGAATTAAAAACCTTATCTAATAAATGTGGCAATATAAATTCTATTTTTTTATATAGCTTGGACTCTAATATTGGTTTATATAATTCATTTTTATAATCGTATTCTCTAGAATGAGCAACATATATTTTCATATCCATTTCTCCTTTATAATAAATTTAACTTTTTCATATACTCCTATAATTTTATTTATCCAACATATTCATTGCTTCTTCTAAAATATCACCAAATTTTTCTATATAATTTCTAGTATGATCAGTCATATTACTAGGTAAATCGCTTACGTTAAACCACTCTAATTTAGTAGACTCATAATCATTTACCATTAAAGTGCCATGATATTTTTTTACTACGTATATTGCGGTTATATCATATAGTTTATCTCCGTTTGGATACTCTCTATAAGTATCTTTTCCAGATAATACCTTTACCATTTGTAATTCATCTATATCAAGGTTAGTTTCTTCTTTTAATTCTCTTTTAGCTGTTTGTTCAAAACTTTCTCCAAGTTCCATTGCACCACCTGGAAACCCCCACTTACCATAATCAGTTCTAAGTTGCATAAGTATTTGCTTTTTTTCGTTAAACACTAATAAGCCTACCCCCAGCAGTAAGTATCGGATTATGTCCAACATACTTTCTTAAATCTTTTATATAACTCATAATTTTCCTCCTAATATAATTTTATCATATTAATATATTATTAACAAAATTCTTTTAAACAAAAAAAGAGTAACAACAGTTACCTATTTTTATCTAACCACTTATTTACATATGAACAACTAGCGGTTACTATTCCTTTTTTTTCCTTTATATAATTTACTGCCTGTTCAACCAACATAGAAGCAATCCCTTGTCCTCTTAACGATTCGTCAACAAAAGTATGATATATGTTATATAAATTGTCTTTTTTTTCAAAGTTAATTTCTGCTACTACTTTACCATTACTATCTTTTAAATAAATTCTATCTTTTTCTTTAATAAAATTCATCATAAAACCACCTCATATTAACCTAATATTATTACTTCACCATCTTTTATAGTTTTATATTTTATGTTATTTTTTTCCATGTATTTTACTGTATCATCTACCATCTTTACGCCAACGTATTCTGATTTATAATGTGGAACTGGAGTAAAATCAAGTAATCCAATTCCTTCATACGTTACCAAATCATTATTATATACATTTACTGGTTCATCCAAAATATCTAATCCTCTTAAAGTTTTTCCTAATACACACGTTCCCGCGCTTTCTCCAATATAAAGAATATTATCATTTTCTCTATTATCAATTAAATATTTATCAAAACCACTTAAACCCATTGCTTTTCTTAAAACAAAAACATTGCCACCTCTAACGTAAATAGCATTATAATTCTTTATATCATCTACTAGTTTTTCATTATCATAAAAATAATTTCTTAAATCTAATAAAGTAACTTTAAATCCTACATCTTCTAATATTTTTACATTATATTTTAATTTATCTTTTTCTTCCTCATCAAAAACTTTATAATCCCTTGAATTAGAAATCATTAATATTTTATTATCATTTTCTTTTATCCAATCTTTTAAATAACTAGTATCATTGCCTAATTTATAAGACGATAAATATAGTTTCATTTTGATCAACTCCATATTTAGATTATACCATAAAAAGCTTTAAAGTATTTTATTACCCTAAAGCCACATCCAAAATCATCATAATAACGAACCCTAAAGCCATACCAATGGTTCCTAGTTTTGAAGGTTTTCCTTCTTTTGTTTCTGGTATTAGCTCTTCTACTACAACATACATCATACAGCCAGCTGCAAAAGATAAGAAATACGGCATAAGTGGTACTATTAAGTTAGTTAATAAAATTGTTATAAATGCAAATATTGGTTCAACAATTCCTGATAAAGCTCCATATAAGAACGCTTTTTTCTTAGACATTCCCCCAGCATGAAGTGGTAATGATATAATTGAACCTTCCGGAAAATTTTGAATCGCGATTCCTATTGCGAGTGCAAATGCGCCTGCTAAAGTAACAGTAGAATTACCACTTAAATATCCTGCAAATATAACCCCAACAGCCATACCCTCTGGTATGTTATGTAATGTAATTGCTAAAAATAACATACTTTTTTTCTTTACTTCACTTTTTATTTTATTATTTTTTCTTTTAAAATAAGCTACTAACTTATCAAGAATTAAAAGAAAAAATACTCCCATCAAAAAACCTACAGTTGGAGAAAGCCAAGGTAGTTTACCATTTTCTTCCGCCATCTCTATTGATGGTATTAATAAAGACCATACACTTGCTGCTATCATAACACCAGATGCAAACCCCAACAATAATTTTTGATATTTATTATTAATATTATTCTTAACAAAGAAAACAAGTAACGCACCTAAAATAGTACCTATAAAAGGTATAATAATTCCTAATGCTATATCCATAAATACACCCCTGATATATTAAATGTTTATTTAGCATAATGGTGATAGGTATCTTTGGTTTTAAAATATATAAAAAACAAGAATGCATATTAGACATTCTCATTTTTTATAATTCCTTAAAATTTCCAATTTTTTATTTCATCAATGTCTTCACCAGTTTCAGTTATATAACTAGCATGATATTTTAGCTTATCTGCCATTTCTTTAATAATTACATCCTTATTAGAAGCATCTAGATTATTAACAGCGTCAATGACCAAGTTAAATCGATCAATTTTATTTTTAACACGCATGTCAAACGCTGTTGTAATGGTTCCCTCTTCTTGGTATCCATGAACATGTATATTATGATTATGCCTAAAGTAAGTTAACTCATGAATCAAAGTTGGATATCCATGGTATGCAAATATTATTGGCTTATCTATGGTAAATAATTCATCATATTCTTCATCACTTAAACTATGAGGATGATTAGTGGTTGAATCAAGTTTCATTAAATCAACCACGTTAATAAATCTAACTTTTAAATCAGGTAAGTATTCTTTTAATATTTTTGTTGCAGCGATAGCTTCTATAGTTGGAGTATCACCAGCACAAGCCATAATAATATCAGGATTAGGATCGTTACTAACAAAGTCCCATGTACCAATACCTTTTGTACAATGCTCAATTGCCCTATCCATATTAAGCCACTGGTATGATGGATGTTTAGATGCCACTATTACGTTGACGTAGTTCTTACTTTTTAAGCAGTGATCCATACATGATAATAAACAATTAGCATCAGGTGGCAAATACATTCTTACAACATCTACCTTTTTATTAGCAATATGATCTAAGAATCCTGGATCTTGATGAGTAAAACCATTATGGTCTTGTTGCCATACGTTTGATGCAAGCAAGAAGTTTAATGATGATATAGGCATTCTCCAGTTTATTTCATTACAAACTTTAAGCCATTTAGCATGTTGTGCAGCCATGGAATCTACTATTCTAATAAATGCTTCGTAACTCGCAAAGAATCCGTGTCTACCAGTAAGTAAGTATCCTTCAAGCATACCTTCACACATATGTTCTGAAAGCATAGAATCCATTACTCTTCCATCTTTAGACAAATATTCATCATTTACCTTTACATCCATTTGCCAAGTTCTATTCGTTACATCAAACACATCATATAATCTGTTAGACATAGTTTCGTCTGGTCCAAATATTCTAAAGTTTTTATTTTCTTTATTTAGTTTAAATACATCCCTAATAAAACTACTTAAAACTAGCATATCTTGTTTTTTAACAGAACCAGGGTAAGGTATATCAACCGCATAATTAGAAAAATCTGGCATTATTAAATCTTTTCTTAAATACCCACCATTAGTGTATAAACTTGCACCCATTCTTTTACTACCTTTAGGGCAAAAATCTTGTAATTCCTTTATTAATGTTCCATTTTCATCAAATAATTCTTCTGGCCTATAGCTTCTAAGCCATTTTTCAAGTAAACCTAAATGTTCTTCTTTTTCCATAGAAATAGGAACTTGGTGTGCTCTAAATGAACCTTCTATATTTTTACCATCAACCGCTTTAGGTCCAGTCCAACCTTTTGGAGTTCTTAGAATTATCATTGGCCATCTAACTTTTTTATTTTCATTAGATTTTTTTATAGTCTTAATATCACTAATTACAGAATCCATCGTTGCCATCATCTTTTTATGCATCAAGAGTTCTTCCTCACCAGATACTAAATATACCTTATAACCTAATCCATAAAAGAAACTTCCCAATTCTTCATCTGTCATTCTAGAAAATATGGTTGGATTACTAATTTTATAACCATTTAAGTGAAGTATTGGCAAAACTGCACCATCTGTTTTCTTATTTAAAAATTTAATTCCGTGCCAACTCGTTGCAAGAGGACCTGTTTCAGCTTCACCATCACCTACTACGCAAGCTGCTATTAAATCAGGGTTATCAAGTACCGCACCAAAAGCATGAGCTAAACTATATCCTAACTCTCCACCTTCGTGAATAGAACCTGGAGTTTCAGGTGCAACGTGAGAAGGTATTCCTCCTGGAAATGAGAATTGTTTAAACAATCTTTTCATCCCAATTTCATCTTGGGTGATATTAGGATACTTTTCGGTATAACTTCCTTCTAAATAAGTGTTAGCAACCATAAAATTACCACCATGACCTGGCCCTGATAAATAAATCATGTTTAAATCATACTTATTAATTATTCTGTTTAAATGTGTATATATAAAGTTTTGACCTGGAACAGTCCCCCAGTGTCCTACTATTTTCTTTTTTATATCTTCTTTTATAAGTGGCCTTTTTAATAATGGATTATCAAGCAAATAAAGTTGGCCTGCTGATAAGTAGTTTACCGCTCTAAAATAACCATCTAATATTTCTAATTCTGTCATATTACCCTTCCCATTCTATTTTTATTCTACCCAAATTATAACACGCATAATAAAAAAAGAAAATAGTTTACCTATTTTCCTTAATACTTTTTACTGATGCCATTTCCATCACCACATCACCATCATAAAAATCAACTTCTGAACTTAAAGGACACGAATCTTCTAACCTTTCCATTAATTTTTTACCTCGTCTTGATTCTAAAAATCTTGAAAAAGAAAGAAAATTATCTACTTGCCACTCTACAAATTCCTTAGGATATAAACCCTCATCTAAACAAGATGGATCTTTTTCTATATTAATAGAATTATTCTTCATTTTATTAATCAAATCCTGTGCACCATGCCTTGCTTTCTCTGATAAGTATATTTCTTTTTTAATAAACATATATAAAACTTCCTTTATTTATAAATTTTCTATATATCTTCTTAATTTATTTATTCTAGAATAAAGTAACGTACATATTTTATTTATTCTTCTGTCTGTCATATGTGTTATATTAGTATATTTATGAAGTAAATCATCAAATTCTTCTACTACACCATCTAGCTTAGATAAATCAAATCTTTTTATATTCTTAATATGCTTTAATACCTCATCAAAATTATCTACTTTATAGAAAAATCTTCCTTTTCCATTTATAATTACTTCTTCATCATTATAGTCTAAAATATTTAATGACTGTCCATTATCAAATAGTGGTGCAACATCTAACCACTTCAGTTTATTTACGTCTCTTACAATTCCAAAATTATTTAAGTGTCTATCTTCATTCATAATAAGATAATCTAATATAAACATATCTTCTATTTTTTCTCTAGCATCTTTTATACCATTATTTTCTAATATCTTAATATATTCTTCATAGGCATTTTCCTTATCACAATTTTTATGAAGTATTTGATAAGCTGTTACAAGCTCCGTATCTTTATTTATAAAGCACTCACATTTAGAGACAACTTTATCAGAAATTATTTCTAATTCGTACTTAGTATGATAAAAGCCTAATCTATCACAAATCATACTAGCTAGCACTTCATTAAATGGTTGCATTACCTCGTTTTTAAAACCACCCTTTAATAAATACCTTTTATTATCTTTAATAATCCAAGTTTTTTTTAATCTTCCATCAGTTGTATTATTGGGAGAAATCAAACTAATTTTAGTACTATAATCATTTGAATTAGAAAACGTTGCATTAGTAAAATCCAAATCACTAAAATCATGTTCAAAAAAGTTTATATCTTTATATTCTATACTACTTTCAAGTGGCTTTATCCAGTATTGATCTGATAGTGATAAACCAAATGCTTTATCTAATAATTCTTCTGCAGTAGTAACACCTAATTTAGCTAACAATAAATCTAAGTCATCGCGAAGGGATGGAATACCACGGCCTTGAAACCATTCGGTAATAACCGTAATATCATTTTCATCTTCTAACAATGCATTTCTTATAAGAACTGGTGCATAATTAATATTTTTTATTTCATATATATCAGTAAATACGGCTACTTTTTCATTATATTCAGCGCTTAATACTTCTGTATTTTTATTCATTAATATACATTTCATAAAAGCACCTTCTTTCTTTATATATTTTAACACACTTTAGCTTAAATTACATCTATATATAAGTAACAGAAAATAAGATGCAAAAGCACCTTATTAAATATATTTTTTTATTATTCTATCAAAATCTTGTTCCAAATTTTCTTTTACAATATAATCATCAAAGCCATCATTCATATAATGTTCCTTTAATGATTCTTTTTCTTTTCTTAACATAACAACAGTAGGGATATTAAAACCTTTTCTTACCTCTTGCATTTGTCCTAGAACCATTAAAGCTGATGAAGGTTTTAATTCATCTTCTAAAATAATTAAATCAAAAGCCTCTTTATCTTTTATTCTTTGAACTAAATCATTACCAAACATTCCAGTTAAAAGTTCAATATCATATTTATCCGAAAGGGAATTTATATCCTTTAAGGTTTGTAATTTATCACTAACTACAATTACTTTCTTTTTATTAAAGATATATTTACTATAATATTCATCTTCATCACGTTTTATCTTTTGATCAATTACTATGGTAAAAGTACTACCCTTTCCATCTTCACTCTTAACGTTTATTACCCCGCCTTGTTTTCTTATAATTTTAAAAGCAAGTTTTAAATCAACATCCAAGTTATCTAACTTTAATAAATCAGTATCTTCTATACGACTATTACTTTTTAATAATTCATTTAACTTATCAACACTAATTCCTTTACCAGAATCTTCAACGTTAAATATTAATCTACAAACATCATATTTAACTATTTCATTTACGGTTAATTCTATATAGCCCTCTTTAGTGTATTTAGCAGCATTAAATAAAATACTTGTTAATACTTGTTTTAACCTTACGGAATCTCCATATAATTCTTTTGGTATATTTTGACTTATATTAGTTCTTAACTCAACTTTATTATTTAATCTTTGTTCAACTGTTTTAATACACATATTTATAAGTGAATAAACGTTATATGTATCAATACTTTTAGTCAACTTACTAGAACTAATACTTGATATATCAAGTACGTTATTTATTATGTTATTTAAGCTTCTAGCATTATTTTCTATTACCTTAAGACCATTATCTATTTTATCTAAATCTTTTTCATTTTCGAGTATTTTTTTAACTTCCAATATATTTTCTATTGGCTTTCTGGTTTCTTGAGACATACTAAATAGGAAATTAGATTTTTCTTCACTCATACTTTCAAGTAATTTCTTATTCTTATTAAGTTCATATATCATTTTTATATCTGGATTTTCAATTGTAAAGAACATTATCAAATCAGCATATGCTGCAACTAGTGATATAATTAATATCTCTGGTGCAAAGTTTCTTATCGTAAGTGCTACAATACCGAATATTGCCAAAGCAAAAAGTGGAATAAACTTCTTATTTGTGGAACTTTTAAAGTTTTTAATTAAAGATCTTATAACAAATATTGCCATTAGAAGAACATAAATACTTAATGCAAAATAAAGTACGTTCATTGCAGGACCATTTGTATCTATAATTCCATTTTCATTTATAACATTAACATCTAAAAAGAAGAAACTAATAAAAATTAATATATTTATCCCCATCGTTATTTTTTGAATTAAAGTTCTTAGCTTTTTATTATTGTGAAGTGCAACTATTATTACATAGTTAAATAATCCCCATACCCACAACAACATCAAAATATAATCAACTCTATGAATGTTATATATAAACGAAGGTTTACCATATAGATTCATTAATACTACAAGTACACATGCTAATACAGATTCTAAAAATCCCACCGTTATTAAAAACGAGTACGCGTTTGTTTCACCGCTTTTAATCCTTTGCTTAGAATTAAATATTACTAGTATCAAAATATTTATAAGTACCGCACAAATTGGAAAGTATAAGTTATTCATAATGGTCCTCCATCTTACAATAAAAGTATATCACAGGTTAAAAAACATAGCAATTAAAAAAATCATCAGGTTACTAATGATGATTTCTTTTTGATAATAGAAAGGCGTTTTTTTGATTTAAATTTAAATCATCTAGATGTTTAAAAACATCTTCCTGCTCCACTTTTGTTTTATCAACAAAGTGCTTCTTTTTTATATCTTGCTCGGTGAATTTCCATTCTTTTAATGCCTTTTTAATATACTCATCCCAGTAAGCTCTAAGAGGACTAGGCCTTTTATAATCTGGAACAAAATAATCTTCTGCAGAAAGCTTCCTACTATATTTTTTAGCAAGATCGTCTCTTTTAATGAAAGAATTTTCTTCCCATATATCAAATAAAGCTTTACCTACTTCGCCTTTTAATATATCTAACCCTTCACATTTTTCTGCTTTAGATAAAATTTTATCTTCATATTCACATTTATAGTCTATTATTTCACCAAGTCTAATGCATACTTTTCTTCTATCTAAAAAATGTTTCTTTTCAATAAGATCAAAAGCCCCTGGTAAAACCAATCCATTTGAATCTATCGCAGCTTGAACTATATAATAATACCCATCATAATATGGTTTATTTTCGGAAAAATCCCATGATGCTTCAAAATACCACAACATATTATAAAGTTTATTTAATATATCTTTTATGACAACTTTAATATTTTTTCTATCATTTATAATTTTACTAGCTTTTTCATTATACGCATTTAATTCTTTTTCATATTCTTCTTTTAATTCATCACTTGTTATGTTACCATATTTCTCATTTAAGATACCACTATCAATAATTTCAATACATTCTTCTAACTCATCTAAATAAGTTTTTGCTGATTTAAGCTCTGGATCATCATAAGGATTATCCATATCAAGATAAACAATTCCATTTTTTTCTAATAACTTACCAGAAATATCAGGATGAACGTTTTCAAAATCGCCTGATAATAAAACCATATGTGAAGGAATAGCATCCATCTCTATTGCAATATCTTGCATTCTAACATGATTAAATGCAAATATTATTGGTCTACCTTTATATTCTGGATGTTCCTTATATTGTTTATTTAAAAAGTTTTTAAATGCGTTTGCATAAAATATTTTCTTAAATTTCTTTTCTACTTTTTTTATCATTTTATTTATGAAAGCCTTTTCATTATCAGTTTCATTTTTACTTTCATAATAAAAGTCCTTCTTATATCCACTTAAAGTATTAAAAAGTTTCATTATAGTATACAATGCTTTATGCAAATATAAATTTTTTTCTATAGTTTCTAACTCTTCTGCTGGAAGACCCATATTAATTCTAGCTTGTCTTCTTTGTTTTAATTCTTCTTGTTCTTGTTTTAATTTTTTCTTTTTCTCTAATTGTTTTTCTTCTTTAGTCATCAAAACCACCCTTGTTTTATATTCTTACTACTAAATACTACGTCGAGTGTATTCTAGCATAAAATAAGAAATATAGCAAATAAAACAAAAAAGTATTAAATACTAATACTTTAATTCTATCTTATTTCAATATACTTTCTATCATCGTTATCATCTTTTTTAGGAACCGTTATTTTTAGAACACCACCATTAAACTCGGCACCTATGTTTTCTTTATCTAGACCATTTAAATAAAAAGATCTTTGATACTTTCCGTAAGTTCTTTCTCTATGAACATAGTTTCTATCACTGTCATCATTATTATTTTCACTAGTTTTTTCTGCAATAATAGTTAAATAATCATTTTTAGCTTCCACTTTTATATCTTCCTTACTAAAACCTGGAATATCCATTTCTATATGATAGTTTCCATCTTTTTCATATATATCACACTTCATATTATTTTCCCTTGTTAAAGAAAAATCATCAAATAAATCATTAGTAAAAAATCCTCTTGGTATTAAATCCATATTAATCATTCCTTTCATATTTATTTTACGTAGTATTTCTTATTTCATTCAAAAAAGACAAAGATTTTAATTTATTCTTTGTCTTCGTTTTCATATAAAGTTTTATATACCTTACTTGTTTCAAGTAACTCTTTATGCGTTCCAGAATCAGAGATTTTTCCTTTATCAACAACGTATATTATATCCGAATCAACTATTGTAGATAATCTATGCGCGATAATTATTACGGTATGATCTTTTACTAAATCATCAATAACCTTTTTAATATAACTTTGAGACTGGTTATCAAGAGCGCTTGTTGCCTCATCAAATAATATTACCTTACTTTCTTTAGCTAGTGCTCTTGCTATTGAAAGCCTTTGTTTTTGGCCTCCAGATAAATTAACTCCGCCTTCGCCAAGCAACGTATCATATTTTTTAGGAAGACTTTCAATATATTCATCTAAATAAGCCATTTTACAATATTTTTTAATTTCTTTTAAAGTAATATTTTGTTTTATTACTTTAAAATTATCTCTTATCGTTCTATTAAACAAAAATGGTTCTTGCCTTATAATTGATATGTTTTTTCTTAAGGATTCTTCTGTTAAATCTTTTATATTTACATCATCTAAATAAATATTACCTTTTTCTGGATCAAATATTCTAGTTATTAGATTAAACAACGTAGATTTACCTTGACCAGATTTTCCTATTACTGCTATTTTCTTTCCGGTTTCAAAAGTTACAGAAAAATTCTTTAATGTTATATCTTCATTCTTATAACCAAAAGTAACATTCTTAAATGTTATATTACCAACGGGCTTTCTTACGTTAACATTACCGAATTCATCATCTTCATATAACGAATTATCAACTATTTCATTAATTCTTCTTAATGATACGAATAACCTTTGATACATTCTATTCATGCTAGTTAAGTTATCAATAAGCCAAGTAAACTTATAAACATACCAAGTCATTGCCATAAAAAAACCAATACTTGATCTACCATAATATATTTCTATTAGACAAGTTGCAAAAACCAAACATTCTAGAGTATGTTTAATTGTCCACATAAGCATTGAATAATTCCTATGTAGGTTTATATCTTCTACATCTTTATTGAATATCAATTCTCTAAGCTCCGATATCTCTTTTGTCAAATAATCTTTTATTCCCAGAGTTTTTATTTCCCTTATACCACGAATAGATTCAGTAGAAAGAGCGGTAAATTCATCTTTCTTTTTCTTTAACTCCTTATTTATTTGCTTGATTTTAGGATTAAATAACTTTGTAATTAAAAATATTATTGATACAAATACTATTATTTCGACACCAACAACCCAAGAATTAAAGAATATATATATTAAAATAAATATACATCCTAATGTGTTTATTAAGACCTGAATAATATTATTAAACATATTAGATAAAGTCTCGGTATCAGTAGTTATCCTGTTAATAAGTTCTCCACTTGATTTTTCCTCAAAGGCATAAGCTGGTAAGTTAAGTGTCTTTTTATAAACCATTATACTTAACTTTCTTGATAGATTAGATTCTATTTTACTAGCTATTCTAACACCTATATTATCTAATATATTATTAAAAAATACGCTTACTATAAAATATGTTCCTAAAAAGAATAAAGCCATTTTAATGTTTAAAGCAACTATTGCTTCAATTATTTCACCATGCAACCAACCATTAGTAATTGATAAAAATGAACTTATTAAAATACAAATAAATGCAAAAACTAATTTTCCTTTATCTTCTTTTACTAGCTTATATATGTTTTTTAATTCTTTTAAACTTTTTTTCTTTTCTTTTTCCTCAGTCATATAAATACCTCCTTTAAATTTACATTACTTTTTTCTTATCTAAGGAATTAATATATAAATTAAATTCTTTATAAGACAATCCTGGCATAACTTCATAAAATTCAGTCACTTTCCTTTTAAAACCTTCTAAAGGTTCTGGCAAATTCTTCTTTTCATACTCTTGCCTCATCATATCTTCATATATTTTTGTGATTTTATATATTGCAGCAGCTTCACTTTCATATTCATAAAAACCTTTTCTTTCAAAGTTTGGATGTTCTATTTGATACACGTTATCATTTATATAATATAATAAGAAACAATGCATTCTTTCTTTAGCTTTTAAATCATTAAAATTTTCATCTTCATACATTCTAGCACAAAACATTTTTGATTTCACACCAATTTTATCCATTAAATTTTTCATCAACCAAACTTGCTCTATACATGTTCCAACCTTATTATTTAAAATATCCTGCAAATTCATGGTTCTATATTTCAATCTAAAATCATTCATATCATTAATGTGGTTAACACCATCATTTCATATCCAGCCATATAAAATGTTTTCTTCCATAAATGTATAAATATCACTAACGTTTTTTATATCATTTATTTTCATATATTTATTTAATTATCCTTTCTAAAGTTTCTTCTATACTTAAACTAGACAAATCTATAATAAATTCATCATTAAAATCTTGCTTTATAAACTGTTTTAATAAAAATAGGCATCTTTCATTCATTCTATTTTCTTTAGCTCTTAATTTATCTCTTCTTAAAAGTTCTTTTTCATCTACTATTAATACCTTAAATATAACATTATAATTTTTAAATTCCTTATTTAATACTAAGTAATCATCTTTATTAATAATATAATTAAAAACAACGTCATAACCATTTTCTAAACTATTTTTAATTAAGCTAATTACATTTTTCCAAAATAATTCTAAATGATTACCTGGTTTCCAAGCAGGAACATAGCTTGATACAACCATATGGTATATATCATCACCTTCTATCAAAACTGATTTGTTAAGACGCTCTGCTAAAGCTTTTGATATGGTAGATTTTCCAACTCCTGCTGGTCCTGTTATTAAATATAACTTATTCATGTTAATCACCTTCCTTTAGGGCAAGAAAAAATCTTGCTTTTTTATTAAGCAAGATTAAATAAACATGAATTAAAGTATTAGAAACCCACGTGATCAATCTTGCATAAAATAAATTTATTAGTAAACCTTATTTTCATATTAATCACGCTCCTTTCTCATTTACTAAAACCAAAATAACATAATTAAAACTTTTAGTCAATTAAAATTAGTAATTAACGAAAATTTATGTACGAAAAAAACACTCATTTTACTGAATGCTTTCTCTTAAAGACTTTATATATTTCTACAACAAATAAAATGATTAATGAAAAGCCTAAAAGTTTTATCATCTCATTTAATGGTACCTTTACCGTTTTTAAAAAACTTGATAGCATTGGTATTTCCATTACTATTATTTGTAAAATTATTGAACCCATTATAACAACTGGTATCCATAAATTTTTTCTTAAACTTATCTTAAAAGTAGAGGCCTTTTCACTACGACAATTTAAAACATGTATGTTTTGCATAAATACCATCAAGGTCATTATATATCCTCTTGCAACGTTAATATCTATACCAGACTTAAGTAAATTATTCCATACTATGAATACTATTATTCCCATTGTTAATCCCGAAATTAAAATTACTAATAATAGTTCTTTATTTAATAAGGAATCTGTAGTTTTTCTAGGACTTTCTTTCATTATTTTCTCTTCTGGTTTTTCAAATGATAAAGCAAAATCCTGCAAGCCATCAGTTACTATATTAAGCCATAGCAATTGTATTGCAACAAGAGGCATTGGTAAATTAAATAATATTGATAAGCAGAAGAAAAATACTTCAGCAAGCCCACAAGATAATAACATATAAGATACTTTTCTTATGTTGCTATATGCACATCTTCCTTCTTTAATGCCTTCTACAATAGAAGAAAAGCTATCGTCTAAAATAAGCATATCGGCAGTTTCTTTTGCAACGTCTGTACCTGATCCCATGGCTATCCCAATATTAGCACTTTTTAATGCTGGAGCATCATTTACTCCATCCCCAGTTACCGCGACAAATTCACCACTTCTTTTCAAAGCCTCAACTATTTCAAGTTTATCAAGTGGCGTAACCCTTGAAAAAACTTTTTTACATTTAACAAATTTATCAAATTCATCTTTTCCACGCATTAATGCATTATTAACATCTTCACCAATTGCAACCTCATCATAAGAATCGCAAAGTTTCAAATCTTTTGCTATAGAAAAAGCTGTTAGCGGGTGATCTCCGGTTATCATTATAACGTTAATACCAGCATTCTTACATTCATTTATAGATTTTTTAGTATCTTTTCTTATAGGATCAATAAATGCCACTAACCCCTTGAATTCTAATTCTTCTATATCTCTTTCATCATAATCATCTTTTTTTTCTAAATTATTTAACTTTCCACTAGCAAGTGCAATAATGCGATATCCCTCTTTTGCAAGTGACTCATTTTGACTTATTATTTTACTTTTGTTTTCAGTTTTACAAAAATCTAACACCACTTCTAAAGATCCCTTAACAGAAGCATAATTTGTACCTTCAATGTTATAAAATACAGCAGAATACTTATTTTCAGACTCGTAGGGTATCATACCAATTGTTTCTATATTGCTAACATCAATATCAACTTTTTTTCCAAGCGCTTTAAATGCAACGTCAATTGAGTCACCATAATATGTATAACCATCATCTTTTTTTTCTAATACAGATTCATTATTAATATAACCAAGTGTTGCTATTTCTTTAACCAAACTTTCATCTTCTTCGGTTTTGGTTATTACTTTACCATCAAAATTATAACCAGTTCCTTCCACATCAAAAGTTTTTCCGGAAGGAAAGACTATTTTTTTAGCAGTTTGTTCATTAACCGTTAGCGTTCCTGTCTTATCACTTGCTATATAGGTACAACTACCAAGTGATTCTACAGAATTAAGTTTTTTTACTAAGCAATTTTTCTTCATCATTTTATTTGATGTTATGGTAAGTGCCATAGTAAGTGCAAGAGGCAATCCTTCTGGCATTGCTGATACAGAAAGTGCTATAACGGATAAAAAAATTTCTTGACCACTAATTTTCTTATAAAATAATAAGATGGTAATTATGATTGCTATAAATATAATTAAAAGCGTAATTTGTTTAGAAAATTTTTCCATTCTAATGGTAAGAGGCGTTTTTTCATCCTTAGTATTTGCCACTTTATCAGCTATTTTACCAACTTCAGTTTTAATACCTGTTTTAGTTACAATCGCTAATGCTCTACCCGTTGTAATTGTAGTACCAGCAAAGAGCATATTATACATACCACTTATTGAGTCATTTTCTTTTATAACACCAGCCCTTTTTACAATGTTAATACTTTCACCAGTCAAAACTGATTCACTTACAGTTAAATTATGTGATTCTATTATCCTTGCATCCGCACTTATTTTATCTCCTGAGTCTAAAACCATAACATCACCAATTACCAATTCATCTGAATCAATAATGGTTTCTTTACCATCTCTTAAAACATTAACCTTAACTTTTATTATGCTAGATAAACTATCGGCGTTCTTTTCAGCTTTCCATTCCTGAACTGCACCAAGGATTAAATCAACTAATATTATAAAGCCTATCGCTATTGCGTCATTTTTTTCTTTTATTATTAATGAAAATACAATAGTAACAATTAAAAGTATAACTATTGGATCTAAAATACCTTTTAAAAATATTTTAATGAAACTATCTTTTTTCTTTTTGGGCAAAGTATTTTTACCATACACGTTAATTCTTTTATTAGCCTCTTTATTACTTAAGCCTTTTTTACTAGATTTTAATGTCTCAAATACATCTTCTATTTTCTTATGATGCATATTATCTTTCTCCTAACTTTTCTGTTACGTATATTTCTACATATTTTACTTTTAAAGACCTGTGTTTTACTATCTCTTTTTTTATTTTATTTTCAAGGTTAGTAATTTGTCTTAAACTAAGTTTAGGATTTAATTCTAATTCTAAGTTCATTTTATAATAATTACCGTATTTTATTAGTTCAACTTTCATATCTTCTATGTTTTTATATTTTTTTATAAAATCTTTTATTTTATCTACCGATTCACCTTTTATCTCAACCTCACCAATAATTGATAAAGAGTTACTTATAATTATTTTAAATGAAATTTTAAGTACCATAAAACCAATTATTACTGATCCTATTAAATCAGCATATTTTAAAAATGGGTATCTATCAACAAACTGAAGTAAAATAGTTATTATAGCAACAGCTATAGTTGAATATAAATCAGCCTTAGATTCCTCTGTTGCAGTTATTAAAACCTGACTATTTAATTTAATACCAACTTTATGCATTATTATTATGGCAATAAGTTTTAATACAAATACAATAATTAATAAATATAAAACTGACAAAGGTGGTATCTCTACTTTTTTTCCAAAACTATTAAATATTATAAAAAATCCCAAAATTAAAATTATTATACCAACAAATAAATTAGTTAGATATTCTACTTTTCCAAAGCCAAAAGGATGAACCTTAGTTGGCTTTTTTCTAGAAATTTTTGATCCGATAAAAGAAATAATGTCAGTTATAAAATCACTAAAAGTATGCAATCCGTCCGCAAACAAAGATGTTAAATTAAAAAATAATCCACCTATAATCTTAATTATCCCTATCAATAAATTATTAAACATCGAGTATATTAAACATTTAAATTCTTTCTTCACGTTATCTCTCCTATTATTAATTATCATAGCATAATTCTAGACAAAAAGAACTATAAAATAGTTCTCTAATCATATTTTTTATCATTATACCTAGTTATCTTATTTCCTACAAAATAAATTATTATTAAAACCCCAAATAATGCAAAACATATATAACCTAAATTAGTAAGGAAATTAATATTTATATCTAATGGTACGCCTAATGTTTCAACTACTAAATCCCTTAATATAATATCTATTATAAATGGTATTAAAAATGTAATTAAAACTCCTGATAACGCAAATGAAATAGATAAGTTATAAGTCCATTTATAAAATGATTTCTTAATTAATGCTATTAGTAAAACAAGTATAATAATTATACTTATAACAATTCCTCTAAATGTATTAGTAGTTATTTTGTTATATAAATCTATAGCGGTTTTCTCCTTGCTAGAAATATCACTTTTTATTTCTGTTACAACGTTTTCATAAATTTTATTTAGTTTCTCATCACTAGTTAATTCATTAGCTATTTTTTCTTTTTCTTCATTTGTTATTTCTATACCATTTTCTTCTAAAATATATTCATTTTGGTTTATTAAATCAAGAATTTCTTTTTTTGTATCAGGTAATTTTACCTCGCTATCCTTAGTAATAGACTCAATTATATTATCAAAGTATTTCTCAGTTATTTTTTCTATGTTTTCATTATTACCGATACCTGTTTCTAATTTTTCTAAAGTATCATAATCAATTTCATCATAATATTCTTTAGTATAATCCGCAACTTTACTTGATATTTCTTTTTTAACAATTTCATTAGATATTGTATTTACGATAATTTCTTTAGCACAAAAACTAATGCATAACAAACTAATTAATATAAAAATGAATATAGTTATTAAAAAGTTAAATATTTTTTTCATATTTATATCCTTTCTTTATTTTTATTATAACATGCTTTTTTTATTTCTTTTAAAACAACATCAAATACTGATACAAATAAAATACCAGAAACTATTCCAAGTATTACTTCTATTGTTATAATTCCCTGATCTAATGCTATTTTAGAATTTCCTAAAACTATGTTTTGCATGGTGTAAAACAAACTACTTCCAGGAACACTGGGTATAAGACCAGTCAATACAAATATCGTTGATGGACATTTTAAGATTTTTGCCAAAACATTAGAATATACCGAGGTTACTATAGCGCAAATTCCAGAAGATAAGAATATATTTTCAGTTAAATTAAAAGTTACCATATAACCTAAATAATTTAAAAAACCACCCATCATTATATAATATAGCTTATTTTTATTCGCATTAAACAAAATACCAAACCCTAAAGTACCAAGCATTGCATATAAAAGTTTTATCATATTATCCCTCCTAACATTAGAAGTGATAAACCAACACCCGCTGCTATGGTAAGTGCTAAAAAGATTCCTTCTGTAAATCTTCCTATACCAGATAAAGTATCCCCCTTAAATATATCATTAATCGATATAAACATAGAAAGCCCAGGAATAAGAAGCATTATATCACCTATTATTATCTTATCAAAATTATTACCAAAACCCATTTTAGTTAAAATTATTGCCATCAAACCAATTATAAAACTACATAAAAAATTATATATTAATTTATTAATGTTACTGTGATTAGTAAACTTATCTATAAAGAATAATACAGTTGCAATTAATAAAGCACAAAAAGCATCAATCAAGTTACCTCCAAAAAATAAAGTAAAAGAAAAAGCAGCTAATACTTCACCTACTAATATTAATATGTCTTTTTTAGGTTTCTTACAATTTTCAATTTCTTTTAATACTTTTTTTCTTGAAATATTTTTTTCACATATCATTCTTGATAGCCCATTTAATTTTTCTAACTGATATAAATCCGTTTTATGATACATTATCCGTCTTGATTCGGTTACAGAATCATTTTTATTTCTCAAGGTAACAACAATTAAAGAATTCATTGCGAAAACTTCCATATATTTAATTCCATAACCATTACAAATTATCGATATTGTTTGTTCAACTCTTGATACTTCCGCTCCACACTTAAGCATTCTTTCTCCTATATCAAGTGATAAACTAAGTGTTTCTTTTAAACTTATATTTTTCATCAACGTCTCCTAATATAAACAAAAAAGGACATGATGGGTAAAACATGTCCTTAAGCAATAAGGGAAGTTTGTGTACTTCCACTATAAGAATACTATATTATTAAAAATAAATCAAGTGTTTTTTTACTTACATGTATAATTTGATTTCTTTAACAGCTTTTTAATACTATTTTTAGTGTAAATTTTTGACAAGTCAAAAGTAGCATAATTACCATTTATGTCTTCTTTTACTACGTTAAAACTAATCCCCTCATCTTCTTTATCTATAAATATATTATCTATTATATATTTTTTATTTTCATTATATGATAAATTAACTGTTACTTTTTTATCATCTGAAGAAATAGAATAATTATCATATTCTTTATATATATCATCTAAAGAACTTTTTATCATTGGTAAATATTTTATCGATGTATTAGAATCTATAACACTTATAGTCCTTGTTAAATCTATACTTTTTATCTTTTTACTGTTAAGTTTTAAGATAACTTTACTATCCGTTTTAAAACCATTTTCAGAAACTACCTTAGTACAGGTTAATCTTTTACTATTAATAATAGTAATACTAATAACAATCACTAAAATTATAACAATAGTAATTGTCATTATGATTAAAGGTAATGTTTTCTTATTTTTACTATTATTTTTTTTGATACTCTTTTGCTTTTTAGGTGCTGTTTTTTTTATATTTTTTTTATTTGCCATACATAATCCCTTCTTACTAAAGTAAGTATAACAATTAGGAGTCCCATTGTCAATTAATGTTTTATCAAACTAACGCCAGTCATCTCGCGAGGTTTTTTAATATCAAGTAATTCTAGCATAGTTGGTGCTATATCAGCTAGTTTACCATCATTTAATTCAATACCCTGCTTTGTAATAATACAAGGAACAGGATTTGTCGTATGGGAAGTTACTGGATTTTTATCTTCATCACACATAACATCACAATTACCATGATCTGCTATTATTATTAAAATACCATTAAGTTCCATTACTTTATCATATATCTTAGATAAACACTTATCCATATCTTCAACTGCTTTTTTGGCAGCTTCATAGACACCAGTGTGTCCAACCATATCACCATTAGCTAAGTTCATAATCGTAACATCAAAGTTTTCTACTTCTTTTAAGAAATTATCAGTTACCTCATAAACACTCATTTCAGGTTTTAAATCATACGTTGCAACCTTAGGTGATGGAATGATTATTTTTTTCATATCATCATATTCTACTTCTCTTCCACCATCAAAGAAAAACGTAACATGTGGAAACTTTTCAGTTTCTGATATTCTAAGCTGGCTAAGTCCTTTTTCATGTAAGTAATCAACTAAAATATTTTTTAAATCTAAATCGTTAAATGCATGTTTTGATAATACCGTTTCAGTAACAGGAAACATAGTCAAAGTCTTGAGGTTATCATAATGTTTTATTATCATATCCTTTTCTTTTGCCATAGACTCATAAGCTGATGGATTACTTAAACAGGTAAATAACTCTCTTAAGCGATCTTTTCTAAAATTAAATGAAATAATACCATCATTATCATTAATAGGAACATTATTAATTATTCCTGGAACAATAAATTCATCATAAATCCCTTCTTTATAGTTTTCATCTACTAACTCATTATAATTATTATAAACCTTACCAGTACCATAAACAAAAGTATCATAAGATAACTTTAACCTATCAAAATTATTATCTCTATCCATCGCATAATATCTGCCATGTACTGTTGCAATCTTTCCTAAACCTAATTTCTCTATTTTTTCATTTAATATATTTAAATATTTAATAGCACTTTTTTCATAAGTATCTCTACCATCTAAAAACACATGTATATATACATTACTAACATTTTCTTTCTTACACATATCAAGTAATGCTAATAAATGATTAATGTGTGAATGAACCCCGCCGTCACTTAACAATCCCATAATATGTAAATTAGAATTATTTTTCTTAACGTGATTTAATACTTCTAAAATATTTTCATTTTGAAAAAAGGTTTTATCTTCTATAGCTTTCGTAATTGCTTGTAATGGTTGTAACGCAACTCTTCCTGATCCTAGATTCATATGACCTACTTCACTAGTTCCCATTTGTCCTTCTGGAAGTCCAACCGAAGGCCCACTTGCTTGTAATATAGAATGAGGATACTTTTCCATTAGCATATTAATGGTTGGCTTATTAGCATTTAAAAATGCATTACCATCTTTTTCCTTTCTAATTCCGCATCCATCTAAAATGCATAATACTAAAGGCTTTTTCATATTTATCATCTCCTTTTATATTATAACAAAAAAGACTAACTTTGGTAAATAAGTTAATCTTTTTTTATCACGCAACAAATCCTTGTGTTCGCTTTATTTTATAAGCTATATAAGCATTTCTATAATTTCTATTATAACCCCTGATAAAGCCCCGATTAAATATAGAGTTAAAAGTATGATTCCGTTTTCTTTTTTATTTTTATTAACCTTAAACAATACCAATAAAGCAACTCCACTACCAGTAAGTAAGCCCGATATGCAAGATGCAAGTGATAAAGCACCATTTAAATATAACTCGGTTATTATAACACTTGCTGCACAGTTTGGTATTAATCCAATTAATGAAGAAATAAATGGACTAAAGAAACTATCCTTTAAAAACAACTTACCTATGTTTTCTTCTCCTAAATAATGCATACCTATATTAAGCAAAAATGTTACTACCATTATAAACAATGTAATATTAAACGTATGTTTAAGCGTAGACTTTAATATACTATGGTTACAATCACAGTGATGTTCCAAACAAAAGTCTTTTATTTCATAATCTTTTTCGTTTTTGTTTTTCTTTTTAAAAAGAAAATCTATTATGAAACCGACTATAATTCCAATTAAAACCTTTATTAGTAATATTTTAAATATTATCCCTGCTTTTGCACCATTAGATATAAGAATTGGAAGCATTTCATCAGACGTTGACAAAAAAATTGATATAAGTGTTCCAATTGTTATTATTCTTGTAGCGTAAAGATTAGTAGCCATAACGGAAAAGCCACATTGAGGTACCGCTCCTAATAAACTACCAATAAAGGGTCCAAACTTACCAGCCTTTATTATTTTATTTTTACTTTTCTTACTAAATTTATGTTCTATATATTCCATTATTAAAAATGCAATAAGTAAAAATGGTATTAATTTTAATGCATCTAATATTGTATCTAGTATTATTTCTTTCATAACTTTCTCCTTCAGAGTTCGATAGCTAGATAATAGCACATTTTAATGTAATATGCAACAAACATAATAAGTGATAAAATCCAAAATTCATATTATAAAGTGAAAGGAGATAAAAAATGAAAGACAACAATAATCATAAAAATCATAATTGTTGTTCTGGCAGCATAATGTGTGATTTCCTAAGAGATAGACAAAACTCAGGAAATGTAAGATTCGTTATTGGTGCTACTGGGCCTACCGGGCCTACAGGACCTACTGGGCCATCTGGTGGAATAACTGGTCCTACTGGTGCTACTGGGCCTCAAGGTTTAGCTGGCGTTACTGGTCCTACTGGGGCAACAGGTCCTACTGGTGCAACCGGACCTACTGGAGCAACCGGAGCTACTGGGGCAACAGGGCCTACTGGAGCCACTGGCCCTACTGGTGCGACTGGATCTACTGGAGCAACAGGTCCTACTGGACCTACTGGACCTACCGGGCCTCAAGGCGAAGAAGGAATTGCAGGATTAACCGGGCCTACCGGGGCTACTGGGGCGACTGGACCAGCTCCAAATTTAGCTATAGGAACTGTAACTACTGGTGCTCCAGGTTCTCAAGCAAGTGTAACAATAACACCTGCATAATATTTTAAAAATTTTGAAGAAAGGAATGATTATTATCAACCCAGATTACTTATTAAATTTTGTTATTCCACAAGGACCTACCGGACCTAATGGTATAACAGGGGCCACGGGACCTACCGGGGCTACTGGTCCTCAAGGCTTAGTTGGAGCTACTGGTCCTACTGGGGCTACTGGACCTCAAGGTTTAGCTGGTATTACTGGTCCTACTGGGGCTACCGGGCCTCAAGGTTTAGCTGGTGTTACCGGACCTACTGGGGCTACTGGTCCTCAAGGTTTAGCTGGCGTTACCGGTCCTACTGGTGCTACTGGACCTCAAGGCTTAGCTGGCGTTACTGGGCCTACCGGTGCGACTGGTATAACAGGTGCGACTGGACCTACTGGGCCAGCCAATGGTTTAAATGCTTATGGAGGAAAATATAGTGACGCTCCTCAAACAATCAATTTAGGTGTTGGCACACAAACGCAAATAGCTTTACCTAGTGCAATGCCAAACTTAAATACTACATATACTCCTACTAATAGCATTACGGTAACTCAAGCTGGTACCTATGAAATTAACTATTATAGTAATGTATCTGTAGCACTTGGTACAACTGTAACTCTAGCGGTTAGAAGTAACGGAACTAATATTCCAGATACTGTTATATCAAGAATATTATCCGTTGGTGTTGGATCACTTTATAGTGGAAGTGTAATCGTTACATTACCTGCAGGAGCAGTAATTGACATGGCAATATCAGCATTACTTGCAGTTGGTGTTACTCTAGGTTCTGGAGTGAATGCAACACTAAGTGTAAAAAAACTTAATTAGGAGAAAATATGAATAAATTAAAAATATGTGTTTATGCAATAACTAAAAATGAAGAAAAATTTGCTGAAAGATGGTATAATTCCATGAAAGAAGCAGATGAAGTATACGTATTAGATACTGGATCTACAGATAATACTGTGGAAAAGTTAAAAAAATTAGGTGCCAAAGTAACAGTAAAAGAAATAAAACCATGGAGATTTGACGTAGCTAGAAACGAATCATTAAAACTCGTACCTGAAGATTATGACGTGTGTGTATGTACTGATTTAGATGAAGTATTATCTCCTGGATGGAGAGAAAAGATAGAATTACTGTGGAAAGATGAAGTTAATCATTTAAGATATAACTATAACTGGAGTCACGATGAAAACGGAAATCCTGCAGTTAACTTCTACATAGAAAAAATACACGCAAGAAACAATTATGAGTGGGTACATCCAGTACATGAAGTATTAAGATATACGGGTGAAAAAGAAGTATTTGCAACAACCGATGAAATAACCGTGGACCACTGGCCCGATGATACTAAATCAAGAAGTAGTTATTTACCACTTCTTGAATTATCTGTCAAAGAAAATCCTAATGATGATAGAAACGTTCACTATTTAGGAAGAGAATACATGTTCTATGGTAAATGGAACGAGGCAATAGACACATTAATAAGACATCTTTCACTACCTACCGCAACATGGAAAGATGAAAGATGTGCATCAATGAGATTTATAGCTAGATGCTATAAAAATCTAAAAAGATACGAAGAATCTAGAATGTGGCTTGATAAAGCAATTATGGAAGCGCCATACTTAAGAGATCCTTATGTGGAACGAGCACTTCTTGAGTATGAACTTCAAGACTGGGAGAAAGTTAAAACCTTTTGCTTAAGTGCTTTAGAAATAAAAAGCCATGCAAAATCATATATAAATGAACCTTTTAGTTGGAATTATACACCATATGACCTTTTATCAATAGGTGAGTTTTATTTAGGAAACTTTGATGAAGCCTTAAATTGGTGTAATAAAGCCATAGATATGGAACCCAATAACGAAAGATTACTAAACAATAAAAAAATAATTCAAGAAAAAAAGGACTCTATTAATTAGAGTTCTTTTATCTTATAAAATTAGTTGATATTCTTTTTTCCTTTTCTGGATATTGTATACCGTTTTTCTTTCCTGCTTCAATGCATTTTAATATCCAAGACATGTTATTTCCAAGTGTTCTCATGGTTTGAAGACCTTCTTCATCCTTTAAAGCTTCTTCTTTATTATTACCATGAATTTGATTCCAGTACTGACTTCCGACAACAATCATATTAGAAATAGTAAAATACTTATTTAAATCATCAAAGGTTGTAGCAGCGCCACCTCTTCTACAACTTACTATGCTAGCGGCTGGTTTATACTCAAAAGCATAACTTTTTCCATAAAAACATCTATCCATAAATGATTTGATAAAACCACTAGGCCCAGCATAATGAACTGGAGATCCAAATACAAAACCATCCGCTTCTTCAGCCTTTTCTACAAACTCATTTACTTTATCATTAATAAAGCATCTTCTAGTTTTAAAGCATGCTCCGCATCCAATGCACCCAGCTATTGCTTTATTACCTATCCAAAATATTTCGGTATCAATACCATTTTTATTTAATGTTTTAGAAACTTCTTCTAAAGCTAAGTTAGTAGATCCATCTTTATGTGGACTTCCATTTACTAATAATACTTTCATTTAAACCACTCCTATATCTTTTAAATTAGATAATATATATTCTACTGACGTATGAATAAATTTATTTATAACTCCCATATCAAATACATAAGCTTTATTTTCTTTTGTATTCTCTATTATAATACCAGCTTGATTAATTATTATATCAATTTTATCCATAGGAATTTCTTTTATAATGTTTTTAAACTTTGGTACTTCTTCATAAAATATACTTAAATCCATACTATATTCATCGATTAATCTTATGTTTAAATTAGTATAGTCATTATAAAAATAATCTCTTTTTTTCTCAAATGGAATATTTTCTATAGTGCCATCTAATTTATATATAACACCATTTTTATAAAAGGCTGGTTCAAAGTACTTAAACCATAAATAGTCAGTATATAAATGAATGTAATAACCAAGTACGAAATCATCATCTAGATTTTCCTTGTACTTATTTAAAAACTTCTCTAAGTTAGGTAAATCATTGTTACTATCTTCAAAATGTGATTCCACCTTTGTCATCCCAATATGTTTTGCAATATCAGGTGCTATACTTCCTATTAAAATATGTTTATTATTTCTTTTTAATACTTTATTAATTTCGTTTGCTACCGCAATATGTATCATGCTGCTTGCCATATTATTAACCCTCCTGTATAATTATATCATGCTTTTAGATGCATATAATTAATTATATTTAGAAGGTGTAAACATGAACAACAAACCAATTTGTTTTTTTGATTCTGGAATCGGTGGTTCTACCATTTTAAAAGAAGTAGTAAAATTATTACCAAAAGAAAATTACGTATATTATGCTGATAGTAAAAATAATCCTTATGGCAATAAAACTAAGGAAGAATTATTTAATATAGTAAGTAATGCTGTGGATAATTTGCTTAAGTATGATCCAAAACTAATTGTTTGTGCATGTAATACCGCAACAGAAGTAGTACTAAATGACATCAGAAAAAAATATCCTAACATAACATTCGTTGGGACTGAGCCTGCAGTTAAGGTTGTTCATGATAAATATCAAGATAAAAAAACGCTTGTAATAACAACTAAAGGAACTGGTGAAAGCGAAAGGTTTAAAGCATTATTTAACAATTATAAAACCCCAGATTGTACATTAATTGAAGCACCTTTACTTGCCGGCTTAATAGAAAATAATAAAGATCCATATCCTTATTTAAAAGAACTATTAAAAGATTATGAAGATATAGATATAGTAGTACTTGGGTGCACACATTTTCCACTTGCTAAAGAGAAAATAAAAAAAGTACTAGGTAATGTTACTTTCGTCGATGGAAGTATTGGTATTGCAAATAGAATAAAAAATCTTTTAAAAGATAATTTGAATAATAATGGTGGAGATATCAATATAATTTCTACTAAAGAAGACGTTAGCGAAATAATATTAAAAATAATAAGGGAAAATTATTGAATAAAATATTTTATGATTGTATAATATAAATGAAGGAAGCAGCATAACTAGTTGTTTTCCAGAATTTGTAAAAATCGAAAAACAAGGCTAGCCTAAACTAACCTTGTTTTTCTTGTACATACATAATAACTAGTACTATTATAAGTATTAGAATGATAATTAATTTTGGATTAAATTTTATTTCAAATCTAAACCTCATAACTATCACCCACCCTTCTTATTCAAGCTAGATGGAAAACAAAGCTAGTCTTTTACTGCTTCCTAATTAATTGTTAGCCATAATTTTTAAAATTCCCCTAAAAATATGAAAAAAGTGATTAAATTATCACTTTTTCATTAAATTTGTATATTTATTTTTTATATACAATTGGATACGGGTATAAATAACTTTCGTCTAGATGGGTAACTTTAATTTCTAAGTTATCCTCCTTTGTTTCTTCTATTAATTTTAATAATTCATTAACATCTTCATCATATTTACTACTTTTTCCTATATCTGGACACATTAATATACTGAATGGTTTCTTATATTTATTAGCAGTTCTAACAATTAATTCAGTAGCACCTCTAGGAGTCATTCCTATTATTAAATCTTTTTCTTTTACTTTATCATTTTCTATAAATAAAGACTTGTTAGTTATTATATTCCCTAAATTCGTTGTTACTAATTCTGGATCATATATTTCTATACTACCCTTTTTCTTACTTGTTTGCATATCATCTATATAATGCGCTAACGTAGGAAATGTTCCTGAGCCTATTTCTAAAATACCCTTTATACCTATCTTTTTCTTCATCATCAAGGTCCATATATGACCTAACACAAGCAATATAATCATAACGTTTACTAACTGATTCTGAAAATCCCATTGCTAAACTTTGCAATAATAGTGAATCATAACCACTTCCGAATTCGTTTATAAATTTTAAATAAGCAATATCTTCTTTATCCATATTTATACTATATTCCATAATAACCCCTCTTTTTATGCTGGTTATAATATCAAAAAAGAAAGAATAAGTCAAACTATCCTTTCTTAATCATTTCAATTATAGCATCAGTTGTCTTTTCAATGCCAAGAGCATCAACGTTTAAGCACATATCATAATTACTAACGTCTTTCCAATTTCGTCCAGTATAATACTTATAGTGTCTGGCTCTTTCTTTATTAATCTTATTTATCTTTTTTTCTGCTTTAGACTTATCTAATCCATAATACTTAACCGCTCTTTTAACTTCATTTTCTAAAGAACTATAAAGGAAAATATTATATGTATTTTTCTTCTTTCCTAATACATAATCAGCACATCTTCCAACTATTACGCAGGAATTTCTAGCAACTTTTTTAATAGCTTTTGTCTCTGCTACAAATAAAGCATCTTCACTATTGTACTCGCTACTTCCTAAAACGTGTTTCTTTTGTTCATTTTCTTCAATGTATTTTTTAGATAATCCTGTTTCTTTAGATATTTCATTTATAAGTTCTTTATCATAAAAAGCAATACCAAGTTTTTCTGCTAATAGCTTACCTACATATCTACCACCGGAACCGTACTCTCTATTTATGGTAATTATCATTTTATCCTTGCTATTTACCTTATTATCAAGATTTTCTGGTGCTGCAACTTTCTCACCCATCTTACCCAACTTTTTATATTCGCTTCCGAATATAAAGATAACACAAATAAAGCATAACACGTCAGCGATAGGCCCAGCATATAAAGCTCCATATAATCCTATTTTATTTGATAAGATAAGTGCTATTGGAATAAATAAAATTATCTGTCTAATAAATGTTACCGCCGTAGATTTTTTTACGTTTCCAAGTGACTGAATTACTATACTTGTTGTCATTTCAAACGCATTTAAAGCACATAACATTAAAAATATTCTTAAACTATCAGTTGCGAATTTAACGTATAACTCGTTATCAGAGCTTCCAAAAATACCTACTAAAAATGATGGAAATAGCTGATATGATAAATTAAATATAAAACCAATTGTAAAGTTTATCATTAATACTTTCTTTAATGTTTCTCTAACTCTTTTATAGTTTCCTGCTCCGTAATTAAAACCAATTATAGGTTGTGCACCAATTGATATCCCAAGAACTGATGCAACAAATAAACTATTTAATTTAGATACTATTCCGTATGCTGAAAGAGGTATATCACTACCAAACTTGCTTGATGCTCCGTATTTAGTCATAACGTTATTCATAAATACGAATAATGCTAAAACGGTCATTTGGGTAATAAAGCTAGATAATCCGTAACCTAATACTTTAAATATTGATTTATCAGGAATAAAATCCTTCCTTTTGAGTTTTACAGACTTAAATTTTTTTATGTATAAAAGGGCCATCACACATGATACCATTTGACCAATTATGGTAGCGACTGCACCACCTTTAACACCCATGTTAAACTTCATTATAAGTATTGGATCTAATATGATGTTAATAACTGCTCCTACAACAAGTAGTATCATCGAATACTTAGGTGAGCCATCTGCTCTTATTATCTGTGATAAAGCACTATATATTATCATAAAAGGAGCACCTAAAAGGATTATTTTTCCATATTCTAACGCGTATGGAAAAACGTTATTAGTACATCCAAAAGCCATTACTAAAACATTTAACGAAAAGTATAAAATCATACTTATTAAAATTGAAGAAATTATTGTAATGGTAATTGTTGATGCAACTGATTTAGCAGCTTCTTCTTTTCTTCCTTCACCTAATCTTAAACTAAAGTTAGCAGCGCATCCGTTTCCTATTAATCCTGCTATGGCATTACACATAATAACAATTGGAAATATTATGTTAGTTGCAGCGTTTCCTAAATATCCCACACCTTGGCCTATAAATATTTGGTCAACTATGTTATATACCGAGTTTATTAACATACTTATTACGCATGGCACAGAAAACGCAAGTAGTAACTTTCCTATTTTTTCCTTTCCTAAATCAAGTTTCTTATTCATAATTTACCTCCTTTATTCCATAAAAAAGAATTGCCTACACCATATGGCATAGCAACTCATTGCTTGTTAATTATAACATAATTTTTTATTTTGTGTAATACTTTATTTTAATTAATATAATCTAATAATTCTTCAAAATGATCATAACCAAATTCTGAATTTAGATGTCCACCACCAGGTATTATAATTTCTTTATCTGCTACCTTACTTGCAAAGTCTTTCTCAGCTTCATACTTAACGTATGGATCATTATCTGAATAGAAACAAATAATATTATCACAATAATCGTGAATTCTTTCTATATCTTCATAGTACATACTTTCATTTACCGCATCATAATCTTCATTTATTCCTAAATAGTTATTGAATCCACAAACAAATATTAATCTTTTAACCTTTATTTTATTTTTTATTAAAAACTTGCAAATAAATATCGGTGCGATAGAATGTGCAAATATAATAGTATCTTCGTTTATAAGTCCACACTCTACATAGCATTTCATTATCTTTTCCCAATTTTCATAATTTTGAAATCCAACACCACTTGGTAAATCTGGTGTATAGACAGTTAACTGTCTATTCTCAAGTTCTTTTCTTAACCATGGTAGCCAATTAGAAAATGGGCTTGAGAAGCTACCATGTAAAAGTAAATAATTATTTTTCATTTTTTCCTCCTATAATTATTTTCTTATTATATAAAGTGGAAAGTTTTTTGAATAAACAGCCATTCCATCTATATCACTTTTGTGTGTAAAAATAAGTATTTTCATATACATACTTCTTATTTATTAATCATTTTTCTTAACTCATTTATTATTTCGTTGTAGTTTTCATAAATTTCTTTAATACTATCAATAGTTTCAATGTCACCACTTGATAAGTTTTTTAAATAAGTAAAGTCAAAATACATAAATTCAGCTAATCCTTTAAAATATTTATCTATATCTTCTTTTATTTCCTCATTTTCATCTTCTGACATTTGACCTACTGTTATTAAATATATTTTCTTACCCTTTAATAGCTCATGATTGGAAAAAGGATTCAATCTATCTATAACATTCTTTAATATACCTGTTACGTGATTCATATATATAGGAGACATAATTATAATTTTATCAACTTCTAAAATAGAATTATATAATTCTTTCATATCATCCTTTAATACACAATAATTAGGCAAATCATTGATACATGTATTACATCCAATACAATATTTAATATCTTTATCGGATAAAGATATTAATTTATCTTCATTATCCATTAAATCTTTTAAAAAATTATAACTATTTTTCTTTCTATTACTTCCATTTATAAATAATTTCATATTAACCTCCAAAATTATTTTTTCATTTTATGAGAATACTCCTCTAAGTTATCTGGGGAATAATAAAATCCATGGTTATTGCTATCTAATTTTTGGTCATCTATAGGTACTAGTCCCATTTCATTACATACTCTAACTCCTCCATTAGATATAGCTTCTGCAAAACAAAACTTTATTTTTATACCTCTTACTTTACAATCTAATATCCATTTAGAAAAATCTTTAAGTATAAGTTTTAATACACCTGTTCCCCTATATTTTTCAGCTACAGCAATAGATAAAATATATAATATATTATCTCCCACTACTGGCCCTATATTTATTAGATTTCTACAATCTCCACCATTAACATATTCTTGTTTTTGATCTTCTGTTATGAAAATACAGTGCATATATCCAACGCATGTATTATTATCAACTAAACAAAATAAACCTTCTTTACTATTTTTATATAAGGACCTTATATATTCAGAAGAAAGAGAATATTCTTCTGAAAAGCATTTTTTATCTAAATTTAGCATCTGAGAAAAAATTATTTCATCAACCTGATCACCTGATAAAACTTTTAAATTCATATTCACCATTACACCTCTTTAGTTTTTTATTACCTTTTTATACTCAAAACAAAATACAAAATATTTCCTAATACATTATAGTATAACATAAATAAAAAAAATTTTAAAAAAAGACAAATGTGTAGTTGTAAATGATGTGATACCAAAAAAGTAAAAAAAATAAAGGCAATATGATATAGTAAAAATGTTAACTATAGAGTATTGTTTTTTTTATTATGAGATAGTTAAGAATATGAAATTTACAATTTAGTATTTTTAACTATCAATTTATTTCTTTTTTCTAAAGGAGAAATCCAACCTAAAACTTGCATGGGAATGTTATTGGAACGTTTTAAATAAGCTTTCATTTGCTTAAGTAAGTCATCATAAGAATAAAATCTTAAGTAATTGTAAAACCTATTTTGATCATTTCTATGAGATCGTTCAACCTTACCATTATGGCGAGGAGTCCTAGGACGTATTAATTTATGTTTAATCCCTAAACTGCAACAAAGAATATCTAAGGGATGTACTCTATTAGTTTTCTTTATATAAGTAAATTCTCCTCCATTATCAGTTTGAATGATCTTAGGTTTATAATTAAAGTAAATAATGGCACGTTTAACAAAGTCGATAGTTGAATAACTGGATTGTTCCTTATAAGGATAAATAAATCTTTCACGGGAAGCTTCATCAATCATAGTATATTGATAAAATCTTTGTTTATCATTACCAGAGTAACAGTTAGTGGGGACATATTTAACGTCCATTTGCCATTTAATACCAAGTTCTTTAGGAGTATTATACTTTTTAGGCTTATATTTATTTTTCTTTTCTTTATTAGTGTAAATACCTTTTTTACGAAGAAATCTGAATAAAGAAGAGGCATGCCTAGAATAACCCTTTTCACATCTTAATTTACCATAAAGCTCACATAAAGAAATGTTAGGATTGCGTCTTAAATAATCATTAATCCATTTAATCTCAATAACAGTATGGGAATTAGGATGAGGAGTAAGAGGTCTATGTGACTTATCAAATAAAGATTCTTTAGAACCATTGTACTTTTTATTCCAACGCATTAAAGAAGATTTAGAGATTTTATATCTTCTACAAACGAAAGAAACAGAATAACCCTTTCTATAAAGATTTACGGCATAATACTTAGTATTAAATTCATGTGGAATGTATCTATTGGTTTGTGGTATACTACTCATAGGCGATAGATCCTTTCTTTAAATGTGTTTTGTTCAATTAACATTTTAAGATATCTATCGCTTTTTGTATACTATTTAGGTGTCACATCAATTGTATCACTACATAAAAAAAATTTTAAAAAAAGACAAAGGTATTGATTTAATTTTTTAAAATGATATAATTAAGTTACTTTAGATTGTTGCAGGTGTATACACCTGGTAGAAGTTTTTCAAAAGGAAGAGATTATCTCTTCCTTTTGCTTTAATAAGACATAAAAGATGACATATAAATCATCTTTAAATATATTTATCTTTTCATATGACTAGTCTTTTTAATTAGAAATCATATACCATTGTTTAAAATAAGTATATTTACCTTTCCCATTTAGTTATATTTCATATATTAACTATTCTTAATCTTTAAAAGCCCTTTCTATTTGCTCTAAAGCCCATTTTAATTTTTTTCTTGGAAGCGCTATATTTAATCTTTGAAACCCTTTACCAGTTTTACCAAACATAGCACCACCATCAAGCCATAGTTTTGCATCGTTTAACATAATCTTATTTATTTCATCATCAGTAAACTTTAATTCTCTAAAATCTAACCATAACAGGTAGGTTCCTTCTGGATATATTAATTTAACCTTTGGCAATCGTTCTTTTAAAAATTTATCTACAAAATCAATATTATCTTTAAGATACGTTCTTAAATTTTCTAACCAACAAGAACCTTTATCATAAGCTGCCTTACACGCTACTATTCCCATTGTATTTACAAGGCTATAACCAGTTTTCCATATCTCATTTTGAAAACTATCTCTTACCTTTTTATTAGGAATAAAAATATTTGATACTTGAAGCCCTGCTAAATTAAAAGTCTTACTAGGTGCCGTACAAACCATCATATTATCTAAATAATCTTTATACTTTAATAAGCATCTATGTTTACCACTCCATATAAAATCACTATGTATTTCATCAGATACAATAAAAACTTTATTTCTTTTGCATATTTCTATAATTTTATCTAACTCTTCTTTTTTCCATACTCTACCTACAGGATTATGTGGTGAACATAAAATGTATAGTTTTATTTTATATTTCTTTATCTTTTCTTCCATATCAAGAAAATCAATATGATATTTACCATTTTCTAAAACCAAGTTACTACTTATTACTTTTCTATTATTATCGGTTACCACTTCAGAGAATGGATAATATACTGGATTATTAATTAACACGTAATCTTTTTCCTTTGTTAAGACTTTAACCGCTGTTGCTAGTGCAAATACAACGCCTGGTGTTTTAATAAGCCATTCTTCTTTTAAAGATACATTAAAGTTTTTCTTATACCAATTATAAACAGATTTAAAATATTCTTGATTAGTTTGTGAATAGCCAAAAATTCCGTGTTTTACTCTTTTGTTCATTTCTTTTATTACTTTTTTAGGACACTTAAAATCCATGTCTGCAACCCAAAGCGGAAAAACATCTTCTGGTTTATTTTTAGCCTTTTTAAAATCGTATTTTAAACTATTTGTACCATACCTATTTATCTCTTTATTAAAGTTCATAATACCTACTCCTTACTCATTTTATTTTTCTTAGCTTCTATACTCCACTTTATTATTCCGTAAACATTTATTAAGAAATATGCTAACGATGATAAAAGAACCATCCATGAACCAGGACCATGATTAATAGTCATTATTATCCATATAGCAAGATCTATTATATTATTGAAAATAAATACCCACCATGATTCTTTAAATCTTAATACCATTAAAATAGTAGCACATATATTTATGCAATTAGATGATGCATCCATAAATGCTAAATTTTGACTTGGTATTAATGATAGCAAATACCCTAAAACAAAACTTCCTATTATACAAGAAAATATTATTATAATACTATTTTTAAAAGTAAAATCTCTTACCTTTACGTTTTTATCTTCATCTTGGTTTCTATTCCAATTAATAAAGCCAATGATTTGTGATGGCGCAACAAATAATATACAAAGTAAGAAAGTGCCATATAAATTGTTCTTAAAACAAGCATAAGCCATTAACAAACAATTTATAAGTCCAATTATAAAACTACTTTTCTTACCTATACTTTGATAATAAGGGCATAACAAGCTAGTTAATAAAATGGAACCACCAATTATTAAATCACGGGTTAGAATACCTGATATTATCGAAACCATAATACTTAATACAACCACTAATAAATTTCTCTTATTTATTTTCATCATTATTTCTCCCTTATTTTATATTTCAATATCTAACCTATATGGGCAATGATCAGAACCCAATTGCTCTTTTATATATTTTACACCTTTTATATTCTTTTCAAGTGTTTTTGATATAAATATATAATCAATTCGCCAGCCCATGTTTCTTTGTCTTGCATTAAAACCATTTGGCCACATTGAATATATATTATCATCTTTAACTAAGCACCGGAAGCTATCGGCTAACCCTAAATTTAATAATTCATCTATTTTAGCTCTTTCTTCATAAGAAAACATATTATTCTTATAATTGGTTTTATAATTTTTAACATCAACTTCATTGTGCGCAATATTAAAATCCGTACAAATAAAAACTGGTTTATTTAATCTTTTTATTAATTCTAATAGTTTATCTATCGCTGCAAATTTATAAGGATGATTTTCCTTTTTTCTTCCACCATGTGGTATATAAATATTTATCAAGAAAAAGTTTTTATATTCTAGCAAAAGAAATCTACCTTCTTCATCAAATTTATCTAAACCTATTTTACTAATAACTTTAACTGGCTTATCTTTAGTAAACACCATTGTTCCACTATAACCTTTTTTGTTTGCAAAATTGTAGTAGCAGTTATATCCAAAATCTTCTAAAACTGTTTCATTCATTTTTATTTCTTGCAAACAAATTATGTCTGGGCTATTTTTATCTATTAACTCTTTTATACTATTTGTTTTTTCAGCACTTCTATATCCATTTATATTCCAAGATATTATTTTCACAATTAATTCTCCAACTTATTTAAGTTTACGTTCATTATCATAGGCATACAATTCAAATGGTCCGCCGGTTTCTATAAGTTTATAACCAACCCGTTTAGCAGTCCTTATAGAATATATATTATCCTTTCTTATATCAAGAAGCGGTCTATTCATTTTAGAAGTAATAGAACGTAACGCTTGAGTAGCAGCACCTTGATTTCTATACATTTCAAAAACTTCATAAGCCACATGATCTCCAACGGTAAATAATATTCCTACAATATTACCAGTATCTTTATCAAAGATACTGGTAATATTGTAGGAATATTACCAGTATCTTTATCAAAGATACTGAAAAAAAGTTCATTATCTTTTCTATCTTCCTCTACCAATTCAACATTCATCATTTCACCTCTAAACTTTATATATACTTTAAATATTTTACCATATAATGATTTTTCTTTGTACTTTTTATTATGCCGACAAACTTATACTTACCATATTTTCTTATACTAAATATATCATTTTCTTTAAGTACGTAAGAGTTTTTATTCATAACTTCATAGTTAACTATTACTTCTTTGTTTTTTATCTTATCCATTGCTTTACTTCTAGATGAATTAATTATGGATGCAACAACATTATCAATTCTAAGACTTGATATTATAATTTCATTTTCTTCATGCGTTCTTTCATAATCATTTAAAGTATTTAAACTCACTTCTTCTAAAGCAACCTTACTTTTACCAATTTGCCTTAAGTTATCTTTTACATGTAAAGACATTTCTTCGGTAATAAACAGATAATAGTATTCATTATATAAAACAATATCTCCAAAGCAAGATGAATCTATGTTAAGTGCAAATAAACTTCCTAATATGTCTTGATGCCTTATCTTTTCCACAGTATTAATTTTAAAAAGTTTAACATTTGGAACTTTTCCTGTGTATAACATTACTTTTTCACTATCTTTATAAGGATAATATACGTTATACTCATCTTTTTTTAGTTTTGCTGTTACTAACTTAAATTCTCTTCCATCTAAAAATAAAGTATTCTTGCCCATTTTTATTTTTTCCACAGCATTATTAATTTTATAAATATCAGATTTCATAAGTATTTCACCAATTACATTATAACACAATCAAAAAACTTACCTTTTAAAAGTAAGTTTTAACTTTGTTTATTTCTCTTAAAGAAATCTATTATTACTAATACAATATCTATAAATACCGGAATTATAAATATAAAGTATAAAAAATATAAAATATATTTCACTTTAGAATCAATTGCTTTTATTTTATTTATTAATAAATTAGCATCTTTATTTTTATAACCATAATATATATTTATTATTAACAAAATTATTGTAACTACAAGTGATGTATTGCTTTCTTCTTCTGTTTTTTCAGACGTTTGAGTCCTAGTTGTTCTTGCATGATACTCAACTATTTCATTTACTGGATCTACTATAATGGTTTCATTAACCTTTTCACTTGAAACTTCACTACCATTTTCATTTACTATTTTCTTAATGGTTACTTCCTTTTCTCCATTTTTACCTTCTCTAATAACTTCTTTTTCACCACTAGTTAAAGAGCCTTTTGTTTCTGTACTATAATAAATATTTTCTTTTGATGTTTCTATTTTCTCGTACTGGCAACTTCCATCTGATACGTTTGCGCTATAATTATAGTTTATCGCAGATTTATCCATGCATCCATAAATCTGTCTTATAGTTGTTGTTCTTTTCGTAGTTGTATTATAACTTCTACTACCCGAAGATGAGCCGCCTGAACATGTACATGTAGGGCTATAGGTTCCATCCCTACATACCCATCTTCCATTACTACAATATGCCTGACCACCATGATGTGAACAACAACCTCTACCTGCTAATACCTCTTGCATACCAATAAACATCAATATTGATGCTAATAAAACTATTACTACCTTTTTCACTACTCATACTCCTTTACCACAAAAAAAGCTAATACAAACATCAAAGTCTGTACTAGCCCTTCAACTACTTTAATTATAACAAAATTTTTATAATAATAAAAGTAATTAATCTATTTTTTCATCAGCTTCTATATTTTCTATTTTCTCTTCATACTCAGTCATAATTTTATCAATTTCTTCTTTTACTTCGGCATCTTGATTTACTTCATTTTCTTTTATAACATTTGTATCAAAATCATTACCTATAGTTTCAATATTTTCTGAATCATGACTAATATCTTTATCAGATTCATTTTTTTCTTCCTTTTTATTTTTCTTTATTAAAAGAAATATCAAAATACCAGCGATAATAACAAATACTACTATAGGAACAATATACAACACATTAAACCCATTACCTTCTTTTGCATTTGAAAGAATAATATTTGACATTGTTAAAAAGTATTCAGAACCCTTTTCAGCGTTAAATTCTATATAACCATCAGTTACGATTATTTCTTTTTGAACAAGCTCTAACTTTTTAGTAGAAGTATTGTAATAATATAAATTTAGCTTACTATTATCTGCATATTTATCTCCTACATATAATCTAATTTTTGTACCAGATGGTAATTTACCATCATGACTTAAACTAATATTTAAACCATCTGCATAATTTGATAATTTAGAAATTTCATTAGCATACTTTGATGTATATGATATCGTTGTTAAAACATCATTTGCACTTTTTATTTTTGAACCATCAATTATAAAGCTATAAATAAGTTTTTTATTATCATCATAATAATTTAGTTTAACTATTTTTTTACTTTTCTTAATTTTATTTAAATCATTTGAAGATAGCTTAGCATCAGAATTAATAATAATATTAATATCTTTTATTTTAGAATCTTTTAAAACTTCTTCTAGATCCTCTAAATAATAACCATCTTTTCTTGTTACTTTTATATTAATTTTATTTTGAGCTCCTGATTCTGCCGTTACTACAAGTTCAATATTATTTTCTCCAACGTTTATTTCATGAACTCCAGTACCTGTTACATTACTTTTTTCATCTTCTAAAATAGCTTTAACATTTATATTAGTTACATTATTACTAACAGTTAATGTATAGTTATTATTATCTACCTTAACTAAATTATAACCATCTACCGATAATTCCTTTATATTATTATTGGTAGATAAATTATTATTAACTTTATTATCATTGTTTTTCTTATTGTTATTGTTTTTATTAATGTTACTGCTACCATTATTACTATTATTAGAATTATTATTCGTATTTGAATTATTACTACTATTATTGTTGTTATTGTTATTAGAAGGTTCGGCAACATTTACATTAATAGTATAAGTTTTACCCGTTAAATCTTCATCATCATAAGTAGTAACATCTGCAGCATAAACCCTAATGGTTGCGTTACCAGAACTATTTGCATTAACTGTTATAGTACCACTTTGCATATCTAAAAACATGCTTGAACTAGAAACACTTGCAACTGAAGAATTCGATGATGAGATGTTTATTCTTCCAGCAGCATTATTTAAAGTTATCCTAAATGATGAAGAACCACCTTTAGTAATGTTTAAATTCGTAGTTGAAACAGAAATATTGCCCGCTGCAAAAACACTTATTGGAAGCAGACAAAAACTAATTAAAATTGTTAATATTAAATACTTTAACTTTTTCATAAACTCTCTCCATTCATGATATATTTTCTTATTTTTACATAGTCCGCTGAAGATATTTTATTATCATCATTTACATCAGCTGAGTAAAAATATAAATTATCCTTTATTAATTCAGTTTGCATTATATGCTTTCTTATTTTTACATAATCTGCAGAAGTTATTTTTCCATCTCCATTTACGTCGCCTAATAAAGATACTTTATATAAATAACTTTTACTGTTATTTATATTAACATCAATAAAGTCCCCTGTTTTAACTATGTCATCTACTAATTTTTTATCTTTATCATAATGGAAGAACTCTGTTACTTTAGAATAAGTATCTATATTATTAATAACATCTACAAATTTATTATTGTCCGTTATTAATATATCATTTTTTAATGATATACCATCACCTAATTTTCTTATACCATAAATTTTAACTTTGTTACTACCGGTTAAATCTTCATAGCCATCTTTTGTAATTTTATAATTAACTGTATATTCTCCTACCTCTTTAAATTTAGGTAATTCATCTAAATCATAATTAGTATTATTTATAGAATACTTAATATTGTAATCTGATGGTTCTATGTTTAAATCAATTGAATGCTCTTTTTCATCATAAAAGCCTTCATAATCTTTAGTGTTGTTAATTATTGTATTATCATTTTTTACCCATTGTGCATATAGTTCAAATACTCCATCATTTTCATCGATTAAATTTAATACCTTTCTTCCACTAGAATATAATTGACCCGATCCATCTAACTCTGTATTCCAACCTATAAAACTATAGCCTTCTCTAGTGAAAGTACATTTCGGCAAAGTTTTTTCAACATCATATGTGAATTTTTCTTCATATGGCCATCCCATTCCTCCATTTGCATAAAAAATAATTTTATAACTAATTGGTGTCCACTGAGCATATAAAGGTATAATATCATTTTCTTCAGTCGATAAATTATTAATAATTTGTTCATCAGAATACTTAGTTCCCGTTCCATCTTGTTTAGTATTCCATTCAGTAAAAACATACCCTTTTTTAACGAAATCATTTTTTGCTATTTTTTCTTCTTTATCATAAGTTAATTCCTGCGTCTTATTATTACCAATACCATCGCTTAAAAATAATGAATAATTAATTGGCGTCCACTGGGCATATAATGAAACATTATCCTTAACTACTATATTTTGCTTATCATCATAATTGATTCCTGTTCCATCTTGTTTAGTATTCCAACCCTTAAATTTGTAGCCTGTTTTAGTAAACATATTCCCTGATAATGCAACATTTTCATTTACTTTTGCATCTATTTTATACATATTACCTTCACCACCATTTGCATTGAAAGTAATAGTAGCATTTTCCTTTTCCCATATAGCATATAAATTTATAACATCATTTTCTGTACTTGATAAATTTAAAACTTCCTCATTATTACTATAAGAAATACCAGTCCCATCTGCTTTTGTATTCCAACCTACAAATACATAACCTTCTTTTGTAAAAGTATTTGCAGGAATTTTTTTACTCTCATCATAATTTAATTTTATGTCATTCATAGTTCCTACACCAGTATTTGAGTTAAATCTTAATGTATATTTAATTGGTTTCCATTGAGCATATAGTTCAAATACACCATCATTTTCACTAATTAAATTTAATACCTGTTTTTCGTCTTCGTATGATTCACCTGTTCCATCTAACTCTGTATTCCAACCTATAAAACTATAACTTTTTTTCGTAAAAGTACATTTAGGTAACGTTTTTTCAATATCATAAGTAAACTTTTCTTCATATGGCCATCCCATTCCACTGTTTGCGTAAAACACAACTTTATAGTTTATTGGTTCCCACTGTGCATATAAAGTAAGATCAGCATTTATTATTGTTTCTTGTTTATTAATATATGATATACCTGTTCCATCTGATTTTGTATTCCAGCCTTTAAATTTATATCCCTTTCTTTCAAAAGTATTTTCATTTAATACAAATTTAGTATCTTCACTTACCTCCTGAATAATTTCAGTCTTATTATCAAAATTCGAATTAAAATGAACCTTACAATTTTTACTACCAACAACATTAATATTAATATCATTTTCATAGCCATCATAATCACTAACAACATGCATTGTAGCTGTTCCTGATTTCAGAGGACTTATAATTATTTCATATGGGTACGCTTCACTATTATTATATTTTTCGCTAATTTTAATTATATCATCGTTATCAGTAGTTACCTTTAATCTTCTAGTTATAAATTCCGAAGAAATGTAATCAGATAAAGATATATCGTTACCAAATTCTATGTTTATATCACTTATAGAATCAGTATAATCTAATCCCACACCTTTCAATATAGGTATTCTCTTTATTCCATCTACTTCATCAATTTTCCAATAAGAATTAAAATCTTCTCCCCATTCACTATATTTATTTATATTTTTAAGTTCAGTTATATTACTTACCTTTTTAATAATGTTTGGAAATTCATATGTACTATCAGACCTACTTAAAGTATATCCATTATTAGAATAATTATAATCTATATCATGTATTGGAGTATCATAGAATTGATTCAATGACGTAATTTTTTTTGAATACCCAGTAGAAATATAGTTAGATATATTATAATAGTAACTATAATTTGCACTAATAAGACTTGTTTTATAATAAGACAAATTGTTGTCCAACATTACACCTATATTTTCAATATTAGAAATACTTGTCCCATTATTTGAATTATATTGATTAGAGCTAAACCTTATCAAACTTGAATGACTTTTTCCCTTTATTGTGGCTGATGAAAAAATATTGTTTATTATTAGTTTTTTATATCCAGAAATATCCGCTACTAACCCATTAGCAAATTCCCCTTCAATACTTCCACCAATAATATATATACTATCAATTAATGCTGTTCTTTCTCCAGTCTGATTTATATTAATACCACCAACCAAACCTCCTACATATTGCTTTGCAACAATATTTGGATTTACCAAATAAATATTCTTTATATATGTTTGATATTCATTAGAATCTTTAACATACCCAAATAATCCGGCATATTTTAATGTAGAATCATTAATTTGTAAATTTATTATCTTATGATTTTTACCATCAAACGAACCTGTAAAAGGGGTTTCATTAGTACCAATAGGGACCCATTCTTTAGTTAATTCAATATCCCTTTCTAATTCATAATGAGAATCAAGATGATTGTGAATATACTTTAAATCCTCTTCTGTATATATTTTATATGGATTTTCCAAAGTGCCAGCGCCATCAAGAATAGTACCAATATTTAAAGATGTAGTTGCTTCAACATCTCCAATTTTTTGAACCAATCTATAAGTACCCGGCTCAAGTTTTTTTATTAAAGAAATTTCTGCATTAACATTATTTGCTGCTACAACATTGTTATTCACTTGCATTACATTTTCAAGTTTTTCAATATCATTATATAATTCATATATAATTTCAGAATTTGAAGGAATATTTCTTGTTTCAGAATATATTGTAAATTTATTTGAGTCTATATCTTTTTCCTCTTCTGTTAATATTAATTGTTCACTATCTAAATTTTTAGTAAATACAGATATTGAATTATTATTAATTGATTGTTCAGAGCCAGAAATAATAACATCAAAATTTCCAGATTCAATAAATATATTTTTATCTGAAACATCCACTGTATATAATCCTGGATACTCCGTTTGATATGCGTCTGTAATTGAATATATATTTCCATTAATCTGAACAGATATATTATATTGTTGATTCATTAATATTGTGTGAAATTTAATTTTTTGTATTTTTTCTTTATTATTATGCTTTTTTTCAAATGTTTGGGTTAATTTTTTTGTAACTTTACTACTAATCTTTCCATTATTATATACATTATCCCAATTTTTATCTTTCATTTCTGATAATGACGTTATATATGCAAAATTCACAAAATTGTTTTGAATTGAATCATAAGTCAAATAAATATATTCAGTATTATTTTCACCCCAAGAATTTTTAACTAACCATGCTCCAGTTCCTTGCGTTAAAACGCCAGAAGTACATGTTCCATCAACAGTACTAGAATGCGTAGCCTTTCTACAATATGAATACTCATAATCATCATCCCATCCTATTATTTGCATAGCATGACCTGTTTCAGCAGGAGCAGTACTTCCCATAGGAAAACAAGTATGATTAGGGTCTAATACATAATATCCATCAGTATTAAGTGCTCCACATTGGCCCTTTGGGTCATATGCACCAACATATATGCCACCATAGTTTGTAACACCTTCTTTAATTATATTTATATATTCTTGTTGTAATTCTTTGCTTTTTTCATCACAACAAGCCTCCCAATCATCGACATCCATGCATTGTTCTGTAATTACCGATTCTATTCTTCCAAAATTAGGCAAATTAACAGTACTATTTACCTCATATAGAGAATTACTGTAATTATGTACTTTATACAATGGTTTTTCATCCAATGTTTCTACATATGGCATATAATCATCATCAACTAGAGATAAACCATTAGCCATTAATGTAGTTGCATATACAAAGTTACCTCCTAATCCAAGTGGTGCAGCACCCCATGGATTTTCATAATGCTTTATTCCATTTGTACTAGCTGCATAATCCAACTGCCTAACTGAAAATCGTGTTGAATTTTCATTTCTTGGTTCATTCTTTTTAATCATTAGATGACTTTCAGCATTCTCAATCGTTGCAAAAGCCCAACATGTTCCTAAGCCTCCTTGATTATACATTGGACTAGTATAGTTTTTCCCATCTACATTTTCTAAACTGTAAGATTTAGGAAATTCTTGGCTAGAGCTCTCATTATCAAATACATAATCTACACTGTATGAATTTGGAATTATCGATACATTTTTCTTTTGTTCGCTTGACAGTTGCAAATAAGCTACATATTGTGGATTTAAATACGGAACATTTTCTTCCTTATTTTTCTCAGTTAATATAACCTCGCCAGTTTCTTCATAAACTTCTTTTATATAATTTTTAGCTTCCTTAGGTAAATATGAATAAGATTCACTTGCTAAAATTTTATCAATCTTATTTTTTTTACCTGAATTTAAAATTCCAAATGAAGCAACTCCAATTATTAAAAATACTACTACAAATAAAATTATTTTATAATTCTTTTTCATACTGCATACTCCTCTACTATATAGATAAATTATATCATAAATAAAAGATATAACTTATAAAAATAATAAATAAAGTAGAATTTTGTGATTAATAAATTATTAAAAGTAGATTTTTCAAAGAAACTTTGCATTTGTATTTTTTCATATTTTCTTTAATTTTTTCAAATTTACAAACTTTGTTGTATAATAGATTTGGTGATACTATGAATAAAGAGATTAAATTAGGGGATATATTAAAATACCAAAAAGAATATTTAAACGATGAAAATAATATTAATTTAGAAAACAATATTTATGAAAACGGTTTAGAAAATGTATGTTTAGATAAAGAACTTGTTAAAAATACTTCTTATAAATTTAATATACAAATACCAGAAATGAAAATGTATGATCAAAAACAAAGCTACGAATGTAATATTTACGCATTTTTAAGAATGATAAAAAGCATCATGAAAAAAGATAATTCTATAAACACTAAAGGTTTAGATTTATCTGCAACATACATAGACTTTTATGATAAATTAGAAAAAGTAAACATGTTTTATAATGAGTTATTAAAAGAAAACGATATAAGTTTAGAGATGATTAATGAAAAAGCTAATAAATATATTGTTATAGCAGGTACTTTCAACTCTTGTAAAAAAATAATTAATAAATATGGTCTTGTTACATCTAAATACATGAAAGAAGTAACTAACAAATATGATGCAAATATGGTTATAGAATTGTTAAGAAAAAAAGTAAAAACAGATGCTACTGTTCTAATCAATAGAAATGGTGAAAATGATGAAATATTAAAAGATATCTTGATTAGTGAAGCATATATCTTTTTATCTAAAGTAATTGGTAATCCACCTACTACGTTTGAATATAAAAAAGAAAAACTAACCCCTTTAGAATTTAGAAATAAATATTTAAAAACCACTTTAGATGAATACGTTACGGTTACGTCTTATGATAAAGAAACATTAGAAAAAAGTTATTCATTTATACCTAGTATGTATTTAAAAGAAAATGAAGAAATAATAACACTTGAGCATAATAAAATTAAAGAAGCTGTTATTTCACAACTAAAAGATGGTATTGGAGTTTGGTTTTCTGCAGAAGAATCTACTTCTTTAGATTATGAAACTAATATCTTAGATGATAATGCTTTTAAATATGATGAAGTTTTAAATATAAGAAAACTACCAAATAATTATAAACTTAGTTTAGATATAACTAATTATGACCATGCTATGTGTATTACTGGTGCACTTATTAAAGATAAAGAAGTAAAACACTTTAAAGTAGATAATAGCTTTGGTTATCATGGCAGGTATAAAGGTCATTTAATAATGACTAATAGTTTTTTAGAAAACTGCGTAATAACTTTAATAATAAATAAAAAATATATAAATTAAATAGGAGGTTTTATAAATGTTATGTTTTAACAATAAGGATGATATTTCAAAGATGATGAAATATCACAGAACTCGTGATATGATAAACCTTCTACTTTATTTTCCAGAACTAAGTCCAATTAGAGACCTAACAATAGTAGAAACAATTGATGAATATATAGAAAACTATGAAAAGTTTAAAAATTATCCTGGAGAAAGAAATGACAATCCGATAACTAAACCCATGATGGTAAGTGTAGAAGGAAGAGGTTTAAAACCAGATGTCTTAAGTATATTTAAAAGAGTTAAAGAAATAGATGAAGATGGAGTAATGGTAATATTTAATCAAACAAATACACCTTGCGAAAGATATGAAAGAGAAGCAGGAATAAATATTGATGTAATTATTGGGTATGGCATTTACATAGATGCAGTAGGAAAAGGCTTTGATGGAAGAGAAGTGTCCAAAGGATTAGATTGTCATGAAAGGTATTTTATACCTTGGCATGATATTAGGCGTTGTAACATAAATAATTTTAAAAATTATCAAACATTTATAATACCAGATGAAAAATATACTCAAAGTAGAAAAAATAGAATAATTTTTTTAGAATCAATAGATGTTCCTACTAATGATGCCGAAAATGGGGTTCCTACTAAATATAATGAAATACCAAATTATATTTGGCAAGAAATAATTGTTAAAGTAATTAAAAAATTAGAATCTAGGGAAGAAGAATTTATCAGTCTTGGTATTAATGAATTTGTGATAAATGCAAATATAGAAAACGGAAAAATCTTAGCATGGCAAATGTTTGATAAAAATAGATATTAATAAAAGATAGCAATTGAATTTGCTATCTTTTTGTTATACATTATTAATCAATATTGTTATTAAATCGGTATAGTTAATACCGATACTTTCAATTAGTTTAGGATACATACTAATAGATGTAAATCCTGGTATGGTATTAATTTCATTTATATATATTTCTTTACTTTCTTCATCATAGAAAAAGTCCACTCTAGCATATCCATTACAGTTTAGTCCTTTAAATATTTTTTTAGCGTATTCTTTAATTTTATCTACTACGCTTAATGGTATATCATCTGGAATTGTAGTATATGATGAAGCATTTACATACTTAGCATCATAATCATAAAACTCGTTAGCCGATTTTATTTCTCCGGGATTTGAACATAATATATTTCCTTTATTTTCTAAAATGGCTACCTCTAGTTCCCTTGACCTTATAAATTTTTCTATAATTACTTTACCGTCATACTTTTTTGCTTCTTTAATAGCTTTTATTAACTCTTTTTTATCATTAGCTTTACTAATACCTATTGATGAGCCACCATTAGCAGGTTTAACAATAATCGGAAACTCTATTTTTTCCATAATATCATTTATTTTATAATCATCATTAATAACCATATACGGAACTTGTTTTATATTTAAGCTATCAAATATAATTTTAGACATTGCCTTATCCATTCCTATACTACTAGCTAGAGTCTTACATCCAACAAATGGAATATTAAATAATTCTAACATACCTTGTAATTTTCCATCTTCACCACCAGTTCCATGTGTTATAGGGAAAATAACATCAAACCCTTTTAAGAAACTCACTATATTGTCTATCTTTAATACGTTTGCTTCTTTCCAATTATCCTTTTCTAAATGAATTAAATCATCACTAAACTTATACCAAGTATCATCAAAATCAATACCTGCTATTTCATATTTAAATAACTTCTTATCAATATTTTCTATAATACTTTTAGCAGATTTACAAGAAACATAATGTTCACTTGAATTTCCACCAAATACAATTAATACTTTCTTAATAAAAAACACCTCATTAAATTATATTTAATAAGGTATTTTTTTATTATATATTTAATTAAAGTTTATCAAATTCATCAAGCATTTTATTCAATTTCTTATCTGACTTATGTTTAATAATTAGTAAAACTATTATTACGATTAAAATGGAACCTAAAGAAATGGAAATTATTTTAATAGTATTTTTACTAAGTTTAACCAACTGTTTTTTATTTTCCTTTTTAGTCACACTCTTATTATTACTTTGTTCAGCATTTATGGTATATGCTTTTTTAGAACCATTTTGTGCTGTAACTTCTACTAAAACTTTATAATTATTTTTCTTTAAATCATCTGCTCCCGTTATCATAACTGATGCTTTTTCACTTTCTGGAACAGCTTCTACCTCAAGGTTATTTTCTTTTTCTTTAACAATTACCTTATAATCTAATTTTTCTTTATCAAAGTTTATCTTATGATTTTTAATTTTTAAAGACTTTAAATCATTATTAGACTTTGATACTGGTTTAGTTGTTATATTTTGTTTTGATGTATTAGTCTTTGAATTTGAAATCTTACTTTCAACCTTTGATAATATATTTGTTGGTTTTGAATTTGAAACAATATTTTTAGGTTCTTCTCCAACTATAGAATCTGTTTTTATTATATTAATTGTATGTTCATTTTTTGAATAATTAGATATGGTGATTGCATCTTTTTCCTCGTAATCAGAATTTACTTTAATCAAAACAACATTTGCATTACTAATACTTATATTAGAGCTAGTTTTGTCAGTGTCCCTTACATAAAACTTTATGGTTGCAACATAATTATCACAATGTAGAACCCCATCTAAACACTTACCACCATTATTATATTCATTTATTACACTTTCCACATAAAAATGTTCCGAATCACCATCTACTTCTGTATTAAAACCAGGAGTTGTTCCACCCGTTACTATAAAAACATCGTCATCAAAATCCAATTGAAATACTACACCTGCGACACCCATAGTGTCATTAGTTCCCTTTTTCACATCAGAATAACTTATGTTAAATGATAAAGTAAACTCTTCACCTACTTTAACAGAATTAGTACCCGAAACATTAACTCCTGTTATTGAGGCTGCTTTAACATTGATGACTGGTATTAAAAACAGCAAGCAAAAAATATAAAATAAACTCCTTTTCATATATACACTCTCCTAACTTGATTATACATTAATATTGTTATAAAAGCGACCATAATTAGCATTATTATTAAAATTTTTGACTTGTTTTTAACTTTTTGTTAAAAACATATTGACATTGTGATTTTTATTTGTTATAGTATGGCCAACAAGTTGTTATTAACCTTTTGTTAATAACAGAAAGGAGATGTTACTTATGAATGATTTTAAGACAGAAGAAGAATTTTTAAAACAGTATAATCCAAATAAGTATGATAAGTTATCTATTACAGCTGACATAATTATATTTAGTATTTCTAATGAAGAAAAAGATAATTATCGAAAGTTAAATAAGAAAAACTTTAGCATATTATTAGTTAAAAGAGATTCTTTTCCATTCAAAGATAAGTGGTGTTTGCCTGGAGGATTTTTAAGAAATGATGAAGATCTTGACTGTGCTGCCAAAAGAATATTAAAGAAAGAAACAAATCTAGAAAACATATACTTAGATCAACTATATACATTTAGTAATCCTAATAGAGATCCTAGAATGAGAATAGTTTCAACATCATATATGTCTTTGATAGATAGAAATATTTTAACTAACAAATTAAATTATAATGCTAAGTGGTTTAATGTAACTGTTGATGAAGAAGATGATAAAGTTAATATCATTTTGGAAAATAAAGAAGATATAATAAATTTTACATTAAAAAAAGAATATGGCGAGAAAGATAAAAGTCACATAACTTATAAAGTTATAGAAAATGATAAGTTAGCATTTGACCACGCAATAGCAATTGCAACAGGAATTAAAAGGCTGAAAAACAAAGTAAAAAATACAAACATTGCATTTAATTTAGTGTCAGAATATTTCACATTAAGTGAATTACAACAAGTATATGAAATTATTTTAAATAAAAAATTACTGGATCCAGCTTTTAGAAGAATGATTGCTAATAAAGTCATAAAGACGGATAAGATAAGAAAAGATGGCGGGCATAGACCATCTGTATTGTACAAATTTAATAATGAATAAGTAGGTGATAATCATGAATAAAGATAACCTAAAAACAACAAGAAAACTATACAAAGATAAGTTAAAAGAAAGAGATACTTTATTAAGATGCTCTCAAAACAAAAGTGTTCAAAAATATATTAATATTATGGACTTAGAAAAACCAAAAATTCCGTCAAATGAAGATATAATACTTGAAATACTAAAGCAAAATCAAGAAGAAAATATATCCATATTTAATTATACAGATGGTGGAATATACATATATACTAGTACTTATGCAAAGTACGAAAATTATGCAGATGAATATTCACCACACAGTTATCTAATAAATAGTGATGGTAAAAAACGACTTGAAGAAGCACAAAAAAAAGAGCTACGCGACAAAATGTATAAAAGATGGCAAAAAGACTTTTTATGGACATATAGTTCTTTTTACAACTTACAAACTAGTAAATTTATACACCAAACCGATAACTATCCGATAAAAGATGAGCTTGGTAATAATATTGATAAAGCACATCTACAAGCAAGCACTTTCATAACTTTTCCAAGTTTAAAGAAAAAATTAGATAGTTTACCACCATTTTGTCCATTTAATCTAAAAGAAGAAACGGATTTTTCTATAAAGAGTTTAGATATTTTAAGAGCACAGTTTTATATAATGTTGATGAATAATAATTATAATGATGTTTTAGAATATTATAGTGATGAAGATAATTGGCAAGCAATAGAGGAAAATGCAAATAAATATTTAATAAAAAAAATATAGAAGTAACAGCTTCAAATGTTAGGGGGGGGAAAATATTATGAAATTTTACGCAAGAGATAAGGATAAAATATTAATATACAGTTATGTGCCAAATGAAACCAAAATATATGACTTTAAAAAAAGAGAAATAGAAGGTGAAAAAGAAGGACCTCATTGGGTATTTGGCCATATCGATACAAAAAAAGATTATTATGGTGGCGGAAGTTTAGAAATAAAAAGTACTGATGTAAAAGAATTAAAATGGTTACATTATATAAAAGATGAATCTAAAATACCAGACGAAAGAAAAAAAGATTTATATGAATCATACTACAGTGCTAATGTAAATGATTACTACATAGAGAAAGGCTTAGGTGCTAAAAAACCAAAGAAAGGCTTTTACTTAGAAACTTATTCACCTACTGATATTAAAATAGATAATAAAGGTATCATTCTTCCACCAAGTATAAATGCTGAAATAGATAAAAACATACCAAATACTGGTCGTACTTATGAGGCTATTGTTATAAATGAAAGCTTAATTATGCTAGAGACAATTCAATTAGGATTTATTTACTTCGATGATGATAGAGAATATGACTTAATTAATAATACAGATGTATTAAAATGTTTTGAGTTTTCTCAAGAAGATGAGTTTAATATTTCTGCATTAGAAATATTATACAAAGATGAAACTTGGCATAAGAGAGCAGATTTTCATGAACCTAAAACAAATATATTTCAATATACTTTAAACATGGCAAATAAGGGTGCACGAATAATTAATAGAGTAAATCAACTAAAAAGATAAAGTAATACTTATTATAGTATTATTTTATCTTTTTTTAATATTTCCTCAAGTTTGAAAGCTATCTTTCCATAATTTTTATCATTGTATAAATCATCAATTCCTATCCATTTATACCCTGTGGATTCTTCTTCATCTATTTTTATTTCCACCTTTTCATCTAAAATAAACAGATATCTAAAATCAAAATGATAATGTTCAGGTAAGTTTCTTTTTTTATTATACTCAATTACATGAGTATCAATTTCTATAGGAACTAAATTATCATAAGTAATTTTCAACTGCTCTAAATTCTCTAGTCCAGTTTCTTCTCTAACTTCTCTTTTAGCAGTTTCTAAAGGATTTTCATCTATCTTTTCTGTATGTCCACCCGGAAATAAAAACATATCTAAAGTTTTATGATGTAACATTAAAAACATTCTTTCTTTTGAAGCGTATATAATACCACTAGCAGTTATATGTCCATTAAAATTATTTCTATCAGTTATCTCATCATCATTATGTGAATTTAAAAATTCTATTAGTTTCTCTTGCCTTTTATTTTCTTCTGAAAATACATTTAAATAATCATATACAAGTTTTAAAATTTCATTTCTCATAATCTTTTCTTACCTCCTTTAGTATGTATTATTAATATAAGAAATATTTTTAAAATACATTTTAGAATCAATTTCTATACTTTCTTCATTTCTTAACATAAAAGCATTATATAATATTTTTCTATATTCTTCTGGAATTTCCATATCTTTAGATCTTTTATATATTTCATTATAAGATAAGCATAATATTTTTAAGCGATAATAAATTAAATCTCTGGTAACATAAAAACAAGATTTATAAAACATATCATTAGCTAAATCTATATTACCACTTTTATATACCCTAACTGATGATAAAGCTACCCTAAATTAAAATTAATGTCTGCTAGTAAATTATCAATTATGATTTTTGGAGATTCTAATTCTTCTAGAACTTTTTTTCCATATAACGTTTTAGCACCACCGCTAGTTAAAATACTCATATATATATTTCTTTCAAACGGTGTATCAATATCATAATTTAGTATTTCAGATAATCTAAATGGATATATTGCATAATCACTATCTTTTACTAATTCTAATATATGGCTTCTTGAAACATATATATCATCTTTAAAAATAACTCCAATTTCATAGTCACTTTTACTATTGCAAGAATCAGTAGCTTTAGAACCATATAAAAATATAGAATATGGGTTAAAGTTATTAACTAAAATCTCTATAACTTCTTCTAATTGCATATTAACTTTCTCTTCTATATATAGTTTATCATATTTTTAAAAAAACACCTAAAAGGTGTTTTATAATCAAAGTGGGGCGGAGTAAGGGAATCGAACCCTTGAATGCTGGTGCCACAAACCAGTGTGTTAACCACTTCACCAACTCCGCCATAAAATGCATGCATTTAATAAATGCTAGTAGTATTTTAGCAAACATGCCAAAGAAAATCAATATATAATTTAAAAAATATATAAAAATTAAGTTGCTAGTAAAAAATGATTGATACATAAGATCAATCATTTTTATTATCTATTATTATTTTTATTTTCAAATTTAGCTTTTTTAGCTGCTCTACATTCTTTACATCTTACAGGTTCATTAGTTAGACCTTTTTGTGCATAAAATTCTTGTTCACCAGCAGTAAAAACAAATTCCTTACCACAGTCTTTACATACGATTTTCTTATCTTCGTAATTATTGTTCATGTTAGTCCTCCTTACTTATATTGATTCAAATTTTTTATGATATAGGAAACAACTTAAATAAGGAGCTCTTGTCATTAAAATATATAAATCTTTAATAAGTATATCACATTTATATGATAATTAATAGTTATTTATTCATCACTGTCAAGTAACGCAGCACTCTTAATTGTATTAGTTCCATACTTTTTATTTATCTTGTCCATTGCTTTTTGAACCTTATCTCTTTTCTCTAATTTTCCGGCTTCCTCAAATAAAGATACTTGTTCATAAGTTTTATCGGTAAAATCACTTACTCTAAGACCTACTAACCTTATTGAATCACCTTTCCACATATCTCTTAATAATATGCAAGCATTTTCATATATATCTTCATTTGATGATATTGGATTAACTAATTTTTTTTGATGCTGGTAATTAAAAAAATTATTATTCTTAAGTTGTACTGCTATTACTGTTGCGTATTTTCCTTCTGCTCTAAGTCTAATACCAACCATGTCTGATAACCTTCTAAGTATTTTTTTTAAACCTGGAATATTATCCACGTCTTCTGGTAAAGTAGTAGAATGGCTTATTCCTTGATTTTTTGGAATAGGTCTTTCTACTGGGGAATCATCTATTCCGTTTGCGTATTCATGCATCATTTTACCGCTGGATTTAAAGTATCTAGTGAGCATAGTTATATCTGCTTTTGCTAAATCCTCTATAGTATTTATACCTAATTCATGTAACTTCTTACTAGAGCTTTTACCTACCATAAATAATTCATCAACCAAAAGTGGCCACATTTTAGTTTTAACTTCATCTTCAAATAAAGTATGAACCTTATTAGGTTTTTCAAAATCACTAGCCATTTTAGCGCACACCTTAGTATTTGCAACACCAACATTTACAGTAAAACCTAAAGTATCGTATATCTCATCTTTTATTTTATAGGCAAGTTTAACCGGATCACCAAACATCATTTCCATACCAGTCATATCCATAAAACACTCATCTATTGAATACCTTTCAATAACTGGAGTATATTTACATAATATTTTATAAAAGGCATTAGAATACTCTGTATATTTTTGCCTATCAGAATGAACCACAAATAATTTATCAACTTTTCTTCTTGCCGTGTAAAGGGGCTCACCAGTTACTATACCTGCTTTTTTAGCGGGAAAACTTTTTGCAACCACAACACCTCTTCTTTTTTTCTCATCCCCGCCTACTACCGCAGGTATCGTTCTTATGTCTAATTTACTACCATTTTTTAGCATTTCAATAGCAGACCACGATAGAAATGCATTATTAACATCAATATGAAATATTACCTTTTTCATTTCTATCACCTCTATTAACATTATACTAAAAAAATCCCATTTTGGGATTATTTTTTAAAACAAATGTACGCTACTACAAATAATAATATTACAAGTGTTGATAATATTACTATTAGTATAATATTATTATCGTTAGTTTCTTTAGTTGTTATTTTAACTTCAGCATTAGAAACACTTTCTCTAACTACTTTTAGTACACTTTCATCGGATATTTTATTTAATAAGTGTATAGTTTCAGAAGTTGGATTTCCTGGCTGCTGCTCTCTTGTTTCCTTATCTACTAAAATAAATTCTGGGCTCATTATCCTAAGTTTACTCTTACCAAATTTAATTAGTCTTATTACACTACTCTTTGAAATAGTTGGTATTAACTTTCTTTTAAGTTTTATTTTAGTACCATCTTTATTTATTGCATAAGTTTTTATTGTTAAATTATTATCTATTAAAGAGTATGGAAAAAATCCTACCACTGTTCCTTGGTATTTTATTTTAAAACCATAATCTTCTTTAGAATACTTTTTTGAATCCGAAAAAAAATCAAATTCGTACTCCTTTGTAAGTTCCTTTATTTTCCTTCTTACCATTTCAATTTTTTTATTTTTTACTAATATGTAAAAATCAGAATGATATTCTAAAGACTCTCTTTCAGTAACAAGATATGGAACAATACTGCCAGATATTGCTATATTATTTATGATTTCTTCATCTTCAAAAAGGGTTATGATAATATCAATTATGTCATTGTAATTACTTTTCATAGCAAGCTCCTATTTTAATTAATATACTTTAATTATATAATAATTTTTCTAAAATACAATCAAAAATATAAATAATAATATACAAATTATAGTAAATCTAACGTGAAATATACTTTGAAACTTAATTTTTCTAATGTTTTCAATTAATGTGGGCGCAAAAACTAATATTATTATCATAAAAGAAATTAAAAATTTAATAATATTCAAATCAAAAAATAAATAGATAGATAAAAATAGCATAATAATTTGAATTATAAAATTTAAAAATATATATTTTCTCATATTATATTTTATGGAATTTAAAAAATAAAGTGTTAAATAACACCTTATTTTAATATATCTTTTAAATTTAATCCTGCATTATAAATATCTTTTTTTGGAAGATCAGTTTTTTCTTTATTAATAATATTAACAGCTTCTTTAATAGAAATATTATTTTTAACCATCTTATCTATTATTAATGCCTCTATGCTTATTTCGTCTTTTTCTTTTCTAATTTGATTATTACTAATCAATATTACATATTCACCCTTAGAAGTATTAGGATCCTCTTTTAATTTATCATATACATACTCTATTTTACCACTTATACTTTTTTCGTGAACCTTAGTCAATTCAGAACATACGCATACCGCGCATCCTGGCATTTCACATTTTATCTCTTCCAATAGCCTCAAAATCCTTTTTGGAGATTCATATAATACCTTTGTCTTTACTTTAGAATGTTTTATTTCATCAAATAACGCTTTTTTGGGTTTATTATCAGTTGGTACAAATCCATAAAAGGAAAAAGATGAAGTATCAAGACCACCAATTGATAAAGCTGTTATTACTGCTGAACATCCTGGCACACCAATAACCTCTATATTATTTTTTCTAGCTTCACTTATTAAAATATAACCTGGATCAGATATACACGGTGTACCTGCATCAGAAACTAAAGATACATTCATACCACTTTGTAAATCCGATAATACTTTTTCTACTTTTTCTCTTTCATTAAACTTATGATACGAGGCCATTTTATTTTTTATATCAAAGTGATTAAGAAGCTTAATAGTTTGTCTTGTATCTTCTACTAATATATAATCTGAATTTTTTAAAGTTTCAACTGCCCTTGGTGAAAAATCACCTAAATTACCAATTGGAGTTGCAACTACATATAAAATACCCATACTATCACCTACTTTTAATCTATTAATCCTTTATTGTGTAAATCCTCAAATATTAATTTATCTACTGGAGATATTTTATCAACATCACAGTATTTAAGCCATACTATTTTATCAATTTCAGAGTCTTCTTTTAAAATGCCTTTAAAATCAGCCATGTAACAACTCATTTTAACAACAATACCCTCTTTTTTTCCATGTGCTTGAGCTTTAAACGTACCATAATATTTAATACTATCCGTTAATATATCAACTGATAATTCCTCTTTTATTTCTCTAGTTAATGTTTCCACATCATTTTCAAAATTTTCTCTTTTTCCTCCAGGGATATAATACGTATCTTTTCCCTTAGATAAAGTACTAAGTATTTTCTTATCCTTAATATATATCCACGCAATCTTATCTATCATAAATCCTCCTTATATAATTAAAAATTAAAAGTTAACCATAATGGTTTTAAACCTAACAAAATCCCAATAAATAAAATTATTATAGAACTTATTACTACCCCATTTTTATCAACAAGTTCATATAATTTTAGCTTAATAAATATTTTCTGTAATAATATATAAAATAAAATATAAATTAAAGCAATAATTAATAAGTAAACAATCAATAATACCATTTTAAGTATGAATGATAATTTATGATATTCAAATATATTTAATATCATATCTGGCACTCCGCCATAGTTCATAAGTGATATTAAAACGGTAACTATTATAAGTATAAACGATGATAATATTATTAAAATACTTTTAAATTTATTTGACTTAGTAACATTTGTAGTATTATTTTCATTATCTAAGCTCTTTAATATTTTTATTAGTCCTAAAACTCCTAAAATAATTAGTAAAACAGATACCAAGGTTCTAAAACCATTAATCAAATTTAAATATCCATCATATTTAATACCAGATATTAAAAGTGTAAAATAAAGAAGTATCATAAATATAATAGATGACACACCAACTATTAAAGCCTTTTTCTTATTTTTAATATTTATAAGTAATATTGATATTAATAAAATCCCCCAAAACATAGATATATTAAATGCATCTAATAATCCCAATAATACCGTGGATAATAATACATTAGTCTTCTTTAAGTTTTTACCGAACAATTTATATTCATAAGAATTATTAGGATTATTTTTTTCCCTATCTACTACCCCTAAATGAATTCCCACCTCATCAACAAAGTTATTTTTACTTGCCTTGTTTATATGGTAAATATAAGTTTGGTTAGTAGTATTACTTGAATAACCTATTATTGGAGTATTATCAATAACTACAAATGGAACTCCTCTAACGTTAATATCTAAATAGTTTGCAACATCATTCATTATTTCCTTATTATCGCCATTATTCCAAACTTCATATTCTACCAAGTTAAGATTATATTTACTTTTTACTGTATTTAAATAATCCCTTGCTTCTTCACAGTGTGGGCATGTATTTCCATAAAAGACATAAACATTAACTTCTTTTGCTTTTATTTTAAAATTAAAAGAAAAAAATATTAAAACAATAAACAATAAAATAAAAAACGTTCTTTTAATAATATTCATATTACATCATTCCTTATAAGTGCTAATAAAATTATAACACCTCGGTATTAAAAATACATCAAAAAAACACCAATTAGGTGTTTTAATTATATTATTTTGCTGGAATAATACGTGTTACTGTACCATCTACATTAATTATTCTTGTTTCTGCCGTTTTAGCCGGAATAACACGAACGTTTTTCTTTTTAACATTTACTACGCTTGCCTTCGCATTATCTAATCCTTTAGAAGTAGTAATTTGAGCTGTTAGAATGCCTAAACCGCCCATTACAAGCATAAGAACAATTGATAAGCTAGCAGCTACTCTGTACCATGAGTCCTTAATTAATTCAGGATCAGCTAACCTTGGTCTTCCTACTTTTGCTTTTTCTTCCATTTTTGCCATACTATCAACTCCTTTACTATAACCTATTATAATAATAACATAAATTAAATTATTTAAAACTTTTTTTAATTTTACTTTACATTATTCTTTACTATAAAAGTTATGATTCCATAATAAGATTTTTATACAATTAATAAAAGTAGAACTACAATTATGTAATTCTACTTTACTATTACTAAACTATCATCTTTTATATCAACGGTTAAATTATCACCAGTTATAATGCTTCCATCTATTAATTTTTTAGCTAATAACGTCTCTAAGTTTTTAGATAAAAATCTTTTAAGTGGTCTTGCCCCATAATTATGATCGTATCCATTTTCAACAATCCATTCTTTAGCCTTTTCACTTAATGTTATGGATATTCTATTTCCAATTAATTTCTTATTTAAATCACTTACTAGTTTATCTAATATTTCGTAAATAACTTCTTTAGATAATGAGTTAAATATTATTATTTCATCAACACGGTTTAAAAATTCTGGTCTAAAGTATGTTTTTAATTCATTATTTATAACGTCTTCATCTAATTTACCATCAAGTACATATTCACTTCCAACGTTAGATGTCATAATTATAATGGTATTTTTAAAATCCACCGTACGTCCATGACCATCAGTTATTCTTCCGTCATCTAGTATTTGAAGAAGAATGTTTAAAACATCTTTATGAGCTTTTTCTATTTCATCAAATAAAACTATGCTATAAGGATTTCTTCTTACTGCCTCAGTTAATTGTCCACCTTCATCATAACCTACGTATCCTGGAGGAGCACCAATTAGTCTTGCAACAGAATGACTTTCCATGTATTCACTCATATCGATTCTAACCATGTGTTTTTCATCGTCAAAAAGCTCATAAGCAAGCGTTCTTGCGACCTCTGTTTTACCAACACCAGTAGGTCCTAAGAAGATAAATGATCCTATTGGTCTATTTTCATCTTTAATACCTGATCTTGATCTTATAATGGCATCACTAACAAGATTTAAAGCTTTATCTTGACCTTTTACTCTTAGTTTCATGTTTTCTTCTAGGTTAAGAACCTTTTCTTTTTCACCTTGTGCTAACTTAGTAATAGGAATATTAGTCCACCTTGCAATAACTTCCGCGATTGATTCATCAGTTACCCTATCTGATAATATCTTACTTTCGTTAGCTTGTTTTAAATTATCAAGTTTTTTTTCTAACTCTGGAATAGTACCATGTCTTAATACCGCAGCACTTTCCAAATCATAGTTATTTTCAGCCATTTCAAGTTTGAATCTAGCATCTTCTAACTCTTTTTTAGTTTTCTTAATATCAGATTGAATAGCTTTTTCTTTTTCCCAATCATTTCTAAGAGAGGTTTCTTCTTCCTTCATCTCTTTTATTTTGCTATCTAGTTCTTTTACTCTTTCTTTACTAATGTCATCTTTATCTTTCTTAATAGCTTCTCTTTCTATTTGAAGTTTCATGATTCTTCTTGTTAAACTATCTATGTTTTCAGGAACAGAATCCATTTGAACACGTATTGTCGCACAAGCTTCATCAATTAAATCAATTGCTTTATCAGGTAAAAATCTATCAGTTATGTATCTGTTCGAAAGGGTGGCTGCTGCAACTAAGGCTGCATCCGATATAGATACACCGTGATGTACTTCGAATCTAGGTTTTAATCCTCTTAGGATTGTAATTGTATCAGACACCGTAGGTTCTTTTACCATAACTTTTTGGAATCTACGCTCTAAAGCACCATCGTCTTCAATATACTTACGATACTCATTTAACGTAGTTGCACCAATGCAGTGTATCTCTCCTCTTGCAAGCATTGGCTTAAGCATGTTTCCGGCATCCATTGCACCTTCTAATTTACCAGCACCTACTATCATGTGAATTTCATCAATAAACATAATTATGTTACCTTCAGACTTTTTAACTTCGTTTAAAACGTTTTTAAGCCTTTCTTCAAACTCACCACGATACTTAGCCCCAGCAATTAAAGAAGCCATATCAAGTTCCCAAATTGTTTTATCTTTTAAAGTACTTGGCACGTCACCTTTTACAATACGTTGTGCAAGTCCTTCTATAATAGCGGTCTTACCAACACCTGGTTCACCAATTAAAACTGGATTATTCTTGGTTTTACGAGATAATATTCTAGTAATACTTCTTATTTCTTCATCTCTTCCAATTACTGGATCTACCTTTCCATCTTTAACGTACTGAGTAATATCTCTACCATATTTTTCCAAAACATTCTCTTCTTGTTGTTCATTCATATTAAACATAAATATCACTCCCCTTATAAATATATTATGCACCTTTTTTATTGCACTATAATCAGTATAAAACAAAAATTAGCACTTGTCAAGTTAGAGTGCTAATTGTGTGTAAAAAGAACATATTAATAGGTACTTCCATTACAGTGTCATTTTATTTTACATAATACATTCATAACTTTATAATATGTCTCAAGTTCCTCATTATTTTGCGTTCTAGACACATTTTCAGGTTTAATAAAATCGTTTATCTCACTTAATACTAAATCTATATTATCATCATTTACTCTATCATCTATAAGCTTTAAGCAAGTTTTATAATATCCTCTTACCATAAGGCCCGCTAATGCTTTGTAATATGATTTTTCTGGCAATTTAGATTTTAAGTACAATTCCATGGCTATATCATCTGTTACTTTTCTTGGATTAGACAATATTATTTTATTCGTTCGAAATACACCATGTGGAGCAGATAGACTTTCACAATCTACTATTTCTGCATCATCCGGAATAATAACATCATATAAAGTATCACCTCTAACTAACCATCTAAGTATTTTATCTTGGGTAGAAAAGTTAAACCCTCCCATTTCTTTTTGATTATCTGCTTTAGGGTTCCAATTATTAGCAACGTTAACTTCGTTTAATTTATACTCTAACTTACTATTTGCACCACTAGTAGTACCAAACATTACCTTTAAATATTTCATATACAATCCTCCAATTTAATTTTAACAAAAGAAGTTTACATTAATAACTTTTTATCTAATTCTATGTAAATTCATATGTAAAAACAAATTACGACAAATGTCTTTTCTTTAATACATATAATAGCTACCCAATAGAAAGGAACAATACACATGAATTACTACAACGAAATCAAAAACGAACTAATAAACAACGAGGTATATAAAAAAGTAAAGGATTATTCTAAAAATAAAAGTGATTTAAAAACCTACTATAACGTTGGCAAATTGCTTAGTGAAGCTGGAAAACATTATGGTGAGGGAATCATAAAAAAATATTCTGATAAATTAACATTAGAGCTTGGAAAAGGATATACTGAAACAAGATTAAAATATATGAGGCAATTTTATGAAAAGCGTCCGACGCTGTCGGACTTTTTAACTTGGAGTCATTATGTAGAACTACTTAAAATAAATGACATAAATGAAATTAATTATTATATAAAAATAATTGAAAAGTAAAATCTATCTGTAAGAGAATTAAGAAATAGAATAAAGAATAATGAATATGAAAGGCTGGATAATAAAACCAAATTAAAATTAATAAAATACGATAATTCTAAAGAAAACATTAGTGATTTCATTAAAAATCCCATACTAATAAAAAATAGATTTAATAAAGAAGAAATATCAGAAAAAGCATTACAAGGACTAATATTAGAAAACCTAAAAGACTTTCTTTTAGAATTAGGTGAAGGTTTTACCTACATTGCAAATGAATACAAAATAAAAATCGGTAACACTTATAATTACATAGATATGCTTTTATATAATATTAAAACTAGTGATCAAAACAAAACCATAGGAATTATCATTTGTAAAAAAGGTAATAAATTTATTATGGAATATTGTTCTGATAAAAGGATTCTTTCTAGAGAATATGAATTAACAAAATAAAATACCAAAAAGAAATTATCTATATTCTAGTAATTTCTTCTTATTTATCTCTTTTTAACAAATAATTTGCAAATTCCATAAACAAATCTTTGTTTTGAACATCCATAGTTTCAATTATACTAGTTCCATTATCAGTGTACTTTTTAACTAAGTTTTCAGCATTTTTTCTAGCACCTAATTTATCAAATAATTTAATTATAATATTACTTTCTTCATCGGTAACATTTTGATTACCATAATACTTACTAATTACATCTAATTCTTCTTTGCTAGCATGATCTATAGCATACTTATAAATAATAGTTTGCTTACCTTCTTTTATATCATTAAGTGTTTTTCCCATATCACTAACACTTGAATATAGTCCTAATAAGTCATCTTTAATTTGGAAAGCAATACCTAAGTTAGTTCCCATTTCTATTAATTTTTCTTTGTTCTCTTCGCTTGCACCAGCTGATGCTGCGCCAATAAGAATCGGACCAATTATTGTATACCAGGCCGTTTTGTTAACGTATATATCATATATTATTTTTTCATCCATATTTCTATGATATTCTAAAGATTTTAAAGGAAGTTCAACATCAACTATTTCACCATTGACAGTGTTATGAAGAGTTTTAGAATATATCTTAACTATTTCATCTTTTAGTTCTTCACTAATATTCGAATTATTTATTATTCTATATGATATAAAAAATCCTAAATCACCAATACAAATTCCTTTAGCAACACCGATATGACCTTTATATTTAGCATTTATTGTATCCATACCACGTCTTTTATCAGCCTCATCAATTATATCGTCATGTATTAAAATTGCGGTTTGAAATATTTCTATTGCTGCTGATAAATCAACATATGAATCATCATCTTTACCAAATAACATTTGCCCTAACTTAACTAAGTATCCACGTACTCTTTTCCCACCTTGAGATAATCTTTTTAGTTCTATTAAAGATTCTTTAATAAATTCATTATCCTCATATTTTTCTATTTCTTTATCTAAAATTTCATTTATTTTATTTTCGATTTTTTCTTTACTTAACATAAATATATCTTTATTCATTTTAATATCTCCAAATCCTGTACATAAATTATAACATATGTTATAATTTGTTTCCACTGGTAAAGGAGTGATTTTATGGATTTAACAACTTTTTTAATAAGGCTTACAATATGTTTTTTCTTAAGCATATTAATTGGACTTGAAAGGCAATTAAGACATAGAATGGTAGGACTTAGAACTAACGTACTGGTAAGTATTGGAGCATTTTTATTTGTTTATTTATCCTTTGGTATAAATGTAAGTGATAATTCAAGAATAGCAGCACAGGTAGTTTCCGGAATTGGTTTTTTAGGTGCCGGAGTAATATTAAGAGATGGTAACAAAATAAAAGGACTTAATACAGCCGCTACTTTATGGTGTGTTGCTGCAATTGGAACCCTTTGTGCATCAGGGCTTCTCGTAGAGGCCAGTATAGGTACTATATTCGTTCTTTTATCTAACATCGTTCTAAGACTAGGCTCACTATTTATAATGAATAAAATAAAAGCAAATGCTAAAGAAAAATATACTATCAGAATAAATTGTAAGAAAGATAAAGAAGAAAAAGTAAGAACTAATTTTGCTAAATTAATAGATAATAACGAATTAGTATTAAACAGTTTGGAAAGAAGTGAAATAACCGAAGAAGAAATTAAATTAAAAGCGGTAATAATAACTGGAAATCCTGGAAAAGTAGAATTTATAATCAACAAAATAAGTTCTAATCCTGGAGTTGTTAGTATTACATGGGAACATGAAAAAGTATCTAAAACAGATAATGAAGATAGCGATGAAGAATAGAAACTCATAAAAGTTTCTTTTTTTCATGCCATATGATATAATTTAAGTTAGTTAAGAGGTATAAAATGAAAAAAGAGAAGATGAAGTTTTATAAACTTGAGGAAAGTAAATCAATTATCACTTTTGGAAATTCAAACAAAAAGAGAAATTCTCATTTTATAATAATTAAAAACTCAATAATCTTCTCTTTAATATTTGTAATAATGTTTTTTAGTTTTAGTATGTATGCTAATAATGAAATAAATAATATTTCCGCAACGATATATAAAGGTAAAAAAGATACCAATGAAAAAATGAATGCTTCTTCTAATAATTTAGCAACAGTGAAAATTAACTATAATGAGAAATATGAAATTTTAATAAATAAAGCTAATCAAATAAGTCAAGAAGTATTAGGTTTATATAAACAAGTAAACGTAGATAATAATATATATCCAAATATAAAAATTGAAGAGACAACCTACAAGAACTATCTTAAACTAAAAAAAGCAGTTGAAAATAAAGGTTACTTTTTAAATATAAGAAGTGGATTTAGATCATTTAAAGACTCCGAAGATATATATAAACAATATGAAATAAAATACGGGACAAGATATGCCGAGAAATATGTTGCAAAACCTGGTGTGTCAGAACATAATACAGGTATGGCATTCGATATAATTATAACCTCGGATAAAAATACAGAGAATAATAACTATGAAAGTAATGAATATAAATATCTAGAAAACATCGCATATCTATATGGCTTTATAATAAGGTATCCAAAAGATAAAGAAGAAATAACAGGATATTCTTATGAACCTTGGCATTTAAGATACGTTGGCAAAGATCTTGCTAAGTATTTAACAAAAAATAATTTAACATTAGAAGAATATTATGAAAACAAAGAGTAAAATCTACCCTTTGTTTTTATTTTAATCCATCATAAAGTTTTTTAAATATTTCTAAATGCCTTTTTTCATCAAGAATTATTCTATCTAACATAGTTCTTATATATTTATCCTTAATTACCTTTTTATGATTTTGATACGTCATAATGGCATTACTTTCTGCGGACATATCAAACTCAAGCATTTCCTTTAATCTTGAAGAATAATCAATATTACTAGCAGACCACATTACACAATCTCCACGTGATGCTTCACAAGTTTTATATATTGGCTCTTTTCCCAAAAGTTTTATTGTTTTACCCAACATTTCCAGGTGTTTCATCTCAACAATAGAAATATCTTCAATTATTTTAGAAAACTCTTTATTACTATCAAACATATTAAAATGCTGATATGAATATAAAAGTACAGCAGTCGTCTCACTTACCCTTCCAGCATAATCCTCACTTAATAAATCTGCATAATATGGATTTTTTTCTTCTACCTTAACTTCTGGATAAGGTATATCTAGTTTAACTTTCATTTTATCACCAGTTAATTATATTCATATTACCTAACACTTTTAACATATATTTAACTGTTAATGATTTTAAAATTACATATTCTAAAACACAAAAAATTCTAATATATTACAATAATTATTGTAATAATTATATTTTTTGTGTTATAATTTACTTGTTCCATTTAGGGGATTAGTTAAATGGTATAATAATGGTCTCCAAATTACTTGGTCGCCTAGGTATTATGAATTTCTAATTTCTTTATTTTATAAGGTATTAATCTCATACAGGGGATTAGTTAAATGGTATAATAATGGTCTCCAAAACCACTGTTGGGAGTTCGATTCTCTCATCCCCTGCCATTTAGAATTTTAAGCAGCAGTGGTGCTGCTTTTTATATTGTTTTTGCAGTGGATGACTTTTAACTAGACCACTGGTCACCTTCGGTAGTCCTATCGCCTAGTTAAAAGCATTTTCTATATTGTTTCTTTTGACGGTTGCTTTGGTCGTATAAATTACAAATATACTTAGAAGGAGATTTATATGACAGAACAAACCATTAACGAATTAACAAACTTTTTTCAAAAATTTGGAAAGGAAGAAACAAAACAACCTGCGCAAAGTAATCTACTTTTTGACGATGCTATGAAATATTTTTTTAGTAATATGGAAGAACGTGGATTGGCAGAGCCTACTAAACATTTCTATAAAGATAAACTCAATGCATTTCGAAAGTTCTTAGTGCAAATCAAGAAAGTTGGGTGTTTAGAAAAACTTACTGGAGAAGAAATAAAATTTTATATTGAAAGTAAATATTCTAAACACAAAACAAATACGTTTAACTGTCACGCAAGGGCACTAAGAGCTTTCTTCAATTATCTAGAGAAAGATGGTTATCTAATCGCCAATCCTGCCCGTAATATTAAACCTAAGAAAGTAAGGAAAGAAAAAATAGATTACTTTACGGTAGACCAAGTGCGAAAATTAATTACTTCGTTTGATTTGCGTTACAAGTCGGAACTTAGAAATCTATTAATAGTTATGATATTACTTGATACTGGTGTTAGAAATAGCGAACTTGTACGAATCAAACTAGAAGATATTAATACTAAGGAAAGAAGTATATACGTTTATTCTACTAAAACCAATACCTTTCGCACGGTCTACTATTCAAAAGAAACTGAGAGAATATTCAATGTTTATAGGCGTGAAGTTTTAAAAGGCGCAGAAAAAGGCTCACTCTTTGTTAAATTCCATAACCAATTTAACGAACCTATTTTAGGTTCATCATTAAATACCGAAATGGTTTATGGATTATTAAGTAGAAAAGCTAAAAAGATATTTGGCGATGGATTTAAGATGAACCCACATAAATTTAGACATACGTTTGCAACACACTTTGTAATAAATGGTGGTGATCCTTTTTCACTCCGAGATCTTTTGGGACATACTAATATTGAAACAACAAAGATATATGTTGATATGTCACCAAAAGATTTAAAAACTAAACACGCCAAACATTCAATAATCTCAAATATGGAAAATGATGGACAAGCAGAGGTTTATCATGAAAATTAGAAAAATATCTGTTTATAAAGACTTTAAAGAAAATCCATACATTATGTTAAAAGGTAAATGGTTACAAAAATTAGGATTTAATTTTCATGATAATATAGAGATATTAACTTGTAAGAATAAAATAACCATTAGAAAGATTAAAGACCCAAAGCCGAAGCTTTGAGTCTTTTTTAACATTTATTTCTGCTTGTCCAATCGAACGTTATACAGTGGTTTTGGAGACCATTATTATACCATTTAACTAATCCCCTGTATGAGATTAATACCTTATAAAATAAAGAAATTAGAAATTCATAATACCTAGGCGACCAAGTAATTTGGAGTTAATGTCCAAGATACCATAGACCTGTCATTATATATATTCTTATTTTATAATTTAGTATATTAACGATCAATATATAAATTACACTTTCATTTTACAAAAATAATCAGCATTAATCAATACAAATGTTAACATTTGTATCATATTTTGAAAAAGAACGACGAAATTTTAAAATCTCGGGCTTCGCCGGTAGGCGTAGCTTTGATAATAGTTAATTCTTTTTCTTAAAAGTATATAAATAACTCTTAAAAAGCAAAACTCCGCAGGGTGTGGAGAAAGCGGTTCTTTTATTTATATTAATCCTATTACCTAATGCTCCATAAAATGTAGTCTATTTTCTTAATATCAGTCATTTTATAAGTTGTAATTACATTATCAAAAGCAGCTATATACTTTTTTGTTGTAGGTTCATTTAAAAAGTCATTAAACCACTTAACTATTTCATCATACAATTTTATTGCATTGTTTAATCTTTCTTCTTTAGAATTTCCTTTTAATTCTTTATTTAAATTTTTCAAAATATATTGGTCCCATATAGGCATATTAGGATTAATAGTTGCCAATAACTTACTAGAAAAAGATGCTTCTATATTTCCTGTTTTCTCATATAAATACGTAATAATTTCTGAAAAAGTAATATTTTTATTATTCTTATTTTTTTCCATATAATCGTAATATACTTTTCTCCAATTAGCATCTCTTCTTACTACATAAAATGAATTAAAATTTCTTTGAAAGTCTTTATCTATAGATACATCTGTCTTTGTAAAATTATTCATAATATATTCATACTTATCTAATCCCAAAGAATTTATAATCCAATTCTCTATTATTTTTTCTATACTTAAATCTTTCATTTCTACTCCTATAACTCTTATGCGTCAAACAAACATTCCCAATTATTTAAATATTTATTATCTAAATCTTCAAATTTTCTTATTGGATTATCATTATGTTGTTGTCCATTTTTACCAGGTGTATCTAACCAATTTTGATGACTTTCTCTTATGTTTTTAGCCACAATAGAACTAGGCACTATATGATATTCTGGATTATCTAATTCATTTAATGAGACAAAAAAGTAAAACACATTATCATCAATAATATTTTCATTTTTCTTATTTAAAGTCCAAACCTTTTGCTTAAATCTAGTTGTCTTTACCTGAATTGCTATTTGTCTATTAGTTTCTCTATTTATTGCTAGAATGTCAAAATCTTTAGTATTTGACATTGGGACAGCAGCAGTGAATCCCCTTCTTTCTAATTCAGCAGCAACAAAATATTCTCCACAATTTCCTGTACTAATATTATTATTCATATTTTCTCCTTTATTATTATCGTAAAAATTTCGTAAATTTTATTATTTTCTTTACTAACTAAATTTTAACACCATACATTTCCTAAGTAAAGAATATCAAAGTTATATGTGATAATTACGTTAGTAAGACCATATTTTACATTTAACTTTTTTGTCGAATTTGGTATAATGTAATTAGTTAAAGGGCTCGTATTAGACTTTAATAAGTTTGATACGAGTTTTTTAGCAAAAATATTAGAGTTAGAGGGGAAATAATGGATAAGAAAAATAATATAATTTTGCAGATGTTTGTATCAGCAGTTTTTTTAATAATAATAATTGCAATTATCATTATTCTAGATTTAATTAATATAACACAATACATACCTTTTTCCGAAAGATATGATTGGCTTAATATAGCATCAGCAATCATTGGTGGTATTTTGGGAGCAATCACAACGTTGATAGGAGTCGGAGCAACAATACATTACGAAAAAAAAAGAGATATAAAAAAAGAAATGGAAAATAGAATAAATAATTACTATTCATATTTAACTTTTAGTAAACAACCTGTAAAAATAACTGTATCGTTAGACTTAATAACTAATATAAAAAATATTAAAAATCAAGTTGTTTTAATTGGAGAGAGTGTAGAAATTACTACTCCTAATTACTTTGATATAGAATTAAATTTCGATATGCTAAATAATATTTTTCCAGCTTCCGTAATATTAAATAAATTAACCATATGCTACAACGATGGGATAGTAGATAATGAAATCCATTTTAACGATATTGAAAATTTTTATAAATATGTTAATGATTATAATAAAATAACTATTAAAAATGAAAAAACAGTTGCCTTTGTTGCTCGATGTTTAATGAATAGAGAAAAGAAAGATAAATTAATTAAAGGATTAAAACAATCAAATCGCATAGATATAATCGCTGACATAAGTTTCCTAAATCCTTCGAAAATCATAACGAAAGGGATATTTTCTACAAATTTGAAATTAACAGCAACTAAAAGACTAGGAAATAAAAATAATATAGGCTCAAATAGGCAAGAATTTTGTTATGACTCAATAAACAATTACTTTAAATTAGATAGTATCTATCATATCGATGAAAATAAATAAAAAGAACTATTTAATTACGGGTATCCAGTATATTTAAGATAGGTAGTGATTAAATGAAATTATATTATACAAATAAAATTTTAATTAATGGATTGTTTCCTATGAATCGTTTTAAAATAGATGGTTATATACAAAAAACCGAACGTTATGATGAATCATTAATAAAAACTAAGCATAAAGACTATATTTTCTATATCGGCGGGTATTTAACTAAATCCTGCTACTCAGTAAAGGGAGAAAAAGGTGCTTTCTATGAATACTTTGAAAATGACGAACCATTTGAAATAGAAATTAATTCACATATTGAAGATAAAGAAAATTTAGAAAAGGAATTAATAACAAAAATAAACAAAAAAGTTCGCATTTTAGAAAAGAAATTAAGATTAATAACAAACTTAAAAATAGGATTACCCATTTTTAAAGCTACTATTTGTGATAGTAGTCAAAATATTATTACATGGGTTGGTTCAATGGACAATCAATCTTCTGCATTTGCTATTTCAAAATACACTCCTAAAATGAAAGAGATTTTAGTAAAAAGATTAAATTTTTATATTTCAGACAAAACACTATTAGAATTAGAAGAAAAAAACGTAAGGTTTAAAAGGGCAATTACTTTTTTTATAAATTCATTTGTTCCTAGCGATAGCGGCGTGCGCTTTACATTGCTTATTTCAGCATTAGAATCTTTGTTTAATATAAGTGGCGAAGATATAATCAAAACAGTATCTAAATATGGGAGTAAAATTTTATTTTTAAGTTGCAAAGATAAGAAAAAAATATCAGAAAAAATACGAAATTATTATGAAATTCGTTCAAATTATGTTCATGGTAATACTCCTTTACCTATTACGGAAGAAAACGAATTCGATTTAAGAGAATTAATAAGAGAAATATTACTAATATATTGGTATATTTCTATAAACAAAAATATATTTAATGCTACTGATATAATACATTTTTTAGATATAACTAATCGTAAAAATTTGGATTTAAATATCCAACTATTTATAAAAGCACTCCATATAACAAATTATGAAGAGTTTTATTATAAAATTAAAACTAAAATAGAAAATAATGATTATAATATACTTTCTGATAAGAGTATTTAAAGGATAACATAAAAGAATCGCTTTCCCCACACCCCTTTGCGGTTCTTTTGTTTTAAATTTTTGCAAACAATAAAAATCCAGAAAAAATATAATAATTTTAAAATGAAAAAAATATCGAATTTTAGAAAGTTTTTTCATTTAATTGAAATAACTTTACTTTAAATTAAAAATAATATATAATTTCATTAGAGGTGAAAAGTATGATAGAACGTACAGAATATTTAGATTTTTTAAAAAAATTAAAAGATAAAAACATAATAAAAGTTGTTACTGGAATAAGAAGATGTGGTAAGTCAACATTATTTGAGTTATATAAAAAATATTTATTAGAAAATGGCGTAGATAAAAAACAAATAATTAGTTTAAATTTTGAAAATCCAAAAGATATGATTTTTAATGATTGGAAAGAATTATATACCTATATAGAAGATAAATTATTACCTGATAAAATGAATTATATATTTCTAGATGAGATACAAGTCATCCCAAATTTTGAAAAAACAGTAGATGGACTTTTCATAAAGAAAAACGTTGATTTATATATAACTGGTTCTAACTCTTATATGCTATCTGGAGAACTTGCAACTTATTTAACTGGTAGATATATGCAGATTCATATGCTACCATTATCATTTAAAGAATATTTAAATTATTATGGTAATGATAATGAACTTAAAAAGTATGATACTTACATACAAAATGGTGGCTTTCCATATTTATTAAATTTAAGTGAAGATAAAGAACTAATAAGAAATTATCTGGATGGAATATATAATACAGTCTTAATGAAGGATGTTATCTCAAGAAATAACATTAAAGATACAATGATGTTAGAAAGTATAATTAAATTTATATTTGATAATATCGGTCAATTAGTTTCTACTAACAAAATAAGTAATACCTTAAACTCTAATAATAGAAAAAATTCTGTTAATACAGTTGAAAGTTACCTTAGTAACTTAATTGACAGCTACATAATATATAAAATATCAAGATATGATATAAAGGGAAAAGAATATCTAAAAACTGGAGACAAATATTATGTTTGTGATTTAGGTCTAAGAAATTATCTATTAGGAGGAGTTAAAGATTATGGTAGTATTTTAGAAAATATAATATTTCTAGAATTAAAAAGAAGAGGTTATGAAATATATATAGGTAAGTATGATGAAGAAGAAGTTGATTTTGTAATTAAAAATAATGATGGAATAAAATATATACAAGTAGCCTTATCAGTTCGAGATGAAGATACTCTAAAAAGAGAATTAACATCTTTAAAAAATATAAAAGATAATTATCCTAAATACTTAATAACACTAGACTATGATACAAATGATTTTGACGGTATAAAACAAATAAGTGCTATTGATTTCTTAACTGGAAGAACAAATTTATAAATACAAAAAAATTATGTACTAATTAAAAGAACCGCTTTCTCCACACCCTGCGGAGTTTTGCTTTTTAAGAGTTATTTATATACTTTTAAGAAAAAGAATTAACTATTATCAAAGCTACGCCTACCGGCGAAGCCCGAGATTTTAAAATTTCGTCGTTCTTTTTCAAAATATGATACAAATGTTAACATTTGTATTGATTAATGCTGATTATTTTTGTAAAATGAAAGTGTAATTTATATATTGATCGTTAATATACTAAATTATAAAATAAGAATATATATAATGACAGGTCTATGGTATCTTGGACATTAACTCCAAAACCACTGTTGGGAGTTCGATTCTCTCATCCCCTGCCATTTAGAATTTTAAGCAGCAGTGGTGCTGCTTTTTATATTGTTTCTTTTGACGGTTGTTTTGGTCGTATAAATTACAAATATATTTAGAAGGAGATTTATATGACAGAACAGACCATTAATGAATTAACAAAATTTTTTCAAAAATTTGGAAAGGAAGAAACAAAACAACCTACGCAAAGTAATCTACTTTTTGACGATGCAGTAAATTATTTTTTTAGTAATATGGAAGAACGTGGATTGGCTGAACCCACTAAACATTTTTATAAAGATAAACTTAATGCATTCAGAAAGTTCTTAGTGCAAATCAAAAAGGTTGGGTGTTTAGAAAAATTAACAGGAGAAGAAATAAAATTTTATATTGAAAGTAAATATTCTAAACATAAAACAAATACATTTAATTGTCACGCAAGAGCACTAAGAGCTTTCTTTAACTATCTAGAAAAAGATGGTTACTTAATTGCCAATCCTGCCCGTAATATTAAACCTAAGAAAGTAAGGAAAGAAAAAATAGATTACTTTACGGTAGACCAAGTACGAAAGTTAATTACTTCGTTTGATTTACGGTACAAGTCGGAACTTAGAAATCTATTAATAGTTATGATACTTTTAGATACTGGTGTTAGAAATAGTGAACTTGTACGTATCAAACTAGAAGATATTAATACTAAGGAGAGAAGTATATACGTTTACTCTACTAAAACCAATACCTTTCGCACGGTCTACTATTCAAAAGAAACAGAGAGAATATTCAATGTTTATAGGCGTGAAGTTTTAAAAGGAACCGAAAAAGGTTCACTTTTAGTTAAATTCCATAATCAGTTTAACGAACCTATTTTAGGTTCATCATTAAATACTGAAATGGTTTATGGATTGTTAAGTAGAAAAGCCAAAAAGATATTTGGTGATGGATTTAAGATGAACCCTCATAAGTTTCGTCATACTTTTGCAACACACTTTGTAATAAATGGTGGTGATCCTTTTTCACTCCGAGATCTTTTGGGACATACTAATATTGAAACAACAAAGATATATGTTGATATGTCACCAAAAGATTTAAAAACTAAACACGCCAAACATTCAATAATCTCAAATATGGAAAATGATGGACAAGCAGAGGTTTATCATGAAAATTAGAAAAATATCTGTTTATAAAGACTTTAAAGAAAATCCATACATTATGTTAAAAGGTAAATGGTTACAAAAATTAGGATTTAATTTTCATGATAATATAGAGATATTAACTTGTAAGAATAAAATAACCATTAGAAAGATTAAAGACCCAAAGCCGAAGCTTTGAGTCTTTTTTAACATTTATTTCTGCTTGTCCAATCGAACGTTATACAGTGGTTTTGGAGACCATTATTATACCATTTAACTAATCCCCTGTATGAGATTAATACCTTATAAAATAAAGAAATTAGAAATTCATAATACCTAGGCGACCAAGTAATTTGGAGTTAATGTCCAAGATACCATAGACCTGTCATTATATATATCTTTATATTTTATAATTTAGTATAGCAATAGTCACTATATAAATTACACTTTCATTTTACAAAAATAATGGGCATTAATCAATACAAATGTTAACATTTGTATCATATTTTGAAAAAGAGCGGCGAAATTTCAAAATCTCGGGCTTCGCCCGAAAGCGGTAATTTCTTCATAGTTTTTCTTTTTAAAAAGTATTAGTAAATAATCTTAAAAATCAAAAGTCAGAATCGAAATAGGTGTGGGGAAAGCGGTTCTTTTATTTTTATACTCTTAATATAAACATTCCCAATTATCCAAATATTTATCTTCTACATCTTCAAATTTTCTCATTGGATTATCATTATGTTTTTGACCTTTTTTACCCGGCGTATCTAACCATTGTTGATGACTTTGTCTTATACTTTCAGCAACTTCACAGCTTGGTACTATATGATATTCTGGATTTTCTAATTCATTCAACGATACAAAGAAATAAAATACATTATCATCCGTAATATCTTCGTTTTTCTTACTTAAAGTCCAACTCTTTTGTTTAAATCTTGTTGTTTTTACCTGAATAGCTATTTGCTTATTAGTTTCTCTATTTATTGCTAGAATATCAAAATCTTTAGTATTTGACATAGGAACCGCGGCAGTAAAACCACGTCTTTCTAGTTCTGCAGCAACAAAATATTCTCCACAATTTCCTATACTTATATTATTATTCATTTTTTTCTTTCCTCATCTACTTTTAATTTAATGTCTAACATAATTTTACAATTATTAATATTGCTATTTGAAAAATAAAATACACTATAAGTATTCTAATCATTTGTTTAATAATATTTTTATTTTTTTCTTCAATATTTTCTCTTTCAATATCTAATTTTTTCTTATAATCATAAGAACTATGATAATCTCTTTTTCTTTCTAATTCGCTACTTACTTTTTCTACAACCTTTTCTATTTTTGATTTGTTTTCATCTTCTAAATTTAAAATGGTTCCACAATATTCACATTTAATTATATTTTCTTTTTTATTATGAATTAATTTTGCATGACATCTTGGACACCTTAATTCTAAAATTCCCATATTCTTATTTTCCTATTTCAAAAAATTTATTTTTGAATTCCTTAACATTTTTCATACAAGTAAATCTAAGCCAAGAAGAGGATAAAAATCCCTCATAAAAACTTATTATTATTGTGCCTGTTCCAAAAAAACTTGTTGTCGAAATACTTTTTACCGTTGATAACGGATAATCAAAATCAGACATTTGAAATAATCCTTCTTTATATCTTCCGGTAATTCTTTTATTTGTCAAAATCAATTCTATTTTACTACAATAATATATTTCATATAACAATTTTAAAATCACTATTATTACAATTATAAATGATATCAGTATATAATATTTATTATATTTTCCATCATATATGTTAGAAAATACTATACCTATAAAAACTAAAAAACTAATTAATAATACAACGAAAACTAAAAATTCTATTGAGGTTCTTTTTATATCATGAGATATTTTCATAATTTCTTTTTCCTCTATTATAGCTCCTGGTTTATTTATAGAAAAACCACAATGCGGGCAAAGTTCTGTAGATTCACTAACCTTTTTTTTGCATTCTGGACATCTTATTAAAGCCATACAAATCCCTCACCTCTGTTTATAATTTATACCTAAATTTTAACATATTTTATATTCCGGGTAAATAATAGATTAGTTATATATGAGAATTATATTATAAAAAATAGAGTTTGATATGTCAAAGATAAATCTTTACTTTTATGTCGAATTTGATATAATATAATCAATTAAAGGGCTCGTATTAGACTTTAAAGGTTTGATACGAGTTTTTTTTAGGAGGTACTATGGGAAATAGAGTTAACCTTAATATAAATCAAAAAAGAAAACTATCTTGGTTTTATACTGATGGCAATTGTTGTTTATGCCATTCTTTCATAGGTTTTTTCGAAAATAACGGCTTTATAGGTGAATTCGCTCATATAATAGATTTAAAAAAAGCAACATCAAGATATGAGAAAAACAAAAAAATTGAAGAGTTAAATAATATAGAAAACATAATGGTACTATGTCCAACATGCCATACAAAAATTGATAAGGAAAGTAATGAATATACTACATTATATTTAAAAGAAATAAAACAACAATATGAGGATAATATAAAAATGAGTAGAGAGTATAGCAATCCTAAATACCTTGAAGTTTTTAATGATATATATACAACATTAAAGGATAAATATAAATTAATTTCTAATAGAAAAACTTTATCACCTATCACAATCGCAGAAAAAATAAATAAGAATGATTTAAATGAAATAAGCGAAATCATTACTGAAGGCCTATCAATGGAATCATGCTTTGTTGATTATTTAGATACATTATCATCTGCCGAAAGAACAGAATTAAGAAAGATTATAATTGAAATATATTTAGAAGAAGTCAAAAAAGAAAATAGTTCAAGTACGGATAAATTTCATAACATGGTAAAATCTATTATAGGAACAAACATGGGTAACTATTTATATGCCATAACTATATTATCTTATTACTTTGAAGAATGTGATGTGTTTGAAGCATGATATTACCAAACAAAGATTTTCCTTTTTTAGAATCACTATTATACAAATCTATAATTATATATAATGAGCTACCTTCTCAAATACCTATCGAAACATTCTATGAGTCAAACATAAATATTAATTCAAAAGATTTAGAAGCTATATTAATATTTTTATATTGCATAAAAAAAATAGAAATAAAAGAAAATGAGTTGATTAAATTATGATAACAAAAATATATAGTAGAACTTTAAAAACTTTTAAAACTATTCATTTTAATCCTGGATTTAACTTTTTGATATCAGAATCAATTAATGGATTAAGTAATAATGGAACTGGAAAATCAAGTTTAATTCAGATTATAAATTTTTGTCTATGTTCAAGTAATGAAAAAATAATGGGATATAAAGAGTTACAAGGTCACGAATTTAGTATAGAATTAAAAATAAATGAAAGTAAACTAATTTTATCTAGAAAAATAGAGGGTAGTTGTGGAAAAATTATTATTGATGATCAGAACAATCTTTTAGGCTTTGGAATAATTTCAAATTCAGAAAAAAATATCGATTCCGTCAAAATGAGTTTAGCAAAATTATTTTTTAATATTGATGATAATATTATAAGTTTCAGAACACTTATATCGCCATTTATGAAAAGAGGTGCTTATGCATTTAATAACATATTTAAAACCCATGCTATGGAAAAGAATATAATAACTCAGTTAAAAAATTCCTTTTTGATTGGTATGCCCTTTGAACCGATAGCAGAGTTAAAGAACATTATAAATGATCGCGAAACTTTTTTAAAATTAAAAGAAATAAAAGAAAGTGATATAATATGGAAAAGGGAAAATATAAGAACTTTAAATTCAAGATTAACCAAAATTAATGATGAAATAAAGAAACAAGAAGACAATTTAAAAAATTTTAATATAGATAATCAAGATTCAAAATCCATAAAAAATATTAATGCAATTAACAAAAAACTTTCCCATCTAGTGAAAAAAAAGTTTATATTAACAAAACAAAATGAAAATAACAAAAAGTTAATAAGTAACGAGAGTACAATTACAACAAATGACATAAAAGAGATTATAAAAGAAGCCAATTTTATTATATCTGATAATGCAATAACTGAAATTGATAAAATACAAAAATTTCACAATATGCTAAATTCAAATAGAAATAATAGATTACAACAGCAAATAGAATTAAATGAATTACAAATATCAAACGTTGAAGAAAATATAAATTCTTTAATTTCGCAAAAGAAAAATTTGTTAAAATTATTTGATAAAAAAGGATATTTAGACGAGTATTATTCAATAAGTGAATCAATAACTCAATTAAAAATAGAATATAGTGAACTTGAAAAACAATATAACGTTTATAAGGAGTTAAATAATATAGAAAAAGAAACTAAAGAAAAATCTAAACTAATAATGGAAGAGATGCGTAATAACAAGGAAAATCCAGTTTTTAAAAAGGTTAATAATAGGTTCAGTGAATATATCAAAAATGTTTTTGGAGAAAGTGGAAAATTAATCATTGATTTTAAAGATAATAATCAGTATAGTTCAAAAGGATATACGTTTGATTGGCAAATTCCTAGAAAAGCTAGTACAGGCTATTTAAAAGGATGCATTGCTGCGATGGATGTAGTTCTTATTGAAAATAACATAAAAAAACATCCGTTATTCTTAATACATGACAGTGTTGTTTTTGATTCAACTGATAAAGGATATGTAGCAAAGTTTTTAAATCTCGTATATGAAAGCACAAAAAAATATAATTATCAGTACATTTGCTGTTTAAATGATGACCAAGTAAATTATTCAGAAATGTGTTATGGGCTAAAAAAGCTTTATAAAAATTCACAAAGATTATCGCAAAAAGATACCTTATTTGGAATTAATTTTGGAGAAAGATAAATTTAATAAATCTAACATAGAATAAAAATGATTACCTATAAAAAGAACCGCTTTCCCCACACCCCTTTGCGGTTCTTTTGTTTTGATTTTTAAGAGTTATTTATATACTTTTAAGAAAAAGAATTAACTATTCTCGAAACTACACCTACCGGCGAAGCCCGAGATTTTGAAATTTCGCCGCTCTTTTTCAAAATATGATACAAATGTTAACATTTGTATTGATTAATGCCCATTATTTTTGTAAAATGAAAGTGTAATTTATATAGTGACTATTGCTATACTAAATTATAAAATATAAAGATATATATAATGACAGGTCTATGGTATCTTGGACATTAACTCCAAAACCACTGTTGGGAGTTCGATTCTCTCATCCCCTGCCATTTGAAAGCAAAGCAACTTGAGAAAGTTGTTTTTTCATGCAATTTTCCGAAGTAAGCAATTGTCAAAAAAACTACTGTTGTTATTTTCATATGCTACTGGTGGTATAATTAAAAATACTAAAACTTTGTAAAATAATATAATTTATAATATCATTTATCATGTAAAATTTGTAAAAATGAAGATTTTAATATTAAAGTTGTGACAAAATATTTGACACTCTAATGTTATTTTATTATTTATATATGCTATAATAAATACGATAGGAGGTAAGTATTATGTCATCATCGGGAAATTTAAATATGTTTAGTCAAATTATAACGACAGGAAATACTATTGATAATATGGAATTGAATAATGCTGTTATAGATTTTGCTAAAGCTAGAAATGACAAAGCTAGTAAAGCAGCTATTAGACACTATCATAAGTATTGGAAGTTATCGTTGCTACTTTGGATTGTTCTGATTTTTATATTGTTTGCAGGCATATTTGTAATTAACAAGCAATGTAAAAAATTGAATGATCCAGGTAATTTAAAATACGAAGAAGTTATCACTGGCTATATTAATAGTAAAACAGGTATGGTGGATTATATATATATGGGTTTTGAGCATTTTCCAATTTCAAAAGCATCATGGATTTCTAATCTTGATTTAAAAGATGGAGCGGGTGTTAATATCTTTTTAAATAAAAATTCCGAACCTATTTACATGTCTAAATTTTATAATAAATACACGGCATTATTTGTTTTTATACCATTAATTATTGTTTTATTGATTATAGGTATAATATTGATTAATAAAATTTCTGCTAAGAAATTTGCCGATTATAAAAACTGGTTTATATATACTATATTACCAATTGCTGATGATCCAAATTTTGAAACTTTAGTAGAGAATCTGGAATATCAAAAACTAGACTTTTCCACGAATAATTTAAATACAAAAGAAGCAGTAGATTTGAGAAAAGCAAATAAAACTCAAGTTATATGTGGAATTGCATTAATTATTGAAGTTTTACTATATGTATTTATAAATACATATGTATTAGGGAATTACTTTGCACAAGGACTAAGTTTATTTGACTATGTTGTTATTATTGCGCTTAGTTTACCATTTGTCATTATAGGAGTTAATGCTGATTATAAAGCAAGAGAATTAAAAGGAATTGTGGCTGAACAAAATTATCATAAAATTTTAAACGCAGGTAAAGAAAATAGATAAAATATAATTAATAATTGTTATGCTAAAAAGGTGATAAAAAAAATCATCTTTTTTTACATATTTCGGTAAATTTCTTAACTAAGATTGAAATATTTATAATTACCATATAAAAAATTAAATAACGTCATTCAATAAAAGAGAGTTAAACCCACTTTATAAATTTAAAATATTATATCCAGAATTGATTACTTAGTAGAGTTATAATTTAAACTAATTATTACCGTCTGTTTTATTTCTACATACGCTATTTAATAATTATCCAATCAAACTTACCTGTTTTTAGACATTCCAACTAATAAACTTTATAAACCAATCATTACATAAATATAAGTTAATAATATAAGTGCTAACCATTATGATTAAAAATATTAATCCATCATTTTTAATAGTACTTACTATCTTTTTAATAATTACACCAAACAATAATAATTCCATAAACAAGAACAATATTACCTGTAATCTAAGATTAGTAAATCCAAATTTTACAATGTATAAAAACATTCTATAGTATGAATTAAATATTAATAAAACCTGAAAAACAATTAAAAGTAATACTAAGATCTTAATTGTTTTATTTTCTTTTATCAAATCTGTTTTATACATCAAATATAATATTATAGAAAAATCTATTAAAGTTACGAATAATAACTGAAAGAAGCCTTCTCTTGCGTAGCTAGAATATATGTATCCTTGTGGTATATTTAAAAAGTTACCACATAGTTTAGATACTTCTGATACTAAGAACAGTACAAAAACAAAGTTAATAACTGATAACATCGCTATTATAATTGTTTTATCTATACTTTTTATTTTGTTTTCCTTCATCTTTATATCTTTATATTTAAATAAGTTTATTCCTATTGCAAATAAGATAATAAAGAATATTATAAACTTAATAATAATCCATATATTAAAATTAATATTTATATTTATCATTATTTTTGATAGAAATTTTTCAAAGTAATCATCTGCACTAGTTAGTAAAAATAATATTATTGATGCAAATAAAACACCTATTAAAACTCCAAAAATAGTATTTATAATTTTTTCGTTCTTTTTTCTTGGTACATTAATTTTTATGTAACCTAAGTTTTTAAATAAACCACTTGGAAATAATTTGAACATAAGAAATATATTATTTAAAGATATTTTGTAATTTTTATTTATTAACAAAAATAGATACATTGAAATAAGAATTGGTAATACGACTATGTTTAATAATTCATTGTCTTCATCTAAATTTCCTTTTAAACCTAACAAGATCAGATTACTAAATATTATTAATATTATTGGAATTAGCATATAATATGCTTTTTTATTTATGTCTTTTTTATCCATTACCAAGATCGTGCTTGATATAACAATCATAAGTAACGGAAACATCAAATTTTTAAAATACCAATCAATGTTTAACTTACCTACAATAACTATTAAAATAGCTGATATTATAGGAATAAATATATTTTCTTTTTTTATTTCACTATTTGCCATCATCTTCTCCTTTATATTCTAATAAATCGCTTGGTTGACAATTAAGAGCTTTACAAATAACTTCCAATGTAGAAAATCTTATTGCCTTAGCTTTATTAGTTTTAAGAATAGAAAGATTAGTTGTTGTAATACCAGTTTGCTTGCTAAGTTCATTTAACGATATCTTTCTTTTTGCCATCATTACATCTAAATTAACTATTATCATATTAATCACCTACACCGTTAAATCCACTTCGTTTTTATATTTTATCGCAGCTTTTATAACTTCTGCTAACAAATAAAAACTTAATGATATTAGAAAACATAAAAGTGCTACAACAAATGATAATAACGTTGGAATAAAAACTGACTTTACAATGACTATTAAAAATAAGATCATAAACATAACAGCCATTATTTTAAGTGAATCTTCTATCTCCTTTCTAAAAGGACTTTTTTTATAAATCATATTAAATAATTCTATTAACTTGTATACTATACCTAAACAGATTATATAACATGCATAAAACGCTACTTTATAAATTAATAAATGATTCTTAAATGGATCAATACTATTATCCTTAAAAACATCGTATAATTCTGGTATAAATACCAAACAACCTATTCCTATTACCAAAATAATTATTAATATAATTGATATTGTTTTAGCAATAAAACTTTTCTTCATATTTCTCACCTCTGGTTAAATAATATGCTATTTTTTATTAAAAGTCAATATATTTTTATCGATTATCATAAAATTATATTTGAAATTCAACCTATATTGACGTTTTTTTAAATAGTGCTATAATATATAGTCCACGAGGAGAATTATGGAAAAGATACAAAGACTAACTACAGATGAGTTTAATAAGCTTATTAGATCAAGAAAAATTATTGGAAATAGTTCAAGTGAAAGTATTGTTTATAGACTTAAAGATAATATTATATTAAAAGATTTAAAATCTAGTGATTTATATGATTTTAATCATCCTGATAAACTAGTCCATTCAGAAGAACAATTATTAAGGTTTTCCGATATTAAAAGTTTATATTATTACTTCGTCCAAGGCGTTATATACGTAGACAATTATTTAAGAGCTTGTTTAATGTACGAATGTAATGGTTTTGTAGTAAATGAGATAGATGCTTTAACTATAAATTTAACCAATATAATTAAAGCCATAAATAGATTTAGTAAAGAAACTTTAAAAATAAGTAAAAAAGGTATTAAAGGCTTTGATATGGAATCAAACTTTATGTATGATGGTAAAAATTTTGGAGCAATTGACACCATTCATTATTATTTTAGTGATGAAGATGAAAATAGTATATATAAATCTAACATAAATTATTTTAATAATGATGTTATAACACTTTTAGTAAATTTTTACTTCATGGATTTTGTAAGCCAAAACAAGATTTTAAATGAAATGTATGAATCAATAAAAAATGGAGAGTCATTAAATTTAATTGACTTTATTGATAGTTTTAGAAATAGTCTTTCAGAGTATTGTGGTAGAAGAATTATATATTTATCAGATGCAGAAGATGCTATAAGAGAAAACCCAGAGACTGCTGTGCCATCATTTACACCAGTTTATTCACTAAGAAGTAAAACAAATCAAATATTCGATTAATCTTCTAAAATCCTTTTTTAATCTTTAATTTTCGAATTTTTTATAATAACTTTTGATAATTTGATATTATAAATATTTACTTTATAAAAATAAAGAAGTATAATTAAAGAGAGCCCAGAGAGCACCAGAGTTCTCTGGATCTTTTTTATTTTAGGAGGTGTTAATATGACAAAATATGTATTTGTAACTGGAGGGGTAGTATCTGGTTTAGGTAAAGGTATTACCGCTTCTTCGGTGGCTTTATTATTAAAATCCAGAGGATACAAAGTATTTATGCAAAAGTTTGATCCTTATATAAACGTTGATCCTGGAACTATGAATCCAATTCAACATGGTGAGGTTTTTGTAACTTATGATGGCTGCGAAACCGATCTTGATCTAGGACACTATGAAAGATTTATAGACGAGGAATTAAACTATACTTCAAATATTACTAGCGGAAAAATTTATAAAACCGTAATTGATAAGGAAAGACATGGAGACTATCTAGGTGCAACCGTTCAGATGGTACCTCATATAACTAACGAAATAAAAAACAAAGTATATGAGGCTGGAATATCCAGTAAAGCTGATATTGTTATAACTGAAATTGGCGGTACGGTTGGTGATATAGAATCTCAAAGTTTTATTGAGGCTCTAAGACAAATACAACTAGAGAAAGGTTCTGAAAACGTATTTTTCATTCACTGTACATTAATACCATATATTTATGGTTCTGGAGAATTAAAAACAAAACCAACACAAAATAGTGTTAGAGATTTAAGAAATATGGGCATTAGACCTGATTCAATTGTATGCCGGGTTCCTTATGATTCTGGTTCTAGTATAAAAGAGAAAATAAGTTTATTTTGCTCAGTACCAGTACAAAACGTAATAGACTCAGTAGATGTTAAAAATATTTATGAAATTCCAATTAAATTTTATGAACAAAAAATTGATGAAATAATTCTAAAACAATTTAATTTACCTATTAAAAAAGCGAACTTAGATTACTGGAAAAATCTTATAAAAACAGTTGATAACTTAAAAGATACTATAGAAATAGCATTGGTTGGTAAATACGTTGAACTTCATGATGCTTATCTTTCAGTTGCTGAAAGCCTAAGACATGCAGGTTACAAACATAACGTTAAAATTGATATAAACTGGATTGACTCAGAAAAGTTAGAAAATCCTAAAACAAATCTAAAAGAAATCTTTAAAAACTCTAAGGGAATTATAGTTCCAGGAGGATTTGGAACACGTGGTACAGAAGGCAAAATCTCTGCTATTAAATATGCTAGAGAAAATAATATTCCATTTTTAGGCATATGCCTTGGTATGCAACTTGCCGTTATAGAATTTGCTAGAAATGTATGTGGTATTAAAGAGGCATCATCAACCGAGTTCGACCCTACTTGCAAGGAAAAAATTATTGACTTAATGGCAGATCAAAAATCCGTTGTTAACTTAGGTGGAACTCTTCGTTTAGGTAATTATGAATGCAAGATTGATAAAAAAACAATAACATATAAAGCTTATAAAGAAGAAAACATATTAGAAAGACATAGGCATAGATATGAATTCAATAATAATTATAAAGAAGTTTTAGAAAAACATGGTATGGTATTTTCTGGAATAAATGAAAAAGCTAATTTAGTTGAAATTATAGAACTACCAAAGCATAAACACTTTATCGCTTGTCAGTTCCATCCAGAGTTTAAATCAAGACCAACTAAAGCACATCCATTATTTAGTTCGTTTATTAAAGCTAGTAAAGAAAATAAAAAATAATAAGATTAAATAAAAACAAAAAGTGTTGTTTTATTCAACACTTTTTAATGATTCTATCATATCTATTTTCTTAAGAGCATAATGGATGATCTTATTAACTATTAAGGTAAATAGCATAACTATTAATGCTGTTATTATAAAGCTAGATGGATTTATGTTACGTAAGAATCTAACCATCTCTATCTCAACGGTATTAATTATAATATAAGTTAAGATTATACCAAATATTAAGCCTAATATAATACCAATTAAAGTAAGAATAATAGTTTCTTTTGTAATGTAATTATCTACTTCTTTATCAGTAAATCCTAAAACTTTAAGAGTTGCTATTTCTCTTTTTCTTTCACATATATTTATGTAAGATAGATTATATAAGACAACAAACGATAATGCTCCAGACAAGAAAATAAGTATTAAAACCACGCTATTTAAAGACTTTAACATATCATTAACTCCATTTATTGTAGAATTAACTGACATAACACTCATAACATTATCATTTTTTAATAATGCTGTGGATAATTGTTCTTCATTTTTTAAATTATCAATGTTTAAGTAAACAATATTAGTCTTATAAGATGATACGTTTTTTTCATATGTATTTTTAGCCATAAATACATAATGTCCCACATAGTTTTCACATATTCCAGATATTTCAAAAGTATGAGTTTTTTCATCAGCTTCTTTTAATGTTATTTTATCACCAATTTTTTTATTTATAAGTTCTGCTAATTTATCAGATATTATAACTTTATTATCTTGAACTTTTAAAGTTTTAGCAGTTTTCACATCTTTTAAATTAATTACTTTTTCTAAGTCTTTGGTATTATCTGCAACAAAGATATTTACGTCATAACCATCAGTTGTCATTTTATTATCCATATTAGTATAAACCTTATTTGTAATATGTTTGTTATCAAATATATTATCTAATTCTTCTTTAGATCCACTTGCTACATAAACCATTTCATCAAATGTGAAAACATCTTTATATTGTTTATCAGGCACTTTTACGATTGAATCTCTTATACCAAAACCTGCAAGCATTAGTGCTGTACAACCAAGTATTCCAGTAACAGTCATAATAACCCTTTTTTTATACCTAAATAAATTTCTCACGGTTACTTTATTTGAAAAGTTAATACGATTCCAGATAAATGGTATTTTCTCTAATATAACTCTTTTACCATTGGTAGGCGCTTTTGGTCTCATAAGATCAGAAGGCTTTTCTTTTACTACTTTCCTAATTGTAAGAAGAGTTGTACCACAAATACATATTAATGCTATTAAAATACCAACTATAACACTAGTAGGATTAAAATCATATTTAAAAACAGGCACATCAAATAATATCTTATATATATTCCATACGTATCTAGGTAATAGAAAGAAACCTAATAGTGCACCAATTAATCCACCTGATAACGTTGCTATTCCAGAATATAATAAATACTTTTTTCTTATGTGTTTATTACTAAATCCAAGTGACTTAAACGTTCCTATAACACTTCTATCGTCTTCTACCATTCTTGACATTGATATTAAACTTATTAGTATTGCAACAATAAAGAATATAGTAGGAAATACCTTTGATAAGTTTGATACGCTTTTTCCATCATCAATAAAGCTAGAGTACCCACTATCATCTATTCTTTGATATGTATACCAAGTTGGTTTAGGTATTTCATCTAATGCTTTTTTAGCTTCTATTATTTTTAAATCAAACATATTTTTACTTTCGTAATATTCAGCTATTTTCGAATTATATAAATTTAAATTACTATTATAAGTTCTAAAGCCATTATTATATAAGCTTAATCCGTTTTGATACTCATTATAATAATTTAGATATTGATTATAACCATATTCATATTCAGACTCCCCAGCATTATATAATCTTAAACCTTCTTCATATTCTTTTTCGGCATTTTCAATTTTTTCTAAAGCATCTAATAGTTCTATAACTTTATCCTGGTTTTCCTTATAATAATTTAAAACCTTTATAATTTGTTCATAATTTGGAATATCACTTGGAACATTAGATTCTATTTTATCTATTATTTCTTTATTATTAATTAAATTTTTTATTTGTTCTTCAATAGTTTGCACGTCTAAATTATTTATTAATTCTACTATTTTTTCATATTCAGGTATATCCGAAGGAATATTGTTAATTAATTCTTCTTTGTTGATATTTTCTATCGCTTCTTTTGTTTTATATAAATCATCTAATGTAATACCATATTCGCTTAATTTTTTATCAATTTCCTGCTTCCCATTTTCTATTTCAATCTTGCCATTTTCTAATAAAGTTTTAGTATTATCTAGTTTAATTCTTGCTTCTTCTAATTTTTTCTTAGTAGCTTCTAAATTAACATATCCACTGTCTAATTGTTTTTTTGATGAGTCTAATTCTTGTTTACCTGTTTTTAGCCTGACTTCAGCACTATCTAAACTTTTTTTAGCATCGTTTAACTTTGTTAAACCATTTTGTTCTTCTTTTTGAATTTCATCATTAACTTTATTATAGATTTCTCTATATCTAGCATCTTCTCTTAGTCTTTTAATATTACTTATCTTATCTAAAGTGTTATTAACTAATCTATTATACTCTTTGCCATCAGTAACTTTTTTTCTAGCACCATTTACTGTAGCATAAATTTCTGTATAGTAATCGGTGTTAAAATTACTTTCATTAACATACGCATAATAGTTTATTTTACCAGTACCTAAATTAGTATTACCCCTATTAGATGTTCCAGTAGAACTAGTTATATAAAGCGGGCTTTTAACTACTCCAACAATCGTCAACTTCGTTTTTTTAAAAGTATCTTCATCTTTTAAAACTATTTCGTTTCCTATTTTAACGTTTTCACTATTTAACAAAGCTTCTTCTACAACGATTTCTTTATTATTCTTTGGTAGTCTACCCTTTTTTAAATCTATTTTATTAACTGAATCAGTAATCCCAATAACCTTTACTACTGATTCACTTTTGTTTATGTCTGCTAAAACGTCTTTTGAATAAGTTGCATAAACATTTTCTATTTCTTTTATACGTTTTAGTTCAATTACATCTTCATTAGTAAGTCCAAGTGTAGATATTATTTTTATATCATAAACATTATTATCATCATAATATTTATCAAGTGACATTAACATATCTGGTGCTGACATCTTTATTCCAATAAATACTCCAACACCAAGCATACTCATTATAAGAAGTGATAAAAATCTTTTAAACGAACTTTTTATTTCTCTAATACTAGTAGTATTAATTCTATTCTTCTTCATATTACCACTCTATTTCATCTATACTTTTAGGCTTTTTATTTATTGTTACGTCCTCTACACTACCATTTTTAAATCTTATTACTTTATCGGCCATCGGTGCGATAGATGCGTTATGAGTTATTATTATCACTGTCATTTTTTCTTTTCTTGCTGTTTGTTCTAGTAACTTTAGTATTTGCTTTCCTGTTTTGTAATCTAAAGCTCCTGTTGGTTCATCACATAAAAGTAGTTTTGGATTTTTAGCGATTGCTCGTGCTATTGCAACACGTTGCTGCTCTCCACCCGATAATTGAGAAGGAAAGTTATCCATTCTTTTTGATAATCCAACTTTATTTAGAATTGTTTTAGGATTTAAATGGTCCTTACATAACTGAACAGCAAGTTCTACGTTTTCTAAAGCAGTTAGATTTTGTACTAAGTTATAAAATTGGAATACGAAACCAATGTCATTTCTACGATACATTATTAGATCTTTATTACTATAACTAGTTACGTCTTTACCATCTACCATAACCTTACCTGAACTTGCAGAATCCATTCCACCTAGTATGTTAAGACACGTTGTTTTACCCGCTCCAGAAGGACCAAGTATTACAACAAGTTCTCCTTTTTCTATTTCAAATGAAGTTTTATTAAGTGCCTTTATTTCAACTTCACCCATATTATATATCTTATTTACATTTTTAAATTCTATATATGCCAATATAAACACCTTCTTTAATGATATATTATACAACAAAACATATTAATTTGAACATTTTTTATTAAAAAAGATAGAACTTAATCTATCTGTTTAAAAGATATATACCAAAGTTTAAGTACCCAGCAAATATAATCCATAATATATAAGGTATGTTTAAGTAAGCAGACCGTCTATCAATCTTATAAAATTTGACTACCATAATAATTACCATTATTAAAAGTAAAATAATCCATATAAATGCAAACAAATATGCTCCAAAACCAAAGAATATTAAACTCCAAACAGAATTTATAATAAGTGCAATAGCATAAATAAGAATTGCTGAATCTTTATTATTATCCTTAGATTCTGTAATTAAATAACAAGAAATACTCATTAATAAGTATAAAATACTCCATACTATGGGAAATAATATACCAGGAACATTTATAGGTTTTGAAAGTTCCTTAAAAGTATCCATATTATTCATCGTAATTAAGCTAAAAAAACTACCTACTACAAAAGTAATTAACGTTATAATAATTAATCTTTTCCAATTTATTTTCATATTATCACCATTATTATTCTACATAATTTTATTTTTTTTATTCTTCATAAAACTCTTTTAAGAACTTATATAATATTCTTTGGCAAATTTCCGATGCTTCATCATCATATAAATTGTACTGTTTAATTCCATTATTATTAGCATAATTAGATATTATTCTAATGCAAGAGTAAGGAATATCATTCATGTATGCGAATTGTCCTACACATCCAGACTCACAATCTACTGCCCCTGCATTATACTCTCTTCTAATACTATTTGATAAACCATAATTGGTAACAAACATATCTGATGATGCTAAAACATCATTAGAATAATTATTTCCACATATATTGCACGACCTTACAAGACAATCATTTAAATCCTCATTTGTTTGGTATGATGACTTATTAACGTTAGGTATTTGTCCTGGCATAAAACCATTTGGCATAAAATCAACGTCAAACTCTAAGGTTGAATTTGGGATTACAGCACTAAAAATATCATTACAATCATTAATACTTCCCGCTGTTCCTACACATAACATTACCGTTATTTTGTATTTATCACATGCATATCTTAAAGAACTACCTATATTTATCTTTCCATATCCTGTTGCAATGGTGATAAACTCATGATTATTATAATCACACTTATAAATTTCACATCCTTTTGGTGATTCTTCCCTTTCATACTTTATTTTTTCAAGTAAGTTATTTACATAATTTTTATCTGGTGTAACTATCAGTAACATATAAATCCTCCCATTTGTTTTATTTTATTTTTATTTACATAAAATTATGATAGGAAGGATGATTTTATGGCTTATAAAATTGCAATTGATTCGGCAGGTGGAGGTAGTAATTCTGGAGCAGTTGGAAACGGTATAACAGAAAAAGACTATGCACTTACAATTTCAAAATACATTAATGATAGACTAAAAGCTTTAGGAATTGAAAGTTTCTTAGTAAGAGAAAATGATAATACCCTATCAGACGATCAAAGAGTAAATATTATCAAAAATAAGTATGGTACAGGTAATAATGTAATTGTTATATCCAACAGATTAAATAATGGAGGATCTTCTGGCACAGAAATAATATACCCATTAAGAAGCAATAGTAAATTATCTGCAAGTATTGCAAATGAAATAGAAAATATGGGTGGTAATGTTACTAAGTATTATCAATTAAGAAATAGTAATGATACCGCCATAGATGATGATTATTTAATAAGAAATACCGCTAATAATCAAACTATAGTAATTGATTATGGTTATGTAGATAACGCATCAGATAGTACGTTTCTTAAAAATAATTTAGAAAACTTAGGGGAAGCTGTTGTTAAGGCTATTGCAAATTACGTAGGAGTAAATTATTTACCCGTTTCATTAGAAGGATATTATGTAGTAAAAAGTGGGGATAGCCTATGGTCAATTGCAAGTAAAAATAACACTACGGTAAATGAACTTAAAAGTTTAAATAATCTATCTAATAACGCCTTGCAAATTGGGCAACTATTAAAACTACCAACTATAAATAGTGGTAATAACAATTCCACCCCAAGCCAAAATATTTATACTGTGCAAAAGGGTGATAGCCTGTGGGCGATTGCAAATAAATATGGTACTACCGTGGATAGCATTAAAAGTGCTAATAACCTAACAAGTAATAATTTATCTATTGGTCAAACGCTTATTATTCCAACTGAAAGTAATCAAATAACGAACCAAATAACTTATAATGTAAAAAAAGGAGATAGCTTGTGGGCAATTGCTAACAGATATGATACTACTGTAGAAAAAATAAAAAGTACTAATAACTTAAGTTCTAATACATTATCTATTGGTCAAGTACTTATAATTCCTAGCACCTCAGAATTTAACACATATACTGTGGAAAAAGGTGATAGTTTATGGACAATATCAAGAAAATATAATACTACTGTGGATAATATTAAAAAATTAAATAATCTCACCTCAAATAATTTATCTATTGGTCAAAAACTTATAATACCTGCTTAATTTATGTTATTATATAAATAAGAGGTGATTATATGACTTTTAACAAACAAGTTGAAGAAGCTAAAAAAAAGAAACTAGAAAGTAGAATAATAAGAGATTTAGTATTTATAATACTTGGAGCTATATTCTTAGTAATATCTTTTGTTGTGGCATATAATAAATAATTAAGGAAAATTAAAGCATAAGTTTTCTTTTTTTATGCATATAATATACTAGGTGATTTTATTGATAGTTAAATATACTGAAAAAGAACTTGACTTACTTGCAAGGCTTATGAGGGCAGAAGCATTGGGTGAAGGTAACCTTGGAATGCTTATGGTTGGAAACGTTGGTGTTAACAGAGTAATCGCTAATTGTTTGGATTTTAAAAATACAAGATCAATTTATGATATGGTCTACCAATCTCCAGGCGGATTTTCTGGTACAAATAGTGCTTTATTCCAAAGTTCTTCAACCACTAATGAAAAAAATTTAGCCAGAAGAATTTTAAGAGGAGAATATTATCATCCGGCAACTAATGCATTATGGTTTTATTCACCTGGTACTGGAAATGCATGTAAAACAACATGGTTTAATCAAGCTAACGCCGGAAAATACAAAAACCATTGTTTCTATGAGCCAGCAATTGGTGTATGTAAAGAATTACATTAAAAAACTTATCAACAGTGATAAGTCTTTTTTTATGGAATAATTAAGGTTTGACCAATGCTTAAGATATCAGAGGTAAGGTTATTAATCATTCTAATAGCATTTACACTAGTATTAAATCTATTTGCGATGGACCATAGGCTATCGCCTTTTTGTACAACATACAAATTAGATGGGGTATTAACGTTACCATTATTAGAAGAACCTGGTATCGTTAAAACCTGTCCAATAGTTAGTATATCACTAGTTAGATTATTAGCACTTTTCAAATCATTTATAGATACACTATACGCTCTTGATATTGAATATAAAGAGTCTCCTCTTTGAACTATATAAGTATTAGTAGCAACAAAATCATCAGGTTCACCAGTACTTTCTACATCGTCTGGTATACTAAGCACTTGTCCTACACTTAGTACATTACTAGTTAAGTTATTTTTATTAATTATTGCGGTTGGAGTAGTATTATATTTAAGAGCAATTGAATACAAAGTATCTCCTTTTTGAACTACATAAGTATTACCCACATCTGGCGTTTCTACACCACCAGTCCCGGAGTTCGGAATTTGTAATACTTGCCCTACATAAATAGTGTTAGTACCCAAGTCATTTAAATTGGCAAGTTCATCTACGGTAGTATTATTAGCATTTGCTATTGACCACAAGCTATCTCCTTTTTGAACTACATAAGTTACGTTTGTTTGATCTGATGGAGCAACTCCTGGTATTACTAGTTGTTGTCCTACACTAATTAGGTTAGAACTTAAATTATTAGCACTTTTTATTTCACTTACACCTACGTTAAATCTCTTGGCAATTGACCATAAGCTATCGCCCTTTTGCACGGTATAAGTATCATTTACGGTGTTTCCACCAGGTGCTACATAATTGTAACCTTTATAGTCAGCAACTGCTTTAACAACTGCCTCAGCCCATTTTTCCCAATCATTTCTAATTTGATTTCTATCATCCTTTGTAGAATCTAGAAAAGCATATTCTATCAATACAGATTCAGCTGGAGATGTGTTTCTAATTATATAATAATAATCTTGATTTTGATTAGATGGTAACTTTCTTTGATACCATTTTCTAATGTTTTGCCCAGTTTCTTCAATATTATCAAGTATCATTCTTGATAATGTATCATTGTTTCTTAAAGCGTAGACTACTTCCGCACCATCGCCACCTGATGAGTTCATTTACCATTAGTATTGTGTTAATTTTTTTACTCTTGTACCACAAAATGATAAATTGTTGGTACAAGAGTAAATTTATTATTTATTATTTGTAAAACGAGATACAAAATAATCAAAGCTATTTGTCAATCTTCCACCCCATCTTGGATTAGAATTAAGTATTGCTTCAATACGAATTATATCTTTAATATTTACTCTTTTAAAAGTTTGATTATATTTTGAGTCATTATCTCCAATTAGTTCATGCTTATCTTCATCTAAATTATCCCATGTCCAAAGATTAATATAGTCATGAATCAAATCATCAAAATCATTATCATGAGTACGATACGGATCAGCAAATCCTATTTCTTCTGTTCCATTTCTCATATAACATTTTAGCATCATTCCATTAGTATGTCTTAAAGATTCTTCGTTTAATAATTCTTCACTATTGATTTCACCATTTAATTTATAAAAAGTAATTTTATTATCCATAATCTTGTACCTCTCATTTAGTTACTAATATTATATATTATTTTTACCTTTTCTACCATAAGGATTACGAGCTAAATTTCTATTTTCATATTTAAAATTTATTTCTGCTACTACATCATATTTGTATTTAATAGTAATATTTCTATCTTTATCAATTACTATTTTATCTATGAGAGTATCAAACAATTCCTTTTTTGGTTTGTCTAAATCTAATAGTTTCTTAATCCTTTTTGTATAATTAGGTAAAATACTACTTTTATTTTTTATTTTATATTTTTTTACTTGTTCATTTTCAATACTTTCATTTATTTGCTTTAATTTATTTTCTGATTCATTTGCTAATACTTTATAGGTATCTGCAGAAATTACGCCATCACATCTGTCATTATATAAAGTAGTTAATCTATTAGTTATCTTGTCTTTTTCAATTTGTAATCCCTTAATAACTTTATCAATATCAGTTGTTTCTTTATGAATATTTTTAACCACTTCATTATTTAATTCATTTATATCTAATTGTTTAATTAATTTAGATATTGATTTATTAATTTGTTCTAGTATTTGTTCTTCTAAATAATTATATGGATAAAAATGTGAGTAGCATCTTCCTCTTACTGGATCTCTAGAATATCTATTACAATTAACACTCCAATAATCTAACTTTTGTCTATAAAGGACTGTTAGTCTATTTTGGCATTCTTTGCAAAACAATTTGCCTTCTAACAGTCTTTTTTCTCTGTTTGTCTTAACTTCATAATTTCTAGTATTTCTTTTTCTTAAAGTATTAACATAATTAAAGGTATCTTTATCTACTAGTGCTTCATGCGTATTTTCAACTATTATCCATAACTTTTCATCTAAAGTTATTTTCTTTTTAGATTTATAATTAACTTTTGTCTGAGTATGTTGAACTAAATCTCCAGTATAAATTCTGTTACTTAATATCTTTTTTACTGTAGAAATATTCCAGTTATCCCTGTCAATTAATCTTGATGAATAATTAGTCTTTTTATAGCCACTTGGAGTTGGAACTTTTTCATTATTAAGTCTATTTGCTATTTCAGTAGGTCCAATTCCATCTGCTCTCCATTTAAAAATATTTTTAACTATAGGTGCAGTCTCTGGATTAGGTATTAAATGTCCTTTATCTTCTGGATCTCTCATATATCCAAAACATGGTAAACTTCCAACAAATTTTCCATTTTTTCTTTTTTCATTTAATACATTTCTTATTTTAACTGAATTTTGCTTACTATAATAATCATTACAAGCAATGATAAATGTTGATGAATCATTACTAGCTTGATTTTTAAAACTATCATAAGATTCTAATATAGAAATAAATCTTATATTATTCTCTGGAAAAAATGTTTCAATATAATATCCAGTCATAACATGATCTCTACCTAATCTAGATAAATCTTTAACTATGACACAGTTAATTTTTTTATTATTAATATCTTCTAACATTTTTTGAAATCCTGGTCTTTCAAAATCAGTTCCAGAGTATCCATCATCAACATATTCTTTAACTAAGTTAAAATCATTATTTTTTACGAAACTCCTTAATAATTCTTTTTGATTAATTACACTTTCACTATCAGATTCATATTTTTTAT
>CAJTWC010000007.1 GCA_910580185.1 uncultured Bacilli bacterium
TTTGATAGAACTTCTGATTATAATTATTTAAGTAATAAAATTTTTAATCCTACATCTTAACTTTTTTATTAATTTTCCCCAAAACTCTTTACACTAACCCTCTTTATTTAAAACCTATTTCTTTTTTTATTATATAGCACGGCCTTCCTAAAATATTACTATATATTCTTGATATATATACTGCTATTATACCTAGCCATAGTATTAGAATTGAAATAAATAATAGTATTGTTCTATTAGATAAATTCCCTAAAAGTACAAAATTTAATAACCCTGCTATAAATAAAGGGATACTAATTACTCCCATTAACTTTAATATCATAGTTGAAAATGATACTATTCCACCCAAAGAATATCTTAAAAGTTTTATTAAAGACCACTTGGTTTTTCCATATATTCTTTTATCTGGTGTATATGGCACATATATCGTATTAAATCCTACCCATGAAAAAATTCCTTTTAAAAATCTAGTTTTTTCTGGTAAAGCAATAATAGCATCTTTAACATCTTTTTTAAAAACCCTAAAATCACTTGCACCTGGAAGTAGCTTTACATCCGAAATAATATTATTGAATCTATAAAATATTGCAACTAGTGTCCTTTTTAAACCACTTTCATCACTTCTATTAGATTTATATGCGCAAATAGAATCATAATTAGGATCTTCTAATAACTTTCTATACATTTCAATTAGTTTGTCTGGACTATGTTGCATATCAGCATCCATTATTGCAATATAATCTCCACTAGTAAATTTAAGACCTGCTAACATTGCTGATTCTTTTCCAAAATTCCTAGAAAAGCTAATCCCTTTAACATTTTTATCTTTATTATTTAATTCTATTATTTTTTGGGTAGTATCATCATAGCTTCCATCATCTACCATTATTATCTCATAACTTAGCTTTTCCTTTTGTAAAACTTCGGATAAGGATTTATGAAATTGTTCTAATGAGGCAGCTTCATTATAGCAAGGAACAACTACAGATAATTTCATTTCAACACCTACTTCCTTTTATTTATTATTTTACTCCACTTTTCAAGCGATACCAAAGAAGAATATTCTTTAGCGCTTTCTCTTGCGTTTTTACCCATTTTTTTTCTTAAAGTTTTATTTTCAAATAACTTAATTATATTAGAAACAAATTCTTCTTGATTTCTATCTTTTATTAAGTACCCATTTACACCATCATTAATTATTTCATTTGCACCTTGCGCGCTATCAAAAGCAATGCAAGGAACACCATTTCCCATTGCCTCTATTAAAACAAGGCCGAAACTTTCCGTATGTGAAGTCATTAGATATAAAGAGCTGTCTTGCATGATTTCATTAATATAATCTTTGTTCTGAAACCCATGAAACGTTACCTTATCTCCTAATTTCAAACTTTTAGAAAGTTCTAAAAGATTATTTTTTTCAGGGCCATCACCAATTATATTTAATCTTAAATCAGAATTTTTAGAAAGAATTTTTTTAAATATTCTAAGTAAATCATCCAAACCCTTTTCTTTAGATAATCTTCCTACCGCTATTAAATTATTACTTTCAAGCTTTGAAACTTTATTTGGAAATTTATCCAAAGTATTTGGTATATAAATTACTTTTTTACCAAGGTATTTTTTATAGAATTCTTCAAGTTCTTTTGATACCGCAATAAAATAATCAACGTTTTTACAAGATGTACATAATTTTTTAATATACCTTTTATTATCATTATGATGATTATGTTCCCAAGCTATTTTTCTTATACTTGGTGAAGCATATTTACCAGATAAATAATTATGAACATCTCTTGTTGTTATTAATACATCTGTATCTAATTTTTTTAATTCTTCTGCTGTTTTTATATACTTAACATAACCTGTTTTTACGCTAGTACTAATACCTTTAAAAAACATGCTAAAGTTTCTTTTCTTAAAATAGTATTTCATTTCGTTTTTATTTGGTTTTATATTTGAAATGTATCTTACTTTTACTCTTTCATCCAAATCATAAATAGGATCTTTATATAATCTATATACACTTAATATTTCAACATTATATTTGTTAATAAGTGTATTCGCAAGTGTTGCAACAGCATTTTCTATTCCTCCATAACCCATATGAAGTGCTAAAATAGTTATTTTTTTCATATTATCACCCAATTTAATTATACTAAAGTATAATAATTACGTCAAAAAAATGTTTATACTGTGGAAAATTAATGTAAACAAAATATTTACTGTGGAAAAAGGTGTAAAGAAAAACTACATATATTTATATATTATCAATGTAGTCTTTTATCTTATTTTTAAAATTTTCACTATTAGATTCATATTTTACTGGTTTAAAAGTTTTAACCTTTTCTAATACTTTAGACAAATTCTTAGTGTCATATAATGGTAAAACATAATCTTTCATAGCGAATTCTTTAGTTATTTGAAGTTGATGATCATTGGTATGCTCAGCATATTTCTTTAGTCTTGGTACAACAATTACTTTTTTTCCTTTACTTATGCATTCTGTTATCGTCCCAACACCACCATGGGTAATAATTAACCTTGCTTTATCCATTAACTTATGTAACTCTTCTTTTGGCATAAAATCAAATGTCTTCATTTTTTTATGTTCAAATAAAGTACATCCAATTTGCGCAACTACTTTTTCTTTTATGTTACCTTTATCAATTTGTTTAGCTACCGCTTTTAAAATTCTTTCAAAAGGTTTATCTTGTGTTCCTAATAATACTAATATCATTAAAATATCCACCCTTCATATACAGCTTTAGGATAAAGTTTAAGCATTGAATGCCATTGTACAATAAATTTATCCGCGATAGGATAAACTAATCTTCCCGTAAGCGTTTTTGTTTCTATGTTTGCAAATGATTCTATGTATATTACTTTTTTTCTAAATATTTTAGCAATGTAACACATAGCAACACAAGTATGAGCTCCCGTTGTAACAACCACATCAGGTCTAAATTTCAAAAATAATATTAAACTTTTAACAATGTTATATGGAATAACAAATATATACCTTAGCATATGGTCTTTATTGCCAGTTAATAAATAATCTATCTTGCTTTTGTATCTAGCTTTAAGACCAATAGTTGATTTATGTTTTTCTGTTACTATCTTATAATCATAAGATTTAAATATACTTTTTAATTGCATCATCTCAGTTAGGTGTCCACCCATGCTTGATATAAACATTACCTTTTTCATACTTCTATCTCCTAACTAAATTATAACAAATAAAAATTTAATTGTATACAAAAAGCAGCCTTAATATCTAGAGGCTTTTTAGATAATCTATTAAATGTTTAAATAATATTGGGGTATCAGTAAGCCTTTCATCTTTGGTATTAACCATATTCATAAATTCTTCTATAGTAAAATAATCTACCTTTTCTAACTCTTCTTTTTGAATAATAACATCATTTACATCTATATCTTTAGTTACTATGTATAAATCAACAAAATGATTATTAATTATTTTGTTACCATTATTATATCTAACTGATGGTGATGCAAAAGTATCAATTAATTTTATTTCTTCTTTATTTAAAGTTATTCCAAGTTCTTCTTTAAATTCTTTTAAAGAAGCATCAAAACTACTTTCACCGCTACTTATATGCCCTGATGCTGATGCACACCATTTTCCAGGATCTGATTTTTTATTTAAGCTTCGTTGTTGTAACATTATTCCATTATCATTGATAATAAATATTTGTACGACTTTATGCCAATCACCATCAACGTGAATTTTATCTCTTTCTTTTTTTTCGCCAGTTGAAACTCCATTTTTATCTAATATATCTAAATATTCCATTTAATCCTCCTATCTAGATTATATCACAGTTCACATTTAAATTTATAAGATGATAATAATATATCCATATCACTTACGTATTCTATAATAAACTCATCATTTTCTTTTGATATTAAAATAGCAATAGTTTTATTGTGGAAATCTCTTTTTAGCATATTATCTATTATATCTTTATATAAAAGTAATTGATGAACATCCTTATATTTAGCCTTTTTTGTTTTTAATTCTATTACTGTAAACGCGTTTAAATTGTAATTAAATAAGACTAAATCAGCATAAAAATTCTTGTTTAAATAAGTTAATTTATATTCTTCACCAACTAAAGTAAAACCTACACCCATTTGCATAAAAATATGTCCTAGCTCTTTTAAAATATACCTTTTTAAAGCTTTTTCAGATAACTTATCACTTTCTTCAATGTTTATAATTATTGGATCAAGTAACATATCATTTATAGATAAGGATTTAGTATTATTGGTAATTAATTTTACGTTTTTCTTATCTGCATAAGATAGTCTACTAAATTGGTCTTCTTTAATTGCGTTAATTAATTTTCTTACGGATAAATTATTTTGAGTGCATAGATTAATATAATAATTCCTTTCATTTTCATCATCAAATTTTAATAAATATCTATAATGTGACCAAGATAAATTAAATTGTTGGCACGCTGTGCCAAGTTTTTCAAACATTAAATATAATTTTTTCATCCTTGTTAGATTTGTATAATCATATCCTCTGCCATATTCTTTTGACAATTTAATTGACCACTCTTTAACTAAGTTATCACCATACTTTGCGCGTGTTTCTCCACCTTGTGCCTCTATTAATAATCTCCCTATCTCAAAGTACGTCTTTATTGTTTCTTTATTACTTTCTAAATATCTTACTTTTTCATTTACTTCTTTTTCTTCTATTATGTTTTTTATTTTATCAAAATAGTTCATATACTGCTCCTTTCTAACTTCCTACTTTGCTATTGTCATTTAATTTATAAGTTGTCAAAAACAAATTAGGATCACTTACATATTCAAAGACAATATTATTATTCTTTCTTGAAATTAATATTCCTACAGTATTTTTATGAAAACTTCTTTTTAACGTTTTATCTGTAAGCATCATATATAGTTTTATCTGTGCAACATCTTTTACACTAGAATCATTTAATTTTAATTCACACGCAAAATATCTATTTAATTCAGTATTAAATAGCATTAAATCCACAAAATAGTTTTTATTTTCATAAGTTAGTTTATGTTCACTACCAACAAAAGCAAATCCTGTCCCTAATTCTAAAAAGATATGTTCTAACTCCTTTAATATATATTTCTTTAATACCTTCTCACTTAATTTCTCTTCTTTATTTATATTTATAATTATTGGGTCATGAAGCATATCTTCTATCCTTAACTCATCATTTTCTCTTTCCCCTATCAATTTTATATTCTTTTTATCAGCATAAGATAATCTATTAAATGAATCTGTTTTTATTTCATTAATAAGGCCTCTTACCGATAAATTATTTTGAACGCACCTATTTATGTAATAATTCCTTTCGTTTTCATTATCAAATTTAAGTAAACATCTATAATGTGACCAAGATAAATTAAATTGGCTACACAGCGTATAGCTTTTTCTAAATAATATATAAAATCTTCTCATATTTTTTAAATTTGCTATAGAATAACCTTTTCCATATTGTTTTACTAACTTTTTAGACCATTCTTTAATTAAATTATCTCCATACTTTGCCCTTTTTTCTCCTCCTTGTGCTTCTATTAAAAGTCTTCCTATCTCAAAATACGTATTTATTGTTTCTTTGTTACTTTCTAGATACCTTACCTTATCATTTACTTCTTTTTCTTCAATTATGTTTTTTATCTTATCAAAATAGTTCATATACTACTCCTTTCGAGTCATTTATTATATAAACTAATTTTAAAAAAATTGTAGAAAAAAAGAAATCTACAAGAGATTTCTTGATTTCTTAAATATCATCATCCTCTAAAGTTACTCTTCTATATTTAGGTTTGTTTTTATCTAATCTTTTTTTAGCTTCTTCTAATTCCTTTAGTTTTTCTTTTCTAGATTTTTTTGGTACGACATATTCATCTTCTTCTACCTTTTTAATAACTGGTCTTTCATCTACGTCATCTATATCATAATTATCATCGTATATTTCTCTACTACTTTTATTATTTAACCTATCTATTTTCCTTTGATATTTTCTTATTTTTTTATCCTTAGAAGATAAACCCTTAAAAATTGAAATGATAATTATTAATACTAATATGCCTAATAAAGATGCTGCTACATAAAACAAGTATTTTATTTGGTTATCTTTAATATTAGATAGGCCTTCATAGTACCTTTGGAAAGTTCCTTCTTTTTTATCATATAGGTAAAATGCTTTTTCTCCAGACTCTAGACTTTGGGCATAAACTAAATAATAATTATCTTTATTATCATCTTTTAATTTATATCCATTTATTTCTATATCATTATGCTTGAACTTCGCCTTAACAAAACCATTTGGAACATTTTCTTCAGCCTTATCTAATATTAGTAAGTTAAGACCAGCACCTTTAGCTTCCTTAAATGATGTAAAAGCCTTTTTCTTTTCATCATATATAAATAAACTAATGCTACCTTCATCATCCTTTAATCCTACTAAGACTAATTTAGTAAGTTCACTTTTATATGCTACAACTTCTTGATTTTCTATTTGTACTTTAGTTTCTGCAAATCCGACTGGTATATTTTCTATAAGTCCTGATTTTCTAACAATGGTATAATTTTTTCCATTAACCTTAACTTTAATTGGATCAAGTTCTTCTACCGTTAAATTTATTACGTATGTTTTCTTTTCTCCATGCTGTGCAGTAACGGTTATTGTAACTTTATTAAGACCATCTACTACGTCTATTTCACCTGCTCCAGTAATAGATGCTGTGCTATCAGCGGCTGTTGCAAGTATTTTAGCTTTCGTTGTATCAACAGGAAGTGTTGCAGAATACTCGGTTACGTCTTTATTAAACGCAGGCGATAGTTCTGCACCTTCTACTGATAAAGCACTTAAATTATTATTTTTACTATATCCAGCTTCTATTTCAGCTTGTGTTTTCATTGTAACGGTAGCTGTTCCCGTTCCAGATAGACACTCATTCGTACTTGCGTAATCTAAAACTGATGCATTAGTAGGTTTAAAGGTAGCCGTTCCTGATGTTAAAGCGGTAAAAGAATAAGTATAACTTGCTGATGATTTACTTCCGTTTCCATAATCAACCACGTGCAAATTTCCACTATTTAGTCTTACCTTTGACGAATCATAACCTAAAGTATATTCCCAAGATCCAATCGAAGAAGAACCTGATACCGTAACAGTAACTTTAAAGCTTTGTCCTACAACCGCGGAAGATGGTGCTGAAACACCTATCCTACAACTTGCTGCAGAAACATTTGGTAATTTAAATAAAAATACAAAAAGGAGGATAAAGGCTCCAGTTAATATTCTTTTATATAACTTCGTCATTCTTATTCCTCCTATTGATTAATATTTCCAGTACCTAATAAGTACTTTTGAATTAATAATAAATCTTTAATTGTTACAACGCCATCTCTTGATACATCAGCGGCTTCCTTATTAGCTTCCGTTAAGTTTTGTGATCTAAGTAAATATTTTTGAACTAATAATAAATCTTTTATATTGATAACACCATCACCTGATATATCTCCATAAACCGCAACTTTAAATACCATGTCATCAACACTTACGATGTCGCCTGTTGCAACTTTTCCACTCATCTTTGAATTCCAAGAACTATTTAAAGTACTTATACTTCCACCTTGTCCTTGGATTTTATTTTTAATACTACTTATGTCTTCACCATAAGTTATACCTGTTAAATATCCATTAGAAAGTCTATATCCAGAATTAGTTACCTTAGTATCTGGACTAACAACTGGTTTTGGTGGTTCTTGAGGTTTATTTTCGTTATTTTCTCCGTTGTTACCACCTTGGTTTGAATCAGGAGTACTTGGAGCAGTTGATCCTCCTACCGTATCAGTTCTTGAAACTTTAAATGCAGAATCAGGTCTATTATTATATACTGGGATAACAAAATTATAGTTATTTCCTAGCTTATTATTGTTACTATATGATTTATATATGCTAGCAGATTCTGATTCTGGGGCCATTATGTTTGTTTGATACTGATGAGTATATTCTCTTCTTGTTCTATCTTTTGATACGTTAAATTTTTGAAAATACAAAGTATCTTGTCCTTTAGTAATGTATCCAGAACCAATAAATTTAGCTCCTTCAGTAATTGCTTTTTGTCTTGAATTCCATCCATTATTTTTAGCATACTCTAAACCTTTTAAATAGTTATCAGGCCCGCTTGTTGCTCCTATGTTATAGAAGTTATAGTACCCTTCATAACCAGATACTTTTCCACTTGAAGCTGATGAACCATCACTTCCCATTTCTTGTAGAGCACGTGATGCTAAGTGTACTGATGAAACGCCCGACTCTTTTGCGGCATCTATAAAGCTTTGCGCATATGTTTTAGTATATCCATTTTCTGTAAATGAGCCTTCCATAAAAGTACCATTTAATAATTTTTGAACTGATGAGTCTTCGTTAGCATTGTAAGTTAGGCTTTGAAACATAAATACGTTTTTTTCCGTTAAGAAGTTTCTTGGATCCATGTAGTACTTAACAGCGTCTTTAGCAGGAGCATACCAACTTGTACCATCTACTAATATTCCGTTTGGATTAACGCTATCTTTAAAAATTAATGATGGATATAACTTGCTAATTGCACTAGTACCCTTTTGGCTTTCTGCTTCTGCAGCAGCTTCCCAGTTAAGATTAGTATAATCAGCTTCGAAAGTCCAGTTTGGATGAATAGCATGAAGCTTTCTTAAATAAGTTTTGTAGCTGTCAGGAAAATCCTTTATGCTTTGTTCAAAAGAAGCATCATCGTTATACGTATAAGTTTTTTTATCATACATACAAGCTTTTGCAACATAACCAGTATATTCTCTTGCAGCGTAATCAAATTTAACCGCATACCAATCTTGGTTTTGTTTACCATTATTGGGTCCCTTAACAGTTTTTATATATTCTAATTGTTGATTAACCGAAACTTGTACATCATCATTACCATTTTTTATCGCGCTAACCTGGTCACTTGGTGATGTTCTTACCTTACATTTATATTTTACCGTGTATACGTCATACGATGCTGCTTTAACGTTTGATATAAACATAAAGCATGAAAACACAATCATAAATACTAACAATAAATTAAACTTTTTAGCTTGCATCATATGACCAACTCCTATTCTTAATTAATTATAACATAGAAATTAGTCGGATAAATAAAGTAAAAGAAGAATTATGTTAAAATATGTAAACTTCCGTCAAAAAATAAAAGAATATTCTTTTATTTTAAAAGCATCATATAAATATAGAGTTTAATGATGGTTTGGGAGCGTTGTTTTTTAGCATATTTTGTTGTATAATCTAAGATACGTGAGGTGATATTTTGGAAAAGAAAAAGAAAAGATTTAAGTGGCCAGTATTAATACTTTTTCCACTTTTAATAGCCTACTACATAATTAGTGGATATTTTGTTAAAGAAATATATTATTACAATTCATCAAAAAGCTTTATGACATATATTGTTTATGGAGCGATATTCTTAACTTCTTTATTGATTGTAATATTTACTATAAAAGGGTTTAAATGCATAAAGAAAAATAAAACAAAAAGTTATGTTTGGTACTTTATATTTATAATAATATTTATTGCCGGAGAGTTATTTGTTAGTATAAATATTAATAAAATAAGCAATTCTTTATCAAAAATAACAAATAAAGAATCTGGCTATTCTACGAGCTTAGTAGCACTTAAAAGTTCTAGTATTAAAGATATAAAAAACCTTGATGATAGTAAAATTGGAATGATCAATGATTCTAATAACATAGAAGGTTATTCTATTCCAATGGAAATAGTTAAAGAAAAAAAGATAAACGAAGAAAATATTGCTAGCTACGACAGTTTTACCGAAATGCTTAAGGATTTATATAATAATGAAATAGATGCAATGTTTATTAGTTCTTCTTATGTTTCGATGTTTGCAACTGAAGAAGGTTTTGAAAACATAGCAGATGAAACTAAAGTAATTTATGAAAAAAACAAAAAAGCAGTAAAAAAACAAAGTACATCAGGAAAAACATTAAGTGAACCATTTACCTTACTTATCATGGGTGTTGATTCAAGTTCTTCTTCACTTAAGAAAAGTAATTCATTTAATGGTGATACTTTAATGCTTATAACATTTAACCCAAATACCATGAATGCAACAATTCTTAGTATTCCAAGAGATACTAGAGTTCCAATAGTATGTACTAAATCAAAAGCTAAAAATAAAATAAATTCTACTGGAGCTTATGGTGCTGACTGCGTAATGGACACCATAACAAACTTTACTGGTATAGAAATTGATTATTGGGTAAAAGTTAATTTTCAAGGTGTTATATCACTTGTTGATGCATTAGGTGGAATAGATGTTGACATACCTTACGCATTTTGTGAAAGTGATTCAAAAAGAAGATTTGGTAATAATACCATATATTTAGAAAAAGGTCCTCAAACATTAAATGGTGAACAAACACTTGCCTTTGCAAGAAACCGTCATACTTGGCCAAGATATTGTGGCAAAAAATATTCTAACTATACAAGTAATGATTTCATAAGAGGACAAAATCAACAGCAAATAGTAAAAGCAACAGTTAATAAATTAAAAGGTATTAGAAGTTTATCTGACATATATAGAGTGTTAGATATCGTTGGCGATAACATTGATACTAACATTGATAAAAATACTATGATAACAGGTTTTGATACATTTAAAAATATTATATTTAATTCTAAGAACATAAATAGTGATGACTTTATTGGAACACAAAGATTATATTTATCAGGGCATGATAACATGATTAACGGAATATATTATTTTGAATATTCCACTCAAAGCTTAAAAGAAATCGTTGATGCTATGAAAATAAACTTAGAAATCAAAAAACCAGAAATGGACAAAGAATTTAGTTTTTCAATAAATAATCCTTACGAAGATGTTCAAATAGGAAAAGACGTTTATAAAAAATAAATATATTAATTGATAAAACCCATAACTTTGTTGTATAATAAAGTTGTAGGAAGCAGCTTACTAGTTGTTTTCCAAAAATTTTGAGTTTGTTGAAAAACAGAGCTAGTTACCCTCTAACTCTGTTTTTCTTATACATAAATAATAATAACTAGTACTATTATAAGTAATAATATGATAATCAACTTCGAAGGAAATTTTATTTCAAATTTTATCTTCATAATTATCACCCACCTTCCTATTCAAGTTAGGTAGAAAACAAAGCTAGTTTTTACTGCTCCCTACTTTATAATTAGACATAAATTATATAATTCCCCTAAAATTTCAAAAATAATTAACACATTTACTATTTTTTTATCAAAACGTTATAGTCCATCTTAGATATTTTATCCTAGTTATATAATTAATTGATAAAACCCATAACTTTGTTGTATAATAAAATTGTAGGAAACAGATTTAACTAGTTGTTTTCCGTTAAATTTCTTTAATGAAAAACAAGGCTAGCCTAAACTAACCTTGTTTTTCTTATACATACATAATAACTAGTACTATTATAAGTAATAATATGATAATCAACTTCGAAGGAAATTTTATTTCAAATTTTATCTTCATAATTATCACCCACCTTCCTATTCAAGTTAGGTAGAAAACAAAGCTAGTTTTTACTGCTCCCTACTTTATAATTAGACAAAACTTATAAAATTCCCCTAAAATTTCAAAAATAATTTAATATATTTACTATTATGCTATAATGTTAATATATTGGAGGTAATTAAATATGAAGTACTTAACCAAACTTAAAATGTATTTAATTAGTAACGCAGATAAAAGAACAAAACTATTAATTAAAAAAAATGTATTTAAATCAGTTGGAGATAACTTCTTCTTCCAACCTAGAATAATTCCTGATGAGCCAAAATTAATTAGTTTTGGTAATAATGTATCAGTAGCATCAGGGGTTACTTTTGTAACACATGACGTTATTGATAAAGTATTAAACAAAATGAACTATAATTTTAAGTTTTATTATAATTGTGCACCTATAAAAGTAGGAAATAACGTATTTATAGGATGTAACGTAACTATATTACCAAACGTTAAAATTGGAAATAACGTTATTGTTGCAGCGGGTTCTATAGTAACTAAAGACGTTCCAGATAATAGTGTTATAGGAGGTAATCCTGCTAAAGTAATTAGTACTTTTGATGAATACGTAAATAATAGAAAAAAAATTAATGAAGACGGATTATATCCAAATAGTGATTTTGCAATAAATTATGTATGGGATAAATTTGATAAAGAAAAAGACCATTAGACTTGGTCTTTTTTAAATAAATAAGCGAAGTTTTTAATAAACATTATTAGTGCAATAACATAAATAACAAACAAAAGGCTAAATACACTATTCATTGTAATACCACATAAATAACACGTGTACGTAATAAAAGCATTTATGTTAATAATTAATACTAAAGGTAAGTTTTTCTTGTAAGTAAAATAATATAAAACAGATAATACCTCACCAATATATAAATACCTATCATGCATTCCTGGTAAAGTAAACGTTGCAATAACTACTGATAATAACGCTAATGTTATTATTTTTTCCTTTGTCCAACTTTTGTTATTTTTTATAATGTAAATCATAATAATTAAAAATATTAATAACGTAATTATAAATCCTATTTTATAAAACAAGGAAACATTGTTATTTATAAAATGATAAATATTTACAAAATTAAGAACTAAACTTTTTTTATAAGTACCTGTTTGGTTAAAATATACTAAAATTAATTCCTTAAATGGCTTTCCCATTACTAATGCTGGAACTGATAAAACTATATTCATTAAAGGAATCAAAAAGAAATTAAATATATTAATTTTTTTTGTGCTGAAAAATAATATGATATATAAAGGTAATATTAAAACGGTTTGAAGTTTAAAAGCAAATGCTATTCCTAAAAAAAGAAAGCTTTTAGTATACTTTTTTCTAAGTAAAAAAAGTATAGAAATCATAACAAATGAAGTATAAATAGAATCACATTGTCCCCAGCATGCGCCATTTAAAATAAATTGTGGTAACATAAGACATACGAAATATAATAATACATCTAATTCTTTTTTATGATTTGGTTTTATTTCTTTAAAAATCTTTACTACTGTAATTGCTAAAACAAAATCAAAGATAATAGAAACTATTTTAATTAAAAATAAACCATTTATAGGAATATAAGAAAGTAACGCTAATATAGTCATATAAGGTGCATTATAATCACCCGGATAATTAGCAAGTCCAATAATCCCCTTTTCTCTAAAAAAATCAAACCAATCTTTTAAAAATAATGCATAATCACCAGATACATGATTAAATAATAAAAATCTTACTATTAAAGCTATAGCAGTTACTAAAATAAATAGGAGTAATATTTTATTCTTTTTTAATTTATCTTTTAGCATTTTGTTCCTCTAAATTTTCAGAAATAATAAATCTAGGTCTTGCTTTTGTTTCACTATATATCTTTCCTATGTATTCTCCTATTATTCCAATAGATAACATTTGTACTCCAGAAACTAACCATATAGAACCTACTACAAATGTCCAACCCTCTACCGTTTTTCCTAGTAATTTAACTATTAAACAATATAGTAATACAAGTAAGCTTACTGCAAATATTATTATTCCTACATTTAAGACCATTCTTATTGGTCTTACACTAAATGATGTTATTCCATCCCATGCAAAGTTAAGCATTTTCTTAAGTGGATATTTTGATTCTCCTGCAAATCTTTCTTTTCTTTCATAATATACTACATCTGAAGAATATCCAACTAGTGGAAACATTCCTCTTAAGAATAGATTTACTTCTTTAAAATTTGAAAATTCTTCTAATACTCTTTTACTTGTTAATCTATAATCTGCATGATTATATACTACGTCTACTCCCATGAACTTCATAAACTTATAAAATCCTTGGGCAGTAGTCTTTTTAAACCATGTATCTTTTTTTCTTGATGATCTAACGCCATATACGATGTCACAGCCTGTATTATACTTATCTATCATTTCGTCTATTGCGTTTATATCATCTTGTAAGTCTGCATCCATACTTATTACTACGTCAGCGTAAGTCTTAGCAGTCATAAGTCCTGCTAGTAATGCATTTTGATGTCCCCTATTTCTTGATAGAGTTATACCTGTAAATAGTTTTTCTGATTTATTTATTTTCTTTATTAACTCCCAGGTATTATCCTTTGAGCCATCATTTACATACATTACCTTACTTTTATTTGATATCTTTTTATCTTTTATGAGTTTACCCATTTTTTCCTTTAATCTTTTTGTTGTTTCTTCTAATACCTCTTCTTCGTTATAACATGGTATTACTACGTATAATGTTTTATTCAACTCTTGCACCTACTTCCTCTTAAATATAAGATAACATAAATTATAAATATTAACAACGAAATACCTGAAATTATCAAACCTTCCTTTAAGCCTCGAGGAAAATATTTAAATTTTATATCATTTTCTCCTTCATTTATTTTTATAGCCATAAATCCATTATCTACTTGTTCTATTTTTACCTTTTTATTATTTACGTAAGCACTCCATCCAGTATCATAAGGAACAGTATATATAGCAAGAGCTTCTTTATTAGATGTTATTTTAGATTTCATTCCATTATTTACATAGCTAAATTCATGACTTTTATATTTAGTTTCTTTATCAAATAAATCTTTATATTTATTTATCTGATTTTTATTTAATATAACACTATTATTTAATACCTCTATTTTCTCATCATAATTTAATATATCAAAATCTTTATCTAACAAATACTTATCCACAGCAAATCCCTGTTTTTTATAATTATCGTTATAATATAGTTTAAACGTACCATAGTCTTCTTTTAATTTATAGTCTAAATAACTAATATCATCGCTACCACAAGATAAAATATATTCTGCTCCTAAAAAATCATTTAGTCTTTTGTCTCCTACTCCTAAATCTGTTGAAACACCCCTATCATAACCAATACTATTATAAAACTCAAATAAAGAGCCATTAATATTAGAATTAAACGCTTTTAAATCACCATTTTTAGTTAATAAGCCTAAGTTATAATTACAACTTAGAGAACTATTAAATCTAGTTATTTTATCTAAAGTAACTTTATCGCTAATACTTAAATACTCTTTATAATCGGCGTTACTTACACCCGATGCCATTTTGTACTTATAAGTTACGTAATTACCCCAAAAACATATCCATATAATTACCATAATATATATTATCTTTAACTTTTTATCACTACTTTTAAAACTATCTATTATAAATAATGAAATAATACTTATAGCGTAAGATATTACCATTACCATCAAATAATTTTTATCATAAAAGAATTGTTCTCCCTTAAATAACTTTGTATAAACAAAACAACCAACTATAAATATCAATACTAAAATAACATTTATTATTATAGCTTTTTTAAACCTTATGTTTTCTTCTAAACATTTTATGGAAGTAAGTGAAAATATTAGTATAGCCATATAAAACCATCTTGCATAATAAGTTATGGTAAAGGAAAAGAACATACTATTTAAAATTGGAATACACATTATTATTACAAGTACTAACATAAAAATACTATCCCACTTTTTTGGATTCTTTAAAAAGTAAGCACACCCTAAAATAAGTCCTATAAATGGTAAAAATAATTCTATACTTTGATAATTATGCTCCGTAATAATTGCTCTATAACTCATTATTTCAGGTGGAAAAAGTGCTCCCCTTAGTATTTCTAAATAGTTATTAGTTGCATGCCTTAAACTAGTAACTAAAGTCCAAGAAGAACTAACCCTTGGATTAGTCATGGTAAATAATATAGAAGGCATAAGTACGACTGCTGCTAATCCTACTCCTAAAATGGATTCAAATAAAATTGTAAAGAACGTTTTTAATTTAAATTCATAACTTTTAGTTATAATTTTTACCATGTAATATAAAATTACAAAAACTACTACACCAATAAAGAAAAAAAAGTTTGTTATAGCAAGCAAGAACACCGTAAAGGAAAATAAGAATCTTTTGTTTTCATACACAAGTTTATCAAGAGCGTATAAAATAAGCGGAAATAATGCTACTACATCATGAAAATGATAAAACATCATGTTTGTTAACTGAAACCCTGAAAAAGAATATAATAGCGACCCTAATATTGCATATCTTTTATCCTTAACATATCTTTTTAAAAACAAATAGGACGTTAACCCTGCTATCGCATACTTTAAAATAAATATTGGCCCTACTAAATATTCAAACCAGGATGCTGGAAACAAATAACCAATTATATTAAATATACTAAATAAATTATAAAAACTAAATGAGCCAATAAAACTACTTCCCAGCTCGTTATACCAGGTCCATAAAACAGATCCTTCTTTTATAGATTCATTTATTATTTTATTAAATGGTATTTGTTGAACGTTAAAATCTGCTATTAAACTATATATTCCGTTTCCCTTAATTATGTTAGGTAAAATAATTATACTTCCTAATAAAAATGATAATAAAAATGCTTTTAATGCGTTACTTTTTAATATCTTTTTTAATTTTTTCATACACTTTCATACTCCTTATATATTACTGCTCACTTTTTAATTCTTTACATAGGATAACAATAATCACGGATACAAAAATTGATACTGATGGAACATCAAGTACGTGACCCACTAATAAAGCATTTAATATAGAAATAATAAGTGCTATTAAAATGCCGCTTTTTTCTATATCAAAAAAGTTTGTTTTAAACTTATTTATGTAATTTTTAAAAATAAATGCCATTTTACTAAAATATTTATAATATAAAATAATAAATCCTAATACTCCTTGGTGAAGCAACAAAACAAAGTAATCCATTTCAGATGTCTTTATAACTTTTCCACCTACTATGTATCCCATACCAAATAATTTTTGTACTAATGGTTGATTAATAAATATATCAAATGAATCTTTAAGGAAAGTTAATCTTCCACTAAAAATATAATCATCTAACTTTTTAAAGTTTAGCATATCATTTAAACTATTTACACCCATGTTTTTAGCATGGATAATTAAATTTTTATAAAATGACGTTTCAGGAAGTATTTTAATCATAATACTTATTCCTATTATAATAGCAATTGCAAACATAAATATATAATTATATTTTTTTTCTTTAATAAGCTTAATTACTAGTAAAATAATTAAATATAAAATAATTATCATAGCAGTTAAAATAGGTGCTTTAGTACCCATCATTAAAAGGATGTAAAAATATAGACCTAAAAAGAGGATTAAACTTATTATTTTTTTGTTTTTTAGCAAGTAGAAAATAAAAATGGGTGCTAACATACTTATTATGTTACCTACTGCGTTAGCTGAGTAGAAAAGTCCAATGCTACCTACCTTGTCATACAAATAGCTTTCAAAACCAATATTTAAAATATCAGGCACGAAAATAAGTAGTAAATACGTAAGTAAAATCATAAATAAATACTTCTTTTTAATGTTATTTTCTTTAAATAATTCCATAGCAAATAAAAGTGTTATAGGAAAATATATTACTTTAATAAGTGATTTTATCTCGTATGATGTCCCACTTATTCCATCACTAAGTAGGTTTATTAAAATAAAGATAGCAACATAAATAAATAATGTAATTACGTATTTTATACTACATTTTCTTATAAATAATAGATAGTATAAAAAGTATCCTAAAAACAAAGTTCTAATCACTAAAACCATACTAGATGATATATTATAATGATTAAAAAGAGATATAAATAAGTCCAATATTGGTTGCATAAAAAGAAAAAGATAAAAAAGTGTTAAAGTCTTTTTCTCTAAAAACGCATTAATTTTTTTTACCACAGTAACACTCACCTATCCTTTTAGTTTTTTTGTAAATTTATTTTTTATTTTATCTAATACAAAATCATATCCATACGCTGATAATATAAACACACTAACGTGAATAAAGTATGCATACCTAGGTTGTATTTCAATAAGTAGGTAAACACCAAACGTAACCATCATCATAATAACGAAGAAAAACGAATTATCTTTAATTATTTTCTTTCGATTAAAGAATACCCCTATCATACACATAAATAAAGTTATGATATAAAGAATCGTATTAAATGAAACAACAATGTTTTCTATATCAGTAAACTTTATATCAAAACCAAGTACGTGATAAGTTTTATCAGTGTACATATCATTTTTTGAGGATAAAGAAGTTTGAAGCCAGAACTTATTAACCTTACAAGTCATTAGTTTGCCCATATTTAATGGGTTAACTAACACTCTTTCTTTTATAACTTCTATTTCTTTTTCTTCATCATTTAAATACTTTTCATCGGATGCATCATAGTAACCACAAGAGTCATGATTAAATCCCAAAACAAACTTCCACTTTGGATTATTATTTTTTAAACCTTGCTCATTAACTCCTGTTTTGATGGCCAAAAATGAAGAGGCACCTCCTATAAGGAAATAAATAACTAAAAATATTAATACGTTTTTTAATACCATTTTAACGGTATCTTTCTTTAAGTTTAATATTTCAAATATAATAAGTGTTGTAACAACGATTATCCCTTCCGGTCTTATTATGTTTCCAAGGCTAATTAATAAGGCCGCAAATATATAATCCTTTGTTTTTTTATTCTTTTTAAGTAAGAAAAATATTCCTATATACATTAAAAACGTAGATAAATGATGATTTGCTAAAACCGTGTTTAAATATAATGAAAAAGGAAAGATCATATATAACAAGGATGCCATTTTAGCACTTTTTTCAGAAACTTGTTTTTTGCCAAATAAGTATATAATAACGCATAACCCGGAAGAGAATATAGCGTTTAATAATTTAAGTACAAATACGCTATTAAATAATTTTAAAATTATACCTTGATAGATTACAAAACCAGTTTGGTATCCCCACATACTAAAATATGCATCATTTTGAAAGGAAAAATCCCCTTTAGCAAAACTATTAGAAGCATTAAGTAAAGTTTCAAAATCAGATACTTGTGGAAAATTAAATAAAAGTATCATTACTAGTCTAATTACTAAACTAGTTATAAATAATATAATAGGAAACCTTTTTACATTTATTTTTAAGGAAATAAATGCAACTATAATAAAAGCTAAAACCGATAATATAATATTATTTTTTACTAAAAATAACAGTGATATAATGCTAAAAACAACTATTGTAAAATACATAAATAACTTTGATAAAACATTTTTTTCCTTTTTCATAACTACTCTCCTAGCCTTTTATTTTATTACATCCTAATTATAACATAGATAGTATTCGGGTAAAAGAAAAAGGTTAGATTTTCTAACCTTTTAATCCATCTCTACTATGTATAATTTTTTGCCTTCTTTTATAATTATCATGTTAGCACTTTTTTCATAGCCAAAGTCTTCTTTATAATCCCAAGTGATAGTTACTTTATAAGCATCAACCGTTGTACCAATACTTTTATTTGCAGTTTTAGATTTAGTTTTTGAAGAAGTTGTTGTTTTAGTATCCTTAATTACAAAAGTAGTATTTTCTAAACTAATATCAGTTATTTCACTTACTTCTGGTAAGTCTTGATTTCTATCTTTGTTATCTACTTCTAAATATTTATAAAAAGTACTTCTTACTTCCTCTATAAAGTTATCTTTCATATCATCCTTAATGAAATCAAGACCACCTATATCATTTTTAGAAAGTTTATTATCAAGAGTATATAGATCAATAATAAATAATTTTGAAATTGATTTAGCATATTCTTCATAATCTACTTCTTTTTTTGACAATATTTTATCTAAATTCTCAAATTCTTCTTTATAAATATCGGTTTCATTTTCCTTTAGCTCATATCCATATTCAGGAATAGATTTTATAGTTTTTATTTCCTTTGGTTCATCATTTTTAAAGAAATAACTATATAAAATAATGCCTACTATCAAAAATATAATAATTATTATTAATGCTATTAATATTTTCTTACTTTTTTTCATTTTTTACCTCTGCTTCTAAATCATAAACTATAATTGAATCTGATACTTCAAGTAGCTTATTTGCATATCCCTTGTTTTTTTCTATTTCTTCTTCATTAACAACAGAATCTTTTAAAGACAAATATTCTTCTTTTTGAGTATTGTAATATACATCATTAGTTATCCAATTACCATTAGGAAATACGACAATATTATTATCTAGATTAAATATATCGTGCCCCAATCCATACTTATAATCGAAATTAAACATGTTAGCAAGAGTTGGCATAGCATCATACATTCCCATTACAGTGGATACTTCTTTATTTAATTTTTTATTACCTTTACTATCTTTAGTCCATATAATAAATGGAACTTTTCTATTTAATTCATAATTATAATAATCAACTTCTGTATATCTTTCATCATCTTTATCATATTTTTCGCCTGTTTCGAAATCATAATTATAAAAATACCTATATTCTTTCTTAGCTATTTTAGCATCGTGATCTCCATATATAACAATTACAGTATTATCAAGTAATCCTTCACCATCCATCTTATTAATAAACTCTCCTATTGCATAATCAGCATAATGTACTGATTTAAAATACCTGCCAAGTTCGGTTCCTTCCATATATGGAAGTGTTTTTTCCACAGCATTACCATTTTCATCTGTTTCAGTATATTTGTAATCAACTGTGTAATCACCATATTTGTCTTCATCATCCCATGGCGTATGATTAGATAGCGTAATTAAGGTTAAATAATAGTTATTGTGCTTTTCATCAATCTTTTTTATTTTATCTACTGCCTGACTAAAGAATGCACTATCTGATAGTCCCATTCCAATAATATCATCTTCATTTGAATAATCAAAAGAGTCTCTAGCATAAAACTTATCATAACCTAAAGTTTCGTGCATAACGTTTCTATTCCAAAATGATGCATTATTTGCATGCATACTAGCAGTGTAATATCCTTTTTGCTTAAAGATATTTGGCATAGCTTCATAAGTTCTTTTCCAATAGTTAACAAATACCGTACCAGTTGCTGATGGTAAAAGCGACGTATTAAATGTAAACTCTGTATCACTTGATGTACCAACACTTACCTGTGGATAATAGTTTGAAAAGAATAAACCTTCTTTTGCTAACCTATTTAAGTTTGGGGTAAGCTCTTTTTCATTAAATGATAATGACATATCTTGAGTCATCATACTTTCAGCATGAATTACAATTACGTTTTTTCCTTCAAAAACATTCGTATATTCATTATCTTTTAAATTTGAATTATCATTTTTATTCTTTTCTTCATAAAATTCCCTCACTAGCTTAGATGCTTTATCGTAACCAAACATACTAGAAAACTTAGATTCTGTACTTTTTATTGCATCATTTAGTTGATATACATATATACCAAATCTTTGAACTAAATATTCTCTATTCCATTGTTTTTTTAACCTACTATAATCCGATGATTGCATTAAAGATATGGTCATAAATATCATTAATGCGGTAAGAATAGCAGTATTTATAAATCTTTTTTTACCACGCTCAATTTTTTTTACTTCATGATAATATTTTTTCTTTTTTAAAATTATATGTATAATTAATAAAGCAATTGGAGGAAAAATTAATATTATATCTTTAAAGTGAATTAAATTAGTAACAACGGCACCATCCATCTCCCCTAAGAAAGAGGCTGTAGATAAAAGTGAAAATGATGCAAATGATGCATAGTTTTCATAATATACAGCATTTATAATACAAGCTGCTGTCATAACAATCGTAAGTGGCATTAAAACCTTGATTTGACTTTTGGGTTTTAATAAATAAGCAAAGCTTCCAACAAATAATATAAATGCTAAATCAGATATTATAGCCTTAAAACTAAATAAATTTCCCATTGTTACAATTCTAAGTAACCAAGAATTTATTAAATTGATTAAAACAAAACTTATAAACAATATATTTGTTTTAATGTACAATAATAAGCTTATTTCGCTTAACCTATTTTTGATTTTTAAATATGTATTCTTAATAAAACTAGTTATCTTATCTTTCATAATAACCTCCATATATTATAACACCTTATAATTATAGCATAAATCATATGTTTTATCTACTTTTTTATATATGCATTCTAATATGCTACCTTTGTTTAATATTTAAAAAAAGCCCTCTAATCAAGGACTTTTTCAGTATCTAATTTTTTATTAGAGAACCTATATTCATTAAACGTCATACCAAATACAAATATGTATGATAACCAATATAACCATATAAATGAGATTATCAAATTAGATAAGTTTCCATAAAATTTAGTATAATTTGCCAAATTGCTTACGTAAAATGAATATGCAAACGTAGATATTCCCCATGCTATAGTTGTTAATAATGCCCCCTTATTAACACTTTTACTTGGTATATCAACATTTGGCGCAATAGTATATATTATTTTTAATGCAATAAACATCATAAAAATAGCAAAAGGCCACTTTAAAATCATATAAGTTTTATATACAAAGGGACTTATAGTTCCATTTACGGTGCTTAAATACCATACGAATTTACTACCTAAAGTTAATACACCTATTGCAGTAATAACTAAAAATATTAATATCATAAGCATTATAATTGCTTTTATTCTAGTTCTAAAGAAGTTTCTTTGTTTTCCTCCATATATTTGAGTAGAAGCAATAATTATTGAATGTGTCGCTTTAGCTGCTAAATAAAACGCAGTTATTATAAAGATTACATCAATTGCCCCGGCTTTTTGCTGATCAAATATTGACAATAATAACGATGATATAGCTGTCGGCAAATAATGGTTGATTGCGCCAGTTACAGACTCAAAATTAAATGATAACTTTGAAATAAACATAAACAATATACTAGCCATCGGAATAATTGAAAGAATAACAAAGAAAGATATTTGGCCTGGTAATATAGACATTAAAGGAGTGCTCATTAACGCTATATTTTCCCTAATAGATCCCTTTATTTTTTCCTTATGTTTTTTCATAATTACCCTTTCTTATTCTTCATTTCTTTATTTGCTCTTATCTCTAGTACAGCTTCATTTATAGCATCATCTATTGTTTTAATGTCATCTTCAATCATACTATAACCAAGTGTAGCTCCATAACCATATGGTAATTCACCTAGCTCTTTATATAATTTTCTCATATATGTAACAACTTTAGTTTTTCCATAACCAACTAAGTATATTAAATACTCATTACCATCTGTTCTAATTATATCACTTTGTTCAAGTTGGTTTTTGATAAGAATATTAGCGGCTAGTTTAAGAAGCTTATCCCCTTCTTCATGTCCATATACATCATTTACATGTCTTAGATTATTTAAATTAATAACTATTATCGCTTGTGGATATATCGCATTATTTTCCCAATCTTTAAAGTTTTTATTTAAATAATTACGATTTTTTAATGAGGTTAAAGGATCAATGTATCTTATTGTTTCTTCTCTTTTATTTTTCTTCTTAATTTTTATTTTTTTACTTGCAAATAACCATATGATAAATAATAAAATTACTATTCCAATTATGTATAAGAAAGTATAACTTACTTCTTTAGCACCTGATAAATAATCCTTCCATGCCAAATTATATACCTGTTTGTAATTTATAGTTTCCATATAAGTAGAAAATAAACTACCTAGAGTATTATTCTCATTAGTTTTTTTAATAATATAACCGTATTGTAGACCTTCTTTGTCACTATAGATAACCCTATAATTAGATAGTTTACCATCCTTATATTTATCATATACGTTTTTATCTAAAACAACTATACTGTCTTTATTTACTTTTTTAATTAATGAAGAAACTTTATCATAAGAAGTTACCTTAGCAGTTCCTTCTTTTTCTAAATACTTTGCTAAAACAGAATTTACTGTAATAACGTTTTTTCCTTTCAAAGACTTAACAGAATTCACAACTAAATCTGTTTTTGTTTTATGAACTAATACTACGTACTCTTCATCATAAGGCGAGATAGTTTTAACATAATCTCCACTTAATCCAGAATAATTATAATAATTAGGAGCGATATCAACCTTACCAGAATTTAAGTCATTTTTTAATGCTTTAACTGAGCGATATTTTTTTAATGATATACCTGCACCAGTCAAATTACTAAATGAATTTATATATGTACTATCAAGTCCATTTAACTTATTATTAACTTCATTTGCATATGGTTCATTTTCTATATATCCATATACATACTTCTTACTTAAAAAATCCGCCTTTGATTTTTCAGATATGTTATTTTTCTCAAGAATTAGTTCTAGAAGATTCTCACTATATTCTTTTTCTAAATAGGTATTTTTATATTCTATAAATTTCTTATTTACAATACTTGCTAATCTTTTATCTGTATCATTTGACGTTCTTAATACATAATCTTCTTTTACTTCTGTTATGTTATATATAATATGGTAGTTGTTTTCTAGAATATATGATAAAGTTCTAGTTTTTGGAACCGCAATATAGTTTACTTCATCATTTTTCAGTGCATTTTTAATACTTGTCATATTTTCATATGGGGTGTATGAAACTCCATCCTTTGAAGTTATATAATAACTAACATCTGCAAGATTGCTTGCTAAGACACCAATTTTTTTATCCTTTATTTGGTCAGGAGTATTTATTTTTTCTGATTTTTTACTAACTAAAACATAGTAGTCCTTAAAAAATACCATTTCATCATCTTTAATTTTTGATTCATCTGATTCTTTTACAACTTCAAAATATAAATCATTTTCCCTGACCTCATCTTCTGAACTGTATGAAATCAAATTTAAAGAAAGATCCGTTAATTCTTCAAATTTATCAGTAAAATCAAAGAACACACCATTTCCATCATTACTAAATAATGGTATATCATTAACTAAAGAAATATTAATAACTTCTTTTTTGTTATTTTCAATCCATTTTTTCTCTGTTAAATTTAATTTTGTATCCTCATTAGAAGATTTAGTAGAATTTATTAAAATCATTAGTACTATTACTAAGAATAATATTATTAGTGCAACTAGCCATGATTTATTTTTATTTTTTCTCATCTTTACCACCTCTAAAACACATCAAATGAAACTGCATCTTTTCCTTTTTGCTTATAACCTATTACAGGATATTTAGTTTTACCATCTACGGTTTGAATTGCATAGAACGTAATATCATAATAACCTTTAACATCATCACTTACTAATGCTGCAGCATCATTAAATTTATTTTTTATGTCATCTTGTGAAACACCTTCATTAAAGGTAATAAATATTTTTATTAATCTTCCTTTAACTTCTATTTTTACGTTCTTAACGCCTTCTATATCAGAAGATTTACTAATAACATCTTTCTTTTCCTTATTTGTAAACTCATGTTCTTTTATATCTCGTAACCTTACTCCATATACAGCTTTTTCAGAATCAGAGTAAAATAAAGATTTATAAAGAACAAGCATAACTATTATAACTATTAAAATAATTATACCTATTTTCACTTCTTTTTTATTATTTTTTATAAACCTTTTTATTTTTGGTAGCATCTTTTATAACCGCCTCCTATACGATAAATATTATACTATAAATTATGTTTTATTTCCACTTTATTGGACAAAAGCAAAATTAAAATTTTACGCATTGGTCGTCACCGATCCAACATTCCTGCTTCTAAGACTAAGTATCCTTACTTCTCCACAGGCTTAAATTCCGATAGTCGCTACCGTATTTATTTTTTTATATTTTTATTTTACCTTATTTATTTTCTTATATCAAGACTTCATTCATATATAGTTTTAATCCTTCAAACATTATGTTTATACTTGCGTTTACATCTCTATCATTTATGTTTTCACAATAATCACATTTCCAACTTCTAATACTTAAATTATTTGTTTTTTCTGTTTTATTATTACAATGGTTACATAGTTTACTACTTGGAAAGTAACTATCTATTTGATAATAGTATTTTCCTTGCAGCTTTGTCTTCCTCTTTAACATCTCACATATCTTATTAAAACTTGCATCTAATATGTTTTTTGTTAGAGTGTGGTTATTATGCATTTTCTTTACTTGTAATTTTTCAGAGATTATTATGTCATGATCTTTTACTAGTTTATTTACTATGGTTATGATATTATGTTCCCTAGCATTTTTTATCTTACTATATACCTTTGATATTAGTATTTTTGTCTTGTTATAGTTATTACTTCCTTTTATTTGTCTTGATAGTTTTCTTTGTAACCTTTTTAATTTCTTTTCTCTTTTTTCTAATTCTTTTGGATTTTTATATTTTTCTCCGTTAGACGTTACTACTATATCTTTTACTCCTAAATCTATTCCTACTATACTTGTTGGTTTTATCTTTTTTATATTTTCTTCTTTCTCTTCTACTAAAACGCTTACATAGTATTTTCCAGTAGTTTCTCTTGTTATGCTCGCATTTATTATTTTACCTTTTATATATTCTAGATTTCTATATCCTCTAATACTTACTAAACCTAGTTTTGGTAGTTTTATTTGTTTGTTTTTTAAATCTAGTTTTATATTACTATATTCTTTACCTTTATAAGTACTTCTTATGGTATTTATCCTATAACTTTGTTTATAATACTTACTTTTAAACCTAGGATATGATGCTCTTTTTTCAAAGAAGTTTTTAAAACTATCTTCCAGGTTAAATATGGCACATCTAAGTGAACATGAATCCACTTCTTTTAACCAAGGGTATTCTTCATTTAATTCCTTTAGCTTTTTACACATATCATATGCTTTTATATATTTATTATCTTTGCACTTATCTAAAAAATAGTTATAGATGAACCTTGCACATCCAAATGTTTTATTTATCAAAATACATTGTTCAATACTTGGATACATTCTAAATTTATATGCTTTATACAATATAATCACCTACCTATCATTTAAGTAATACCTTTTATACTAGCACTACTATATATAATAGTAAATATCCTTTCGTTCGACTTTTTTCGACATTGCAAAACGTACTTTCCTAGTATATAAAAAATAAGATACAAATTAGTACCTTATTCGAAGCACTACCTAATTAAAGATTCAATTTTCTCCTCTTTAATTATAGGTATTCCTAACTTTATAGCTTTATCATATTTACTACCAGGTTTATCTCCCACTATAACCCCAGTCGTCTTTTTAGTAACACTTGATGTTACTTTAGCTCCTAAGTTTTCTAGCATAATGGTAAGTTCATCTCTTTTATACTTTTCTAAAGTGCCTGTTAAAACATAAGTGTTACCATCTAACTTATTATCTTGTATGGTTGATATATAATCAAAATTAACACCAAGTTTTTTTAATTCATCTATCATTTTTAAGTTATTTAAATCAGAAAAATACATTTTAACACTGCTTGCTATTATAGCACCAATATCATTTATATTACTTAATTCCTCTTCACTAGCGTTAATTATATTACCTATGTTCTTGTAATACTTAGCTAATATTTTAGCAGTTTTTTTACCAACGTGTCTTATTCCTAATGCAAACAATATTTTTTCAAGGGAATTTTTCTTAGAATTTTCAATACTGTCTAATAAATTGTTAATACTTTTTTCCCCAAATCCTTCTAATTCTATCAAGTCTTCCTTGTGATTTTCTAACTTATATAAGTCTGGTATAGCTTTAATGAAACCTAAGTTATAAAAATCTTCCACTATTCTTTCACCTAAACCGTCTATATTCATAGTATCTCTAGAAGCAAAATGAATTAACCCTTCTATTTTTCTTGAATCACAATTATCATTAGGGCAAAAATGCATAGCATCTTTTTTTATAAGTAAAGTGTTACACATAGGACATACTTCTATCATTTTAAAAGGCAATTCATCGCCCTTTCTTCTTTCCTTTTTTACTTCTACAACTTCAGGAATTACGTCTCCTGCCTTTCTAATTGATACAACATCCCCTACTCTAACATCTTTTTCTAAGCAATAATCCTCATTATGTAAAGTAGCTTTTGATACTACTGATCCAGCAACATGTACTGGATCGAATAAAGCATTGGGGGTTATCTTACCAGTTCTTCCTACCGTAAATTTTATATTTCTTAGTGTAGTTAATACTTCAAGAGCTGGAAATTTATAGGCAATCCCCCAACGCGGTACTCTTTGAGTAGTTCCAAGTTTTTCTTCATCGGATAGGTTATTTACTTTTAAAACAACACCATCTATTTCATATGGTAAAGACTGCCTTTTTGCTGATAAGTCTTCTATATAAGTAATTATTTCATTAGGAGTACGAGCTAATCCATTTAATTTACTATTTGTCATAAAACCTAATTCACTTAAAAATTCAATTGATTCTTTTTGAGTTTTTATTCCATAGTCTTCTGGATTAGGTATAAAATATGCCATAAAGTCCAAGTTTCTTTTGGCGGTTATCTTACTATCTAATTGTCTAACTGAACCAGCAGCAGCATTTCTTGGATTTGCAAAAAGTTTTTCCCCGTTTTTTTCACGTTTTTTATTACAATTTTCAAAAGACTTTTTACTCATGAAAATTTCGCCACGAACTTCTATATCGATGGGCTTATTTAACATTAATGGTACTGATTTTATCGTTTTAACATTCGTTGTGATATCTTCTCCTATAACCCCATCGCCGCGAGTAGCAGCCCGTTGTAAAATCCCTTGTTTGTATATTAATGAGCCAGATAAACCATCCATTTTAGGCTCTAATGTATATGAAGGATTGGAACATGTTTTTCTTATTCTTTCATCAAATAATACTACTTCATCCTCATTAAATATATCATCAAAAGAAAGCATTGGCTTTTCATGTGTTACTTTTGAAAAACTACTTAGTGCCTCACCACCAACCCTATGGGTGGGAGAATCTAATCTTTTTAATTCTGGATATTTTTCCTCTAACTTTAGTAATTCACTATAAAAATCATCATATTCCTGATCACTAATAGATGGATTATCATTAACATAATATTCTAAACTTGCTTTATTAATTATATCTATTAATTCATCCATTCTTAACTTAATATCATTCATGTTATCACCTAATATAATTATACTATACATATTAATTTATTTCTAGATTGCAAAAAGAAAAAAATTAGAATCCATTTGAATCTAATTTAAATTTTAATAATATTATTTACTAAATTTCTTAGCTATCTGTTCTGCAGCAGTAGCATTAGCTATTTCTTTATTTTTTAATTCATCAACTTCATCAGATGAATAAACTTCTCTTAACCTGGTAATTGGTTCTTTTCTTATAGCATATTCTTCAAATGATAATAAGGAAAAATTAAATGTTTCTTCCGCATTCCATACATCATCATCTATATATGAAACGCGCTTTAAATTCAATCCATAACTTTCAGGATCATTTAATATATCTAAAGCTACTTCATATTTATGCATTTCTAATAATACGCCTAAAGCATTTCCATATCTACCGCTAGGTAAAGGCATATTAATACTACTAACCATACATATAGACTTCAATGATTCTTTTAATTCAAGATTGTTAACCGCATTCATCAAAAATATAAAATCATCTACATTTTGAACTTTATCTTTTAATTCCTTCTGCGTTACATTTAATTTTCCTAAAGATTGCAAAATGTTCTTACTTTCAATATAATCTTTTAACATCAAAAACCTAAATTTTCACCATCAAATAAAATTTTTTTATTTAACGTCTTCATCCTTTTTCTTTTTAGCATCCTTATTTCCAATACCGTGGGCTTCGCGAACCTTTTGTTCAATTTCTTCCATTATAACAGGATTTCCCTTTAAAAAGCCTTTAGCATTTTCTTTTCCTTGGCCAATCTTTTCACCATTATAAGCATACCAAGCACCACTTTTATCTACTACACCAATTTCAACAGCTAAATCAAGTATTTCTGCTTCTCTTGATACACCTTGTCCATACATAATTTCAACTTGAGCTGTTCTAAATGGAGGGGCAACCTTATTTTTAACTACTTTTACGTTAGTCCTGTTACCAATTACGCTATCTCCATTTTTTATTTGTTCACCACGTCTTACGTCTAATCTCACACTTGAGTAAAATTTTAAAGCTCTACCTCCCGTTGTTGTTTCTGGATTACCAAATAACACTCCAACTTTTTCCCTTAATTGGTTTATAAATATCGCAATCGTATTTGTTTTACTAATAGTACCAGATAACTTTCTTAACGCTTGTGACATTAATCTTGCTTGTAGTCCTACGTGGGAATCTCCCATTTCTCCTTCTATTTCAGCTTGAGGAACTAATGCCGCAACAGAATCAATTACAACTATGTTAATAGCTTCACTCTTAACTAATGCATCACATATTTCTAACGCTTGTTCTCCAGTATCAGGTTGTGATAATAGTAAATCATTAATATTAACACCTAAATTTCTGGCATAAACCGGATCTAAAGCATGTTCAGCATCTATAAACGCAGCTTTCCCCCCTGCTTTTTGTACTTCTGCTATTGCGTGAAGTGCAAAAGTTGTTTTACCTGACGATTCAGGGCCATATATTTCAATTATTCTTCCTTTTGGGTAACCACCTACACCTAATGCTATATCAAGAGTAAGTGAACCAGATGATACAACATCAATATTGTTATGTGTATCTTCTCCTAATTTCATTATTGAACCTTTACCAAATTGTTTTTCTATGTCAGCTAATACTTGTTCTAAAGTTTTATCGTTTTCAGCTTTTTTTGCCATGTAATATCCTCCTAGTTTTTTTAATTACATATTCATTATAATCCATAAAAAAATAAAAATCAAGTACTTTTTCAAACGTTTGTTCGGACAAATTGCACCTGATTTTTCACTAATTTAATTTTTTTGCTATGCAGAAAAACTATTTTTGTATATTTTCATCTTCAATTTCTAGTTTTTCTTCCTTCGAAAAAATTATTTCTTTATTATCTATATAATATTGCATCCCTGATATTATCGCAAATATAGTTGCAAGAACAAGTAAAAAGTTTGCAATATCTAGATTAAATAATTCAAATGGCAAGTTATAGCATAATGTAAAAATTATACCTAACATCAAGAAAGTAGTTTTAACTTTTCCAGATTTTCTAGCTGCAACCACCTTGCCCTTACTTCCTGCTAACATCTTAATGGTATCAACAACAGTATCTCTAAATACTACTATTACGGTAATCACTGGTGATATCATACCTTGTGCGGATAATATTATAAGCGTTGAATTAACTAACATCTTATCTGCAATTGCATCGGTCATCTTCCCAAAGTCAGTTACCATATTACGACTTCTTGCAATATAACCATCAAGTGCATCAGAAATTGATGCAACAGCAAATATACCTGCTGCAATCAAATATTTAACATCTACACTTATCGTTCCAACTAATATTTTAGGGAACTCAAGATTCACCATATAAAATGGAAATAATAGTAAAACTATTAATAATACTGTTAAAAATATTCTAAACATTGTTATCTTATTAGCTAAATTCATAATCCACCTCTTAATTATCTAAATAAGTTATTATATTATTATCTTCTACCTCTGGACTAACGTATTCCGTTATAATTATATATCCTATTAAAAACATTAATAATAGTATAATTAAAGTCACTATTACAGGAATGACCTTTGACTTTTTTTTATCAGTTATTGTATATGGTGATACAACTTTTTTTTCTTTTACTTTTTCTTTTTCCTTCGCTTTACTGGCCTTTTGTATTTCAGCAATTGGAATTTTAGATGTTTCTTCAAAAAAATATTCATTTACTTCATCCATTATCTTCTCATCATCAAGTCCAAGGTACTTAGCATATGATCTAATAAATGATTTTAAATAAAATATATCTTTAAAAACCTTAAGGTTACCCTCTTCAATATTTTGAATTTGAGATACTCTTAAGTTAAGGTCTTCGGCTACTTCTTCTAAACTTACTCCATGTTCTTCCCTAGCCTCTTTTAATTTTTCTCCTATTTCTTTCAAAATAAGTTCACTCCTTTATTTTAAATAATAGTTTTAATAAGCCACGTTCTGTACCAGCAAAGCTGGTCGTAAACATTTATCTATGCATTAGCATCCTCTAATCCGTTTTTTTCCTTTTTAGAGGTTCCCCTACCAAATTTGGGTTTCTCACTCGTGGGGTTTACCCTCGTTCCACCCTTTTAGTTTCCCAAAAGTATCGTCACTATGGCACTTTTCAGCCTAATATAACCATATCTATTAGACTATAGGTTATCTCGGCGCCGTTAGGATTACTCCTACCAAAGGTTATTTATTCCCTTTGCGCGAACACTACGCCCATTACAGGTGCGTGTGAGCGTGGACTTTCCTCTACCAAACTAAGTTAGCAGCGTTTACGTAAAAACCATTATTCATCTTTATCATATATATATTTTTCCAGTTGTGATAAACGTCTTAATATATCAACGTTAGTAATTTCTTTTTCACTTTTCTTAACGATATCAATATTAGCCCTTAAATCTCTAAGTTCGTGTTTTAAATCTAAATTTTCCCTAGATAATTCTTTATTTTCCGCTCTTAATTCTTTTATTATGTTAATAAACTCAACATAGTCTTTAATTATTTGGTCTAAGTACTTATCAACTTCTTGAAGTCTATATCCCCTAGTATCAATCTTAAAGTCCTTATCAAAGATATCTTGCGGCGACAAAACTATTCTTCCGTTAAACATCATCTACCACCTCTGTAAATAACATTATCGCAAGTTTTTATACTTTTGTCAATTTACAGATAGTTAACCTTTATTAACACATTATTCCATTTTTTTCCTATCATTATTTATTTTTCTAAGATATTTAAATAAATCATAAGAAGATACAGAAAAACTAAACGTAACAAAGCCAACAAAAAAACTTTCAAAACTTATGCCAAAAAACACGAAATTAATAATGACACTTACTAGTAATAGTATCCAAACAATGTATTTGCTATTTATCTTAAAAGTCATCTTTATCGTGTTTCCTAAAATATTTAAAACTATCCATATGCAAAAAATATGGGGTAACAAATCATAAATGTGTTTTATTTCTTCCAAACATATCACCTAATTAATTGTATGAGAAATAATTAAATCTTCTTCTATGTTTTTTACATCCTCTATTAAATCATCCAGCAAAATAAACATTAAACTATAATCTTTCATAAAGACCTCCTAGCTGTATGTTAACATATTAGAATTATTAAAAAATAAAATCGACAATACTTTTCATTTTTTATATAAAAATATTTATTATTTGTAGTATAATTATTATTGGTGATAAGATGATAAAAAATTACTCTTATACAAGGTTTAATAAAACTAAAACAAACAATATTAAAACTGGTTTTGCTAACCGTGGTATGGGACTTGAAAACGACATAAATTTGGCTAATGAATATTATAGAATTCATGATATAGCATATATATATAAGAAGCCTACTCCTATTAAATTAGTTAAAGTCGACTATAAAATAGGATTGATAAAAGAAGCATATTTCGAAACACCATCAACTACCGATTATAATGGTATCTATAATGGTAAATACATTGATTTTGAAGCTAAAGAGACAACTAGTAAAACTTCTTTTGCATTATCAAACATTCATAAGCATCAAATAGATCACCTAATAAACGTTAAAAATAAAGGGGCAATATCATTTTTAATTGTTAGGTTCACAATACTTGACGAAACATATTATTTAAGTACTGAAAAATTAGAAGAATTTTTAAAAAACAACGAAAGAAAATCAATTCCTATAAATTTCTTTAAAGAATATGGTACAATGATTAAAGTAAAATATGCACCAAGAATTGATTATATTGAAATAATAAATAAATTATATTTTGGAGGTAATAACCATGATGAAGAAAAGAACTAAAACATCCGGAAGTAAAATAGCAAATAATATTAAAAGTAAAGCTAATAACGTAAGGAGAAAAGTTAATAATGGAAAAACAACAAAAAAGGTAAAAAATCAAAGTATTAGTAAAAAGAAAAAAATGATTTTAAATGTTTTATTAGTATGTATAATTGCTTTTGTATCTATTATGCTAGTATTTTTTGCATACGTAATAATAAAAGCACCTAAGTTTGATCCTAATAATCTAAAATTTACAAAAATGTCTGAATTATATGATGCTGATGGAAATTTGATTTCAAAAATGGGAAATGAAAACAGGACTGAAATCACTTATGATGATTTACCTGAGGTTTTAATTGATGCAATAATAGCAACAGAAGATTCAAAATTCTTTCAACATAATGGTTTTGACGCAGCCAGATTTGCTAAAGCAAGTTTAGGTCAAATCGTTGGTAAGGATGCTGGAGGAGCTTCTACTCTAACAATGCAAATAGTAAAAAATAACTATACATCTACTGTTTCTAAGGGCTTTGAAGGAATAGTAAGAAAGTTTACCGATATTTATATTTCTATTTTTAAAGTAGAAAGAAAATATACAAAAAAAGAAATAATTGAGTTTTATGTAAATGATTCTTATTTAGGAAATGGAGCATATGGTGTTGAACAAGCCTCTCTTAACTACTTCGGTAAGTCAGTTGGTGATTTAAACCTTGCAGAAGCATCATTTATAGCTGGATTATTCCAATCCCCAACATACTATAATCCTTACAATTATCCTGAAAGAGCTGAAAAAAGAAGACAAACCGTTTTATATTTAATGCAAAGACATGGATATATAACTGAAGAAGAAAAAGAAATAGCACAATCAGTGCCAATTACATCATTGGTAAAAAGTGTACAAACTGATAGTAGATATTCAGAATACCAAGGTTATATTGATACCGTTGTTGAAGAATTAGAAACTGAATATAATTTAAATCCATACACAACACCTCTTAAAATATATACAGCAATGAATAAATCTAAACAAGATTTCATTAACAAAGTTATGAATGGTGAAGCATGGAATTGGGAAAATGAAATGGCACAATCAGGTATTGTAATGACAGAATCTTCTACTGGTGAAGTAATAGCTGTAGGGGCTGGTAGAAATAAAAGTACTGAAAGATCATTTAACTATGCTACCCAAACTAACAGGCAAATAGGATCAACCGCTAAGCCTATATTTGATTATGCACCCGCTGCTGAATACTTAGGTTGGGGAACTGTTAACTATATTGATGATAGCCCTACAACTTATAGTAATGGAACAAAAATATCTAACTCAGATGGTGGATATAAAGGAAGGCTTCCGCTTTACCAAGCTCTTGGCTTATCTAGAAATATTACAGCTTTAAAAACATTTCAACAAGTAAGCAAAGAAGCTGGAAATGACAAGATATTAAAGTTTGCTACAAGTTTAGGATTAACTCCAGAAATTGAAAATGGAAAAATACACGAAGCTCACAGTATCGGATCATTTACTGGCTCAACTAAAGAAGGTGAATCAAGAAATAGTCCTATGACGATGGCTGGTGCTTACCAAGCTTTCTCTAACGGTGGTTATTATATAAAACCTCATACAATAAAAAAGTTTATATATAAAGAAACTGATGAAGTTGTTGAACCTAACGTAAATAAAACAAGAGTTATGTATGATTCAACTGCTTACATAATAAATTATTCTTTAAACTGGTCCGCAACTGAAGGTCTTGCTAGAAGTGCCGCTAATATAGGTGGTGTTGCAACTGCTGCTAAAACAGGTACATCTAACTTTGATGAAGCAACAAGAAAAAAATATGGATTATCTAGTAAAGCGGTTAATGATTTATGGGTATGTGGATATACTCCTAAGCACACTCTTACAATGTGGTATGGTTACGATAAAATAGATAAAAAGCATTATAGCACTACGGCTTCTTGGACAACACGTGATAGATTTTATAAAAACTTAGCAGATAACTTATTTGATAAAGATGGAAGTACGTTTGAAAAACCTTCTAGTATAGAGGAAATATACGTTATATCTGGTTCAATACCTCTTAAAAAATCTAATTATGGTGGAGTTTTGGGATATTTTAGAAAAGGAACTGGTCCAACTGAAGTTGGAGATGAAATAGAAAAAAATCTACCAAGTGTTAGCGGAATATCAAGCAAAGTTTCAGGAAATACGGTAACACTTAATTGGAATGGCGTTAGCGCTAATTCACTTCTCGAATATAACTTTGATGAAACATATGGAACTGTAGGATATGATATATATGTTAAAGATGGGGAAAATGGTTCTGAAACATATGTTGGAACTACAACTTCAACTTCATATTCACACACTACTAGTTATTCAAATCCTGTATATGTAATTTATACTGCATTCTCTAACTATAAAAATAATAGAAGTAGTGGTGTTAGTCATAAAGTATCTGTTACATCCGACTTTGAGGTTATTACCCATTCATGTGAAGTTACTTCGCAAGCTGAAATTAATAATTGTACAAAATATGTAATAGTTATGTATAATGGTGGAGACGTAACTGGTGATGCTAATGTAAATATTTTAAACCATACAAATAATAGTATTAAATATGAAGTTACATATCATGGAAAAACTAAAACAGTTAATGGTAAATTAAATATCAAAACTGTACCTACTGTACCTACTGCACCTACTACACCTACTACGGGAGAAACAACTAATTAAAAAAGGTACTACATTTGTAGTATCTTTTTTTAATTCATTATATTTTTTCTATCATATTATTAAATTTTTTTCATGGAAGATAAAAGAAAAAATAGAAATTTTTCTTTCTATTTTCTATTCATTTAACCAATCATATTCATAAGATGCAGTATTCTCGGTTTCTTCTTCTCTTTTTTTCGTCTGCCTTTCAACATCCATGGAGGTTTTAACGCCCTTTTTGCTCCATTCATAAAGTATTTTATCAATGTACCTTAAATTGTTAACCCCGTTATATACAGCTTCTTTAAGAGCCATTAAAATAAGCTCATTACTTATTTGTTTTTCTTGCCAACTATTTATAATCTCATATTCCATTGGTGATAATGTTCTTCCAAATTCTTTTTCGAAAGAATTATATAAATCATCATTTGTTTTTTCTTCTTTTTCACTATTAAGCATTTTAGAAAATATTATTTCATAAAACAGACTAATATCTATTTTTTCCTCTAATATACCAGAGTCATTTTTTTCCATTAAAATAAGAAGTATATTTTTATCTTTTAATGTAGAAATAGAATCTAGCAACTCTTTTTCAGTAAAGTTAATATCTTTTATTATTTTCTTATAATCAAATATCATTTTATTTGGTTTATTTATTAAATATATAAGCAATATCAATGAATTCATGTCCAATCCCAGTTCTTTAGCATATGAAAAAACATATCTAGGAACAGTATAATGATTTTCATTATTTATTTGTTCTAAAAACTCTTTTTTTAACATGAAATCACCTTCTTTAAGTGAATTATACCACATTTGTAAGATGAGTATCAATTAGATATTTATATAGTTTTCTTTTTTCATTTTTTAAACTACCATTAATTATTTTAAATTCTAAATCTTTAATTATGTCCTTAACCATACTTTTATCATCTAATTTTAATATATTTATTATTTCTCTAACACTAACATCTATATCATCCTTACTCTTAATCGGTAAATTATCATATCTATCATATATATCAGCAGGATCTATTTTAAGTATTTGACAGGCTATATAACATACGTAATTACCATATTTATATAATTCCATATCAGTAATCATTTTATCTTTTAAAACGTCTGAAATAGCCTTTAAATACTCTTTTTCGTTGTTTGTGAATGGATAATCATTCACAGGATTAACCTGGGCCCATATACCTATAGGATCATTAGTCTTAACGATTTCATTATCTAGATTTATATCTAAATATTTATCAATGCCAAAGGATTTTAAAAGATGAATACCTTTAAGTGCATTAGTAGAAGAAAATATCTTATTTAATTCTTCTTTTTTTCTATAAAATGATAAACCTTTAACCGCTTCTTTATTATTAATAATTGCATTTTGCAATTCTATATCAATTTCAAAGTCTAATTGGGTAGCAAATCTAATTGCTCGTAGTATTCGAAGTGAATCTTGTTTTAGTTTTTTATCTGCATTACCAACGGATTTAATTATTTTTTTATCAATATCTTCACTAACATCTAGTAAATCTATAATATTTTCATCTTTATCCATACAAAGCGTATTAATTGTAAAATCTCTTCTTCTAAGATCAATAATTAATTTATCAGTATATATTATTTTTGAAGGTTTTCTTTTATCTTCATATTCTAAATCCATCCGGTACGTAGTTATTTCAAAGTTGATATTCTTATATGATAAATGAACCGCTCCATAGTTTTCAAATGGTAAATTTATTTCATTAAATATTTCTTTCATTTCCCTAGGAGTGGCATTAGTACATACATCAATATCAAAACTTTCTTTACCCATTATTAAGTCTCTAACATAACCACCTACTACATATGCTTCATATCCATTATCATAAAATATATTTAATAACTCTATTATTTTATCTTTCAAGATAATCACCCATTATAATTATAACATTATGTTTTAAATAACTTATAAAAATCTTTTTTGAGTGTAAATAAAAACACACTTTTTATCGTGTGTTTTAGCTAGCTAATTAAAAATTAGTTTACAGCGTCTTTTAACTTAGAACCAGCTTTAAATGTAATTGCAGTTCTAGCAGCAATTTGAACTTTTTCTCCAGTTCTTGGATTATGACCTTCTCTAGCAGCTCTTTTTGAAGTTGCGAAAGTACCAAATCCAACTAATGAAACTTTTTCACCTTTCTTTAAAGCATCTTTAATGCTATCCATTGTTGCATCTAAAGCACGAGTAGCATCAGCTTTTGTTAAACCAGCTTTTTCAGCAATCATTTCAACTAATTGTTGTTTTGACATAATAAAACCTCCATATTTTATGTTCATTTGTAAGTTATTTTCCTTACAATATAAGCGTATCAAATTTAAATAGTTTTTTCAAGCGTTTTATCAATAAAAATATGATTTCTTTGTTATTTTTTAAGGGTTTTAACACTATTTACCCCTAACTCTACTACTAATCTCATATTTTTATTATTTTTATCACATGTAACTAGTAATAAAACTTCTTTTCCATCATTTTTTAAAATGCTTATATCTGTATCAGGTATACTATATTTTTTATTTACAGTATAAGTGATTTTCGATTTATCTTTATACAAATAAAGATAATCATTAATTTCTAATTCATCTAATCTGTTAAAATATACACCATATCCCACACCCGAATGCCCAAAAACAATAATCTTATCATTATAATCATCATATTTATAATAAACTAATGTATCATCTAAATTTTTAAAATCCAAATCAGCTTTTTTAATTATTGATTCTAATTTTATTTTAGGTATTTCAATTATAAAATCGCTTTTATAATTGAAGCTGCTATCATTATTAAAATAAGATTTAATACTTTCTTTAACGTTATGATTTGAAATAGCTATCAAAATAATTTCTCTAGCTAATAAAGCAATTAAAATAATTAGCCCAATCTTAAGCAGTTTTCTTTTCATTAATTAATCCGATAATATATAACGATGTTAACAAGATTATATTAAATATACTTTTATTTCCTGTATTAGGCAATTTATCTATCTCTATTGGTGGAGTAATGTTAGGTAAACTAGGTTCTGGAAGCCTATGATTAACGAGAGCAATACTTTGCGTTACCCCATCAACCGTTACTTCAAATTCTTTATCTTTTACCTTATCTATACCCTCAAATGTACTTTCTTGTTTTAAAACATATTTTCCGTATGGTAATTCAAGTGTTATATTACCGTTTTTATCAGTTTTTTGCCTCGTAACTAATTTACCATTTATATCGTATACACCAAATAAAATACCTTCTTCTGGAGTGCATGTTTTACTATCTATATCATCTAATACTTTTGTAATAAATATTTTGTTTTTTATTATCTTTTCATATGATTTAATGGTTACCTCACGAGTTCCTGTTCCAACAAATGTTTTTCTTGTCCATTCATCAACTGTATAACCTTTACTAGGTGTTATTTCTTTTATAGTATAGTTATTTTTAGTAAGATTATCAAACTCAATCTTTCCTTTTTCATCCGTCTTCTTTGTTTGAAGTAAATTTCCATCTTTATCATATAAACCATATTCTGCACCTTCTAAAGTAGCTTCAGAAGATAATGGTTCTTTACTATTTGTATCAAAATCTAACTTATCCACAATAATCTTTCCATAAAAATGGTTTATGTTATAACTTTTCTCATAGTTATATGGAAACTCAAAAGTACCTATCGTTTGATACCCTTCTTTATAATAATACATAGTTGTTTTCCCATTTTGTTTTCTTCTTAATATAAAATTGTTATCTTTATCTTTGACTTTTATATTAAGACTATTTCCACTTATACTTACGGTTTCATTATTTATAAGTTCATATCCATCTAAAACGTTATTTTTATCACTTATGGTGAAGTCATCTCCTACCATATATTTATCTTTAAAGTCAAATTCTGGTGCTATTTCATAATTATCAACCAATCTTAAAATCTCATTTTTATAATAATCTATGTTAAGGTTATTACCACCCACTTTAGCATCGGTCCACCAAACACTTCCTACACCCATTTCACGCCAAATAAGTTCTTGAGCAGCCATATAGTATTCTTTTACTTCATGACCTGGATAACCATATCCATAATAGCCTATTAGGCTTAATTTCTTAGTATTAACCCAACTTAAGTTAGTATCATAGATATTTGTTGTGGAAGAATAATAAGATCCCTTATTAGCATCTATCCCTGGTTCTATGCAGTAAGCAATTTTACCATTAACCGTCATCAGTGCTAGGTTATTTATGTGCTCGGTACCATTTTGGATTTTATGAGCGAATACACTTCTATCTAAGTTCCAATCAACGTAAGAATCCATGTTACCCGCTTTTACTTTTATAAAAGGCATGAGTAAAACAAAAGTTAAAAGTACAACCAAAACCCTCTTTTTCATCTTCTTCTCCTTCTATTTTTATTTTTATATCTGCTTTTATATTGATTATTAAACGCTTCAAATCTTTTAGAAAGTTCAGGAAGTTCTCTTGGATCACCCTCACTTAAAGTAGTTACCTTTTCTAACTTTTCCATCGTATAACCTTTATAAAAACTTTTGCTTAAAGCATTTAGTATTTGATTTTTTAATATTTCATTGACCTCATCAGAATTATTATCATCCTCTACTGGAATTATTCTTATTTTTATTTCTATATCATCATTCATGTTTATTTCCTCCTTTATTTTATTTTTTTTGTCTTAAATTACTATGTATTTCCTTTATCGTTTCATGCATTATTCCTCCTTTCAATTAAATTATTTAGTCGCTACTATAACAAACTCAATTAGCGAAATTTAGTAAGTTTTGTCGTAAAACAAGCTTTATTTCACTATTTATCATTATTTTGAAGTTTATTTTCTTTTTCTAGTTGTTTTAAGCTTTTTTCAGGGGTTGGCAAATCTTCTGGCATAGCACCACCTAGCTCCTTTATTGTATTTCTTATTTTACTACCTACCTCATAATGAGTTTTATTTGCATCTGTTTCCGTTTTTATCTTTTCATTTTTTAATTTTTGCTCAGTTTGAGATATTCTAAAAAGATTAGCGACCAATTCATCACTTCCCATATTATCTAGAATCTCTTCCCTATATCTTAGCTTTTTTCTTTTTGCAATATCATCAGCGGTTTCACCACCATATAATCCCTTATATCCATAATTATGAAATCTATCAAAGTTTTTAACACCAGACTTTCTAGCAGTCTGATTTAATAAGTAGTTTCCTTTTCTAGTTAAATTTCTTTGATAAAATCTTTTCTCATCCTCCGTTAAATTCTCATATTCTTTTTCAATTAACTCTTGCTTTCTAGTTTGAACAGCAAAATAGGATTGCCCTAATGCTACCATCACCTTTTTAGGATTTGCATTTTGAACTATTAAATAACATATGTATCTAGATAATTTATAATCTTTAATAAATTCCTTTTTACCTTTGCCAGTTTTTATTGGCTTCCTAACCTCGGGAAGCCAATACAAATCATCCTTATTACTATTTTTATAAGCTATTATTGCCTTTTGAATTACATTATTAAAATTTTCCCATTTACTATATTCAAGTAATGGCATTAACTCTCTAGCCAACCAATACTCATTTCCATTTTCGTCAATATGCTTAATATCTTCAAACAAGTTATAACTAATTTCTTTTCCTTTAACTTCTACCACCATAGTACTTTTATCAATCATTTTCTCTCCTTTCAAATTAAATTATTAGTCGTTACTATAGCAAAATTTTTTATCGAAAATTAGGAAGTTTTGCCACAAATAAAATTTTATTTATTTGCCATTATTTGAAAGTTTATTTTCTTTCTCTAGTTGTTTTAAGCTTTTTTCAGGAGTCGGTAAATTTTCTGGCATTATTCCACCATTCTTCTTTATTGTTTCTCTAATATTTTTTCCGATGGAATAATGCGTTTTATTTGCATTATTTTCTCCTTTAATATTATCTCTCTTTAACCTTGATTCAGTTTGGGTAATACGAAAAAGGTTAGCTGCTAATTCTTCACTACCCATATTATCTAAAATATCTTCTCTATATCTAATTTTTTTTCGTTTAGCAATATCGTTTGCTGTTTCGCCATTATATAATCCTTTATATCCATAATTATGAAACTTATCAAAATTTTTAACTCCTACATTTTTTGCAGTTTGATTTAATGAAAAATTTCCTTTTCTAGTTAAATTTCTTTGATAAAATCTTTTCTCATCCTCCGTTAAATTCTCATATTCTTTTTCTATCAACTCTTGTTTTCTTGTTTGTATTGTAAAATATGTTTGACCTAAAGCAACGACTTCTTTTTTAGGATCAGCATTTTGTACAATCAAATAGCAAGCATATCTTGACAAACTGTAATCTTCAATTTCCCTAATAGAATCCCCAGTTTTAACCATTTTGCCAACATTGGCAAAATGGTCACCAATTTTAATACCACTTTTTTCACAAGAAATTTTAGCTCGGTTAATAACAGATTCAAACCTACGCCATTGTTTGTATTCTAAAGTTATTTGTAGTTCTCTTGCCAACCAATACTCATTTCCATTTTCATCAATATGTTTAATCTCTTCAAACGTATTATAACTAACCTCTTTCTTCTCAATTTCTTTTGATTTAGTAACCATACTACTACTCTTCTCCTTTCTTTTAAGTAATAGCTGCTACTATAGCAAAATCTTTTATCGAAAATTAGAAAACTTTGTTGTAAATAAAAAAATCATAGATTTTTTTCTATGATTTTTTTAATATAAATAATTCATATCAACATATCCTCTTATACCATCAAGTGTTGCTTCAGAAGTATATTGCCATAGTGAATGTGGTCCTTTATATCCACAGGATGATGCTCCATAATGTGCAATCCAGTCTGACTCACCTCGTGCGTAATCCCCGAATCTATTATTAACATGATTTAAGTCAGCATAAATTTTAACTTTATACTTACTACCAACATAAGAACTTACATTATTAATATATGTCCTTGCAATATCATCATATTGATTTTTTGATAAAGTATGAGAAGTATTATCAGCGCTTAAATACCAATCTTCTAAATCATAGTATATACCAAGTGTTGGATTCAAATTATATTTACTAATAGTATTATTAGTAAAGTTTGCTTCGATATTTGCACCATTAGTAGTATTTGCATAACTAAACAAATAAATTCCATATGGAATATCTAAACGTTTAACCTCTCTTATATACTCAGATAGCCTTGAGTCTTCAGTATTCCAATATCCTATTCTTAAAATAACTCCATAAATACCACTATTAGCAACTTTATTCCAATCTATATCACCTTGATGATAACTTACATCAATTACTCTTGTTTTTTCTTCTGATTTTATAAATTTAAATTTTTGAGCTTTACTACCATTTTTCTCAAACATTTGGATATTAGCTCCATTATAAGCACTACCATTTGTTACATCTAAATATAATCCATTACAATTAGAAATTATATAAAAATAGCCATCACCTGCATCTTTCATTATCCATTGCTGCGAAATAAGATTATTATTTTCATATAGCTGCAAATTAGTTCCATTAGCTATACCCCATCCTGCAACATCAAAAGATTTGCTTAGATCAACTAAACTAATTATCTTATAATAACCATTTTTTAAATATTCTATTTTCCATTTTTGAGCGTTTGTACCATTAGATTGAAATAATTGTATATTAGTTCCATTACTTTTATATCCTCCATACAAATCTATTACCTTACTATTATCTAAGGCACTAGCAATTCTATATATACCATCCTTAATAAGATTATCACTAATACCACTTGTAGTTGTTTGTAAAACCCATTTTTGAGCATTAGTACCATTAGGAACAAGCAAATTAACATTATTACCATTAGTTGTACTAGCATTTGACAAATTAATATACTTGCCATTATTAGCTATTATATAATATATTCCATCTATCTCTTTTATTATCCATTTTTGATTTTCTGCCCCCGTATATGAATTTATTTGAATATTATTATCTCCACTATATTCTAATCCATAATTATTATCTATATCACACAGTATTGCATAATAACCATCATTTAAATACTTTATATACCATTTTTGAGATAGAGAATAATTAAAATCATATATTTGAGCATTACTATTTTCAATTATGTTTCCATTAGTTGGTTCTAATACTTTTTTAGTATTTATCTTTGACTGAATAAAATAATAACCTGTCTTAATTGATTTTTTACCCTTTTCAACAACGTTCTCAATTTTAAATTGCTGTGCATTACTACTATTATTATATGTATATAATTGAATATTAGCCCCATCCGCTACCGAACAATTTTGAACATCTAAAAATAAATTACTGTTTGCTGCAATAATATTATAATATCCATTTCCTATCTCTCTTATAATCCATTGTTGAGCTTTTGTACCATTTGAAGAAAATAATTGTACATTTGTATTGTTTGTAGTATATCCACCATAAACATCAAACACATAACCAGGGTTTAGATATGATTTTATAGAATAATATCCATTATTTAAATATTCTATATACCATTTTTGTGCATCAGTATCATTATTAGAATACATTTGAATATTATTTCCACTATAAATATTACCGCCTTTTATTTCAATATTCTTATTTTCATTTAATTTTGAAGATATAGTATATAAACCATTTGGTATAGTTTTAGTTTTTTCAAAACTTCTTTCTAGATAAAATTTTTGGGCACCAGTTCCATTTGAAGAAAATAATTGAATTGTATTATGATTATTAATCATACCTCCTTTAACTTCTAAAACGTAATTATTTGAAGAATAAAAGGTATAAGTACCATCATAATTTTGTTTTATATCCCACATTTGTGCAGCAGTATTATTAGTAGAATACAACTGTATTTTTGAATAATTAGCAAAATATCCATTATAAACATCAAATACATAGTTATTATTCATGGCACTCATTATTGTATACATACCATTTGGATTCTTTTTTATATAAAATCTTTGAGCATCTATATTACTAAAAGAATATAATTGTATTTTTGTACCTGAAGAAGCTTTGCAGTCCGTAACATCCAATACATAATTTTTATCTAAAGAACTATGTATTGTATAAATACCATCTTCTAAAGCATTTACTTTTATTGTAAATAAGAAAAACATAAATATAATACAAAACAAAATTAAGTTTTTTCTTTTCACATTATCACATCCTATTACCTATATTTAGATTATATCATTTTATTACAATAAAAGCGAGTAAATAACACTGAACTATCTATACATTTACTCGCGTTTTATTTAATTTTTTATAAATTATTATTTTGATTAAAAACAAATATTTTACTAAAAATATAGTTAAATATAGTTATTAAAACTTGTGCCACTATAGTCCAAATTAAAACCCATTGGTTTGTATTTAATTTTAACAAAGTAACAAAGAACCACATAATTACCATTTCTATCATTAAAGTAAGCACTCTAGCTCCAAAAAAGTTTATTAATTCTCTCAAAATATTTTTATTTTTACTCTTAAATACAAATATTCTATTAGCTATATATGCAAATGTAACAGCTGCTACCCATGATATTACAACCGATACTTGGAGTTGGAATGCCTTATTAGCATTAAGTATAGTAAACAATAATCCCCATTTAACAACTAAACTAACCATTGTTGTTAAAAAACCAACTATTAAATAATTAATAATTTCTTCATATTTTTTATACATTTTGATTATTTTTTCTATTATTACATTTAATAAATCAAACCTTTTATATGTAAAATTTAACAATATTAATAAAATTATACCTATAGCAGATAATATAGCACCAGCAATAAATCCAGGTGTAATATATGTTAATTCCACATTAACATTTCCATTTGGAATTTCTATAGTTATCAAATTATCAGCAAAATTTGATATATTTGTTCTCTTTCCATTAACCTTAGCCTTCCATCCCTTAACATTTGATAAAGTCACTAAAAGATTATTTTTAGTATTATCATTTATTTTTATATAAATCTTGTTACCTTTAACATCAAAAGAATTTACTTTTCTATTTATTATTTCGCTCTGTATTTCTTTTAATAAATTTAAATCTAAAACATAAAACGATTCTTCTGTTATTGTTAAGTTATTATCAGATGATAATTGAACATAATAATCATTGCCATTTTTAGGTACATAATATATATTATTTGCTAACCATTTTGAGTATTGTTTATAATACATAGAATTTAAATTAATAATACTATCTGAAAATTCATACCAAGGAATATATGAATATACCATATAATTCCCATCTGGAACCACTAATTTATATTTATGATTATTTTCAGTAATTTCTTCTTTTACATAATCTATTTTTTTATATAAAGTAACCTTTTTACCATAAAGTTTACTAAAAACTTCATTTTGATACTGAAAAGGATCCTTATACTCTATCTTTTTATTACTATCATATAACATTACTAGTGGAAAATAATATTCATTCTCATATACATTATTACCATTGCCTGATAAACCATTTAACTTTTTTAACTCAGGTATTTCATATGGTGAAACAAAATATTTAACACCTAAAAATGAATCTGCTGCAAGAATTGGTGAATCAGTTAAGTTCATTCTTTCACCTTCCATGCGATGTCCCATATTGTTTAAAAACAATAATTCGTTATTACTAGGTGCTGACGTATAACTTTTCATAGACATATAGTTATAATATAAGGATTCATTTAAATTAGCATTTAATTCACTATTATTTTCATAATTTATTTTACTATTCAATTCTAAAATTCTATAAACTTCATTAGTATCTTTAATTTTATCAATTAAATTTTCTTGATTGTTAATATATTTAACATAACTATCAACATTTTCTATTTTATATTGTTTCATTAATAAATTTGTATTACATCCAATTTCAACACAAACTACAATTATTAATAATAACCATATTTTTTTACATTTTTTATTAAAGTATAATAATAATGCTATTATAAAATTGAAACATATTGAATAAAAGATTATATTATTACTAAATATAGGATTTGCATAATTTAACAGTCCTATGACAATTGCATATGCAATTGATATATATATATAATATTTATCTTTTTTTATATTTAATTTAGAAAAATATAAAGCTGCGATGAAAATCGGTACAAATACAACAACGTAAGAAAATCTATACCAATATGTATATACAGTTTTTAATAATGAAAAAGCATATAAGAATGGTTGCCAATAACAAAACAAAAGAGAAATTATTAACGTTACTAACAATATTATCTTATTTCGTTTATTTTCCTTTGATAAAAAGAATGATATTAAACCTATTAACACAAATGAACCACAGAATATTGATAACGCACCTTTATCACTCGTAGAACCTAAAACATAATAATGAATGGTTGTTAATAGATTACCGTTCATATCTATGTTTAAAGAACTTAAATCAAAGGTCCCTGTACCACCTCTTAATTGTATTATATTTGGTAAAAATAAAATCGCACTTATAATTACGCCAAGTCCCATAGATATTCCATATAACACTGTTTTATTTATTAATTTACCAATATTTTCTTTTTTAAATATATTTTTATTAGCTAATAAATATTCAACAATAAACCAAAATATTGAAAACAAACAATTTATTCCTCCAGTATACCAATTAAATAATATTGAAAGAGCTACTGAAACCGAAAGTAATGTAAACTTATTTTCATTAACAAGTTTATGTATTCCTAATAATATTAAAGGTAACATATATATACCATCAAGCCACATTATATTAGAACATTGTGCAATAGTATATTGCATTAAGGCATATGATACAGATAGTAAAATATTAAATTTATTATCTATTTTTTTATTAAAACGCTTTGTTAAATATACTGAAAATATCAAAGCCGCAAGAGCCAATTTTAATACTATTATAATATCAAATAAAGCATAAATATTATTAGAGTTAGCAAATAGTAATAACAAATTAAATGGTGAACTTAGATAATAGCAAAATAGTCCAAAACCACTTGATCCTAAACCTATATTATAAGAATAATTCAAACTATCAGTTCCTAGTAATATATTTTTAGCATATCCTAAAAAATCTATGTATTGAATATTTGCATCTCCCCACGTAAATGAACTATTACCAAAAGGTGCAAACCCATTCATTTTTAATAACATAAACATTAATAAAAATACAAGAAAAAAAGATATTAAAGGAGCTATTAACTCTTTTTTTAAATTATTTTTTTTCATATAATTAAATCCTCCTATTTATTATCTTCTTCTGTTTCTTTAACTATATAAACAGGTCTATTTTTTGTTTCTAAATATGTCTTAGCTAAGTATTGACCGATTATTCCTATGCAAAATAGTTGTATACCGCTAACAAATAATATAATACATACAAGAGAAGGCCATCCACTTACTGGATCTCCAATTAATACCTTCTTAATAATGATTGCAATTATTGCAATAAATGAAATAAAACACATTAAAATACCCAAAAATGCAGATATTGATAAGGGTGCCGTGGTAAACGCAATTATTCCCTCAATGGCATACTTAAATAACTTCCAAAAGTTCCACTTAGTTTCACCAGCAACTCTTTCGACATTTTCATATTCCAACCACTTTGTATCGAAACCAACAAAACTAAATAATCCCTTAGAATATCTATTATATTCCTTCATATTAATTATTGAATCTACCATTTGCCTTGTCATTAATCTATAATCCCTTGCTCCATCTACCATTTCTACTTTGCTCATTTTATTTATTAGTTTATAAAAACATCTAGCAAAAAAGGATCTTATTGGTGGCTCTCCTTTGCGAGTAACTCTCCTAGTTCCAACGCAATCATAATTTTCTTTTATTATATAATTATACATTTTTGGCAATAAAGCAGGTGGATCTTGTAAATCGGCGTCCATCAACGTAACATAATCACCCTTCGATGCTTCTAAACCTGCAAGCATAGCTGCTTCTTTACCAAAATTTCTTGAAAAAGAAACATATCTAACTTTCTTATCTTTTTTATTTAACTTTTTTATAATGTTTATAGTATTATCTCTAGAACCATCATTTACAAAAATATACTCAAAATCAACATAATTCATTTCTTTTTCTATTTTTTTAATTTCTTTATAAAACAAAGGTATTGATTCTTCTTCATTATAACAAGATACTACAACTGAAATCTTCTTTTTCATTATTTCACCTCACTACATTAAATATAATTTTATTATAACATAAATAGCAAAAAGTAATGTATTAATACATTACTTTTTTAACTTTAAATATAAATTATTTAGAAAAATGGTTAATCCTTTTGTCATTCTAAAAAATCTAATTCGTTTACCCGCAATTTCTTTATTATTATAAAATCTCGGATATTTCTTTAATTTATTATCAAATGACTTAAAATTTTTAGTTCCTTTAAAATATTCAGTAACAATAATATATTGCGTTTTACACATAGGAATTATCATATTTTTTTCTACGTAATCTAATACACTTTGAGGTAAAATATCTTTTTTATTTTCATATTCATTTATTATTCTCATACAAACTTTCTCGTGTTGTAATACATTTTTCTTAAAAGATTGAGGAGAAACGGATTGACCTTGTCTACCTAAATAATAACTATAAATATCATATGAGTAATAAGTTACTGTTTTAGCATTTGTAACCCCAATTAAGTTGTATTCCATATCAACATAAAAACAATGCTCATCTATTTTAAAGTTTGCACCTTTTAAAACACTTGTTTTATAAGTTGACGTATGTAATATTGGACCATTCATTGTATCTCCACCAGAAAAACCATAATTTGGTTCCGCAACATCTTCAAGCCTATACTGAACTCCTGGAATTAATTCTTCATACAATCTTTTTCTTATAAATTTTCCTGGTACAGAATAATCCTCTATATAATTCGTTAAAACTAAATCAGAATTTTCAGTTTTTAATTTTTCCATTAATTTATCAAATTCTTCTGTAACATAATAGTCATCGCCATCTAATAATTTAAAATATTTACCTGTTGCGACTTCTAATCCTTTATTAATAGTTGACCCATGTCCTCCATTAGGCTTATCTATTACTCTTACGACTGGGCTTCCAGTACCCTTATAATGTTCTTTTACAAATTTACTTATTTTAGCAACAGTATCATCTTTAGAGCCATCATTTACAACAAGAATTTCTAAGTCTGATGCATATTTTGACCTTAACAAAGAACAAACTATTTGAATTACAAACTTAGATATATTATATGATGCTATGCTTATAGAAAGAGTTGGCTTTTTCTTAATTGTAGGTATTTCTATATTTTCTTTAGTATTAAAATTTTTAATTAATTCAATATCCTTTTTTAGAGATTTTTCGTATGAACAAGTTTTCATAACAGATTCATGCATTTCTTTAGACATTTTTTTGAATAATTTTGGATCATTATATAATTTTTCAATTAAGTCTGCATACTCCTTATAATTTTCCGTCTCGCAATATGTTCCTATTTTTGGGTCAATGAATTCCTCTGTTCCTATTCCTTTTGATGTAATTACAACATTACCACTCATAGCAGCCTCACAAGCAGATACAGCCTGTGTATCAAACCTCGATGCAAATAAACCAATACCATTTTCTTTATGCATTTTAGCTATTTCACTATGTGTTAAAAATTTTTTATATATATGAACATTTTCAAATTTTTTAAGAGGTTCTAATAATTTATCATGCATCGTTCCATCACCATAAATTGAAAATTCCATATCTTTAAAACAATCTCTGTGACTAAGTTCTAAAATTACTCTAACATTTATATCCATAGAGTATGATTTCAAATCATTTTGAGGTCTTATAACAAAGACTTTTTTTCTTAGTTTTTCATTTTTTTCTTTATAACTAAATAATTTATCATCAACAAAGCAAGGAATTAAATCATAGTTTTTATATTTTATTCCTAATAATTTTTCACTATAATTTTTATTCCAATTTGAAGTGAAAACAAATTTAAAATTAGGTCTATTATTATATCTTATTATTCCCTCATCTCTATCTCTAAAATCCATTTTATAATATTCAGGAATTTCAAAATTATTTTTAAAATATGGCGCTCCTATTCTATCATAAGCGCGATATAAGGTATCAACACCATGAGAATATAAAATAACCTGGGTATTCATAATATCTACTGCATCAAGAATTCTATAATATGTAGGGACAGGAAAATGTATCAATATTTTATCATAATGTTTATCAAGTAATAAAAGTCTTATTTGATTATAACCAGTTCTACATACTTTTTGACCTTCAAATTCATAAAATTCTGTTTTATTTATGTATAAATCATTTACCATGGCTACATCAACATTTATTTTATGTTTAGTATATTCTTTAGTTCTAGAATGAATAAAACTACACAAATATTTATTACTATTACTTGGATAACCAGGGCATAAAACCAATATATTATTTTTAAAATGTTGCTTTATTTCTTCTTCATCTGTAATGTTTATATCATATTTCACACTACTAATAACATATTCAGAAAAAGGTTCGAATGATATTCCTATAAAAAAGAATTTTGGAACTTCAGAAATATAACTAGTTGTATTTTGTTCTATTGAATTAACAACTCTAAATTTCCTATTTACTAATTTAATATTACAATCTTCACCCTTTTTTGTTTTTATTAAACTGCTTATTTTAAAATCAGATCTATTAGTAAAAATAGGTTTAGTGAAAATTAATTGTTGTCTTTTATTAGTATTATTAACAACAATCATCTTACCTTTTCTCCTTTTTATACTTAACTTCATTGATGTTTTAATATAACAATTACCAATTAAATCCTTCATAATACCTCCCAAATTATTCCCCTTCTAATTCTCTTTCAACACATTCAAATGCTGATTTTATTACGTCGTCCATATCGTAATATTTATATTCAGCAAGTCTTCCTCCAAATATAACATTTTTTTCCTCTGAAGCCAATTTTCTATATTCATCAGCTAGCTTATTATTTTTATCATCATTGATTGTATAATACTTTTCCATACCTTCTTCATAATCAGCTGGATACTCATATGTTACAACGGTCTTTAAACTTTTTGTATCTTCAAAATGTTTATGTTCTATTACCCTTGTATATTCTACTTCATGACCAGTATAATTTACTACAGCATTACCTTGATAATTCTCAATATCTAATACTTTAGTATCAAATTTTAATGATCTCCAATCAAGAGAACCCAATTTATAATCAAAATATTCATCTATAGGTCCAGTATATATTATTTTATTAGCCATTTGCTTATATTCATCCAATTTATCAAAAAAGTTAGAATTTAATTTTACTTCAATACCTTCTAACATATTCTCTACCATCTTTGTATATCCACCAATTGGAATTCCTTGATATTTATCGTTAAAATAATTATTATCATAAACTAATCTAACTGGTAATCTTTTTATAATAAAAGCAGGTAAATCTTTACAATCTCTATTCCATTGTTTTTCTGTATAACCCTTTACTAATTTTTCATAAATTGTTCTACCTATTAAAGAAATTGCTTGTTCTTCCAAATTTTGGGGTTCCTTACCTTCCATTTCTTTTTTCTCTTCATTGATGTGTCTTAATGCATCTTCAGGAGTAAATACATCATCCCAAATTTTTGCAAAAGTGTTCATATTAAATGGCATATTATATATTTCATTTCCTATTCTTGCAACTGGTGAATTTGTATATCTATTGAATTCTGCAAATGAATTAACGTAATCCCAAACATCCTTATAATCAGTATGAAAAATATGTGCTCCATACTTATGAACTTGAATACCTTCTATATTTTCTGTATAAATATTTCCAGCAACATTTGATCTTCTATCAATTACTAAAACTTTTTTACCAGCTGCTGATAATTTATTTGCTACGGTTGCTCCAAACAAACCTGCACCAACTACTAAATAATCATATTTTTTCATTTTTCACCTAATATTAACCTTTCATTTGTTCCTTATAATATCTATCACAAATCTTATCAGTGTCACCAACTTCAACCACTTTTCCATGTTCTAGCCAAATAACCTTTGTGCATAAATCCTTAATTGATTCTAATGAGTGAGAAACGTATAACACTGTTGTTCCACCTTTTATAAGTTCCATCATCTTCTTTTTACTTTTTTCTTGAAATTTAATATCTCCAACAGACAATATTTCGTCAACTATAAGAACTTCAGGATTTACTATTGTAGCAATTGAAAAAGCAAGTTTTGCTGTCATCCCTGAAGAGAAGTTTTTTACTGGTACTTCAAGAAAATCTCTCAATTCTGAAAATTCCACTATTTCTTCAAACTTTTCATCTAAAAATTTTTTTGAATAACCTAGAATTGCGCCATTCAAATATATATTTTCTCTGGCGGTTAAATTACCATCAAAGCCAGCTCCTAATTCTATCATTGGAGATATAACTCCATTTACGTTAACAGTTCCTTTAGTAGGTTTCATTACTCCACTTACAACTTTAAGTAAAGTTGACTTACCAGCACCATTACTACCAATCAAACCAACTACTTCGCCTTTGTTTATATGAATTTTAATATCTTTCAAAGCCCAAAATTCTTTGTTCTTTTCTTTTTTTTTCTTAGTGAAAAAATTTACAAAAAGTTGTTTCAAAGAAGAGTCTTTTTCTATACCAAGGTTGAACTTCATTGATACATTTTCTATCTTTATCATTTGAACCTCCAATTTTAAATATAATATATAAATTTATCTTGTTTTTTTCTAAATACAAATGTTCCTAGTGCAAGAGATCCTATACCTATCAAACCTAAAATACCCATAGTTGTAAATGAAGGTCTTTCACCATATAGGACTATACCTCTTGCTGCAGTTAAAAATTGATACATTGGATTAAATTGCATTAAACACTGAAGTTTTGCAGGCAATATCTCTATACTGTAAAATACCGGTGTTAAATAATTCCACAACGTAAGAACAATGCCATAAATATGCCAAATATCTCTTAAAAATACTGATAAACAAGAAAGCAATAATCCTATTCCAACAGTAAATAAAAACATGCAGAAAAATATATATGGTAATATTAAATAATAAATATTAAAATGGCAAGTATACTGCCCTAAACCAAAGTAAGATAATACTATAATACCAAGCCATGGAATTAAAGTTAATAAAAAATCTATTCCAACAAATAAACATTTTGCAATTGGAAAAATATATTTTGGAATATAAACTTTGTTTATTAAACTAAAATTTTCTACAACTGATGTCATTGCTGCATTAGAAGCAGCACTAAAATAATTAAACATTATAATACCAGTCATTAAATAAACTATATAATTAACACCTTCAACTTTAAACTTAAACATTTGTGAAAAAACAATTGCCATTACTGTCATTGTTAATATAGGATTTAATAAACTCCATAAAATTCCTAATACGCTTCTTTTATATTTAACCTTAAAATCTCTTGATATCAATTGTGTCATTAAAAACCAATATCTTTTAAAGTTGCTAAAAACTCCTTTTAATTTTATCATTAGTACACCTCTATAATAATTTGTCTATTTAATTATATCACACATTTAAGTTTTATTAAATACATCTTTATTACAACATTTAAAAAAATGAAAAATATATTAATATATTTTTCATTTTTTTATTAATTACAACTATCTTTTATCCTTCTACAAGCATCATAAAAAATACCAATATCTACAGAGTAACTTATATATTGAATTCCTAGCTTTTTCCACATTTCTAAATCATCTAAAGTATCAACAAAACAACCTATTTTTTTTCCAACTTTATTAGCTTTATTAATAATTTCCTTGATTGCATTAATCACTTTATTATCATTAACTTTACCCGGAATTCCCAACGATTGCGATAAATCATAAGGTCCAATAAATAAAATATCTATTCCTTCTACATTTAAAATCTCATCTAAGTTTTTTATAGCCTCTATCCCTTCAAGTTGAAGAATAACTAAAATATCTTTAGTGCTATCAAAATAATCATATCTATCCATTGCGGAATAATCCGCTGCTCTAACAAACCTACATACACCACGCATGCCATATGGATAGAACCTTGCAAATTTTACCACTTTTTCAGCTTCTTCTGCATTTGATATTTGAGGTACTTGAATCCCATAGGCTCCAATATCTAGCGCACTTGCTATAGTATTTTCATTTTTATCTTTTAACCTTATTATTGGAACTAAATTCCTTGCTTCAGCCGCCCTAATATTATTCTGTTGATTTTCTATGGTTACAGGCCCATGTTCGGTATCTAATATAACAAAATCAAAACCAGCAAGACCAACTGCTTCGACAAACATAGGATCCCCCGTCTTCATAAAAGGTCCATATACACATTTACCACTTTTTAAACTTTCTTTAAATTTTAATAACGATTTTTTCACCTTATATACCTCTTTAAATTAAAATTTAATATTATTTTCTTTAATATAATCATTAACTCTTCTCAAATCATTTTGCGTATCAACCGCAATAGTTTCACTATCAACTTCAACATATTGAACCTTATAGCCATTTTCAATAAATCTTAAAATTTCAATATCTTCTATTTGCTCAACTCTAGCTTTTCCGAATTCTTTACCATAATTACAATAAAATTTTAATGCTTCTGGTTTAAAACCATACACACATACTTGTTTATAATAAGAATAATTTAGAATTCCTTTTGGATATGGTGCCGCTGCTCGTGTTAAATAGATTCCAATATTTTCTTTATTAACAATAACTTTTGGAATTGTGTTATTAATAACATCTATTGGGTCTTTTATTTTCGTCATTAAATTTGATACTTGTAACTCCGAATTTTCATAGAATGGTATAATAGCTTGTCTTATCACATCTGGTTCAATAAGTGGTTCATCACCTTGGACATTAATATACAAATCCGCTTTTATTTTTTCTGCCACCTCACCAATTCTATCCGTACCAGTTTTATGCAAATTAGACGTCATAATAACATCGACACCTAGTTTTTTGCACTCATTATATATCAATTCACTATCTGTAGCAACATACACTTCATCTAATTCTTTAACTTTCTTACATTGGTTATATACACGATAAATCATAGGTTTTCCATCAATTAAGGCAAGTGGTTTACCAGGAAATCTGCTTGACTCGTACCTCGCAGGTATTATTGCGACTATTTTCATTCTTTTATCTCACTTTCTAATAAATAATTTTTTGATTTTTACAAAAGGTTTTATAAATTTATAATATGGATTTAATCCTCTTTTAATGGTTTTTATATTATTTTCTTGATTTCCATATTTTATTAATAAATCTTCTATAGATTGCTTTTGTTCTTTTAATTCCAACTGCAACATTTCATATTTTTCTTGTAATATATTGTTTTTTTTCATCAATTCATTAACTACCGAATTTTTTAAAATATTATACTTAATTAAATTAGAAGCTAAGGTCTGAGAAACAATAACATTATATGATTTTGGTTTTAATCTTGAATTTTTGTATAAAATTTTTGCATATCCTATCATATCTCCAAAGAAAAATTTTGTTCTTGATGGTTCTATCAAGCTATTTATAGAACTCGCAAATCCGCCTACCATTATGTTTTTATTTTCCCATAATATTATTTCGAGTGGTAATTTATTTGGCAATATTTCTATATCTTTATTTAATAAATACTCATTAAAAGCCTGATTTTTCTCAACGGGGAAAAGAGGATGTGCTTTATATAGAATTTTATAGTCTTTATAATCACTTGTGACTTGATCAATTAAATTTTGGTATACAATGTCTGTTAATTCTTTAGAACCAAAATCATAAGTACCTATTATTATTAAATATTTTTCTGCTTTATCAATTTTTAAATCAAGATTTTTATAAATATATTTTTTTTGATTTTTATTTAGTTTATTATAAAGTTTTTCTATATCTAAATTATAAAGATTCATTTTATTTCTATATTCAATTGAAATATTTTTATTATTTAACAATTTATAGTATGGTAAGTAATAATATACGTTTTTTTGTGTTGATAACCAAAAAGCATAATTATCAATTTTTACTAATTTATCATCATTATTATAATCACAAATTAATTCAGACCATTTTTTTGCTGTTTTTTCTTCATCATCCTCATTAAGATTTGAAAACATTTGTTCTGATATATTTCCTTCACTTATCATTACTATTTTTTTTATATCTTCTAGTGCGTTTGCTTTCAAAAAAGGTTTCAACATATATTGAACTCTACTATCATCAATATAAACGATAAATTTTGCATTATTATCATTCTTTTTAATTTTTCTTATTTCCTTGTAAATAACATGATATTGATTACAAATATAATCAATATCTGTACCATTAAATTCATAATAAGCCTTTACATACTCAAGATTTTGTACGGCTTTTGAATCGAAGTTTCCCTTGCTTCTAACAAATAAATACGAAGGAGCTTTATCTAAAAAGATTTTTGTTTCTGCATATAGTGCAGGAATTGTTCCAAAGGTTATATAAAATATATACTCATTTAACATATGCTAATCCTCTTTCTTACTATAATCAGTATACAATATTACTGATCTTTATTCAAGTTTGTATTTAAATTACAATAGTCTTAATATAATTTTTTTTAATACATGTATTAAAAAAAACAGTTTTTACTGTTTTCTCCATACCATTTTATCTATTACTCCCGCATGACTTTGAATTAATTTAACAACTTTTGTAGATACGTTTTCTTCAATATAATCTGGAACCGGAATTCCTATATTACCATCTTTATTCATTAAAATAGCCGTATCAACTGCTTGTAATAAACTTTTTTCATCAATTCCCGCTAATATAAAACAAGCCTTGTCTAACGCCTCTGGTCTTTCGGTACTTGTTCTTATACATATAGCAGGAAATGAATACCCACGGCTTGTAAAGAAACTACTTTCTTCAGGAAGGGTACCTGAATCACTTACTACTGCAAAAGCATTCATTTGTAAATTATTATAATCATGGAATCCCATCGGCTCATGTTGAATTACTCTTGAATCTAAAATAAATCCACTTTCTTCTATTCTCTTTTTACTTCGAGGATGGCAAGAATATAATATCGGCATATCATATTTTTCCGCCATTTTATTAATAGCATTAAATAATGAATTAAAATTTTTCTCAGTATCTATGTTTTCTTCTCTATGAGCAGATAATAAGATGTATTTTTTTGGTTCTAAATTTAATCTGTTTAATATATCTGAAGACTTAATCTCATTTAAATTTTGATTTAATACCTCTGCCATTGGTGATCCTGTAACATAAACCCTTTCCTTAGGAAGTCCGCATTCATGTAAATACTTTCTTGCGTGCTCCGAATATGCTAAATTAACATCCGAAATTATATCCACTATCCTTCTATTAGTCTCTTCAGGTAGGCACTCATCTTTGCACCTATTTCCTGCTTCCATATGAAATATTGGAATATGTAACCTTTTTGCGCTTATGGCACTTAAACAACTATTTGTATCACCTAATATCAACAAAGCATCTGGTTTAATAGAATTCATTAATTTATATGAGCTACTAATTATATTACCAATTGTTTCCCCTAAATCTTTACCAACAGCATTCATATATACTTCAGGATCAGCAAGTTTCAAATCTTTAAAAAAAACTCCATTTAAATTATAATCATAATTTTGACCAGTGTGTGCCAAAATAGTATCAAAATATTTTCTACATTTGTTAATAACAGCACTTAGTCTAATAATTTCCGGTCTTGTTCCTACAATAATCAATAATTTTAGTTTGCCATTTTCTGACCATTTAATATTTGCATAATCATTTTTTAATTCCATAATTAGTCCTCCATACTATAAGTATCTGGTATATTTGGGTCAAATAGTTCATTTGCCCATATAAATAATATTAATTCATCATTACCAATATTATTTATACTGTGTTGGTATCCGGCTGGAATGGTAACGAATTGTAATTTATCACCACTTACCTCAAACTCAACCTTGTTATGATCAATAATATGTTCAAATTGAATTTTGGCTTTACCTTTAACTACTATAAACCTCTCAATCTTTGTATTATGATAATGGCCACCTCTATAAATATGCGGATTAGTAGTTGATATTGAAAATTGTCCACATTTTCTTGTTCTAACTAACTCACAAAACACCCCACGATCATCTCTATGTTCAGTTAAATCTACTACCATTTTATTAAGTGGAATATAACTTAAATAAGTCGTATATAATTTTTTGGTAAATAAGTCTCCCGTCGAAGGAACCATAATTGATTTTGAATCATATTTAAAAGATTTAATTAAATTTGCTATTTCTCCTAGTGTTTTAGTATAAGTAGTAGTAACATAACAAAAATTATTTTTCTTAAATGCCTTATCTTGCAAACACTTTAATAGCTCATTACATACATCATCAATATAAGCCAAGGTTAATTTTTTTGATTCATCATTTACTACTATATCTAAATCATTTGCTATGTTATAACACCATGTTGCTATAACACTATTGTAATTAGGTTTACACCATTTACCGAAAAGGTTTGGAAACCTAAACACATAAGTTTTAACATTATTTTCTTTACCATATTTAAATATTAACTCTTCTTCAGCTTTTTTTGATTTTCCATATTCATTATCAAGCTCAGCCTGTATAGAAGAAGAAATCATAATTGGACATTTATTATTATTTTCCTTTAATTTATCTAATAAAATACTAGTAAATCCAAAATTACCATTCATGAACTCATTAGGGTTTTTAGGCCTATTTACACCTGCTAAATGATATACAAAATCACATTTTTTTGTATATTCGTTTAATTCAGCTTCTGTAGAATCTAAATCGTATTGATATATTTCTATATTTTTATCTAATTTTAAATTACTTATTAAATTCTTACCTACAAAGCCTTTAGCACCGGTTACCAATACTTTCATATCATTCCTCCATAATTTTTATTTAATTATTTAAATAAATCTAACTTTAATAGAAGTTTCTTCATTTCTTCAACATCTAGTCTTTTTGTATTATGCGAATTATATTCTTCAATATTTTCTAAATCAGCATTACCTTGAGATGTATACTTTTGATAATTTAAATTTCTATTATCAGATGGAATTCTATAGTAATCCCCTAAGTCAATAGCATTTACCATTTCTTCTTTTGTAACCAAAACTTCATATAATTTTTCACCATGTCTTGTACCTATGCATTGTATTTCAGAATTACTCTTTTTCAATTCTTTAACGGCTTTTGCCAAAACATCAATAGTAGCTGCCGGAGCCTTTTGTACAAACAAATCTCCCTGCTTACCATTTTTAAAGGCATAAATAACTAAATCAACCGCATCTTCTAGCGTCATCATAAATCTTGTCATCTCTGGATTAGTTATAGTAAGTGGCTTACCAGCTTTTATTTGATCACAAAATAGAGGAATAACTGAGCCACGAGAAGCCATAACATTCCCATATCTCGTTCTACAAATGATAGTACTTTCTTCTGGTAAATTTCTCCCTTTTGCAACAGCTACTTTCTCCATCATAGCTTTACTCATTCCCATGGCATTAATTGGATATGCTGCTTTATCAGTACTTAAAACTATTACCTTCTTTACACCATGGTTAATTGCTGCCTCAAGCACATTTTCAGTTCCTAAAATGTTTGTTTTTACAGCTTGTACTGGAAAAAATTCACAAGATGGAACTTGTTTTAATGCCGCCGCATGAAAAACATAATCTACACCATCCATTGCATCATCAATACTTCTATAATCTCTAACATCTCCGATATAAAATTTAATTTTATCACTTTTATATTCTATACGCATATCTTCTTGCTTTTTTTCATCTCTTGAAAAAATTCTTATTTCTTTTAAGTCAGAATCTAGAAATTTTTTTAACACAGCATTCCCGAAAGATCCTGTACCGCCTGTAATTAATAATACTTTGTCTTTAAACATATTTATACCTTCCTCCTATATGTACATTATAACATAATAAATATTGCAACATCATTTTTTTATATTATTTCTTAATTTTCTATAATATCTATTTAGTTTACTATTCATCAATAAATTTGTATCTATTTTATAACTTGGAATCTTTTTCTTTAAAAGAATAATATTTTTTATTTTTCTAAATTTATTCACATTATAATACTCTTTTGTTAACATATAACTATATCGTTTTAACTCTTCATTATGCCATTCATTAAAGTTTTCTTTTTTACCGGACAATGGCGAAGAATATAAATTAAACAATCTTTTTATTATATTATTGTTATTATTAAAATATGGATTTTGTAACATAACTCTTATGATATAACCAATTCTCATTTTAATATCTTTTTCAGTTTCACCCTTTACAAAAGTGGTTGTTAACGCTTCTCTTATACCTAATATATTATTACCAAGCATTGATAAATAAAGAAAATCATCTTCTTTATCAGAAATATTTTCTGGAAACTTAATACTATTATTTATTAAATATTCCCTTTTTATCATAAAAGTAGAAATATTTATATTATAATCACTAATTATTTCAGGAACAACATTTCCGCTTATATATCCTGTACCAACATAAACAGAATTATTATCGATATTTTTAAAATATGATGTATGCGATATAACATCTTCTGAAGAAATCATTTTTGTAAGTTGAATTTCAATTTTATTCATATCAATAATGCTATTTTGTTTTAAAAATGAAATGTATTCACAATTGGTATTATAAATAATATCATTATAAATTTTTGAAATACATTCTTTTGTTTTATAAGAAATAAACTTTATTTTTTCTTTATTGATTTCAATTATCTTATTAATTTCATTTAAATTTTCAGTAGAACCATTATTTATTAAAATAATTTCTATATTATCAAATGTTTGATTTAAAGCAGAATTAATTGCCCTAATAGTGGAAGAAATTTCATTATGAAACGGAAGTATAATACCAACTTTTGTTTTTCTGATTTTTCTTAAATGTTTATTTTCAATTTTCAAACATTTTTTTAAGCAAAATTCTAAAGCTTTATTATATGGACCTCCAGTAAAAAAGTTTGATAATTCATAATAATAGTTATAAATAGATCCATACAATCTTATCTTTTCTTCATCAGGGAATGATTTTATAACATTAAGCCAAAATTCGTTACCTTCGCTTACTACTTTTGGACTTGTGTTAGTAACAGATTTTTCATGTATTCTAGTAACCACTAAAGTATGTGGTATATGAATAAAATTATATCCTTTTTTAATCATTTCAAACCATAATTGATAATCTTGCACACACCTTAGATTTTCATCAAATTTACCAACTTCATTAAAAGCTTTTTTGGGTATTAATAACGACAACCCATTTATGGCACCTTTTAGTAGTGAAAAAGCACTATCTTTATTTAATTTTTCACTATCAAAAACGATATTTCCAAGAAGTTCTCCATTTGCTTTCATCGTATCATAATTGGAATATAAAATTGTATTACTTCCAATAAGATTTTTCCACTTTAAATAGTCAATTTCTGTTTGGATTTTTTCAGGATAATATAAATCATCATGGGAAAGCCAAGAGAAATATTCTCCTGTCATATTTTCTATTCCAACATTTAAAGCAGTTGATACACCACCATTTTCTTTTTTTATATATTTTATTTTATTACCATAGGACTTACATATTTTATCTGTTTTATCTTTAGAACCGTCATTTACTACAATTATTTCTAAATTATCATAGGTTTGTCTTAATGCACTATCTATCGCAAGCGATACATATTTTTCTCCATTATAAACTGGAATAATAATAGAAACTTTTGGATTATTATTTTTTTCTTCTTTGTTTTGTTTTTCTATTTTTTCTAATTTATTTTTACTTTTTATATATACTTCTTCATTAAATAATTTTATAATATTTAAAACATTTTGATCAGAATATTTTATTTTTTTTGAAGTCCTTATATTTTTTTCGAGTTTTAAAAAATCCGGTTTATAACAATCATTAAAAACTTCATCATATACTAAATTAAGCTTAGATAGAATATGTTTTGCATTAACAGTTTGAAAATCTATTGCTCTTTCTTCTTCTGTTTTTAATAATAATTTATATTTTTGTTTATTATAAGCACTAACATAAACCTCTTTTATCTTTTTATAATAATCATTTAAATTATATTTACTAGTTACATAAGCTTTTGATGATTTTCCACGTTTTAATCTTTCTTTAGGATTTTCCAAATAATATTCTATTTTTTCACATAAATCATCAGAATCTAAATTATTTACCAATATTCCAACTTCTGGAGCACCAGTAGTACTTGGTAATGCTGAATTATCAAAAACAATCGTAGGGATACCTGCAGCCATTGCCTCTACTGCCATCATCCCAAAAGACTCAGCTAAAGATGGCATCAAAAATAAATCCGCTGCATTGTAGCATAACAATACATCCTTTTCCTCTAAAACGCCTAGCTCTATTATGTTAAAATCATCTTCTATATCCTTTAGATGACCTTTCTGAGAACACGTAAGTAATGTAATATTACTTTTATTTTTTAGTTTTTTTAATGCTGAAACTATATAATCAGTACCTTTTAATTCTTTTTGTTCTCTGAAAAAAATAACTATATCGTCAGGAAATATATTAAGCTTTTTTTTAGCTTCTTCTTTAGAAAGTTTAAAATTATACTTTGAAACATCTATTCCAAGTGGAATATTATGTACTCTTAAATTTTTAGTGTAAGGATTTTCTTTTACCATTTCATACATAAAGTCCGAATGAACAATGATATCTATATCAGTTTTAGAAATTTCACTTTTTAGCTTCCATAATTCTTGGCAATTATCTTCTTCTAAATCAAAAATAGATTTTAAATTATTACAATTCTTACATCCATTCTTCCATTTATCACATTGCATTGGATGTACACATCTCCCAGTTAAAAACCAAGGATCATGGAAACTAATTATCGTAGGTTTTATTTTTGCCATATCAAAAAACGTTGGTAAACTAAACCTACAATTATGTACTTGATGAAAATGAACTAAGTCACTTTTTTGATAATTGACATTATCTCTTAACATTAATGTTGATAATGATAAAAGTGAATGAGTAGACATAATATCATACTCTGCTTTATGTATCTTATAATCTTTTTCTATTAATTCATCCGATGAAAAAAAGCTATATACTAAAGGATTATCTGATAGCTTATTAATCACAGCTTGATTAACCATAAAATTTTCATCTTTATTAAGAGTCTGCATAATGTCATAGCCATTAAAAATTTTACCATATATATCATTATCATTTACTTCTAAAATTCTCATTTTACGAGCTCCTTTATAATTTTAATAAACTATTATAATTATATCACATCAATTTGTTTTGTAAAAGAAATAGGAAATTCATATCACGTTTTCAATCTTCTTAAGTATTTATAAACAATACAAACATAAAGAAAAATTAGCAAATATCTCGTTTACAACTTTTTAAATAATTTAAAGCCAGAAATAAAAATGAATATTTCTGGCTTTATTTTTGTAGTAACATATATTTTCGATGCTATAAACATATAAATTTCATACTTCTTTAACTATTTTTAGAGGTATCATAAAATTTTATAATTTTGTCCCACGAGGCCAACATTTCTTCATTTTGTTGCAAAGTTTTAAATAAATTTCCATTAATATCTTTCTTTTTTTAATAATATTAATTAATCGCTTTAAAATATAAAACAATAAAACTTTGTCAATATTCTATTCCCCTCTATCATTCTTTTTAAAACGTTCTTTTTTCTCCAAATACTATTACGTTTCCAATTAGGAAATTCTTTATTCAAATAATCAAATGCTTTATCTATAAAATCATTTTTAATATTTTTATCTTTTTGATATTTTTGTTGCAAAGTATATCTAAATAAATTTCTAATGGTCATAGCTTCCACATACTCTTTTATATCATCATAATAGTCATGGCTTTTAAGTTCTTCTAACATCATCTTAGTAATCGTTAAAATATCATAAACCTTTTTATCCATTATGGTAGTTTCACTTTTATTTCTAACTAAATAATAATTTAGTTTCTCATCTACTATACCTATTTTTTTAGCTCGTGCCATAGCTTTAAGAACAAATATAGTGTCTTCATATTTTAAGTCTTCAGGAAATGTTATTCCATCTAAAAGCTCTTTTTTATATAATTTATTCCATGGTGCTAATTCTACATCTAATAAAAGATTTGGCATATTCTTAAGCATTCCATTGTTAAATGATAGAATATCAGTAGATTGTAATTCTTCTAAAGCGCCATCCTCTTTTTCTAGCATCTTATGGAAATTACATAATACTAAATCAAGTTTTCCCTTTTCTGCTTTATCATACATTTTTTCAAACATAGTTTCATTAACCCAGTCATCACTATCAACAAAGCCTATATACTTACCACTTGCCTTTTTAATACCAAAATTTCTATTATATCCAATGCCTTTGTTAGTTTTATTGTGGAAAACTTTTATTTTATCTTTATATTTTTTTTCATAATCTTTTAATATTTCGTTAGCATTATCTGGTGACCTATCTTCTATTATTATTATTTCTATATCATCAAGTGTTTGCATAACTAAACTATCCAAACATCTTTTTAAATATTTTTCGGTATTATAAACAGGGACTATTACTGATACTTTTTTCATTTAACCACCTTCAAATATAAATTCAGATTTAACCTCATTAATTTCTTTTTTAATTTTCTTATTTTAGTATTTACTAAAACACCATCTAATACTTTTAATTTGTTTAATTCATAAACATATACTTTTCTTTCATCTTTTTTTAATTCTCTAGCCTTTATTATTACTGAGTTTGATATATAACTTAAATAATAATCATCATAATTATTTTTCTTACCTATGTTTTTAGAAAATAACCTAAGTGTTTTGTATTGTTCTAGCATATCAAAAGCTTTTTTTACAGTTTTTTTATAATCATTATTATTCATTATGCTTCCATTTCTTTGTACATAATGATATCCAACATAATCAATCGATTTTACCTTTCTAGCCTTATAAATTACATATGGAATAAGTCCAAAATCTTCATGATAAACGTCCTTTTTAAAACTAAATTTATTATTTAAATAATAATCAGTTTTATAAACATAACACCAAGCTGGTTCAACAAAATGATATTCCGAAATATATTTAAAAGCATCATAGCCTTTCATTTCACTAAAAGGTTCTTCATTATATTTCTTAACGTTTCCACCATCTTCATCTTCCGTTAAAATTTGGAATCTTAATACTTCAGAGTCTCCTATCTCTTTATCAACTTCTTTTAACAAATTTGTTTCTACATAATCATCACTATCAACAAAAATTAAATATCTTCCCTTAGCTTCTTTAACGCCATTATTACGTGCCATTGAAAGGCCTTGGTTTTTTTGATTTATTACTTTAATATTATTATATTTTTCTTTATATTCTGAAATAACATTCTTACTATTATCAGTTGAACCGTCATTAACAATTATTATTTCAAAATCCTTAAAAGTTTGCTCTGTAAGTGAGTCTAAACATTTTTTTAAATATTTACTCGTGTTATACACAGGCACTATAAAACTATATTTAACCATTATCTATTCTCCATTATATTTTCAATTAATTCCATTCTCTTCTTATTTAAACTTTCATAATCTACTTTTTCTTTTGTCTTTTCTTTTACTATGGATAATTCTTTTACTTTATCAAATATATTTTCCTCATTTACCACATATCCAAATCTATTTGGTATAGATACATAATCATCAGATACATCTATTGTTGTTATAATAGGCTTTTCTAATATAATAGCTTCATTGTATACAACAGGAAATCCTTCGTATCTTGAAGTGAGTATCAAATAATCACACGCTTTAATATATGGATATGGATTCTTCTTTGATCCAAAAAACATAACATTATCTAACTTTTCATTCTTTGCGATATCTTTATACATTTTTTCATCCGGTCCACTACCTACTATCCAAAACAACGCTTTAATTTTTTCTTCTTTGCATCTTTTAGCAACATCTAAAAGTAAAGTTAATCTTTTAGAAGACTCATCTAATCTTCCAACAAACAAGAAAATCTTTTTTGTAGTTCTTTTTATATCTATCTTTTTCTCTGACAACTTTAGTATTCTTTCATAATCAATAATGTTATTAATAGTTACTGATTTATTTTCTATTCTCGGATATATTCTACATAAGTCTTTTTTAGATTCATTACTAACAAATATTATATGGTTATATTTCTCTAGCTTCCTTGTATCAAAAAAATCTTTTACTTTATTAATATCCTTGTCATAAGCTTGATAGTAATTACTATGAATGTATAAAATTCTATTTTTAGACGATGTTCTTGCTACAAAACCACAAGGGCCTGAATATGTAGCATAGCAAATAGATGCATTATATTTCTTATAATTAAAAAGTATCCATTTTATTCTTTTAAATAAATTAATAAACTTTCTTATAATAATATTCTTTGAAGTACTTACCTTATATTCTTTCAATATAACTCCATTTGGTAAATCTTTTAAAAATGCTCCTTCTATACGTTCTAAAACAAGTGTTACTTTATATTTATTTAAATCCATGTTTTTAAGTAGGTTAACAAGAGACGCTTCTATCCCTCCAAAATCTAAATTATAAGATGCTATTAAAATTTTTTTCATTACTATCACCTATGTTAATTATAGTATATATTACTTCTTTTTACAAATTAAAAACCCCAATTTAGGAGTTTTTCTTTACTTTTGATATACCTTTATATTTTTTATAACAAGACTTAACATATTCTTCCATTTCCGGCATCTTATCTTCAATATTCTTAACTAATTTTAATTGATTTTTAGTTCTATCCAAATTATGATCTTCATAATTTGTTTTAAAATAAGTATCACCATTTAAATAGTCACTTAAAAATCTCATAGCAAGTTCAAGGGTTATTATTCTTATAGAATTTACCATATTATTAATTTCAGCCGGTTTTAAATAACTCGCCATTTCACTTAAATAACCATCAGTATAAGCCTTAAATAATTCCATATCTATTGAAACTTTCGATAAATCTTTTTCGTCTTCTAAAGCCGTTGATGCTGCACTTCTTACACCATCCCCATAATCGTAAAGACCAGAGCCTGGCATAACGGTATCTAAATCTATTACAGCGATTGGTTCACCTGTTTTTGGATCCATTAAAACATTATTAACTTTTGTATCATTATGAGTAACACGATAAGGTATCTTTTTTTTGTTTAATAAGTCAACTATAATGCTGCATACTTCTTGTCTGCTCATAACATCACATATTTCTTGATATGCTTTTTCTTTCCTACCAACAGCATCCAACTTATAACTTTCTAAAAAATCAGAATATCTTTTTTTAGTGTTATGAAAATTTTCGATTGTTTCTTCTAAAAGTTCCATTGGATAATTTCTTAATATTTTTTGAAAATGTCCAAAGGCTTTACCAGTATTATAAACAACATTTTTATTTATAGATTTATTATATGTTATAGAATTATCAATATAATTATAAACTCTATAATATTCCTTGTGTGAAAACTCATCTTCACTTACGTATAAAGGCGCACCTTCTTTAGTACTTATTACTGTTACAGAATCCTTACAATCTTTATCTTTATTTCTTATATAATTAGTTACGTTTTCAATGTTCTTCATCAATCTGTATGGTTCTTTAAAAATATTTGTATTTATCTTCTGAAGTAAGTATTTTTTTGTTTCACCTTTATTTTTAAAAGTAACAACATAAGTAGTATTAATTATTCCATTACTAATAGGTCTAATATCTTCTATAAAGCCATTAATATTAAATTTTTCTATTATTTCTTTTAATTTATCATAGTCTTTTATTTTTCCCATAAACCCTCCATAAAACACTAAGTATTATATCAAAAAATAAAATAAACACAATATAATGTTAAATAATAAAAAGATAACTATATTACTATAGCTATCATGTTATTAGATCCTTTATTAACTACCTTAGTAAGAGTTGTTTGAAGTTTATGTCTTATGTTATCTGGCATAAGTGATAACTTACCTCTTATTCCTTCTTGAACTATGTTATCTAAACTTCTGCCAAACATTTCACCTTTCCAAACACTTTGTGGATCAGTTTCATAATCTTTCATTAAGTTATCAATTAATTCTTTACTTTGGGTTTCAGATCCTATAATAGGTTCAAAAGTTGATTCAACATCTACCCTTATCATATGAATGGATGGCGCAACTGCTTTTAATTTAACTCCATATCTAGTTCCTTGTTTTATAATTTCTGGAGTATCAAGCTTCATATCCTTAATAGTTGGGAAAGACGTTCCATAACCAGTTTGTTTAACCATTTTAATTGCTTCTTTAAATTGAGAAAATTCTTCTCTTGTCTCATTAAACTCAGTAAATAAACTAATTAATTTTGCCTTAGAATTAATTTCAGTTCCAATTATCTCGTTTAATACAGCATTATACAATCCCTCTGGAGCGTCTAGATTAATAGTTATCTCACCAGTTGCCGTATTAACTTCAGAAAGATATGCTTTAGATATATTCTCAGAGCCATTAAAGTGTCCTATAATAGTATCTACGTCCCTTACTTTATCAATTTCTATAACGCTTTCTTTTATTTTTTCTATATACTCTTTTTTAACTGGATGTTTATGTGAAAGACATGCTATCCAATCTGGTATATTTACGTTAACATTTAAAACAGGAAATTCAAATAAAGCTTCTTTAAGGATGTTATAAACTTCCTTTTCCCCCATTGTTTCGACCGAAACAGGTACAACTGGTACACCATACTCTCCTCTTAAATCTTCAGCTAGTTTTTCTGTATCCGGATGTGTTGGATGAGATGAATTTAATACTACTATGAATGGTTTACCTAGTTCTTTAAGCTCATTTACTACTTGGTTTTCAGCTGAAACATATTCATTTCTTGCTATTTCTCCAAAGCTTCCATCAGTAGTAACTACTATTCCAATTGTTGAGTGATCTCTTATTACTTTTTCAGTACCTATTTCTGCAGCCTCAACGAAAGGTATTTCCTCATCATACCAAGGTGTTCTAACCATTCTAGGCCCATTTTCATCTTCATAACCTTTTGCCGCATCAATAACATAACCTACACAATCAATTAATCTTATGTTAGCAGTAAAATCTTCTACCCCTATTGTTGCAGCATTAGAAGGTACAAACTTGGGTTCTATCGTCATTATCGTTTTACCTTGAGCAGTTTGAGGTATTTCATCTAAACATCTTTTTTTGTCATACTCATCTTTTATATTAGGAACAACTAAATTTTCAATGCACTTTTTAATAAATGTTGATTTACCTGTTCTAACAGCACCTACTACTCCTAAATATATATCGCCACCCGTTCTTTGTGATATATCTTTTATAATATCGTATTTTTCCATATAATCCCTACTTTCTTTCAAATCTCATTAAATACTATGTAGAAACTTAATAAATATGAAAAAAAGAAAACAATTATTTTCTTTTTTCCTCTGCTACTTTCTTTTTTAATAAATCCTTAATATAACTATTTACTACTTCAGAATACATTCCACTAATTAACATATCAACAAGTTCTTCTTTAGTTCTTTTTCTAACTTCATTATCTTCTTTTATATATTCAATAGCTAATTGCGGATATTTTTCTAAATAATATGGTTTATCTACGATAACACTATCAAATACTTCATCAAGTGTTTTAGTAACCATAACACCGTTTTCTTCTACCGTTCTTTCTAACCCATCACTATTATGTGGCCAAGCATTTCTTAAAATTTCAATACAAGGAACTAAATTATTAAAGCCAATACTACTTAAAAAATCTTTAGCCATATCTATACCACCATGGTGTGCTTCAATCTCAAAGCTAATATTAAAATAATTAATTCTATAATATTTACTTGTACCATATTTTATAACTTCATTATAAAATATAATCTTGTCTTTTATTATATTAACAATATCATTACTAAATAATTCTAAATAAATTTCAATATCTTGCTTAGTGTGATATAACTCATGAAAATAAGTTGATAATACATCTACTATGCCATTATATAAATCCACTATACCTTTTTTATTAAAAGTAATAGAGTCATATGAAACCGCATTGCCTGATTCACCATCTAATTTTCTAATATGCGCTTTAGGTAAATATTTTTCTATTCGACCATTATTTAACTCTCTCATCGTTTTTTCTGTAGTCCTAATCATAAAAAACTCAAACGTACCATACGAAATTATTTTCTTACCAGATAAAATATATAATATAATTCTAGCATTATCTAGAAATTCTTCATTTATCATATCATTTTTAAGAAGTAAACGAAAAAACTCATCTTCATCATTATTAAGTATCTTACCTTCAAACATTTTTTTACGTATTTTATCATAGTAAGTTGCTATATCATCATTACCAGGAAGTAATGATTTTATTCTATTAAGCTCTAAATCTTTATTTCCACAATAAATGCAAATACCATCTTTATAAGTTCCTCCACACTGTGTGCACCTTAAGTTTTTAATACTTCCTGACATATCATCACCAAAACCATTATACAACAAAAAAGAAGTAAAAACTTCTTTTAAAGCATGTTTTCTAAATTATTTGGTATTTGGTCTCCTACAACTGCCTTAACTATTTTATCAGATTGCTCCTTTGATACACTTTTACCAGTAAGTTTAGATAATTCATCGATTACTCCCCTTATGGTTTTTTCATCTTTTAAATTACCACCCTTTAAACGTGCTGCAATATCTAATATTGATTGCTTACTGACATTCGTTTTTCTTTCAACCTTATTAAGAAAGCTATCTGTTATTCCCATATATTTATCACTCCTAGAGTAATATATGCTTTTTTATAATACTTTGTTATAATTATTTATTAAATGTAGTTATATCAGTTACATTATGCTTTTTCAAAAAATATTCAAGCTCTAATTTATCACTTTCTAAATCAATATTAAGTCCAATTATTTCTTCTTTTGCTTGTGCTATATTATGTTCTAACTCATCTTTAGATGTAGAATAATCTTTTAATCGTTCCTGTTCAGACTTAAAATTATTAAAATTTAAACCATGATTCAACTTTAAAGAAAACCATTGCTTCTTATCTTTTATCTTTTCGGATAAAGATTTTATTTCCTTATTTATACCAATTAACTCATCATTGTTCTTCAACAATTTAGAATGTACAAAATCATATTCATTTTCTAATTTTCTTAGTCTTTTTAAATAAAAAAATCTTTTAACTATATTTTCTGATTTAATTTCCCCTATTTTATAGTAAATAATAGATAATTTACTAGCTATCAAAGCTCTTTCATCTTCCTTAGATAGTTTTTGATTTTCTAATTTATCTTTATTAATATTTATCTTTTCTATATATGAAGAGGTTATAGAATAGTCTATATTATTTTCCTCAATCAATATTTTCCTTTTCAAATCATTTAAATAGTTTTCTAATACTAATATTTGACTTTCTTTTTTTTCATGTTCTTCTCTTTTCTTTTCAACAAACATTCTTAACATATAATTATAAATATTAACATAAGTAAATTCTATTACATCTAAAGAATGATTTTCTAATAAATAATTTCTAATTTCTAAATATAATTTTTTAAATTCCTGATAGTCTCCTTTATATTTTTTAAATATATCTTCATGATAATTGTAATTATAATTATTTATTAATGAGTCCATCAGTAAAGTAAAATCTTTAATACTTTTACAATTAATAAAATAATTATTAATATATTCTATCCTTTTTTTATTTTCATTTATTTCAAACACTGCGACTATTTTTCCTAACTGATTAAATAAATCATAGTAATTTAAGTTTTTATAATTTACCTGAACAAGTAAATTATTATTTTTAGCCTTTATATATAAATCCCTAAGTTCACTTATTTTAATAAATATCGCTTCAAATACTTCAGTTTCATAACTATTACAAGCAAAAATTTCAAATAAACTATCTAATTTACAAATTAAATTTTTTTCATCTTTGACATCGTCTAAAGAATAAGTCTTCTCAAAAAAACTATGCAATTCATTATAATTATTTATGTGATAATTTTTATCTTTAATTGAAATATCATAAATACAATCATCTGGATTATTTCCTTTAAACTTAAATTCAATATCTTTATATATACTTTTTAAAATATTAATCAAACTAACTATTCTTTTATTTTTAGGCAATGATTTTATAACTGCATAATAGGTATGTTTTTTATATACTTCTTCTTTTTCTTCTTTCGTTTTAGCCTTTGATAAGTCAGAAAGATATAGCATCATCATTAAATTTATTCTATTATTGCCACCTACTACATAATAATTTTCATCATCTATTTTATACAATTCTATTGGCGTATCATGATTACACATTTCATAAGATTGATCTGGCTGTTTTAACGTTTTTTCATAATAACTAGGATTATTAATATATGAATCTATCATTATATCTCCACGTTTAGTTTTCAAAAAACTATCAAAGAAACTCATATTCTCATAACCTGGATGCTTTGTTCCAACAATGCCTTTCATACAAAATTTTGATGTAAACTTTTGAGCGATAAAAAATAAAAAATCATTTTCACTACTTTTAACATTTCCATTATACCTGCTATTAAATTTTTTAAATTCATCAGGCAAATTATTTAAATCAATATCTAAACTTTCTAAAAATGCTTTTTTAACATCACTAATTTCCATAATATACCTCGTTATATTTAATATATCACAATTATTATAAAATCATAATAACATATAATATTTTTTAGTAAATGAGATGTAAAAAAGATGAACAACCAAAGTGAAATCTATTCATCATCAAGTGTGTATTTCACAAATTTTTTAGACTTTGAAAAACACCATAATATAATACTATTTCTATAAATATTCCTAAGACTTTCTTCTTTAGTCATAAAAAAATCTGTAAATATCATAAGTTTTTGTTTCCAATTAAATAAATATTTTATTAAGTATATATCATTAAAGTGATATCTTATCCCTTTTTTCTTAACTAAATTACATATATGAAATTTGCAAGATAAGCATCTTACAGAACATCCGGTTTTAGTTAGATGCTTACACATAAGTGAGTGATCAGACCTACAACAGCATCCGCCACCCTTTCCACCATAATATCTATCATGTAAACATTTTCCATTTTTAAATTCACATATGTTTTTTCCATAAAAATCAGCATCTAATAAGTCACATGATTTGTCATATACAAATTCCAACCTTTTCTTTTTATTTTTTATATTTAAAGCTTCTACTAAGTATGATACTTGTTTAATCTCACTATTCTTAGAATTAATGCTTTTATCATATGTCTTGCCTTTATATTCAAACTTAAAGTTGGTATTTTTACTTATCCTAAATCTTATAAACCTTGGGATAGAATACTTTCCATTAACGCTTTTTAATATAACTTCTTTCATTAATAATTACTCATTTCTATTTTTAAACTGAAATACTATTGGTGTTCCTTCAAAATCAAAACTTTCTCTTATTTTATTTTCCAAATATCTTTCATATGAAAAATGCACTAATCCTTTATTATTAACATGAAAAGTAAATTTTGGAGGAGTAATTCCAGATTGAGAAGTAAAATATATTTTAAGCCTTTTACCTTTATAAGAAGGTGGTGCCTGAAGTGCTACTGCGTCTGTTATAACATCATTTAATATGCTAGTTTTAATCTCTCTATGTGAGTTTTCAAATACTTTTATTACTTCTGGCATCAAAGTATGCATTCTCTTTTTAGTCTTAGCTGATAAAAATACTATTGGTACATAACTTAAAAATTGAAATTCTGCCCTTACTAGTTTAGTAAACTCTTTTATATTATCTTTATCATCCATAGTATCCCATTTATTAACTACTAATACAAGTGATTTTCCTGCTTCTAAAGCATAGCTTGCTATGTGCTTATCATGCTCTATTATTCCTTCTTCAGCATTAATTACAACTAAACAAACATCTGATCTATCTATTGCCTTCATACTTCTTAATAAACTATATTTTTCAATAGATTCATATACTCTTCCTTTTTTTCTCATACCAGCTGTATCAATTACAACAAATTTTTGCTTTTGATAATTAAATTCAGTATCAACTGTATCACGCGTCGTTCCTGCAACATCACTTACAATTACTCTTTCTTCATTTAAAATAGCATTAACTAAACTAGATTTACCTACGTTTGGTCTTCCTATAACGCAAAACTTAACAACATCGCTACCATACTCATCATAAATATTTTTTGGAAAACCAATCGTTACCTCGTCCATTAAGTCATCAATACCAATATTATGAGAACCAGAAATTGGTATGTAATAATCAAAACCAAGTTCATAAAAATCATATATGTTTTCCATAGCAGACTTATTATCAATTTTATTAATTGCAACAACTATCTTTTTATTACTTCGCCTTAAAATATCTCTTACTGCTAAATCATTTGCGGTAATTCCTTCTTTTCCATCAACAATAAAAATAACAACTTCGGCTTCATCAATCGCAAGTTCCGCTTGCATTTTTATTTCCTTATTAAAGGTATCAATTCCAATATCTATACCACCAGTATCTATAACGTTAAATTTATAATCCATATATGAGCCATTACCATATATTCTATCTCTTGTAACACCTGGAGTATCTTCAATAATTGATTGCTTCCTACCTACTAACCTATTAAATAAAGTAGACTTACCTACGTTTGGTCTTCCGACTAATGCAATAGTTGGTAAATTCATAGTAATCACCTCTTTTTGTTTATAAATTATACCACAAATTAGACAAAAAAAGAAGTTTATGATTCTATTCCATAAACTTCTTTTTCAATAATTCCTTGTATTTCTTTTTTTCCTAATTTAGTTTTAGATGAAAATAATATAAGTTCATCTCCAATTGCTAAATCTATATTATCAGTAATTTGTTTTTTTAATTTTTCTCTTTGAGTAGTTCCCACTTTATCAACCTTAGTAGCTATTATAGTTACTTTTAATCCATGGAACTTTAAGAAGTTATACATAAGTAAATCATCTTCTGTTGGCTTATGCCTAAAGTCAATTAACATAAATACCTGATTTAGATTTTCTCTTTCAGATAAATATTCTTCTATCATCATACCAAACTTCTTTTGAGATTCTTTACCAACTTGAGAATACCCATAACCTGGAACGTCAACTAAATAAAAATCATCATTTACTTTATAAAAGTTTATGGTTTGGGTTTTACCAGGCTTACTAGAAGTTCTAGCTAAGTTCTTTCTTTCTATTATTGAGTTAGTAAAACTAGACTTTCCTACGTTACTTCTTCCGATAAGTAAAAATTCCGGTTTATTATCAGTAGGATACTGACTTCTTCTAACCGCTATTATTGGTTCTTGTACATCATTTATTTTCATATGTTTATCACCTACGTATTTATATTATAACAAAATAAGAGATAATCTCCAAATTGCGATAGTTATTATAGCAAAGAAAGTTATAATATGCAAATATCTAATTGATACTAAATAATAATATTTATTAATTTTTAACTGATATTTCTGCTATTTTCTTAGCATCTTCAAAAGTTTTACATGCGCATATAAATAGGTTTTTGTGACAAAAAGTGATAGTATCAACACCACTTATTTTCTGGAGTTCCTCATTTTCTTTTCCAGCCCAACTTTCAGGGAATTTTTTCTTTATAATAAAACTACCTGACGATATCGGTGTTGCAACAACGTTGTATCCTCCTCTTTTAGATGGAAAAATTGCATATAATATTTCACTTGCCTTTGGATTTTTAGAAGATAGTACTATATCTTTCCATGGCATATAATTTTCTAATATCAAAATACCATTTTTACTTTCTTCTATGTTTTTTTCTATTATTTTTCTTGCTGATTCTTTTGATAACATGTTTTTTATTATATTATTAAATATTGTATTAGCAAAAGCTACTGCATCCAAAAATCTATCAGTTTCTGATAATAAATCATTCCAAGATGGATTAAAATTTGCAATTAGACTTGGAATATTTTGTAATTTAATTTCTGGTTCGTTATTTAATGTTTGACCATTATCATCTCTATCTATATCCATAACAATATTTTTATCTATTGTATCAAAGAAAGAACTTTTATTTTCCACGTTTAATTTACTTATTATATCTAATCCGAATGCTTTCCATACAAGTCCACAAGAAGCATATTTTATTCCATTATCCCTTTTTTCATCGAAATCTATTGCATGGTGATCAAAGGGACCAAAACCAACATCATAAACAAAAGCATTATTATTACTAACCGAACTAGTCCTAAATAGTTTCATACTACCAAATTTATTTAGCAGCATTACCGTTGCCATTACTTCATCAGCATGAAAAGTCCCACTATGAGTTATAAAATTAGCTTCAGCTTCATTATCTACTATCTCTAATTTTACTTCATCATTAAATATGTTTTTTAATTTCATTTCTTTCATTTTATCACCATCACTTATTAGTATAATTATAATAATTTATTTCAGCAAGCTTTATAGATACTTCCTCTAAATCTTCTACATCAACCTCTTCATTTAATATTTCTTCTATATCAAAAATTAAACTACTTAAAGATGCATATTTATTATAATCAATATTATATCTTTTTAAAACCTTTATTTGATTATCACTTAAATAGATACCATTACCTCTCATTTTAATCATGTTTTTATCATTATATATATCTTTAGTTAAGATATTAATATCTATTTCTTCATTATTAATCTTCATAATTAGTACCTCATATAAGTAAATAATAACATATTTTCAAAAACAAAAAAAGACTACTATTATTCGTCTTCCTTGTACTCTTTACATAATTCATCTAATTTATCAATTATTTCATCAGCTTCACTAAAACTTTTTAATTTGGCTCCACATGCGTATACATGACCGCCACCATTATACTGTTCGAATAATTTATTTATCTTAATGCCTCTACTTCTTGCTGATGTTCTAATTACGTTATTTTTTACGTCTTCGGTAAATACAACCCAACACATAAGTCCATCTATGAAATTATAATTATTCATAATGCTACCTACACTTGCTGAATCTACGCCATAGTTTTTTAAATCACTATCAGTTATTTTAACATAACCTAAACCATTTTTATTTACCTTCATGTTTAAAGAAATAAATCCTTCTAATTTAACTTCTGACATTGATCTTTTATAAAGTTTTTCATAAAGTACGTTTGGATTTATTTTTTCTTGCTTAATTAGTTTTAAAACAACCTCATAAGTGCTAGGTTTATTTGCCCCAAACAAGAATCTATTTGTATCTGCAATTATACCCATAAATAAACTTTCTGCAGCATGTTTTGGCATTTTTAAATTACAATCATAGCAAAAATCTGCTATTAATTCACACGTACTTGATGCATCAATATCAATTATTTGAAATTCCGAATACTTATCAATTTCTGGATGATGATCTATCTTAACCGATTCCTTAAATTTATAATAATCCACTCCGTCTAACCTTTTAATATCTGGAATATCAAGTGCTATTAAAAGTGCATCTTCACACATTTCGTCAGTGATTTTTGTATGAGTTCCGAAGAATTTAAATCTAGAAATAGATGTTCCAGCAACATAAACTTCCTTATCAGAGAAATTTTCTTTTATTATTTCTTTTAAGGCGAACGTAGACCCAAGTGCATCTGGGTCTCCACCAATGTGTCTGGCTATTATTATTCTTTTATATTTTTTTATTAATTCTAATATTTTTTCTTTCATTTTTATTCCTTGCTATATTAATGCCAAAGTATCCCTTGCAATCATTAATTCTTCGTCAGTAGGAATTATCCAACATTCTACTTTAGAATCATCAGTACTTATTTTACGTTCTTCTGATTTAACGTTATTAGCTTCTTCATTTAAATATATTCCTAAAGATCCTAACTCATTTAATACGTCACGTCTTGTATCAATTGCTTTTTCTCCAATACCAGCAGTAAAGCAAATAGCATCACAACCATTCATTTCTACATAGTATTTTGCAATGTAATCAACGATTCTTCTAACGTACATCCTTTGAGCTAAAATGCAGTTTTCATCACCTGCTGCAATACCATCTTCGATATCTCTTGAATCACTAGATTTTCTACTTATTGAAAGTAATCCACTTTCTTTATTTATAGCATTATCAATATCTTTTGCACTCATACCAGTTTTTTCCATAACGTATGGTATGATACTTGCATCGATATCACCACATCTTGTTCCCATAATTAAACCAGCGTTTGGGGTAAGTCCCATACTAGTATTAATACATTTACCATTTACAACAGCACTAATAGATGCACCATTACCTATATGACATGTAATTAACTTAGTATCATTTCTTCCTAAAATCTCATTCATTCTTTCTGATACAAACTTATGAGATGTACCATGTGCACCATATCTTCTTACTTTTAATTTTTCATACCAAGACATTGGAAGTGCATATAAATAGTTTTCCTTAGGCATAGTTTGATGGAATGCAGTATCAAACACAGCTGTTTGAACAGCACCTTTGAAAACTTCCATAGCAGCTTTAATACCAGTTATTGCTGCTGGATTATGAAGTGGCGCAAGTGGTGATAATTCTTTTATTTTTAAAAGCACTTCATCATCAATAACCACTGTTTTATCAAAGTAGTCTCCACCTTGTACAACACGGTGTCCAATTCCTTTTATTTCATCTAAGGAATCAACAACGTTATTTGCCTTTAACTCTTCTACCAAAACTTTAAAAGCTTCTTCATGGTTATTTAGCTCTACTTCTTTTTTTATTTTTTCTCCATTAACTTTTATTGTGTAAAAACTATTTCCAACACCAATTCTTTCCATAAGGCCAGACATTAACACTTTTTCTTCTGGCATTTCATATAACTGGAACTTTAAAGATGAAGATCCAGCATTAACAGATAATATTTTCAAATTAATCACTCTCCTAGGTATAATTATACAACAAAATTAAGCCAAATAAAACAAAAAAGCCCTGAAAATATTATATTTCAAGGCTTTATCTATATATTAATAATTACTTTTGAGTATTGTATGATCCACCTAATTGAGATTCACCCATTTTAACTAAACGTTTTGTGATTTCACCACCAACTGAACCATTAGCTCTAGCAGTAGCATCAGCACCTAAGTTAACACCAAATTCGTTAGCTATTTCGTATTTCATTTGTTCGATAGCTTGTTTTGATGATGGAGCAACTAATCTGTTACTATTTTTCATGTTTTTTTTCACCTCCTGTACACTACTAGAATGTGAAAATTTTGGAATTTCATACAATTTTTTTCATGGAAATTTTTGCTAATTTTAAATTTTAAAAATAAAAAAAGACATACACTTGTATATCTTTATTATTTACAAATAACTTAGATTTATTATCCAACTTTTTTTAAATTATTATTTTGCTCTTGATCTTCGCCATATCCAAAATTGCCTTTAATAATATTTTGACCTGGTTCATAATCTTGTGTCACACTCATATCAAAATCATTTTGCTGAGTATATGGTATATTTGCAGGATCTTTAGCGATATAACCAAATTCATCGAAAGATTGTAATGGACTAGAAGTATTGGTAAAATCATTAGCAGCATCTGATCCATTTTCACGAATTTCAGTTATTTTTTCATATTCGTTAAAACTATCTAAATTCTGTCCATTTCTAATCATTCTATCTGCTAAATTATATGATCTTTCCCCAACTTCGCTTGTATTCATCATTGGTTCTTGTAATCTTTTAAATTCTTTTTCTATTAATTCTTTAACACCAACACTTATATTTTCTTTTATAATATCCATTAACTTTGGAATAACGTTTGGATCTTTAAAGTACTTAATATCTTTATTTATTTCTTCATATTGCTTATATTGTTCATTATTTGCATCAGCTAATGGTTGCGTAGTTTCTTCATTTTCAAAAGAATAACCACCATCCATTGGTATATCATAAGAAAAATCAGTATTAGACGTAGAAACTGTATTAGGAACTATATCAGTAGGAGAGTCTAAAGTAATATTATTTACGTTTAAGCTTGGTTCATATGCTGGAGCCAAATCTATAGATGGACCCTCAGATGATAAATTAGCGTTTAGTTCATCAAATCCTGGAACTATATTTGGATTTGGTGCTTCGAACTTTATTATTTTATCTTCTGCTGGAGCTTCAACTTGAGGTTCCTCTTCTTGCGGAGCTTCTTCTTTAGCTTCACTAGCCTCTTCTTCTGTTTTTGGTGCTTCAAATTGTATTATTTTATTTTCGTCAGATTCCGAAGCGCCAAGTTTAACATCTGGTTCTGGCTTGCTATAATCTGCTTCTGGTTCTTGTACTTCTTTTTTAGCTTCAGCAAATCCAGTTGATTGACTTACTTCAACATCTTCAACCGAAACATTTTTTCCAGCTTTTATATCATCCGCTTCTTGTCTTAGTTCTTCTGCGCTCATACTTATTCCTCCTACCTACGATTATTCTTTATCCAAATTTAAAATTTGTTGCCCATTTTTTGCAAGTTTTCTCATTGCGTCTTTTACTTTAGTCCACTCATCATTATCAGTTATATTTTCTAATGAATATACTCCATCTTTTTCATTTAATATAGCAACATATAACTTAATCATATCGTTTTCATCAGTTTCATTAAAAGTATAAACAATATAGGTCTTATCCATATCTTTTAATTTAAATAGTGATAAACGTTCTGCATCTTTATTCGTACCTGCTTCATCTACTATTACAAACTTTTCCCTTTGACTAGTTTGTAAAGCTGACATACCATTAGCAAAACTTTGACCTACATTTACTTTTTTTCCACTTCCAATACTAGTTGTAGTTACCATATAAACACCTCTTTTATTCTATATAAAGTATTTTAACATACTTATTTTCTTTTTGCAACAAAATATGAGCAATCGAAAGCGCAATTTTCCTTTAAATATTTATCCAAATTTTCAAAATTATTAATTTCTTTACATTTTTTATTTGATTTATCATAAAAACCTTTTAATCTTAACTTACCATAAGCCCAATCCCCAACAATGTAATCAAAATCTTTAAAATAATCGGTATATTTATCAGTTAGCTCTTCTTTATTGTAACCATTTTTTTGATTAGTAATTATTTCATAATTATTTTCTTCTAAAGTTATTTGTTCCATAATTATCCTCCATACTATAAAAATTATAGCATTTTTTTAATTCATCGGCAAACTATATGAGTTATTAGTGCCAGATAAATAATATGGAACAGCACCTTTTATAACTTTCATAACAATAGGGATTTCACTAGTTAATTTAATATCTTTAGATTGGAACGGGAGAATGGTTCTTTGAGTAACTTCAATGTATACATAAACTTCAATTAACGCACTATTTATGCCATAAGATTTTACTTTGGTTTTAACATCAAGTCCAACATTTCCAGAATACTTTATTTTAACAGGTATTTTTGGACCTGCGTTAGCTAAAAAAGCATTGCCAAATACAACACCAGATGGAACTTCATAAATAATCCCTTTTTTTAAACTTTTATCCAATACATCAAAATACATTTCATCTGGTAAATTTTCTCCTTTTTCTACTTCTTTTAATCTTTTTCTTACGTTTTTAGCAATTTCTATTAACGCCTCATTTATTAAGCCAGTATCAAAGTCAATGGTTTCTATTTCATTATTACTATTAAAAGTAGTTTTAAAGAAATTTTTATCTTTAAATTTTTCATTTACTTCTTTTATACCAGTATTTTTAAGAACTTCAATTCCTACTTTTTTAGTTTGTACATTAGCATAACTCATAATAGCAGGCATCGCTCTTTTATTTAAAATTATTAAAAATATAGTACTAAATAATATCATAATTATAAACATTAAAAGATAAGCTTTTTTAAAAGTAGTTTTTATTTTAAACATAATATCACAAAATATTATATGAAAAAACAAGAAAATTATTTTTCATAATATTCTTGTTTATTTTAAAATTAACTTTGTATAAATAAAATAACCAATTACTGCTAAAGCAATTAAAACTATTAATACTATTATTAGTTTCTTAGTTCTTGAAGTTCTTCTTAGCTGTCCTTTAAGAGTGCTAAAATCTTCAAAATCATTTTTGGTAAACATATTTGAATCTGTATAAAAGGTTCTATCGGCTTTTACAAGAGTCTTCTCTAAGTTTCCTTTTATATCTTCAGTACTTGTTTTTGTATTTTCAGAAGGATCTATAACTTCAAATGATGTATCTACCGGGTTTGTAACTATCGTATCATCTGAACCTTTAAGATCTGAAAACATATCCAAAGCATCTTTTGTTTCATTATCTTTCTTCGGTATAGCCATTGTATTTATTAACTCTTCAAGTTCCTGTTCTTCTTTTTCAATTTCTTCGTACTTATTACTATACCTTTTACCACGATACTCACTAAAATCAATATACTTTTGTTTTTCTTTTGCTTCTTCTAGAAAACTTCTTCTACTTTTTGCTTTATCTAATATTTCATTTATATCATAAACCTTTTCGCTTCGTTCATTAAATATAGGTCTATCATCCTTATCTATATCTTCGATTGAATACTTTCTTAAAGTTCTATATTGTTTTGTATCATATTTATCATCAAGAATGTTTTTTAACTTATTTATATTAATTTCCTTAGCTGAATCAATTATTTCCATATTTTTATACGTAGTATTTCTATAAATATCATCATAAACTTCTTCATATAATTTGGTGTTTTTCTTAGATCTTTCATAACGCTTTTTAGAAACATTAGCATATTTATCCATCCTAGACTGCATAAAAACACCTCCCTATTGTTAAATTAATCATACCATACTTTACATTTTTTTTAAAGTATTATTGATTTTTTTAAAGTTTATTATATAATAATTTTATTAGGAGGCAATTATGAAATTCAAAGTAGATAAAGATAAATGTATTGGTTGCGGTGCTTGTGGGGCAATCTGTGAAGAAGTATTTGAAATAAAGGATGATGGATTTGCAGAAGCTATTAAAGAAGAAGTAACAGATGAAAAAATAAAAGAAGCCGCTATTGATGCAATGGAAGGTTGTCCAACAGAAGCAATCGAAGAAGATAAAAAAGAAAACGATAAAAAAGAAGACTAGGTTTTATAAATACAAGTCTTCTTTTTATTTATTATATATATAATCTTCATAATCTAACATATACTGATTTTGCTCTAACTTTTCACCATTTTTTGTTATAAAATATTCATCATCTTTATAACCAGAATATAATTTAAATTTCATGTTTTTAATTATTTTATTTGAAGGGATATTGTCTTTTCTTGCACAAATATGAATAGTCTTTGCTCCACACAAAGAAAATGCGGAATCAACTACCATTGGCAAGCACAAACTTCCTATTTTCTTCCCTCTATATTCTTTTTTTATGTTGATACTTATCGCAAATTTATCAGGATCTAAATTATCGATTTGACCAATCATGGAAATTCCTATTAACTCTTGATTGTTAAATATGCCAAAAACAACAAAACTATTTTTAACTTTTTCTATATAAGAATCTATATCATTTGTATCGTAGTAACACATTCCTTCTTCATCAAAAGAAATACCTTCTTTAATTAATTCTGTAAAGTTATATTCTTCATTAATAAACTTTAGTTTTATATCATTATAGTTTAATTTTTCCATTTTTCGTTCCTATTTGTTAATTGCCATATTATACAATTGCTTAACCTCTTTAGAAGTTAGACTTCTTTTTTCACCACTTTTTAAACCTGACAAATTAAGGAAACCAAACGCTTCTCTTTTTAGTTTAATAACTTCATGCCCAATAGATTCCATTAACCTTTTAACTTCATGGTTTATACCATCATGAATAGTTATTTCTATTATTGAAGTCATGTTTTTCTTATCTAGTTTTTTTAGCTTAACCCTAGAAGGATAAACTTTTTTATTATCAAGTTTAACACCTCTTTTTAAAGTTTTTACTTCATCTGATGTTACGATTCCTTTTACTTTGGCAACATAATATTTATCTATCTTGCTTTTAGGATGCATCATAAGATTAGCAAACTCGCCATCGTTAGTTAAAAGAAGAACCCCAGTTGTATCATAATCAAGTCTTCCTACTGGATAAATTCTTTTCGTAACGTCATCAAAAAAGTCTAAAACCGTTTTTCTACCCTTATCATCTTTAGTTGTACAAACAACTCCTCTTGGTTTATAAAACAAATAATATTCTTTTTCTTGATATTCAATCAAGTTTCCTTCGACTAATATTTCATCACCAAAAGAAGCTTTGCTTCCAAGTTCGGTTACCTTTTGACCATTAAGCCTAACTTTTCCTTGTTTTATTAATTCTTCAGCTTTTCTTCTGGAACAATATCCTGCCTCTGCAATTAGTTTTTGTAATCTTTCCATTATTACACCTTCTTTATACTCTTATGATTTTTCATTAGTTTTTTAATACCTTGCCCTTTAAATGCTATGGTTGCGATAGATTTATCAACGTTAACAACAACACCTGGTCCATAAGTGTCATGAACAACGTTATCACCAGCTTTTAGTCCATTATCATCGTTAAACATCTTTGATTTATCAATTCTTTGGTTAATAGAAATAGTTTTCTTTTCTGGCATATCAATTAAGTCTTTATCTATTTCTGCAATAAACCTACTTGGCATATTAACACTTGTTCTACCAAATAAAGTTCTTTTAAGAGCGTTTAATAAATATAGTTTCTTTTTCGCTCTTGTTATTGCAACGTAACAAAGACGTCTTTCTTCTTCTAAGCCTTCTGGTCCTTCTATGCAGTTAACGTGTGGGAATATGTTTTCTTCCATACCTATTACAAATACGTATTTAAATTCAAGACCTTTTACTGCGTGCGTAGTCATTAAAGTTACCTTAGGTGCATCATCATTTTTCTGATCGTTAACATCACTTACCAAACTTACTTCGTTTAAGAAATCTTCTAATGAAGCAATACCACTTTCTTCTTCAAAGGTTTTGGTAATAGATTTAAATTCCTCTAAGTTCTCTAATCTTATATCAGCCTCTAAGGTGTGTTCTGATTCTAAATCACTTCTAATTCCTGATTTATCTAGCACCATATCAATGGTTTCAGTTAAGCTAAGAGACTCACTTTTTTCTTTCATTTCTAAAATCATTTTCTTAAATTCTAGCTCTTTACCTTTTTCTATCACTTCAAACATAGATGAATTATTAAGTACAGCATCCATACTTAAGTTATCGATTGTTTTTGCGCCTATTCCTCTTTTAGGATAATTAATTACCCTCATTAAAGAAACGTCGTCTTTTGTATTATAAATAAGTTTTAAGTATGCAAGCAAGTCTTTAATTTCCTTTCTAGAATAGAAAGCAAATGCTCCAACTATTCTATAAGGAATATTACTATTTAAAAATCCTTCTTCTATTGTTCTTGACTGAGCGTTAGTTCTATAAAGAACAGCCATATCATCTAAGCTTGCACCTTGCTCTTTTAAATTCTTAATTTCCCTGGTTACGAATGATGCTTCATCTTTTTCATCTATCGCTCTTACGCATTTTATTTTTTCACCAGTTTCATTTTCCGTCCATAAGTTTTTATCTTTCTTTTGAACGTTGTTTTTAATAACACTGTTAGCAGCATTTAAGATAGTTTTTGTAGAACGATAATTTTGCTCAAGTAAAATTACTTTTGCATCTTTGTAATCTTTTTCAAAATTAAGAATATTTCTAAAGTTTGCGCCTCTCCATGAATAGATTGATTGCGAGTCATCTCCTACAACACAAATATTCTTATACTTAGCACTTATCATTTTAGATAATAAATATTGGGCTTCGTTAGTATCTTGATATTCATCTATAAATATGTATTTAAATAGTTCTTGGTACTGCCCGCACACATCCGGGTGTTTGCTAAATAATTCAATGGGTTTAATAAGTAAGTCATCGAAGTCTAAAGAGTTGTTTCTTAAAAGCGTTTCCTGATATTTTTTATATGCTTTATAAGTTATATCACTTATCTCATCATTTACTAAACTACTATATTTTTCAGGGGTAACCATTTCGTTTTTAGCAGAACTTATCTGATTTTTAACAAACTTAGGATTGCATCTAGTAGTATCAATGTTCATATCTTTTAAAAGCTTTTTTATTACCGTTAAAGAATCATCACTATCAATAATGGTAAAGTTCTTTTCGTATCCTAGTCTTTCATAATTTTCTTTAATTATTCTAAGCCCAAACGAGTGAAACGTTGATATTTGAATGTCATATCCTTTAGGCCCTACTAACTTTATAATACGCTCTTTCATTTCCTTAGCAGCTTTATTAGTAAAAGTTATTGCAACTATGTTTCTTGGATCAATACCTTTTTCTTCTATTAAATAAGCTACTTTAGTAGTTAATACGCTTGTTTTACCACTACCTGCACCCGCAAGTATTAAAAGTGGACCGTCACTAGCTAAAACAGCTTCTTTTTGTCTATCATTTAAATAATCTAAATTCATAATTTACCTCTTTCATACTTTTCTATTTTAACATAGAAGATAAAGAAAAAATATACTCAAAATAAAATTTAAGTATATTTTAATGTGTCTTGTAAACACTTCTATCTAAGTATTTAATTTCTATTACTTTACCATCTTCTATGGTTTTCAAATAAGCTAACCAACCACCATTAGATGCTACTGAATATGGTTCATAAGTTTTTCCACCTAAAGCGTTTTCATTAGTCCATATATCAACCGTTAAGTAGTTACCTTTTACGTAAGATACTATATAAACCGGATATTCATAATTATTCTTAAATTTAAAGTCGGTAGTAGTTGAATAAACCGTTGCATCAAGCCCTTTTGGAACGTACGTTGGTGCAAAAGTATGACCTCTTCTTGATACGGTTTGTAATCCTGCCTTTAACTGAGCCATATATAAAGTTGATGCTAACTGACAAACTCCACCACCATTAGCAGTTGCAGTATCCCCATTTAAATAAATAGGTGCTGGTAAATAACCATTAGAAGATCCATAAGGACCAATCACTTTAAGATATGAGAAAGTCTCGCCTGGCATTAAAATCGTGTTATTAAGCCTAGATGAAGCTAGATTTATATTATGTCCACGATTTCCTGCATTAGCAAAATAAGTTGTATAAGTAGATACCTTTTTATTAATACTTTCTAAAGATTCATATTTAACTTCGTTTTTAACAACATGACCAGATGCTTCAACCTTGGTTTCTTCGGTTAAATTCGCTAAAGCTTTTTCTATTTTTACTTTTGTTTTAGAAACGTCTAAAGTAAAACCATTAGCTCCTTTATCATAGTAAACGTTATGATTATCATCTACTACTATTCCATCATTTCTTGCATCGGTGTTTAACTTTTCTTCTAATGTTTTTACTAAACTATCAACCGTTTTTTCATCATAAGTAGCTTTCATATAAAAAGTTTTATTTTTCTTATTGCTCTTTATCATTGAAACCTTTTTAAAAAAGGATAAATTATTATTATAATTAGTTAAATCATCTTCTATGTTATTATCTTCCACCAAGATACCTATTTCTTCATAGGTAAATTTATAATCTCCGTTTGCATTATTAACTGTCATTGTACCATTTTGAATGCGGGTCTTTTCCTCATCTATTATATTTTTTAAATCACTTACTTTTCTTCCGGTTAAGTCTATGTCATTTAAATATATTCCAGGATAAAAAAGTCCATTATATTTACTTATCATTTTATTATAATCATAAAGTTTATATCCAAGAGTACCTAAAATCATAACTACAACTAAAACTATAAGTGCAGGAATAAACGTTCTTTGTTTCTTAATCTTTTTACTTGATAATGCATTATATCTTTCTTTTTCTTCATCTAAAAGAAGTACTTCGGTATCATCAAGTTTCAATATTTTTAAAGCATCTTCCTTATATTTAGAACAATACTTATTGAAAGTTTTATTATTAATTGATACATCCGTTTTATTCTGATACTCATAAAATGATATTTTTTTTCTTTCTTCTTCACTTAGAAATTTAAAAAAGCTATTTAAAATTACCGTCTTATTATAAAAAGCTAAAGTTGCTATTATTCTTGAATACACAAATGATTTAGAGCTTTCTTTATCACTCAAATTACACTGCTCTTTTATTCTGTTTATTATTAAATCTTCATTTAAAACATCAATGATAATCTTAATAACGCCTAAATCTTTTTTCTCATTTTTTAAAAGTGTATCTAAAGCATCATTTATATCACTATTAAAAAGTACGTTTTTAACATAATTTACTTTTTGATTATTATCTAATAAGTTAATGTCCATGTTTTCTTTTTTCATACACTAGCCCCTACTTTACTTATAACAAAATTATAAATTAAAATTTATCAATTGTAAATACATCACCCAAAATAAGTAAAAGAATATACTACTATTGTAAAAAGGAGGATTTATGAAAAATAAGATTATTATCTTAGTTTGCTTTCTTATTGTTTTAGCAGGAGTTTTATTCTTTGCTATAAGTAATAAAACTAGTAAAAGCGAAGAGACAAGTAAACTAAAAGAAGTTAAAGTAGCGGAAGTTGCGCATACCATATTTTATGCACCAGCTTATGCTGCAATAAGTAAAGGGTATTTTGAAGATGAAGGTATCAAAGTCGATTTAACCTTAACCGCTGGCGCTGACAAAGTTTCTGCTGCCGTATTATCTGGTGACGTAGACGTTGGGTTCTGTGGAAGTGAAGCTACTATATACGTTTATAATAGTGGTGAAGAGGACTATTTAGTAAACTTTGCAAGATTAACTAAAAGAGACGGAGCATTCTTAGTATCAAGAAAGAAATATGATAACTTTAAATTAGAAGATTTAAAGGGAAAAACCGTAATCGGCGGAAGAGCTGGCGGAATGCCTGAAATGACATTTGAATGGGGCTTAAGGCAAAATGGTATAGATCCAAAAAAAGATTTAACCATTGATACAAGTGTTGCTTTCCCAGCTATGGAAGGAGCATTCATAGGTGGCAATGCTGACTTTGTAACTTTATTTGAACCTAATGCATTAAGCGTTGAAAAACAAGGTTTAGGATATGTTGTAGGCTATGTTGGTTCGTGGGGAGGAGAAGTTCCTTACACTGCTTATAATGCTAAAAAAAGTTACATAGAAAAAAATCCTGAAGTAATAAAAGGATTTACTAAAGCTATTGATAAAGGATTAGAATACGTTAAAAATACTGATTCTAGCGTAGTTGCTAAAGATATATATGAATTCTTCCCAGAATTATCATTAAACGATTTAACCGCAATAATAGAAAGATACAAAACAAATGACGCATGGGCTGATTCAACAGAAATTACCAAAGATGATTTTAATCATCTTCAAGAAATAATGCAAGCAAGCGGTGAACTAGATAAAAAAGCACCATATAACAAATTAATATATCAAGGTAAATAATTAATGAAACTCTTAGAATTAAAAGAGTTATCAAAAAACTATTTAACCAAGAAAAAAGTTATATGTGCGCTTGATAATATAAACTTTGACATAAATGAAAACGAATTCATAGTACTAGTTGGCCCTTCTGGATGTGGCAAATCAACTATTCTCTCAATCATAGGTGAACTAGAAAATAAAAGTGGTGGAGAAATAAAGTATAATAAAAAAGATATAAAAATAGGATATATGTTTCAAGAAGACGCATTATTTCCATGGCTTACGGTATTAGATAATTGTATGCTTGGGTTAAAAATCCAAAATAAAGTAACTGATGAAAATAAAGGTTATGTTAAATCGTTACTAAAAAAATACGGTTTATCATCTTTTGAAAAAAGCTATCCTAAGGAGTTATCTGGTGGTATGAGGCAAAGAGTCGCACTTATTAGAACGCTAGCCTTAAAACCCGATATATTGCTTTTAGATGAGCCTTTTTCAGCACTTGATTATCAAACCAGAATAACCGTGTCTGATGACGTGTTTAAAATAATAAAAGAAGAAAAAAAAACCGCTCTTATGGTAACTCATGATATTTCAGAAGCAACCTCGTTAGCTAGCAAGATAATCGTTCTTAGTAATAGGCCTTCGGTAGTTAAAAACATATATGAAATTAATATGGATGGTACTAACCTACCTAGTGAAAATAGAAAGAACCCGAAGTTTGGTTATTATTATAATTTAATATGGAAGGACTTAGATCACTATGAAAGCTAGCGAAGAACATAAAAAATATTTAAAAAAATTAAAATGGAATACATTAAAAGTTATATTTGTTCAAATATTAATACTTATCCTGTTTATAACTATATGGCAATTTTTATCAGATCATAAAATAATAAACTCATTTTTATGCTCTAGTCCTAAAAAAGTATTAGAAACAACAATTAACCTATGGAAATCTAATGATCTACTAATACACGTATGGGTAACTTTAAAAGAAATATTATTAAGTTTTGGTATAGGTACCATAATAGGAATAGTATTCGCGGCATTCTTATGGTGGAGTCCGTTTGCATCTAAAGTACTTGATCCTTATCTTACGATATTAAATAGTTTGCCTAAAGTGTCTCTAGGACCAATAATAATTATATGGGCAGGAGCTAATCAAAACTCAATAATATTAATGGCACTTTTAATATCCGTTATATCCACAATAATAAGTGTTTACGTAGGATTTAGTCATACTAATAAAAATAGTATAAGGTTGCTTGAAAGTTTTAAAGCTAATAAATTTCAAATTTTTACTAAAGTAGTATTACCATCAAATATCAACACGATAATTAGTTCACTTAAAATAAACCTATCTATGACATTCGTAGGTGTAATTATGGGTGAACTATTGGTATCAAAACAGGGATTAGGTTACCTAATTAACTATGGTTCACAAGTTTTTAACACTAACTTAGTTATAACCGGTGTTATACTACTTGGAGTACTAACTAGCATACTTTATTTTCTTATATTATTAATTGAGAAAAAACTTAAAAAAGATTGGTAAAATTTTAAAAAGAAGCTATTATGCTTCTTTTTATTTTATATGATTATCCTCATATTCCTTTTCATCGGTTATAGCCTTTAAATCTAATAACTCCTTTTTTATTTTAAATGACTTTTTAGTATCTTTTATTGTACTTAATAAAAAGTGAATAGATTTATTCGCTAAAATAATGCCCATTAAACCAAGGTTATCGATTATTTGATTTACACCATCAAATAATTTTGAATAGGTTGCAACCAAAATCTCGTTTTTAGGCAAAAATGATACCAAATCCATTATATTATTGAATAAGTTTGACAATTCTTCTGTTCCAAAATTAGAAATATTTGAATCGGAATTTAAAACAACAGCAGCACATAAAAATATTGTTGCTCCATTTATAATAGCTTTTGTAGCGGCTTTAGAATTATGCTTTTTATATTCTTTATCAATCTTTTCTATTTTTAAAATATCTTCTTTTTTATTATTAGTTTCTAATTGCTTGATTGCTAAAGCCTCTATTTCTTCTTTAGAATACCCATCTAAAATATTTTCCATAATAATTCACCTATTCATTTCTAAACTTTTCTAATAATATATTTATGATATTTTCATCTTTAACCATTTCTAAACTATCATTTTGTATTTTACAAATCATAACATCTGAAATACCATCTTTAGTTATTAAAAATACATAATCCTTTTCACCTAACAAAATTTTTTTAACAACTATGTATTCATTATTATTACTTAAAGTTACTAAATCACCTATATCTAACATAATTCCTCCAATAATATATTTATTGATAGCACCCTAAATTATCATAATTTATATCAGATCCAGTTAGGATAATATCTTTTGACATATCATCCGCGCACTCACTAGAATTTAAATTTAGTATACCGTCTTCTACTAAATCATTTAAAGTAAATTTTTTTGAATTCCCATTAATAATATCATCTGCATAATATTTAGCAGCATATAATTTAGATGCGTTTTCAATTTTTTGATTTAAAAGTGTTTTTTCTTTTTCTTCTTTATTAGATATCTGCTTATTAATATTAGGAGCTGCTATTGCAGCAATAATACCTAGTATTACAATAATAGCAAGTAATTCAATTAAAGTAAAACCTCTTTTATTCATAATAGTTAGTCTCCTTTACAAATCTAAACCAGGTTCTGGATTTAAGGATAAATCTGCTCTGTCTCCTTTTTTATATGCATAATATGCTGCAGCACCTATCATCGCAGCATTATCCGTGCAATATTTTATTTCTGGTTTTAATAATTCAACATCAAGTTCATTACATACATCTTCTAAGGCTTTCCTTAAACCACTATTAGCAGAAACACCACCTGCAACTAATAATTGCTTTATGTTATATTCTTTTAAAGCCTTTTTTGTTTTTTTAACTAGTATACCAACAACAGTTTCCTGAAAAGATGTTGCTAAATCTTCTTTATTTATTTCATTTCCACGTTGTTTTTCATTGTGAACTAAGTTTATAACAGCACTTTTAATACCACTAAAAGAAAAGTCATATGAATTATCATCTTTTGGTGCAGGAAGATTATACTTATGCTTACCCATATGAGCCATTTTATCCATCAATGGGCCTCCTGGATAAGGAATACCCACTACTCTAGCAACTTTATCATAAGCTTCACCTACTGAATCGTCAAGGGTACTTCCAATTCTTTTAAATGAGTATTCTTCATCCATATATATTATTTCTGTATGACCACCAGATACAACCAAAGCCAAAAGTGGAAACTTAAATTCACCAACAAATTTATTTGCGTATATATGTCCTGCCATGTGATTAACTGGAACTAATGGTTTTCCGGTAGCTAGTGAAAGCGCTTTAGCAGCTTCAATTCCAACAAGTAATGCCCCATTTAACCCAGGACCGTATGTTACAGCGATTGCATCAATATCATTTAAAGTCATATTAGCTTTTTTTAAACACTCTTCAAATACTAAAGTTATAGCTTCCGTATGATTACGACTAGCAATTTCTGGAACAACACCACCATAGTTTTTATGAATATCGATTTGGGATAAAATAACCGTCGCAACGTCTATGTTTCCGTTTTTGATAATACTACAACTAGTTTCATCACAACTTGTTTCTATAGCAAATATATATGTATCTTTCATTTTATCACCTCAAATCTTTTTTCATTAGATAACCATCATTATCTTTATAATATTTTTTTCTTACCCCTACTATTTCAAATCCCATATTCTCGTATAATCTTATAGCAACTTTATTTAATATACTAACTTCTAAAGTTATATTATTACAATTATTACTAAATGCTATAGTAATTACTTCTGAAACTAATTTTTTTCCATATCCTTTATCTCTATATTTTTCATCGATAATGACATCTATTATTTCAGCCCTATCATATATTATAGAATAACTTATAAAACCAATTATATTACCATTTTCTTCTAATACCAAACAACTCGAATATGTATCTAAGTAAAAAACATAATTATCATGTAATTTTAATGCTAAAGAAGTTATCATTGGAATATCTTCTTTTTTATATACTCTAATTTCCATTTTTCTTTTTCTCAGCATCTATTTTTTTTAAATATATTGGTTTAGCTAAGTGTGGATTTATATTATCCTTAGATAAGGCATAATTTATCAAATTTAGATAATCATAATCGTCTATTATCTTAATTTCTACATTATTATCTACATTAAGATTTTTTAATAACTCTATAGCATAATCATTTTCTTCCATAGTAACTATAGTTATATTTTTACCTTTAAAATGTAATACTGGATCATCTATATTAATATAATCTTCTATAACCTTATTATCCATATATAAACCTACATAGGAAGTATTTTTTTTATCAGGAATAATAGATATTATAACCTCGTTATTAGCTTCTAACCTTAAAGCCTCTAAGTTATTTAATACATATAGCTTTTTAGATAAAGTCCATGAAAGCGTTTTAGCTACCGTTACACCAACACGTACACCAGTAAAACTACCAGGACCATTTAAGACTACATAATTATCTATATCATTTATATTTATATCTAGTTTAGTAAGTATGTTTTTTATTTCGTTTAATAAATAATTAGAATGTTTACTATAAGAATTAACATTTGATACAAAAATAAGCTTATTTTGTGATGCAAGTGCAACCGATAAGCTTTTTCTAGATGAATCTATAAATAAAGTTTTCAAAGTACATCCTCACATAAATCTTCATACTTACTTCCATATGGTGTTATTGTAATAGTCCTTTTTTCTTCACCAGTTATTTTAAATTTTAACTCCAATCTTTCTTCTGGAAGCTCATCAGTTATCATATCAGCCCATTCTATAATAATTACACCATCTTTTTTCAAATAGTCTTCAAGTCCAAGCCCGGAAACATCACCTTCTGTTCTATACACATCCATATGATATAAGTTCATTTCCCCTGATTTATATTCCTTAATTATGTTAAAAGTTGGCGAAGTAATATTTTCATCAATACCAAGTGCTCCGGCAAAGCCTTTAGTAAAGATAGTCTTTCCACTACCTAATTCACCTATTAAGCATATAACCATATTATTAAATTTTTCTGATTCAAAATTTTGAGCTAAAACAATTGTATCTTCTTCTGAATTCGTAGTTATTTTATAATCCATTTTAATCACCATAGATATTATATCAAAAAAAAATATTTATTTTCAATATAATTATATATATTTACAAAATGTTACAAATTAATTTATAAACTATAAGTAAAATAATGTTAGAAATTTCTCATATATCAAGCAACAGGTTAATATATTAAAATTTAAATAAGGGGTGTGATATTATGGCATTTGTTCCCAAAAGAACAAAAAAAAAGGAGCCAGCAGGCTATAAGTCACTATACATAAAAGAAAAATTAATTAAAGAAATAGACAAAATAGCTAAAGACAATAATACTTCATTTAATAATGTAATAATTTCTATGATTGAGCAGTGTTTAGAAAAAAAGTAAACACTGCTATTTTAAATTAATTTTAAGTATGTATAGAAAAAAGAGCTTAGTAAAGCTCTTTTAAAATGCAAAAAAAACCGGCAACGTCTTATTTTCGCTTACACTATCGTCAGCGCTGAAGTGCTTAACTGCTGTGTTCGAGATGGGAACAGGTGTGTCCACTTCGCTATCGTCACCGATTAAATATTGAGAAATAATTCTCTGAAAACATGATAATACGGTTCAACAAATTAATAGGGTTAAACTCTCGATCTATTAGTACTAGTCAGCTCAACATATCACTATGCTTCCACGTCTAGCCTATCAACCAGATAGTCTTTCTGGGATCTTAGTTTTTAAAAAACAGGAAAATTCATCTTGAAGTTGGCTTCCCACTTAGATGCTTTCAGCGGTTATCCATTCCCTACATAGCTACTCTGCACTGCAGCTGGCGCTACAACAGATACACCAGAGGTAAGTCCATCCCGGTCCTCTCGTACTAAGGACAGATCTTCTCAATTTTCCAACGCCCACAACGGATAGGGACCGAACTGTCTCACGACGTTCTGAACCCAGCTCGCGTGCCACT
>CAJTWC010000008.1 GCA_910580185.1 uncultured Bacilli bacterium
ACGCCATATGTTTAATAAAAAAGAAAATTAAGTTACTATTCGCTAAATTACAATTAATCGAGCAGATCATATTTAATATGGTTTGTTTTTTTATACAATAAATTAAGTAAAGGAGGAATGTTTATAAATAAAATTGGAAATTTATTAAAGCAAGAAAGAATAAAAAGAAAATTATCTTTAAGAACACTATCAGAACTTTCTAATATTTCTATCTCTACTCTTAGTAAAATAGAAAATGATAAAATTAGAAATGTTAATAGTGTTTTTTTATTTAGATTATGCAAAATTTTAAATATAGATTATGAATATTTAACTAGGCAAAGATGGGATATACTTCCCACCTTTTTATATGAAAGGAAACCCAGTTAATGGAAGTAAATAAAATATATAATGAGGATTGCCTAGTTGGACTTAAAAAAATACCAGATAACTCTATTGATCTAGTATTAATTGATCCACCTTATGATATTTGTACTACTGGTGGTAAAAAAGGAAATGATAAATTATCACATGATATTATGAAATTAGAAAAAGAACTAATTGATAATAATTTAGTTAGTAGTTTTGATATTAAGGTTTTAGATGAACTTATTAGAGTTATGAAAGGGATTAATATTTATATTTGGTGTAATGCTAGACAAATACCTATGTATATAAAATATTTTAATCTTCAACTTCAATGTAAGTTAGAAGTTGTTGTTTGGGGTAAAACGAATCCTATACCCCTTTTTAGTAATAAATATATGAATGATAAAGAATATTGTTTATATTTTAGAAAAGATGGTTACTGTAAGCCACAAAATTATGAAGATGCTAAAACAATATACATATCTCAAGCAAATGTTAAAGATAAAAAATTGTATGAGCATCCTACTATAAAACCTTTAGAATTAATTAGAAGATTAATTAGGAACAGTTCTAAAGAAAATGATATAGTTTTAGACTGCTTTTTAGGTAGTGGTACAACTGCAGTTGCTTGTGTTTTAGAAAATAGAAAATATATAGGATTTGAAATAAATAAAAAATATTTTGATATTGCTAATAAAAGAATATCAGAAATAAATAAGGATGGTGATTAAATGAATAAATACGAAGAAATAAAAAATAAACATCAAAAAAGAGTTAATGATTTTCCATTAGGTTTTGCTTTTAGTAATGAGCAATTTAAAAATATGATGGAAAAATGGGGATTAACAGAAAATGATACAGACAAAATAGTTTCTATTGATGGTGGTGGTTTTCTAAGAAAAACTGATATTGAAGAATATAATAAAATGTGGGCTGAAATTAGAAAAGAACATAAAGATTTAATTGGGGAAGATAAAACTGGTGAGGGTTATATTAAGGATATGTTTGTTAGTGAACTAGAAAATCATGAATATGGTTATACCTATGAATTAGATGATACTTTGGATGCTTTAGAATTAACTAGAGAGCAAATTGCTAATAGTCCATCTTTAAGTCATGGCTTAGAACTTGCTAAAAAGGAAATTTTAGATAAGGAAAAGGAACAAGATTATGACATTGAATAAGAAAGAGTTATTAGAATTTAAAACTAATAATGATAATGAACTTCCATACACTAGAATTAATGATTTTATGGATTATGTTTATCAAAATGACTTATACGAATATACAGATGATATTTATGATGATAATGGCATTAGAGATATTATAAGGCATGATATTGATAAATCTGGTTGGAAAAGGATTAAATATATGTTAGAAGATGTGAAATATACTAATTGTGATTATTTAATAAAAGATGGTTATGGTAATTTTAAAAATATAACTAATATAGATATAAATTCTATTATAAATAATATAGTTTTTGATTTAGATAAAAATAAAGGTGATTCTTATGAGATTTAAAGAATTAATTTCAAAGTTTCTATGGTTTCATAAAAAGTTCTGGGGGCATAGATATGTGGTTATTGAAAATGAAAAAGTTATAAAGTATTTACTTATTTACCATAAGAGAATTTATGTGTTAAATAAGGAGGACTATGCTTTATAACAATAATCTAGTGAGGGGCTTACAATGAGTTTGCCCCTTATTATTTTATTGTTAGTTTTAATTGTTTTTATTATTTGCTTTATTTATATAGAGCCAATAATAGCAAAACATAAAATTAAAAACAATAATGAGTATGGATCTGCAAGGTTTTCTACTGAATCAGAAATAAATAAGAATTTTGTAAAAGAGAAAATATCTAATATTCAAGATGTAGGTTTCCCAGTTTACTATGATAAAAATATAACTCATGTATGGTTTGATAAAGAAACACCCCATTATGTTTATCTAGGATCAAGTGGCTCTGGTAAAAGTGTTACTTGTGTTATAAATATGGTGAGTTTTATTGCTAATGCCAAAAAGCCACGAAGTGTATTTGTTACTGATCCTAAGGGTGAAATTTATCATACTACTTCTAAAATGCTACAGACACATGGATATAAGGTTTTAACAATAGATTTTAGACATCCAGAATTATCTAATCATATAAATATCTTAGAGCCAGTTATAAAAGAATATGAAAATTATATAAAGTATGAAAAACTAACTAATAATGCTACTAATGAAAATGAAAAGTTAGAATATCAAAATAAATCTATCTCTAGTTATGCTGAAACAAACAGATTAATTACTTCTTTAGCATCTATGATTACTTATGATAAATCACAAAGTAAAGATCCATTCTGGAATAATAGTGCTAAAAACTTACTAGAGGGGTTAATTGGTTTCTTTTTAGAAGAATATAAGGATGGTAAAATTAGTCGTGAGCAAATAACTATGACTTCTATTCGTAAGTTTCAAAACTCTACTATGGAAGAAAAAAATTCTAAAAAGTTTAAATTATATATAGAACAAAAACCTTATGGTACTAAATCAAAAGATAGTTTAATTCCTATTCTATCATCTAGTGAAAATACTTATAAGTCTATTACTAGTGTTTTCTCTGAAAAGATGGCTATATTTGATGATGTCAATGTTGCCAATGTTACAAGTAGATCAGACTTTGATTTTGATATTTTAGGTAAGGAAAAGTCTGCTTTATTTGTTATAGTTCCAGATGAAGATAAAATTTACTATACACTAGTTACCATCATATTAGGTCTGTTATATAAAGAGTTAGTAAAACTTGCTAATAGTAATGAAAATAAGAAATGTCCAGTAGAGATTGATTGGATTTGTGATGAATTTTCAAATTGTCCACCCTTAGTAGAACCAAGCATAGAATCCATAATTTCTGTGGCTCGTTCTCGTGGATTAAGGTATCACTTGTTTATTCAAAGTTTAAGCCAGTTAGATAATGTTTATGGTAAAGAAGTAGCCCAGATTATACTTGATAACTCTGGACTTGCTTATCTTAAAACTAATACTATGGATACTGCTGAAGCAATTAGTAAAAGATTAGGTAAAAAGACAATAGAATCTAACTCTATTAGTCAATCAGTTAGTTTAACTAACTATAATGGCAATAAATCTACTTCTTTAATTGCTCGTGATCTTTTAACACCAGATGAAGTTAAAAATCTTCATTACAAAACAATCATATTTCCTAATATTGGTTACCCAATTTTTAGGGATACTGTTATATATAAAAAATTATCTTGTTATTCTAGTGGTGAGTTAGAAAGAAAGATAACTCCACTAGTAGATTTAAGTAATACTTATTTCACAGTAGAAGATATTAAAACTAAGTATGATAGACTTTATAGAAATAGAAATGATAAATCTATCTATAAAGAAGAATTATCAGAATATGATAAATTCAAAGAAGAAGAAAAAACAAAATTAAAAAATATAGTTGAAATGGTACAAGATCAACTTAAAGATAAAATCTCACTATTTGAATTTAAAGAAAATAATAATAGAACCTATGCTAGTTTTGAATTATCTAAGCCACTTAATACTAAAGAATTAACCTTTATTAAAGGTAAAATAAACAAGGAAGTATTCCATCTAGAAATAGATAATGGTAATAATACCAAATCTACTATTGAAATACACATTAAAAATCCTTTGGAACAAGACTTAACTTTAGAGAAAGGAAATAACGATAATGTCTAATTTTGACACATTGTTCTTTTTTTATCTGATTTTCATAAAATTAAGGGAACATGGAGGTTTCTCTTATGTATGAAATTAATGATATTGAAGTTAAGTTTAGTACAAAGCATTTACCATTTGAATATAAGTGGTTAGAGTTTAGACTTATTGTAAATAAAGAATTATATGATGAAAAAATTATAGATTTAAAAACTTTTAAAGCAATGGAGCAATCAATATTATCAAGACTTACTAAAATTAAAAATGAATATAGTAATGATTTGACAAACACTAGCAAAGGAGGTAACATTCAAGCAACCTAAGTTGTCTTGGATTTTAGGAACACAGAAAGGATTGTGGTATTATGGATGTTAAAAAAGCCAGAGAAGAATTAAGAAAAGGAAAAACAATTTATGATATGAATTTACGAGTTGGTTATTATGCTCGTGTTTCTACTGATAAAGATGATCAATTAAATTCACTTGAAAATCAACAAAATTATTTTGAAGAAATGATTGCTGAAAATAAAAACTGGACTCTTGTTCGTGGTTATATTGATGAGGGTATTTCTGGTACTGCAGTAAAACATAGGGATTCATTTCTAAAAATGATTGAAGATGCTACTTTAGGGAAAATAGACTTAATACTTACTAAAGAAATATCTAGGTTTTCAAGAAATACAGTTGATAGTATTAAATATACAGAATATTTGTTAAAAAATGGTGTTATTGTTTATTTCTTATCAGATAACTTAAATACTATTCAAGAAGATGCTGAATTTAGATTAACTATCATGTCTAGTTTAGCCCAAGATGAAGTTAGAAAACTATCTGAAAGAGTAAAATTTGGTGTGAATCGTATGATTAAAGATGGCAAACTTATTGGTGGTAACCTAACTGGTTATTTTAAGAAAAATGGTAGATATGAAATAAATCCTAAAGAAGCACCTTTAATTGAATATTTATTTACTACTTATGCAAGTGGTAGTATAGGACTTAAAAAAATTGGTGAAGAACTTGCTACTATGGGTTATCTAAATTCAAAAGGACAACCTTATTCCCAAACTTCTTTAGCAAAGTTTTTAACTAATCCTAGATATAAAGGTTACTATACTGCTAGACTTACAGAAGTTGAAGATTATAAAACTCATAAGAAAAAGAAAGTTCCTAAGGAAAAACAAGTTATATATAAGGATGAAAGAATCCCAGCCATTGTATCAGAAGAATTGTGGGATAAGGCAAATCTTCTTCACGAAAAAAGAAAAAAACTACCATCTAGGCATGTATTGAATGCAGAAGAACACATAAAAAAATATAAATATTCTTGCAAATTATACTGTAAAGATTGTGGTGCAGTATTTATTAGAAATGGTGGATCTAATCGTGCTAATAATCCAGTATGGGCTTGTAGAACTTATAAAGTTGATGGTGTATCTAAATGTGCATCACCAAATATTAAAGAATCATATTTAGATAAAGTGTTTATTGATTTGTTTACTAACTTTATTAAAAATAAGAAGCAATATATAACACTTGTCTTAAATGAATATAGAAATATAATTGAAAGTTATAGTAGTGATTTTGATATTGAAGAAGTAAATAGCAAAATTACCAGTATTGAAAAACAAAAAGATAAATTATTAGATCTAAGTATTAAAGGTATGATTGATGATTTTGAATTTAAGAAAAGAAATGATAAATTCAATGTAGAATTATTTAATTTGCAAAAACAACTTGATGAGCATTCACAAAGTGATTTAGAAGAAGAAAGATTAAAAAAGAAATTAGAAACAATAGAAAATTCATTAAATACTAAATTAGATATAAAAGAAAATTTAGCATATTTAATTAACTTATTGGTAGAAAAAGTAGAAGTAGAAAAAATAAATGGGGATAGAAAAAATATAAGATTAAAAGTATATTATGACTTTAATACCCCAGATATAGATATTAATTTAGATATGAACGAAGATAACTCATTAAAAAGTTTGAGTTCCAAAAACCTTGCTTGTGCAAGGCATTCTTCTGTTTTAAAGTGTTCTTGTGTAGACACCAAGCAACCCAGGGTTCGTTGAATTAGGTAACCGTCTTGGAAAAGAAAAGTTATTTGATTATATTGATAAATTTGGATTTGGTAAAAAAACCGGTGTTGATTTAAATGGTGAAGCATCAGGAATACTCTTTGACTTAGATAAAGTAGGACCTGTTGAACTTGCAACAACCGCTTTTGGTCAAGGTGTATCAGTAACACCAATTCAGCAAATAACAGCAGTATCGGCAGCGATTAATGGTGGAACTTTATATAAACCATACATCGTAAAGAGTTTAAATGACCCAGAAACTAATTCCGTTATAAAAGAAAATACTCCTACTAAAGTAAGACAAGTTATTAGTAAAGAAACATCTAGTGAAGTAAGAAGAGCATTAGAAAGTGTAGTTACAAATGGTAGTGGTAGAAACGCCTACATAGAAGGATATAGAGTAGGTGGTAAAACTGGTACCGCTCAAAAAGTAGAAAACGGAGCCTACATGGTAGGTAATTACATATTATCATTTATTGGTTTTTTGCCTGCTGATGATCCTCAAGTAGTTGTTTATGTCGCGATTAATAACCCTAAAAGAGTAGTACAATATGGTGGCGTTGTATCTGCTCCAGTTGCTAAATCAATTTTAACTGATGCGATAGACGCGCTTGGAATTGAAAGAAGAAAAAATACTTCAGAGAAAAAATATAACTGGGATGATAAGAAGTTTTATACGGTAGAAGACGTAGTTGGAAAAACTCCTAAAGAGGCTGCTAAAATTTTAACTAAATATAACCTAGAATATAGCGGTAGTGGTAATATCATAATTTCCCAGTCACCAGAAGCAGGAACAAGATTAGAAGAACAAAGTACGATAAGGTTAATGTTAGGTAATTAGTAAAATAAATATCAAATAAGTATAAAATGGTGTAAAAAAACAAAAATATATAGTATAATTAACTAGGTAAGAAGAGGTGATTAATTAGTGTTTATTTTAACAAAATCTTTATTAGCACTTATGATTGGCTTTATTATTTCTGTTATAATGGGATATTTTATGATTCCAATACTTAAGAAGCTAAACGTAGGGCAAAGAATAAGTGTGTTCGTTGGAGCGTCACATAAGAAGAAAAATGGTATTCCAACGGTTGGCGGCTTAATATTTATTATTCCAACGTTTATTACTATTATGATAATGTATTTTACACATAAAATTAATATAAATAGTAATTTACTTATTGTTCTATTCGTGTTTGTTGCTTATGCTCTTTTAGGTTTTACAGATGACGTAATGAAACTAAAGAGAAAACAAAACGAAGGATTAACAGAAATACAAAAATTATTTGGACAAGTAATTATTGCGGTTGTGTTTTTCTTTATTTATATGAAAAGCGGATCAGAACCTCTTTTATGGTTTCATGCTTTTAACTTAAAAGTAGATGTTGGATGGTTATATGGTTTCTTTATTTTATTTATGTTAGTTGCTTCAAGTAATGCTGTTAATATAACAGACGGATTAGATGGACTTGCAGGTGGATTATCGTTTATAGCAATATTAGTAATGGGAATTATATCTTGGTCAACTAGTTGGTTATTAGGTTACGAAGATATTGCAATATTCTGCTTCATTTTAGCAGGGTCAGTATTAGGATTCTTAGTTTATAACGCATATCCAGCAAAAGTGTTTATGGGTGATACTGGCTCACTTGCATTAGGAGGAGTACTTGCATCGATTGCGATTTTAACAAGGCACGAGCTTACTTTTGCAGTCATTATGGGTGTGTTTGTAATTGAAACATTATCAGTAATTATCCAAGTGTTTTCTATATTCGTATTTAAAAAGAAAGTCTTTTTAATGACGCCTCTTCATCATAATTTCGAAAAGTTAGGATGGAAAGAGCAAGATATAGTAAGATTATTTTGGATATGTGGTCTTATTCTTGGAACCCTTGCCGTTGTTTACGGAGCTTGGATTTAAAGATGCAAATTTAGCATCTTTTTTCTTTACGTTAACTTACTTTTTTGGTAATATTAATTAATAGTGGAGGATACATGAAAGAAATAATTATAGATAATGATAGTATAAGAAATAGAAAAATAGATGAAGAAGTTACAAGAGTAAAAGCCTTAATAATTAATGATAAAAATGAAATTTTATTAGTGCATTGTTATAATGAATATCAATTTCCAGGAGGGCACTTAGAAGGTGATGAAACAAAGGAAGAAGGTTTATTAAGAGAAATAAAAGAGGAAACCGGAATAGAAACTAAAATAGAAGATTATAGTTATCTTATGACGATTAAGGATTATACTAAAAACTATAGAGAAAAAGGCGTAAATAGATGTAATGAAATAGTCTATTATGTTTTAAATGAGAACTATGATATAGATTTAACAAATGCTCACTTTTCTGAATATGAGAAAAAAGGAAATTTTAAATTAGAATGGATTTCTTTAGATATTGTAGAAGAAATTTTAATAAAAAATAGCAATACTCATTCATTTGCAAAATTGATCATAAATGAAATGCTATGCGTATTAAAAGAATACAAAAAGATGTATAAAAGGACTGATTAGATGGAAATAGAAGAAAAAATCAAACTAGTAAATAAATGTTTTAAAAAAACTAATTTATTATTAGATATAGAAATGCACGATTATGAGGGTTGCAATATATACATAAGATTAGATTATTTTAAAAAGGAAAAGGTACATAAAATATCTTGGATAGATTTAAACTTAATAAGTGATAAAAATATAAAGCCATATTTAAATAGTGAATATATATCAGTAAAATATCTTGATAACATTGCCCATAGCATTAACAATAATAATTTAACTAGTATCAATTATACTGATTTAGATGTAAATGATGGATTAGTTAAACTTAATTTATATTTTAATGAAAAAAAGAAAAAGAATGCTATTACTATTTTATTTCATAGATATATTCCAAATGAACTTTCTTTCACATTCAATATATTTGCTAACGTATTTGATAATTTGCCATATAAGTTAGAAATGTTTTTGCGTATTTTATCTGCTAAATTAAATGGCGAAGAAGAAAAATATGACCATGAAAAAAGTTTTAAATTAGATTTATATAAAGAGGATATGGATTTTGCTTTTAGAAAAAACGTAATATCTAAAGGGAGAAAATATTATGCTGAAGATAAAGTAAAGTTTTTAGAAAAGATTAATGATAAATATTATGCGGTGGTAAAGGGAAAAGATTATTATGCAGTAATAGTAGATTATACTGAAGATCTTAATGAAACAACACTTTATTGTTCTTGTCCATGCGAGTTTCATTGTAAACATGAATACGCAGTAATGCTTGCGATAAGAAACAAAGAATTTAATGCATTTTACAAAGTAGCATATGATATCCCAAGTGAAAACGTAATGGAAAAAATTGCGGGATTTAAGTATTATTTATGCGCAGGAATAAAAGATGATAAACTTATATTATTAAATAATTACGGAAAAATAGAGTATGTCCCATTATTTGATAATGAGGGCAAGTTAATGTGGAAGGTAATCGAAGATGATAAAAAAGGTACGTTAAAGAAAAAAATAGATAAAATTATGTAAAAGAATGCGTGCATGCGTTCTTTTTTTTATTTAGAAGAATAACTTTAATTAGTAGTTATCTTTTTTTAGGAGATGATGCTAATTGCGTAAAAAAATAGACATACCGCTTATAATAACAATATTTATAATATGTATATATGGAATAATAATGATATATTCAGCATCTAGCATTTGGGCTGAATATAAATTTAATGATAAATTTCATTATATAATAATGCAAAGTATATTTTTTGTTATTGGAATTATTCTTATGATTATAGTAAGTAAAATTCCGTATAAATATTATTTAAAAAAATCTAATACTATTTTGTTTATTTGTTTTATACTATTAATTTTGGTTTTAATACCTGGAATTGGAACTGTTAGAAATGGGTCCCGTAGCTGGTTTGGTATAGGTGGCCTTGGTATTCAACCTAGTGAGTTTATGAAATTAGCTCTGATTATTTTTACAAGTAAATATATTTATAACAATCCTAAAGATATGAAGTCGGTTACAAAAGGAGCCTTTCCGGTACTCTTAATTACGATGATAGTGTTTTTACTTATTATGTTACAGCCAGATTTTGGTACCGGTACTATTACTGTTTTAACTATTGTTGCAATGTTATTTATTTCAGGTGTTGACTTTTCGTTTTTTATAAAAATTGGCATGGTAGGATTAGTAGGAGCGTGTGCTCTTATAATAGCAGCACCTTATAGAATGGAGCGAATTGTATCATTTTTAAATCCATGGAGTGATCCTTTAGGAACAGGCTTTCAAGCAATACAATCACTTTACGCGATAGGGCCTGGGGGATTATTTGGAATGGGATTTGGAAATTCAATCCAAAAACACTTTTATCTTCCTGAACCTCAAACTGATTTTATATTTTCTATAATATCAGAAGAACTTGGAATACTTGGCATAATAACAGTTGCTATTTTGTTTTTGATAATTATATTTAGAGGTATTAAAATATCAATAAAATCACCTGATAATTTTGCAAAATTCTTATCATTTGGAATAATATTTCAATTATCTTTTCAAACACTTCTTAATTTAGCAGTTGTAGTAGGACTTGTTCCAGTAACAGGGGTTACTCTTCCATTTTTTAGTTATGGAGGTTCTAGTTTATTAATAACGCTAATAAGTATGGGAATAATTCTTAATATATCAAGATATAGAGAAAATTAAACTATTGGTTTATTTATTTTGCATTTGGGTATTGACAAAACATCTTAAAATGATATAATTAAGTTAACCTAGAGGAAGTTGTTGCAGGTATTTATATTTAGGAAGGAAGTCTGTTTCTTCTTAAACATTTTTTAAATATTTGTGGCCTATCACTTAAGTAGTATTTTGATAGTAGAAAATGGTTGAATGACTAATCTTATTTGAATCTAGGTTTTACAATTGTAAATGAGAAAGAAAACTCATGAGAATAAGATATCACATTAAATACTGATAATATTTAAAAATGATTATAGGATTTGCCTAGGTCAGAGTGGTTTTTCGTTTTCTAAACTAGAAAGATAATGACTTTATCAGGGTTGTTATCTTTTTTTCTTTCTTTTTTTCCACAAGCCTAATTTTAGAACTTGACCGGGGGGGGGATTATGATATTATCAACATAGAAAAATAAGATAATAGGAAGGTTATAAACAGGTGATAATATCATGAAGCTATTTAATAAGAAAGAAGAGAAAAATAAAGTTGGAAGGCCAAAGCTTGCGGATACTATAACAAAGAAAAAAGCAATTATATCAATAAGCATTGCAATTATTATGATAGTAGCATTACTTCTAACTGCTGCATTTAAGCTTGATATAATAAAATTTAATAAATTAAGTGGCACGGTTTTATGCACTGAAATACCTCTTACATATAGAACATATGATGCAGAAACTAATCCAAATGGTATAGAACATGGTTTTAATGATTTAAATCTATATAATGGATTATTAGAATCATTTGCTTCCAGTCGTAATTTAACCGTAAATTCATGTGAAGGATTTCCTTTTAGTGATCAAAGATGGAATAGTGTACAATTATCTGGTAGAAATATAAATGATGCAAGTGGGATTGAAAATCTAGGACTTATTGAATTTCTTGATTTATCTAATAATAGTATTAGTGAAATATATTTAGGTGCTCCATTTTTAAGATCTATAAATTTAAGTAATAATAATTTGACGAAAATTCATCTTCCTCAAGATAATAGATTACATAATTTAAATTTATCAAACAATAAATTACAAAATATAGATATTAGTATTGACAATTTAGAGTTACAAGAATTAGTATTAGAAAATAATAATTTTAGTTCCATAAATTTAAATAATAATCCAGAACTAATGTCACTTTATTTAGGAAATAATAGTATAAGAGAAATTAATTTACAAAGTAATTCTAAATTGATGTTGATTAATTTATATAATAATAAGATTGAAAAAATAGATTTAAGTAATAATTTTACAGGTGAAGAACCAGGCTTTTTGAATTTACAGAATAACCCTATTAGTAGTACAAGATATGTACTTAAAGGAGAAACGTTTGATTATACAAATTTAATAAAGTTGGGTGATTCTATAAATGTTAGTTACGAGTTAGATAATAATGCTGGAATAGTAGAAAATAATATATTTACCGCGTTAAATGAAGGTGATGTTACCGTTAGAATGTCTAGTGATAAAATTTTTGGATTAAACTCCGATGTTTTAAAAAGATGCGTACTAGACAACGATACTGAATATTGTGAAAATTTATCCCTTGATGATTTATCGTTAAATTACTTTTTTGAAAACAAGATAAAAGTATATGGTGTAACAAGCAAGGAATATGAGGTAGAGAATAATAGTAAAATAATAGACTTAAAAAACAAACCATTAGATATAGATAAAATTGTGTTAACAGAAGGATATACAAAAGAAATTAATGATAATGTGTTAACGATAAAAGATGGCAATATTTTAGTAGATACTTATAAGATAGTAAATGTAAAGGAGGAAACTTCAGTAGAAACAACAAAGCCAGTTACTACAACTAATAAAACAACAACTCAAGAAAATAAAACTACAACTACAAAAAAGGTAACAACTAAGAAGACAAGCGGTAAAACTACAACTAAGAAAGTTACAACGACAACAACAAAACAAAATATATCAAAAGAAGACTTAATAGTATATGGAAAGTCTATACCAAGTACAGTGGTAGAGCAAATAAAAGGCCAAGATATAAATTTGACGTTAACAAATAAAGACGTATCTATAATAATAAATGGTAAAGATATAGAAGAAGTAAAAGATATAAACATAGATTATAAATTAGTAAAGTATGAAGAAGATAAAAATATTGAAAATGCTTTTATCTTAGAGTTTGTTAATAAAAGAAATTTGCCAAAAAAGTTAAAAGTGTTAATAAAGGTAAATGAAGAGTTTAAAGAAGTAGTAGGGTTAAAAAATATAAACATATATAATTATAGTAATGATAAGTTAGAGTTGGTAGAAGAAAAACTAAATGTAATAGATGATGAAATAAGTTTTTATACTAATAAGTTAGATAAATATATATTAATGACAGAAAAAGTTGAAAAAGAAAAACAAGAAAATAAGAAATATAATATAAATATATGGATAATAATTTTGCTGTTATTACTATTAATAATTATTGGATATATGATTTATAAGAAAAACAAGAACAGTGAAGGTGCGTAAAGTATCTTCTTTTTCTTATGTTAAAATCATATAATTATGATATAATGATTAGTAGGTGAGATTGATGAAAGTAATTATATCAGCGGGAGGTACTGGAGGGCATATATATCCAGCACTTGCAATTGCAAACAAGATAAAAGAAAAAAATAAAGAAGCTGAAATCTTATATATAGGAACCAGTGATAGAATGGAAAAAGACATAGTTCCTAAAGCTGGGTATAAATTTATTGGAATTAAAATAAAAGGCTTAAAAAGAAGTATAAGTCCTAAAAATATAATAAGTGCATTTTTATTTCTTAACGCAATTAAAAGATGTAAAAAAATAATTAAAGATTTTAAACCAGACGTAGTAATAGGAGTGGGTGGATACGTTTCAGCGCCAGTAGTTTATTCGGCTCATAAACTTGGTATTAAGTGCTGTATTCACGAACAAAATTCATCATTTGGTGTAACAAATAAATTTGCTTCGAATTTCGCTGATAAAGTTTTTGTATCGTTTAAAAGTTTAGAAGAAAAGATGAATGATAAAAAGTTTATATATACTGGAAATCCATGCAGTGAAAATGCTATTAAATGTGTGGCGGCAAAAAAAGAGGACTTTGGTTTAACGTCTAGTAAAAAGTTAGTTTTAATAGTAATGGGTTCTCTTGGCTCTAAAACCATTAATGACAAAATGAAAAGTATGCTAACGCTTTTTAATAATAAAGATTATGAAGTTATGTTTGTAACTGGTAAAAATTATTTTGACGAATATAAAAAGAATAAATATACTAAAAACATTAAGATAGTTCCATACATTGATAATATGATTACCCTTCTTAAAAAAACTGACTGCCTAGTATCTCGTGCGGGAGCTTCTACTTTAAGTGAAATCTCGTCACTTAACATTCCATCGATATTAGTACCTAGTCCATATGTAACCGAAAATCATCAATATAAAAACGCGATGGATTTGGTCAGCAAAGAAGCTGCTGAAATAATTGAAGAAAAGGATTTAGAGGGCGATATCTTATTAAGAAAAGTAGAGAAGATTTTAAACGACAGCTTATATGTAAGAAAAATGAAAAGTAATTTAAAATCATTTGAAGTTAAGAATAGTGCATCCAAGATATATGATGAAATAATAAAACTTATAGGTGATGAAGATGTTGGAAATAATTAAATTTATAAAGAAAAATAACATAGGACATGTAACAGAAAATGCATTACTTAGTAAATATACTACCTATAAAGTAGGCGGTATAGCAAGTATTATGGTATTTCCTAAAGATGAAGAAAAACTAATAATATTATTAAAAAAATTAAAAGCAAAAGATATTAGATACAAAGTTTTAGGATATGGCTCAAACGTTATTTTTAGTGATGAATCATTTGATGGTGTAATTATAAAGCTAGATGCATTTGATAAAATAGAAATAAATGATACTATAATAACCGTAGGGGCAGGAGTAAGCCTAGTTAAATTATCTTATAAGGCAATGAAAGAAGGTTTATCAGGATTGGAATTTGCAAGCGGTATACCAGGAAGCATAGGTGGTGCGGTATTTATGAATGCAGGTGCTTATAAATCAGACATGGGATATGTTGTATCAGAAGTAAAGGTTTTAACCCCAGAACTTGAAATTAAAACTTTATATAACGAGGATTTAAAATATAAGTACAGACATTCATTTTTACAAGATAATCCTGGATATATATGTTTGGAAGCAAAATTAATATTGTCTCACAAAGACTCAAAAGAAATAAAAGAAGTAATGGAAAAAAGACGTAAAAAAAGAATTATGTTTCAACCCCTTGAATATCCTTCGGCAGGCTCAGTATTTAGAAATCCAGAAAATGACTTTGCAGGTAGGCTAATAGAGGATTGTGGTCTTAAAGGATACAGCATAGGTGGTGCAAGAGTCTCAGAAAAACATGCAAATTTTATTATAAATAGTGGTAATGCTACCGCAAGTGATGTTAAAAATTTAATTGAATACGTTCATGATGTTGTTGAAAAAAGAACTGGTGTTGATTTAAAAGTTGAACAAGAATTTGTTAACTGGGAGTGATTATGGCAAATAAAAAAAGAAAGAAAAGACTAAGGGTTGGTAGAATATTTTTACTATTAATTATATTAGGCATTATGGCGTTTTTATTTATTCGCTTTGTCGATATTCCAATAAGAAGTATATACATAAGTGGTAATAAAATATTAACTGATCAAGAAGTTATAGAAATAGCCCAGTTAGAGAATTATCCATCATTTTTTGCAACGTTTTCCTTATCAGTTAAGCAGAAAATATCTAAGAATCCTTACGTAGAAAGTGTTAAAGTAAACAAAGGACTTTTAAGTGTAAAAATAAAAATACGAGAGAAAAAAGTTTTATACATAGAAAAGGAAAAAAATGAGAAAATTACTAGTTCAAGTAAAATAAAAGATGATAAAATTTTATGTGTTCCATACTTAATAAATAAAGTTCCTGAAAAAAAAGAGGAAAGATTTATTAAGGCAATGTCAAAAATAGATGAAGATATGTTATGCCAAATGTCAGAAATAAAATATGATCCGAATGAAATAGATGAAGATAGATATTATGTTTATATGAACGATGGTAATAGTGTTTATCTAACGGTTAATAAATTTAAAAAAATAAATAAATATAATTCAATATTAGAAAACGTAGGTAAACAAAATGGTACTTTGTATTTAGATTATGGAGATTACTTTGAAGCTAAGTAATCTTTTTTTATTTTTTCTTTTAAAAAATGAATTTATATAGTATAATTATTTATATAGTAGATGGTAAGGAGTATGATAGCGTGAAAAAAATATATACTTGTATTGATATATCATCTGATACTATCAGAATATTAGTTAGCGAATATTATCAAAAAGAGGTAAGAGTACTTGCAATATCCTCGGTTAGGGCTAAAGGTGTTAAGAATGGCATGATAGTCGATGAGGATTCTGTTATAGAAAGATTAAAACTTGCCATAGAAGATATTAATACCAGAATTAATGTTTCTATAAAAAAGGCTATTATTACAATACCATCTTACCAAACCGAATGTAATTTAGTTCATGGGAACGTACCTATTGTTAATGAAGAAAAGATGGTAAGTAAAAAAGATATATTAAGAGTACAAAACTCCGTAATTAATGATATTATGCCTAATATGGAATTAGTTAACATTACTCCTATTGATTTTACTTTATATGAAAATGGCTCTGAAATTGAAACCATTAAAGATCCGACAAACAGGATATGTGATAGATTAGGTATTAGGGCGATGATGGTTTGTGTACCTAAAACCGTTATAGCTGATTTTGCAAAGGTTGTTGAAGCTTCTGGTATAGAAGTTGTTGATGTTGTTTTATCTCCGATTGCTGATTTTGAAGAAGTTGGAAATGAAGATTTAAAAGAAGGAAATATGGCTATAATTAATATTGGAAAAGATACAACGTGTGTTTCTGTGTTTAATAAAGGGATAATAACTAATACTAGCACTCTTAAAATAGGAAGCAGGATAATTGATGAAGATATATCTTATATATATTATACCACCAAAAAAATAGCTAGAAAGACTAAGGAAAATTTTGGAATTGCTCATCCTAGATACGCAAATAAATCAGAAACATATGAAACAAGAGACGTTAATGGCAAAGTTATTAGTATTAATCAAAATGAACTTGCAGAAGTGATTAATAAACGTCTTGTTGAAATATTAAATGTTGCGAAAAATGAATTAAAGGTATTAACAAATAAGCAAATTCGTTATATAATGATATTAGGTGGCATAACAGATATGCCTGGTATAAACTTTGTTATAGAAGAAGTATTTGGTAAAAATGCTTCATCTTACATGATGAATACTTTAGGAATAAGAAAAGCAAGGTTTGTTACGATTTCAGGTGCGATAAGGTACTTTGAAAGAAAAATAAAATTAAGAGGAAAAGAATATTCAATGTTTAGTAGTGATGATGTCGAAACCTTAGTACATAATAAAGCAAGAATAGGTAGAAGTGATTCGATATTCGGGAGAATTTTTAGCTACTTTCTTGATAATTAAGGAGGAATAAAGATGTTTGGTTTACCAGTAGATCAATTAGCAAAGATAAAAGTTATAGGTGTAGGTGGAGGCGGTGGAAACGCTGTTAACCGAATGATAGAGTGTGGTGTTAGAGGAGTAGAGTTTATAGTAGCTAACACTGATTTACAAGTTTTAAATAGTTCAAAGGCGGAAACAAAAATACAAATAGGTTCAAAAATTTCTGGTGGTTTAGGAGCAGGGGGACGTCCTGAAGTTGGAAGAGAAGCTGCTTTAGAGTCTAAAAAGGAAATAGAAGAATCCTTAAAAGGCGCTGATATGGTATTCATAACTTGCGGTATGGGTGGTGGAACAGGAACAGGTGCTGCTCCTGTAATCGCAGAAATAGCACAAGGACTTGGAGCTTTAACGGTTGCAATAGTAACAAAACCATTTAGTTTTGAAGGTAAAAGAAGAATGGCACAAGCTATTGAAGGACTTAACGAACTTAAAGCAAACGTTGATACTTTAATAGTAATACCTAATGATCGTTTAAGAGAAATTATAGATAAATCAACTCCAATGGTAGAAGCATTCCATGAGGTAGATAACGTACTTCATAGAGGTGTACAATCTATATCTGATTTAATAGCTGTAACAGGACTTATAAACCTAGATTTTGCAGATGTTAAAGCGGTTATGGAAAAAAGCGGAAATGCCCTTATTGGTATAGGTATGGGAACTGGAGAAAACAGAGCAGTAGAAGCAGCTCGCCAAGCAGTATCTAGTCCACTTTTAGAAACGAATATATCTGGAGCAACTGATGCGATAATAAATATTACTGGTGGTGCTAACCTTACTTTATTTGAAGCCGAGGATGCTGCAGAAGTAGTAAGATCAACTTCTAATAATGATATCAATACTATCTTTGGCGCAGTTATTAACGAAAACTTAACTGATGAAGTAATAGTAACCGTAATTGCAACTGGTTTTGAAAAAAATGCTGCAAAACAAGTGGAAGTAAAACAAGTAGAACCACCACAAATGACTACATCAAGAATAAGTAGTCTTATTCAAGATGATGATGACGACGATGATGATATTCCAGACTTCCTTAAAAATAGAAGAAGCTTTTAAGAATGCTTGATATGGCATTCTTTTTTTTGTATAATTGATTATAATGGAGTATGATAAAATGAAGCGAGTATGTATATGGAATAATATAAATAATCCTAATCTTATTAAATATTATATAGATATTGTTCAAATTATAAATTTTATAAAAGAAAATAAAATAATGAATTTCTTGATATTAGATGATAATGGTCTAAGCGAGGATAAAAAGCCAACGGAATTTACTCAAAAATATAATGAGCAAGCAGAAAAATCAGATAAAGAAATTATTTATTTTGATTATGATCATCCTGCTTTTGTTGATGGATATGGAAACTTATGCATTAGCAAAGATTTTTATTTACGATATGAAGACGAAATAAAAAAAGCTATTGAAGAGGTTTTGTACTCTTCTGATTACGCACATGTAAATAAATATATGTATTCTGATGAACTTGCTAAACTATTAGTTATAAATGCAAAAACTATTCGTTTTGAAAAAGGTATTAAAATACCCGATGATATAAATATTCTTTATAAAAATAATCACATAAATGCATATGTAGAAGATGAAAAGCAAATTTCATCAAACAATATACTTGGCTTTAGGTATGAAGACGTAGTATCAAATAGTGAATATATAACTATTAAAGATAATATATCTGATTTGCAAAACTTAATATACATACCAGATTACAAAGAAATTACCATTCAACCATCCATAGATGATGAGGTTGAAGAAGATTATGACAAAATGTATGAGATAATTTCTACATTAAGAAAAAATGGGCAAAACAATAAAATAACAATAGAGGTTAAAAATAGAAATAAATTTTACAAATCAAAACTTCATAATAGTAATTTTGATATAATTATTAAGGGTTTAGATTATGACCCTTATACTTTAGCTGAACTAAAAAAAGAAGATGAATTAATTGATAAGATTGTAGAAGAAATAAAGAATGGAAATTCCTCTCCGCTTGAAAAATATATAGCATGCTACAACATAGATAAACGTTTTAAGGAGTATAAAGAAAGTAATAATGCTGAAGAATCAAGAAGGTTAAGATTGTTACTAAATAATGATTATATGGTTTGTGTAGGTTATACAAACCTTTTAGAAATATTATCAAATAGAGTGGGTTTTAACATATATCAAATTAGCGTTAGTATTGATACGTCATATGATAATGGATTTACCATGGAAAAGATGCCTATTAGTTTAGAAGGCCATGCTAGAGTGATTGTTAACATAGAAGATCCAAAATATAATATTCATGGTTTTTATGTATCTGATCCAACTTGGGATAATGATTTAGAAGAAGATTATTATAATCATGTACTTATGAGTTTTGATAAGACTACGAAAGAAGAAAGATATTTTAAATTAGAAATTGAAGATTTGATTATGAACGTAAGAAGCATGGAAGAGTTTTCATGTAAAATTAATTTTTTGTTAAATAAAGAAAGAAAAAGCAATAATGCAGTTGATTTATCTGATAAAGAAAAAGAAAGTTATGCTTATGGGACAATAATTAGTTACATAATGAGGATTTTATCTTATCTTATGCCGCAAAAATATATTGAATTAAAACATAAGTATCCAAATGCAATAAAATTTAAAAATGATTATGATGAAGCTAATAAATTTTTAACCGAAGCTGGATATATTTTTATTAATAATTTAGGAAATGATGTTTCTATTGATACGATAATAGATGCAGCTAGTGAAGTTAATAAAAAAGTATTTGGGTTTAAAGAAAAATATAATAATGAAAACTTTTATGAGTATAAAATGGATTTATTAGAAAAAAATTCTATTAGGGATAAAAAACAATTTCCATATTACTATAGTGATACAAAAACATTCTTAAATGAACATTTAGAAGATGTAATTAATATATTTAAAGAATCTTTTAAAGAATTACCAGATGCAATAGAAAAATTAAGTGAAGAGAAAAAACAAGAAATAAAAAATGATAATAGAATAAAAGATTTTTTATCATCAAATCCAGAAGCTGCATTTAAGTATGAAGGATCTTTTATATTTGCAAAAATTATACATGATGTGCTTCCTGATACAAAATTTGTTGTAGAACGAACTAATATAGAAAATATGCCGTTTAGAATCGTACTTAGAAATGATAAAGTATGTTTTGATATTTCTTATGAAGAAGAAAAAAAAGATGCTCTTTTAAAATCAAACTTAGAATATCATGATGCTATGGTAAGTGAATTACTAAGTGCAGAAGAACGTTTTTATAATCCGCCAGGTGATGTATATAATTTATTAGAAAGTATATTTAGATCTAATTTAAGAAACTATTTAAGTATTGAAATGAATTTTGAAAATGAAAATAAATATAAACATAATTAGACACTAATTGTAGTGTCTTTTTTATATACTTTAATTGGTGATGTTAATTGAGGATATACGTTGATTTAATAATTGTATTAAATTTCTTTTTGGATTTTTTACTTTTAATTTCGGTATCACTTATTTTAAAGCGAAATGCAAAAATAATAAGATTGATGCTTGGAGCATTACTCGGTTCCATTAGCATATTAGCACTATTTATACAATTATCATCACTTACATTATTTTTAATAAAAGTAATAATATCAATTATTATGGTACTTACATCTTTTGGCTTTAAAAACATAAAATACACCCTTAATAATTTAATATATTTATATTTATTAAGTATAATATTAGGAGGTTTTTTATATTATATAAACGATGAATTATCTTATAAAAATGAAGGATTAATATTTTTTCATAATGGTTTTAGCATAAACATAATATTAGTTTTGATACTATCACCGATAATTATTTTTATATATGTAAAAAAATCAAGAAAGTTAAAAGAAGAATATTCTAAACATTACGAAGTTGAAATAACCTTTTTAAATAATAAAACAAGTTATTTAACAGGTTTTTTAGACACTGGAAATGATTTATATGATCCGTATCAAAAAAGGCCAATACTAGTGATTAATAAGTCCATTTTAAATGGCTATAACCCAAGGTGTATATTAGTGCCTTGTTATACGGTCAATAATGAAAGTATGATGAGGTGTTTTCGAATTAAAAAAATAGTAGTAAATGGTAAAAAAATAGATAAAGAAGTTCTAATTGGGATAAGCGACAATAATTTTAATTTAGAAGGTGCACAATTGTTGTTACATAAAAATATTTTAAAAGGAGAGAAAAAATGAAAAAGATTATTGCATTATTAAAGAAGTTATTTAAGAAGGTTTCTCATGTTTTTTTTGTGGGAGCTTCAGATGTATTACCAGAACCATTATCAAAAGAAGAAGAGCTTAAGTACGTGGAAGAATTTCAAAAAAACGGAAGTGTAGAAGCTAAAAACAAGCTTATAGAACATAATTTAAGATTAGTTGTATACTTATCTAAAAAGTATGAAAATACTAAGATAGATTTAGAAGATTTAGTAAGTATCGGAACAATCGGATTAATAAAGGGTATAAATACTTATAAATTAGGTAAAAATATTAAACTTGCAACTTATGCATCACGTTGTATTGATAACGAAATACTTATGTATTTAAGAAAGAATAAAAAGAGAAATGCAGATGTATCACTTGAAGAATCTTTATCGTTTGACGCTGAAGGAAACGAGCTTCACTTAGAAGATATACTAGGTACGGATCCTGATTTAATTACTAAGGAACTAGAGGACAATGATTTAAAAGAAGTGTTATTAAAAGAAATAGATAAATTACCTGATAGGGATAAACAAATAATGAAACTTAGATATGGTTTATTTGGTGAAAAGGAAATAACACAAAAAGAACTCGCTAAAAAGCTTAGTATTTCACAAAGTTATATATCTAGAATAGAAAAGAAAGTTATAAAGAAAATAAAAGAAAAGGTAAAGTTATAGCTTGAATAGAAATAAATTACGTGTTATTATTTAAAATAGAGGTGGCATATGAACAATGATAATGCTTCTTTAAATAAAAGTAATAAAGAGGGAAAGAAACTGGATTTTGTACCATTTGAAAATAGATTGGTAAAAAAAGAAGAAATAGAAAAAAGAATTTTTAGACAATCTAATAAAAAGATAGAGAACAATAAAAAAACAAGTAAAAAGATTTTAATTATAATAATTTCTTTACTTATTTTTATGTTATTTATATTATCTTCTTTGTATAATGAATATATATTATATGGCAAGGATAAAGAAAATTATAGATTGGTAAATAAGTTTTCCGGAATTTGTGCATCTATTGATTTTGATGATAGACCAGATTTACTTAGAAAAATAGGATTTGATGATGTTAAAATAAAAACAGAAAAACTTCATGATAAAAATTACGTAACTACGTATGCCTACCGTCAAACTGGAGATAGGACAGATAATATAAATGTTTATTATGATGAAGATAATAAAGTTAAATACGTAATGTTAGAGCTTAATTATAAAAAAGAAAATTATAATACTAATATTTTAGTTAGCAATTCAAATTCTATAATAAGTAATTTTATTAACGTTTATATAAGTAAAAACGAAATAAAAAATTTAATTAGTTCTAATCATGTATTAATAAAAGAAAAGAACATAAAAATAACATATGATTTAGTAACCGATGAAAATTATTATACAGTAACTGTTAGTTTAGAATAAGGGTTTTAATAAAACTCTTTTTTTGTTATAATTTTATTTAGATTATTATGAAAAAAAAGCGTATATAGGCATAAACTATATTAGGGTGATAATCTTGAAAGAAGAGTTTAAAACTTTTGTTAGGACAAAACCAGAATTAGCAAGTTATGTTACTGATGGATCCATGACCTGGCAAAAATTCTATGAATTATGGTCTTTATATGGCAATGATAATAAAATTTGGGATGACTATCCTAAAAAAAGTGTAACAACAAGTGCACGAACAAGTAGTAATTCTAATAATTTTAGTTTTTCTTCAATAGTTGATTCTTTAAAGAAAGTAGATATGGATTCAGTTCAAAAGGGAATCAATAGCGTTCAAAAAGCAGTGGAATTATTACAGGGATTTACCGCAAAAGACGCTTTATCATCTTCTAGTTCTTCAGGATATGAACCAAGGCAATTATTCAAAAAGTTTGAAGATTAATGGACTTTAAGATTAAAATTGCTTTAGATTCTAACCCTGATTATAGAAGATATTTAAGAAGTAATTCGTATTGGTATAAAACGTTAAATAGAAATCCCGAAAGGCTAAATGATTTTGTATCTGAGGTTAAAGAAAAGTATAAATTAAGAACAACTGATAAAATTAATAACATAATTGATAAAATAGATATGGTAAGTAAATTCATAAATGTATTAAGGTGATAATATGATAGAAAAAGTGTATGAAATAATAGATGAACTAGATAATAATGAACTTATTAAAAGATTAAAATCTATAAAAAGTTATATAAATAGTAATGATAATGCAAAAAAACTTATCAATGACTTTAACTTTGCTAAGGAAAATCTTGAAAAGTATAATCTAAAAGAAGAGTTTTTGGAAGCTAAAAGAAAAATGCTAAAAGATGATATTATAAAAGAGTACGTAGATATTCAAAATAAAATAAATATGCTTACGCTTAAAATAAATAATAAAATTAGTAATATAACAATGGGCAATACTTGTAAAAAGTAATGCTCTTTTTTCTATATTATGATAGAATTAATTTAGGTGATAAATATGAAAATAATAAGTGGAAAATATAAAGGAAGAATATTAAAAGGTTATGATATGATTGGCACAAGACCAACAATGGATAGGGTAAAAGAATCAGTATTTGCTATGATTCAAGATTATATAAAAGATTCTATAGTATTAGATTTATATTCTGGCACAGGAAATTTAGGAATAGAAGCAATAAGTAACGGTGCAAATAAGGCGTATTTAATAGATAATAATAAAATAGCTGTTAATACTATAAAAGATAACATAAAAATGCTTAATATTGATAATACTAATATTATAAATAGTGATGCAATGGATGCAGTACGCTCATTTATAACCCAAAACATAGTTTTTGATATAATATTTCTAGACCCACCATATCAAACTAATGAATTAGATAAAGCGTTAACATTGATAAATGATAACGTTTCCTTACTTAATAACGATGGACTTATAGTATGCGAAACAGAACTAGAAATAGACTATGAAAAATATAAAAATTTATATATTTATAAGTCAAAGCGTTATGCTAAAAAAAGTGTAAACATATTAAAAAGAAATAAATAATATATTGACTGTGTTAAATAATAATGATATTATTTAAGTATAAAATAGGAGGAATAAAAAATGAAAAAGAAGATGAACAATAAAGGTTTTACATTAGTAGAATTACTAGCAGTTGTAGTAGTACTTGCAATCGTAGCTGCTATCGCAATGAGATCTATTACATCTATTATTAAGAATAACAGAATTGATTCGTATATAGCTTCTGTTAACAGCGCAATCGAGGGAGCTCAATTAACATGCGTACAAGATGGAGATGTGAGTAATATTGCAACTACTGTTGAAGGAACTGGAGTTATAGTAGCACCTGTTACAGGAACTGGAAACGATTATAAGTTTACAGTAACTGCTGCTAATAACGGCGAATTTAAATCTTTAAAAGCTGTTGAAGTCAATAAAAGAGCTTTTAAGTCTGATGGTACAACACCAACTAGAATCAAAGGATTAAAAAGTAATGATACTGCTTCTTGTGCTGATAAAGATGGACATGTTCAATGCACTATTACGTATAATTCTTGCGCTGCATCAAATTAATATAAAAGGCCAATTTGGGCCTTTTTTTCTTTGCTTTAAATCATATTTATTATATAATATTAATGGAAGTAAGAGAGGTAGTATATGCTGTTAATAGGATCACATGTGTCATTTAAATCTAATGATCAATTAGCTGGTAGTGTAAAAGAAGCTATTAGTTATGGTAGTAACTGTTTTATGTTTTATACTGGGGCACCGCAAAATACTAGAAGGTGTGAAATAAGTTATGATTTAACTTTAGAAGCTAGGAACTTATTATATGATAATAACATTGATTTAAAAAACATAGTTATTCATGCGCCATATATTATTAATCTAGCTAATAACTCTAAAAAAGAATCATATGAGTTTGCAATAGAGTTTTTAAAAGAGGAAATAAATAGAGCGTCTATGTTTGGAGTAGATAAATTAGTGCTTCATCCAGGAAGCTATGTATCACTTGATATTGATACTGGAATAAATAATATAATAAATGCGTTAAATGAGATTTTAACTCCAAATCAAGAAGTTAAAATATGTTTAGAAACAATGGCGGGTAAAGGTAGTGAAATAGCTTTTGATTTACATCACTTAAAAAGGATTATTGATGGAGTAAAATATAATGATAAGTTAATGGTTTGTTTAGATACGTGTCATCTAAATGATGCCGGCTATGATATGACTAAGTTTGACGATTTTTTAGATGAGTTTGATAATATAATAGGAATAGATAAAGTGGCTTGCGTACACGTAAATGATTCTAAAAACGTATTAGGAGCAAAAAAAGATAGACATGAAAATTTAGGATATGGAACAATAGGTTTTGATGCATTAATAAATGTTATTTATAACAAGCGCTTAGAAAACATACCTAAAATACTAGAAACGCCATATGTAAGTACAATAGAAGGCGGTAAAGATAGATCATATGCCCCATATAAATTTGAGATAGAATCTATTAAAAATAAAACTTTTAATGACAATTTATATAACGATATAAGAAATTATTATAATAATATAGACTAATATTTAGTACTTTGTTAAAATATAAATAATTTGTAAATAAAGGTGATTAGTTTGATTTTTGTGTGTGTTAAAACAAGTTAAAATCAAAGAAGATCACTTTTTTTAGTGTCTTCTAAAATAAGGCGGATAAAATGCAAGAATTAATTAAAACTGAAAGTATAAAAGATATGATATATGAAGTGCGTGGTAAACAAGTAATGTTAGATAGTGATTTGGCAAAATTATATGGCTGTACAAACGGTACCAAAACAATTAATTTAGCAGTAAAAAGAAATATTGAAAGATTTCCTAATAATTTTTATTTTCAACTGACAAAAGAAGAATATGAAAATTTAAAAAGAGGTTTGCGGTTTCAAATTGAAACCGCAAAAATAAGAAGTTTACCGTACGTATTTACTGAGCAAGGTATCGCAATGTTATCAAGTGTACTTCGAACAAAAGATGCTGCAAGAGTAAGTGTAAATATAATGAATGCATTTGTAGAAATGAGAAAGTTTATAAATGAAAATAAAGATTTGTTTAAAAGAATGATTCAAATAGAAAATAAGACAGAATACATAGAAAATACGTTAATAGAATTTGATAATAATTTTAAAATTATATTTGATAAGTTTGATAAAAAGGAAGAATTTAAGAGTAAATTATTTTTTAATGGCCAAATCTATGATGCTTATAGTTTATTAGTAGATATAATAAGTAAAGCAAATAAGAAAATTATAATAATAGATAATTATGTAGATAAAACAACGCTTGATATATTATCTAAAAAGAATATTAATGTAATAGTATTATTAGTAACTGATAATAAAAAAAGTAAACTTACAAAAACAGATATAGATAAATTTAATAGTGAGTAGCCTATGTTAAAAATTAGGTATACAAATGCTTTTCATGATAGATTTATAATATTAGATAATAAGAAACTATATCATCTAGGAGCATCACTTAAAGATTTAGGAAAGAAAGTGTTTGGCATAAATAAAATAGATGATATTAGTTATTTGAATCTGTTACTTGATAAAATAAAAACTGAATAATAATTATTCAGCTATAATTTTATCTATTAATTCATATATTTTGGGTAATGATTTTTCAAAACTAAAATTATCATACTCTTTATTATTTAAAGAATCAGATACTACTTTTATTGAGTATTTTTTATTAAATGGAAAAGTTATGATACTATTTAGTTCCATATCAAATAATGCATCCTCCTTAATTTTTGTTTGTAGTACAAATCCATCTGATGTATAACAGTTAGCTTTTTCAGCATCTTTTATGGTGTCCATTTTAAAAGGAGAATATGGTGCGTGATATAGGGGGTCCCCAAAAGGTGTTAGATCAAAATTATATCCATAACTTTGATCCACTAAGTATACATTATTAATACTTAGGTTATTAGAACCTACCATTCCAATGTTAATCATCGTATATTCATTATAGTTTAATTTATATTTATATAATAATTCTATAAGAGAACTAGTGACTCCATTCCTTGATATATCAGTAATAATTAACTCAATATTATCTTTTTTATAATAATTTTCATTTATTTTTTCCAAATTATAATGTTTTATAATATCCTTAGCTTCCTTTTGCATTGCAATAACAAATAAATATTTCATAGTATTGTCCCTTTCATATATTAACATTTTATCATAATAACCATCTATTGTAAAAATATAAAAAAGATAGTATAATTAATCAGACGAAAGGACTATTATAATGAACATTGACTTGACTAAAATGATATATCAAAATGAATATAAAATGCCAATTGATAAAGAAATAGTAATTCCTGATGAATTATTAAAGACAACTGAAATCAGGAAGATTTCTCCTGTTATTGTTTCTGGATTCATATATAATAATGAAGAAGAATATGAATTAGATATAAACATAAAAGGGGTTATGGTTTTAGGTTGTGCTAGAACTCTTAAAGATGTTGATTATGAATTTAATATTGATATTAATGAGGTTATAGGGGAAAATAATGATAATTCATTAGAAATTAATCAAAATAGTCTTGATATTTTTCCAATTGTATGGCAAAATATATTAGTGGATGTTCCTTTAAGAGTTCTTGCACCTGATGCCAAAGAAGAATCACTTGAAGGTGATGGTTGGCGTCTTATCACGGAAGCTGAACAAAAGGAAAAGATAGATCCAAGGCTCGAAGCTTTAAGTAAATTTAATAAAGAGTAAGGAAGGAGTGAGAATATGTTAAAGTTGGATATCCAATTATTTGCAGTTCCATTCAGAAAAGTAAGTAAGACAAGAAAAAGAATGCGTCGTACTCACTATAAAATTGAAGCAAACGGAACAGTAAAATGTCCTAAGTGTGGTGAAATGATTAGACCACACAGAGTATGCCCAGAATGTGGTAGCTACAAAGGAAAAGAAGTTATAAAGAAAGAAGCTGAATAATATTTCAGTTTTTTTAATGCAATAATTTATGAAAAATGATATTATTATAATGGTGATAGTATGAATAAGAAGAATATTAATTTATTTAGGATAATAATAGGATTTTGCATATTATTATATGTTGTCTTTGGAACAAGTTTTTTAGATAATATTAAAGAAAGTACTGCATCTATTGCAAATATTTCAGAAACAGAAGTTACTAAAAAAGTAGAAGTAGATGGTAATCTTAATGTGTATTTTATTGATGTTGGTCAAGCAGATTCAATATTAATTACAAATAATGAACATAATATGCTTATCGATGCTGGAAATAATGAAGATGAAAAAAAACTAGTTGATTATTTTAAAAACATAGGTATAACATCATTTGACTATGTGGTAGGAACCCATCCTCATGAAGATCATATTGGCGGAATGGATGACATAATTAATAATTTTGATATAAGTACTTTTTATATGCCTGATGTTATTACTACGACAAAAACCTTTGAAGACGTACTGGATGTATTGGAGGCTAAAAATATGTCTATCGAAGTACCAAAGATAGGTGATGATTTTAATTTAGGAAATGCTAAGATAGAAGTTATGTATGCAGGTGATGATACTAATGATTTAAATGATTCATCCATTGTATTAAGGCTTACTTATGGTAATAATTCATTTTTATTTACAGGAGATGCAACAAGTAATGTAGAAAAACAAATTTTAAAAAAGAACATAAATTCGGATGTCTTAAAGTTAGGACACCATGGTTCGCAATACAGCTCTACAAATGATTTTTTAGATGCTGTTAAACCTAGATACGCAGTAATATCAGTTGGAAAGAATAATAGTTATGGTCATCCTAATAATGAAACTTTAAATAAATTAAATAACAGGAATATAAAAATAAATAGAACAGATCAAGATGGCACGATTATTTTTACTAGTGATGGTGAAAACATTTCAGTTGAAACAGTTAAAACAGATACTAATGGATAGGAGATATTATGAAATTTGCAATAGAAAAAATAGAAGATAATATTGTCTTGCTGGAAAATATAGAAGATGGTGATATGCTAAAAGTTAATATTAGCGATTTTCCTTTTAAAGTAAAGGAAAAAGATATAATAAGATTAGAAAATGGTGAATATATTTTAGATATAAAAGAAAAGGAAGAACGATTAAAAAGAATAAGGAAAAAGATGGAAAGTTTAAAAAACAAAAAATAGATTATTAATATATAAAAAGTAAAATCATATATTTACTTAAAATATGTTGATATCATATTATCTAGGTGTTATTATATTAGTATTTAAAAAGGTTGGGAGTGTTAATGATGGATGAATATATTAAGCCAGATTCAATACCATTAGAAGCCTATTTAAAGGCAAAAGAATATGTCTTTAAAAATGAATCTGAGTTTATGGTTTCAAATGCATTAAATCAGAATATTGAAGATAAATCAAAGTTAGAAAATTCGCCAGATATACGTACTGAAATAGATTTAAGAACTTCTGCAGAAGTTTTACCATTTCATTGTCCAATTAAAACTTGGAGCTCTATAGAAAATAGTTTAAGAAACTTTAATATATATGAAATAAAAAATCTTTTATCAATGGGCGAGAATGTTAAGAATTTTATTATTACTGATGATGGTATAAAAAGATATAGGTGTTCATCAAAAGAAAAATCGGAAAAATTAGAAATCCTTATCAAATTATATGATGAACAAGTAGACAGGCTTTTTGAAAGTGAAAAAAATAAAGGAAACATTATAACACCAAGATTATTTTATAAAGATGATGATGCTAAAAGAAAAATAGTTCTTGAAAATCTAGATTCAATTGGTAAGAATTTTGTTAAGGCTGGTTCAGAGTTTGTTTTTGGAATACCAACTAATACTCAATTATGTAATATTTTATATAGTACTAATAAAGAAAGAAAAAAAATGACTCATTAGCCTATAGTTTTACTACTATGATAGCAAATTATAGTACTTTAGATGAGTTATTAGAAAACCCAGAAAATCCTCCAGCTATAAGTAGATTAGTAAAAAAATAAAGATATTTAGATTTGACTAAATATCTTTTTGTATTATAATTTAGTTAAGGATGTGATATTATGAAATTAATGTTAATTGGTGGAGGAGAAATAGGAAGAGCTAATACTAAATATGAAACCAAAGAAATTGATGAAGAAATAGTTAAAATGGCAGGTAAGGATAAACCTAATTTTTTATTCATTGGTCTTGCAAGTAATTTTGCTGATTCATATTATAAAGTAATAAAAGACATTTATAAAAATTTAGGCTGTGAAACTGGTAAGATATCAAATAAAACACTTACGCATATGGAAGTTGTAGAACAAAAAATAAAAGAGGCAGATATTATATATGTCGGTGGCGGAGATACATCTAAATTAATGTCTATCGTTAAAGAAACTAAGATGGATGTTATGTTAAAAGAAGCTATGGAAAGAAACTGCGTATTATCTGGAATATCAGCTGGCGCAATTATTTGGTGCAAGAAAGGTTTATCAGATTATCAAATAATGAATAATATTTCTGATAATTATGCATCAATAGATGGATTAGGTTTTTTAAATTATATGTTTGTACCACACTTTTCCTCCGATGATAAAAAGAAAGAAGATTTAGAAAAAGTTTTAAAAGAAAATAAAGATATAAATACTATATGTGTAGATAATTGTGCAGCAGTAAAGATTATTGACGATAAGATAGAAGTTATCAAAAGTGATAATAACGCTAATGTTTATTATGCGAAATATGATAACGGACTTTTACTGGAAAATGTTTCTTATTTAAATAGATTGCCTTAAGAAAGTATATATGATATTATATTTTTGTAGTAAATCAATTAGACCATTCGCGTTTTACTACCAAATAAACTAAAAAGTTTAGAGGAATAATGATGAGCCTTTAGAATCTCTTCATGAATGGCAAAAAAATATAACCATAGCACGAAAGTGGTTAGTTTTTGCTATGAATGAAAGGAGGTTCTTTTATTTTAACCAATTAAAAAGAAAAGGAGAATTGTTATGCAAAGAAAAGAATATGAATTTTATAATAAAATAAAAAATTGGAATTTTTCAAATATAAGTTATGAAAGTATTCATTTAACAAACTGGAATTTTATAGAAAAGATTAAAGAATATTCTAATGAAGAAACAAAAATATTGGATTTAGGAACCGGTGGTGGAGAACAGGTTATATATCATTTTCCAAAAGTAAAGGAAATACTTGGAACAGATTTTTCTGAAGAAATGATTATAACTGCCAATAAAAATTTAAAGAATTCTAATAAAAATTATATTCATTTTAAAGTGATGGATAATTTAAATATGAAAGTAGAAGATGATTACTTTGATATAGTAACTGCTAGAAATACAATAATAGATGCTAAAGGAATATATAAAGCTTTAAAACCGGGAGGTATGCTTATACTAAGAGGAGTAGATAAGCTAGATTGTTGGCAATTAAAAAGATTATTTAAAAGAGGTCAAGCTTATCTGGATGAGAAACCAATAAGCCAAATTGATTATGAAAACATTTTAGATGCTGGTTTTAAAAAAGTAGAATTAATACCTATTTACACCAAAGGATATTATAAGACTAAAGAAGATTTGTTAGCATTATTACTTAAAACCCCAATATTAGAAGATTTTAGTGAAACAAAAGAAAATACAAAACTAGGTAATAAAAAATTTGGTGATGATAAAAAAGATTTTGAATTATTAGATAAGTACATAAGTGAAAATAGTTTTGACAAAGGAATCTTGCTTAGAAGAAGGTATTATGGAATAATTGCAAAAAAATAATAAAAACTACTTGCATTAAATATAGTATTTAGTATAATGAAAGTGACGTTTTTGCAAAAATTGGGTAATTTATATACCCACCACATAGAAATATGTGGTTTTTTGCGTTGGAAAGGAGAGTGAAATAAAAAATGTCATTCATCGAGGTTAATAACATATCTAAAACCTTTAAGGTACAAAAAAGAAGTGGCGGGCTTAAAAATGCTATTAAGGCTTTCTTCAAAAGAGAGTATAAGTATGTTAACGCTGTTCAAAACGTATCTTTTAAGGTTAAAAAAGGTGAAATAGTAGGATATATCGGTCCTAATGGTGCAGGTAAATCAACTACTATTAAAATGCTTAGTGGAATACTAACACCTACTAGCGGAAAAATAAAAGTAGACGGTTTTATTCCTTATGAACAAAGGGAAAAATACGTTCGTAATATAGGTGTAGTGTTCGGACAAAGAAGCCAGTTATGGTGGGATATACCCGCTATGGACAGTTTTGAATTATTAAAAGACATCTATGATATTCCAGATGAAGTTTATGAGGAAAATAAAAACTCATTAATAAGAAAGCTTAATTTAGAGGAAATAGTAAACGTTCCTGTAAGACAGCTTAGTTTAGGACAGAGAATGCGCTGTGAAATAGCTGCTTCATTATTACATTCTCCAAAGATTCTATTTTTAGATGAACCAACTATAGGGCTTGATGCAACAAGTAAAAAAATAGTAAGAGACTTTATAAAAAAGCTAAATAACGAAAAGAAAATAACCGTAATATTAACAACTCATGATATGTCCGATATAGAAGCACTGGCTAAAAGAATTATTCTAATTGGTAAGGGAAAGGTATTATATGACGGATCTTTGAAAAAATTAAAAAACTTATATGATAATAACAAGTACATAACTATTTCAACAAAGTATAAAATTAATATAAAACACAAAGGAATAATAAGTAAAGAAAAAGTTCATGATGGTTATAAATTTATAATAGATTCAAAATTAATAAATATTTCTGATTTTCTAAGTAAGGTATCAAAAAGTGCAGAAATAGATGACGTAGAAATAGAAAATGAAAACATTGATAACATAATAGTTAAACTATATGAGGAATATGAGATATGAAATTTTACATATCATATTTTAAATTAAGGTTTATAACTGGATTACAATATAGAACGGCTGCGATAGCGGGAGTGGCAACTCAATTATTTTTTGGATTAGTCTACATAATGGTTTATTTAGCTTTTTATGATTCTAATTCAGGGGGAGTACCAATGAGTGAAAGTAGCTTGGTATCTTACTTATGGCTTAATCAAATATTTTTCTCACTTATATACATGTTTTATAAAGATAAGGAAATATTTGACATTATAAAAAATGGTAATATAGCTTATGAACTTATAAGACCTAAGAAAATCTATTTCATGTGGTTTTTTAAGATAATAGGACAGAGACTATCAAACGTTACTTTAAGATGCCTACCAGTTCTTATAATTGCTATAATTATGCCAAAACCATATAACTTATCCGCACCAGAATCATTACTTAGTTTTTTGATGTTTGTTGTAACACTAATTATTGGAACTCTTTTAATGACTGCAATTATTACTTTATACCACGTAATAACACTTAGGACTTTAAACGAAAAGGGAATAACTAATCTTTTCATGTCGCTTTCTGATATTTTGGCAGGTGGCGCTGTACCAATTCCGTTCTTTCCGTTATTTTTACAACGAATAGCAAACGTTCTTCCGTTTAGATACATATTTGATTTACCATTTAGATTGTATTCAGGAAACGTTAGTGTAAGTGATGGATTAAATGGTATTGTAATTCAGTTAATATGGTTTTTAATAATAGTTATTATAGGAAACTTGTTATTAAAAAAATCTTTAAAGAAAGTTATTGTACAAGGAGGCTAAATGAAACTATATATTAAATCTCTTAAGTTACATTTAAAGTCAATGTTAGAGTATAAAGCATCATTTATCATATCTTTTTTATCCCAAATATTAGTTTTCTTTTCATATTATTTTATAATACTAGCGCTTTTTGATAAGTTTGATAACATAAAAGGTTTTACGCTTTATGAAGTATTATTATGTTTTTCAATTATTCAGTTTGGTTATGCTTTTTGCGAAACCTTTGCAAGGGGAGTTGATCAATTTGATAACCTAATAATAAGAGGGGACTTTGATAGACTTCTTTTAAGACCAAAACCGCTGATTTTACAAGTGTTATGTTCTGATGCTGATTATATTAAATTATCTAGGTTAATTCAGGCGATTATAGTTATGGTAATAGCGCTTTTAAAACTAAATATTAGCTGGAACTTGTTAAAAGTATTTACTTTGATATTTATGATACTAAGTTCCATTGTAATATTTTTTGGAATCTTTTTACTTGCAGCATCATATTGCTTTATAACGGTTCAAGGACTAGAAGTTAGAAACGTATTTACCGATGGTGGTAAACATATGGCACAGTATCCAATAGGAATATTTAAAAAAGGAATTGTTTATTTTTTTACGTTTGTAATTCCATATGCGTTTGTTAATTATTATCCTTTATTATATTTTATTGGTAAAGAAAATAATTTAATTTATGCGTTTTCACCACTTTTAACATTTATTTATCTAATACCTTGTTTTTTAATTTTTAAGTTAGGATTAAAAAGATATTCATCAGTTGGTTCTTAGATATGTAAAAGAACTTTACTAATTAAGGTAAAGTTCTTTTATTATTGTTTTATCTATGTTTTTTAACACTATTTTATTATCATCAAAAACTAAGTATCCTTTGCTAGATGTTCCTCTTGGCTTTCCAATACTTCCAGGATTACAATATATAACACCTTTTTCTTTAATCAAAAGAGGTATATGGGTATGCCCAGACATAAATATATCACCGTGGTAGCTAGGTAAAAATCCTTTGTTATAGGTATTACCATGAGTAAATGTAACTACGTGATTATTAAAAGTTAAACTAATAACATCATGTGCATATAAGTTATAAGCTTCAAAATTAATATATTTGTCGCAATTACCTTTAATAAGTACAAGTTTGTTTTTAAATTTACTTAGTAAGGCCATTATTTTACCTTCTATATCATTTTCATAATCATATGAGTAGGGAAGTAAATCTCCTAATATTATTAATTTATCGAATGGTTCATTATTAATAACTTTATTTAGTGCTTCATAATCTCCGTGTATGTCTGATATTACCAATAATTTCATTCTTATCACCATACTAATTATAATTTAAAAAAATACTTTTATAAAGTATTTTACGTTCGTTTACATATGATAATTTAATAAAGAATAATATTTTTAATTTAGTGTTGAAATATTATAAATCCTTGATATAATGAAAAAGTCGCTAAAAAAGGGAGTGGTAAATTGATATGTGGCAGTTTAACTTATTATCAATAGTAAAGGAAGCGGTATCAAATGAAAGTTACCCAAGTATAACTATCATATTAATGATAATAATTATAGTAATATTGATTATATATACACTAAGTAAAAATATGTCTGATAAATGATGGTTATAAATCATCTTTTTATTTTATATAAAATTATTAGATAATTAAAATGGATAATTGACACTCATTTACGTAAATGGTAAAATAAATATATAAAATTTTATTTTAATCTATTTGCTAGTATAGGAATAACTTTTAAGTGGAATTTTATTTGATGAAAACTAGCAGTATTAAGGCTAGTTTATTAAAACTAGTTTTTGTTTTTTTCATCAAACAATTTAAATATACATATAATTACTTAGAAAAACTGTTATTATACTTTACGTATATTTATTGTATATTGTTTTTCTAAAAAAAATATGTTATATTTTAATTGTAAGAAGATATCAGCTTGATATCTTAAAGAGGTTGAAAAAAAGTCAAGTGAAAGAAAGGAGAATTTAACTATGTGGAAATGGCTTATTAGATGGATTTAATTTTGTTGGAAAGGCTTATTTACACGCCTTTCTTTTTTTATTGAAATTATTATTATATTTTGCTAAAATTATCATAGTGGAGGATTATTATGAAGAAAAAGAAAAATGAACAAAATGATATATTTGTTAAATCAATATTAATAATAATTTCATATTTTGCTTTACCATATATAGTTAAGTTTGTTACTAATTCCAGGTTAATAAGTATGTTATTATATTTGATTTATGCAATAATATTGATGTTTTTATACAGAAATACTTTTTTCTCTGATTTTAAAGACATTAAAAAAAATTGGAAAAAGTATATAAAAAATATATTGATTAGTATAGTATTAATATTTGTTTCCATGATAATTATAAATATGGTTATAGGGATTTTATTTGATATTAAAGAAACTTCTGAAAATGATTTTTCTTTATTAAATACTTTTAAAGAAAGTCCTATAGTTGTGATTTTGTTAACATGTTTATATTATCCATTAATAGAAGGTATTATATTTAGAAAATCAACAAGAGATATAATTGATTCTAAATGGTTTTTTATAATATTTTCATCGCTATTTTATTTTCTTTTCAATATAATTTATACCAGTATGAGTTTTAATAATATTATGGCTTCTTTGTGTTATTTTTCTACCATGATGATAGTTTCGGCTTCATATTGGAAAACTACTAATTTTACAGTTAGTATATTAATTATGTCAATTTTTAATTTAATTGTATGTTTATTAAGATTTATGTAAATGTAGGAGGCGGGCTTGTGAAAAAAAAAATAATTATATTTACATTTATAGTTTGTTTGTTTTTTGGCATAAGCAGTATTAGTGCCTTTGATAAACCTATTAGAACGGAAACGGATGATAAGATTATGTACGTTCAAGATGAAAGTGGTAAATTTAAATACTCTTGGGCGTTTAATAAAGATGATTATAATGGCGATTATGATTTTGATTTAGGAATTAAGTTCAAATCGGTAAATGAAGATAAAATAAATAGTTTAATTAGCGAAGATATGAAAAAAGAGTATGTATCCTTTAATTATCATGGTAATTTGCCTTCGGAAGCTACTGTTAAAGTTCCGATAAGTAAATTTAAGGATGGAGAAAAACTAAATTTATATTACTATAATCCAGAGACTAATGAAATAGAAACGATAACCTCTAACGTAATTGTATCTAATGGATATGCCAGCTTTAAGATAAATCACTGTTCTGATTACTTTTTAACCTTATCAATAGTTAAAGAGGCAACTGGCGGTAATAACAATAATGGTGTTATCATAATCGCTATGTTAGTTGTTATAGTATTTTTAATAGGTTATACAATGTTTAAAAATAAAAAATAATGATTCGTCATTATTTTTTTATTTTGGATTGTCATATCTTGTCTTTTTTGTTATAATTGTCATTGATAATAGGGGAGATATTTATGAAGTCTAATAAGGGGCAGGCGTTAGTTGAATTTGTTATCATTTTACCGGTAGCATTGATACTTCTTTTTTGTGTTATTGATTTTGGAAGGGTTATATCCTTAAAAAGTGATTTAGAAAACGTAGCATCGGATTCTGTTACCTTTTATCAAGATGGCAGGACAAAAGAAGATATAAAAAGAATTATTAACATGCCTGATGTAACAATTGATGTTAAAGAAGAAGGGGAATATACCACTATTAAAGTATCAAAGAAAATAAAACCAATAACACCAGGATTATCATACATGGTAAAAAACGTATTTGATGTTAATATATCAAGGGTGATAAAAAATGAATAATAAAGGACAATCACTTGCGATATTTATTATATTTATACCAATATTTATAATGGTTGGTGTAATTGTAATTGATGTTTATAATGCTAAATTAGAAGCTAGAAAACTAGATGATATAAACAAGATGGTAATAAAATATGGCCTTGATCACATAGAAGAAGATCCGTATAACGATATGGTTAATTTGATATATAAAAATGATGATGAAATTGATAGTTATAAAATAGACATCGATTTAGATCAAATAAAAGTAGTAATGAATAAGACTACTAAAGGTTTTTTTGGAAGAATAATTGGAAAAGAAATATATACCGTAGAAAGTAATTATCGTGGGTATATAGAAAATGATAAAAAGATTATAGAAAAGGGTGTATGATTAGATGAAAAAACAAGCAGCGAAGGTAATTTCTATTTTTTCTTGTAAAGGTGGCGTAGGTAAGACTACTACAACACTTAACTTAGCTGGTATTTATGACCTTATGGGTAAGAAAGTATTGATAATAGATTTAGATTTAAATAGCGGAGGGATAGCTGTTAGTTTAAACGTTGATGTAAAAAAATCTATATATAACGTTGTTGATGATATGTCTAACAACAGGTTTAAAGACATATATCATTATACGGTTAAGTATAATGATAATATTTCTGTTTTACCATCACCAGTAGATCCAAGGGACTCTTTAAAGGTAGATTCTAGCTACATAAAGTTTCTTATTACATCAGCAATTTATAAATATGATGTTTTATTAATAGATACTTCTCATAACATAAGCCCTATTTCTTTAGCAGCCTTAGATAATAGCGATAATACTTTATTTATGATAACTAATGACCCAGTAGATTTAAAAAACGCTAGAAGTATGATATCCATATTTAATGATACTGATAAAACAAATTATAAGGTTGTTTTTAATTCATCTAAAGATACCGGAAAAGATTATTTTTCGTTGTTTGATGTAAAAAACATTATTAAACATAATATAGATTACACTATCGATAAATCATTTTATATTAAAAATATTGATAAATACGTTATTGATGGTGAAATATTAACTTTAAATAAAAAAATAAGAGCACAGAAAAAGAGTGATGTTAACAAGTTAATGAAATTAGCTAACTCACTTATTGAAAATAATAAATCCGAAAGGGGTGTGCAATAATGGCTAAATTATTAGATGCTTTTGATATTAAGGAAAAAAAAGTTGTTAATAAACCCGTTGCGGATTATGATATTTTTAAAAATAAAGAAATGCTTGATAATTTAAGAAATAGTATTATTTCCAATCTTATCGATGATAAAATTCCAGATAATAAATTATTGCATGAATACATTAACGATGAAATTGACAAAGCTTTAAAAGGTTATGATTTAACCAATTTGGAGCGTAGTCATATATTTAACTTAATTGATAATGAAATAAATGGTAATGGTCCAATAACAGAGTTATTAGAAGATCCTAACATTACCGAAATCATGGTAAATGGTAAAAACGAAGTATATGTTGAAATTGATGGACATATAAGTAAGGATGATTCCGTTTCATTTATTAATGATGAACATATAATTAGAACCATTCAAAAAATAGTACAACCGCTTGGAAGAACGATCGATACCGCAAATCCCATGGTTGATGCTAGATTAGAAGATGGATCACGTTTAAATGCCGTAATACCGCCCTTATCACTTAAGGGACCTGTTGTAACCATAAGAAAATTTAGAAAAGATATGGAATCCATTGATGATTATTTAAGAACTGGCTCAATGACTCCTTATATGGCTAGATTCTTAGATGCTGCGGTAAAAGCTAAATTAAACATTATAATATGTGGTGGTACTGGTAGTGGTAAAACAACCCTTTTAAACGCTTTATCATCTTTTATTGGCAACGATGAAAGAATTATAACGATTGAAGATGCTGCTGAACTAAGACTTCATCAGTCGCACGTAATAGGTTTAGAAACAAGGCTTGTTAATTATGAAGGAACTGGAGAAGTTACGATTCGTGATTTAGTTATTAATTCTCTTCGTATGAGACCAGATAGAATAATTGTTGGAGAAGTTCGTGGTAAAGAGGCGTTTGATATGCTTCAAGCGATGAATACTGGTCATGATGGATCTCTTACTACGATGCATGCTAATAGCCCAATAGAAGCCTTAAACAGGTTAGAAACCATGGTTTTAATGGCTGGTATGGAAATACCTATAAAAGCTATTCGTGAATATATTGAAAATGCAATAGATTTAGTAGTTAACGTATCTAGACTATCTGATGGTAGAAGAAAAATAACTAGTATTTGTGAAGTTGATGGTTTTAAAGGTGATGTTATAGAACTAAAAGAAATATTTACGTTTAAACAATCGGGTATAACAAGTAATGGTGAAATTGATGGATCATTTGATTTGAAAAAAAGAGTTCCATCTTGCTATAAAAAAATAAAAAGCAAAGGAATAAATGATTTAGAAGACATTTTTGAAAACAAAAAGTAGGAGGTGATATGCTATGAACGTATTTATTATTCAAACACTAATAATGATTTTATTGGTGGGAATTATATTTTACTTAATTCTATATAATAAAAGCTTAAAATTAGAACGTAGAATATCTAAATATAGCATAGACTCCATAAAAGATGATACTGTATCATTATTTGATATGCTTCATGATATATATTTGAAATACGTAGAAAAATTATCTAACACACTAAAGAAATCTAACGTTATTAAAAAATATTCACTAAAATATAATAAGTATTTAACTTATGAAGATAATAATGATAAAGGTGCTATGGATTTTGTTAGTAATAAGGTTTATATTTCGCTTCTATTCGTAGTAATAATTATATTTGCAAGGATAATAGAAGGAAAAGTTCCAAGTTTTATTGACATATTAGTATCATTGCTATTGGGCTTCTTCTTAATTGACATATATTTTAAAATCTATGATTATTTTAAAAAGAAAAGGATAGAACAAGATTTATTAAACGCTATAATCATAATGAATAATGCTTTTAGAAGTGGTATGAGCATGATGCAGGCAATAGAAATTGTATCAAAAGAATTAAAGGGGCCAATAAGTCAAGAATTTAAGAAAATGCATTTAGAAATAGGTTATGGTTTATCTCTAGACGTTGTTTTTGAAAGATTTTCAAAAAGAGTAGAATCTGAAGAAGTTAATTACATAACATCATCCCTTAGCATTTTAAATAAGACTGGCGGAAATATAATAAAAGTATTTTCCTCGATTGAAAAGATGCTATTTGATAAAAGAAAGTTAAAACAAGAAATGAAGTCTTTAACGTCTAGTGCTAGAATGATTAGTAAGGTTTTACTTGCAATGCCAATTTTATTTGTTGTAATAATAACATTGCTACAAAGAGATTACTTTAAAATATTAATAACCACGAACTTAGGCAACGTACTCTTATTTATGATTGTACTGTTATATGCTTTATATGCTTTGATAGTAAAAAAAATCATGAAAGTGAGGTTTAACTAATGAAAGAAAAAAAGACGTTTATAAACCGAATTTATCGTGATAATGATATCAAAAAGATAGACATTAAAATAAAACAATTTGGGGTATCAAAAAAATTTACTACTGAATATTTTATGAATATAAGATTTTTTTCATCAATCATAATATTTTTGTTAATATTTATATTTTGGGATAATGGAGCTTTATTAGCACCTATTATAACCGCTATTTGGTATTTTTCAGTAGAGTATTTTATGCTTGATAGGCCGCTTAAGAAAAGAGAAAGAAAACTTGATAATGAAGCATATTATTACTTTGAAGTGTTAACGCTTGCTTTAGAATCGGGTAGAAATTTAGAAAACGCAATTAAAATGGCGTGTAAATACATTGATTCAGAAATATCTGATGAATTTAAAGAAACGCTAAAACATGTTAATTTTGGTAAATCATTAACGGAAAGCTTGGGGCTTATGAGTGAAAGAATTCCAAGCTTAACAATTAATAATATTATTCTTAACATGGAGCAGTCAAACCTTTTTGGTAATAGTATAATTAATACTATGTATAATCAATTAGATTTCTTAAAGGATAAACAAGTAATGGACATAAAATCAGAAATAAATAAAATTCCTAATAAAATAAGTATTTTTTCAGTATTATTTTTTATACCGCTTTTATTACTTATAATATTAGGACCAGTATTAATAGAATTTTTAATGGGATAAGCAAGCTTTTTAGCTTGTTTTTTCTTGTCAAAAAGCTTGACATATTGTATATATTTTCATTTACTGGGAATATTTTTAATGATAAGATTTTAATAGATAGTAAAGTAATAATGGAGGAAAGTAGTATGAAAGATGATTTTACAGAAATTTTAGATTTTAACACCGATGAAAAAAGAAGCGTCGGAAGGCCAAAATTAGCTGATAAAAAAACAAAAAGAAAATCTATTATAATCGCATCCGTTTCTTTTATATTTGTTATATTACTTCTTATTTTTGGCTATGGAACTTTGTTTGGTTTTAGAAATTTAAACTTAAAAGGCGCTGTTTCAAAAAGTGAAGAAAAAGACATTGTTAAAGTTGATGAAATAAAACCTTTAGTTAAAGATATTACCTTGAAGGCAGGCACTGCAAGAAAAGTATATTTAACTGTTTTACCAGCTACGGCAACTAATAAAAATATAAGTTATTCATCATCAGATGAAGAAGTAGCAATAGTAGATAGCAGTGGTAAAGTAACCGGCGTATCCGTTGGTAATGCAATAATAACAGCTAAAACAACTGATGGAACAAATCTTAGTGCTACTTTTGATGTAAAGGTAGTTAAAAACGCAACTGGAAAATGCAAGTTTACCTCAATTTCAAAAACATCTAAAGGAATTTCTTATAATACAGAATGTAATAATGCTGTTATTAAAGAAATACAATATAAAGTTGGAGATAATAATTATGAAAAACTTCTTACTAAAAAAGCAAGTGATGAAATAAAGTTTTCAGATGAACAGATGAAAGATAAAATAACTTTGAAAGTTGTATATTATCAAAATAATAGTAAAGTGTCTAAATATAGTACTAAGCAAGTAGAATTTAACACTAAAACAACTACTAGGAAAAATGGTTCTTGCACACTTGATATTAACTCAGTTAAAACTGGTTCAGCAAAATATGATATTACGTGTGATAATGCTAGCGTAACTAAAATAGCATATAAGATAGGTAATGGTAGTTATGTTGGACTTGATTCTAGTAGTATAGCAGATACTGTATTGTTTGAAGAAAGTGATGTAACCAGGGTAATATATTTTAACGTTGAATACCAAATAGACGGTACTAATGTTAAAAAGACCGTAACTAAAAGTAGTATTATAGATAAAAAAATCACAACTAGTAAAGGAGAATAAAATGGCAAAAGAAATAAAAAACAAAGTAGGAAGACCAAAACTAGCAGATAAAGACTTAAAAAAAGAATCTATCATAGTAAGTGTGGTGGTTTTAGTTATTCTTGTTGTTATAGGTATTTTAGGATTTAATGTATTGACAATTAATTATAATCCAAAATATGTAGTAGGAAACGTTTATAACCCTCATGTTAATTCGTGTGTTGTTAATGATAATAAAATAAATTGTGGACCTAATGTTACATATATGAAATATAAATTAGATGATAATGAATATATAGAAGTAAATAAGGAAGAAAAAAATATTTCAGTAGAATTATCAAAGTATCAGAATATAAAAATATGTTATAAAACTAATAATACCGATTTAAGATGTAATAAGTAAACTTGCTATTTTATGCAAGTTTTTTTGTATATAAAAGTTAATTTTGCAAATCATATAAACAGGTGATTATTATGATAACAGATATTTTATATACAAATTGGTATGAAGTTGGGGTAGTAGCTGCTAGAGCTTTGTTTTCTTTGGTAACTTTATTTTTTATTACTAAGATAATTGGTAAGAAGCAAGTGTCACAACTTAGCTTATTTGATTATGTTATAAGTATATCGATAGGTAACTTTGCTGCTGAAATTTCAATGAATATAGATGTTCAATTAATGAATGGTATTGTTGCTGTTTTAATTTTTGGACTCATTGCAACGTTTGTTTCTATAATAACCATGAAAAGTATTAAATTAAGAAGGTTTTTAATTGGGACACCTACGATTATTGTTCAAGACGGTAAGTTTGTATATAAGAATTTAAAAAGAGCTAAGATTGATATTAATGACTTTTTAGAAAGTGCTAGAATAGCAGGATATTTTGATATAAGCAATATTAAATATGCTTTGATGGAGGCAAATGGTCAAATAAGTTTTTTCCCAAAAGAAGAATATGCTCCATTAACACCTCGGGATATGAATCTAAAACCATCCATGCAAGGCTTATGCGCAAATGTAATAGTAGATGGAAACTTGATGCTTAAAAACCTAAGGAAAATTGGCAAGGATGAGGTTTGGTTGAACAAGCAATTAAAAATAAAAGGTTACAAAGATTATGATAGTATCCTACTTGCAACAGTTGATATTAATGAAAAACTTTGTATATTCGATAAAAAAGCTAATGATACTATTAAAAACGTGTTAGAGTAAATTTATCTTTTCTCTTTCTTTTTTTTATGTTATCATTTACTTGGTGATAATAAATGAAGAAAATTTATGAAAAATTAAAAAGTAATAATTGGTTAATACTTACTCTTATATTAAGTACGATTGCAATTAGCACTATATATATATTACAAAAGATTGCGCCATTTGGAAATAACTCAATGTTGGACGTTGATTTTTATCATCAATATGGTCCTTTACTTAACGAGTTATACGATAGGTTAAAGTCAGGCGAATCAGTTCTTTATTCATTTAATACTGGTCTTGGCATACCATTTTATAGAAACTTTTTAAATTATTTATCGAGTCCTTTTAACGTGATTTTATTTTTATTTAAAAAAGAAAACATAGTAATGGCATTCTCAATAATTATTGCATTAAAAGCTATTTTTGCATCAGTATCAATGTCTTTTTACCTTAAAAAAACATTTAATAAAAGTGGTGCTTTAGCTAGCATATTTGTGATATTTTATGCATTTTCAGGATATTTTTGTGCTTATTACTGGAATATAATGTGGCTTGATGGTATGGTTTTCTTACCCCTAATAGCTTACGGAATAAATAAAATAATTGATGATAAAAAACCATTATTTTATATTATTAGTTTAGCGGTTATGCTTATTAGTAACTATTTTATTGCATATATGATATGTATATTTAGTGTGATGTATTTTATAGCATATTTATTATACAGACGTGATTTTAGTATAAAATACATAATAAAAAAAGATATTAAGACTATTATTTTATTTGGGATATCATCTATTTTAGCAGCAGGATTAGTGTGTTTTGCGTTATTACCACTATACTTTTCATTAAATTCAATATCAGCAACTAAAGGCTTATTTCCAAATCAAGAATTTCAATTTAGTATTAGTAACTTTATGTTTAATCATTTATCTGGTGTTAATAGAACCGTGTTTGCAAGTGATATTTTGCCACTTCCAAACGTTTATCCAGGACTTTTAACATTAGTTTCCTTATCATTATTATTTATTAATAAAAAAGTTAACATTAGATTTAAGTTTATTAGTGCATCAGCACTTATTATTTTCTTCTTACTTTTTAACGTAAATACGTTAGATTACATTATGCATGCTTTTCATGTGCCAAATGATTTGCCATGGAGATATTCTTTTATTTATGTCTTTGTTATGACTACGATAGGCTATTATTCTTTTTCTAAGATAAAAGAAGTTTCGGTTGTTAGAATATCTGTATCTTTTGCGATAATAATAATTTTATGTTTATTATCGTCAAAGTTATCTTTTGCAAACATTGATGATAAAAGAGTCATAATGTGTTTAATATTACTTATTACGTATTATGCATTAACATTATTATTAAGACGTTATGATAAGTATTTTCATAAGTTTATAATCGCTCTTGCTATTGTATCAGTATTTGAAGTAGTATATTCGATTAATGTTAACTGGAATATTGATCATGATATAAAAACGTTTATGTCAGATAAAAAAAATTATCAAAAATTAATTAATTATATCACTAAAGAAGATAATGACTTATATAGAATAGAAAAAACTGGTTATTTAACGCTAAATGATGGAGCTTGGTATGATTATAAGGGAGTATCAACATTTACTTCAATGGCATATGAAAATGTTGCTAAAAATCAAAGAATGCTTGGTATGGGGGGTAATGATATAAATAGTTATTATTATAAAGAGTATCAAACACCAGTATATAATACGATGTTTAACGTTAAATACCTATTAGGAAATTATATAAAAAATGATTATTACAATGTTATTAAATCAATAGATGGTTATAATTTAATAAGTTATGATAAGTATAGTTCAATTGCTTATGCTATTGATCCAGAAATAAAGAATTGGAAATTAATTAGTTACAAACCATTTTTAAACCAATCAAATTTCGTTACTTTATCTACTAAAGTTAATGATGTATTTAATAGCGTTAAGGTAAATGGCGTAGAAGGTGCAAAGATATTAGAAGAACAATTTAAGAAAAACTCAAATGGAGAGTTTAATTATAAGATAGATAATAATTCTAAAGAAATAATTTTTACTTTAAATAATGATAAAAAACAGAATATTTATATTTATGTTGGTGGTTCAAACATTTCTAATTTTTATGTTGATGAAGAGTATTACTCACTTACTTCTGATGAGTATTATATTACTGATATTGGAGAAAAAGAAAAAGGTAATGTTGAAATTAGAATAAACCTTAATGATTCTAATGATGGTATTATATATTTTTATGCTTACGCATTAAATAAAGAAAATTATAATAAATTTTATGAAAAAATTAATAATGAAAAGTTAAATGTATCTAAATATAATGATGTACTAATTGAAGGTGATATTACGGCATCTTCTGATAAAACGGTATTTACAAGTATTTCTTATGATAAAGGCTGGAGTGTATTTGTTGATGGTAAAAGAAAAGAGACCTATAAAATAGCAGATTCATATTTAGGATTTGACATTAAAAAGGGAAAACATTTTGTTACTTTAAAATATTATCCTACCGGAATGAAAGAAGGTCTTATAATATCAGCGATTTCGCTTTTATTTATCATAATGATGACTTTAGTGAAAACGAAAGAAGAATTTAAAAATATTAAAAAAGGTGAATTTATTGTTTAAATTTATCTTTTTTTGTGATAGAATGTTATTAGTTATAATATAGGTGTGAATAGCATTTATATTTAAAAGGGGAATCTGGTAAATAAGGAGGTTAGTTGTGATAGGTACAATTGAAAGAGTTAAAAATAATGTTTTATTAAAGTGCAGTACTTTAAATGACGAGGTAATAGCACGTACTTTAAAAGATGTTATTGAAACTAGAATATATCGTTTCGTAGAAGAAATGGTAAGTTTGGTTAATATGTCTTTAGAAGAAATCGCATTAAGAAGTGAAGTTAAACGCATTATTTCCAATCTGATTACAAAAAAAATAAAAAGAAAATTATTTATTGATTCTTTGGCGCTTCAAATAACTAATGATTCTTTTATTGAAGATTATGCTAATGATAAAATAACCTTAGATAAGATCAAGAAGAAATACATAAAAGAATTAAAGAATAATAAAAATTCTAATCAATTAAATATGACAGAAGATTTAAATCTGACTGAAATATTTGAAAGGTTAGAAAAATATGTAAATGAAGAAATAATTATTAATATAAAAGAAAATACTGTTTTAGCGGGTTCTATTAATTCTTTAGTTACGGATTTTAAAAAAGCTTTAGAATCTGATTTAAGTAAAATGATAGATGATGTTGATAATGAGTATATGAATATATTAATAAATGAGTTAGAAGAAGAGATTCATAAGGATGAAAAAGAAGAAGGGGAAGAAATTATGGTAGAAGAAATACAAGAAACTAATGTAATAGAAGCAAATTCTAAGTTTGAAAAATACGATGATATGACTTTGTTTAATAAGATGATTTTATGTTTAAATACAGAAGAAGAAAAATTATCTAGAAAAGAAGCTAAGTTAGAAGAACAAAAAAGAGAAGTTGAAGAACGTTTAGCTGCTACTAATAAGAACATAGAAGCTAATATCGAAAGAGAAAACGCACTATCTCAAAGAAAGCTTGAGTTAAGTAATAAAGAAGTAGAATTGAATTCTAAATTATCAGAAGCTGAAGTTATATTCCTTAACATGAAGCCATTAATTAAAGGATTAAGTAATATAACAAGCCTTAATAATGTTGGAGGTAGTGAAAATGAGTAAGTTATCAAGTAGTGTATTAGAAAAAGTTAGTGAAAATAATAATGAATATAGAACCGTTTTAAGAGATTTAAACATCAATATTGATGAAAGAACTTCTGAATTGGTAAGTGAATTAGTAACAAAAACTGGTTATACTTTAGACTTTTCTAAATCTTTATCAGATGCTAAAGAAGATATTGTAAAACCTGTTTCAAGGATTATAGAATCTTACGTTATAAGGGATTTAAGAAGTGTAGAAACAGTAAATGAACAATTTATTGAAAAAATAAATGATAAATTAGATAATACCGATATGAATTCATCTGAGGAAAAAGAAAACTTCATTAATAATTTAAATTCATTATTAAACGATAAATATCTTGAAATAGTAAAAATAAAAAGAATAGACTTTTTAAATCAAGATGGGGAAAATGCTGAAATAGAAGAAAAGATAAACTCTTATGTTCAAAGCATTAGATCATTAGTAATGGTTGATGATTCTATGTTAGATTTAATATCATCTTACAAAAATGATTTGTATAATATGGTAAAAAAGTCAATTGATGAAATTAGTAGTCTATATCAAAATAACTTTGTAAACGAAGTAAATACAAATTTAAATGGTATAATTGATACGTTAGATGAAGATGTTATAGCATCTACACCAGAAGAATTTAAACCATTTATTCCAGAGATGAATGTTATGCCTGAAGTGCCAGCTTTCGAACCGAATATCGATGCTCCAGTAGATGCTTTAACAGATATTCCTGAAATAAATGAAGATTCTTTAACAGTCCAACCAACAACTTCGGATTTTTCGTTTATGACCAATGAAACTCTAAATGAAGATATGAATGATTCTGATGATGAAGATGATACTTCAGAAGGTAATGAATTAGAAATAACCCCAATTTCTCCAATAGAAATAAAAAGCGAAGAAGCCTCAAAACATTCTTATGATGTAGATGAGATTTTAAAAATTGCTAAGTCTCCAATTCTTGATATTCCATCAGTTCCTGAAGAAAAAGAAGAAGCTTTTGTAAATGTAGCACCCTTTGCTTCTGAAATCGAAATTGATAACATAGAATCAGAATTTGATGAAACCGAAATCGTAGAAGAAATGATTAGAAGACTTAACGTTAGATTAGAAGGTATCAAAGCTAGAAAAGAATCTTATAATGAGGAAAAAGAAAAACTTGATGAAGATGAAGCATTTGTTAATGATTTAATTTCTTCTTCAAATACTAAGAAAGAAGAACTTGATAAGTTTGAAGAACAACTAAATGAAAAAGAAGAAAGACTTAACAAAAAGAAAGAAGAATTAGATAAGAAAATAAATGATGTAATGCCATTTGCTAACGCAGTTTTAAATACTGAAAAAGAATCTTAATAGATTCTTTTTTTTGTAATTTTAAGAAATATTAGTCATATATTTAATTAGAAAGAATTGGAGGATATTATGATTAATAAACAAAAATTATGGTTTTTAACGTTATTTAGCCTTATATTAGTACTTAGTGTATATTATATTACTATGCCTAGTGAGCTTCTTACTAAAACAGCTAATACAAAAGAAAATACTTCTACGACAAAAGTAACAGTAACTAAAGAAGATATTTTAACGTCTTTGCAAGTAGAATCTGATGAAGAAAGAGCATCCCTTGCCGCAGAGTATAATGAAATATTAACAAATAAGGAAACTTCAACAGAAGAGAAAAATAACGCTTATGATGGTCTTAAACAAATTGATGAAATAAAAGCAAAAGAAGAAGATTTAGAAAAAAAATTAAAAGATAAATTGAAATTAGATTCATTTATAAAAATTGATGGTAATAACATAACTATTACTATAAAAAAGAAGGATCATGATTATTCTCTTGCTAATAATATTATGAAATTAATTCAAGAAGAATATAATAATAAAATGTATATATCGGTTAAATTTCAAAACTAAGTACCTTTTCATAGCTTTTTCATAAAATAATATAGAAAATATTAAAATACCTCTTATTGTAGGAAAGTGGGGAATTATGGAAAAGCGAGTGTTAACTAAAAGGGAAAAAGAAATATTCGATTATCTTATTACTAATAAAACTACCAAAGAAATTGCTTCTAAACTAAACATAAGTGAAAAAACCGTTAGAAATCATATATCTAACGTAATGCAAAAACTTGGAGTAAAAGGAAGAGCATGTGCTGTCATCGAACTTATAAAATTAAATGAGATAACTCTATAAAATCGCATATTTATGCGATTTTTTTCATATTGTTATAATGGAGGATAAAACAATGCTTAGAAAGTTTGCATATAAAAAGATATTTAGAACCACAGGTATGCTTTTTCTATTTATAATGCTTCTTTTATTTCCGGTATCAAAGGAGTATAGTTTAGAAGAAGAAAGTAATTTAAAAAACGTATCTAAAGTAGTTAATCAAAGTGAAATATTTTTGCTTGATAAAAATGGTTATGTATCAAGATGTCTTATAAACATTAATTATGGAAGTGATGAAGAATCTGTTAAAAAAATAGTAGAAACTCTTATAAATGGTGGTAAATACGAGGATAAAATACCGAATGGATTTAATACTATTATACCTAGTGATACCAAGATTAATGATGTTACAATAACAGATGATAATATAACAGTTGATTTATCAGATGATATTTTACAAATAAGTGATGAAAAAATAAAAAAAACATTAGAATTATTAACTTATAATTTAACGAATATAAAGGGCATTAATAGTATTTATATAAAAATAGATGGTAAAATTCTAGAACGTTATCCAAATGGTAATAAGATTATAAAACAACCCCTTAAAAGAGCAGACGGAGTAAATGAAGTTTATGATGTTAATACCTATAAAGATGCTAGTAAAACAACTATTTATTATGTTAGTAAGAATAATAAAGGTTATTATTATGTCCCTGTAACTAAGGTAAATAATGATAATAGAGAAAAGATAAGAGTTATAGTAGATGAGTTAACATCTTCTAACATATATGAAACAAACTTAATGAGTTTTTTGAATTATAATACTAAACTAAATAATTATAAAATAGACGGTAATGTTTTAACCGTAGATTTTAATAATTTTCTCTTTGATGATGTTAATACTAAAAGTATTTTAGAAGAGGTAATATATTCAATATCATTGTCAGTTAGGGAAAATTATGATGTTGAAGAAGTGGTGTTTACAGTAGATGGCGAAGAAATTACAAAAAGTGTGTTAAAAAATATTGAATAATTTTTAATTTTGGGTTATAATTGATTTGTTCGTTTAGAGCAAGTCAGTTGTCCTGTTAGCTCAGCTGGATAGAGCAACGGCCTTCTAAGCCGTGGGTCAAAGGTTCGAATCCTTTACAGGACGCCATGTAAACTATAAGTCTTACAAATAAAATTTTGTAAGGCTTTTTATTTTTGGCAAAATGGTATATTAATTAAAAAATATAATATATAACTTAAAATCTTACATTACACGGTAAGATTTTTTCTTGAATATTTTCTAATATAATGTATAATATCACTCATAGGACGTGATTTATATGTTAAATAAAAATAATCCAAATATAAAAGATGTAATAATTAACTTTAGTGATTTAGTTAAACTTAAAGATAAAATAGATGAATTAGAAGAAAAAAATAGAAAAGAATCAAATGAGTATGATAGCATTGTTATTGCTTTTTTAGCCGCCGCTAAAAGATATTATAATATTAAAAATGCAGACTATCATAGTTTGTTAGCGATATATGAAGAAGAAAAAAATACATTAGTTCATTGATAAAGTCTAATGCTAAAAATAAAGATAATTATTTAGAAACATTATTTTATCGTAATCAATTTTGTAATACACCAAATAATTATGATTCTGATTATTATGATTTTGATGAAGAATTATCACCAGATGAAATTATTTCAATAAAAAAAGGAAATTAGATGATTTTACTAATTTCCTTTTCTTTTTAGTACTTTAATTTGATTAGCTACTTCAAAAGTAACAGTAGGATTATCTTTATTAGGTAATACTAAAGATTTTTCTCCGTCATTATCAAATACATACTTAGGATAAACATCATTAAAAGTTAGCTTAATTTTACGTGCTTTATCTAATACTAAATAATCTTTGTATTTTCTTATGTCAATATCATTTTTTAAGTAGTCTTTTACAATGCTTGAAATTAATTTTGCATTTGCTTCAGTAATAAGAAGAAGCTCTAATCTTCCATCATCTAATAAGGCATCTTTATATAAATCAATTCCAGCAAATCCTTTTGAATTTGATACAGCACCTAGTATGCAACTAGTATTTCCACTAATGTTTTCAGTTTCGTAGCTTATATTATATTTGACAGGAGCTTTAAGTAAGTAAGGTGCTGCAGTAGCAACATAACTACCAGTTTTAAATATCTTTTTAAAGCCTCTTGGTGTTTTAAATGGTACGTGTGCTAAATATCCAAAAACAGAGGTATAAGCTACAAATTCATCATTTACTTTAAAAGAATCCATTTTTGCTATTTCACCGTTTAAAATATCTTCTGTTATCTTACCAGCGTCTTTATATCTAACATTATAATTTTTTGCCATGTCATTAGCAGTTCCCGTAGGAACATGTGCATATAATCCTTGTTGCTTTATCATATTAAAACCTTTATATGCTTCACTTACGGTTCCATCTCCACCCAAAGTGATAATAAGTTCACTTTCTTTATCGGTTTCCATAATTAGCTTTGTTATGTTTCCTTGTTCTTTGCTCGCTATTACATCAGCTGTTAATCCGTTTTCTTTTACTGTATCATAAATGCTATTTAGTTTATTAATACTAAATCCACTAGATACTGGATTATATAAAATTGTACAATTTTTAATGTCTTTAATCATAAAATAACTCCTAACTCCCAATTATAATACCATATTTTAATGATTTTTAAAGAAAAAATAAAAAAAATTAATTTTTTTTCATTTTTTTAGGGGAATTTTAAAAAATTTGACTAACTATAAAGTAGAGGAGGAAATAAAAGATGAAAAAATGCTTTGTTAGTCAAAGATCTGTAAATGATTGTGCGGTTGCCTGTTTAACAACTATTTTAAAATTATACGGTAAAGAAATTAGTTATGAAGATGTGAAAAAAAGTCTTAAAGTAGATAAAGAAGGTTCTACAGCTTACGATATTATTAAAACGGCTAGAAAGTATAATTTGTATGCGACTGGCTATAAAGGTTATGAATTAAATGATGATTCTAAATTTCCATTTATTGCTCACACGGTATATAATGAAATACAACACTTTGTAGTAGTACTTAGCACTAATAAATATCTGGTAACCATATATGATCCTGCTGGTGGTAAGAAAATGATAAATAAAGAAGAATTTAATAAGATATATACAGGTATAGCAATAACATTTGATGATATAAACTTATCATATAAATTCCTTTTTAAAAATAAAAAATCTGTTATAAACATTACCTTTTTTGTTCTATTCTTGTCAATTTTTAATATTTTATATTCTTATTTGTTATCATATGTTTTGCAAAGTAAACTAAAAAGTATAGGTAAGTTTATCATTATATTATCACTATTAGCTATTTTAAAAGAACTTTTTAATGTTGTTAAAAATAGTTATTTATTAAAGTACAGAGTAAATACAGATCTTGCTATAACAATTCCCACTCTAAAAAAAGTTTTATTTCTTCCTTTAGAATATTATCAGGAGTCTAATAGTGGTGAGTTAATATCTAAAATAAATGATTTATCTTATGTCAAAGAGATGTATTTTTCTGTAAGTGAGGTATTATTTGTTAATTTAATAGTAATTATTTTTTCTCTTATTTGTATTTGTTTTATTTCTTTTCAAATTTTTTTATTTATTTTATTAATAATTTTATTGATGTTAATTTTAAATAAGTTATTTTATAATAAATATGCATATAAAAATTATAACCTACAAATGGATAATGAAATATTAGCAAAAAATATTTCTGATTCTATAGAAAGAGCATCTCTAATTAGTAATTTGGGTAAGCAAAAGTATTTTTCATGGAAAATAACATCTAAGTACAAAGCGTTTATTAATGAATATAAAAATGCATCTAGATTGTATATTGTTAAAGATTTTGCTTCCAAAATTATAAGTGTAGTATTAATACTGTTATCTATCTTTATTATTTATAATGGTAATGAAACAAACCTTTTATTTATGATATATTTAGAAAGTATGATAGTAGATTCTATGTTTAATATATGTATGTTGGAAGAGGTGTATGCTAATTATAAAGGTTCGTATAGAAGATTAAGCCTTTTTTATAAAAGTAAAACAAATATTATAGAATCTAATAAAATTGATATTAAAACTATATTATTTAATAACATTAGTTTAAAAAGAGGAGATGGTTTGTTTGTTCAAGGTAAAACTGGTAGTGGCAAAACAACTTTTTTTAAGAAGCTAGTTAATAATTCTATAGATTTTAAAATCAATAATGTTTCTTCGTCTTATTACGACATGGCTGATATTAAAAAATCAATTTTATATGTTGATCAAAAATCTAAGTTATTTAACATGAGTATTATTGATAATATTATGTTAGGTGATAGTTTAAATATTAGGCCTAATACTTATAAAGTAATTAGTAATATGTTATATAAAGATGGTAAGGATGAGTCTTATATTATTAATAATCAGCAAGACAATATATCAGCAGGAGAGTCCAAACTAATATTAATTGCGCAAGCACTTAATATTGGTTCAGATGTAATAATATTTGATGAAACAACAAATGAGCTAGATGAGGTATCTGAAAAGAAATTGTTTGAAGTAATTTTAAAAGAATACAAAGATAAAATTATTATATTAATATCACATAGACCTAGTAATAAATCATTATTTAATAAGTGTATGAGTTTTTCTTCTGGTAGAATTCTTAATTATGAAAGGAGATTAGATGAAAAAATTAAAAGCGAAAGAATTAAAACACATAAAAGCAGGCGCAATAAGCGGTTGGCTAATAGCCGGAATAATAGCAGGAGTAACATTCGTAGTAGGAATATTTGATGGTATAGCACGCCCATTTAAGTGCAGATAGGAAAGGAGAAAATATGAAATTATCAAATAAAGAATTAAAATGTGTAAAAGCAGGTGCAGCAATAAGTTCCACCTTAATAAATTCACTTATTAAAGGTATTAATAGTTTTTTAGATATAGGTAGGTATTTAGGAAGTAGTATAAGAAGAATGGTGAGTGGTAATTCATGTCCATTAAGGTAAAGAAATTATCAAAAATAGTTTTAACAATTATTACATTGCCTATAATATGTAATTTAATATATTATGCAACAAGTTTTATTTTACAACTAGGTAGAATAGTAGGTAGTATAATTAGAGTAATAATGAGTTTATAAGTATATGTATGTAACAAGGGAGTATATAAATGCTGTATTTAATGTTTTAATTTAAGATTATAAATTAAGAAAAATAATAAAGAATTATTAATGGTATATAAAATTCATATCATTTTCGTTCGATAAAATACAAGTTTTTTTGATAAAATACTAAAAAAATGTTGTAATAACCTTTTTAAGGTGTTATAATCATTAGTAGTAAAAAAAGAGAGGGGGGAAAGGAAAATATGATATCTGTTCAAGTTAAAAATGGAAACGTTGATGCAGCATTAAAAAAGTTTAAACAAAGAGTAGCTAAAAGCGGTCTCCCTTCTGAAATAAAGAAGAAACAACAATATGATAAACCTGGAATTCAAAGAAGAAACGCTAAGAAAGAAGCTATTAAAAACAGCCGTAAGGCAGCTAAACGTGAAAGAAGAGATTCCTAGTTTTTCTTTGCTCATAGTATAAATTGACTTACTAGTAAAATAGTAAGTCTTTTTCTTTTTTGACATAATATTGTAACAATTATTATTTATAATGAAAGAGTAGTTAGAAATAGTGGTTATTCTAACTATATATACACTAAAAAATACTTACTCCTTTATACCACTCAAAAAGAAACCTACATCAGGTTTCTTTTTACATTATTTTTCTTTTGAGTTCATCGATGCCTGATTTTTCAAGTCTTGATACCTGAGCTTGTGATATACCAATTTCCTCAGCTATTTCCATTTGTGTTTTTCCGATTAAAAATCTTTCGGTAACTATTTTTCTTTCTTTTTCTTTTAAATTTTTTACAGCGGAATTAAGTGATATTAATATATCCCAATTTGAAGCTTTGTCTTTTTTTGATTCTATTTGATCTTCTAAAAAGATTGTATCGCCACCATTATCATATATAGGTTCAAACATACTTATAGGGTCTTTCATTGCATCGATTGCAATTATAACATCTATTTCTTCTACCTCTAATTTTTCGGCTACCTCTTTATTAGTCATTTCCTTTCCGTAGGTCATAAAGTATTCTTCTTTAGTTCTTAATATTTTATATGCTAAATCTTTTATACTACGTGATATTCTAAGATTGCTATTATCTCTTAAATATCTTCTTATTTCACCTAAAATCAAAGGAACTGCATAGGTGGAAAATTTAACCCCATGATTTAAATCAAAATTATCAATCGCTTTCATTAAACCGACACAACCGATTTGAAAAAGATCATCCATATTATCACATCTGTTTTGATATCTTTTTAGGATTGATAAGACTAATTTTAGATTACCTTCAGCTAGTTCATCCCTAGCTTTTGTATCTCCGTTTTGTAATCTTTTAAATAATGCTTCTTTTTCTTTATCAGATAATATTTTTATGTCATTCGTGTTTATTCCTATTATTTCTACTTTATATTTTGCTATAATAATCATCCTTTCTTTCTTGTAATGGATGATATTTTTATTTTTTATGCAAAAAAAAACATATAATTTAATAGGTGATTAATATGCGTTTGTCAGATTTACAAAATAAAGATGTAGTAGATGTTTCATCAGGAGTTAAACTCGGCTCAATTATAGATATTGAAATATCTAATGATGGTAATATAGAAAAAATTTATATATATACTAAAAAAGGATTTTTAAATATCACAAAGGAAGAAGAAATAATATTGTGGCACCAAATTACAAAAATAGGCTCTGATGTCATTTTAGTTAGTAGAAATTAATGAAGTGTGCTATACTATATAATATGGAAATGTAAAATGGTATTTATATCATAGCTAATTAACTTTAATAATATTTTTTTGTTATTAGTGTCAATATAGCATTTGTTTAATTAATTTAAAAAATGATATCAGGAGGAATTATGAAAGAAAAAAGAAACCTGCTTAAAATAGCATCGTTATTAGAAATAATTTACGTAATAATAAATGCTATATATTATTTATTGTCGAACAAACAAAACGAAGAAATTATGGCAAATTTATTTTTTTCTTTCATGAATTTAATAATTGCATTTCTTCTTTTTAAGGAATCTAAAAAAGAAACTAACTTTTTAAAGAAAAACAAAATGATTATAATTTTTTGCTCTATATGGTTATTAATGGATTCAATCATCCCAGGAATATTAGGCTTATTATTTATAAATAGTATATCTGATAAAAAGAATAATAGTTTACCAGAAAATGAATACTTAAACAAAAAAGGGGATGTACTAAACTCTATTTTTCTTATCTTTTTATTTATTATAATAATGTTTATATTGCCATTATTTAATTTTTCAAAACATATACCAGTATATTTTATATACATAGTAATATTTTTACTAGTAATTGCATTAAACTTTAAACGTTTAAAAAACGATTTAAAACTATTTGTTGGTAACTTTAAATTATATTTACCATTTATTATAAAAAGATATTTTATAATGCTAGGAGTTATGGTAATAGTAGCGCTGCCAATAGCTTTTTTAAACAAAGGTGAAGTATCGTCAAATCAGCAAATGCTAAATAATATGTTTCAAAAATTACCATTAGTATCACTTGTATTATCTACGGTATATGCTCCATTTGTCGAAGAAAATATATTTAGATTATCATTATCGAGAATAATAAAAAATAAAAGTTTATTTATTATAATAAGTGGATTTCTATTTGGCACACTTCATATGATAGATAAATTTACTTCTGTTTGGGATTTACTATATATTTTTCAGTATTCTGCATTAGGAATATGTCTAGCTAAAGCATACGTTGATTCTAAAAATATTTTTGTTTCAATAAGCATGCACTTTATTCAAAACTTTTTAGCAGCAATGTTAATTTTGTTATTATATTTATAAGGAGTTTATAATGAAAAAGAAAATTATAATGATATCTTTATTTACTTTGATGTTAGATCAGTTGATAAAGATAGTTATATCAACTAATTTGCCTAATATTACGGTTATCCATAATTTTTTTTCACTAGTTTATGCTGAAAATACTGGAGTAGCTTTTAGTATGTTATCTGGAAATAGATTATTTATAATATTAATAACTATTTTATTATTAGGAGTTTTAATATATATGTTAGAAAAGGAATATGTAAATAGTAAACAAAAATCAAAACTGGTTGTTTTAAGCTATGGATTTTTATTTGGTGGTATTACTGGCAATTTATTAGATAGAATAATAAGAGGTGTTGTAATAGATTATGTTTCTCTTAACATATTCGGTTATCATTTACCAATTTTTAACTTAGCTGATTTATTTATAACTTTTGGAGTAATATTATTAATAATTAAAACATTAAAAGAGGATAAAAAGCATTGTTAAGATGCTTTTTATTTTGGTCATCAGTTATATATGAAATTTGAAAGCTTTTTTTGTTTTTGATAACATATGTGTGCAAAAGAAGGCAAATTATGAATAAATATGAAGAACAATATAAAGTAATAGAGAAAAAAAGCCACGATAAGGAATCATCAAAGACAAAAATTTCCGGATTGGATAAAAGGGGCGATACTTCCTAATTTAAATACTTCCTATATAATAAAAGAAGGCTTGATTGAATTAGCTTATTTAACCTATGGTGAAAATGTTGAAAAACAAAGAAAGCTTATGAATTCGCTGGTGATGGCTGGTTTTGTTAAGAATATAAAATATGATAATAATCAAAAAAATATATAATCATAACCAATAATGATAAAGAATATACGATTGGTCCTGCAATTGAAGATAATAGGGAAATTGCTCTTAATTGTAATGGACATTGTCATTCATATACAAAAGATATGTTAAAGCAAGCAATTGAAAATACTAATTCTTATATTGATATTTTTGGTTGCTGTATTTTATATTATGATTTATTTAATAATCCTCATTATCACTCATATATAGTTCGAGATAATGATAATATGATTTTTGACTTCGCCCATAATATAACAACAAGTGTAGATCTATATAATAATGAATTTGAATATAATATTCTTTTAAAAGAGAAAGCTTCAAAGATATTGATAGGAATAGAAAAATTAAGAGCTATAGATAGCGAATTTGACAAATCGGAAATTAAAAATGAATTTTTGAAATATGCATTGCATAGTCAAATAACGAGAAAAAATAGGTAATTAGAATAATACTTTTATATGTTTTTGTCCTTTATTATTAAGTATGCTATAATATTATCAGTAAAGAGGAATTGATATGAAATATGAAATAATGGAAGAAAATGATTTAATTAGAATTGATAAATTTTTAATTGATAAATTAGATTTATCTAGAAGTAAGGTTCAAGAAATGATTAAACAAAACCTTGTTTTAGTAAATGGTAAGGCAACTAAAAATAGTTATGTATTAAAATTAAATGATATGATAAAGATAGTAGGAGAATTAAAGGAAGAAACTGATGCAATGCCTGAAAAAATGGATTTGGACATAGTATATGAAGATGATGATTTAATGGTTATTAATAAACCTTCAGGTCTTGTTGTTCATCCTTCTAGTGGGCATTTTAGTGGTACGCTTGTTAACGGGTTACTTGCATATACTAATAATTTAAGTACTACTAATGGATATATAAGGCCTGGAATAGTGCATAGAATAGATAAGGACACGTCAGGATTACTTGTTGTTGCTAAAAACAATAAAGCTCATGAAAAGCTTGCTGTGCAATTAAAAGATAAAACTTTATCTAGAATATATGTAGCACTTGTTCATGGTAAGATTAATCATGATACTGGAACTATTGATGCACCGATTGGCAGGGATTTAAATGATCGAAAAAAAATGTGTGTTACAGAAGAAAATAGTAAGGAAGCTATTACTCATTTCAAAGTTTTAGAAAGATTTAATAATGCTACATTAATAGAGTGTAAATTAGAAACAGGAAGAACTCACCAAATAAGAGTTCATATGAATTACATAGATCATCCTATAGTAAATGATCCAGTGTACGGTTATAAACGTAAGACAACGTCTTTTGGCCAAATGTTACATGCAAAAGAAATAGGATTTATTCATCCTACTACTGGTAAAAGCATGACTTTTAAGTGTGAACCACCTAAGGAATTTAATGATATAGTAGAAATGTATAGAAATGAAAAATAAATCAGGCTGGTATTTTCAAATACTAGCTTTTTTGTTATAATAAATATGTTAAAAAAATTAATAGGAGGGTTATATGGTAACTAGTGAAGAACGTGACTTATTAGTTATGAAATTTTTACATTATTTTATAACTGAGAAAAATTATAATCCGGTTATTGTTCATGGTATTCAAAATGAGATATGGTTAGAAAACATGGATAGTGAATATAGAATTGTAAGATTGGTTTTAGGATATATACATAATAAAGAGCAATTAGATTTTGATAATTTTAAAGTTGGAAGAATGACAAGGCAAATCAAGTTAAAGACTTTTACTTTAAAAATGAAAGTTATGACTTTTTATTTGGATATTAATGAAGACATAGAATTAGAAAGCACTAAAAATAATTTGATGATTAAGGCTAATACTAAAGATGATATTAAAGGAAATGAATATTTAAAAAAGTCTTTCCCTGATATCAATGAAAAGTTGGTATTTACTGAAGAAGGTGCTAAGCTATACGAAAAAATAAATAGTGATATATTAAGGAGAAATTTAGATCAAACAGAAAAAATCAACGATTTATTTAGAACAAAAAAACCTATTGTTACCAATGTATTAATAGGGATAATGATTTTCATATTCGTATTTATGTACGTATTTGGAAATGGTTCAACTGATACTTATACATTATTTAAGTTTGGTGGGTTAGTTAAAGATGGATCTTTCTTAAGAATAATTAGTAGTATGTTTTTACACATTGGATTTATCCATTTAATTATGAATATGTATTCACTTTCAATATTAGGAAAACAAACAGAAACTTTTTACGGACATTTTAAGACTTTAATAATTTTTATTTTTAGTGGTATTGTTGGAAATCTACTTTCGTTAATACTTATGGATACTAAAACGATTTCGGCAGGAGCATCAGGCGCTATATTTGGTCTTATGGGAGCGATTTTATATTTTTCTTTAAATCAAAGAACATATATGGGAGAAGCATTGAAAAGGGAGATACTTCCAGTAATAATTTTAAATTTGGTTTTTAGTTTTATGATTCCATCAATTAATATATATGCTCATATAGGTGGTTTAGTTGGCGGTATGATTATATCAAATGCACTTGGAATAAAGTATAAGTCTTCGAAGTTTGAAAAGGTAAATGGTTTTATTGCGTCAGCGATATTAATTGGCGTTCTTATCTTTTTAGCTTATTTTATGTAAAGGAAAATAATTTATGATAGTATTTAGAATAATTAGTTTAATATTTATATTTATAGGTCTTATAATGATTTTTATAACAAAGATTCTTTCACAAAAAAACAATAATGTGCCAAGTAAGAAAAATAGTGGGCATGATTTTTGCTTTCTTATTCCGGCTAGGTATGAATCTAAAGTTATTGAAGGACTTCTTGTAAGTATAAAGAATCAAACGGTTAAAGTAGATATGAAAGATGTGTACGTAATAGTTGAATCTCGTGAGGACGAAACCGTTAACATATGTAAAAAGTATGGAGCGACGGTTGTTTTAAGAAAACATTTGAATCTACAAAGAAAAGGATATGCATTAGATGAGGCGGTTAAATTTATTTTAAATAAGAATAAACATTATGATGCATATTTCATATTTGATGCTGATAATATACTTGATAAAAATTATATAAAGAATATGATACCAGTATTTAATAAGGGTTATGATTTAGCATCTGGTTATAGAAATTGTAAAAATGGTAATGAAAGTGTTATTGCTGCCTGCTCAGCACTAACTTTTTCACTTGTTAATACGGTGTTTAATGATAAGAAAAATAAAGAAACAAAAAATATAACTTTTTCTGGTACGGGTTTTTACATAAGAGGGGATTTAATTGAAGAATGGGGTGGTTATCCATTTCACTCTTTAACCGAAGATTATGAACTAAGTTCATATGCTACTTTAAATAATTTAACTACGTATTATAATATAAAATCGGTTTTTTATGATGAACAGCCACTTAGGTTTAAAGATACTATAAATCAACGTGTAAGATGGATAAGAGGTTATTTTGATGTAAGAAAAATGTATACGAAAAAAATCTATAAATCTTTGGATAAGAATGATCCTAATAATGGTTCTAAAATGGACGAATCGGTTGGTATAATACCATTTATTTTTATGGTTGTGGGCCTTGTTGTTTGGTTTTTGTCATTAGTATTTTTTACATCATATAATTTATTTATTAACGATAATGTATGGAAATTACATCTTTTAGAACTTATTATTTTCTTATTAATTGTATATGTAACAATGGTTGTGATGACATTTGTTATTCTTATGTTAGAGGGAAAAAAACTTGACTTAAACCTTAAATCAAGAATGAAGGTAATGATTATAAATCCAATATTTATGATTAGTTACGTTCCTTGCGCAATTAAGGCATTAAGTTCTAAAGAAGTAAAGTGGACAAGAGTGAATCACGGATAAATTAGATAAAATAGAAGAAACCAAAAGGTAATAATAAAAAATATTAAAAGACTAAGTTGATTAGTCTTTTAATATTTTTTCAGTGTTTTTAAAATTAAGTTTTGCGATTTTATTTAATATATCTTTACCTTTTTCTTTAACTAGGTTTTTACCAAATTCATCAACTAAAACCCCAGCACCTTTAGGTACTTGTTTTCCAACCATTTTAGATATTTTTTCCATTTCTTTGATAAATATATATCTACTAATTAAAGAACCACATGCAACTGATAGACATTTATCTTCTGCTTTTGTTGTAAAATCAATTCGTCTAAATACATTATTAGATTCTTTTAGGTATCCAAAATAATTTTTAGGATAACAAAATTGGTCAACCACAACTTTATCATAATTATAATTATCCTTTTTCATTAAAGAAAGTAGGGCTTTATTATGTAAGATTGCTTTTATTTTATTCATGTTATATTCTGGATGTTTATTATATTCTTCATTTGAATATACCAAGGTTTCATATGGTATTTTTTTTATTATCTTTGGTACTATTTCTAATATTTTAGAATCAGTTAACTTTTTAGAATCTCTAACGCCAAGTTCTTCTAAGAACTCAATGTTATCTTTTGAAACGAAAGCAGCGGTAACTACTACTGGTCCAAAGTAATCTCCAGTACCAACTTCATCAGAACCAATTGAATTAATATAATAATATTTTTTTCTTTCTTCGTAAAGTTCTTTTTCGTCTTTCTTATCTTTTTCCTTCTTTTTAGATTCTTCGGGTGCCTTACCATTTAAATGTATTTCCATATCTTTCCACATATTTGCATCAACGTCGGCGGATATTCCTTGAAACATAACTTTTCTTGATTCGTAAAGGGTAATTATTGTTCCACCTTCTTCCGCTTGAAATATAGCATATGGAGGAGTTTTATCTCTTTTTTTATCTTCGTAATATTTAATCATTTCATTTTTTGTATTATCACTTACTTTGAATACTACTACCATAAATTCACTTCCTTTTTATTTATTTTAACATAAATGTATTTCATTTAAAACAACATAGACAATTGAATGTAAAGAACAGATTGATAGGTATATTTTTAATAAAAAATATTATATAATAAAAAAAGATAAGGAGAATAGATATGGGAGTAATAGATATAGTTTTGGTTTTAGTATTTTTATATGGAATATATTCAGGTTTTCAAAGTGGATTTTTAAAAATGTTTAGTAATTTCATTATATTATTAATAACAACATTAATTGCTGGAAAATTAAGTGATATTATGTTTGGCTTATTATATAACGTTTTTCCTTTCTTTAATTTTTCAGGTAAAACAGAAGGATTAAAAGCGTTAAATATAATAGTTTGGAAACTTGTTTTATACATACTTATTTTTGCGGTTATTTTAACTTTAATTAAAAGTGTTCTAACAAAGTTTAAAATAAAGGAAAAGATAAATGACAGTATGATAAACGTAAATATTATAGGTAAGATATTTGGTTCTATTTTATCTATTCCTTTGGTTTTTACTTTGGTTTTTAATGCTATTTTAATATTGTTAATACCTTTTCTTAATTTTAGACTTTTAACTGATTCTAAGGTAGCTAACATAATTATGACTAAAACGCCTATTTTAGCAAATGCTAATAGAAATTTATATAATAATCAAACTTTTATAATTAATAGAATTAATAAAAAAGATAATACTATTAAAGGTTATAAAAAATTAAATAAAGATATAGTAGATAATATGCTTGATACAAATTTAGTGTCTAAAGAAATTATTGAAACTTTAGAAGATGGTAATAAATTATTAGGCACAAGAAATAAAAAATAGGAGGTAATATAATGAAAAACAAAAAAGGTTATACTTTAGTTGAATTATTAGCAGTTGTAATAATATTAGGAATATTATCATCCATAACAGCAATAGCAGTAATTAACGTAAAGAAAAAACAGGATGTTAACAATTTTAGAAATGAGATAAGTGGTATTTTAACAGGTGCTAAAAGGTATGAAACAGAGTATCCCGGTGCAATGACATCATCTGGCGTGAAGCTAAGCGATTTAGTAAATGATGGTTATACTAATGCTGATGATTATAAAAAATATGCAGAATGCGAAGGTTGTAATGATGATACTAAAGAAACATCTGGTAAAGCACATTTGATTCATTATGAACAATGTCCTGATAATATTAAAAGAAAATTTTATATAAAATTAAATGGGGTTGAATATAATGATTGCGGATGTGAGCAGCAAGTGGCGTCTTTGAATAAATCAAAAAAACTATGCGCTATTAAAAATGGTAGTGAAGTTGAGGCTGATGCTGAGATAAAAACTTATTTAAAAAAATAAAAAAGAAATCAATTTTATTATATTATTGGTTTCTTTTTTATTATAAACGAATCGATGTTATTAGGATAGTTATCTTCTTCATATATGAATTCGTAGATTACGTTATAATCAAATTCTTTATAAGTTATTTTATAATCTTTTAAATAATAATTAATATTATCAATATCCGTATAATTAAATTCAATTCTAACCTTATATTTCTTTAAAATGGGTATTATAGTTCCTTTATTTATCGCTTCACTAACAGAATTTGTATATGCTCTAACAAGTCCTCCAGCGCCTAATTTAACGCCACCAAAGTATCTTATAACTACTGCTAGCACGTTATCTAGCTTTTTATTTTCTAAAACATTTAGCATTGGCATACCAGCGGTATGAGAAGGCTCCCCATCGTCGTTAAAACGTTTTATATTTCCAAGTATATATGAATAACAGTAGTGTGTAGCATCTTTATATTCTTTTTTTATACTATCTAAAATGTCTTTGACTTCTTCTTCAGTATTAACTTTATAAATATAAGTTATGAATCTAGATTTATTAATTATTATTTCATTATTTATTTTTTCTTTTATCGTATACATGTAAAATCACCAATTTAATTATAAATGATTATTGATGGTTTTTCAAATATATTATATAATGTTAGTGGATAGAAAAATGGTGATTATAAATGATTAATATAAAAACGGACTCAAGAAAAGTTAAACCAGGAGATATATTTGTGGCTCTTCGTGGTATTGTTGGTGATGGACATGCCTTTATATCAAAAGCAATTGAAAATGGCGCAAGTAAGATAATCGCTGAAGAAGGAGAGTATAGCGTTCCATACGAAATAGTTCCTAACTCTAGAGATTATTTGAATAACTATTTAAAAGAAAATTATAATAAATATTTAGACGAGATGACAATTATTGGTATTACTGGTACTAATGGTAAATCAACTGCTGCATATCTCATTTATGATGCTTTAAATAAATTAGAAAAAAAATGTTGCTATATAGGTACAGTTGGATATTTCACTGATAAAAAAGTATTTGATATGCCTAATACCACTCCAGAAGTAACTGAAATTTATGATATGCTAATTAATGCTTATGATGAAGGATACAGGTGCGCGGTAATAGAAGCTTCTAGTGAAGGACTTCTTCATAAAAGATTACAAAACGTACCTTTTTCATACGCTATTTTTACTAATCTAACACAAGATCACTTAAATATTCATGGTACTATGGAAAATTATGCTAGGTGTAAGCAGATGTTATTTAATATGATAAGGCCTGCTGGGAAAGCAATTATTAATTATGATGATCCAAATAAAGAGATATTTATGCTTCCGTATAATACTAATATTACTTATGGTTTTTCAGGTGGAGATTATAGAGCTACCGATTATCAAATGAGTATATTAGGTACTAGTTTTACATTTATATCAGATGGTGTTAAACAAAATATTAAAGTACCATTAATAGGAAAATATAATATATACAACGTTTTGGTAACAATTATTGTTTTATATGAATTAGGTTTTACTTATTATTCTATTGCTGAGGTTTTAACTCACATTTCATCACCAGCTGGCAGAATGGATATGATAGAATATAAAAATAGCCGTATTATAGTAGATTATGCGCATACACCTGATGCGGTCGAAAATGTTATTACAACCGTTAAAGAAGTATGTGACGGAAAAATATATACGGTATTTGGATGTACTGGCGATCGTGATAGGACAAAAAGGCCAATAATGATGAGAAAAGTAACTAGTACATGTGATTATACAATAGTTACTTGTGATGACGTTCATAATGAAGATCCTAATCAGATAGTAAGTGATATGATACTGGGAGCTGCAAACGATAATTATACCGTTGAATTAGATCGAAAAAAAGCGATAATAATGGGAATAAACATGCTAAACGCAGGAGATGTTTTACTTATCTTAGGAAAAGGTCATGAAGAAGTTATGATTGTAAAAGATAATAAAAGAATCCCATACAACGATAAAAAAACCGTTTTAGAATATTTAGAAAGTAAAAAGGTAATTAGGATTGAAAAGATAGATGATTAAAAATCTTATCTTTTTATATAAAATAGGGAGGAATTATGAAACCAAAATACAAAAGAGTACTAATTAAACTAAGTGGGGAGGCACTTGCTGGTTCTAAAAAAACTGGCGTATGTTATGATACCGTGTTAGACATTTGTAAAAAAATTAAGGAAGTTCATGATATGGGCGTTCAAATAGGAATAGTAGTAGGTGGAGGTAACTTTTGGAGAGGAAGACAAAACGAAGAGTTTGACCGTGTTACCGCAGATTATATAGGAATGCTTGCAACTAGTATGAACGCACTTACAATTAATGATGCATTTAGACAATTAGGGGTTGAATCAAGGGTTTTAACCGCTATTGAAATGAGACAAATTGCAGAGTTTTATATAAAAGGTAGAACATATAAACACTTAGATAAAAATAGAATAGTAATATTTGGTTGTGGTACTGGATCACCATTTTTCTCAACTGATACAGCTGCGGCTTTAAGAGCGGCTGAGATACATGCTGATGCACTTATCAAAGCAACTAACGTAGATGGTGTATATGATAAAGATCCTAACAAATATGATGACGCTAAAAAATATGATGAGATACCATATTTAGACGTATTAAATCAAAAACTTAAAGTAATGGATTCAACATCTACTACGATGTGTATGGATAATAACATTCCGATAATCGTAGTAAATATAAATAATAAAAACGATTTAAAACAAGTATTAGAAGGTAAAAAGAAAGGAACTATTATAAAATAGTTCTTTTGATATGATGAAAAGGAAAAACAAAAATATGAAAATAATAACAGTATGTGGAAGTATGAAATTTATAGAACAGATATTAGAAATAACAGAACAATTGGAATTAAAAGGAAATTGTATGTTAGTTCCTATTTATAATCCTAATAAACCTAATAAGGCGGATTTTACGAAGGAAGAAGGTTTAATGCTTGACAAAATGCATAAAGAAAGAATAAAGCTATCTGATGCTATTTTAGTGGTGAACGTAGATGGATATATTGGAAATAGTACAAATAAGGAAATAGAATATGCCAAAAGCTTAGGCAAAGAAATTATGTATTATACTGATTTAATAAATTAAAAAGGCTAGTTTTAATATTAGTCTTTTTCTGTTATAATTAAAACAGTTGGAGAGTGATTATTATGAAGTCAGGATTTGTAAGTTTAGTAGGAAGGCCAAACGTAGGAAAATCTACGTTAATAAATGCACTTGTAGGAGAAAAAATAGCAATTACATCAAACAAAGCTCAAACTACAAGGAACATGATTCAAGGAATATATAATGATAGTGATAGCCAAATAGTATTCGTAGATACACCTGGTATTCATAAACCTAAACATAAACTTGGGCAAAGGCTAAATGAAGAGGCTTATTATTCAATAGATGATGTTGATATAATCTTATTTTTAATAGATGTGACAATGCCTTTTGGTAAGGGAGATAATTTTGTATTAGATAAAATTAAAGCCGCTAATAAGCCTACGTTTTTAATTCTTAATAAGGTGGATAAAATAAACAACGAGGCCCTTATAAAACTAATAATGGAGTATAAGGATTTATATGACTTTAAAGAAATAATTCCACTATCAGCTTTGAAAGAAAAAAACGTTGATGAACTTATTAAAACTTTAAAAGGTTATCTACCTGACAATGTAAAATATTTTCCTGATGAAGATTTAACAAATACTACTACCGAATTTAGAGTAGCAGAACTAATTAGGGAAAAGGTTTTAAGATTAACAAAGGAAGAAGTTCCGCATGCTGTTACGTGCGTAGTTGAAGAATACATTGATAAAAAAGACAAAGTAATAATTAATGCTACTATAATAGTAGAAAGAGATTCTTTGAAAAGTATAATAATAGGTAAGGGTGGCACGATGCTTAAAGAAATAGGATCTAAAGCAAGAAGGGATATTGAAGATATGGTTGGTAAAAAAGTCTTTTTAGAACTTTATGTTAAAACTATTAAAAACTGGAGAGATAAAGAAAAATATTTAAGAGAATTAGGTTTTTATGATTTAGATGAATAAAAAATAAACATCATCACCAATATATAAATAGAAGGTGATTGATATGAATATAAAAGATGTATGGAATTTATTTGAACAAACAGGAAAGTTAGAATATTATTTAAAATATAAAGAAATGGTAGAAGGGAAGACTGATACCCTTGGAGATAATAGAAGTTGAAGGAATAATAATTGATGAAAAGCCTTATGGCGAAACTAGTAAAATACTTAATATCATAACAAAGGATAAAGGTTTGATAGGAGTACTATCTAAAGGATCAAAAAGATTAAAAAGTCCTTTAAGGAGTGTTTCAGAAAGATTTTGCTATGCTAACTTTAACATTAGCTACAAAGAAGATAAATTATCTATTTTAATAGGTGCTGATGTTATAAATCCGCTAAGAAACATAAAAAAAGATATAAAAAAAGTATCCTATTTAAATTTTTTATCAGAATTAACTAGTGGTATTATAAAACAAAGTGATGATAATAGGATATATGATATATATTTAAGTGCTATTTTAAAAATAGAAGAAGGTTTTGATCCTACTGTTATAACAAATATATTAGAACTTAAATATTTGTCTTTTTTAGGTGTTTCTCCTAAACTTAATGGATGCGTAGTTTGTGGAAAAGAAAACGTTGTTACAATATCTGCATATAAAGGTGGATTTTTGTGTAAAGATCATTCATTAAATGAATATATTGTAAGTGATAAGACAATTAAATTAATACGCTTATTAGAATACGTTGACATATCTAAAATATCTAAGTTAGATGTATCAGATGCTGTAAAAAAAGAGATAAATGCTTTTTTAGATGATTATTATGATAGGTATACAGGACTTTATTTAAAAAGTAAAAGTTTTTTGAAAAGTTTAGATAATTTATGATATAATACTCATATATAAAAAAAGTGCGATGACGGGCTTGGAAACCTATCAGCAGTATAAAATGAAGTGATTTCTTCTAGAAATAAGTAGGGTGGAACCGTGGTGCTTAGTATCACCCCTATGTTTTTCTAGGAGTTTTTTTATTAGGGAGGAAGATAAAATGAATAATAACATGGAAAAAATAGTTAATTTATGTAAACAATATGGATTTGTATTTCCAGGAAGTGAAATATATGATGGATTTGCAAATACTTGGGATTTTGGCCCAGTAGGAGTTGAACTTAAAAATAATGTTAAAAAAGCTTGGTGGAAAAGATTTGTTCAAGAAGATATGAATACTTATGGCGTTGATGCTGCAATTCTTATGAACCCAAGAGTTTGGGAGGCATCAGGTCACGTACAATCTTTTAGTGATCCTAAAATGGATTGTAAAAAGTGTAAACAAAGATTTAGAGCTGATAACTTAATTGAAGAACATTCTAAAGGAGAAGTTGCTGCAGAGGCTATGAGTAACGAGGAAATGGAAAGCTACATTAGTGATAACCATATTACTTGCCCTCATTGTGGCGGCTTTGATTGGTCAGAAATAAAACAATTTAAATTGATGTTTGAAACGTCTCGTGGAACAGTAGAAGGAAATAAAGACGCTGTTTATCTAAGACCTGAAACTTGTCAAGGTGAGTATGTTAACTATGCGAACGTACTTAGAACGTCACGCGCTAAAGTGCCTTTTGCAATCGCACAAATAGGTAAGTCATTTAGAAATGAAATAACACCAGGTAATTTCCTATTTAGAACAATAGAATTTGAACAAATGGAATTACAAAAGTTTTGCCACGAAAAAGATGGTATGACTTTCTTTGATGATTATAAGAAAAAAGCACTTGAATTTATAACAGACTTAGGTTTGGATAAGGATAAATTAAGATATCATGATCATGACAAATTAGCACATTATGCGAAAGCAGCTTGTGATATACAATATAAATTTCCAATTGGATGGGAAGAGTTAAATGGTATTCACCATAGAGGAACTTGGGATTTATCTAGACATAGTGAATTTTCTGGGAAAAAATTAGAATATCAAGACCCTGAAACTAACGAAAAATTCATTCCAAACGTAATTGAATACTCAATTGGTGCAGATAGATTAACACTTGCTCTTTTATGTGAAGCTTATGAAGAAGAAAAATTAGAAAACGATACTAGGGAAGTTATGCATTTTCATCCTGCTATAGCACCTTACAAAGTAGCAGTACTTCCATTAGTTAAAAAATATCATAAAGAAAAAGCAGAAGAATTATATAAATTATTTGCCAAAAACTTTATGACTACTTATGATGAAACAGGATCTATTGGTAAAAGATATAGAAGGCAAGACGTTATAGGAACACCTTTTTGTGTAACAATAGATGATGAAACAATAAATAATGGAACTATTACCATAAGAAATAGAGATACTATGCAACAAATAACATTATCAATTGATGAAGCTACTTCATATATTAAAAAGGAAATAGAATTTTAAGGAAGAGTATTATGAAAAAAAGAACTTTAAAGTCTTTAAAAGAAGAAGCTAAAGTAAAATTAGATGAAGAAGATTATCTCTCGGCCCTTTCTATATATACTGAAATGACTAAGTTATATCCAAAAAATAAACTTGGATATATAGGGGTAATTGAATCTAAAACTAATTATTATAAAAAATATTTATCTGATGATGAAGTAAAGAAATTAAAAGAAGTGTTTGATAAAGCATATGATTTATCAAATAAAAGAGATAAAGAAGATTTAAAGAATAATTTTGAACGGTATTTAGACGATTGTTATGAAGTTGAAAATTTAAAGAAAATAAAAAAAGATATAGTTTCAAATGAACTTCTTATAAATGTATATAATAATATTATTACAAGTATAAACGGAAGTATTGCAACATCTAGGAAGTATAATTTAAGTGGCAAGAGAATAACAAATTTCTATGATCTAATTAAGGGTATATTTCTTCTATTTTGCTTAATATATAATTTAATATTTAAAAATTATCTTTTATTAATAACAATTCCTTTTGGTATTTATGGACTTATAGTTATATATTCATTTATAAGTATGAACTTTTTAAAAAAGGAAAAGTTATTATCTGAAAAAATAATATTTAAAAAGAACATAATAAAGTCAAATACTAAAATAAAAGAGTTAAAAAAAGAAATATCAAATAAAAAAATTATTATAGAATCTCTTAATGTTAAGAAAAAAGATAACATGTTAAAAATTCCAAATGATTTTAATGATTATATTACTGATATAGTAGATGATAACGAGGAGAAAATAGCTGAAGAAATAATAGATAGCCTAAATGCTAATAACATAGCAGCTTTTACGTATTTAATTAGTGAGAAGACTAGTTTAAGTTCCGATGAATTATTGAAAATGCTAGATAAAGAAAAGGAAAATACTTCATCATTAAATGAACTAATTAATATTAAAAAAGAAAATAAGAAAAGTAATCAAAATGAAATATTAATAATTAAACAAATTAAAGCACAAGATTGTGTCTTAATGCTTATTTTATTAATTATTAGTATCCTCAGCTTTATAATTATTTTAAATAACTTTTCTTTAGTTAATAAAACAAGTTTTAACATAGCGGTTATAACTGGTATTATTAGTACTTTAATATATAATACCAATACTGGAAAGCACTCATCATATACTGATACACTTAATGATAGTTTATTATTAACAATCTTTAATACAACTTTAGTATATGATCTTGTTTATTCTGCACTAGTTGATACTGTTTCATTTAATTATGGTATTATACAAATGCCAATTATATTTATACTTATATTTATAGGTTTTGTAGCACTAATATCACTACTTAAATATAATAATTTAATTAATAAACTTAGAAAATAATTAAAAAAGATCAAGGCATATTAGCTTTGAGCTTTTTTGTATACTAGGAAAGTGCGTTTTGTAATGTCGAAAAAAGACGATTAAAAAGGTATTTACTATAAAATATAATGCTGATAATATAAAAAGTATTATTTAAGTGATAGGAAGGTAATATTAGAAAAATAAAATATAAGTGAAAAATACGGTAGCGACTATCGGAATTTAAGCCTGTGTAAGAATAAAGGTTACTTTATCTTAGAAGTAGGAACGTTGGATCGTTGACGACCAATGCGAAAAATTTTAATTTTGCTTTTATTATATAATAAAAATAAGACCAGTAAGGTCTTATTTGTTGTAGAATTCAACGATCATTGATTCTTTAATATCAGCTGATAGTTCGCTTCTTTCTGGCATACGTACGTAAGTTCCAGATAGTTTCTTTTTGTCAAATTCAACATATTCAACTGTCTTAGTAACTTTTTCTAAAGATTCAAGTATTGCTTTATGATCTTTTGAAGAATCTTTAACAGCAATTACATCACCAGGTTTAACTTGGTATGATGGAATGTCAACTTTTGTACCATTAACAGTAATATGTCCATGGTTAACTACTTGTCTAGCAGCTCTTCTAGTAGAGGCTATTCCCATACGGTAAACAACATTGTCTAATCTGCTTTCTAATAATTTTAGGAAGTTTTCACCTTGAATACCTTTCATTTTAGCTGCTTTTTCAAATGTTAATCTGAATTGTTTTTCATTAACACCATACATTAATCTAACTTTTTGTTTTTCCATTAATTGAAGCTTATATTCAGAAGCCTTACCACGTCTTTTATCATTTCCGTGTTGTCCTGGACCATATGGTCTTTTAACAAGTTCTTTTCCAGTTTCAAGTAATGAGAAGCCTAAGTGACGGCTTTTTTTATACATTGGACCTGTATATCTTGACATAATTCATTCCTCCTTTTTGTTTTTGTAAACTAAAGGACCCCTTGCCATTTAATAGGGAGTTTGTTTTAATACGTTCGTCTTTGCAGCTAATAAAGATTACTAATATAACAAATGCAAACAAACACGTTATTAAATTCAAAAAAGTGCTGCTTTAAAGTTTACACGTTTGTAATTATAACTAATTATATGCAATAAGTCAAGAAACACTCCATAAAATCTTGATAATTAAAGTTATTTATGATAAAATAGCGTTCGTTATTTTGGAAGAGGAAATTACTATGGGCAGTCATAAAAATGAAATAGAACTTTTTTTATTCGATTTTTACATGGGATATACAAGTAAAAGTACATATTATTCACAGTACGAAGAGCTTTTTTTATTCTCAAATGAATTATTAAGAGAGTGACCTAAAGAAAGCCTTGATAATAAAAGTATTTTAACATTAACCGCATCAGGAGATCATATTATTAGTAATATTTTACAAGATGCAAACAATATAACAGCGTTTGATATAAATGTATTTGCAAAGTATTATGTTGCACTTAAATTAGCGATGATTAAAACATATAATTATAATAAATTCACAGATTTATTAAATACGGGTTACGCAACTCGCTGTTATTTATCGGAAAATGGAAAAGTAATAAAAGCAATATTATCTGATGTTAAAAACAATTTAACTAAAGATGAAATACTATTTTGGGAAGCATATGTAAATATATGTTTTGGTTGTACAAGATGTAATTTTAAAACACTATATCGTAACACCGGCAATAACTATAATATTCAAAATAGTTTATATTCAGATGATGAATATTATAAGGAATTACAATCAAGGCTAAAATACGTAAATATTAATTATATAGATACTAATATATTTACAATAAAAGAAAATACCACTAAATATTTTGATTTTATATGTTTAGGAAATTTACTTGGCTGTATGGGAAATAAAGATCAAGTAAAATTGCTTAATTATTTATATGATTTATTAAAAAAAGGCGGGTCAATATATGCATATGGAGAAGTTTTTAATAATTTTCTACCTACAGAGCTCAGTGTAGGCAATAGATATAGTCAGCAAGTAACACATACCTCTGATGGAATGGCATATTATTCAAAATATACGAAAAAAGGGTAAGTGACATTAATGGAAAATAAAAATATTATGGACGTAAAATTTGATATTGAATTACTAAAAAAGTTTTTGATTAAAAAAGATCCTATTAAACTTGAATGTAATAACTATACTAATAGTGGCCAAGGCGATAGAATCTATACATTTACTAACGAGGACATGAAATTGTATCCAAAAATAGATTTATCTAATAAAAAGGTTCTTTGCGTAACTTCTAGTGGTGACCACATACTTAACTCAGCATTGCAAGGTGCTAAAAATATTACTGGATTCGACATGAATAGATTTTGTAAATATTTTTCAGCGTTTAAGATTGCAACGGTCAAAGCTTATAATTTTAACAAATTTAAGTCTACGATGTTAAAAATTCATGATATCGAGCGTGGAATAATACCTTTATCAAAAAATAAAATAGTTATTGATGGCTATTCTAGACTTTTATTTGATACTGCAAAATATCTAACCGAAGAAGAATTGTTATTTTTGAATACCTTTTTAGAAGCAATGAAATATGATGAAATTTCTAGGTCTGATTTGTTTTGGGATGATTCATCTTATTTAAAAAATAATTTATATTTAGAAAAGCAAAATTTTAATATATTAAAACATAACATATTTAATTGTGAAATTAAATATGTTGATTGTGCTATCGATATGTTAAATGATTTTTTACCTGATTCTATTTATGATGTTATGTATCTTTCAAATATTTTAGAAAGAGTATATCGATATACCAATTATGATATTAATTCGGTTGCAGGTATTTTAAGAAAAATATTGAAAAAGTTAAGTAAAAAGGGAGTTATTTATGATTATGAATTTATGCCGAAAAATCCATCGGAAGAAGAACAATTTGAAAAACTTTTCAAAAAAAAGCTAAAAATTAATAGAAAAAAATATGGTAGTGATTGGAACCAAGTATCTGAATATAAACTAAAATAATTATGTTCTGCATATAATATATTGATTAACAAATTTTATATGATAGAATATTAAGATGTTATATGAAAGGATGATTTTTATGGAATTAAGCATAAATGATAAATTAAAGTTATTTAGAAATGAAGAACTTTCTAATAAGAAAATAAAAGTTCCTAATAAAAATATAGAAGTAAGCGAATTGACTAAATTTAAAAATTTAGATTATGTTTATTTATGGACTAATGAAGACCTTAAGGAATATTATGCTAAAGATATAGTGGATACTAGTGTATTATCAGTTACTGCATCTGGAGATCATCCACTTCATGCTGTTTTGGGCGGTGCAAAAGAAGTTCATTCCTTTGATGTTAATGAATTTTCAAAATATTTATCGATGCTCAAAGAAAAACTAATTAAAAATGTTTCATATGCTGATTTTAAAAAATACATGGATTATTTACATAAAAAAATTTTTGGAGTCGTTTTAGACGAAGTGGCTTGGTATTTAACTTCTGATGAGTTAGAATTTTGGGGTAAGTATGTTAAATATTTTGAAAATGAAAATATTAGTTTATTTTTGTTTGGTGGAAGTTGTAGTATTTTAAATAATGCATATTTTAATGAAGAACTATATTATAACCTTCAAAAGAAGTTAGGAAATGCTAAAATATATTATCATGATACAGCAGTTGAAAATTTATCAAGAGAATTTAATGGATGTAAATTCTCTATCATATATTTAAGTAATATATTAGGAAGAATAGAAAAGCCAGTTTCAATGGTAAATAGTGAGGCAACAAAACTTTTAAGTGATTTAGAATGTTTATTAGATAATGAAGGTAGAATTTATGATTATAATCTCAGGGTAGCAAACCATGGGTGCTATACTGATGATGCGCTTGATGAAATATTTGATATTACATCACTTGAGGTTGGAACCCAAAAAGATAATGTTTATATATATAGTAAAAAGGGTGAATAAATCTGTTTTGTTCATTCTTTTATTTTTGTGATTTTTAAGTGCAATTTACGATAAATTGTGATAAAATATTCTTATAGTAGGTCATAGGAGGAAGTTATGACAAAGGGATTATACATTGGAACAATTATTGTGGTATTAGTATTTATTATTTTTTTTGTAATATTTATCATTAAAAATAAGAGAAAAAAAAGATTAATTAATGAACTAGATAAGTTAGAAAAAGAAAAAAACTTGCTTATTAACGTACCGGTGTTAAACGAATTATCAAAAGTTGAAGCACTTGTTAAAAACAATTCTAAATTAGAAGAAAGATATAATACGTGGAAACTAAAGTTTGAAATAATTGAAAATGAGACGATACCATATATTAATGATATGTTAATTGAAGTTGATTTTTTAATAGATAAAAGCAAATCAAAAGAAATATATGAAAAAATAGCAGAAGTAGAAATAAAATTATATGAAATAAGAACGAAGATAAAAGGAATAATTTCTGAAATAAAAGAAATAACTTTAAGTGAAGAAAGAAATCGCTCTACTGTTATAAAACTTAAAGCTTTATATAGAAAACTAAAGAAAAGGTTTATGGATACAAAAGCTGATTATGAAGAAACCGTTAAGACCATTGAATTACAATTTGAAACGATCGAAAAACGTTTTGAAGAGTTTGAACAGGTAATGGAAAAAAAAGACTATGAAGAGGTTATATACGTTGTTAAGGGGCTAACTGAAATGTTAGATCATATGACGATAATAATTGATGAAATTCCAGAGATTATGCTTATGGGTAAAAACCTTATTCCAAAAAGAACAGAAGATGTATCTTCAGAATATATAAAACTTACTAGGGAAGGCTATCAACTTGATTATTTAAACGTTGAATATAACATAGTTGAAACAGAGAAAAAAGTAAATGCTATATTTGATCGTGTTAGGGTTCTTAATTTAGAAGATGTATCTTTTGAATTAAAAACAATATTAGAATATTATGATTCGTTATTTAATGATTTTGAAACCGAAAAATTAACTAAAAAGTATTATGATGAAGGATTAATTAGTTTTGATAAAAAAAGAAGTCATGTTATTAAAGTGTTAACTGCTATTGAAACTAAGCTTCCAGAGATGAAGAAACGTTACAATTTAACAGATGAAACACTTGATAATATTAGCTTATTAAAAAAAGAATTTAGTGAAATTGAAAAAGATTATGATAAACTTAAAAACTTAGAAAAAAATCACAGTTTTCCTTTTTCTAAATTGAATGCAGAACTTGAAATAATAATGCTTAAATTAACTAAAATGCATGAAAGGTTAAATGGCTTTTTACAAAAGGTAAGTAATTTAAAAGATGATGAAGAACGCGCTAAAGGTCAATTAGAAGATATTAAGGTATTATTAAAACAATCTAAATATCAAATAAGAAAGAATAGGTTACCAATAATACCTGACGTTTACTATACCGAATTATCTGAAGCATCGGATGCAATAAAAGAAATACAAAAAGAATTATCAAAAAAGCCACTTGATATAGATACTTTAAACGTACGGGTTGATACCGCAAGAGATCTTGTATTTAAGCTTCATAATACTACTGCTGAAATGGTAAAAGCAGCATTATTATCTGAGTATGCAATAGTGTATGGAAATAGGTATAGATCATCTAAAATGGTAATAAATGATGGACTAGTAAAAGCAGAAAAACTATTTTTTAAGGGCGAATATAAAAAATCCTTGGAACTTAGTATTACAACTCTTGATGTGGTTGAACCTGGTATACATAAAAAAATACTTAATTATAAGAAATAAGAAGGTGTAAAAAAATGAAAGAATGGTTATTAAGTGATGATGCTAAAAACAAAGTAGGAAGACCAAAGCTTGCTGATAATAGTATATTAAATAAAGCTAAAATTTCAATATGTGTTTGTTTTTTGATTTGCATAGTACTTTCCATTTCTTTTGTCGGAGTAATAAGAGACGAATCTCCTTTAAAACTTCTTTATTCAGTTACTTTTGAAAAAGTATTCGGCACAATCGAAAATAAAAATGGATTTTTAGTTAATGAATATTATAAAGATAATGATTATGTAATGGAAGTAAAACCTTCTTCTAATGTAGAAAGCTATCAAGGAAATTATAAATATACATTATACAAATTAGCAAATAATCAGTGGGTAGAAGAAGAAAATAAAACCATAAAAAAAGGCACTAAATCTTTTAAGATTAATATAAAATCTGCTTGTAATAAAAACGTAACATGGAAAATAAAACTGCAGATTACTAATGGCTCTAAAATCCAAAAATCATTTGCGCCTGCGAGTTGGCAGTTTATGGATTCAGAAGATCAATACTCTAAGTATGCTTATAAGGTATTTACCGTTAAAGGCTATTATAGCCCTATACCAAATGATGAATTAAAGATAGCTAAGAAAAATAACAATAAGATTACAATTAATACAAAGAAGAATAATCCTAGAACTTTTATTATTAACACTCCAATAAAAGTAAAGTTAAAAGTTAGTTACACTGATTTAAATAAGACAATAAAGTTAAAAAGCATAGAAATAACAGATAAAGGGAAAATAACTATTCCAAATTTAAGTAAAATTTCAAATGTTACTTTTAAAATATACGCAGATGATGTTGACCGTTATAAACTGGATAATTGGAGTTTAAGTGAGGATAAGACACATATTACTAATACTTATCTTTTGAAGCCAGAAGCAGCATATAAAAACAATTAGAAACCAATATGGTTTCTTTTATTATTAAAAAATGGTATCTTAAAAAAGACTTATACATATCTTTTATTAGGTGATAAAATGTTTAAAACGTTTAGTAAGTTATTATCTATATTATTTTTATTAGTACTTAGTTTTGTATACACTGATAAAGTATTTAGTGAGGCTAAAAAAAGTGATCCGGTTATGAAGGAAATTGTTAAATATAAAGAAAAAAATAAGGTAAAGCCAATAGAACCAATTATAAAAGATGATGAAATAATACTAGGTATTTCGGGGCTAGAGGTAAATGAGGACAGATCTTATAAAAATATGAAAGATGAAAACATATTTAATAAAGATAAACTTGAATACGACAAGATATTGCCTAATACAAGTATAGAAAACTCTTTTGATTATTATATTAAAAAGGGAAATAACAAAAATAAATACGTATATTTAATATTTAAGATAGATAGTAATGATAACTTAGATGGTTTGTTATCTTTAATTGCTAAGAATAACATAATAGTTAATTTTTTTGTTGATGGTAAGTTTATGGAAGAAAATATAGATACCGGGTTTGCCATAAATAACCTAAATTCTGAGATTTATAATTTGGGGTATGATGGCAAATATAAAAAGGATACTATAGGTATTACAAATAATTTAATTGAAAGTATTACTTTAAAAGACTCACTATATTGTCTTAATGAAAATAAAAATGAAGATTATAAAAAGGTCTGTGATAAAAAAAGAATGTACTCGGTAATTCCTAGTATAAATAATCCTAGTATTTCTGAATTAAAAGAAAGCTTAGAAAATGGTAGTATAATTTCATATAATCTTAATACGTTTGATATTAATGAATTTAATACTATTATAAATTCAATCTCTAAGAAGGGATACGAATTAAAAGGCTTATCGGAACTAATTATAGAATAATTTGTTTTTTTAAAATTGTTATGAAAAAGTAACAAGAAAAGAATTATTATTGAATAGGAATCAAGTACTATAAATTACTAAAGAATAAAATTTAGAAAATAAGGCATAAAAACAGCGAATTAAGTTGTTTTTTCTTTATTATAAAACAAGAAAATGTTATAATATTAATTGCTGAAGTAAGGTGATATTATGCATGACAAATTAAAACTTTTTTTAGAAAGAATTAAACTTCCATTAGAGGATTATAAATATTTTAATAACGGTAAGATATTGAAGTTAAAAATGGATTCATCAAGAAAAAATGGAGTTTTTGTAATACAACTAGAAAACGTTCTTAATGATGACGTTTTATCTTTTATAAACGAAAACATAAAAAATGGTTTTCCTGATATGGATTCTATGAGAGCTGAATTCGTGGTTAATAACATTAATTATGATGATATAACAAACTATTATAATAAAGCAATTGAAAATAGTACTTTAACAATGCCTATGAAAGAATTATTTAAAGAAAAGAAAGTTACTTCTGAAGGTAAAAAGATGGTTATTGAAGTAGATAATATTGCAGAAGAAAACATTCTTAGGAATAATATTACTAGTTTAATAAAGTATTATAACGTACTTGGTTATAATGATATTAAAATAGATGTTATGGTAAATGAAGAAAATGCTATAGCGGTAAAAAGGGAATTAGAAGAAGCAATGAAAAAGGAAGTTTCTGATGCTCCTAAAAAAGATAATCCAATAATAGTTGGAGATGAAATAAAAGAAGGAAATATTACCAAAATAAACGATATAATAGCTGAAGAAGGAAACGTTACCGTTGAGGCTTATGTATTTGGGGTTGAAGAGTTTGAATCAAGTAAAAGTTCTTTTAAGATTCTTACGTTTAAAATAAGTGATAATACTGATAGTATATATGCAAAATATTTTACTAAAGATGCCGATTCTTTCAAAAGAGTATCAAAAGCTATGAAATCAGGATGGTTTAGAATAAATGGATACGTTAAGCAAGATACGTTTGCAAACGATTTGGTTTTAAATGTTAGAAACGTTATGAAAATACCTTCAAAAGATGTTTCTGTAACTGATGATGCTGAGGTAAAAAGAGTAGAACTTCACGCTCATACGATGATGAGTCAAATGGACGGATTAACGAGATTAGATTTAGGTAAACATACTTGTGAACTTGTTACTAATGCTATTAATATGGGATATCGTGGGGTTGCGATAACCGATCATAATGGTTGTCAAGCATTTCCAGTAGCTTATGGTCTTATTAAGGGGCATAATAAAAAAATTGAAGACCCATCTAAACATTTTAAAGGTTTATACGGAGTTGAATTAACATTGGTTGATGATACTGTTAATATTGTTGTAAGACCTACTGATGACTCACTTATGGATAATACTTATGTTGTATTTGATACGGAGACAACTGGTTTTAATGCAGCTGGTGGAGATCAAATGATTGAAATAGGTGCTGTTAAAATATCTCATGGAGATATTATTGATAGGTTCGACGAATTAATTGATCCAAAAAGACATATTCCGGATAAAATAACAGAGTTAACCCAAATAACAGATGCGATGGTATCAGGTTGTGATGATGAAGAAGCTGTTACGAAAAGGTTTTTAAAGTGGGCTGGTAATCTACCTATGGTAGCTCATAATGCTAAGTTTGATATATCATTTATTAGTATGGCTATGAAAAAATATAACCTTGGTGAATTTAAAAACACCGTAATTGATACTTTAGAATTATCTAGAACGCTTGACCAAGGTTATGCAAGGCACGGGTTATCTGCTTTAGTTAAAAGGTATAACGTTCCTTGGGAAGAAGATGCTCACCATAGAGCAGATTATGATGCTGAGGGAACGGCACATGTATTTCATAAAATGCTTGTGAAACTAGATTCTCAAAACTTTGAAAAAATAAGTGATTTGGATAGGTTGGTATCTAAAGATGAAATACATAAATTTGGTAGAACATATCATTTTAATGCGATTGCGGTTAATAAGCAGGGTTTAAAAAACATATTTGAAATGATATCACTAGCTAACACGGTTTACATATATAAAACTCCTAGAATACTAAGAAGTGAAGTAGAACGCTTAAGAGAAGGGGTATTAATTGGTAGCGGTTGCTATGAATCAGAAGTATTTACACTAGCTAGAAGTAAGGAAGGCGAGGAACTTACTAACATAATTAACTTTTATGATTATGTAGAAGTGCAGCCTCCAGAAGTATATAATCATTTGTTACAATTAGGAGACTTTAAGAGCGAAGAAGAATTAAAAGCTCATATTAAAAAGGTTGTACAAGCAACTAAAGAAGCAGGTAAAATGATTGTTGCAACGGGTGATGTACACCATTTTAAGAAAGAAGATAAAATATATCGTGAAATAATAGTAAATCAAAAAGTACCTGGTGGTGGAAGACATCCGCTTGCAAAAAAAGACATCAAAGAAATACCATCACAACATTTTAGAACGACTAATGAAATGTTAGATGATTTTGCGTTCTTAGGTAGTGAATTGGCTTATGAAATAGTTGTTACTAACACTAATAAAATGCTTGATATGGTAGATGAAATAGAAGTTATTATTGACACTCACGGAATACCATTTTCTCCAAGAGTAAAATCAGATGATGGAAAGGAGTATCTTGATTGCCCAAGAGTTGTAACGGATTTAGTTTATAATAAGGCAAAAGAATGGTATGGCAATCCACTTCCTTATAACATAGAAGAACGTATTGCGATGGAACTTTATGGTAATATTGTATATAAAACGTGTGAAGAAAACATAAAAAAAGATAATCCGAATATCAGCGAAGAAGAACTAATAACAAAGACGTTTGCTAATCTTCATGATATTATATTAAAAGGTTTTGATGCGGTTAAAGAATTACTTAGAAATTATTTTAAAAACAACTGGGATGAAGAACTTGGTGAGCTTAATGATGACTCTTTAGACAAAAAAGTAGCGAAAGAACTAGGAGGAATCATTGGGGGAGGATTTGATCCAATATATTTAATTTCACAAAGACTTGTTAAACACTCTAATGATGAAGGATATTTGGTTGGTTCCCGTGGATCTGTTGGATCTTCGTTTGTTGCTACGATGATGGGTATAACAGAAGTAAACCCACTTCCAGCACACTATAGGTGTACTAATTGTAAACATAGCATATTTGAATTTGATAATGGAGAAGCACTTGGTAGCCAATACTCTAGTGGTTTTGATCTTCCTGATAAGAAATGTCCGGAATGTGGTAGCAACATGTATAAAGATGGACAAGACATGCCATTTGCAACATTCTTAGGATTTAATGCCGATAAGGTTCCGGATATCGACCTTAACTTTAGTGATTTAAACCAAGCCTCAGCACACGCATATACCAAGGTTTTATTTGGACCTGATAACGTATTTAGAGCGGGAACTATTGGTACGGTTGCTGAAAAAACAGCGTATGGATTTGTAAAAGGATATTTAGAAGAAAAAGAAATAAATAAACGTTCGGCTGAAATAGAAAGATTAGCAGCTGGATGTACGGGTGTTAAAAGAACAACTGGTCAGCATCCTGGGGGTATAGTTGTTATACCAGATTATATGCAAGTATTTGATTTTACACCATTTCAATTTCCGGCAGAGGATGCAACAAGCCCTTGGAGAACAACGCACTTTGATTATCATGCGATAGATGAATGCGTATTAAAACTAGATATCTTAGGACATTCGGACCCAACACAACTACGTATGATTCAGGATTTAACTGGTACCGATATTACGAAGGTACCATTAGATGATAAAGATACCATGAGTATATTTACATCAACAAAGGCGCTTGGGGTTACTAATGAGCAAATACTTTGTAAAACTGGCACTCTTGGAATACCAGAGTTTGGTACACCATTTACAATTGGAATGGTTAGTGAAACAAAACCTACGACATTCGCAGAATTAATTAAAATATCTGGTTTATCTCATGGTACTGACGTTTGGTTAGGAAATGCTCAAGATTTAATTAAAAATGATATAGTTCCTTTTAAAGAAGTTATTGGATGTCGTGACGATATAATGGTATATCTTATGTATAATGGGGTAAAACCAATAAAAGCATTTAAGATAATGGAATTTGTTCGTAAGGGTAGAGCTTCTAAGGATCCAGAAACATGGAAAGAACATAAAAAGACCATGGAAGAGGCTAATATACCAGAATGGTTTATTGATTCATGCGGTAAGATTAAGTACATGTTCCCTAAAGCTCACGCGGCTGCTTACGTTATATCAGCTTTTAGAATTGCTTGGTATAAAGTTCATATGCCAGTATATTTCTATGCTTCTTGGCTTACTTCTAAAGCAACGGATGTTGATATTGAAACAATGTCAAAAGGCTATGATGCAATAAAATCTAAGATAATTGAAATTCAAAATAAAGGATTTGATGCTTCAAATAAGGAACTAGGTGTTTTAGAAAGCCTAAAGGTTTGTTTAGAGGCAACCGCAAGGGGAATAAAGTTCTTAGTACCAGGGCTATATGAAAGTAATGCAACAGTTTGGGGTGTTAGAGATGATAACACCGTTGTTGCACCATTTAGCGCAATAGATGGCCTAGGTGATACCGTTGCTAAAAAAATAGTTGAAGAAAGAGAAAAAGGAAAATACATTTCGATTGAAGATGTACAAGTAAGAGGCAAAGTATCCCAGACTTTAACAGATAAAATGAAAATGATGGGTATTTTTGAAGAACTACCAGAATCAAGTCAGCTTAGTTTATTCTAAGTTTGACTTTTTTAAGTTTCATAATTAAAAAGTTTACAAAATTAAATATAAATGATATTATAACAAGGCATTTGTAAATTTTGTTAGGGGGAATTTAAATGAAATTTAAAGCAAGAGGATCATTGATGTTTGAAGCAGATATGATAGAGATAATAAAAAGAACGTATAGAAACTTTTCAATTTTTTTTAAGAATTCATGTGAGGTATCAGAATTAGCAAAAACGGTTTTAAGAAAACTAAAAAAAGTTCAAGGAAATCCAAATAAAATATTAATAACAGAAAAAGATATTAAAAATATAAAGAAAATATTTTTTCTAAGTATGTGTGATGTTGAGGAAAAAAAAGCACTGACAAAAGAAAATATTAATGAGATAATAGAAGAAAAAATTAATGAGGAATATCCAAGACTAGAATTAATTATTACAAAATTTTTTAATGATATTATTCCTTACACTGATTTATTATATGAAAACCTTGAAAAGATATCTATAAAGGAAAACGGCAGAAGAAAAAATGAATATTTTTCTACATTAAATTCGATGAAAAAAGAACTTGGCAACTGTAAAATAGTAAATGATTTAGTAGATAAAATTTACAAATTTTATCTAAGTGGTGATAGTTTCGTAAAGGTAGTATCTATGGACATTATAGGCACTTTATGTGGCTATATTGTAAATTATATAGAAGATTTAAATAATTGCGTTTATCCATTTAAAAAGTGTAAGAAGAAAATAGAGAAATTCATAGATGATTTTGAAAATGGAAAAGTTGTAAGTGCAGATGATGCTAAGGAAATATTAAATTTATATAATATAGGCAATCCTAATCTAAATAATTTAGCAATTGAGGAAGAAGTAAAAAAACATAATGACGAAGTTATAAAAAAAGAAAAATTAAGTAAAGAAAATACTGCTAGATTAGAGATTTGCTATGAAACTCGTGAGGAACGAATAGCAAGGCATAATAGTAAAAATATCGAATATAAAGATGTAGGGAATGTTGAACTTACTTTAGAAGAATTGGAATGCTTAGATTTATATTTTTCAGTAATTGAAGAATTAGATGAAAAGAATTTAGAAGCTTTTGAAAATAGAACAACCGAATTTTTACCAATGCTTTTGGATAGCTATCCAAATCAATTAATAACGTTATTAATTGATAAAATTCAAAATTCTGATATTAATCCTCAAATAAAAAAACGAGTATGCAAAGCTGTAAAACATCTTGGATAATAATATTATTTAGTTGGAGGAGAATATGAAAATAAAAATATATTATAACAATAACTCTAATGTTGAAGAAATGGAACTTAAAAACTTTATAGAGAACTTTTATGAGACGTGCAAAATATCTTATTCTAATGCAAAAGCAAGCAAGAAAGATATTGAATATTTGAAAGTAAAAGTTAAACATGCATATAAGAATATTGATAAAACCATTTTATTAGATGATGATTTCGCAATTTTTCTTTATTATACAATTATATCAAGTGATGAAGTACAAGGTATGGTTGTAAACAATCAATTGTTAGAAAAAGACTGGGATTTAGCGGAAGCTAAATGTGTTAAAACGTTAGAGGTTTTGAAAAAGCTTTCGAATGAGGCAATTAATAAAAACTTGCAAAAAGAAGCAAAAGGCATTTGGCTGCGTAAGCAGATAGATGAATGTAATAGCGTTGGTGAACTATTTAAAACTTTAAACAGATGGTATAATTCTCTTAGTCTAGTTTCGAAAAACCAAGCAGCTTATATTTTGTGCTGTTATTGTTTTTATATGTTGGAATTGAAATTTTTTAGTGAAGAATATCTAAATAAAAATATAAAACTTAAAAGTATAATTAAAAAAACTTTATCCAACATTAATAAAAATGAAAAAATTGATTCTGCTTTAGTAGAAGAAATATTAAAACTTAATATTTCGATTAATGTTGATATTAAAAAAACACTAAATCAAGATGTAATTACTAATTATAATAATGAGATTTTGGTTTTAAGAGCAAATCAAGAACAAAAAATAAGACAAGTTCTAGAAGAAAGAGAAAAAGAAAAAACAAATGCTGTTTCAACAGAAAATAATTCTTTTAAAGAAGCTAAAATTGAGTTAACGGAAGAAGATATGGTTTGTTTACAATTATATTTAGAGATAGTAACGGATCTTTCAAGTGGTAAGATTAAAATAGAAGACTTTGAAAATAAAACGGCAAATTATATATCTTATGTAGAAGGAACGTATTATAAAGAAATATTAGAAGAATTAGTAATAAAAATACAAAATTCAACTGATATTAGTAAAAATATAAAAACCAAAGGGATTAAGGCAATTAATGCCCTAAAAAGTTAGTGTAAAGAGTTTTGGGGAAAATTAATAAAAAAGTTAAAATGTAGGATTA
>CAJTWC010000009.1 GCA_910580185.1 uncultured Bacilli bacterium
GCTGGGTCACGAGTAAATGCAACACCAGTACCACAGTCATCTCCCATGTTACCAAATGCCATAGCTTGTACGTTTACAGCAGTTCCCCATGAATAAGGAATATCATTATCTCTTCTGTATACGTTTGCTCTTGGATTATCCCATGATCTAAATACGGCTTTAATAGCTCCCATTAATTGTTCTTTTGGATCAGTTGGGAAATCTTCACCAATCTTTTCTTTATATTCAGCTTTGAATGAATATGCTAATTCTTTTAAGTCGTCAGCGTCAAGTTCGATATCTTGAGTAACTCCTTTTTTAGCTTTCATTTCGTCAATAAGTTGTTCAAAATATTTTTTACCAACTTCCATAACTACGTCAGAATACATTTGGATGAATCTTCTATAGCAGTCCCATGCCCATCTTGGGTTGTTAGACTTTTGTGCCATAACTTCAACAACGTCTTCATTTAGACCTAAGTTAAGAATAGTATCCATCATACCAGGCATTGATGCTCTAGCACCAGATCTTACTGATACAAGTAATGGATTTTCTTTATCTCCAAACTTCTTTCCTGTAATTTCTTCTAATTTTACGATGTACTCATTAATTTGATCCTGAATTTCAGAGTTAATTTCTCTTCCATCTTCATAGTACTGAGTACATGCTTCAGTTGTAACTGTGAAACCTTGAGGTACTGGAAGACCAATATTAGTCATTTCTGCTAAGTTAGCTCCCTTACCACCAAGAAGGTTTCTCATTGTAGCGTTTCCTTCACTAAAAAGGTAAACCCATTTTGTCATTTATATTCCTCCTTCTTGTATTAAACAACAATATTATACCATAAAAAAAATAGCACTTACAATAATAAATGCTATGTTTTTCCAAGATTTTACAAGAAAAGATGGTCATTTTTTATTAAGTGGATGACACTTTAAATAAACTTCTCTTAACCGTTCGTTAGATACATGGGTATATATTTGCGTTGATTCAAGTGACTCATGTCCTAGTAATTCTTGTACAGTTCTTATATCGCAACCCTCACTTAAAAGATGAGTAGCAAAAGAATGCCTTAACATATGTGGTGATACATGTTTTTTTATCGATGCTTGTTTTACGATATTATCAATTATTTTTTCTACTCCACGAGTTGTAATTTTATTTCCTTTTTCATTTATGATTAAATAATCACAAGACTTTTTGTGTTTATCAAGAATTTTTTTTCTTCCATCATTTAAAAACAAGTTAACGGCATCTAAACAATAATCTCCAAAAGGATCAACTCTTTCTTTATTACCTTTTCCAAACACTCTTATTTCTTTTCTATATAAATCTATATCAGAAATTTTTATATTTACTAGTTCTCCTACTCTTATTCCAGTTGCGTATAAAACTTCTAATATAAGCCTATCTCTTTGACCTAATGGAGTATTTAAATCAGGAGTATTAAATATAATTTCTATTTCATTTACCCCTAAATATTTAGGAAGTTTTTTTTCTTTTTTTGGAGTTGCAACATATTTAAAAGGATTAGTTTTTATTAAATCATTATTAAATAAATATTTATAAAAACTTCTAAGGGATGATAATTTTCTAGAAACAGATGACCTAGATAGTTTTCTTTCATATAATTTCATTAAATATCCCTTTATAAAATCATAATCCACATCTAAATAATCAAAACCTTCATTACCCAAATACTCTTTAAATTCCAAAATATCAATATTATAATTTTTTAAAGTATTTAAAGAATACTTTTTTTGTTTTTCTATGTAGTTTAAAAATTCCTCTATCTTAGTTTCCATTATACTCCTTTGCATAATCAAATTCTATTTCATTACCATCAGTAAAATGATACTCACCATTATTTAAAAGTTCAAGTTTATACTCAGTATCCGCAAGTAAAATATCTAACTCTTCTTTTCTTTTTTCATCTCCATCGCTTAAGAATCCTTTGTTCTTCGACGAAGAACAAATATAGTTAATAAAATTAACTATATCATTCTTTTTTTCATAAAGATCAACCATGGTTAATAAAATTTTTTTTTCTTTACCAGTATAATCTGATTTTTGTAGTTCTCCTTTTAAAAATTCTAATATGTAGCCATCATCTAATTCTTCATTAGAAACTTTTTTAGGAGCTTTATTTTCATCAATAACACAATTTTCTTTTTTTAGGTAAGGAAATAAAGCAATATATATTTGCGATACTAAATCCACGTTACTTTCTACGTTTTTAACTAAATTTCTTCTTTCTTCTACAAAATCAAAAGCATTGTCAGAATTAATAACTTCAAACTTTGATTTTGTTATCTTTTTTAGATTAACAAGAAATAAAAACCATTTTTGTTTATCTTGGTAGCATTCTTCTAATAATTTATTTCTATTTTCCTTTCCCAAATTATTATTACTTATACCTACTTTTTTTAGTTCTCTTAATACTAAAGCGCCAGAAAAAGCACCATTATCAACAAGTCTTATAATATCATCATAATTACAAAGAACAATATCACTATCATTATAATAGAATACTGGGACATCAGCATTAATACTTAATTGTTCTGAACTAGTGGCATGTTCTTTTATAAAATTATATAATTTAAGATAATTAGAATTTGGTCTTTTTTTCTCTTCTACTTTTATTGCATTTGTATATTTAATAGTATGTAACAATTCATCAAAATCTTTACAATATGAAGTATAATACTCTAAAGACATCAAATCAGAATTAATGATTGGTATTTTTTTAGTAACTCCATCTATGTTAAGCGATATTAATAAATTGAATTTTTCCATACTACACCTCAACTCTTTACAAACCCATCATAACACCAGTCAAAAGTAAAAGTCAAACAAAAAGGCTGTTAATTAACAACCTTTTCGTATTCTTTTTTAAACTTAGTAAAATTCATAATCATACTAGATAATACTTTTTCAAACTCATAACTTTCTTTTCTTCTATAATTTATTAAATCTTCATCTATTATGTTACCATCACACATTTTCTTTTTAAATTCATAAGTCAAATTTCTTCTAGCTTCTTCTGTTTGTGATAGTTTTTTTGACAAAACAAGTAAATTAACTTTATCCGTTGCGATAGCTTCTATATATTTTAAATCCTCATCATAATCTTCTTTTCTAGATACATAATAAAGATCTATCATACATTTTACTTTACTATTTTTCACATACGTATTATATAAATAACTATAAAATTCATATTTCTTACGTAATTTATTCTGCCTTATTGATTTTAATCTAGATTTTTGAAATTCTTCTATACTCATTACATTATTTTCTAATAATTTACGTAATTCTTTGTGATCAATAAACAAGACGTCACTATCTTTTTTAAAGATAACGCTCATTATTGGAGAAAAATCATAATCAGTTATATAAAATTTATCATCTAAATCATTAATATTAAATTCTTTAGTTATAAAAGATTTTATTTCTTCTGGAAGGGCATCAAATAACTCATTATAATTTTCATATCTACTAGTATAAATATCAAGTTCTTTAAGAGGTAATGAAACAATGGGCACATCATATTTATGATTAAATTTATCTTCGCCCTTAAAATATAAAGTATACTTTTTATTAGCCATAACATCCCTTCCTATTCTGAATTAATAATAACATTTTAATAAATAAAAATCAATAAAATAAAAAGCCTATAAGACTTTTATAATTTTGCTTTTTTAAATACAAATAACTTGTTAGTTAAATAATTATATATAAACATAATTAGAGAGCCAAATATTTTTGCTAACATATTTTCCATACCAAAATTTATAATAAGTATGTGCAATACCAAGGAATCTAATGGGAACCCAATAACTCTTATGATTATAAAAGATGTCACTTGCGCTATTTTATCCTTCTTTTTCCTAGGTTTTGATTTAAATAGTTTTTGATCCCAAAAAAATAATATAGTAAATGATACAACATATGATATAAAATTTGCTAATAGATAGTTCCCTTTAGTAATTAAATCAACAAGAAAAAATACTATGTATAAAATACCTGTACAAACTGCTGATACTAAACAATAATTAATAAATTCTTTATTCTTATCATAAATTTTTTCTAATTTACTTTTTCTTCTAAATAATTTCATACTACTCACCAATTAAATTATATCATGGATATATAATTTGTAAATTATTAAAAAAAGTAAAGAAAAAAGAAGCATTATCTTGCTTCTACAATTAACTTAATAGCAGTTCTTTCTTCTCCTTCAATTACTATGTCAGTAAATGCTGGAATGCAAACTAGGTTTTTACCAGATGGAGCAACAAAACCTCTTGCGATTGCAATAGCTTTAATAGCTTGATTTAAAGCTCCTGCTCCTATCGCTTGTATTTCTACAGATCCCTTTTCTCTAAATACGTTAGCAAGTGCTCCTGCGACACTACTTGGGTTTGATTTTGATGAAACTTTAAGTGTTTCCATGTTTATTTCCTCCTTAATATTTTAGTCATTATAAATATATGAGAAAATAAAATGATTTATGAAAAAAAGAAAAAACATATTTTCTTTTAACCAATATATTTTTTTATTATTCTAGTTACTTTAATATAACCAATTCTATTTAAATGTAATCCATCAGTCATATAAATTCTTTTTAGATTACCATTCTTATCTACTAACTTATCATAAACGTTTATATATGTGCATTTATTTATTTCACACATATCTTTAATTTTTTTATTTAAGTCTTTTATTTCATCGTTAGTTCTTGATGCAACTATTTCTTTATTTCCTTCAGGATTTATAGGATAAATAGATTCTACATATATTTTTACTTTCTTATTTTTCATATATATATTATCTATTATCTTTTCCATATTATTTTTTATATCTTCATTAGTTAAATCACTATACTCTAAATCATTAGTACCTACTAATAATACTACTTTATCAAAATCGTACTTATAAACTCTATTTTCCATATCATCTAATATGTTATTTGTTAAATTTCCACCTACACCACTATTAATGGTATTGTAGTGTTTGTAATATTTATCTAAATCATATCTACTAATAAGCGAATCTCCCAAAAATAAGATTTTACCACTTGGATATTTTTTTATTAAATTAGTATATATAATTTCAGATATACTAATAACGATCAAAATACTAAATATAATAAACAACGTCTTTTTCATATCAAATAATCCTTTTACTATATTTTATTACTGATTAAACATATCTATAACTTCTGATAGGTGTGTTATTTCTGGATAATCGCTACCTTCTAATTTCTTAACAAACTTAATTCCTATTCCTAACTTTTTCTGCCACTCTTTAATATTTCCAGAAAAATCATCTATAAGTATTGCTGCAGATGGATTAACAACTTCTGTTTTAGGTATTTCTTTAGGTACACTAACAACTGTTACTTGAGGTAATACTTTATGTAAATATTTTATTTTTTCTACCATTTCATTTGTTGAATTAATATGGGTTAAAATATATACATTAAACTTTTTAGAAGCACATATTTTTTTAATCTCATTAATACTATCATTTATTTCTTCTGTTTCTTCTATTAATTTTTTCCAATCTGCATCTCTGAAATATTCCATTACCCTTTTTTGATCTTTAATGTCTATTCCAAGTTTATCTAATTCTTCATAAGTTTTTGTCATGGTATCAAGTATTACACCATCAAAGTCTATGTATAATTGTTTCATCTTCTAACTCCTTCCATTTAGGCAATAATTTAAACTCTAATTTTTCTTTTGTTGTTGGATGATTAAATGATAATTTATATGCATAAAGTCTTATTTGTTCTTTATTTTGCTTTCCATATAACTGATCACCAAATAAAGGATAACCCAAGTTTTTAAACTGAAGTCTTATTTGATGATGGCGACCTGTTATAAGGTTTATTTTAACTATTGTTTTATTACCGACATATTCAATAACTTCATAATTAAGTTTAGATAATTTAGCACCTGGATAAGATTTATTAACAATCTTGCTTTTTCCAGTTTTCTCATCTTTATATAAGTAATTAATTAGCTCGCCTTTTTCTTTTTTTAGTACTCCATCTAGCACCGCAACATAAGTTTTATTAAATTCATGATTTTTAATCCCATCATTTAATCTTTTAGCAGCCTTAGAAGTTCTTGCAAAAACCATTACTCCGCCTACTGGTCTATCTAGTCTATGAACAAGACCAATGTAAACATTTCCAGGTTTATTGTATTTTTCTTTTATATATTCTTTTACCATTGAAAGTAAATCAATATCTTTCGTTATATCACTTTGGGATAATATATTAGGCTTTTTTTCTACTACAATAATATGATTATCTTCATATAAAACGTTTATTTTACTCATCTTCCCAAAGACCATATATACCACATGGTAATACCAGGTTACTGTCTGTCATGGGCAAGCCCACCTCACCTGATGATATATTTCCTTTATGTTTTTTATTTATCGTCATGTATAAAATGTTTTCTAAAACCTTTGACGACATACCAGTTGTATAAGAATTAATCAAAAAGAATAATGGATTGTCACTTAATACTTCTTCACATAATTTAATTAATGGAAATAAACTTTCTTCTATGTTCCATACTTCTCCGTTAGCTCCCCTACCAAATGATGGTGGATCCATTATAATAGCATCATATTTATTACCACGTCTTATTTCTCTTTGTACAAATTTTATGCAATCATCAACAATAAACCTAACGTATCTATCAGTAAGATTAGAAGATACAATATTTTCTTTTGCCCAGGAAACCATACCTTTTGATGCATCCACGTGGACAACGTCTGCTCCGGCATATGCGCAAGCAACAGTTGCACCACCTGTGTACGCAAATAAATTAAGTACCTTTATTTTTCTTCCGCTTGTTTTAATCTTAGCAATCATATAATCCCAGTTAACGGCTTGTTCTGGAAATAAACCAGTATGTTTAAAACCCATTTGCTTAATGTTAAAAGTTAAATCTTTATATTTTATTTGCCAAGTTTCTGGTACGTCAGTAATATTTTCCCAGTGTCCTCCACCTTTTTTACTTCTATAGTATTTAGCATCAGTATTCTTCCACTTAAAAGGAAAAGTTTTTTCTTTCCATACTATTTGAGGATCTGGTCTATCTAAAACGTATTTTCCCCAACGTTCCAATTTGGTTCCGTCAGCCATATCTAATATTTCATAATCTTTCCAATCATTTGCAATTCTCAAGATAATCACCTCTTTACTAATTTTAACATTATTAAAATAAATTTAAAAGATTAATAAAATTAATTTACATATAATTTATAATTTTGTATAATCTAATTAGTGAAAGAACCTAACTTAAGGTTAGTAGCTTTCCATTAAATTATTAATGGAAAAGACATACACCCCCTGGGTAAGTATGTCTTTTCTTTTATATTTTAAAAATTAGCAAAGCTATTAGTAAAATTAAAAGGATAATTATTACTCTTTGAAACTTAGTTTCACTTTTCATAAGCAACACCCACTTTCTTATTCTCATAAAAAGGTGGAAAGCATAACTAACCCATTATTAGGTTCTCTCATATTTATTGTTAGTCAAAAATTTTGAAATTCCCCTAAAAAAGCAAAAAAAAGAATTAGATTTTTTTCTAATCTCTATATTTTTCCATGTTCTCACATATTAAATTATCACAATATTTGATAGCTTTATCATAATTTTTTTTATTTCTTATAGTCCATCCTAATATAAGCTTACTTTTTCTTTTTGTCCTAATATAACGGTTAGGTAATGCCCTTATATCGTATGATATAAAATCGGTTTTTAAAATTATATCTGCAATTACGCATTTTGCTAGATTTTTTCTTAAATTACTAACACTTTTATCGTGCTTAAAATCACTAGATAGTAACCCTCTTATATAATTTTTTCTATTTTTCTTAAACCATAAAACAGACATTGGATTAAAACTTTGAATAGCAAATAATCCATTATAATTATCTAATCGTTTTGATAATTCTTTTTCTAGTTTTCCATTAAACTTACTAGTTTTAGTTTCTATTAATAGTCCAACTTTTCCATCTACTAATTTTAACACTTCTTCAAATAAAGGTATTTTATATTTAGTATTAAATAAATTATATTTTAATAGTTCATTATAAGTACAATTTTCTATTATTTTATTTACACCACATACACGTTTTAAGTTATTATCATGAAACACTACTAACTTATTATCCTTAGTTAAATGTACGTCTAATTCTATTGGGTAATTATACCTAATCGCTCTTTTAAAAGCTGCTATAGAGTTTTCCGGTATACCTATTTTTTTATCATGATAACCTCGGTGTGCAATCAAATTACATTTTAAAAAATTTATGTTTTTCATATAACTCACCATTACTATTTTATTAATTCAGTCCACTCTTTTTCCTTGAATCCAACATAGGCTTTATCATTTGTTACTAATATTGGTCTTTTAACGAGCATTCCATTAGTACTAAGTATATCTAACTTTTCATCATATGACATGCTAGTTAATTTATCTTTTAAACCTAACTCTTTGTATACTAAACCACTAGTATTAAAAAATGCTTTAACATCCTTACCTGATAACTTAACAAAGTAATCTAATTCTTCCTTGGTAGGATTATCTAACTTTATATCTCTTAATTTATACTCTATATTATTATCTTGTAAAAACTTTTCTGCCTTTTTACAAGTAGAACATTTTGGATAACAAATAAACGTATTCATATTAAATTTTCCTTTCATCAAACAATAAATTAAAACTTTTAGGGATCTCACTTATAAATGTCATTTTCTTTTTAGTTTTAGGATTAATTATAACAAGTTCTCCTGCATGAAGCATTAGTCTATTTGCAGGGCTTTTTTTATTACCATATTTTTTATCACCTAATATTGGATGATTAATATCTTTCATATGGACTCTTATTTGATTTTTTCTTCCTGTCTTTATATTAATATCAAGCATGGAATATCTTTTAGATTCTTTTATTACGTTATAATTAGTTATAGCAAGTTTACCATTTTTCTTATCATTAGAAGAATATACAAGAAGAGTTTTAGTTTCCTTTAAATATGATTTTATAGAATCTTTCTTCTTTTCTAATACACCATCTACTACTGCTACATATCCTCTTTTTAAAACTAAATTATCCCAAGCGTTTTGATAAGCATATTTAACATTTTGATTTTTAGCAAACATAACAATACCAGACGTGTCTTTATCTAATCTATGAATAATAAATACCTTAGCTTTAGGGTTACTTTTCTTAACGTAATCTGATACCTCATGAAACAATGTCTTTTCTTTTTCTTTAGGAGTTGATACAGTAAGTATACCACTTGGCTTATTTACTACCAATATTTCTTTATCTTCATATATAATATCTAATTTCTTTTTTCTTTTCATAATATACCTCTTAACAAATTATACCATAAAAATAAGAAGACTTTTATTTCTTCTTATTTTTTCTTTTTATACTTAATGCTATACCTTTTTCTTTATCAACTGTAATTATGCGATTTTTTCGTCCTAAGTATACTACTATTGAACCACCTACTAATACACCTAATAAAATACCTACATTTTTATATAAACTTGTATTTGATTTATTACTTTCTTTTACATCTTTTTTTATTTTTTTGCTTACGATATTTTCAATACCAACATTTGTATTGTCAACATAAGTTTCGCAATAAGATTGCATTCTTTTAATCCCAGGCATATCTACTTCTTCACCTTTTGAAATATTACAATTTATTTTATTAAACTCATCATATCTATCATCACTTTCCCAAGGGTTATATATTATCGTATCAAACTTTTTCAAGTCTTTATTTTCACTTACGGAGCATGCATATATCTCATCAGGAACACTAAGCATTGGATAATAACCATTTGCTTTGATTTCGGTCAAAAAATCTATGCAATATTGTTCAGATAAATTTTTTTCTCTATTATATTCATTTTCGTCAGAAAAATAGCCTATTTCTCCCATGCAAGAATTTAAATTATTAGAATCATATTTTGAAATTTCTAATATTACTGGGTACGTAACATCATAACCATCTAAATAACTAACTACTTCTTGAGCATCTTCTTTTCCTGTTTGAATTTCTTCGTTTAATTCAACATTATTTATATCTCCATATACAACTATTCCATAGTCTATATCATTTTCTTCACAATCCTTCATATTCTTTTCAATTTTTGAATCAATGCATTCTGTATCAACTAATCTGCGATAAGATTCTGTATCTTCATCAAAATATTCTTTTAAAAGTTCTTTTTCAGTCTCTGTTATAACATACCTATCTTGAGAAAAATCAGCCGCTGTTAAAAGTGCAAAATCAGTAAAATAACGAACAACTCCCCAGTTTATATCACCATTTTCTTCTGAAACTTTTATTCCAGTCTTTTTATTAATATCTTTAAAAGCAGAAATAGGAATTGTTACCTCATCTCCTGGATATATTAAATCTGAAGACATTTTATTATATTCCATTATTTTTTCTTCACTTATATGTAAATCACGTCCTATAGACCACAAATTATCCCCATTTTTTATGGTATAACTAATCTTACTTTCAGAAATTAAATAATCTCTGTTTCCTATGGTTACTGTAACTTCTTTTTCCTCGTTTTTACCTTCTAATAAACCATCAGAAGTCGTAGTATTATTTTCAGGTTCTACTTGCTTAGTTTTAACGCAACCAACAAAACCATTAGTCATCATAATAATTGACATTAAAATTGATAATAATTTTTTATTTTTCATATTACACTCTCCAAGCAAAACTATACTAATACAAATTAAAATTAAAGTCAATAAAAAATTATATCATGTGCCTTTACAAATATAAATACAAACATTAGTTTTATCTAACTTGATTTTAACTGAATTACAGATAATTCTAAATACTCCGTCTTTTGTAACAATTTAATTCTTGATTTTTATTTCATCTAAACTTAAAACTTCTGTTTTACCACTAATCTTTTTATTAATTTTCTTAAGAAAAAACAACACCTTTAAGTGCTGTTTTATATTTATTAATAATTTTCTGCTTTTTGTTCAAAGAAGCTTTGTGGATGAGCACATACAGGACATACTTTTGGAGCTTCATTACCAACGTATACATGTCCACAGTTACGGCAAATCCATACAGTTTCTTCACCTTTCTTGAACACTAAGTCGTTATTAACATTACCAAGTAAAGTCATGTAACGTTCTTCATGATTCTTTTCAATCTTAGCAACTTCTTCAAAAAGATAAGCTATATGATCGAATCCTTCTTCTTTAGCAGTTTTAGCAAATTCCGCATACATGTCAGTCCATTCATAGTTTTCGCCTTCAGCAGCTGCTTTTAAATTTTCTGCAGTTGTAGGAATATCTCCACCATTAAGTAGTTTAAACCACATTTTAGCATGTTCTTTTTCGTTGTTTGCAGTTTCTTCAAAAATTCCAGCTATTTGTTCATAACCCTCTTTTTTAGCTTTACTAGCAAAGTAAGTATACTTATTTCTAGCTTGGCTTTCTCCTGCAAATGCAGTCATTAAATTTTCATATGTTTTTGAATCCTTTAATTCCATAATTAATTTTTCCTTCCTTCCATACAATCTTTACATATTCCATTTATATTAAAATTACTATCAGTAATTTTAAAACCCGTTTCATTTTCTATTTTTACTATTTCTGATGTTTTTAATAAAACACTAACATCACACATTTTTCCGCATTTTATGCAAGTTACATGATTATGATTCGTAAGTGTCTTATCATACCTATCATTACCATTTTCTAATGATATTTTTTTTATAATTCCTTCTTTAGATAAATTATTTAAGTTTCGATACACTGTACCCAAACTAATATTAGGTATTCTTTTTTTTACAATCTTATAAATATCTTTAGTATCTGGATGATTACAAGATTCTAATACTATTTTTAGAACTTCCTCTTTTTGTTTTGAATACCTCATATTATCTCCTAAATAGTAATGATTACTACTTAATTATAATATTACAAAAAATTAAAGTCAACATTATTTTTGTTTTTTATCGTCTATTTTTTTATTAACAAAATCTTTTAGTAAAGTGTATAAAACTGATGCAAGTGGTATACTTACTATCATTCCTGCAAAACCAGATATAGAACCACCTATTAATACTGCAACCAAAGCCCATAAAGCTGGAAGACCAACAGCATTTCCTACTATTTTTGGATAAGTAAAATTATTATCAAATTGTTGCACTACTATAAACACAATTAAATACCATAAAGCATTTATTGGATTAGATACTGAAACCAAAATAGCACCTATCGCTAACGTAATAAATCCTCCAATATATGGTATTAATGCTGTTACTGAAAATAATACTCCTAGTATTAAGGCATAAGGTATTTTTATTATACTTAATATAACAAAAAATTCAAACCCAGTTAAAATCGCATCTAGACATTGACCTGTTATAAAACTAGAGAAAGTTTTATTTGTAAGTTTAACTATATTACCTAACTCATTTACCTTTTCATCTGGCAAGAATGCCTTTAATAACTTTTTCGTTTGTCTTACTAAATTTTCCTTATCTGCAAGAATATAAATAGCAATTATAATACCCATAAATATTAAAAATATCTTTGATGCCATACCTGATAAAACTGATACTATGGTAGTTACTATATCTTTAGTTGATCCTAAAGTACTATTTAACATTGATTGAACATTTATGTTTTTTATATATTCTTTAATACCAGGAAATATATTTTCTATTTTTGATGCAATACCACTAGACCAATCTATATTAGAAATATTTTTTATAATAGATGCTATTGCTTCTATGAATTCAGGAATAATTAAGAATAATACAAGTCCTATAGCACCAAAAATAATAACTAATGAAATTGTTAGAGAAAGTGCTCTTATTAACTTCTTATTTTTCCTTTTATCTACTTTAAACCATTTTACTTCAATCAACTTCATTAATACGTTTATAATAAACGCTATAGCAATACCAACTATTAAAGGCATTATTAGTTTAATAACATAATTAATTATATGAAAGAAAATCTTATAATTAAACACACACCATAAAACTATACCTGCTATTACTATTAATTCTATTATTTGTCTTCTTGTTTTCTTATCTATTTTCATATTAACAATCTCCCTTCTATAACATATTCTTTTTCTTTAGGATTATCGTGATTAATATTGATACTACAAATGATACTGCTAAAATTATTATAAAACTTACGTTAGATGTTCCCATCTTTCCCATAGGAACGTTCATTCCTAAAAAGGAGGCAACCATTGTAGGGATAGAAAGAACAATCGTTATACCAGTTAAAAACTTCATAACGTCATTTAGGTTATTTGAAATAATACTTGCAAATGTATCAGTCATGCTTGTTAATATTTCTCTATAAATGCTTGCCATCTCTATAGCCTGTTTATTTTCAATTAGTGCATCGTCAAGTAAGTCTTCATCTTCTTCATATAACTTTATAACGTTTCCTTTTGCTAACTTTTCAAGAACTATATCATTAGCCTTTAGGGAAGTTGAGAAGTATACTAAAGTTTTTTCTACGTTAAGTAAGTCTACTAATTCTTTGTTATCAGTTGATTTTGAAAGAATTGTTTCTTTTCTATTAATGTAATCATCAATCGAATTTAGTTCCTTTTGATATACTCCTGCTAATCTAATTAGTATTTGAATCACAAACTTAGTTTTCTTTTTAATATCAAAATTCTTTATTTTGTTATTCTTAAAATCATTAAGCAAAGACTGTTTTTTTAATGATACCGTTATAAAGTATCCATCATTATTTATTATAATACCAAGCGGGTCAGTATTATACTTATGTTTATATTTAGCATCGGTTGCATAAGGTGTATCAACTACTATTAAAGTCGCGTTATCCCCTTCCTCAATACGAGGAAGTTCTTCATCATCCATTAATTTAGTAAGTAAATCTAAGTCAGTCTTTGTTTTCTTAGAGATACTTTCTAATTCTTCCATATCAGGATTAACTAAATCTATCCAGCATCCTTTTTGTAATTTCTTTAATTCTTTTATTTTTCCATTTTCATCTGTTGTATAAATATTTATCATTACTACCACTCCTATCTTTTACATCATCTCAAAGGATGTTTATACTTCTTTGTTTTAGATATAATTATATAACCATTACCATCTTGCTCTCTATATTTTTTTCTTTCTTCTTGTTCCATATTAAGTATTTCTTCTGCAATATCAATATGTAAAATACCAAATAAATGATCATATTCATGAGAAAATATCGTTGCGCTTTCTCCCTCAAAAGTATCATATTTTTGATTAAAATCTTTATCTAAATATCTTACTTTTACAAAATATGGTCTTCTTACTTTTCCCATGTTATTTAGACAGCTAGCGCAAGATTCCCAATATAAAGTTTCACCTTTTTCTTCTACTATTTCTGGATTTATTAAAATAATACCTTTATTAGTTGTTTTATCATGCATATCCAACTTTGTATTTTTTAAATAAACTATTTTTTTAGGTATACCGATTTGTACCGCCGCCATTGCAAAAACTTCATTTTGTGCACAAAAATCGGAAAGAATTTTTATTTCTTTTTCTAAATCAGGATCGTTAGGATTTACATCTTTAGATACCTGTCTTAAATACGCTTCATCAGTTGCAATTGTTCTTAGTCTATACTTACCTCTAATAGGATGATTATATTCACAAGTTTTAGAAATTACTGTATAGCCATACTTTTTTCTAAATTCTTTTCTATCTTCAAAAGGGTAATCTGTAATTTCATCTGCTATATCAGTATGAATTATGCCAAATAAATGATCATATTCATGTGATATAACAGTTGCATACATTCCTTCAAATTCCGTTATTTTCTCTTCAAAGTTTTGGCTTAAATATCTAACTTTAACATAATATGGTCTATAAACTTTTGCTAACACTTTTTCACATTCACATGATTCCCAATAATATGTTTTACCACGTTCTTCAATTATTTCTGGGTTAATTAATACTAATTCTTCGTTAGTACTAGAACCAGTATTATCTAGTTCAGCGTTTTTTAAATAAATTATTTTAAAAGGTATACCAAGTTGTACCGAAGCCATTGCAAAGACTTCATTATTGTCACAATAATCCTTTAGTACATAAATGTACTCTTTTAAATTTGAATCATTTTTTTCTACGTCTTTAGACGTTTGTCTTAAATATTTTTCGTCTTCTTCCATCGTTCTTAATCTATATTTATTCATAACATTATCTCCTATATGTTATATTCATATGCTTCACCATTTTCTGGTTTAAATGAATAAAAATAAGTATCATCATCATAACCTACTATGTTAAAATGAAGTGCTCTTATAGTAGCGGCATGACTAACTAGTAAAATGGTTTTATCAGGATATTTTTCTTTTAAGTAATCTAAAAATACTTTTGTCCTTTTCATAATATCACGAACTGGTTCAACACCATTTATATTATAATTTTTATTTCTATCCCAAAAGTCATGTTTTTGATATTCTTTAAAACTTCCACCTTCATAAGTACCCATGTTTCTTTCGATTAAAAGCTCATCAGTTATTATAGGAAAGTCATCACCCACTATTATTTTTGCCGTTTTTAAAGTCCTTTTAAGTGGTGAAGAAAAACATAAATCAAACTTTATATCTTTTAATTTTTCCTTAAGCCTACTTGCTTGCATTATCCCTTCCTTATTTAAAGGAATGTCTGTCATACCTTGCACTAAACCGTTATCATTATAGTCAGTTTTAGCATGTCTTACCATTACTAGCTTCATATCAATCACCTGTTTATCATGTTTTTACTACTAAATTTATTATAACGCAAAGTGTTTATTTTTACTAGAAAAAAGAACAACATATTGTTGCCCTTAAGTATCCATTATCTTAATTATACATTTTTTATCTTTTATTGTGTTTTTTTAAACTATTCACTGTTTTAATATCGACTTTTCCAAATTCATCCAAAGGGTATACTGGTGATATAGTTTCCTCATCGACGAAAATCTTTCCAGTTGTAACTCTACTAGAACTTATTGTTTTAGATTTAATAATATCTATTATATTTTGGCATTTTTCAAGATTAACATATTCATTTCCATAAATACTAAGTGATGTACGTAATAGTAAAACATCTTCTTCAGAAATATCATAATCTGAATTATTTTCATTAAAATATTTTAAATTCCCATAAAATAGCAATTCTTTTCTAACTTTTCGACTTTTCATCATTTCACCTCTTAACCTGATTATACACTTTTTTATGTATTAAAGCAATTAAAATAAAAAGGCTAAAGCTAAAAGCCTTAACCCATTAATTTTTAAACTGTGAGTTATAAAGTTCTGCATAAAAACCATTTTGCTTCATTAATTCTTTATGGTTCCCTTGCTCTATTATGTTACCCTCTTTCATTACCAATATTAAATCAGCGTTTTTTATTGTGGATAACCTATGTGCAATGATAAATGAAGTTCTTCCTTTAGTTAATTTATCCATTGCCTTTTGAACAAGTTCTTCTGTTCTTGTATCAACGGAAGATGTTGCTTCATCCAAAATAAGAAATGGGGCGTCTTTTATCATACCACGAGCAATCGTAAGTAATTGTTTTTGACCAGCAGATACTGAATCGCTATCTTTAACAACATAATCCAAAACTCCTGGAAGTGATTTTACAAAGTGATCTACACCAACTGTTTCTAAAGCTTCCATAATTTTTTTATCACTTACATTCTTAGTGTTGTAGCAAACGTTATCACGGATAGTTCCGTCAAACAACCAAGTATCTTGAAGTACCATGATAAATAAATCATGAATGTTTTCTCTAGTTAATTCTTTAGTTGAAACACCATCTATTAGTATTTCTCCATCATTTATGTTATAAAACTTCATAAGTAAGTTAACCATAGTTGTTTTTCCTGCACCAGTAGGTCCTACTATCGCTATTTTCTGTCCTGGTTTAACCTTACAATTAAAGTCCTTAATTATTACTTTATTTTCTTCATAACCAAACTTAACGTGGTTAAACTCGATGTTGCCTTTGACCTTTTTAGGGTTTAATTTCTTTGTTAAATGGCTTTCATCTTCCATCTCAGGTTCTTCAACAAACTCGAAGACACGCTCTGCTGCAGCAGCCGTAGACTGAATACTTGTCATACCTTGTGCGATTTGAGAAAGTGGAGATGTAAATAATCTTACGTATAACATAAATGCTACTATTACACCAAAAGTAATGTGTCCGTTTATTACAAGAAGAGCACCCACAACACATACACAAACGTATCCAAAGTTACCAATAAAGTTCATCATTGATGGCATAAGTCCAGATAAAAACTGACTCATACGGTTACATTCAAACACGTTATCATTTAACTTATCAAATGTTTTTGAAGCATCGTAGTTTCCGTTATATGCTTTAACTACGTTATGATTGGTGTATATCTCTTCAATGTGACCGTTTAACTTACCAAGTTCTACTTGTCTTGCTAGGAAGTATTTTTGTGATTTACCTAATACTACTGCCATAAACATGAATCCAAATAGTGATGATACAATTGCTGTTATTGCCATCACCCAATTTGTTACAAACATCATAATAACGCATCCTACAAATAAAGCTACCGCACCAACAAGTGATCCTAAACTTTGAGATAAGTTAACACCTATTGTATCTACGTCGTTTGTAACACGCGATAATATATCACCGGTTGAATGAGTATCGAAATATTTTAATGCTAACTTATTTATCTTAATTGATATCATGGTTCTTAATTTTTTAGCAAACTTATTAGACATTATTGCCATTAAAAAGCTTTCTAAGAAGTTAAATAAAGCACTAAGTAAATAAATGGTAACTAAGAATATTACTATGTTTTTAATAGCGGTACTATCTAGTTTTGGCTTAATTAAATTACCAATACTATCTGGAAGTTCATCTACTGCTTTATATATTGTTTTAGCAGAAGAATTTTTATCTATCTTACTCATCTTAGTTAAAAATTTAACTTTTTCTTTAGTAGTAATTAACGTACCTTCTATGTGGCTTTCTGGAAGTAAAATACCTTGAATAGATTCTGGCATATTAGATAGTGCCTTTATCATCTCGTTTTGATCTTCGGTGTTTAAATTACTAATCGTTTCTATGTATTCTACCTTGTCTTGTGATGATACGCTTACGTTATTTATCATACTATCTGGTAAGATAACGTTTGTAATACTTACTGGAAGCTTTGTTACCTCACTCATCATGTTATCTTTATTTACGTTTTTTATGAAGTTATTAAATAATACTTTATCTTCTAATGATATATCGCTAGATGCATTTATCATCATGATGGTATTATTATCTAACTTAACGTTCATAACTTCTAAGCTTACTTTCTTAAAGTTTTCTTCAGATAACGTTTCTTTTATATCATCAGTTATGCTGGTTAGTTTTTCTTTATTTAAAACTAACCCTTTTGATAACTCATCGGTTAAATCGCTTAGCTTATTAGGTCCTATTATGGCAAGTACGCTTGATGCTGCCGCTAGGACTAATGCTATTATTAAAACCGGCATAAAAGGTTTTAAATATTTAACCATCTTTTTTAAAGTTAGTGATAAGTTTTTTGGTTTTTCGCCTGGGTTTCCACCTGGTCCATGACCTCTTCTTGGAGCACTTGTTTTTCTATTTTCATTACTCATTTAGAAAGTTCCTCCTTTGATAGTTGTGATAAAGCTATTTCTTTATAAACTTTACACTTCTTTAATAAATCTTTATGTTTACCTATGCCAACGGTTTTACCTTTATCTAATACAACAATCGTATCAGCGTTTATTATGGTACCTATTCTTTGTGCAACAATAATGCTTGTTGCTTCTTTTATGTTTTCTTTTAATTCTTTTCTTAAAACATAATCAGTTTTATAGTCAAGCGCGCTAAAGGAATCATCAAAAACAAAAATTTCCGGATTTTTAGCAATGGCACGTGCTATTGCAACACGCTGCTTTTGTCCGCCTGATATGTTAGTTCCACCTGCTGCTATATTCGCTTCATACTTTTCTGGCATGTTTTCAATAAATTCGGTTGCTTGGGCTACTTTAGCAGCCTTCTTAATTTGTTTTTCTGGTACATTGTTTTTACCATAACCTATGTTATAGTTAACTGACCCATCAAACATTACCGCACGTTGTGGAACGTAGCCCAACTTTTCGTGTAAACTTTCCAAGTTATAATCTTTTATGTTTACACCATCTACTAATATTTCACCATCAGTTACGTCATAAAATCTCATTATTAAGTTTACGATTGTAGACTTACCACTACCAGTTGAACCAATTATGGCTAGAGTATCTCCTTTTTTAGCTTTAAACGAAATATTCTCTAATATATATTCATCAGCATCTGGATACTTAAATGATACGTTTTTAAACTCTATTTCACCATAAACTTTAGTATCATTTTTAAAGTTACCATCTTTTATCTTTTCTTCAGTGTCTATTACCTCTCTAATACGGCTAGCTGAAACACTTGCTCTTGGATACATTATAAATATCATGGCAAGCATTAAAAATGACATTAAAACTTGCATCGCATAACTTGAAAATACTACCATGTTACTGAATATATCTAACCTATCAAACATACCAGCACCATTAATTAATGATACTCCAATGGTATAAATTGAAAGGGTCAAGAAATTCATTATTAAATACATACAAGGAGACATGATACTCATTACTTTTTGATTAAAAGTTTGAGTTTTCGTTAATACGTCGTTTCCTTCTTCAAACTTATCTTCTTGGTATTTTTCCGCATTAAACGCTCTTATTACCCTAATACCATTTAGGTTTTCTCTAGTTAGACCATTTATGTTATCAATTAGTTTTTGTACGATTTTAAACCTTGGTAAAACAATTACCATAAGACTTATTATTACAATAAGTAAAACTATTACTGCGATAAAGGTTGCTAAGCTCCATTCCCATCCTTTACCTAGGATTTTAAGGATTGCCCATACCGCCGTAATCGGAGATTTAATAAGCATTTGAAGTCCCATTGCAATAAACATCTGAATGTTTGTTATATCGTTTGTTGTTCTGGTAATTAAGCTACTGGTTCTAAACTTTTTCATCTCTTCCATGCTAAAACTTTGAACTTTTTCAAATAAAGATTTTCTTGTTCTTTTAGAAAAAGTTGCTGAAACATAAGATACTAAGTATCCTACGGCAAAGGCTGCTAGAAGGGAACCTCCAGCACATAAAAGCATGTATCCACCTTGCGTTAATACCTTACTTATTTTAGTACCTTCCGTTTGTACAAGCCTTGTTATTTCGGTCATGTAATCAGGTAATTTTAAATCAAGCCATACTTGAAATAAAATTAAAAGTACACTTATAAATATTAGCATAAAGTCTTTTTTCTTAAACTCTTTTATTAACTTTAGCAATTTAATCATTCCTTTCTTGTTTTAAATTTTCTTTTAACTTGTCTATTGTTTTAAAAAAGGCTTCTTTTTCTTCATCAGTTATGCCCTTTAATAAAACACTTTCAAAGTCAGCTATCTTTTTATCTATCTCTTTATGTTTATTCAAACTATTAGAGGTTAATGCTATTTCTTTTTTTCTGGCATCATAAATAGATGATTTTCTTATTATAAGACCATTTTTTTCCATTGTATCTAATATACCTGAAATGGTAGAACGTCTAACGCCTACTTCTTTTTCTATTGTCTTTTGATATATGGTTTTATTTTTGTTAGTAAACAAAAACCTTAATATTCTAGCTTGCGTATGAGTTAAACTCATCTTCTCTACACTATTACATATTTTTCTATCAATCATGTTATCTAGCATTTTAATTTCAAATGGAATTTTTCTTTCTTTCATAATATCCCTTCCTTATTGTAAGGTAGCTAACAAAAACCATTCTAACAAATTATATGCATATAGTCAATGAAATTTTTGTGTCAAAAAAAGAACCTATTTTTTAATATGTTCCTTATAATATTTTTTCTTACTTTACTAGTTTTTCATTTATTTCTTTCCTAGCCTTTTTATAAGCAATATTCGTATTATCATCATAATAATTATTATAATTAAAATATACTTCATCTAATGTTTCAGAGATTAACTCTAAATTATTAATTTTCATATTATTAATACCATAAAAGCCAAATATATCATATAATTCTCTATGAAAATAATTTATTTTCTTTTCATCTATTGGTTTTATCGATTGTATACAATAAAGCATTGAAAGTATAAGAATATCTATATTTTCAGCATCATTATAATAGCATCTTCTTGCTAAAAAATAATGATTTTCGTCAAAATCCCTTTGTAAAAATTCTCTTTTTACACTATACCACTCTTCAAATTCCTCTTTATCTTTAGCAAGAATTCTAGCTCTTGAAAAAGCAAGTAAATCATTTGTTTCCTTTGCTAATAAAATCTCGGCCCAAAAGTTATCATAATTAATTAAACCTTTTATTCCAAAACTCACCAACCTATTAATATATGCATTTATAAAAGGCTTTACTTTTTCTGGTGCATTTTCTTCTGGCGCATCTTTTGTTTCATACCTTGAATAGTTAGCCTCCAATGCTTCAATACCATAATTATACTTTTTAAAAAGAGAATATACTTCAATATAAAGTTTTTCTTCCTTGGCATTTGAAAAGTTTTCAGCATATACTTTAAAAAGCATAAAATCGAAAGCATCCTTCACATACTTTTCTTTATCCAAAATATTTGCATTTTTAAATATTTCATCTTTTATCTGACTGGCCTGATAAACCAACTTCATTGCATACATAAAATCTTCAACAGATTCATATTCATTTTTATAAAAATATGGGTCCTTTACAAATAATTTTTTGATGAGTTTATTTATAGTATCTTCATATAAATCTGGATTTATATTATATACTAAGTACATATCACCACATAAGCTTGATAGCTCATTTAAACTTTTACAATTATTCATTTTTTCTTTCCAATTTATCTTATTGGCAGAATATGTTTTATTAAAGTTAGATTTTTGACTATAATTAATTTTTTCTTCCTTGCTTGTTTTATCTTCTCCGTATACTCTATGATACTTTTTATAATAGTCAATATATTTTTTTATTTCATCTTCAGAATAACCAGCTTGCTTTACTACCTCTACACTTTCACTAATAACTTTACCATTCTTATCAAGCAAAGGATAAGTAGCTATAGATTCTTTTGGTTTGTTCTTATTTCCAGTTATTCTAATGCATTCAAAACATAATGTTTCGTATTTACCATCATAACTAGCTTCTTTTATTAAAAACTTTTTATTTCTAAATTTTAACATATTACTCACTTCCCTTTGTAGTGAGTAATATTATATATGATTAAATATTATATTTCAAGCATTTATTACTTATAAATTAATCATATATTTAAACTCCCATCGTTAATGTTTCAGGAAGCGTTGATGCTCCATCTATTACAAATTCTTGACCAGTTATGTAACTTGCTTCTTCACTTGCTAAAAATGCTGCAAGCTCTCCTAGCTCTTCTATCTTACCTAACCTATTCATTGGTATTGCACTGGCTATACCATCTATTACGCTTTTAGGATTATCAGGATTACTTACTTTAGCCATCTTTTCTACCATTGGTGTTAATATGTAACCTGGTAAAATAGAATTTACCCTTATGTTATCACTTACAAGTTCTATTGCAAGGCCCTTAGTAAATCCCATAATAGCTGCTTTTGTTGTTGCATAAGCTACTTCACCTACGTCTGCTACCTTTGTTCCGGTAACGCTAGATAAATTAACAATTGACCCATTACCTGATTTTTTTATTAACGGAAGAAGTGCTTTAGTTACGTTCCACGTTCCGTTTATGTTTATATTAAAATGTTTGTCCCTTAGTTCAAATGACATATCTTCAAACTTTTCTAACATACATATACCAGCGTTGTTAACTAATATGTCTACCCTATCAAATTTGTTTTTAATATCTCTTACGGCGCCTTCTACCTGCCTGTTATCACTAATATCTACTTTATAACCTAACACATCATGTCCTTCTTTTTTTAACTCAGTAATGGTACTTACTAATTCATCTGAATAATCAAGTATTATTACTTTTGCCCCATACTTTAAAAATACTTTTACAATACCAAGTCCATTTCCCATTGCACCACCTGTTACAACAGCTACTTTTCCATCTAATTTCATCTTTTTATTCTCCTTCTTAAATCTTTTTGATTTTATCTATATTAACTTCTAAATCTTTAATTTTTCCTTCTTTTGCATATTTAACCAATAGTCCTGCTTCATACGTTGCTAAACTTCTACCAGAATTCCAGCTATTATCTGATAAATACCAATTATCTCTATCAGAAAAACCATCTTTTGCCGCAACTAATGACACGTTTATGTTTGGCATTTTTTTCTTTATTATCGCATAACATCTTTTTAAATGAAATTCACTTGTTACAATTATTATATTTGAGTTTTTTATAATATCATCGCCAAACTTACAAATAACATTATCTACGTTTTCAAATGAATTATTCGATTTATCTTCGGTATATATATCTTTTTCTTTTACGCCTAACGAAAGAGCTAAGTCTTTCATCTTTTCAGCTTCTGATTTTAAATCGCCATTTTGATTAGAAACACCACCTACGCCTCCTGAAAAAATTAATTTTTGAACTCTTTTTTCATTATATAATCTAACAGCTGTAGAAACTCTTTCCTTAATAAGCATACTGTTACCAAAAACCAATGCATACTTTGCCTTTTTATTGTCATCATAGATTCCATCATAAACTATTTTATCAATATCTGAATCATCAAATTCAGATATATTTACTTCTGATAACTTAACCATATTATACCTTTCATTACTCATTTATTTTCTACTAACACTATACCATTATTATCCACTTTTTTCAAGTTTTCCAATTTACTAATGCTTTTATTTTTCATTAATATACCAACTTGTCTTCTTGCAATTTTATTAAGATAAATTAGTCTTTCCTTTTGAGGTATACCTTTTAAAACTATTTCTGAATTAAGACTTTCTAAATTACTTAAAATAACTAAATGTAATATATCTGTATAATCTCTAATGTTACCTTCTAAATTAGGATTATTTTTTCTCCACATTCTTGAAGTCATCCCAAATAAAGCAACATTAACAACATCGGCTTCGTTTGCATAAATAAACTTCTTTTGTTTTTCAGTTAGTTTAGGAACCATATAGTTTTTAATTGCATCAGTTTGAAGCGTATAATTTGCTTTTGATATTAATCTACTAACTTCCCATTCTTTTTTATCTTGATATGCTTCTTTTTTCTTTAACCTTTCAAATTCAGTAATTAAATATAACTTAAATTCTGGTGATAACCAACTTGCAAACTCAAAAGCTATATCAGGATGAGCGAAAGTTCCGCCATATCTTCCTTGTTTTGATATAATACCAATTGCATTTATACTTTCTATCCATTTTTTGGGAGTTAATATAAAAGCATTATTCCCAGATTCTATTTTAAACCCATCGAATTCGATGGAATTAAAATTAGGATTATTTAAATACTCCCACGTTCCCAAAAAAATTATTGTATTTAAATTTCTCATCCAGTTTTGAATTATATAATCCGTCCTATCTTTTTCTTTATACTTTGCCAAATCCGTTAGCGATATATAATCAGTACAATTGATATTCATTACTCTTATTTCGTTATCTTTTACATTTATAATTTTATTTTCTGCCACATGCATTATCCTCCTAAATAATTTTTAGTTTTTATAATACACATGTTATATATAATATTTTGTCGTTTATTATACAAAAAAGAAAAGATGTTACTCTTTTCCTGAAATTATTTTTTTATTTAAAAAAGGTTTCTAAGTTTTTCATATATATCATACCAACTATAACATCTAATTATGTTATTTCCATTACAATGTTTATTATATTGTGCATCATAACATATTACTGGTAACTTTTTAGAAATATTTTCTATATTAGACGGTGTATCTTCTATCATTACGTCAATGTTTAAATCTTTACAATAAATTGTTTTATCACCTTTTGTAAAATATATATCATCATAATATATATCATTTTCTTCTAACCATTTTAAAACAATACTTCTTTCTCTTTGACCTTCTTCATCTTCCCTTTCGGATTTCCACCTAGCAGTTATTATATATATTTCATTTCATTCTTCTTTTATGCTAATAATGATTAGTTAATGTTCTATGGTATGGCTTTACCATCTTTGATTTATCTTGTCCCAATAGCCATATATAATCATTTATGTCCATCCTAGTTAATCTCTTATTAAGCTTTTTATAAATGTAATCAATAACTACAATGTCATTTGCTCTTATCTCCACTTCCATATTAGAATCTTCTTTTAATTCAACTTTATTGTCAACTAAATTAGATAATTCTCTACTAAATTCAAGTATTCCAAAGCAACGCATTACTTGTGGAATTTTATAATCTGCACATCCACATAAATTACTATAATCTACTTTTACGTTTTCTAATTTTTCTCTAATATGTAAAACATCGGAAACTAGTAATTGAGCTCTTTTATAAAAATATATTTTTTCTTCCTTATACTCACTTTCATCTTTGAAATATTCTAAATTGCTAATTACATATTCAAATAAGGTTTTATCATCATAAATATCTTTTATTAAAGAATAAAAATCATTGCCATTTTTCCTTAAAAATTTATTCATTAAAACTAAATTATTATATCTATCTTCTAATAACGGAATTTCGGTATTAGCCTTTAAAAAATCAGAAAACTCCTCGAATGACATATCAAAATTTTTACCTGATTTCAATCTATTAATTACCAAATACATCATTGCAAATGAACCATCTAACTCGCCTTCTGTAATTTTAATAGTCCATTTAGGCTCTCCCCAAAAACAATAATCTCCAATGGTATGATATATTAACAAGAAATTAATTATATTTTTAACATCCATATCCAATATACCAAAGGGATTTGATTCTAACCAATGTTTATTCTTTGATAAATCAAAGACCTCAATGATTTCATCTAACCTATTATAATTAATTCTTACATCTTTAGAATTTTGACTTACAAATTTCGTAGTTTCTTCTATTTTATATAATATATCTTTCATAACAAATACCTCTAAATATTTTTATTTTCTTCTAAATATCTTTTATACATTTCATCCATTGAAGAAATATATTCTTTATCCTGTTTTACTCTATATTTTTCATATTCTTTATCAGCTTTAAGGGCAGCTTTTTTATGAGAAATCTTACCAGCATCATTTAATATTTTCTTTTTTCTAAACGCTAATAAATCATCAGTTATATCTATCCATTTTTTCATTGTCATAACCTTTTGTTCTTCTGCCATATCTTCTGCATAATCCAAATAAAAGTTAGTTAAGTTATTTAATTTTCTTATCTCATCTTCGTTTAAATAATTTTTAGCAACACTAACGTCATATTTATATATCATACCATCTGGAGAATTTTTCCAATTAGTAAGGTCTAGATTTTCTTTGTTAGAATCAACTATTTCATAGATAAGTTCTGCTGCGGTTTTTTCCAGTTATAGCATAATATAACTTATTTTGTACTATCTTAAAGAACGTATAAGCTTCATCAGAATCCTTATTATAATCAACTGAAGTATTAATAAATAAATCAGTAAGTTTTTGATAAGACATTCTCTCGCTGGTACGAATAACCTTAATTCTTTCAAGTAATTCTTCGAAGTACTTTTGATTAAATTTATTCCCCTTTAAAAATCTATCATCATTTAAAGCGAAACCTTTAATCATATATTCCTTTATAATCTTATTAGCCCATGTTCTAAATTTAATAGCTTTTTTAGAATTTACCCTAAATCCAATAGAAATAATCATATCAAGATTGTAATATTCTATTTTTCTTTTTACATTTCTGTTACCTTCAAGTTGAACTTGTTCCAAAATGGAACAAGTTGAATTTCTAAATAGTTCTTCTTCATAGATGTTATTAATATGTTTAGTTATAGCTGGTCTTTGTACATCAAATAAGCTCGCGATAGCATTTGTATTTAACCATACATCTTCATCAATTAGTCTCACTTCAACTTTTACATTTCCAACTTCATCATTATAAAATATTATATTATCTTCATTGCCTATCATTTTTTCTTTCATTCAACCCAAAACCTCCTTGATTAATTCTTTATATTAATATTAATTATTTAAATAATTTGTCAAATTTTATCAATTACTTTCTTAATATGAATTCCCAAGTATATTTTTTATTACCTAAACGAACGGTTTCATCCTCGTTTAAAATTACTACATCCCATTTTTTAGTTAATATGTCAAATTGTTTTTTATTAAATAATCTACGATGCCTTTTCTCTTTAGTATCATAATAAAAATTTTCTTCTACTTCTATACAATTATCATTAGCATAGTTATTTTTATCAGAATTCATTCTTCCTATAAATACCCCCCCTGGTTTTAATACTCTATATATATCATCAAATATTTCTATTGTTTTATCCATCATAAAATAATGTAATGAAAGATTAGCATTTACTAAATCTAAATCATTATCTTTAAATGGTAACCCTTCTAATACATCAAACTTCATAGTAGTTGCGTCTGGATATAATTTTTTTAATTTTTGTAAAGCAAATGAGGATATATCACACGAAATTACATTAAAATTATGTTTTATTAGCCAATCTGTGTCTTGACCTAATCCGCATCCTAAATCTATTGCATCTTTTCCATTTAACCCTAAAATAATATCTTGATATTTATCCATCCAGTTATCTTTAAGAAAGTCTAGTTTATATTCTTTTACATCTTTATAATAAGTTTCATTCCAAAATTTCTCATCATTCATATCTTATTCTCCTTTTTGTACCAACAATGTAACACACTCAACATGTGCCGTATTAGGAAACATATCAACTGGGACTACTTTTTTAACTTCATATAAATCATTTAAATAAGATAAATCCCTTGCCATAGTAACTGGATTACACGATATGTAAATTATTTTTTTAGGTAGTAATTTTTTCATTACTGCGATAGCTTTTCTATCTACACCTTTTCTTGGAGGATCAACAAATATAACATCTATCCTTTCTTTTATCTTAGTTATTTCTTTAGTAGCATCGCCACATATAAACCTAACGTTATTTATATTATTTATTTTTAAATTTTCCTTAGCATCAATTATTGCATCTTCTACTATTTCTATACCTATTACTTTTTTTACGTGTTCTGCTACTATACTAGTAATAGTTCCTGTTCCACAGTATAAATCAAGAACTACATCTTCTTTGTTTAACTTAGCTAATTTTATTGCTGTTTTATATAATTTTTCTGTTTGTATACTATTTACCTGAAAAAATGATTTAGAAGATACATTAAACATTAAACCATTTGTAAGTTCTTTTATATAACCATTTCCATAAACTATCTTATCGTTAAAAATAACCGTTTTCAACTTACCCAAATTAGTTGTTAAATAATCTAATACTCTAATATCTTTATCACTATTTGACTCTATATCAATTAATAATTCATTTAATGCATTTCCATATTTAATTGTGATATTTTTTATTTCGTTTTCATTATACTCTATGTATCTTCTAATTATATTCAAGGCTTTATTTATATCATCTTCACATAAAAGACACTCTTTTATATCTATTAATCTGTAAGTTCCTTCTTCATAAAAACCGGTTTTATTATTTTCCACTTTAAAACTAGCTTTATTTCTGTAATTATCTTCTTTATAAGAGGATAAAGTTTCTTCAACCGGTACGTTAATTTTACCAATTCTTTTTAAAGCATTTTCTACCTTTTCTTTTTTAAACTTTAAATTTTCTTTAGCTTCTTGATGTCTTAAATCGCAACCACCACACTCATCGTAATAAGGACATCTAGACTTAGTTCTTTTATCACTAGCTTCCAATATCTCTATTAATTTTCCTCTTGCAAAATTCTTTTTTATCTCAGTAATCCTAATTCTAACCTTTTCACCAGGTAAAGTTTTTGGTACAAACACTACCATACCGCCCACTTTACACACACCTTTTCCCTCGTTTTCTAAAGCGGTAATTTTTGTTTCATATATTTCATCTATCTTAATAGTTCCTAACATGTTATCACCCATAATAATTATACCGTATTATGCACTTTTAGCCAAAAAAAAAATAAGTCTTTGTAAACTTATTTTTTCTTTTTATTATTCTTCTTCTGTTTTTTTTGCATAGTAGGATTAGGCCTTGGTTTTATTAATTTATTATTAAATGTTGCAGAATAATAGGATGATAATGAAATTGCAGCTTCTCTAGCTTCTAAAATTTGATTTTTCGATAATTTTTCACTTGTTATTATCTTATCATCTAAAACGCAAGTAACCGAAATAGGTATAACAATCCTTTTACCACTAAGATTTGATAAAATATCATCAACTGTTCTCATACTATCAACTTTTTTGGCGAATGGATTTATTTCAAATAAAATATATGTATCACAACCTTCTGGTGATACTACCAATTCTAATTTATTTTCGAAATTTTCATACATAAGCATTGGAAAAGAGTTTAATTTTTCCCAATTTTGTTCAGCGAAAACTTCATTAATTGCCTCTGCTGTTTTAATCATATTTCTTCTTTTAAATGGGCTTAAGTTATTGTATACTGTTTTTATCTTTTTATCATCGCAAGAAACATTAGTATTTCCAGTAAATCCCAAAGAAGATAAAAAAGTTTGTCTAGTGGTTTTAAATTCAAATTCCTGATTATTACTAAAAGTCATTTTAAATTTTCTTCTAGTAAGGTTTTCATCGCAATTCTTAATAGCTCCCCTTACTGTTACAAGTTGTAAATAATCCATATAAAATCCCCCTTTTGAATGTCGTTTATAATAACAAAAAAGAAAAGTATTGTCAAATTACTCTTCTTCTGATAGTTTTTTATAATAATTAAAACGCTTTATAGCATTATTTTTATTGTTTTCAAATAATTCTTTTGCTCTTTGTTCATTAACAAGCTTAGTCATTGCATATCTGTTTTCCTTAGATAAAAACTCTTCATATTTGTCAAAGTCCGGATTTTTATAATCTAAGCTTAACTTTTTAATATCTGGATCATATCTAAAAATTGGCCAGTATCCACTTTCAACGGCTAATTTTTCTTCATTAATGCTATCTTTCATACCTGATTTAATACCATGATTAATACATGGTGAATACGCAATTATAATTGATGGTCCATTATGCTTTTCAGCTTCTGTAAATGCTTTTATCGTCTGCTGCATATTAGCTCCTAAACTAATTTCTGCAACATAAACATTATCATAAGTCATCGCCATTCTTGCTAAATCTTTTTTCTGTCCTTCTTTACCGTTATAAGCAAACTTAGCATTTGCACCGCTTCTGGTTGATTTAGAAGTTTGACCGCCAGTATTAGAATATACTTCCGTATCTAATACTAATATGTTTACGTTATCATTTCTTGATAACACATGATCTAGACCGCCAAACCCAATATCATAGGCCCATCCATCGCCACCTATCATCCATATTGATTTTGGCATAATGTATTTTTTTAACCTTTCAGCTTTAATTGCTTCACTAAAATCAAAGTTATTAATCATATCTTCTGCTGCTTTGACATCATTTTCATTTTCTAGCCATCTATCTGCAAGCTCCTTATTTTTTTCCGATAAACTACTATTTCTAAGGATTGTTTTTATTCTTTCCTTTTGAACTATATCACCAATTTTAATACCCAATCCAAATTCCGCATTATCTTCAAATAATGAGTTTGCCCACGAAACATTCCATGGCATAGAAGGATGAGATGCTCCATATATTGATGAGCAACCAGTTGCGTTTGCAACCACTAACCTTTCTCCAAAAAGCTGGGTTAATATTTTTAAGTAAGGTGTTTCTCCACAACCAGCGCAAGCTCCAGAAAATTCAAACAATGGTTTTTCAAAACCAACGCCCTTGATTGTGTTTTTAGGGGCAATATTTTTGTTTTTAACATTTTCAAATAATAATGACACGTTTTTCTTAGGTGCATCATCTTTATTTTTCATTATTACTGCCTTATCTTTTACTGGACATACACTTTCACACACACCACAACCAGTACAATCTTTCCAAGAAACTCCCATATAATAATATAAACCTTCTTTACCCTTTACTTTTGCAACCTTATCTTTAAGATCATATTTGTCTACTTCTTCTTCAGTTAAAACAAATGGTCTTATTACCGCATGAGGGCAAGCTAGTACGCACATATTACACTGAAGACATTTTTCTTTATCCCAACATGGAAGCATATTCGATATGTTTCTTTTTTCTAACTTACTTGTTTCTGGATCAAATGATCCATCCATATGTTTTTCAAAATCACTTACCGTAAGCTGATTCCCTTCAAGATTAGAAATTTTTTCCATAACCTTATCTTTAATTAAATTAACAGGGCTTTCTTCTTCTGGTTTCAAAGAAGTCATATTTATATCAACTTTAATTAATTTATCATTTACTTCTTCTATAGCATCTAAGTTGGCATCTACCACCTCGGCACCCTTCTTAGAAAATTTCTTTCTTATTTGTTCTTTTATCTTTTTGATAATAACTTCGTAGTTAACAAGTTTGCCTACTTTAAAAATAGCAGTTTCCATTATCATACTTACCTTGTTTGGTATGTTATGCCTTCTTGCAATATCAAAAGCATCTATCGTGTAAAATTCTATATTTTTATCAATTATCACTTTTTTTACTCTATTTGGTAAAAAGTCAATTAAATCTTCATCTTTTCTATCAGTTACCAAAATAAACGTACCATTATTTTTAATTTTATCTAAAATATTATATCTTAATAAATAAGTATCTTTAGTACAAACTAAGGTATTTGCACTTTCAACATAATATGGTCTATTTATATCTTCTCTTGCTATTCTAAGGTGAGATTTAGTTACTCCGCCAGACTTTTTTGAATCGTACTGAAAATATCCTTGAACAAACGCATCAGTATAATTTCCCATAATGGTTATTATATCTTTAGAAGCAGTTACCATTCCATCTGAGCCATATCCATATATCAAAAGTTCCCTTGTACCCTTATGTTTAACTTTATAATCACAAACAGGTATACTTTTATGCGTTAAATCATCTTCTATTCCAACCGTAAAACCAGTAAAACAATTTGGATCATCCAAAAAGTCAAACACCGCTTTAATACACGCAGCATCAGTATTCTTACTTGAAAGTCCATATCTTCCCCCTATTATTTTAGGCGGAATATCTTTCCCTTGAAACATTGAACATACGTCTAAGTATAAAGGCTCTCCTGCTGATCCTGGTTCTTTCGTTCTGTCTAAAACAGCTATCTTTTTAACTGTTTTAGGAATTACGTTCATAAAATACTTTTTACTAAATGGTCTATATAAATGGACTTCAATTAATCCAAGGCCTTCTTCATTTTCAATTACTTCTTTTACAGTATCGCAAACAGACCCCATTGCAACAATAACCTTAGTAGCATTCTTATCTCCATAATAATTAAATGGTTTATAATCTTTACCTGTTATTTTATTTATCTTTTCCATATAACTATTTACGACATCAGGCATTTTATCATACTTAACGTTTCTAGCTTCGGTATTTTGAAAATATACATCATCATTTTCAGTTGTACCACGAATAACCTTACTAGCTATCATACTTTTATCTTTAAAATCCGTTAAAGCCTTTTTATTTAACATGTAAAGTAAATCTTCACCATCTAATATTTCTATCTTTTTAAGTTCATGAGATGTTCTAAAACCATCAAAAAAGTTAAGTACTGGCATGCTATTTTCGATTGCAGATAAATAAGATACCGCAGTTAAATTCATAACATCCTGTACGTTCGATGAAGCCATCATTGCAAACCCAGTTTGCCTTACTGCATAAACATCTTGATGATCACCTAAAATACTCAAAGCATGAGTTGCTAGGCTTCTTGCTGCAACGTTTATAACACATGGTAAACATTCTCCTGCAATTTTATACATACTAGGTATCATAAGTAAAAGCCCTTGTGATGCCGTGTAAGTAGTTGCGAGAGTTCCTGCTTGAAGCGCACCATGGACAAGTGCAACAGCACCCGCTTCACTTTGCATTTCCACAACCTTTACTGGACTACCATATAAGTTATTAAATCCTTTACTTGATAACTCATCTACTTTTTCTGCCATGGATGACGCTGGCGTTATTGGATAAATTCCTGCCATCTCACTAAACAAATAAGAAACATAACTACAAGCTTCATTTCCATCCATTACTTTATACTTTTTCATTTTATCACCTTAATTAATTATACCATATTAATTTTAATTTAAAACATGTTATAAATTGATTTTTATTTTTATTTATGTTATATTATCAAACAAACAGAAAAAGGTGTTTAATATGAATATAATAATTGATATATTAAAAAATTATGAGATGTATGATAAAAAAAATGAAATAAATTATGATGCTTTTCATTTACCAGAAAAATTTATGGATGATTTTTCTGGTAATATTCCAAAAAACAATACTTTACCTAATAACATAAGCAAAAATCATAATGGTACTATTATTTTAGACGACATACCTTTTATAACTTCAAACAAAAAACTTTCAGGACATAATGGTGGAAAATGCATTTTAATGTCTAACGGTTCAAAATTTCATTTAAAAAAACAAAGTAGAATTTCAATTTTTTTTGATGACATAATGGGATATAATACAATTGAAAATGAATTATTAATAAACTACTTTTTAATGACAATAAATATGCCTTGTGTTTCGTATGATAAAGCATTATTAAACAATGAATTATATCTTATATCACCATGGTTTTTAAAAAATGAAGAATCATTAAAAACCCCCATTTCAAATTGGAACAGTATTAAAACAACATATAAAAAATTAACTAAGTATAATTCACAAATTCACTTTTTAAAAACCGTTTTAGCAGATAGAATATATGGTACTACAGACAGGTTTCCTAATAATTTCGGAATAATATTTAATGGTAAAACTAAAACTTTTAGAAATTGTCCATTATTTGATAATGGAGGGTGTGCCTTATCTAGAAATCAAAGTTCATTTATTAAAATTAATGGGGATAATGATTGCAATAAAGTAATTAACTACATATTATCTTTTGAAGAAATAGCATTTTGGGTAAAAAAATATATGAATAATCATAATTTAACACTAGCAGCAGAAAATCTAAAAAAAGATAAAGGTATAATTATAAGTAATTCTACTTATAACAAATTTGATACTTTTTTTAAAGATAGTGAAATAATAATTAATGAAGAATTAAAAGCTAACGGTGAATCTTTTAAAATTTCATTAACATAAAAACAACTAAAAAATATTAGTTGTTTTTCTTTGAATCAAATTTTTTTCTTTCTTCAGTATTTAAAATTCTTTTTCTTAATCTAAAGTTAAGAGGTGTAATTTCTACTAATTCATCTGAGTTAATATAATCTAAACATCTTTCTAAAGTAAGAAGTCTTGGTCTTTTAAGTACTACGGTATGATCCTTACCAGCACTTCTGGTATTTGTTTGTTGCTTTTGTTTTACAACGTTTACTGCTAAGTCATTTTCACGATTGTTTTCTCCAACAATCATTCCTTCATAAACTTCTGCACCTGGTTCTATAAACATAACACCACGATCTTCTAATTGCCCAAGACCATAAGCTGATGCCTTACCATTTTCCATTGAAACTAATACACCTAGTTTTCTTTCTCCTACAACGGCATCCGCCATTGGCATATATTCTTTAAACGTATGATTAATTATTCCATAACCTTTAGTCATGGTCATAAAATCAGTCATAAAACCAATAAGACCACGTGATGGAATTGTATAATTAAGTCTTACTTGGTTTTGTACGTTAGTCATATTTATCATGGTACCACCACGAACACCTAATGCTTCAATTACTGGCCCTACGTTTTCTTCTGGAACTTCTAATTGTAAATCTTCATATGGTTCACATTTAACGCCATCTATTTCTTTAACAATTACTTCTGGTTTAGATACTTGAAGTTCGTAACCTTCTCTTCTCATGTTTTCAATTAATATAGACAAATGAAGTTCTCCACGACCTGATACTATCCAACTTTCAGTATCATTAGGTCTTACTCTTAAAGATACGTCCCTTTGGGTTTCTTTCATTAATCTTTCTTCAAGTTTTCTAGCGGTTACAAACTTACCTTCTTTACCTGCAAATGGTGAGTTATTAACACCAAATGTCATTTGAAGGGTTGGTTCATCTATTCTAAGTGGTTCTAGCGCTTCTTCCTTACCAGCTGTGCAAACTGTTTCCCCTACTGATATATCAGGAAGACCTGCTATCGCAACTATTTCTCCTGCATGAGCTTCCTTTATTTCGATTCTTTTAAGGCCTAAAAATCCAAATAACTTTTGAATTCTAAATTGTTTTATACTTCCGTCTAACCTAACACATGATACGTTTTCGTTTTCTTTAATAGTACCTCTTGCAATACGACCAATACCAATTCTACCAACGTAATCATTATAGTCAAGTAATGCTGGTTGAAATTGAAGTGGAGATACACTATCTGTTTCTGGTCCTGGTATATTATTAATTATCATATCAAGAACTGGATCCATGGTATGCTTTTGAGTACTTAAATCTTTATCTAAACTTGAAGTTCCATTTAAAGCTGATACATAAACAACAGGGAACTCTAATTGTTCATCATCGGCACCTAGCTCTATAAATAATTCTAATACTTCATCTAATACTTCATCTATTCTAGTAGATGGTTTATCAACTTTATTTATTGCAACAATTGGTTTTACGCCTGCTTCTAACGCTTTTTTTAACACAAATCTTGTTTGTGGCATCGTTCCTTCATAGGCATCAACAACAAGTAACACACCATCAACCATGTGCATTATTCTTTCTACTTCACCACCAAAGTCAGCATGACCTGGAGTATCCAAAATGTTTATTCTATAGCCTTTATAATTAATCGCTGTTGTCTTAGCAAGTATCGTTATTCCTCTTTCTCTTTCAATGTCATTAGAGTCCATCGCTCTTGTTTCAACTTCTTCGTTTTCTCTAAAAGTTCCAGATTGTTTCAATAACTCATCAACAAGCGTTGTTTTACCATGGTCAACATGGGCAATAATAGCAACGTTTCTTATTTCCATAACTTACACCTTCTTTTTTCACTAACTTGTTAATTATAGCACAAAATAACAAAATATTACAAAAAAGATAAGAATTTCAATATTTTTCTTACCTTTTAAATATATTTTATTTTAATATGCTTTATCCCCTAAACTAATTCCATATCTATCAAGCATATCCTGTGTAACTTTTGCTGATTTACTATCAGCTATACTAAAATGATAAGAACCAGATTGATAGTTGGAATAATTCTCAGCTTTATCTGGATTTTGAGTCAAAATCGCATTTGCTAATTTGTAATAATCACCATCATACGCTTCTTTTAAAAACGCATCTTCTTCCATAGCTTCTAAACAAACCTCTTTAATATCTTGCCCAGGAGCTACATAAAAGTCATATTCTTCAAGTTTTTGTTTATCCTCTTCAGATATTGAATTATTATAATACACATACTTTTCAACTTTTTCTCTATTAGAACCCTCATCTTTAATTTTCAATGTTATAGTTTCTCCAGCTCTCATATCATATTCACCAACAATTTTTATTTCATTACCTGAAATACCTAAGTTTTTACCTATTTCATTTTCAGAATAATCACCATGTATGGTTTTATATTGTATAGTAATATATTTATTTTTTGTACTATTATATTCTTCAGCCACATCTTCTGGAACGCTAACTGTAAAAATAACACCTTCATCCCCAACTTTTATATTTCCTACTTGAATACATTGATCTTTAGAAACACCAAGTTCATCAGCTATATCAGCTGCACTACCTATATTGGTTCCAGGCTCTACTAAATATTCAATAGTTTTCATTTTAACATCAGCATCAGTATAGAACTCACTTGCTGAAGTCGTTGGCTCATCTAACATATGCTCATCATTAGTATTATTAATATAAGACGCGCCACCTACAGCAAAAATCCCAAGAGCCGCTGTCACAGCTATTATCTTTATAATTTTCTTTTTAAAATCACTGGAATCCTTTATCTTAACTTCCCTATTAGTTCTTTCAATTTTATAGCTTTTCATTGCATTAAAGAACTTTTTATAAATAGACATATTTTTTTCTTTAATTTTAGCTATTTTTTTATCATATATTTCTCTATTTTTATCATCATAAAGTAGACAACTATAAACCCTATCTAAAGTTTTTCTTTCTTTTTGTTTTTCTTGTAAATCAATATCTATATTTTTTAAAAACTCCGATGATTTTTTTTGATATGCATTAAAAATTTCACTTTTTTTGGCCATAGGCTCTACATCTAAAAACTCATAAAAATTTAATATAACATCAGTATTACCATTTGTACCTACACGTACAAAGAAATTTTCATATAATTCATATTTTCCCATGATAAACCTCCTTATCATAACTACATTAATAATAACAAAATTATAAATATAAATCAATCTTAATAAAAATGGTATGTAAAAAGAAGTATAAACTTATACTTCTTGTACTACTGTTATTATCATTGGTTTACAACCGGTTTCCTCAAATAAGTAATGACTTAAACGTTCTCTTATACCTAGTTTTATCTTATTATATTCAACATAATTATTAGATATATTTTCATTTATTACTTCTAAAGAAATTCGTTTTATTTCATCTATTAACTCGGTATTTTCTTTAACGTATATGAATCCTCTTGTTAATACTTCTGGATACGCAAGAATATCTTTAGATCTTTTATCTAGCGTTGCACATATAATAACAATACCATTATCCGATAGCATTTCTCTATCTTTTAGTACTAATTCTCCAATATCCTTAGAAGAATTACCATCTATTAAAATATCATCAGTTTTAATTCTTTCTTTTACGTTTTTAAGCTTTCCGCCAATAAAGGTTATAACATCACCATTTTGTTTTAATAATATATTTTCCTTTGGTATACCAATATGGGATGCTGCATTAGCATTTGCCACCATATGTCGATATTCTCCTTCTACTGGAACATAATATTTTGGATTCATTAAATCAAGCATTAACATAATATCCTCACTAGAAGCATGATGAAGCAGATGATCTTTTTTTGACATAGTAACTACCGATGCCCCTACTTTTGATATATCATCAATCACCTTTATTGCAAGTTTTTCGTTATAATCATTTACTGGTTCTAAAAATAAAACAGTATCAGTATCTTTTATTTTGACAAACTTATCATAACCATTTATTATTCTATTTAAATTAGTAAATGGTTTTTCTCTTTCATTAGAAATAAGTATAACTGCATCTTTATCATTAATATTACTTAAATCACCAATTCTTTCTTTATCAAAATTAACGTATCCATTATTTATCATATCATTTATGATACCTTGAAGCTTATGTCCCATGACAACCACTCTTCTAGTTGTTTTAGAAATTTCATTAAATAATTCTTCTATCCTTGATACGTGAGCAGTAAACACAGTAACAATAAGTCTATTTTCAGTTTTACTTAAAGTATCCTTTATTAACTTACTAACTCTGTTTTTAGGAGATGTATATCCTATTTTATCAGCATACATACTTTCTCCAAGAAGACATAGAACGCCTTGTTTACCAATATAAGCAAGTTTTCCTATATCGGCTTTATATGGGCCTAACATGGTTGCATCAAATACATAGTTTCCAGTATAAAAGATTGTACCATCAGGAGTATTTAAAGCATATCCCACATTATCTGGTATGGAATGAGTAAGTCTAACTGGAAAAATGCTATTTCTTCCAAAAGATATCTTCTTATGAGGATCAATTTCAATAATATTCTTAAACTTAATATCATTATCCATTAATTCTTTTCTTAAAATGTTAGCACTAAACTTAGTAGCATAAACTTTAAGATTTGGAACTTCTCTTACAATATCACAAACTGCTCCCATATTTTTTTCATGCCCATGAGTTATAAACAATCCTTTAATATTTTTTATATTTTCTTTAATATAATCAAAATTTGGTATTATATAATCAATACCTAGTAACTTATCCTCAGCATATTTTAAACCCGCATCAAAAATAAAATTATCATTATCCACCTTAACAACATACATATTTTTTCCTTCTTCGTTAAGGCCACCTAAAGCAAATATTTTAATTTTGCTCATAATTTTCCTCCTTTCTTTTTCTATTAAGCGATTATAATTATAGCATGTTTTTAAATAAATTACTACAATTAAAAATCATTATAAATTTAAATATTGTAACATTTTACTACAAAAAAGCATACTAACTCTGAACTGCACCCCTTAGAGTAGACACAAATAAAAAAGCAGTTTAAAGAAAGTGAT
>CAJTWC010000010.1 GCA_910580185.1 uncultured Bacilli bacterium
TTAATCCTACATTTTAACTTTTTTATTAATTTTCCCCAAAACTCTTTACACTAACCTACTTAAATAAATTAATAATATTAGCCTTTAAGGATTCATATAAATCCGGTGATATAACAGATAATGCTGCTACTGATAATAATATGAGTAATATAATAATTATTATCATAAATCCTATATTAGCAGCTTTCATTGTATCTTTATCTATCTTAGATGGTCTCCTTACTTTCTTGGTTGCCATATATATCACATCCCTATCTATTATTATAATACAAAAATTGTTAATTATTTTCAATATATGAAATAACTTCATCAATCGTATCTGTAAAATCATTTACGTTTATATCAAACCATTTTACATTCATTTGATTATTAAACCATGTATATTGTCTTTTTGCATAACGTCTACTTCTTTGCTTAATTAATTCTATTGCTTCTACTAAACCTATTTTATTATCAAAATATAAATATAATTCTTTATACGCAATAGCGGTATTAATAGCTTTACTATTTATTTTTCTATCATAAAAGTACTTAGCTTCTTCTACTAATCCGTCTTTTATCATTTTATCTACTCTATTATTAATTGCTTCATAAAGTTCTTCTCTAGGTCTAGTTAGTCCTATTATTTTAACATCGTAAAGCATCTTATTAGATATTTTAACATCATTAGTAGGATGATTATTTAAATAACTTTCCAATCTTTGTCTATTATTAATATGTATTTTAGTATCATTATCTATTTCTTTTACCATATTATATAATTCTTCATTAGTATACATAGAATAATCTTTCCTTACGGTATCATTTATTTCAGTAAAATTATAATTATATAATAAAGCTTTTAAATATAGCCCAGTTCCTCCAACAATAATTACGTTTTTATTTTCGGATAGTAATTTATCAAGAACATACCTTGCTTCCTTTTGATAATCATAAACAGAATAATCTTCATCAACATCTTTTATATCAATCATGTGATGGATTATCCCTTCTTTTTCCACTTCGGTTACTTTAGCGGTTCCAATATCCATTCTTTTATATATTTGCATACTATCACAAGATATTATCTCAGCATTATATTTTTTAGCTAACGCTATAGACATTTTTGTTTTACCTACTCCAGTAGGACCTACTACTGCTATTATCATATTATCACTACTTTCTTAATATTTCTCCCAATGTTTTTGTATTAGAAGATGTTCTTTTTACTATTTCATCTAATAAATCATCTACGTAATTTTCCATTATAATCGTTTTATTTTTATCATTTAGATAATGTCTTATTGGAATTCTTAACGTGTTTAATATCTCTATTAAACACATTTCATACATATAATTTAAAAACCATTCATTATTACCCAATATTTTTTCTGGATCACACGATACTTTTTTAAAGAAATCAACATCATATATTCCAATTTTTAAATTGTCCATCAAACAGCAATTATCTGGTTTTAAATCCCATATTAAAATATCTTTAGAAGCTATTTCAAAAACTTTTTTCTGACCATTATGATAATTAATAGATATATCATCAAAGGATAAATCCATTTTACCTAATTTTACTTTTTCTAAAACATCATAGTAGTTATCACCTTCTATGTAAGGCATCGTATATGCAAAAAAATTATTATATTCTAAAGATGATGTATCAATGGGAAATGATACATCATCGAGCTTTATACCTACCATTTTATTAATTCTTGATTTTATTATTCGTAAGTGTTGTTTAGCCTTTATTGTATTATAAACCATTTTTATTAGTGTATTATCATCAAGATATCGAACTGCGCCAAACTGACCAGACAAACCATTTTTTACTGGCTTTAAGTTTAAAATTTCTTCTTCTGTCATCGTTATCATAATTATCACCTTTTATACTTATTTAGTTGTCCTAATGTTTTTACATCAGCACTAGTTTGTTCTTTTATCTGACTAATTACCGCTTTTAAATAATTTTCATCTTCTAAATTATAATCTATATTTAATGAATAATTTGAAATAAAATATAATATATATTCAAAACATTTATTTATCTCGCCTAAATTATATTTGTATATTCTATCAAATGAATTATCTTCTAAATATTCTACTTCTGGTTCTTTATATAATTTACTAAGTATATCAGTATCATCAACATATAATTCATCATCAAAATCATCAGTATCAGTTAAATAAATATTATCATCAATAAAAATATGTGAAACTTTCATATCATATATTGCAACTTTTTCTTCTCTTAATTCTGGCAAAAATTTCTCATAGTATAAATATAATAATCTTTCATATGAAAGATCCATATTACCACTTATTATTTTTTTTAATAATTCCGTAAGATTAATTCCAGGGGCCTTTTCCATATAATATCCAGCCGGACTTATTGATAATTTATATTTTTCATATTTTAATTTATATACTAACTTTTTAGGATATATAACAATCTTAGAATTTCTTTTCAAATTCTTTTTAATTCTCATAAGCGTAGCCTTATCAATTTCTTCATAAAAAGATTTAATTACACCATCTTTATATGAACAACATTCTGATAAGCACCCATAGGAATTTTTAGATAAAGGTTTTAATTTTTCTAATTTTGATCTAGGTAATATAACAAATTTCATACAAAATCCCCTTTTTTATAAACACTATTATACAAAAAGAAAGTGATTTGTCAATTAACCACTCTTTTAAATAGTTTTTCTATTTCATAATTACTGTAAAAAATTGTTGTTGGTCTTCCATGGGGACAATTATATGGATTTTTACATTTTCTCAAATCATTTACTAAGGCTTCCATCTCCGCGTGGGATATATTCATATTAGCTTTTATAGCCATCTTACAAGAAAGTGTTGCTGCTGCATGTTCTCTAAATTTTCCTAAATCAAAGTTTTTTTCTTCTTCTATTAAAACGTCTATTATCTTCTTTATACTTTCTTCCTCATAACCTTGTCTAAGCCAAGTAGGCTGCTCTTTTATAACAAATGTATTAATACCATTTTCTTCTATTTTAAATCCCAAATTTCTTAGTATTTCTATATTATGATTAATTATTATGAATTCATTAGTTGGGTATTCTAAAGTTAAAGGTACAAGCATTGCTATGGTATTAGGTTTTGGATTTGCAAACTGCTCTTTATAATATTCAAAGTTTATTCTTTCTTTTGCGGCATGCTGGTCAATTATGTACATTCCCATTTCATTATGGCAAATGATGTATGTTCCTCTAACTAATCCTACCGGATACATCTCAGGCATTATTCTCAGATTTTCTTTTTTTTCAAATGAATTATATTCTTCTTCGTTTTCCCTTACTTCTAAATCATTATTTATATCAATTACTTCCTCATCAAATATAGAGTAATCAAGCGTTGGAGTGTCAATAACGTTTTCTCTTTCTAAATTAAGTCTTTGTTCTACTACTTTTATTTTTTCTTTTGGTTTATCATCTTCTATTTTAGGTATTAAAATACTTTCTTCTAATACTTTTCTAATACCCTTGCGAATTAATTCTTTTAAATCTTCAAAATTACTAAATTTAATATCTTGTTTAGAAGGGTGAACATTAACGTCTATTAAAGATGGATCACAATTAATGTTTAATATAACAATTGGGTATCTAGTATCAAATTTATATGTATGATAAGCATCATTAATGCATCTATTTAATTCAACGTTTCTGATTACTCTTTTATTAACTAACGTAGTCATATGCTTTTTAGATGATCTTGTAACTTCAGGTAATGAAATAAAACCATCAACATCATAATCGTCATTAAAGACTGATATTTTTTTCATTTTTCTTGCGACGTTTGAACCATATATTTCTTTTATTACTTTTAAAAGATTACCAGAACCATCCGTGTTTAAAAGTTCTTTATCGTCACTAACTAATGTAAAACTAATTTCTGGATAAGATAAAGCCATATTATTTATGTAAGAACAAATATTTGCAAGCTCTGTATATAAACTATTTAAATATTTAAGCCTTGCAGGGGTGTTATAAAACAAATTACTAACCTTTATTTCAGTGCCACGTCTTGCATCTGCGTTTTCTATTTTTTTTATTTTTCCGCCCTCTATAATAACTAACGTTCCAACTTCATCAGCACATGTTTTTAATTCTACTTTAGATACTGATGCAATAGAAGGAAGAGCCTCTCCTCTAAATCCTAGAGAAGATATTCTATAAAGGCCTGTTTCATCATGTAATTTACTTGTTGCATGTCTTTGAAAAGCAAGAGAAGCATCATCTCGTGACATACCACTTCCGTTATCAATTACTTTTATTTGCCTTGTACCAGCTTCTTTAACTTCTATCTTTATTTTTGTTGCACCAGCATCAACACTATTTTCAACTAACTCTTTTACAACACTTGCGCATTTTTCAACTACTTCACCTGCTGCTATTTTGTTAGCTAATATATCATCCATTACTTTTATTTTATTCAAATTTACCACCACCAAAAAATTCGCATGTATGCTATAAATAATTATAACACATATGCGAATATTAAGTAATATTATTTAGTTTTCATTTGTTTTGCTAACTCATATAATAAGGATTCGTCTTTCTTTTACTATATCCATTTTTAGTTAATTTATGTTTTCTTTCATGTATCATACTATCAACAATGGTATTATATCATCTAGTATTTATGTCACACAACTATTTTTTTCATATAATATGACAGGGAGGAAAGATTATGAATCAAAATTATCAAATGTCAAACATGGTTCCATCAAATACAATGTCTTATGGTTATTACATGCCATCAAATCAAAAATATAAAGTATCATCAAATTCAAATGATGAAAGATTAGCTGGAGGCTTTGTGTTTCCATTCTTATTAGGCGGAGTAACTGGTGCTGCTCTTGCTCCATCGTTTTGGGGTAATAATAATAGACCACCAGTATATTACTACCAACCAGGACCATATTATCCATATCCACCAAGACCATATCCACCTAGAAGATGGTTTTAATAATTTATGAGCTAACCTAAAATGGTTAGTTTTTTATTTTTATGTTTATGAATGATATCCATATTAATCATAAAATACAATTTAATACAAATAACTTATATCAACGTTACCATCTATACCTGGAACACTACCTTTAGAAGTATATTGCCACATTAAATAAGGCCCATCATACTTTAAAGTACTATTATATTCTGCCACCCAATTAACGTAACTTTTAGCAATTTTACCGAGTCTATTCATTGCATACCACCTTCCAGAATAAATACCTACGTTATAATTATTATTAACATGGTTTGATACCGATTCTACGTAACCTTTTGCTATATAATTATATCCGTTTTTAGTTATTTTATCAGAAGATGAGGATTTAGTTTTCCAACTTTCTAAGTCATAATATATTCCTAAAGTAGGTTTTATATCATATTTATCTATCATATTATTAGTAAATAATGCTTCTTTTCTTGCTCCTTCTATACTTGTTGCATAACTAAATAAATATATTCCATAAGGGATATTAAGCCTTTTAAGTTCATTTAGATTTCTTTCAAATTTCTTATCAATGGTAGTGTAATATCCTAATCTTAAAATAACACCATAACAATCACTATCACTCGCAAATAAATCCCAATTAATATCTTTTTGATAGTAGCTAACATCTATTATTTTTACTTTAGATATTCCCAAATACTTACCTGATGGAGAAAAATAATTATTAACCCCTTCTATAACCTTTAAACCAGTTACTTTATTATCATTTTCATAATAATATGTGTTACCATTTTCCTCATAAAAACCATTTTTTAAATAATGAATTTTCATAACCTCATCATTTGAATCTTTTTCTTTTAGTTCTTCTTGTTCTTTAATTTCGTCATTTCCTTCTAATTGATTTTGATTATTTTTATCTTTATCATCATTCTTTATCTCTTCGGTTTCACTATTTGATAAATTATTCACATTATTATCATCATCTTTTTCTTCTGTTACAATCACTTCCTGATTTTCTGCTATCACATTTACACTTTCTTTTATTATTATATCTTCTATTTCTTCTTTGGTATTTTTAATATCATTTTCTGTTTTGGTTAACATCTCGTTTTCTTCATTAACATAGACATTATTTTCTTCTATGGGTTTAACATGCACTTCATTTTTATTATTACTTACTTCATTATTAATCTTATTAGTATCTTCCTGATCCATTTTTTTAACAACACTAACATACAAATTACTAATATCTTTATAAACGTATGAACTCTTAACTTTCTCATTTACCATCTCCTTTTCATCTTCTTTACCTGTTATGTTTCCAAACATACAAAATACACACACTAATACTCCTAAAAAAATTATTTTTTTCATAAATCCTCCTTTCGAAATAAAAATAATTTGATTAATATAACAAAAATGTTATATAATATAAATGAAGGAAACAGCATTACTAGTTGTTTTCCAAATTGGTTGAAAATGAAAAACAAGGCTAGCATAAACTAACCTTGTTTTTCTTATAAACGTATAACAATAACTAGTACTATTATAAGTATTAGAATGATAATTATTTTTGGACTTAACTTTATTTCAAGCCTAAATCTCATAATTACCACCACCTTTCTATTCTTCGTAAAAAGATGGAAAACAAAGCTAGTTTTTACTGCTCCCTAATTAATTGTTAGCTACTTTTTTTAAAATTCCCCTGTAAAAAATAAAAAAATAACTAAAATTAGTTATTTTTTTCACCAAAATTATTTTCTTTTAATGTTAAAATAGAACCAAGCATATTCGAACACCTATTAGAAGAATCTAAATCTTTATAATATGGTTCTGCTTCCTTATAATATTTAAGTTGATATAACTTTTCTAATGCATATCCTTCTAATTGAAGTCTGACTCTTTCGTTATATGATATTGATGCAATAAATATACTTAACGCATCAAAATTTTCATCCAATATAAAATTATTTATTTGTTCTATTTCTTCGGAATACTTAACTTCATCTATATAAACTATTTGATTATCTTTGTTTTTATCACTTAGTTCCTCATTTAATTTTCTAAATAAAATTTTAAATAATCCTTTGTTATCAGCCCCTTTGACTAATTCATAAGCTTCATCAAAGGCATTATTTTTTATTTTTTCACTAAATTTTACTACATCTATTTCTGGAGTTTTAATTTTCGTTCCATCCATAAATCTTTTATGTTTAAAAAATAATTCTAATAAGTCATTTAACATATTATATGATTTTATAAAGGAAAAATTTCCATTTTCTTTTTGCTCATTTATTATATCAACAATAAATGATTTACCATTTTGAAAATCTTTATTTTTGATTGAAAGTAAACATAAATCTATTTTAGAAAAATCATAGTTAGGTGCTTTGAAACCGGTTTTAACTTGAGGATCAATTCCATTTTGCATATTCATTATTGCTTTTAAAACTATAATGTATGCTTCTAAAACAGGATTAAATTTACCATTCTTTTTATTTAAATTTATAATATTATTTATTGCATTAACCGAGCTTTTAAAGTTTCCTTTATTATATGAAGTATAAAATTGATTAAATAAAACATTTACGTTTAAGCTATTAAAATTTTCTTCAGATTCAAACAACTTATCTTTTTTTATTTTATCTTTATATGTAATATTAGAAATAAGAATTTTAAGTATGTTTAATTGTAATTCTACTTTCTCATTTTTACAATTATAATTACTAATAGTATTCAAATAAAATTGAGCCTCATAATAATTATTTTCATTTGCTTCATCTACAGCAAAATATAAAGACCTAGCCCCTTTTTTATCAAAAAACTTTCCATATTTATTTCTTAATTTAATATGCAAACCATCTTTTGCTTGGGAAAAAATATATTCTGGTACTATAATGTCTTTATTAAAAAGTACACAAATTAGCTTATCTAACTCATCTAATTCCAGTTCTTCTTTATTATCTAAATAATCCTGCAAATATTTTAATGAAGACTTATAATCTTTATTGAATAAACAATCTATAATCAATGATAAATATGCTTTATCATTTCCATTATACTCATTAATGGCCTGTCTAAAATAAATTCTAGCTTGATCAAATGCTTTTTTAAACTTTAAATTTTTTGCATATTCATATAATTCATTCGATCTTGCTTTAGAATTGTATTTGTATATTCCTTTATCTATTCTTTCAAGAACTTCATCTGAGATTAATTTGTTTATGTAATATTGATTAAGTCCCATTCCATATAAATCTTTAGTAGTAATTTCTCCCCTATTATTCTTAATCTTTACTATAACATCATTTAAATCTCTCATATTAATACTCCTATACTTTTATAATATCATATTAATCTTTTCAAAACAATATGATATTACTTATCAAATTCCTTTAAAAAAACATGTAAATCTTCTGCCACCTTATCTGGTAAATCTTCTTTTAATTCTTCTATTGTTAAACTTTTTAATTTCGTAATTGTCTTGTATTTTCTAAGAAGCATTTTTTTTCTTTCTGTACCTATTCCTGGAACGCTATCTAAAATACTTGATAAACTACCTTTACTTCTTATTTCTTTATGATAACTAATCGTATACCTATGAACTTCATCTTGTATTCTGGTTAATAGATGAAATACATCTGATGTTTTATCTATTTCATATTCTCTTTCCTGGTCTATTAAAGCAGTTGTTGTATGCTTATCATTTTTCTTAAGACCAATAATAGGAATATCAAGGTATAAGCTATCAAGTATTTCTTTAGCGGCATTAACTTGGATAATACCACCATCAACTATTATTAAATCTGGTTTTTCTAATTTGTCATGAAGCACCCTATAATACCTTCTATAAATGACTTCTTGCATGGTATGATAATCATCTTTAGAACCCGATTCTATCTTATATTTACGATATTCTTTTTTATCTGGCTTGCCATTATTAAATACCACCATACCACTTACGGTATAAGTTCCAAATAAATGGGCGTTATCAAAGGTCTCAATCCTTTTCAAATGAGGTATACCAAGTATTTTTCCTAATTTCTCGTTAGCGCCAAACGTCCTTTTTTCATCACGTACAATAAGCTCAAACTTTTCTTCTAAAACAATCTTAGCATTATCATAAGCCATATCCACTAATTTTTTCTTAAGGCCCTTTTGCGGAACAAGTACTCTTGTGTTTAAGGCGCTTTCTAATAAAGCGGTATCAAAATTATTACTTACTAATATTTCTTTAGGAACTTCATTTTTATCATAGAAACTAGTTACAAAATAAGATACCGTATCTTCTTCATCATCAATTAAAGGGAAAACTTCTCCATCCCTCATATTAATTTTTCCATCTCTTAAATGAAGTACCTGAAATGATATATAATCATTTTTAACATAATAATTTATAACGTCCCTTGTTATGTTATCATTTAAACTTATCTTTTGTTTTTCTAATACCTTATCAATGTATTCAAGCATTTCTTTATATTCTATTGCTCTTTCAAAATTAAGACTATCTGATGCTTCTTGCATAAGATCTTTAATCTTAATTTTAACGTCATCATAATTTCCTTTTAAAAAGCTTGTTACTTCCGAAATCATATCCTTAATAATTTCTTTATCTACCTTTTTTTCACAATAACCTAAACACTGCCCTATATGATAATATAAACATACTTTTTTATCCATGGTATGACATTTTCTAAAAGGATAGATTCTGTTTAATAATTGAACCGTACGTCTTGCGGCTATTGCATTAGGATAAGGCCCAAAAAGCTTTCCTTTGTGTCCTTTTATTTTTCTAGGTCTTGATATTATAAGTCTAGGATACGTTTCATCTGTTATTTCTATATATGGATAAGACTTATTATCTTTAAGTAGTATATTATACTTAGGCGAATATTTCTTAATTAAGTTTATTTCAAGAAGTAGTGATTCTACTTCTGTTGATGTGACTATATATTCAAAATCTCTAATGTTTTCTACTAAGGCCTTAGTTTTACCAGTATGTTCCCTATTAAAGTAAGAACTTACCCTTCTTTTTAAATTTTTGGCTTTACCAACGTATATAATAGTACCGTTTTCATTCTTCATCAAATAACAACCAGGATTAGTCGTTAAAAGTTTTAATTTTTCCCTTATCTTATCCATAATAAATCACCTAGGGTTATTATAGCACAAAAAAAGAACTATAATAAAAGTTCTATTATCTTTGGTATAAATATATACATTCCAACACAAAAAGCAGTAAATGCTGATACTAAAACAGCTGATGCCGCTACGTCTTTAGCAACCATTGCAAGTGGATTAAACTCATCTGTATATAAATCAACTACTAATTCTATTGATGAGTTAACAAGTTCTGATGTTATAACAAATGCTACCATCAAACAAACCAATAACCATTCATAAGGTTGTAAGTTAAATATCATACCGAAGATGGTGACTAATACCGTCATGGTAATATGGACTAAAAGATTTTGCTCTCTTTCAAAGAACTTTTTTATATTTTTCATCATACTACCTAAATAAAGATATTATTTTTGGAACGAAAACAACAAGCCACATTCCTGCTGCCATAAGATCCGCAACAAAGCAAGCTGCTGAGGCAGTATCTTTAGCAACCTTTGCAAGTGGATGAAATTCTTCTGTAACCATATCAACAACGGCCTCTATAGATGTGTTAAATAACTCTGTAACAAGTATTAAAGCCCCCATTATAAGAGTTATAACCCATTGTATTGGTGTTATGTTAAATCCTACCGCAAATGCTATTATAACCGCCATAACAATTACGTGTAATATTAAACTTTGCTCATGTAAATAAGCGTATTTAAGTCCATCAAACGAAAATTTAAAACTTCTTAAAAGTCTTTTAAAACCTAATTGTTTTAAATTTTGTGATTCTACATATTTTCCTCTAGATACTTCTACGTTAACTTTCTTTTTTGATGCCATATTTCTCTAACAACTCCTTTTGTAGTCCAAACATTACTATTTCGTCTTTTTCATTCATGTGATCATATCCCAGCAAGTGAAGAAGCCCATGCACTCCCAAAAAACATAATTCTCTTTTTTTCGAATGTCCATACTCTTTTGACTGGTTTATTACTTTGTCATAAGATATATATATATCTCCTAAAACTCTAACTTCCGGAGTATCTATTTGCTTATCATCTTCTAGCGCAAACGTAATAACATCAGTCGGTCTATCTATATTTCTATATTCTTTATTTATTTTATGGATACGTTCATCGTCTATAATTATAACATTAAACATTACGTTTTTCAAACCAAGTTTATCCGCCGAAAATTTTATAAACGATTCAAACGTTTTTAAATCTGTTACATCGCCTTTATATTCATTAAATATTTCTATATAATTCATGATAAAACCCTCCAAAAACCAAATCTAAATGATACGTATATTATACTAATTATTAGAATCAAACACAATAGATCTAAAAATAACTCATTTCTCATAAAGCTAGGAAGTTTTTTTAATATGTCACTTTCAAACTTATATATTAAAGCACCTATTAACCCACCAAAAGTATTTAATATAACATCATCAATATCCGCAGTTCTACCAATTCGCATTTGCGCAAATTCTATTGAGCAGGATACTAAAAATGATATAACAACCGTAGGAAATATCTTTTTAGTTTTTATAAACCTCGTAACGAATATTCCAAAAGGTATAAATAAAATTATGTTTCCAAGTACGTTTTTAATAAAGAGTCTAGAGGTATAATGATATCTAAAAATTTCTCTAAAAGGAACAAAATTATTAGTTCCGTAATTATTATCTTGAAATGTTACTATATAATACAAAAGTAATATGTATATTATAAAACACAACATTATAAACTCTCTATAAAATACAAACTTCTTCTTATTTATAAATAAATATGCTAGTCTAACTAATACTAATATTACCGTAAATATAAATAACATTGGCCATACATTATGAATTGCCTTTAAAAAAATACTCGTAAACATAATACCTATTACCTCATTCTTCTACTTTTTCATCTGTTTTTAACAAACTTTTATCTACCTCTTTATAATCAGTTATGTTCTCATTAACCTTAAAAAATACATCTACTTCTATTTTACTCTGATTAGAGGATAAATTCAAAGTTTTTTTACTTATAATGTACTCATCAGTGTCTAGTTTACTATTTATTTTTTCTTCAGCCAATTTAATCGCTAATGAAAGTGCCTTTTTCTTACTATATTTTTTATCTTTCGTTTTCGTTTTTCTTTGCTTTTCTACTCTTATACTAAAAGGTATTACTTTACTTTTTATTAACATGTGTTTTTTTTCTAAATACGAACTAGCATAATTCTTCATTATAGGAATATCTTTTCCTATAAAATTTATTACTATATTATTTTTTACATCATCTAAATATATTACTTCTTTATAACTAAGGGGATATTCTACCTTTACTTTGTACCAAGTTTCAGCATAAACTAATCCCATAGCATGGACTTGTCCTTTTACTGTCTCATCTTTTATTATATCCCCAGATACTATTATTTCTCCTTTTGATACATAATCATTTTTCTTTTTCATTATAACACCATTAGAAGCTTCTACTTTAGTTATAATACCACTTTTTTTCGCTACTATATGTCTTGGTTCATTATCTTCTTCTTTTTTATTCATTCTTCTTTCCGTTACTTTAACGATTAATTTACTACCTTTTCTTTCTATTTCTAACCATTCTATATCATCTTTGTTTTCTTTTATAATTTTTTCTATTATTTTCTTTCTTTCATTAAAACTAGGAATTATCCTTAGTTTATCTATGTTATTTTCTTGTAAGTTTGATTTTATTAACTTTCTTATTTTAGCATCATTATGTACAACATCAATTTCAAAAATGGTATTACTAAGCAAAAATAAAAATAACATACTTATAAAAAAAGAAATAATAAACGTATAATTGCTTTTTATGATATATAAATATTTATTTAACCCATACATTTTAATAACATTAATTTCATAAGTACTTTTTATTTCTTTTAAAACTAAATAATCATCATATGAAATAATCATATTAATTTTATTATGGCTTATTTCTTTATAGCCAGTATAATTTATTTTTCTTACTATATACCTCTTAACAAAAAAACTAGGATTTTTACCAGTGATACTTATCTTAACATTATTATTCATCTAAGAAATTCAATAAACCCTACATCTCCACTAATTATTAAGTATTCCTTAAACATAGTTTCAATAACCAAGTTTTTTCCTTTCACTTTTAACTTTTTATCACCATATTTTATTTCAATACAATTAGAAGTAAAATTTTCTATATTATCATAATAATATATTTTAACCTTACCATCTATATATTTAATTTCAAAATTATTACATTCTACATAGTCATTAATTATTTTTTTTATATTCACTAGTATCACCAGTTAATTTTATGCAAATATGATAATAAAAATAGCACCAAATTGATGGGGCTATTAAATATCAATATCTTTATTTTCAAATTCTTTATTATCTATTAAAAGCTCGTGAATTTCCTCTTCGGCATTGTTTAAGTATACATCTTCTATTCTATCTACCCTGCACTTTTGAGCTTCTATAATAGAATTAACTTTTCTGGTTGATTTATCCAAATCATCATTAACTACAACGTAGTTATATTTAGAAAGCTCATTAATTTCTATATACGCTTTTTTAAATCTTTCTATTATCTTATCATTTGTTTCAGTTCCACGTTTTTTTAACCTATATACTAAATCCTTCATGGTAGGCGGCATTAAAAAGATAAATATAGCCTCTGGTATTTTATGTTTTATCTTTAAGGCACCTTGCACTTCTATTACAAGTATTACATCTATTCCCTTATCTAAATACTCGTGTATTTTAGACTTAGGAGTTCCATAATAGTTATTATTATAAACTGCGTATTCTAATAAATCATCATTTTCTATTTTTTGTTTAAATTCTTCTTCACTAACAAAAAAATAGTTAATACCATCTTCTTCACCATTTCTTGGTTTTCTTGTGGTACATGATATAGAAAGCCAAAAATTATCATTATATTCTTTTAATCTTTCACATACTGAATCTTTACCAGATCCAGAAGGTCCTGATAAAACTATTAAACTACCCTTAGAACTTGATTTTAATATTTTAGTCATAATCTTCCTCCTTAGTACAAAAAATAGACCATTTGGTCTATTTACACGTTCCTTCTCCTGCTTGTGCACCTTTTTGATATGTTTCACCAACTAACTCGCACGAGGTTTTTGTAATTGAGTCTTTTAAATATCCTCCAAAAACTTTTATCAAACTAACCGCTATAACGGTTACTAACGCAATTATAAGTACGTATTCAACTAATGCTTGTCCTTTTTTATTTAATTTCGTCATCACAATCACATCCCTATTTAACATTACCTATAGTTTAACATTTTGGTAAGGTTTTTGTCAATCCAAATAATAAGTTTACTTATTTTTATTTAAATGTTATTATTTTTATGGTGATAAAATGTTAACTTTTGAAAATATAGAAATTATGGAAGCTAAAGGGTTAATTAATAGATTTATAGGTCTAATGTTTAAAAAAAATATTACTTATGGCCTTTTATTTAGAAACTGCAAAAGTATTCATACGTTTTTTATGTTTGATGAAATAGATGTAATAGCAACAGATAAAAATGACAATATTATAAAAGAATATAAAAAATTAAAGCCATGGAAAATACTAATTGCACCTAAAGGCACGAAAAATATTTATGAATTACCAAAAAATACGATATAGCCTATCGTATTTTGTTATTTATAAATGTAATTTTTTCACCATCTTCAGGAACCCATCTTCAGGAACATATTCATTAACAAAAAATTTTAAGCCCATTAATTTAAAATTTTCATATTCTTCCTCGTCTTTACAAAATAAATCATATATTTTTTCATGAATTTCAGAGCAAAATAAACAATTGTTATTATTATAAAATGCTATATCTTGTATAGATAGTGGAAAATCCCAATCACAAAGTGAACTCTTATCAAGAATACTTTGTTTTAAATTTTCAGAAATTTTATAATAATATTCTATATAATATGGAGTTATTTTTTTTACTTCAATTAACTCTTCCTTAAATTTATCTAACCACTTAGATATATTATAATTATAAACCAAATAATTTACTTGAGATTTTATATAATTTTTCCTTTTATCATATACATAAGTATCACAATATTCCTCATAAGAATCACTATTACCTCTTTTATTTTTTTTATATTCATTATAAGTCATCATATATTTTAAACTATTTTTTTCGAAATCAAAGTATTCTTCACTAAAAACTTTATCATTATTTTTATATCTTTCTGCTATTTTTTCTAAATATTCATCAGAATAATTATTAATAATATCTTCTTTGGAACACATTTCAGTAGATGTTATAACTTTAATAGTTTGGTTTACTTGTTCTGTATAATAACCTTTGTTGTTTGAAACAACCGATACAATATTACATTTTGAAATAAGATATTCCATTAGTTTTTTATATGTTTTCCCTTTTATATTTTCCTTCAATAACATATTAAATATCCTCCAATAATCTTTAGAAATCCAATAAAATTATTTTTGTTTCTATTTTTTCGCTATCAGATATATAAGTAATTTCAATTTGATTATCACTAACAAACTTTATATCATTTAAAGGCCAAAGTTCTTTATTAGAAAAATTTATATCGTATTTTTTATATGAATTTGATTTATCAAAGATATTTTCAATAATTATTGCTGTAGGATTAGGTAATTTATTTAATTTAACAACAATTTTATTATTAGATAAAATAGGAGTTTCAAACCATTTTGATTTCTTTTTTTCTTTTGTATCATAATATCTACAATTTGTTAAACCTGTACCTTCATTTATACATAATTGTAAAATGCCATAGGTATTAGTTATGCTTGGATTTATTCTATAAGTAATTCCTTTATCCATTTCATTATGATTATCATCATAAATTATATAATTATATTTGATGTTAGAGTCATCTTTTATCTCTTTAATTTCATAATTTTTATTCTTAACTATAAATTTAGAATTATCAGTTGTTTTAAAATTAGTATAGATAGTGATTAAACTTAATATCATTATTAAAAACAAAACTATTTTTTTCATATATAAAAACCTTTAATTTTAACTATTTAGCTCTTGCTTTTACTATGTATCTTTCTTTTCCACCTTTAGTACAAGTCACTAAAGTTATTATCTTTGCATCTTTATCTTCTGGTTGCGCTAAATAAGATGCATCATCTTTGCTTGTAACTCCAAATTCATATACGTAATAATTAACACTTCTTCCTGATAAATCAGTAACAGTTACAACATCTCCATTAGTAAGTCTATTTATTTTTATAAAATAATTACCCCTCATAAAGTTATGTCCGCCAATTGCAACATTACCATTTTCGTTTAAATCAGGTCCAGACATCTTAACTAAAGCAGTGTTGTAAGCCCCAGCGGTATTTTCTTTTAATATGGGCTGATACATATTTATCTTCTTAATTCTAATTTTACCTAAAACAGTATAATTATAACCAGCATATTTAACCGAAGCCTCAGTTACACCTTGGTCTTCATTTTCAGATATAATCTTATCTACTTTATCAATTATTCCACCAGCTAATTCATTTCTTTTTCTTTCTCTAAAATTTGTATAAATTAATAATGCAACAGATATATATAATGCTATTACAATAAGCATAATAATTACATTAAATATTTTTTCCTTATTTATTCTTTTTAAAATATTTTTCATAATATCACCTAAACTTGTATGTATGATTTTACAATATCATACCCAAAGAAATAAACTAGCAATCCTAATACCACTAAAACCACTAAAGAAATGTATATTCCTATTATAAATTTATCTTTTTTCTTTACATCTTCTGAAACATCAATCATATCAAAATCATCCATATAAGTCACCTTAGCTTTCCTTATTATCTACATAAATTAATTTACCATCATAATTATAATACTCATTTTTTACTATTAAATAATTATTATGGGCTTCATACTTAATGTTAGTTGAAGTAATACTAATTTCTTTCATATCTATTAAAGTTAATATTAAATCTTTAGCTTCCGTTGAAGCTTTTAAAACAGGATATTTATCATCAAACTCTATAGATTCATATAATGTTTTACCTATTTTTTTACCATTTTTATTATACAAAGTATATAGTCCCGCATTTTTTACCGCATAAAATGCTTTCGCTTTCGCATAATTCATCTTAACAAAGTCAGGTGACATTTTAATTTCTTCATTATTAAAACTAATAAGTACCTTTCCATTTTTCTTTAAGACTCCATATCCATTATTGGTTTTAGCAATTGCATCACCATATGAATCAAATTCATATGCTTCTATATATCTTTCATCATTAATAAAATCTCCGTCCTCATTCATATATCCATATGTGCCATCATTAAACTTTGCTATTGCAATACCATTTTTATATGGTTTATATATTTCATATTCTAAAGGAATCTTTTTATATACTTCACCGTTTTTAACAAAAGAAATCACATCCGTTCTTTTTTTATAATCGTGACTTTTATACATAACAACGTTATCACCATAATATACATTATCTACACTTAATCCTTTTTCAAATTGTTCCAAGTTTTTGGTACTTATAAACTCATAATTATACGATGTATTAATAGCTTTTAAAACTCCTGTTTCGATTTTCTCTATAGATAAACTACTATAGTTTTCTGATTCAAGTAATACCTTATTATTTTGAACGTAAATGTATTTTTTAATACCACCATCTCTTATTTCATAAAACACGTTATTTTCTTCTGGAGTTATTTTATTTAATGTTGGAGAAGACACTTTGTTTCCATCTTTTAAGTTAATTATTAAAGACGTTCCATTAATTGTTACCACACCATATCTTTCATATTTATCATTAGTAACAGGGCAAGGTATGACTTCAATTTTTTTATCATCTTTATCAGTTAGCTTATACTCATATATCTGTTTACCTTCTTCATTTATAAGACCAACAAAATTACAATATACAAAAGTATAAACACCATCTTTATACGAAATAGAATCATAAATAAAGTCGGTTTTAGTCTTTAAACTCGAGCTTAAAATACCATATTTTAAGCCTTTTTTAGTTACTTTAGATGCTATTATGTCATCTTTTGCTCTATATATAGAAAAATACGTTCCAGACTTAACAACTTCTTTCCCGCCTTTATCAATTATTAAAGGCATATTAGAAGTATTTTTAACTATAGCATAACCAGAATTAAAATCTTCTCCATAAATATATTTTGGATTAACAATTTTATTACCATATGAATCAATATATCCATATTTTTCATTTTGAACTATTTTTATCGGCTCATTATTACTAGCATAAACCTTAATGTTATTTAATGCTTCTCCTGCTTTATTTACAAAAAATTCAAATCCAATAAGCATTAATATAATAATATATAACATTGATTTTTTTACTATTTTCCTAGTCTTAGCAGATTTAATATTAAAATCTTTAATACTAGGTTTATACTCATCTAGTTTTTCTTTATTAGCATCTAATTCTATATTAGTTTTTTCTTTGGATGATACATCAATAAATTGTAACATCTCATCTATCTGCTCTGAAACTTTTTTATCAGCCTCAAAGTCAAGCATCTCTATTTCTTCAGTTGGAGACTCTTCAAAATCAAGTGTTTCTATTTCTTCATCTTTCATAACTAAGCCTCCTTTACCATATAACATAATTTTATAATAAATAAAAATAAATTACAAGATTATTGCTACTTTACTGTAAAAGAATAATCAAAAAAACAAGAACATTAATTGTCCTTGTTCTTATCTTTATTTTTCTTATATATTACGTATCCTATTATTCCAAGTATTATTAGTATTAATAGTAGCCATAACATACATCTAAAACTTATACCTTTATTTATCTTATTATTACTTTCTAATAACTTTGTATCTTCTTTTACACTTTTACCAGTTAACTCTTTATCTGTTAGTATGTAACTTCCAAGTTCTTTTACATAAAAATTTAGTTTCTTATCCTTTGGATTTATGTTTTCTGCTACTAATGTTAATTTGCCATTTTTATAACTATAAAGTCTTAGGTTTCTTGTACCTATGTTTTTCTTAATAGTATCTGTTACATCCATACTTATTAATGTTTTCCCTGGCAAGTTATTATTACTTTTAAAGCTTAACACCATTCCACTTGTTACTTTATCTTTTACTTCGTTATATATAATAGATTCTTTCAATACTTTTAATTCATAACTTAAGTCTAAGTTACCTTCCATTTTTTCTATGTCTTTTCCATTTATCGTAACTGTTATTCCTTCATTTTTTACTACTATGTTTCTATCTTTATTTTTTATAGTTTGAAGTGCTAGTACTGATACAAAGGTGCCATTTATTTCTATATCACTTAAGTCTTCCGTTGTAGTTGTTTTTTGCTTAGTTGTAGTTTTACTATTACTTCCACTTTTCTTAGTTGTTGTAACATTATTTGTATTATTAGCATTACCGCTATTACTTGGTTTATCTACTACCTTCTTCATATTTAATATCTTATATGTATCTACTATAGTTTCTCTATCTTTTATTATGAAGTTATCATCTTTTACTGACGAACTTAACCCTTCTAGTGTTAATTTTATTTGACTTATATCTAGATCAAGTCCGCTTGCATCTATCGTCTTTTTATCTTTATCTATTTTATATACATCACTTAAGATATCATATACTTTTATTTCTTGTGATAAGAAATATGGTAACATAATATCTTCATCAGATACGTTATCACAATATTCTTGATTATTATCGTAATTATATGCACACTTATCTACGTATTCTATACTATAAGAGGAAAAGTTATCATTAGTCATATTAATTTTTGTTATCCCCTCTTTTAAAGCTTTTAACATTTCGTTTTCATATAATACCAAACTATTATCATTCACAGCATACGTTGGTTTTCTATTCTCGTTTAACATTATGTCTTTATTATAATTTAAGGTTTTATTCTTTATTAAATATATAGTATTTGTCATTGGATTACCTTCAATGGTAAATACATTCAAATTTGGTACGTTACTTAAATCTATTTTCTTTAAATTATTATTGTGCAATAATAATTCTTCTAATACTTCGTTATTGCCTAAAATAACATCATCAAAATTATTATTATCTAAATAAATACCATATAAATTATTATATTTACTTAAATCAAACGTTCCAGTCAAATTATTATTACTTAAGATTAAACCATTTAAGATATTATTATCTGGAAGCGTTATATCATTTAACTTATTATTATTTATTTGTATATTAGTTAAATTCGAAAATTCACTTAAATCTAACATACCATTTAAATTATTATTTGATAAATCTAATTCTTCTAATGAAGGTAAATTATCTAAATTCACTTTTTCTAATTTGTTATTTACCAAACTTATTCTGCCTAATAATGGAACATTTTCTATATTAATATTAGTTATATTATTATTATTTGCATCAAAAATTTTTAAATTTGGAACATTATTTACTATTATTTCACTTAAGTTATTATTACTTACTGAAACGCTCCTCAATAAAGGAATATTACTTATATTTAATTTTCTTAACCCAATATTATCAAACTTAAGGCGTTCCACTGATGAACCACTAAAATTTGCCTCACCTAATTTAAATTTAGTGATAGATAGATCTGACCAAAAAGATTTAAAAGTAGTAGTTTCACTCATATCTAATTTATCAATGGAACCACTTTCCAAATATACATGTTCTAATGAAGTTGTTCCACTCAAATCTGCTTCATCTATAATTGAATTTCCCCCAACCTCAAACTCTTTTATACTATTTAAATTACTTAAGTTTAATTTTCCTATTTCTGAACTATTTAAATTTACTGAAGCAAGTGTTTTATTATTTGTTAAATCTAAATCATTAAAGCTTACTTCACTTAAATATAAATTTTTAAGCTTAACATTATTATGTAAATCTAGATTATTAAGTTTTAGTCCTTTTAAATTTAATCTTTCTAATTCCTGATTACTACTTAAATCTAAACCATCTAATTTTTTTTCTTCCAATTCTAAAAATTTTAAAGCTTGATTATTGCTTAAATTTACACTATTAAAATCATTTTCAATCAAATAAAGACTTGTTAATTTTTGATTTAAATTTAAATTTGTTAGAGATGTATTCCCTTTTAAATAAACATTCTCTAAGGCATTATTATTGCTTAAATCAAGAGTTTCTAAATCACTATCATGTATATTAATTTGTTTAAGAGATGTCATCCCACTTAAATTTAAATCGTTTAACCCTTCTGAATCACCAATATCACCATTATTAGCATGCCATGCAAAACTAGTTAAAGCCGTATTACCACTTAAATTAACAGACTTTAAATTATGATTACCCTTTAAATATAATGTGGCTATATGATTATTATTACTTAAATCAATTTTAGATAAATCATTATTCATTAAGTTTAAGGATTTCAAATTGGCATTATACTTTAAATCTATATCTGTTAAATTTATGTTTGAAAGTTCTAGGGAATCTAAACCCATTAAATATTCAATTCCATCAACATTTTCTATATTATAATTATTGATGTATAAATAATTTATACCTTGTAATTGTTCCTCGGTTATAGTACTACAATATGTTTGGTTATCATATGGATGATTCCAAGTATTTCCCACACTACCACTACTCAATACTGCACTATAAAACTTTGGGTCCGTAAAACCATAGTCATGCTTTCCGCCTGGTTGTAATTCGGCCGGAATTTCTGTACACAAAGATGTATTAGCTACTGCCTTTAATCTATTAAATTTTATTATGTTTAATTTAAATAGTCCAGTTAAAGCTAGTGTTATTACTAATACAAATGACAAGCATACCAAAATAATTGCCTTTTTCTTTGTTTCATCATCAGCAAGCTTTGGCCTTCCAACATTTCTTTTTTCTTCTTTTTTATTAAATAACTTCATGATATTATCACCTGTTTATAACCCTTCCATTATCTTATTTTCTATGTTGATAATATCATAATACCCCCCCCCCCGTCAAGGTTTAAAATTAGGTTGTGTAAAACTGGAGAGTTACAAAAAAAAGAATAGTTAAACCTATTCTTTAAACTCAAAAATCAAATCCATTATTTGAACTTTATCCCCATATTTTGCACCCATCTCTAAGAGTTTATCATCTATTCCCATCGCGCGTAGTTTTCTAGCGAACCTAACGGTTCCTTCATCCGTAAACTTTGTCATTTTAAATAATTTTTCTATTTTTTCGCCTTTTACAACATATATATCATTATCTCTTGTTATTGTAAATGGTTGTTCTTTCTTAAATTTATATAATACGTGAGATTCAAAGTTATCCTCTTCAAATAATGGCCTTTCTTCTTGTTTTTCTAATTCATCAGCTAGTGCTACTAATACTTCATCTAAACCAGTATTTGTTATCGCACTAATTTCATATATTGGAACATTATACTTTTCTTTAAATCTATTTAAATTTTCTTTAGAACCGTCTAAATCCATTTTGTTAGCAATAACTATTTGAGGTTTATCCATTATCTTTTCATTAAAATCTTTTAATTCCTTATTAATTACTTCATAATCATCTAATGGATTTCTTCCTTCTAATCCAGACATATCAAGAATATGTGCAATTACCCTAGTACGTTCTATATGTTTTAAAAACTTATCTCCTAGACCTTCTCCAAGTGATGCACCTTTAATAAGGCCGGGTAAGTCAGCTGCTACAAAAGTTCTTCCATCAACAGTCCTAACTACTCCTAAATTAGGATTAAGAGTGGTAAAATGATATGCAGCTATCTTTGGCTTTGATGCTGATATCTTTGATAAAATAGTTGATTTACCAACTGATGGCATACCAACAAAACCAACGTCCGCAAGAAGTCTTAATTCTACCTTTAATGTTTTTTCTTCTCCTGGCTCTCCATTTTCAGAAAAATTTGGTGCTGGATTAGTAGCGGTCGCAAACGCCGTATTGCCTCTTCCTCCGCGTCCTCCTTTTGCTACTACTACTTCATCACCTTTTTTAGTTAAATCAGCTATTATCAATCCCGTATCCATGTCCTTAACAGTAGTACCTAACGGAACCTTTATAATAACATCTTCAGCTCCCCTACCGTTTTTGTTTTTACCTTGGCCATTCGCTCCTTTTGGTGCTTTTATAAGTTTGTTATACCTTAAATCAAGTAGCGTTCTAAGTCCTTCATCCGTTTTAAATATAATACTAGAACCCTTGCCACCATTACCACCAAATGGTCCTCCATCAGGAATATATTTTTCCCTTCTAAAAGCGGTACATCCATCTCCACCATTACCAGCTTTAACTTTTATTATGACCTCATCTACAAACATTATAGCCACCTCTTTTCATCTATAGTATACCACAAAATAAATTATTTTTATTTTCGATTCTCTACTAATCTTTTAACTAATATTTGAGCTTTTCTAGGAATATGTTCTTCATTTTGCGAAGCGTATTTAATTTTAGATAACAATTTTTCTTTTTCAATATCATCTAATTTATCATGAACATCAATAACATTTTCCTCATTATATATATTCATGCCAGTAAATAATTCAAATGAATCAAAAGAACAAGTATATATAAATCTACCATTTTGACAAACAAAAATACGTTTATCTTTTAACCCATAAATTGATAATACATCTCCAAACTCGTATTTTGAATTCTTTTTAAGTTTTCGTTTTCTATTTATTAAATTCTTATTTATACCAATTATATATGAATAATCATCTAAAGTAGTAAAATATTCAATATTAAAACTTTGTGCTATATTAATTTTTTTTACCTCATTAAATTTAACATAATCAATTACTTCGTCATTTATTTTTCTTATTTCTCTAAATATCTTTCTAGGCATTTTTTCATCGGATCTTTCAACAGGCATAACTTCTAATTCATTATTTTTTCTATCAATAACAAAATATAAATTAAAATCATTATCCTCAAAAGATGAAACAACCATATTGTAATCTATTTCTGGTTTAATTAGTTTTTCATTTTCGTCATCATAGTATATTTTTCTTCCATCTTTTGATATAACTTTCATTGCATGTATCTTATAAAAATAACTATAATCTATCTCAGCATAGCGTTCCATTGGATTAGATAATATTATGCCTTTTTTTTCGTTTTCCATTTTTTAACTTCCTTTCCAAATAAGAAATCATGTTTATGTATAATACAATAAAGTTTAAAAAAAGTCCATAAGTTTGGGCTTTTTTATCTACAAACATTAACCTTTAAAACTTGCATCAACATAATATATTAGTCTATGTTCTTTAAAATATTGTTTTTCAAAATCCGTCATAACGTTTTCTATTTTTCTTTCATCATTATGTAGATCTAAACTTACTTTATCAAATGAATACCAGTATTGACTTAAACTTTCCATTGCTGATGCGAATAAAATCTTATTATCTGTTTTTAAAATTATATGTTTATTTTTTTTAAATATTCTATCATATAATTTTAAATAACTTTCGTGGGTAAATCTTTTTTTCTCGTCTTGCTTTTTTGGCCAGGGTTCTGAAAAAGTCAAATAAATAGTATCTATTTCTTTACCAAAATATTCAATAATATTTCTTGCATCAGCACATATCATTCTAAGATTATTTATTCTATCATTTCTAATATTACTTATAGCGGTAGCCGTCTGAGACTTATCAAGTTCTAACCCTATATAATTTATGTTAGGATGTTTTTTTGCCATCTCTATAATAAAACTACCTCTTCCCATGCCAAGTTCTAAACATATAGGATTGTTATTATTAAAAACAGAATTCCATTTTCCTTTATATTTTCCTGGTTCGTTAATTAAATAGGAGCTGCTATTTAAAATATTACTAGCATTTTTGACTGTATTGTAACGCATATTTCCACCTCATATAAATTTTATCATACTTTATAATTTAATAATAAAAATTTAATTATTTAATTTTTTTGAAATTCCTTTATCATTATTAACTCTAATAAGCGGAATGAATGCATCAACTGGAGAGTCTTCATTTATTATATAAAATTCAATTTCATCCCTATTAGACATTTCAGCCATATCATCAAAGCTAACTGTTTCACATGTAAGAGTTCCATCTTTATTATCTATAATCATAAACACTATAGATTCAAAAGAACTAAAGGATGTATATTCAGCTTCTAAGTCATAATTTTCCACATAATCATTTTGAGATAAAATTGTTCTGTTGCCATTACTATGTACATAATAAGTTTTTTTGCCAAAATCATTATCATATTTTTCAAGTTTAATATTTTTAATAGTTTCCGCATCCACAGTAGTTTCATTAACAATAGTTTCATAATTAGTATCTCTTTTAACTACTAATGATTCCGAATCAGCATCACTAAAAGAAGTCGTAATATTTTCATTTTGCTCTTCTGTTTTATCTGATGAACATCCTGATATGGTTAATGAACTCAAAAATATCAAAGAAGACATTAAAATTGCCATAAATCGCTTATCTTTAATTTTCAAATTGTATCATCCTTTCAATCTATTTTTATTAAATTAAAATAATTTAATATTCCTTATATAATTTCGCAATGATTGTTGTTGCTTAATTATTATATAATATGTTAATTTTTAATTCAATATTTAGATAAAAAAAAGTCTACTTTAATAGACTTATTTTTCTATATAAACACTAACTTGTTTTTTATCTCTACCACGACGTTCAAACTTAACATAACCAGTAATTAACGCATATAATGTGTGATCTTTACCCATTCCAACGTTTGTACCTGGATATATTTTAGTTCCTCTTTGACGATATATGATTGAACCAGCTGGAATAAGTTCTCCATCAGCTGCTTTTGCACCTAATCTACGACCAGCAGAATCACGACCGTTATGAGTTGAACCTTGAGCTTTAACGTGAGCAAATAATTGTATATTTAATCTTATCTTTAACATAAGCTCATGCCTCCTTATATAAATTTGATATTTTTACTATATTGTTCTTCAAGTTCTTTTAACATGCTTACCATGTTTTGAAAAACTTTATTAATGGTTTCATCTTTCTTCATTACCTTTACGTTAATAAATCCCTCTTTTTCATTATAATCTACCGAATCAGAATCAAACGTTATTGCTAAATTAACGGAAGTTATAACAATTGAACTTACTGAAGCACACACTATATCTTTGCCGTAGCTGGCAAAATTAGCATGACCTGTTATTTTGAAATTATTGATAAAACCATCTTCATAATCTACTTTTATTTTTATCATCTTACCACCTAATTAAGCGTTAATTTTAGTAATTGTAAGCTTAGTATATGGTTGACGATGACCTTGCTTCTTATGAGAGCTTTTCTTTTGTAAATACTTGAAAATAACTATTTTCTTTTGCTTACCATGCTTTTCTACTTTAGCTTCTACAGTTGCACCATTAACATAAGGTGTACCAACTTTGTTATCAGCCATTACTACTTTATCAAAAGTATATTTTTTTCCAGCTTCTACATCTAATTTTTCAACATAGATAACTGAACCTTCTTCAACACGGTATTGTTTTCCACCAGTTTCAATAATTGCTTTCATGATTTCCCTCCTTTATTTAATAGACTCACCATTAAGGTACATAATTGTTTATTTTAAACCTTTTCTGTGTGGTTGAAGAAATAAGAAGTTTCTTCAAACGCTATAAATTTTAACATATAATCAAATATTAGTCAAATTTTTTCGATAAAATAACACTTTCTTTCACATAATGATTATTAATTTTGAAAAAGTTTTTTTTCCTTCTTTTAAACAGTGATAAATCATAGCTATCTACGTAATTATACTTATTAACTTTTATAGGATAAACATACCTTTCTAATAATAATTTATTAAATAAATATGGCGCTTCTTTTATATGTGTAATAACTTTTTTTATTATAAACGTAAGTATTATTATATAACTATATTCTATTCTTACACCAATAAATAAAATTAATAAAATAACTATTAACATACTAATTATAGATATTACATCTACTAATTGTAATGCTCTTTTATATGGTAAATAAATACATAAAATATTATATATAATCTTAGATCCATCTAATGGATAAATAGGAATTAAGTTAAACAATAACACCGATAAATTATATTTGTTTAAAATAAATAGCGTACCATCATCTATTACGTTTACTTTATTTAGCAATATTAATATTATCCATAATATGATTTGCGATAAAAAACCTGCTACCGAAATTATAAATTCTTCTTTAAATGGTTTATCTATAACATCTTCATAAGTGATAAAACCACCACATATCGTTAAATCTATTTTTCTTATGTTCCAACCATATTTTAATGATAAAAAAATGTGCCCTAATTCATGCATTATAATAACTATAAAAAGAGAAATTACATCTCTAAATAATCCTGAAAAAAATGATATTAGAATAACAAAAAGAAAAAAAGGTGATATCTTAACTTTCTTACAAATATTTTTCATATGATAAATACTTATCATCCTTTTCAAATATCAAATATAAACTTTCATTTACACTTCCTATTATCTCCCCTTTTTCGACATAATCGTATAATTTAATTTCAGTATTGTTTAACATTCCATAAGTAATCACAAGCCCTTCTTTATCTTGCACCTTAATTACGGTAGCATATTTTTCATCATCCTTTTTTTCTATTACAATACCACTTTTTAAGGAAGAAACCGCATAGTCTTTTGAAACCTTAAGCATGTATCCATTATTTTCTTTCGTTATACTTTGATAAGCTATTTTCTCATCTGATACAACTTTTGTTTCATCTTTTTTTGCGTTTTTAAAAGGAATTAAATCACCCAAATATTTATTATATAAATTATATATCCTAGCAAATGAAAGGGAATTATTATAAACTATCTTTTTAAAATATGCCTTGTTATCGTTACTTTGCCTAATATATATTAATGATCCTAAAAATATTATTAGAACAATTAGAGATTTTATTAAATTTGAAAACAGAAATCTTTTAAAAAAAGATTCCTCGCTTTTTTCTTTACCTTCCCTATTTTTTTTATTATAAAACTTAAATGATTCATTCATTATTATCACCTAATAAATTAATATGTTCTTTTAAGTTTTATATTCTTGGTTAGACATTTTATTCCAATAAAAGTAATATATAAAAGTATGAAATAAATACTGTTAACTAATAAACTTTTACCAATTATCGTAATAAGTTTAATAATATTAACATTAAAGATAATTATCGAATAAAAAAGCATTACTAAAGAATATATAAAAACCATTAAATAATAAGTAAAAATCATAGCAAAAAAATTATTCTTTCCTTTCAAAATAAAACCTGCAAAGTAAAATAATAAAACGTAAATTACGCCATGAAGAAATATAAAATTAGTATATGATAAATCATATAAAATACCTACTATAAATAACAATATTATTATTCTGTTTTTACTTAATTTTGAAACACTTATAATAGTTATAACACCTAATATAAAAAACGGCATAAATTCTTTAAACAAATTAGAAGATAATGACTCTAATATAAATGAAATAAAAAATAATATACAAAAAAATATCACTTATCTATCACCACGCTTACAAATAATAAATCATTAAAATTAATACTAGATGCTACTAATACCTTTCTTGATAAACCATAATTACTATTTTCTTCTTTTTCCACCTTTCCCACATAAACGCCCTTGTAACTATTATTTTCATATCCTGCTAAAACAACGCTATCTCCTATAGAAATAGGAGTTTTACTTATTACATCTGTTATTTCAAATAAGCCTTCCTTAGAGTCATAATTACTTAAGACTCCTGCTACATCACCATCTTTTGTTTTTATTGTTACAGGCACCTTATTTTCCTTATAATAACTAGTTAATAGTTTTACCTCGCTTATGTTTTTACTAGATTTAGTTACAAAACCTACTAAACCTTTTGAAGTAACAACTGCTTGATCTTTTTTTATACCACTTTTATAACCTTTGTTTATAACAACCGTATCAAACCACATTTTTCCAGTGTGATTTATGATTTCTGATGAAACATAATTAACATTTTGTTTTTTTAAATCCAACTCTTGTCTTAACGTATTATTTTCTTTTTCTAAATAATTAATTCTTGAAGATACTAACTTTGTAGAATTATTATTGGAATAACAATTGTTTATAAAGAAAGTATTAACAGTAGATGATATGTTTTTAAATATTTTTTCAATAAAAAAATACCTTCTATTTGTTAAACATAATACCAAAGATATATATATTATAAAAATTAGACTAACAATAATTGTAATTATTTTTTTTAATTTTATGTTTACTTGAACATTTATCATTTTTTTCATTTTGCGCTCCCTATAAGTCCATTTTCAAAAAAGCTATAATAATTATTATCACCAACTATTATGTGATCTATTATTGGAATTTTTTGCAAGTAACCTATTTGTATTAAATCATTAGTAATATTTATATCATCATTAGATGGTATAACATTACCCGATGGATGATTATGAAGACAAATTATGTATGCTGCAGATGATAAATAAGCTTCTTTAAACACTTCTCTTGGATGAATAAGGCTTTTGTTTAAAGTGCCTTTAAAAAGAAGTTTTTTATCTATTAATTTCTTTTGCGAATTAAGATATAAACAATAAAAATACTCTTGATTAAGACCTATAAACTCACCTTTAAAATGCCTAAATATTTTTTCAGCAGAATTACATTTTAGATTATTATCCAAAGGTTTTTGTTCATATACTCTTCTACCTAATTCCATAGCAGCTAAAAACTCAATTGCCTTAACTGCCCCTATCCCATTTATTTTAATTAATTTACTTAGGCTAATATTTTTTAAATCTGATACGTTATTAACTAATTTTAAAACTTGCGTTGCTAAATATTTAGATGAATACTCTCTTGTTCCAGTTTTTAAAATAATCGCTATTAAATCATCAGTAGATAAATTTCTAGCACCATATTTAACAAGCCTTTCCCTTGGTCTTTCCTCTTCTGGAACATCTTTAATAAGAACGCTATTCACCAGTAACCACCACACTTTCATAACAAGATAATATTTGCTTTTCAATTATTAAAAGTGATTTTTCATCTTCGGTTGCAGAAAGTAGCTTTTCATACTCATTTATATTTTGAATAAATTCCTCATTATTAATTTGTTCTTTTACGATATCTAATTTAATATTTTTATTATCATATATTTTTTTAATTTTATTTATATTTTCCTTAGTCTTACTAATTGCTACATAAGCGGTAACCTTACCATTTTTTTCAATATAAATATACCTATCAATATCAGTTACCTTATCTTTCATATCATCAAAAGTATCATATTTACCATACCTTAATAAATAAACATAATTATCATAGCTAATAACGTTTTGGGTATCTACATTCTCATAAAAATCAAATGTTACTTTTCCTAATAAAGCACCACTTATCAAAGCAAGTATTATCCAAATAAAAGTTTTTTTCATTTCAATCACCATATACATAATAAGATAAAATACTTAAAATAAATGTCGAAAAAAAGAATCGTTTTTCGATTCTTTATATTAAATTATCTCTTTGGTATACTTTTACATTACTTTTAGTATAAATATTTACCTCGGCATTTTTAGTTATCTTACAAAATAATAATCCACTAATAACTATATCTTTATTATTTTCTAAATTAAATGATGTTTTATTTAAATTTCTCATCTTATCATTAGTGTTTAAATTTATTCTTTCCACTTTTATTTCGTTTGATAAATATAACGTAAAACTATTTTTATCATTAGATAAATAATCTATTCTTGCATAATCTCCTACCAATAATGATTGATTAGGTTTCATTTGATACGTTCTTGGTTTTATCTCTACTTTGGGAGATATTCTTTTTACCTCTAAAGGTTCTAAATCAGTTAAATAATTATCGTTTGTTACCAAACCTGGTGTATCAATTAACGTTAAATTATCATCTATTTTTATTTCCATAACTTCTAATGTAGTTGCTGGAAGTGATGATGTGGTAATTAACGTATCTCTTTTTCCATAAGACTTTATAATACTATTTATTAAAGTAGATTTACCTGCATTTGTATTTCCCACTAAATAAACATTATTACTTGTTTTATACTTTTCAATTACGTTTTTTAATCTATCTAAACTATAATTTTTAATGCTACTTACAAATATTACTCCTATAGCATTTAAATTATAATTCTTTTTAATATAATCTAATAGCTTATTTTCTTTAACTGATTTTGGGAGTAAATCCTTTTTAGTTATTACAAGTATTACTGGACCTTTAAAACCATTTAAATACTCTAATGTATCATCTAACGTAAATATATCACATAAAAATAATACTAAATCTTTTTTATTTTTTATATTTTCAAATATTTTTTCATAATCTTCTTTAGCTTTATTTACAATGCTATACTCACCATAATTTTTTATTCTAAAACATCTTTTACAAATTATTGATTTTTCATAATTTTCTTCTTCAATAAATCCCTCACTTAAAGGATTACCAGATTGAAATACCGCTCCACAACCCAAACACTTCTTAGTCATAATATCTTCCTTTTTTAAGCCAGTCTTTTTTATCAAAATATTTAAAGATTCTATCTTCAATTCTTCTATTAAGCCAAGTTTCGGTTTCATCTATTTCTGTCATTGGATTAACTAAAATAGTAGTTATTCCGATGTTATTTCCACCTTGAATATCAGTTATTAATTGATCACCAATTGCTGCTACTTCATTTTTATTATATTTATACTTTCTTAATATATATCTATATTTATAAGATAAAGGTTTAAGAGATACACATGCTATATCTACTGAATAATAATCTCCAAACTTACCTATTCTTTTAGGAAAATTATTAGAAAATATTATTATTTTAAAATCCTTTTTTAATTTGTCTATTAACTTTTTTGTTTCTTCATAAAGAACAACTTCTTTAGCGGGAGATATAGTATTATCTAAATCTAATAAAAGACATTTAATTCCTTTTTTCTTTAACTTTTTATAATTAATAGTAAAAATACTTTCACTATACATATCAGGTAAAAATCTTTTAAACATAAATTTCCTCCTTTTATTTTTGATCAAAACTTTCATCAAATAATTCATCTAACTTACTTTTTATTTCCTTGTCTTCTTCATCTATACTAGTATCTTCTTCATTAATATTATTCATGTCTTTATTATCATAATCATTCTTATTAAGATAATTTATAAAGCTAGTTAATTCTTTAGTTTCTGAAGAATCATTAGTCTCTTCATTATTATTTATGTCTTCGTCAGTCTTATTTCTACTAGTTTTATTATACATCTTTATTCTTCTTTTTTTCTCATCACTATTCATATATTCATCATAAGTCATTAAATAATTATATTTATCATCATACGTTTCATTTAATACGTATATTTTATTTAAATCAAGTGATTTTTTAACTATGTATATTGCAATTATGAATAATATAACCATTATTAATATAAGAGGAATTGTTTGTGAAAATAAAATTACAAACGCATTTGAATTACTAACATCTATATTACCTAAAATGGTCATAAGTAAGTTAAAGGTTCCATGAATTATGCTTGGTACTAAAACTGCTAATGAAAAATTCAAGTATTTTTTATTCGTGTTTTTTGAAAAGTTTCCTAGCGATGCAAAGAATCCTATTACAATGCCACAAATTACGTGTAATGGTATCGTTGTAAAATCCCTCATAAGTGCTAAGCTAATACTATTTGATACCGTGCTTTCTGAAAAAGCATACATTATGTTTTCTAATCCTGCAAATGAAAGTGCTATTAAAGCCATATAAACAATACCATCATATATATCATCATAATGTTTATTATCAAATATAAATAGGAAAAACACTGATAATTTACATAATTCTTCTATCATTGCCCATACATAAGTTAGCATTGTATTACTAGAAAAATATGGCATAACTAATTGTTCTAAATAACCAGCTAGTGCAACCGTAAGAGTTCCTGATAATAAACATATAACTATGTTTTTAGTAGGCTCTTTACTTTTTCTATCTGTATATAAAACAAATATTACTAATAGTATTGCTGGTACTAGTGAAAATAATAACACTAATAATCTTTCATAAAAATAGTAATAGTTATTAAATAAATCAAAATTTAAGTTTATATGTACCATAACCATCTCACCTTACTCTTTTTATCTATTACATTATATCATAAATGACTATTATTTTTATTAAAAATTCATATAACATATATCGTATTAACACTAAATAAATTTTCATTGGATAATAAAAAGGCATTAAAGCCTTTAATTTAACGTTTAATTATACAATTACTAGCATCTAATGTTAATAACTTATTATCATCTTGGTATAGTAGGTTAAAACAATCATATGTTTCTGTTGTACCATCCTTATAGGTAAAACTTAAAACTCTATCATCATATTTGTAATTTTTTATATCTGCTGCTAAAATATGACGTAAGTCACTAGCGTCTATTATATATTTTTTACCATCAATAACAACTTCAACGATATTCCACATTCCATTAGAATATGGATGGCTTTTTTTATCTTGATATACACTAAAAACTTCAATTGGATCACCTAGCATATCATACCCACCTAATAGAATTTTGGTTTCATCAGCATCAACTAGGTATTTTTTCCCATCTTCATAGGTTATTTCCTTAACACTTATCGCTTTAGAATACATTTCCTCTGGATTTTTTTGTGCTAATTCTTCAGAATAAAGTTGATCTTGAAAAGTAAAATAAAATACATCGCTTTTAGATTGATAATCATTTAATAGTTCATCAATGGTTACCCTACTTTTCTTTTTTTCCTCTTCTAACTTTATTTGATTTTCTATTTCTTGTTGTTTTTTTATATAATCTTGTTCTAGCTTTTCATTAATACTTGTTATTACCTTATCAATTTCTACTGCTGAATAACTATTTTTTGCACCATATTCAGAAACCATATATTTACTAAATTGCTCTTTAGAAATAAGTTCTCCTAATGTACCGATAAATTCATCTAAAGCTTTTATTTCTATATCTTCATTGCTTTTATATACATCCCTATTATCCTCAGTTCTACTATAAATATCTTCAAATATCTTTCCCATTTTATAAATATTTGTTACTCTATCAGATAAAAGAGAAAATCTACTTGTCGATAAATTTACAACAATAGCACTTGGTTTACCACTTTGGTCTTTATATTTTATAAGTATTGAATCTTTTATATAAGCGTCATACGAATAATTTAATAATGTATATCTACTAGAAACATCTTGCTGATATTGTTCCTCTGCACTTAGACTAGGAGTCTGGCTATCATCTTTACTCGTATTTGCTTGACATCCCGCAAATGAAGCCACCATAGCACTGGCTAAACCAACTGATAAAAACTTTTTTGTTATTTCTTTCATATAAATCCCTCACTTTTTTGATTACTATAATATTAGAAATAATAATTTTTGTCAAATTTTATCATACATTTAAGTAGGAGTGGTAAATTTGTTATTAAGTATTTTAACTGAAATCGTTAAAGGGCTGGTTTTAGGAATGGGAAGTTATGGTAGTAAAACCTTTCCTGATCCTCTACCTAAAGAAGAAGAAGAAAAACTAATAGCATTAATGTTAAATAATGATAAAAAAGCAAGAAATAAACTTATAGAACATAATTTAAGATTAGTTGCTCACATTGTTAAAAAATATGAAAATGGTAATAATGACGTTGATGATTTAATAAGTATTGGAACGATTGGTCTAATAAAAGGAATTGATACATTTTCAAATAAAAATGGGACAAGACTTACTACTTATGCGGCAAGGTGCGTTGAAAATGAAATATTAATGCATTTTAGAAGCGATAAGAAAAATCAAAAAAATATTAGTATAAATGAATCAGTTGGTTTTGATAAAGAAGGAAATGAAATATCTTTTTTAGATATTTTAAAAACACCTAATCCAGATTATGTAAGTGATATTACTTTACAAGATAATATAAAATTATTATATAAATACATAGATATTTTATCGGATAGAGAAAAAGAGATAATAATAAAAAGATATGGGCTATATAATACCAAAGAACAAACCCAAAAAGAAATTGCGAAAGAATTTAATATATCAAGAAGTTATGTATCAAGAATTGAAAAAAGAGCTTTAACAAAAATACTTAGAGAATTCATAAGGAATAAAAAATAAAAATGCAGAATACCTACATTTTTATTTTTTTATATAATATATAATTCCACCAATAAGACCAAAAGCAATTATTGATAAGCCCATTATGATTAATGGATTTTTTTCAGCATCAACAGTAACTTTACTTTTAGTTGTAGTAGAAACTTTAGAGATATTTAACGTATAAACTTTTTTGGTACCATCCTGGGCAGTAACAGTTATTTTCACGGCTGAACCATCTTTTAAATCTTCATTTCCTTCTATTTCATAAATAGCAGTATCATCTGATGTTTCTACATCTAATGTAAGTTGTTTAACATTATTATCTACTTTTACATTATACGTATACTTATCTTCTATTAATTTAAATTTCTTTGATTCTTTTATAATTAAACTTCTTAAAGTAGCATCAGCAGTTAAAGCTTCCCTTTTAATATTTAAAACATAAGCTCTTTTAGTACCATCTTCTGCGGTAACCGTTATGGTTATTTTGTTATTTTCTCCTGGAATTAACTCCTCGGTTGCATTCTTACTTAAAATAACGCTTGCTTTGCTATCTTCCATGGTTGTTTCGATATTTATGGTCTTTACATTACTAGGTACCGTTGCATTATACTCTGTAACACTTGCACTAAAACTAGGAGTTAATTCAATGATACTATTATCACTTGTTTTAACAACTAATGTTTTTAAATTAGCATTATTAGATTTAGGAGTTGTAGTAGCTGTAGTAGTTTGTTGTGATGTAGTAGAACTAGTTGTAGATGGCTTAGTTGTACCAATTGTTATTTCCGCAGAAGCTAATTCTGGATTACCAGCATCATCTTTATATATCCTACATCTAACCGTTGTGCTATTACTATTCGGTGTAAAAGTAACAGAACCACTAGGATGATTTTTAACATCCATATCCCCATCATTAATTCTGGCATTAGAACATTCTAACTTATAATCGTTATTAACATCAAAAGTTAAATTCTGCCATGAAAAAGTATAATTATTATTAATTCCTTTTGATATTGAAGCTTGTGCATTAACACTAATCATACCTACAAACATGAGTATCATTATTATAATAATACTATTTAAAAACTTCTTCATAAAAACACCTCGTTATTCTAAATACAATTTTAATATAAATAAAAAGATAAGTCAATTACAATAACTTATCTTATATTATGATTACTAATCATTAACAACTGCATCATACACATCAGTATGTATTTCTTCAATCGTTCTTATGTTATCATTTACAGCACAATTTACAACTTTATAGTTATATAAATCCGCTAATTCTAAATAAGCTTTCTCTCCTAAACGCAAGTATTTTTCATCAGACTCTACTTCGTCTGGAGCTTCGCCTCTTTTTGCCTTTAAAACGCAGGCTTGTTCATATGGCATATATAAAAGAATTGTTTTATCTGGTTTTACAAGTTCCATAATTTCATACTCTAATTTTTCTATTTTCTTATAAATCTCAAGACGTTTTTCTTTATCTTCAATTAAACCACCACGGTGGGCCATGTTACTTGTAACATATCTATCAGCAATTACAATATAACCTTCCTCTAAATATTTATTAATTATAGGCATATTATATCTTCTATCTGCCGCATAATAGCACAAAGCAGCAAGTTCATCAATATTTCCTCCGCCTTCAGGGAAAAATCCATGATTTTCTTTTAAAAACTCTTCACACATATGTGGTTTACCCAAAACACATGCACCAACTATCCTTCCAGTTGGTGTGTCATACATAGGAAATGATACGCGAACTACCCTTTTACCTTCTTTTTCTAATCTTTCAACTAATAATTTTGATTGAGTTTCTTTACCTGAACAGTCAGTTCCTTCTATTACTATTAACTTTCCTTTCATTACTTCTATCCTCCAATACCATTGTAACATAGAAAAAGAAAATACTAACCAAGTATTTTCTTTATATCTTCTATTTTTTGACTTAATATTTCATTATCATTAATTGCATCTTTATATTTATTTGTTATTTCATTTAACTCAGCATCTAATTGTTTCACTTTTTCCAAAGCATTATCTAATTTTTCTTGTAATGATTGATTTTGTTTTTGTACATTAGAATATTTATCGAAACTATCAGCGTCTTCAAATAAAGAGCTATTATAAGAATCTATTACCGAAATCAAAGCTTGTGGTGCGCTTTCATATCTAATTCCTAATTTATCATAATCTATTAACTCTTTTCTAGACATTACTTTCCCTATTTTTTCATAAATTAAATACATTTGTCCTTTATCTTCTCTATTACTATCCAAAATTTCTAAAGAACGTATATGATCAGATGTAATATTAGGTATACAATCAAAATCATTAGCAAAATCTAATAAAGCTTTAATCTTATTTAGTCTATCTTCTGATCTTATCCAAAATTTAATTGGTTTATGTTTTCTATTTCTTATGTTTAGACCACTTAATAAGGTTATTTCTTGGTTTGGGATTTTAGTTAATAAACTTTTATATAATTCATCATAAGAATCAAAAACTTGATTGCTAATAGGAATGCAAGAATCTCCATTATTTTCTTTAACTAAGATTAACAAATAGTATTTATCATTTTTTTGTTGAACTATCATATAATCCATATCAAAACTAAAATTTGCATAGCCATAACTTCTATTTTTATCATATTTACATATAAAATCAACATGATTTAAGTCTAAATTAACATTTTCATAAAAACTATCTATCTTAAGTAAAACATAAGGTGATATAACACGTGTTATATCTATTATTCCTCTAGAGGAATAATCAAATACTTTTTTTGCATTTTTTGCAAACTGTAATAAAAGCTCATATGAATTTAAATTTTTTCCAAAAATAGACGTAGTTGCCAAATAATCTGTATCTATTCCTAATAAATGTGCTAATGATTTTTTAGGAATACTATAACTAAAACTATCACCATTAGATAAAAAGGCTAACATACTTTTTTCAGTTAAATCATCAATTAAGTCTTTTTTATCATAACTATAAGGATTAAGTAAATCATCCCTTTCATAGTAATCATTTAATATTTTCAATATCTTTTCACATATATCCTGTACTTCTACAAATGTATATGTCTTTTTTAAAAACATACATCTCACCCCTGTTTTTATAGCTATTTATACTATCATTTATCAGCATAAAAGTCAATAATTACATTTTAAAGATTGTGTAAAATGGTTTGGGGAAAAGGTATAAAAAAAGGAAGACCTTTGTTAA
>CAJTWC010000011.1 GCA_910580185.1 uncultured Bacilli bacterium
TCAAAGAAAAAAGCAAACACATTCTTTTTGTGTTCACTTTTATCTTACAACTTCAATATTTTTTTCTAATTCTTCTATTCTTTTTATAATCCGTGTCTTTCCAAATAGCTTCATAATATCATAAAGGTTAGGTGTCATAGCCTTTGTTGTAAGAGCTACTCTAATTACCATTGAAACATCACCAACGTGTCCCTTATAACTATCTGGATTTTCTTTATATTCTTTTACTTCTCTTGCGTATCCAAACTCTTCTGATAAATCTTTAATTCTTTCAAACCAAGTTTGTTGGTCATCTTCTTCATTATAATATTTTTCAATGTAAGTTTTCATTAGCTTAATTATTTCATCTTTATCAGTAATATTCGTAAATTCATAAGTTTTCTCATGCTTATCAAATAGTTCATCATACATATACCAAACAAGTTCTTTAACTTCACTAAACGCAGCATAATCTTTTCTCGGTTTCTTTTGCTCTCTTTCGATGTTTAAAAGGCCAATAGTAAAGTCTTTATACTTAGTTATAAGTTCATAAAACTCTTCATCATACTCTTTTGTATAATTAACAAGCATTTCATAAAATTCAGTAGCTTTAATTCTTGATAAGTAATTTTTAGAAATATTCATAAGCTTTTCGACGTCAAATAAACCACCTGATTTACTTATCTTATTAAAGCTAAATTCAAAATCATCAATTGTTTTATCTTTGTTAGCATCCATCCATTGTTCAAAATTAGTATTTGCAAGAGTCATTAAATATAGTTTAACTGCTTCTGTTGGAATTCCTTTTTCATGATAATAACTCATCGCTGCTTCTGGATCTTTTCTTTTTGAAAGTTTTCTTTTTGTACCATTTTCTTCTTTCATTATTGGAGATATATGCGCATACTTAGGTGGTTTTACCCTTAACATATTAAATAATTGAACGTGTACTGGAACTGATGGTAACCATTCATCGCCACGGATAACGTGAGTAGTACGCATTAAATAATCATCTACTAAGTGTGCAAAGTGATAAGTTGGAAGGCCATCTTGTTTCATTATAACTATATCCATATCGTTTTCAGGGAAAGAAACGTTCCCTTTTACAGCATCTTTAACAACTATTTTCTTTTGAAAATCACCATTAGATTTAAGTCTAATTACAAAGCTTTCACCATTTTTAATTCTATTATAAGATTCTTCTAAAGGAATTTTTCTACTTTTAGCATATCTTCCATAATAACCTATTCTATCTTTTCTCTTTTCTTGAGCACTTCTTATTTCTTCTAATTCTTCTTTAGAACAAAAACAAGGATAAGCCATACCTTCTTCTATAAAATACTTTATAAATGTGTGATATATTTCTTTTCTATTACTTTGAACATAAGGACCATAAGCGCCTTTTTCCTCAGTTTCACTCATAGCACCTTCGTTTATATCAATACCGAAGTTTTTTAAATCAGTTGTAATACCAATAATTCCATTTTCAACTTTTCTTTCCTGATCAGTATCTTCTATTCTTAAATAAAATATTCCATTGGTATCTTTAGCTGCCTTTCTTTCAATGAAAGCTGCAAGTAATGATCCCATATGTACAAATCCAGTAGGACTAGGTGCAAAACGAGTTACAACTGCACCTTCTGGTAAATCTCTTTTTGGATACATTTCCTCATAATCTTTTATGGTTTTAGTAATGTTAGGAAATATTAAATTTGCTAAATCTTTATTAGTCATAAAAACACGTCCTTTCGTAATTTAAATTATACCAAAAATTCAAATTAAAGTTAAGTATTATCTTGCAATTATATATATAGTGTATAAAACATACATGCCAATCATGATTAATCCTTTAAAAGCCCCTATACGTTTATTTTTAATACTAAATAAGTATACGATTAATCCACTTAATCCCATAAATAATATATCTATAATAGAATCAAAACCTATTACTATACTTTTAATAGAACCTGACATACCAAGAATAAAACAAATATTAAATATGCAAGATCCTATTACGTTTCCTATTGCGATATCAGTTTCACCTTTTTTAGCAGCAACAACACTTGTTACAAGTTCAGGAAGTGACGTTCCTATAGCAACTACCGTCAAGGCTATTAAACCTTCACTTACTCCAAAATCTGCTGCTATTTTAGTTGCACTATTAACAACTAAGTTACCACCTAATATAATACCCGCAATACCTACTATAATACATATTATATCTTTTATAGAAAACTTTCTTTCTTCTACCCTTTTCATATCATTTCTATTAATATTAAGAATTAAAGAATAAAGATAAACTGCTAAAAAACATAATAATACAAGACCATCACTACGAGATAACACGCCTAAATTTTCACCTAAAAAGAAAGGACCTGCTACCATTACAAACAAAACTAAGTATGATAATAAACAAAATAGAAAATCTTTTAATATTATCTGTTTCTTAGCTTTTAATGGGTTAAACAAAGCACTTACCCCTAGTACTAATAGTATGTTACAAATGTTAGATCCTACAACGTTTCCAAGTGCCATATCATTTTGGCCCTTTAATGATGAAGTAACTGATACCGCAGCTTCTGGTGCACTGGTTCCAAAAGCAACTATGGTAAGACCAATAATAAGAGTTGGTACCTTAAGTGCTTTTGCTAAGTTAGATGATCCATCTACAAAAATATCAGCACATTTAACAAGTAAAACAAAACCTAGTATAAGTAAAATATAATTCATAAACATTCCTCCAATAAAAAATAGACACTATTAAAAGCGTCTAAAAGTTTTGTATATAACTAAAAGTTATGTAGATATGCGGGTTATAATAACCGTTTTGACGCACATTACCATACTAAACAAGTATGTAACTACTTCCTTTTTGACTATATAAGTTTATCATATTATTTTATATGATTCAAGTAATTTTAAATATAAGTTAATGATGTACAACCTTAAAACATTCCAAAATATCATAAAATAAATTTCAAAAATATGCTATTTTAATTGAAATAGATTATAAAATCACTTAAATCTGCTTCCTTAAGAATACTAATATATTTAATATTTAAAAAACTCCATGCCTATTTTATCTTCTAATCTGCTTGAACAAAGTTAACTGTTACACTTAAGTCATTAAACGTTAGATCTCTTTTAGGAAGCTCTGTTGATTCTTCAATTTTATTATATGAACCACCAACAGAATTAATCTCATATTTACCATATCCCACTAAAAGAAGAAATTTCCCATAAGCATTTGCTTTTAACAAATTAACATCCGATTCAATACTTGGCACAGCAGATGCCTTAAAACTAATATTCTTATTAACTTTATCTACATCTTCTTGTGTTACGCTTCCATCATTATCCCAGTCACATGACTCAACGGGCGAAGATAACGTACATAACTCACTTACTTCAATAGATTCTATCCTTGCATTTATTGTTCCAGAATTTTTAAGTAAAGTTCCATAAGTAACTATATCCCCTGGTTTAGTAATTGATACACTTATATTGGATATTGATGTTTTAGTTGCCACATATTCGCTTAAAACTTGTGCAGCACCTTCAGTTTTAACAGTAATTGGTATAGTACCATCTTCATTAGATATGAATCCAACATCCCAGCTAGCTGCATCAACTGATGCGCTACCGTTTATCGTTAGCGTTTGTGATAAAGCTGCAAACGCAACCGTTAATCCTAGTACTGCTACTACTAGTGCTACTAAACTAAGTACCTTTATTTTTCTTCCTTTTTCCACATTTATTACCTCCATATTCTATACTATATATGTTGATAATATCATATACCCCTCCCCCCGTCAAGTCTTAAAATCGCATAAAAAATAGTATTGACAAATGCAATCCTCAATAATATAAGGTATTACCTGCGTAAGAATTAAATTTTCTGGACTACACAATGATGTGTTACAAACTTTAAAAAATTGCCAATTTTCCTAGTAGTTATAACGTTTTTTTGCTTTACGTCAAATTTTTATGCGATTGCCTTAGATAAGGTGTGCAAAAAAATCAAGATGTAATGCATATAAAAATCAACTTCTTTTAAAAAGTTGATTTTTTGCTTAAATTCCAACCTTTTTTAAGAGGCTGAATGTATTTTCTACTGGTGACCCGTACGAGATTTGAACTCGTGAATGTCGCCTTGAGAGGGCGATGTGTTAAACCCCTTCACCAACGGGCCATAAACATTTTTTGGTTGCCCTGGTAGGATTCGAACCTACGCATGTCGGGGTCAGAGTCCGATGCCTTACCACTTGGCGACAGGGCAATTCACAAAAAATATTATAATACTTTTTTTAATAATTAACAACATAAAATGGTAATTCTATGCACTTTTCTAAAAAAATAGCACTTGGCTATTCTTTTTCAGTAATAAGTAATTTATCTATCCAGCCTTTTTTATATTTTAAAGATATATATCCCATTATGCTAGTTACTAAAGCTCCAATAGAATCAACTATTAGATCCTTCATAGTGTCACAAAGGGCTGCTCTACCAACTAAATTAACTCCATTTTCTAAAGCAAATTTTTGCATATTAAGATGAAGTAATCCATCAAATGAAAATTCATATATTTCCCAAATAACTCCCATTGTAATAGCAAAGCAAAGAGAAAATAATGCTACAAAAAACGGAGATAAATTAACCTTTAACTTTTCTTGCTTATTTAATAAATTAACCACGGAAAAACCTAAAGCTCCAAGTGCTGCACCACTAAAGGTGTGCAAGATAGTATCCCAGTGCGGAATACGATAATAAAAGTCACGTACTTCTCCTAAGAATATTGCCGCATATAAAAATATAATATAAATCATATACATAGAAGATGGAATTATTATTTTCCATTTTTTTGATATAATGCTTGGTATAAATAAAGCAACTATCCCAAGTAAACATTGAATAAGCATCAAAACGTAATCACTTTTTACTTTTATATTTTCGATATGTAAATCATTACTAACAGGGGATGTAATTATCTTATAAACTATATAACCAAGTGGTATAACAAAAGAAATAAAAACTATTTTAGCTATTATTTCTTTTACGTTTTTCTTCTTTTTTAACTTTGTCTTCTTCATTAGTTTTTAACTCCAATTTCTTTTCCGAAATAGTATGTACGTATAAAATATCATCTTTTAATACGTAGAACCAAGTTTCTTTATCTTTTATTTTTTCATAATTCATTATCGGAAGTAAAAGTTCTCTAGATAAATTAAGTATTTCCTTAAACTCATCTATTTTTATAACCTTATATTTTTTAACATCTACCATACTTGATGTATTAACTATGATATCATCATAGTTTCTTAATATTTTACCTAACTTTCTTTGATACTCAGACTTATTAGTAAACGAAAATAACCTCTTAAGTAAATAACAAATAATTATAAAAGTTACTATGTTTGCAATAATAATATAAGTCATAACAGTTTTGTTTGTCTTAACTAAGTCAGCTTCATAAACGTTTGCTTCCTTAGCATCAGATTTAGGACTTTCTATTTTAACAACTGAATTACTAAGAGGAATACGAATTAAACTATCATACTTGTTAGTGTATGACGCTCCTCCTACCTTACCATCAAAACCACTTTCGTAAGATATATCTAAATAACCATCAACCGCTATTTTAACTTCACTTTGAAATTCTTTTAGCATATCAAGGTATTCATTTAAATATAAATCATAAGAACTAACGCTAGTATATTTATCATCGTTAAAATTCATTATCTTCTCATCTAATACTTTTTCCTTATTCATAACTTCAGGATTATTATTCTTATCACTGGACTCTTTATAATAAACTTTTAGTCTTGCAACTAACTTATTAGTACCAGTTACGTTTGTCTTAGCATTTGACTTAAAATTATATAAAGGAGTTAACCTAACATAATCAATTAAGTCTAAAATATATGCTTCACCAGCGTTTAAATATTCATTTTCAATAAAATTATTTTGTTTTAAAAACACCTTATAATCAATGTTACCACTAGAGGTGTAGCTCATTATTAAATTATCTTTATTCTTACTTGATTCAGGCGCTAATCCTTTAAATAAATAACTTAAAAAGGAAAATTGCACAACCATGGCAATAACTAGTAAAAATGAAACAATAATTTTTCTAATGCTATTTTTGTTTAAATTAAACTTTTTATTAGCCATGACTTACACCTCCTTATCCTTGAACGTAATTAAGCTTTAAAGAAAACTCTATTTCCTCATAATCTTCTTTCAAATCATTTTCCCAGGTTACTTTAACGGAAAAGTTAGATTCTTCCCCTGGATTTAACACGGCATCAGTAACGCCTATTCCACTATATGAAACATTTATTGCGCCACCCTGATTTAATCCAGTTTCAATTATTGATTCTAGTTTAGCAGGAACGTTACCCGTGTTTTTAATCGTAATAGGAATTATTGCATACGAACCCTTTTTCATTAACTTTGGAACGTTTATGGTAACAAGTTTTTTAGTTTCATCTATTACCGCACTGGCATCAGTACTACCTTCTTCCGTTATCTTTCCTACTTTTTCAAAAATAACGTCAAAATCCTTAACCGTAGCACTCTTTCCTTTAACAATTACGTTAGTTCTAAAAACAGCATAGCCAACAGAAAGAACTAAAACTAATAGTACGCCTAAAAGAACAAAAACATTTTGTTTTTTCATATCCCATTACTCCTATCATAGGAAAGTATATCATTTTGTATATTTTTTATCAACAATATTTTATAGTTTAACAATAATTTGACATTAATTTACCCTACCCTTATCAACTATAACCTTATCTTCCACGTTTGTTTTTAATAGTTTATTTAATAATAAAGTTGGATAACCTGCATAAGGAATATCATATTTTACTACACCTGCTACTTGCTTTTCTTTAACGGCGAATAAATCGATTGTTTCGTTATTATCTCCCTTGGTTATAAATTCTAAGTTTCCTTTACTATCACGTCTTATCATTACAACCCTATGAACAACATAATAACCATCCATCTTATATCTTATTACTTCACCTTTTTTTATCTTATTAACATCCTTATCTTGAATGATTACTATATCTCCTTTTTTTATTTTAGGATACATACTATTACTTGCTATTACAAGTGGCTCAATAGGAAACATACCAAGTCCAAAACAAAGCATTAAAATAACAACTACTATCATTGCTAACAAGCCTTTTACACCAACAACCTTAGTGTCTTTTTTCTTTAGTGTTTTATCCATTTTATTAATCATATAGTTAATATAAATATATGAGAAAAATGGAATACTTGCATTTAAGATTGATTGGGTTGCCCAGTTTATATCAGGAAGGATTGGTAGAATGTATAGTACAAGCTGGAAAACTGAGGCATAAATAATTGATACTTTATAACCCGCAAAATAAGATATATAAGTTAAATATAAATTAATTATTAAACTAGGCGCAAGCGTTTGTAAAATAAATTCTAAAGTTGTAAGTCTAGTTGCAAAATAAGTATCAAATTTATAAACGTTTAAATCTGTTAGCACAAATATAATTGATATTAAAAAAGCCCACAATAAAACTTTTTTCTTACCACAATTATTTATCATATAAAATCTAGTATATTCTTTTACCATTACAATTGGTAAAAAGGTCCATAAGTTTAATAATATACCTTTAAACGTATTATCATACGGATTATAAGCAAAACCTTTTACGTAACCTAAGAAAAAGTAAATTAAAAAGTATATAAGTGTTGTAGCTATAACATAGAATTTTACTTCTTTTTTATATTTATTATTTTCTATTACGTAGTTTTTAAAAAAGAAAAAAGTAATTACACCAATAAAAATCCATAAAAGAGGTTTTATAACATAAGTATAAGAAGAACCAAAAACCAAAGAAACTTTGGTTATTTCAAATATGGAAGACAATAATATTATCATAATTAAAATAATAATCTTAATTTGTTTTTTCATATTTTAATCCCCTCTTTACTACTAATATTTTAATCAGCAATGTATTTAACTATTAAATATAAATATTTTCTTTCTCCTTGTAAGTTATAGGATACCGTCACTTTGGCTGCTTCGGTATTTTCTCTCCAAGTGATTTTTGTATTAAAGTTTAACGTAACTTCACAGCTTTCTCCTGGTTTTAATGTAGTTTTTGAAATAGTTGCACTAACATCTTTTAACATTCCACCAGTATTTTCGGTTATTTCTGCAGTAACTTCCCCATCAGTATAATCTAAAACCGTAGGATTAGTAAATGCTATTTTAAAAACCGTCTTATTATTAACTGAAGTTATCATTCCTAAATACTTAGTGTATGTGATATATACTGTATCATTTTCCCATGTCTCGCTTGTAAAAGAAACTTTATACTGAACGTTTGAAGCGGTATGATACCTGTTATTTTTATTGTCTAACAAAATTGGTTCAGTAGGAAGTTTAGTACCACCATAATATTCTACCGTCGAGGCTGTTCCATTAATGGTTAACGTTTCAAAAAAGAAAGCGTATCCAACCGATGAAGTAATAACAAGAAATGCTACCACGATGGTTATTAAATATAACGGGTTATTTATTATTATTTTTATCTTTTTCACCTATCATATAGATATTAACACAAAAACATTTTAAAAACAATTAAAACTACTCATTATCCCAGCCACGATATTTAACAATAAAATAAAAGTATCTTTTTTCACCCTGAAGTTCATAAGAAATAGTTGCTTTTATATCCTGGTCTTCTAATCTAGATAAAAAATTAGATGTGATTGTTAATTTAACTTCTACTGATTCACCTGGATTAATAGTTGTTTTAGAAAGAGAACCTGATGCACTTTTTATATAACCTAAATCATTATTTAATATCTCCGTAGTAATTTGTCCGTTAGTATAAGGAAGTTCTGTTGGATTGGTAAATGAAATCGTATAAGTAATGGTTTTTCTTGAAATAGCTATTCCTGACCCTTTATTCCATATCGTAATAAAAGTATCACCAACCCAGTAATCCTTTCTCCACGTTAACTTACTTCTTGTTGTATCATACTCATGATACCTATTTTCTGATGGTACCAACATAATAGGATTAGTAGGAAGCATGTTACCATTATAGTAATCAACCGTTGAAGCAACACCATTTATAGTTAAAGTATCCCTAAAAAAGGCGTATCCAACAGATAATGATAAAATTAAAAATGCTATTCCCACAGTAATAACGTATAATTTATTTTTAACTTTATTTTTCATTTTATCACCAACTTATTTTATAGTTTATGAAGTTATTTGTTCATAATTTAACCTAATACTAAACTGAACGTCACTAGAAGATATATTAGAGTTTTCATCCCACATAACTTTTATTGTAAATGTCTGTGTTTCATTTTGGGATAATCTTTTTCCTTGGTTTTCTTCTAATCCTATGTATGATACTTTAATTGATGTATCCGCTCTTAAGTTTTGTTCTTCAATACTTTTTAGTATAGCGGGTATGGTTCCTTTATTTGTTATGGTTACTGGTATAGTTACGTAAGAACCAGGAAACTCTAGTTTATTTACCGTTACGTTTAAAGTGTTTTTATCACTTGAGATGGTTGCAAGAGAATTAGCTTCACAAACACTAGTTAATCCAATGCAAACGGGTTCTCCGATACTAGTGAATTCAACATCAAATGTTCCTTGGGCAGATGCTGTACCATTTATTTCTAGGTTTTCACTAAAAATAGCATAGCCAACTGATATTGCTATTAAAAATGATATAACACCAATGATTAAAATGCTCTGCTTCTTCATACTTACACCTTCTTATGCTATAAATAATAATATCATTTATTAAATTTGTAGGTCAACCACATAGTTATAAAATGTAAAGAAAAAAGATAGGAATTTCCTATCTTAAATTATTGTGCTTGTTCGTAGTTTAATTGAATTTTAAATTCTACGTTTTCTGATGATGTATTAACATCTTTATCCCATTCTACTTTTATAGTCATAGATTGAGTTTCGTTTTGGTTAATAGCTGCATCACTTGCTGCAATACCAGTATATGTTACTTTTACTGCTCTATTTGCTTGTGTTAAACCAGTTTCAGTAATATCTTTTAACTTAGCTGGAACAGATCCTTTGTTAGTTATCGTAACTGGGATTTCAACATAAGCACCTGGATAATCAAGTTTGTTAACTTTTACTGTTAAAGTATTTTTATCAGCGCTTATTACAGCAATATCATTAGTACCTTCAACGTCTGTATAACCAACTTTATTAATATTTCCTACTTCAGTAAATTCAACGTCAAAATTACCTTTTGCTGTTGCAGTACCATTAACATTTAAAGTTTCACTAAATAATGCATAACCAACTGCTACTGCTAAAACAAATGCGATAACACCAATTATTGCGATATTTTGTTTTTTCATAACTTATCTCCTCTCCTTTATTATCTAAATATAGAATACATTTATTTTTTTCTTTAGTCAATAGAATTTAAAAAAGTTAACACTTTAATGTGTTAACCTATATCGTAAGTACCTGTCCTGGATATATTTTATTTGGATTACTACCTATAACTGATTTATTTTTTTCATATAATTTTTGCCATGTTGTTCCATACTTGCTTGCAATACCACTTAACGTATCATTCTTTTTTACTATGTACGTAGTAGGGTTAATAGAGTTATTTCCCGGAATTTTTATTATTTGACCAGGATATATCTTATTTGGATTACTTATGTTATTATAACTTGCAAGTTTTTGGTAAGTCGTACCATATTTACTTGCAATACCACTTAATGTATCATTCTTTTTTACAACGTAATTTATTTCTTCGGTAGGTTTTTCTGGCTTTTCAGGTTCTTCTGGAATACTTCCATTATAGTTATTTAAGTTATTTTCTTTTATTATAGAAGGATAATCTTTGTAAGCTATATCTAAGTCAACGTTACCACTTATACCAGGTATTCTCCCTTTTGAAGAGTACTGCCACATACCAAACTCTTTATTATACGTAGGTTTACTACTCCACTCGGCAAGCCACTTGTCATATTTGTTAAGCTCGCTTGAATTTAACTTATTATTTAAATAATCTAAGTTAGCGTATATCATTGCGTAGTAACCGGCATCTTCTACCATCTTACAAAACGTGCTTGCTATATCAACTAAGGTATCACCTCTTACTGAAGCTGTTCTATCTGATGATTCCATATCTATTACAACCGGATATAAAGGTTTATAATTTTTAATCAAATTAATAAAACCTTCAGCCTCTTTTTTAGCGCCTGCTACATCAGTTGCATAAGAAAAGTGATATAAACCGTAAGGAACACCAATACTTTCTAAACCAGAAATATTTTGTTTATAATTTCTATCTTCATAAAAAGCTCCATAACTAGTTCTTACCATGGCAAAATCTATGTTACCTTTTAAAGCATTAAAATCAATAGTTCCTTGGTGATGACTTATATCGATTCCTCTTCTTTCCATATTCATTCCCCCTCACTACTATTAGATGAGAAGAAAAGAAGTGTGCGTAATTATTAAGCCAAAAAAATACGCTTCGAGCGTATATTATTTTCTTTTACTTAACCATATTTTTTTAATAAAGTTTATACCTAGTGTTGATAAGAAAAATCCGGCACAAGGCACTACTGCTCCAAAGTATGGGTTAGTAGTATCTGCTACTTTTAAGTATAAAACCGCAAATATATAAGTTAAAATAATTATTAATACTCTTCTTAAAGCACTTGTTTCCCAAGCCTTATCCCCTTCTACTCTTTTATTTCTTTTTTCAATTTCTTCAATTCTCTTTTCTAAATCTTTCATACATACTCCTTTAATTATTAACATGTTGATGTACCACGGGACTATCCATGGTGAGTGGTGCAAAGGTGTATCCATTTGCAAGTCCAAATTCTATTATTCTTTCTACCGAATCAACGGTATATGACTTTATGTCGTGCATTAATACTACGTTAGGTTCGCCTTCTTTTATGCTACTAGTTACGTTTTCAACTATCTTATTTGGATCTTTGGTGTTACCAGCATCTCCTGACATTATAGTCCAGTCAAAGTATCTAAATCCTATTTCTTCTACTTTTTTTGTTAAATCTGTCATTATCATTGTTCTATATTTCCTACTTATCGTGTTACTACTTCCACCTGGAAACCTAATTACAGTTGATTCTATTTCTGTGTGTTCTTTTACTTTATTTTGGATTTTAAGTAAATCCTCCATATAAGCATCTATTCCAGCATATATAAGTCCATAATTATGGGTGTAACTATGAAGTCCTACGGTATGACCTTCGTCTGCTTCTCTTTTTAATAAGTCGTTATAATTATTGTTATATCCAGTTACAAAAAACGTTACCTTAACATCATATTTTTTTAATATATCAAGAAGTCTTGCAGTATGTGCTCCTGGTCCGTCATCAAAAGTTAAATATATTACTTTACTTCCAAGTTCTCCAGCTTTATACTTGTTTTTTGGAAACACTTTAACTATTCTATTTACTCTTGTTTCGTTACCATATTCATCACTTACTGAATATATAAGTTCGTAAGTTCCCTTTTTAGATGTATCAACATTTCCTGTTACCTTAACATTTTCTGTTACATTACCATCACAATCATCAACTGCAACATAGCCCGGTTCTTTATACTTAGAACCTACTGATAAATATATAATATTTTCTTCATTTAAAATAATTGTTGGCCCTTTATTATCCATAATGTTAACATCAAACTCTTTTCTAGTGGTGTTACCAGATGAATCTGATACCTTATATATTATTTTATTATCTTTAATTTTATACTTAACTTTATCCGATATATCACCATCATAATTATCAGTTGCGGTTATCTTAACATTTTCCGTTTTACCATTTGGGCAAACGTTTGCAAAAGAACCTTCAATTACTAATTCTGGCTTTTTGGTATCTACTACCGTTACTTTTTTACTCTTAGTTAAATGAGCATCTTTATAATCTGCAATGTACGTTAACGTATAGGTACCTAATCTTTTGGTATTAACCGTTCCCTTTAGCTTATAATTTATTTTCTTACAATTAAACTTAGTACCATAGCATACATTTATTTTTTTATCTTTATATTTATTAAATACTTCTATTTTTTCATAATCATTAAAATCATTTACGTATATATTACTTGCATAATAATTAACATAAAATAAGGAAAATAAAAAAGAAAAAGAAATTAATAATATTAATAAAAATCCTTTATTTTTCATACTTACACCTTCTACGTTTATTATAACACGGGTTTTAAAAAGTATAAAGAAAATAACGGCATTATTTGTCGTTATTTAAAAGCATACTAACAGCTTTCATTACTGCTATTTTTCCATAAGGGTAAGTTAAACTTCCTTGTTGATATGCTATAAATGGTTCTCTAACAGGTCCGTCACAGGAAAGTTCAATTGAAGATCCTTGTGTAAATGCTCCTGCTGCCATAACCACCTTATCATCATATCCAGGCATATCCCATGGAAGTGGTTTTGAAAATGAATCAACCGGTGAAGCGCCTTGAATACCACCGCAATATTCAACTAAGTCATGTTCGTTTCCAAATATTATGTTTTGAACAATGTCCGCTCTTTCTTCGTTATATTTAGGCTCTACTTCATATCCTAAATCTTCTAATACTTTACTAGTTAATACTGCTGTTTTAAGACTTGATGAAACAACGCTAGGTGCCATAAAAATTCCTTGTAATATTTGCTTATTAATACCAAGGGTAGGACCCACTTCTCTACCTTCCCCAGGCAAGGTAAGTCTTTCTCCTGCTAGGTCTACCAATTCTTTTTTTCCTGCGATATAAGCTCCATTAGGGGCAATACCACCACCTAAGTTTTTTATTAAAGACCCAACTATTACGTCCGCTCCTACCTCTATTGGTGATTTATCACCTACAAATTCGCAATAACAATTATCAACCATTATAATTATATCTTTATCAATATCTTTAATAAATTTAATTACTTTTTCTAACTTACGCTCAGTAATACTTTTTCTAGTAGAATACCCTTTACTTCTTTGAATCTCTATTAATTTAACTTTTGTTTTACTAATGTAACTCTTTATTTTTTCATAATCAAAGTCATTATCTTTCAAATCTATTTCACTATATTTAACACCAAACGATTTTAAAGAACTATTATTTTCTTTTATTCCAATTACTTCATGAAGCGTATCGTAAGGCGTTCCAGTAATACTAAGCATAATATCACCAGGTCTTAAGTATGCAAATAAAGCTACACAAAGTGCATGTGATCCTGATATAAATTGACTTCTAACTAACGCATCTTCTGATCCTAAAATCTCTGCAAAAACACGCTCTATCGCATCTCTACCCACGTCATCATAACCATATCCAGTCGTACTATTAAAATGAATTTCTGATATTTTGTTATTATTAAATGCCTTTAATACCTTTAGACTATTTATATCACACATATCATCTATCCTTTTAAACTCTTCTTTTAAACTTTCTTCAGCTTTTATTACTAACGCTTTAGCTTTATCACTTATTCCAAAATCTTTATACATAGCATACCACTCCTTTTATAATTATAATAATGTATTTAAATTAAAATTAGTTTTATTTAATTGATAAATTCTATTTATTTTATTATTTAAACCACTATCATTATTTAGTAACTTCATAACTATAAGTTGTTTATCATTTTTTAATGATAATTCACCTAAATGATTATAGTCAAATATAACATTAAGAGATTTATTAAATGATATTTTAAAATTAAAATTATCATTTGCAATATACCGTGCATTATACTCACCTATGCATTCAATAGCGTCTTTAAGCACATCTTTATTTCTTGTAGACCACATATCATATGTTATACAATTCCCATTTACTATTTTTTCATCATCCATCAATTCATAATCAATATTGTTTTCTTTTAATTTATTAGTAATATAATTTTTAATGTCTTCACGATTTGCTTTAGCATTATTATCCGTTCTTTGAAGTCCGACTAATCTTTCATCATATAAATTCACTCCATTATTTATATCTTTTAAAGATATATCCTTATTAAGAAATAACAAGAACCCATCCCACAATAATTCTCCTTTTTTTTCTTCTGTATTTACTACATTAGATTTAAACCCATTATTAAAAAATACATAACATTTTTTATCGCTTATTTCTTCAAATGCATAGTCTATTTGTTCTCTATCCCTGACCGAAAAAAAATCAGGTAAATAATTTATATTATATGTTTTCATATATACACTCCTCGTAACAATTATTTTTAACCGACTACAAATTGTAGTCACTTTTATTTCATTTTCAATTTCTAATTAAGCTGTACGAAAATATCGTAAAACTAATTTCAGTTGGTCACAAGTTGTGACCAACTCACTTCCTTCTTTCTTCAATCTGGATTTTAATACTACCCAATAGTGTCTAGGATTCTCACTTTCTGTTAAAACCTTAACTACATCAACTACGCTGAAATAGTAATCTTCTTTTCCACTATCCCATGCACTTCTTATTTCACTACCTTCAAATAATTTTGTTACTGCTTCTAGTTTGTTTTTATTCATTTTCAAAAACCTCCTTAATTTTATTATTATCGGAGTAAAAAAGCTAAATACTACAAACTACTTTACCCAGTTTACTACTGGTGATTTCCACCTCCATCAACTCTTAGTACTTCATTATTTATGTAACTTGCATCATCACTTGCTAAAAAATATACTGCTTTAGCTATTTCTTCTGGTTCTGCAAATCTTTTTAAATATATTCTTTCTTCTTCAGATTTTATTAATTCTTTATCCATTTCTTTAAGTTGATCAGTATTAGTCCAACCAGGGGCTACAGCATTTACCCTTATATAAGGTAATAATTCTAAAGATAAATTATGAGTAAGAGATATTAAACCAGCCTTAGAAGCATCATAATCAAGTGCACAAGGATAATATGTATCTATTCCGTTTGTTGATGCAACATTAACTATACTCCCCGCTTTTTTTTCAAGCATATATTTACTAACTTCTTTGCTAACCAAAAAGGGACCTATTAAATTAACATTAAGTATTTTTGAAAAATTCTCTTTCGTTTTATCTTCAAAAGTAGTATCTATCGCAACACCAGCATTATTGACTAACACATCAATATTACCAAAATGATTAACAACTTCTTCTACCATTATTTTAACATCATCTTCATTAGAAACATCACACTTCCAAAGCATAACATCCACATCATAGTTTTCCACAATAAAACTTTTCAAAGTCTCTGCCGCCTTATCATTAAAAACATAATTAATTACTACGTTATACCCTTTCTTTGCAAATTCTATAGAAATTGCTCTTCCTATTCCTCTTGATGCTCCTGTTACTAATACTGTCTTCATAAATCATCCTTCTTTCTAAATTTATTATAGCATAATCTTAAATACATTTTATACTAGTTGTAAACTGCTATCAGTACAAATCGATAACAATTTTTCTATCGCTTTTATCGTATCGTCAAAACTAATATCGTTAATATCTTTTTTTCTTTTATAACTTTTCCACTTTTGCCCAAGTATATTACTTTCTTTTATATCGTCAAACAAAGCAAGTGTATTATCAGTAAAATTTCTCTTAGAAAAAGTATTTTTTACCGCTTCTTTTAAATGTTCTAAATTAATTTCATCTAATTTAAGTTTCATTATTAAATATATATCATAATAATCCTTCATTCTACTGTTTCGTTCACCACGTGTTAAAACCGTTTCTAACTTTTCTGCCAATACTGTTTCTAAGTTATATGCAAGCACGTTTATATTTCTGTTTTCCACAAGTAATTTATATTTATAATTTATTTCACTTGGAGTTATAGGATCACCAGTTGCAACATCAAAATGGAAAGTTTCTCTAGTGCTATCAATATTAACAGTTATAGTTACTCTAAAGCCACCATATTCATCTTCTTCTCTTATCTTACTTATCTCATCTATTTTAAAAATTGCACCATCATTAATATCTATTTTTATAATATCAGTTATTATTTTAATTAAATTATCTTTTGATAATAACCTGTTTTTCAACGCTGCATCTATATCCATTGTTGATCTATTTTCAATGCCAAAAACTAATGAAAGATAATAACCACCTTTTAAAATAAAATCATATTTATAATTACTGACAGATAATCTTTCTATAAATCTATCATACATATACTCACGAAGTAAAATATTGAAATTAACATTCTTTTCTTTTGATAAAATCTTTAATTTATCCTTTATTCTTTGGCTATTCATCATAATACCTCACAATCTTCATTACTTTATCATGACAATTTAGCTTTTTAGAATATTGACTAAGTTTATGCATATTAACAATTTTACTTGAAAATACACTTTTTAAAGTTTTTATAAGTTGTTCTTCATCCATTCTATTATCACACCTAATAATATCGCAAATCGTTCTTTCTATATCATAAACGTTAACCTTGTTTTTATATTTAGTTTTAATTTCTATTTTTCCAAGATCTAACACGTCCTTATTAACATAAAATACATTGTTATCCTTTATCCCTTTAACGTTATAACTATTATTGCATGTTATATCAAATTTATATGGAAACTCCTCGGTTAAATTATAAAGATAAAGCGCAGAAAAATGTGAGAATATCGTTTTTGGATACCTTAGTTGAAAAACAAAGAAATCATCTGGTGCGACACCTTTTAAAACATAAATTCCTCTATCTACTTTTTCTATTGCACCTTTTTTTTCGAGAAGCTTAATATATTGTCTACTAATATTATTTTTAGTTACATCTTTTGACGTAATATAACCATTATTTTCTTTACCTATTAATATAATCTTTTCATAGGTCATAAGAGAATTAAAATACTCATCACTATAAGCTCTTTTAAAACTCTCTATATTATTATTAACATTATTCATAAACAAAGCCCTTTCTTTGACAATTACACTGATATTTTAATGATATTCAGTGTAATTGTCAACACCATTCATGAATCTTTATAAAAAAACTTTTTTTGACAACCACAATAAAATTTTCAATTTAATCAGTGCATATTTAAAAAAACATACTTTATTAAGTATGCCTTTATTATTTAGAAAAATCCATTTTTATATTTTCTTTTTTTTCTTGTTCAATTTTAAATAGTTCTTTTTTCTCAAACGCAAATATTTTTGCAATTATGTTAGATGGTATTGTTTCAACGTGATTGTTATATTTTGTAACAGAATCATTATATCCTATTCTAGCATAAATTAATTTGTTTTCTATTTCAGATAAACTATTTTGAAGACTAATATACTGACTATTAGCTTTTAAATCTGGATAAGCTTCTGCAATTGCAAAAAACTTATTAAATCCTTTATCTATCTTCTCGTTTTCACTAACGCTAAAATCACTATTTTTATACGAGCTTCTAAGAGATGTCAAATCCTCTAAAGTTTCACTTTCGTGTTTAGAATAACCTTTAACACATTCAACTAAGTTGGGTATTAAATCAAACCTTTGGTTTAATAATATATCTATTTTAGATTCCGATTCCTTCACTTTGTTATTTAGTCTTATAAATCCATTGTAAGTGATAAGCACAATAATTATTAAAATAATTAGTGCAACTAAACATATATTTATTACCATATAATCCTCCCTATAATTTTTCTATTGTAATTTTAATTACATAGCCTTTATCGTCATAATCTAGTGATACTTCGTATTCTATAAAGCCATGTCCATTTTCTTTAAACGTATTAGTTCCGATAGCATTTTTTGCGTTTCTTATTCCTTGTGCATCTGTTCCGTAAGAAGTACCTTGGTATACTACTTCAACTAAATGGTCTTTATGTTTATTATTACTTGTTATTACATCATCTAATAAATCTCTAACTGACATATTATACTGAGTTCCTGAATTGAATTCAAACATATGGTTAAAAGAAGTAGTTGATACGGTTTCCTTAGTTGTAATCGTAACTTTATTTACGTATCCTTCTTTGTCATAATCTAATGACACTTCATATTTTGAATCTACCCCATCGTTAATTTTATCTTTTAGTTCACTTATTTTTTCTGTACTTTTACCATAACTTGTTCCATCGAATATAACTTCTATTAAATGTTCTTTATTCGTTTTGTTACTATCAATTATTTCATCAATATCACTTGATAAGAAAAATCCAGATCTGGTTCCATTTTCCAATAGACCATTAAATTGTTCAATGTCAATTTTACTACTTGTCTCACCAAAAGTAGAATCAAAGAAATTCCAAAATCTATTTTTTTCATTTTCTCTATCATTTCCTATTCTAATAGCTAGTGTTATTACAGCTGCTATTAAAATAACGATTAGAATGTATAAAATGTATTTTCTATTTTTAGGCTTCTTAACTTTTTCTTTTTTGCTATCTAAACCAATTTCATCGTTAGTTAATACTTCTATACCAACGTTAAATATCCTGCTCATTTCATTTAACATATCTACACTAGGTTTAGTTTCTCCAAGTTCCCATTTTGAAATTGTCTGCCTAGTTACGTTTAGCTTTTCTGCAAGTCCCTCTTGTGATAAAGCATTTTGCTTTCTAAGCATGATAATCTTATCTTTTAACTCCATTACACTTTCTCCTTTTTCATAACTTCATAATAGCATTTAATGATTTTTTAGTAAAGCAAAAATACCTTGAATTTTGTCAATTTAACTTAACGTTTACAGCAAGAATAAATTGCATAAGAAAAAAGGATATACCCTATCCCTTATTTAATTTTCTTTTTAATTTCACTAACTAATTTTTCTATTTCTTCTTCGTTTTTTAATATATCATCAGATTCTAAGCAATGGTTAAATTGATATGTTAACAAAACTTTCATCTCCGCACTATCCGCAAAAGAACCTAACGCGCTTATCGCTCCGTCTGCCGAGTAATCTTCTTTTCCTTTCGCACCAATTGATATTGATATCATCTTTTTATTCTTTAGACTTTCTTTTGTATATAAAGGATTTAACCTATCCATGAATATTTTTAAATCACCAGACAAAGTATTCCACCTAGTTGGTGTAATAAATATTAAACAATCGCTTTCTAAAACTTTTTTAATATTATCTTGCATGTCATCATTAAAATCACAAACGCCTGTTTCATCGCAGTCCATGCATCCAGTACACAAGTATATTTTTTGATTTCCTGGCGTAATTACTTTAGATACAATCCTATCCTTTTTTAATTCTTCTTTTAGTTTATTAGCTAAATTCCATGAGTTACCTTCTCTTCTTGAACCTACTATTATTAATACTTTTGACACGTATATCACCTCATAATTATTTTGCTATTATACTTTAAAAATATACAAAAAAGAAGTTTCTAAAAACTTCATTAATCCACGTTTACACCTTTTTCTAATAACTTTTTACCTACTATATAATAAATAACAATATAAACAACATATATGAATATACCTAAAAATAACACAAGTTTTATGGCATCTATGTTTATTATGTCCTTGGTATTTATTATATTCATAACAGAAGTATTAAATAAACCAAATATAAATACTAACAAAAGTGTTACCATTTGAGTTACTATGTATAAAATAACACCCATAACGACCGATTTTGACATCTTATTTTGATTACTTTTATGTCCTATAATTATTCCTACGTATCCTATTAATATTATAAAAATCATTTCTAAAAGTAATACAAAAAACAATACTAATAATAATTTTATTACCGTTGTATCATATGTCCCTGCTGCAAGTTCTAACATACTTTTAAGTATGCTTATGTTTTCTTTTGAGTAATAACAGATAAATAAACAAGCTATTATTACCACGATTGATGTTAACACACAAATAATAGCTGATAAAACTTTTGATGCATATAATTTATTTTTACTTACTGGGAGCGTATGAGTAAGATATGACTCATCTTTATACATGTTTTTAGTAAATCTAACCCAAGAGCGCATAATGCAGTTTATAAGTGCATTTACCATCATAGCAATCGCAAAGCCAGATGATATGCTTTTTAACACGCTAAATAAAGCTGAATTTGTAACTAAAGAACATAATCTTGTAATGCAAGAAAAGATAAGAGCTAATACATAGAAAATTATTAGTAATTTATAATTCCATTTTAAATCATATTTTAATAACTTCTTTAACATTTAAACATCCTCCTAAATATTT
>CAJTWC010000012.1 GCA_910580185.1 uncultured Bacilli bacterium
TCTCTTTTTAATATACTGCTTTTTTATTTGTGTCTCCTAAACAGGGTTCACATCACTCAAAGTATGCTTTTTTACATTAATTTTTTTGTTCTTTATTCTTATATGTAATATATCCTATTACTCCTAAGATTATTAATATAATAAATATAACAAATAATATTATTAATCCTTTATGAGTAATCTTATTTTTTAATTTAGTATTCTCAGTTATCATACTAGAATCAGATTTTACATATTTATCTTTTACTTCATTGCTTGTTAATATATAGTTCCCTAATTTATTTACATAGAAAGTTAATTTATTATTATTAACCAGTAATTTTTCTGCTACTAAATTATATTTAGCATTATCATAATTATAAATATTTATATCTTTTATTCCCATGTTTTTTTCTATATTATCAGTTACATTTAATTCTACTAATATCTTATATGGTAAAGTGGAATTATCTTTAAATCTTAATACCATTCCATTTTTAAATTTATCTTTTACTTCTTCATAAATCGTTGATTCTTTTAATACTTTTAGCTCATAACTTAAATCTAAGTTACCAGTTACTTTATCTATGTCTCTTCCATTTATCGTAATTGTTATTCCATTACTTTTTACTATTATATTTCTATCTTTTCCTTTTACAAGTAGAAGTGTTGAAAATGGTACTTTATCTGTCTCTACTATTATATCTTCCAATTTTTCTTCTGCTTTTTCTTTTCTTTCTTCTATTTTTTCTATTACTTTATCACTTGGTTTTACTTTTGTTCCATTACTTGAGTCACTTACTACTTCTTCTTTTATTACCTTTTTAATATTAGTTACAGTGTATGTATCTACTACTACATCTTTATCTTTTATTATAAACTTATCATTTTCTAATATACCAGTTAATCCATTTAGCGTTATATTAATCAAACTTGCATCAAAGTCTTTATTTAATGCATCTATTATTTTTTTATCTTTATCTATCGTATACTCTTTACTTATTATATCATATACTTTTATCTCTTGATTAATTAAATATGATAATAAGGCTTCTTCTTCATTTATATTTTCTATTTCTGAACATGCTTTTTCATCTTGTAAATACTGACACTTAAATGATTTATCATAAAAATCAGTAGTTGCATTCATAATATTCTCATTTGATAAATATATATTTGTTATTCCTTCTTTTAATGCTTTTAACTTATTATCTTTATATGATACAACACTCTTATCAACAACATCATATTTTATATCATATGCCTCATTTAACTTAAAGTCTTTTTTATAATCTATTTCTTTTCCTTTTAACATATATAATGTATTTGCGAGTGGATTATTACTTACCATCAAAGCTCCCAAATTAGTATTTTTACTTATATCAAGGTTTAATAGGTTATTGTTATATACAATTAAATATCCAAGGCCTTCTAATTTATCTAATCCTACTATTTTACTTACTTTGTTATTTGCTATTGCAATCGTTTGTAAAGATACATTATTTGTTACATCCATATTTGTTAATTTATTATTTACTATTATTAATTCGCTTAAATTTTTATTTTTGGATAGATCTATATTTTGAATATTATTATAACTTAAATCTAAGCCACGTAAATTAGTTAATTTTTCTATACCTGTTGCATCTGACACACTTTGATTTATACAATATAACTCATTAATATCATCCATTTCTTCATCGGTTAATAAATAATTTCCCTCTATATCTTCATCACGGGTAAATTCTCTTACTACGCAAGTATATAAATTTTTATCTTTAAATCCTGCTTTTAAATAAGCTTCTTCATCATTAGTTTTAGCATTAATTATTTCATAACTATCTACTACGTTTTTATTTGAATCTAATATTTCTAATCTATTTTCATTTACTCTTAATTCATATTGATTTGAAGGATTTATCCATACTTTATCTTTTTTAAATATTTCTCCTTTTGCATCTATCGTTTTATTATTATCATCTATCGTATAATATGAACCACCTAATTTATATTTTGAATAATTTACAAATTTATATGTTTCTACTACCTTACCATCCTTATCTTTTATCTCTAATTTATCATTGTTTATGTTTAATGTATAATCAGATGGGCAATCTGGTTTGTTCGTTAAAAACCTTCCTACATCAAGACTATTTAATAATTCTTTATTTAAATCTATTGTTTTTTCTTCCTCGTTTATTGTGTAATAGTTACTAGTTAACTTATATAATACATAATTTGTAAATGTATATGTATCTACTACACTTCCATCTGCATCTTTTACTTCTAACTTATCATTATTTATATTTAAATTATACGTACTAGGTACATAAGAAAAATTCCAAGAGCGAAGATTACTTATAACCTCTTTATTTAAGTCTATAGTCTTGTTTTCATAATCTACTTGATAAGATGTATTTGTTACTCCCATAAAAACAATATGATAGTTAATTTGATAATCCACTGAGTTTGATACCTTATACGTTATCTGCAAATTAGTCTCTCCTGGCTTTAATCTCTCAACAATTCCATTATTATATATTGCAACATCCCTATAATTCCAAGCAGCATTTATTGCATATGTAGTATCACTAGGATATGCTGTTACTACCTTTGGTTGATCAATTACTATGGTTTTATTTAGTGAAGAATATTCTTTATTAAATTCATTACTATTTAGATTTAAATGCGTTAAATCTGTATTATTACTTAAATCTATACTATTTAATTTATTACCATCTAATCGTAAATCATTTAAAGCTGTATTGCTAGCTAAATCTATATTCGTCAAATTGTTATCACTTAAATACAAATCGGTCAAAGCTTTATTATTTTCTAAATTTAAATTATTTATTTTGTTTTCATTTAAATTTAAATATGTTAAACCAGTGTTGTGACTTAAATCTATATTACTTATATCATTAGAATTTAAATACAAGGATGTTAAGGCTGTATTTTTACTTAAATCTATATTATTTATCTTATTTTTACTCAAACCCAAGCTAGTCAAAGCAGTATTATGACTTACATCTATATCACTTATATTATAGTTTGATAAACTAAAACGCGTTAAAGCTGTATTGTGACTTAAATCTATAATGCTTGATAAATTTCCTGGACTATAAGAAGTTAATCCTAAACTAAAACTTTGTAAATTTGTTAAATACTGTATTCCATCAAGACTATTTATCGAATTACTATCACTTGAAATATCAGTTACTGATTTTAATTGTTCTTCTGTTATTGATGTGCAGTATGATGAATCTCTATTATAGGTACTTACTACGGCACTATAAAACTTTGGATCTGTAAATCCATAATCATATAATCCTTCTGTGTTAGATTCACTTCTAGGCTGAAATCTAGATGGAATTTCAGAACACAAGGCTAAATTTGCATATCCTTTTAATTTTTTAAATTTAAGTGTCATATTAAAATTCACTAAACAACCACCTAATAATATAATTATCAATAAAAATGTTGTAATACACATTATTATTGCTTTTTTCTTTGTTTTATCATCAGCAAGCTTTGGCCTTCCAACTTTATTTTTTTCCTCTTTTATTTTAAACAACTTCATAATATCAGACTCCTATCATAATTCATTATATCATATTTTTGTCATAATGAGTAGCATTTTGCCATGGTTAAAATCTTAAATGAGAAAATTATCTTGGTGATATTATGTTATTTAGAATTAGAGAAATAAGATTAAATTTAGAATTGACACAAAGTGAAATGGCCGATTTATTAAATGTCACAAGATCTGCTTACTCATTATGGGAAATAGAAAAAAATATTATTCCATTAGTTAAATTATGTGAATTTTCTAATACCTTTAAAATCTCGCTGGACTACATTACTAAATTATCTGATGAGAATCAGTTTAATCACAATGTAATTCTTAACAAAAAAGAACTTGGAAAAAAAATAAAAGTAATTAGAAAACAAAAAAACTTAACACAAGAAAAATTAGCAAAACTCCTTAATACCACTCATTCTGCGATTAGTGCATATGAAAATGGTGTTACTTTAATTCCTACCATATTTCTCTTAGAAATTTGTAAAATTGCCAATAAATCAATGAATTGGTGCTTTAATAATACTAAAGAAATAAAAGTAACAATATGATTTACTTTTATAGTATGTATTTATTTAATATTTTTATTCTAAAGTACAAAAAAAGAACTTAACATTGTTAAGTTCTTATTTAATTATTCCAATAAAATTCTTTTTCTTTCCTCTTTTTATTACTAATAACTCTTTATCTATTGCAATGCTACTAGTTATTTCTAAATTCTCATCTTTTACTTTTTCATCATTAATTGAAATAGAACCAGCATTTAAAAATTCTCTTGCTTCTCTTTTACTTTGACATATATTATTTTCTATTAACATATCAATAAGTTTAGTTCCAACTTTAACATCAAAAGATGGCACATCCTTAAATCCCATTAGTATTTCATCTTTTGTTAAAGATTTAACGTTTCCACTGAATAATGCTTCACTTATTTTAACAGCCTTTTCAAATTCTTCTTTACCGTGTAGATCTGTTATAACTTCTTTAGCTAATGCTTTATGAGCTTCTCTTAAATGTGGATTAGCTTTATGCTTTATTTCTAATTCTTCTATTTCTTCTTTACTTAAAAAAGTTAGTTTTTTTAAGTATTCTATAATCATAGAATCTTCTAAATTTATTAAGTATTGGTATAATTCATATGACGATGTTTTATTTTTATCAAGCCATAATGCATTACCTTCTGTTTTACCAAACTTAACACCATTTGAATCAGTAACAAGCGGCATAACCATACCATATGCTTCTTTTCCTATTTTTTTTCTTATTAACTCAATACCAGATGTTATGTTTCCCCACTGGTCAGAGCCTGCAACCTGAAGTACGCAATTTCTATTTTCATATAAATACATAAAGTCTAATGCTTGAAGTATCATATAAGAAAACTCAGCATATGTAATACCACTTTCCATTCTAGATTTTACTTTATCTTTTGCAAGCATATAATTAATATTAAAATATTTACCATAGTCTCTTAAAAAATCTATTACATTAATATCCTTTGTCCAATCAAAGTTATTAACAACTTCAAATCCAAAAATATCTTCTGCTTGCTTTTTTAAGCCTTTAAAGTTATGTTCTACTTCTTCTTTAGATATCATTGGTCTTTCTGCAGTAGGTTTTGGATCCCCAATAAGACCAGTTGCTCCACCAACTAAAAGAATTGGCTTATGTCCTGCTTTTGCAAGTCTTTTAGATATTAAAAATGATGAATAATGTCCAATGTGCATAGAATCAGCAGTTGGGTCTGTTCCTATATAAAAAGTTAAACTCTCATTATTTAATTTATCTATTAATTTTTCATCAGATATATCTTGTACTAATCCTCTCCATTTTAAATCTTCGTATAATGTCATTTTCTTTCCTCCTTTATTTTTTCTATGCTTTTCCTTAATACAAAATCAGGTACTTTTATCTGTTTTTTTAACTCTTCAAATTCTTCTTTACTATCAACGTAAGAAAGTGATTTTCTAATATTTAAATCATATAATAATAATTCACACGAATAATCAAAGATATCACTATTTTCTTCCTTAAAGAAATCTTCATAATCTAATTTTACCGAAAATTGCTTGTTGTTTCCTCTTAAGATATACCAAGAAATAAGAAATGCAACTTCAAAATATATCCATTCACTGCTTTGTAATTCATCGATTGCTATCTCTTTTATGTATGACCGCCTGTCAGAAATTAAGAAACACCTTGTATTCTCCGAATCAATAGAACCGTAACTCACTTTAAAACCTATGTTCTTTGCTATTTTAATAATATCATCAGTCCCATATTTTCTAATAATCAGCTTTGGAGATATATCTTTTAAAAACACAATAATCACTTCCTTATAAATAAAAAAAGTCCATCCCAATTAAAGGATGAACTTACATGTCCACGGTACCACCTTTGTTCTAGATATTTCTAGCACTCTATTAAGTTATCGCCTATATTACGTTTTAGCTCCAGAGTCGTAAATTCCTTCATCACTAACACTTATATTTTATTTGTTTATTGATAATTTGTCAATATAAATTATGTTATATTTCCGCCACTTTTTCTAAGTACCATAGCAATACCTTTTTCCAATTCTTCTTCACTATAAATTTTCTCACCTAATTTTTCCATAACATAATCTGACATTTCTGGAAAACTTTTTTGAATAAAATTTATTTCTTCCTCACTTGCTATATGATAATTTGATTTATCTACTTCACCAGACTCATCATATACCTTACCACCAATTAAAGCAGCACAGTTTCTATAAAATTTATGCATCATAACTGTTGTACCTGGATAAAAGTTAATAAGTATTCCTACTAAATCCGCACAATATACTTTAAGAGTATCATCTATGTTACCATTTAAATTTTTCAAATCATTTTCGCAAATCACTTCACTTAAAGAACTTTTGACTTTATCAATTAATACTAAAGGATTATTCAATTACATCACCAATATATATTATGAAAAACATAAAAACTAGTGATATTTATCACTAGCCATTAATACTTAAAATGTCTTTAAAGTATTTTTCAAATGTTTCTTTTACTTCAAATAATTGTTGATTTAACTCTTCTTTTATTATTAAATAACTTTGATATATTGGATATGACTCTAACTTTTCATATAATTCTTTTAATTTTTCTTCTACTGAATTATCATTTTTATTATTAGTAGCTAACTTTTGATATTTCTTTATATCTTCAATTAGATTCATTATAGTTTTATCATTTTCTAATTGCTTTTTTATTCGTTTATAATCCTTATATAAATTAGATTTTTCAATATCATCAAATAAATCATCTATTTTAGATTCTATATTATTCATCTATTTCTCCATCTAAGCTCCAAGTTTTAGCTTCTAGAATTTTAACATTAACAATCTTACCAATATATTTTTTATCAGCTTTAACATTTACTAATTTCATTGTATCAGTATAACCTGCAAGCATTGATGAATCTTTTTCACTTACACTTTCAAGTAATACCTTTACTACTTTTCCAACTAATTTATCATTAGCTTCCTTTGCATATTTATTTATTACGTCATTAAGTTTATATAATCTTTCATTTTTTTCATCTAATGATACGTTATCTTCCATAGAAGCTGCTGGTGTTCCTTGTCTTGGCGAGTAAATAAAGGTAAACGCTGAATCATACTTACATTCTTCTGCAAGCGCTAACGTATCAGAAAAATCTTCTTTTGTTTCTCCTGGGAAACCTACTATTATATCAGTTGTTATAGATGCGTTTTCTCCTAGTTTATTTCTTATTTTTTTATACAATTCTAAATAAGATTCTTTAGTATATCTTCTTCCCATAAGCTTTAGTATTCTAGATGAACCAGATTGAACAGGAAGATGTATATAGTTACAAATGTTATCATATTTTGCAATTATATCTATCATATTATCAGTAAAATCCCAAGGGTGACTTGTTACAAACCTTACTCTTTCAATACCTGTTTTAGCAACATCTTCAAGTAAGTTTTCCATTTTATAATCTTTATTTTTAAAATCTTTTCCATAAGCATTAACATTTTGACCAAGTAATGTAACTTCTTTATACCCTTTACTAATTAAGTCTTTTACTTCACTTATTATGTCTTCTGGCATTCTACTTCTTTGTTTTCCTCTTGTATAAGGAACTATACAGTAAGTACAAAACTTATCACAACCATACATAATGTTTACCCATGCCTTTATAGAAGAATCCCTTTTTGCTGGAATTCCTTCTATTACATTACCTTCATTAGACCACACGTTTACTTCTAATTTTTTAGTATTTAAATGTTCCTCTAATATCTCTGGTAATTTATGAATGTTATGAGTACCAAACACAAAATCCATCCATTTGTATTTACTTATTATTTCATCTACAACACTTTCTTCTTGAGACATACAACCGGCAAGAGCCACCATAAGTTCTGGTTTTGTTTGTTTTAAATGTTTTATTCTACCAAGCATACCAAAAGTCTTATTATGAGCATTTTCCCTTATAGCACACGTGTTAAGTATTATTAAGTCAGCATCTTCATAAGTATCAGTTTTAGTATATTTCATATCTTCTAAGATCGCACTTATCATTTCACTATCATGCTCGTTCATTTGACAACCATATGTCTTAATAAAATACTTTTTACCTTTTCCTATTTCTTTCACACTCTCAGGAACAACATATTCTTCTCTTAAAACTTTTATATCTTCTTTAGTTCTTTTTTTAGCTTCTTTAAAATTTGGTTTTAACATATAAATCACTCATTTCTACTTATAAAGTATAGCACAAAAGTATTAAAAAAACATCCTAATTATAATCATTAGAATGTCTATTTTTCATAAACATAACTTTTATCTATGCTTTCATAGTTTTCTATCATTTTCCTAAAATACCCTTTATGATCATCTTTATAACAACCATTTTCTATATATTCATTAAAAATAAGTCCCATGTATTCTTCTAAATTACCTTTTTCGGTATAAGAAAGATTATTGACATTATAATATTCTTCTAAAATTTCTAAGTAAGATAATATTATTAATAAAATATTATATATATATTTACTCCCTTTAATAGTACTTTTAGAATATGATTCAAATCGTGGTTTTAATAAAGTTGATAAGTATCTATTAGCAGGATTATTACTAATTCCATTTATATATGAATCAATAACTCCAACGTATATTTTTCTTAATTCTTCATCTACTACTTTTTCTTCATCATAAAATTTAAAATCTTTTTTATAAGATGCAATCTTATATTCAAATTCAGTAAGTAATATATGTCTATGTCTTTGTCTTTCTATTTCATTATTTCCTCTTGCTAAAGCAAGATCAAAACTTATAGATTTAATAGTATTTCTTTTTACATACTCATTTAAACCCTTTTTTAAATATAATTCTATATTTATCTTTAAACTAGAGTTTTTTACATATTCCTCAATTAATTCTCTGTAAATTTCTTTTAAGTCATAATATTTATCATAACTTTCTAATATATACTTATATTTATTAACATAATAATTTATTGCATAATCATAATCTTCTTTATTATTAATAATTCTAGCATATTTTATTAACGTTATATCATTATTTAATGATTTTAAATATCTGTCCATTTGAGACAATAAATAATTACTTAAAGAAGATGTATGTTTACTACTAAAATAGTTTTCTATTTGTTTATCTATTATATGTTCAATATATGTTTTTAATTTTTCTTTAGGCAATAATGATTCAAACTCATCTATTCTATTTAAATATAAACTCTTAAAATGCTTTTTAACATCATCCTTCGCAACTTTAGAACCTTCACTTGCAGCAATCTGATTATTTCTATAATTAGCCCTATTAGTCTTTATATTTAACTTAAGAAGAATCATAGAACTTATGTTTCCTATTTTAGATCTGATTTTTTCAAAATCATTAATATCCAGGATATTAATTTTATTAAAAGAATCTTTTAATAAAATTAATATCCTGGATATTAATTTTATTAAAAGAATCTTTTAATAAAATTTTAGCTTGCTCAACAGTTTTGATATCCACTTTATTTGAGTTCAAAACTATATTTAATATTAATTTGTTTTCATAATTTTTATATAAATTTTCAAAATATTTTGGATTCTTCTTTGCAAGCATAAATATGTCATTCGTACCAAATCTTTTAATTTTATGTTTATAAACATAATTTTGGTATGCTTTAGACATTTTATCAGAAAAATTACTATTATTTTCTGTTTTTAAAAATTCATTTATGGTATCATCAACCAATTTTTCTATATTTTCTCTATGACTACTTACGTATAAATCATTACATTCTATATTATTTAAATATCTATTAACATAATAATTTCTTACATATTCTTTATTTTGTTCATTTAATACAATTTTTTCCACTTAATCCAACTCCTTTAAAATACCCGATTTATTATACATAAATAAAAAGATAAGTCAATCACTTACCTTTCCATTAATTCCTTTACTAAGTCTTTAAATTCTTGACCTCTAATCTCACACTCTTTGTACTGATCCCAAGAGGCTGATGCTGGAGATAAAAGTACTACGTCACCTGGTTTTACAATAGATGGTATTTCTTTAAAGCCATCTTTTAAAAACTCATGAACATATACTGGAATATTTAAACTATTAGCATATTCTTTTACTCTGTTTCTGCATTCTCCTATTGCAATAATAGCTTTTACGTTTTTCATATAAGAAGTAAGTTCTGTGAAATCTTGTCCTCTTTCTAATCCACCTAATATAATTACCGTAGGTTTATCAAAAGAAGATAAAGCTATTTGCGTACATTTTATATTAGTAGCTTCCGTATCATTATAGTATCTAACGCCACCTATTTCTCCTGAAAATTCTAGTCTGTGTTCTACTCCTTTAAAACTACATATTGTTTTATTTATCACTTCGTTTGAAATGTTAAATTGTTTTGCGACTATTGTTGCAACCATAGCATTTTCAGCATTATGAGTACCAACTATTACCATATCACGAGTATCTAACACTTTTTCTTCATTATAATAAATTACACCATTATCTAAATAGCAATCTGATTTTTGCTTACTTGAAAAATATAACTTCTTAGATTTTATATCTTTAGTTTGATTTAGAACTTCTTCATTTTCTAAATTAAGAATTGCAATATCGTTTTCTGTTTGATTTTTAAATATTTTGGTTTTTACATCTTTATATTGTTGATAACTATTATCAAAGAAATCAACGTGCGCTGGTGAAAGATTCGTCATTACCGCAATATGTGGTTTAAATTCTTTTAAATTGTTAAGTTGCTGGCAAGATGTTTCCATAACTATTACATCACCGCTTTGTAACTTATCTAAAAAACTACATAAAGGATAACCAATGTTACCTGCAAGGTGGCACCTAATTTCTGATGCTTTTATAACGTTATAAGTAAGGGTTGTAGTTGTAGTTTTACCATTAGTGCCCGTTATACCTACTAAAGTAACATCCTTAGGTAATAACCTATAAGCCATTTCAACTTCATTAATAACTTCAATCCCTAATTTTTCTGCTTTTTCTATATATTTATGATGAATAGGAACACCTGGGTTTTTAATTAAATAATCGTATGATTCATCTAATAAATCATCAGGGTGTGATCCAAAGAAAAATTTAACACCTAAATCTTTTAACTCTTTTAGTTTTTCTTTATCCATATTATTTTCTGTTTTACCATCATTTATTAAAACTTCGTTACCACGTTTTATTAAAAACTTAGCAGCTTCATATCCACTTCTTGCAAATCCTAATATAAATATTTTATTATTTTCAAACATTTAATACACCTCTTAATAAAATTATACTATATTTACGCAGTTTTGTTTCTTTTTTTAGTAAAAGAATTACCTTTATTATAAACGTTTTTAACAACCATCTTATTGAAAACATCTTTAAATCCTGCATTTAAAAATCCATACCTATTATATATGTATTCCATGTCACATCCATTTACTTCATGAAAATTTGATGAATCTTCTCTTAATCCAGTTACATCATAGATTTCGCCATCTATTAAAGCAGCGCAATGCATCTTATCGTTTTGCATCATTAATTTAGCAAAAGGAAAAAAACGATGCAAAATAATATAATACTCATAACAAAAACCACCTGTAAAAGTCTGTATAGGATTAAAGTTTCCATTCGAAGATCCATATGTTTCATATACGTATTCATAAGTTTCATTAATTATATTTATTGTTTCAATTATATCCATAAAAAATCACCATAATATACATTATGATGATTTCATTTTAAATATTCTGTCGAATTTTGTAATAAAGATTATTTTTCTACATCATACATTAAACCTTTATAATATTTCCATGCTAAAACTCTAAATGCCATCTTATCAACTATTTCTTCACTTAACGTGCCATCTTCAATTGCATTTTTTACTTCTTTTATAGAATCTTCATAATCTGTTACTATAAGTAAATCATTACCAGCTTTTATTGCTTTTGTAACCGCGTTATCTACGTTTACCGCTCCCATTGCTAAATCATCTGTTATTACTATTCCAGTAAAACCTAATTCGTTTCTAAGCACGTTATGAGTACTTGCTGAAAGTGATGATGGATTATCTTTATCCATTGCAGGAACTATGGTGTGGGAAACTAAAACAGCTTCTGCACCTGCTTTTATTCCAGCTCTAAATGGAGGAATATCATCTTCCATTATTTTAGAATACGTTCTGTTATCTGTTGCCGATGTATTATGAGTATCAGCATTATCTCCATAACCAGGGAAATGTTTTAACGTATATGATACTTTAGAACCTTTACTTGCTTCTATTACCGTTTTAGCATAATCACTAGTTGTTTTAGTATCCTCCTTAATTGTTCTTTCATACATGTAGCTATCTGGATCAGTTGCAACATCTACTACTGGTGCTAGGTTAACGTTTATTCCTAAATCTTCTAATACTTCACTTTTGTTTACCGTATCTTTTTTTACTGCTTCAAATCCGCCTTCTTTATAAAGCTCAGATGATGATTTAAATGGTGTTTGCACTAAGTTTGTGTTACCACTAATTCTAGTTACTTTCCCACCTTCTTCATCTGTTGCTATTATAAGTGGTATTTTAGATGCATTTTGAAAACTTTCTGTCATATCTACTACTTCTTTTTTTGTTTTGTTATCAAAATCTCTTTTAAATAATAAATAACCTCCAAATTTATATTTTTCTAAATCGGATATTTTGTTTTTTTCAGGAACCCTTACTAAAAATATTTGACCAATTTTTTCATCATCAGACATGGTTTTTAATTTATTATAAGCCATCTCATAAAAGCCACTAAAAATGCCACCATCATTCCAAGATGATGGAACTCCTTTTTCATCAGTATAAGTATCAACACTTACCACTTTAGCAGTTTGTTTTTCCTTATTCTTATTTAATTTACCATCATATTTTATGTTTACCATTTCACCTATATCAAAAGAATCATTACCATCACCAACAAAGGTATATATAATATTATCTTTATCCGATACCGTAATAGAGTTATTTGAAACTTCTAATATATTTCCCTTTATACTAGAAGCTTTTTTTGTAGTTGTTTTAGCCTCCGGCTTAACTAAAACAGCAGTAATCATGCAAATAAATATTGCAAATATACAAATAAATACTTTCTTATCCATTATTCTTAATTCCTTTCATTCTACAATAAATAGTATGAAAAAACATCTACTTATATTAATAAATAGATATTTTTTATTCAAAAATAATTAACTACACTTTTTAATATTGTCTATAACTGTATTATTAAATTTTACGTAGTTATTAAGATATTTATGAAAATATTCTTTAAAGGTTTCATAAACCTTTTCATTTACCTCATGATGATTTAACCCAATCATTCGAAGTTCTTTATCAGTTAAAACGTAATAACCTTTTAATGTGTGCTCGCCATTAACGTCGTATACTTTTTCATTAATAAGTATAAAAATATGGCCTATATGAGCATAGTGTTTATCTCTTACTACAAAACTAGCATTTTTATATATTGTTTTTAACATTCTCGCAAAGTAAAAGCAATAACCGTTATTAAAAGTATTATTAGCAGGAAAATATAAAAAGTCATCAATAAAAGTTCCATTATAAAATTCTCTTGTTTTTTCATATGCCTTTTTAATTAATTCAATAACATCTTCAACGTTATTTTCTAAAAAATTGTTTAATTCATTATCTACATAATATCTCAATAAAATCCCTCTTTTTCTAATATTTTGTATAATATCATAAATATTTTTATAAATCAAACAAAAAAGGAATTTTAATTATCCCTTTTATTACTTTATTTATTAGGTGTTATTTTATCTTTTCCACCCATATAAGGTCTTAAATCCTTTGGAATCAATACACTACCATCTTCTTGTAAATTGTTTTCTAAGAACGCAATTAACATTCTAGGTGGTGCGATAACTGTATTATTTAATGTATGAGCATACTCTTTTGTACCATCTTCTTTTTTATAACGGATACCAAGTCTTCTTGCTTGTGCATCAGTTAAGTTAGAACATGAACATACTTCAAAGTATTTTTGTTGTCTTGGACTCCATGCTTCTATATCGCATGAACGATATTTTAAATCTGCAAGGTCCCCAGAACAACAAACTAGTTTTCTAACTGGAATATCTAATGTTCTAAATAACTCTACTGAATAGTTCCACATTTTATCATACCAAGCTTCACTATCTTCTGGTTTACAAACAACTACCATTTCTTGTTTTTCAAATTGGTGGATTCTATATATACCACGTTCTTCTATACCGTGAGCTCCTACTTCTTTTCTAAAACATGGAGAATATGATGTCATGGTAATTGGAAGTTCTGCCTCTTTTAATAATTGATCTTTAAACTTAGCTATCATAGAATGTTCTGAAGTTCCTATTAAATATAAATCTTCTCCTTCTATTTTATACATCATGTTTTCTTTTTCTTCAAAAGACATAACACCATCTACTGCATCAGAGTGAATCATATATGGTGGTATACAGTAAGTAAATCCTTTATCAATCATAAAGTCTCTAGCATACGCAAGTACCGCTGAATGAAGTCTTGCAATATCGCCCATTAAATAGTAGAATCCATTTCCACTAACACGGCCCGCCGCATCTTTATCAATACCATTAAATGATGCCATAATATCTGAATGGTATGGAACTTCATAATCTGGAACTTTTGGTTCTCCAAATCTTTGTTCTTCTACGTTTTTAGAATCGTCTTCTCCAATTGGAACATCATCCGCGATAATGTTTGGAATAGCCATCATTCTCTCTTTAATTGATTTTTCTAATTCAACTTCTTTTTCTTCTAATTCAGGAATCTTATTTTTAATATTTGCTACTTCTTCTTTAACCCTACTTGCCTCTTCTATCTTTTTATCGCGCATTAAGTTACCTATTTCTTTACTTAAAGCGTTAACCTTACTTCTAGCTTCATCAGCTTCAGTTTTTATTTTACGATACTCTATATCCATATCATAAACTTCATCTACCATAGGAAGTTTATGGTCTTGGAATTTCTTTTTAATATTTTCCTTTACTAATTTTTTATTTTCTCTTATTAATTTAATATCTATCATATTAATCCTCCTTATCTACTTCTTCAAATCTATATTTTTGTTTTACATCTGGGTATTTTTCATGATCTACTTTACCTAAGAACATATCTACTGGTCTTACCCATATTTTTCCTTTATGAGTATAAATTACAACATCTTCCATTGTTTCAGTATGCTTACCTACGCCAATAACATACATATAATCACCCTTAAAGTGTTTATATATACCATTTTGTTTTATCTTTCTCATTTTATTCTCCTTATTTTTGAGGTATTACTACTTCTTCAAATCTATACTTTTGTTTTACGTCTGGGTATTTTTTGTGATCTACTTCCGATAAAAACATATCTATTGGTCTTGCACAACAAGTACAATCACCATATAAATGTCTATATATTACTAAGGTTTCTTTAGTCTCCGAGTGCATTGCTAAGTCTTCTACCAAATATAAATCTCCTTTAAAATGTCTATAAATACTTTTTACTTTTACTTTTCTCATTTAATATTACCTTCCTTTTCTTTAGTATTTTTAATTATATACATATTAGCATATTTATATTTTCCATGCTCGCTAATAATATAACTTTTTGGTATTTCTACTTCTTGATAAAATGTAGCTCCTGCGCCAATAGCAGTATTAATTGAAGCAATATTATTAGGTAAAATAGATATGTATAAATCTTCATCATCAAGTTTAAATATATTTCTTGCAAGTAATTTAAGAGCTTTCTTAGCATAATTCTTACCGCGATACTCTTCATATATTCTATATGATATATTTCCTGTAACAGGATCTACAAAGTAATAATATTTAATATAACCAACAGAATCTAAAGTTTCGTTCAAAATTATTTCAAAATAATCTTCTTCATCCTCATGCCATTCAGGAATTACAAGTGATATTTCTTCATCTTTTGCTAACATATATCCCATTTATAAAATCTCCTTTAAAATAAAAAGAACAAGCCAAATTGCTGGAGTGATATTAACCACGGTGCCATCCTGCTTATTCTTAATTAGTATAACGGTACTTGCCGCGAATGTTTTCATTCGTCTCAAAAGTAGATTCGCTAAATAATTAATGTTATCTTACACCAACCGATAACTCTCTTTAAACAATTTGTTTTAGCTACTAGTCTTTCTCATCAATTTAAATATATTTATATATTATAATATTTATTAATTATTGTCAATTTCATTTGTTATTTCATCATGTTTTAATCCAGTACTTTTTTCAATTATATCAATAGATACGCCAGAGGCTAATAAATTTTTAGCAATTTCTATTTGTTTAGTTCTTCGTCCTCTCTCAATTCCTTGTTCAATACCTTGTTTAATACCTTGTTTAATACCTTGTTTAATACCTTGTTCAACGCCTTTTTCAATTCCCTGCTCAAATCCTTCAGTTGCTGCATGAGCTCTTATTCTATCTCTTATAAACTTTTCTTGTTCTTCTACATCATAAATACCTTGTAATTCTTCTTCTCTTGAAACTCTACTTATTTTTTCTGCCACTTTTTCCATCTCCTTACAACCTTTACTTGTTTTTGTAAGTTCTTCTTCATCATCTAGTGTCATTAATAACAATTCTTTTTCGAACTTATTTAACTTGTTATTATTATAATACATTTTATTTATTCTTTTCAAGTTTATGTGGTATATTTCTACGTCTGTATTATATACATAATCACTTCTTATAAGATCTCTTTCTTTATCCATCATTCTAAATTTTATCACTATTCTCTCATCGAATCTTTCAAAATCATCAAAATTTATCTGAATCAATTTTTTCTGCTTTATATACTTATCACCTTTACTTACTAATCCATCTTTTATTTTATCTATATACCTATCATTCTTTTCAAACAACCCATTATAATAGTTTTTATTCATTTCTAAATTTATTATGTTTTCTTTTACCTCAATTATTAAATCAGTTGCTTTTTTCTTTTCATTTTTTTCATCCTTCTTTAATTCAGAGTTTTTAAATACTATATTTCCTTTTAAATATTCTTTTTTTATACCTGTTATTCCATTTATTAAATCAATTAAATACCCTTCTGATTCTTTATCTTGTAACACACTTTTAAATACTACATCATATGTCATGGGTATTACTTTATTTTTTTCTTCTACCATGCTTTTTTTTCTCCTTTCTTTTGCATATTAACATTTTAATTTTTTATAATCAAATTACCAAAATAACTTAAATTTTACTTTAAATATGCAAAAAAGACATTTTGCCTAAAACAAAATGTCTTTTTTGTATTACTTTTTTTACTAAAACTCTTTTTTAGTAAAATTTCTATTTTTTATAAATTTACATTATGATATACTTTTTGAACATCTTCAACGTCATCTAACATACTAAGTAACTTATCAAAATTTTCTTTATCTTCGCCTTCTAAAGTTACTGTTTCATTAGGAAGCATAGTTACCTCATCAACTAAAAATTCAGCATTTGGCTTAGAAGCAGTAATAGCGTCCTTTATTTTAAATAAATCTGCTGGATCTCCATAAATACTTACGTTTCCATCTTCTTCTTCGATTTCTTTTGCATCCACTTCACCCATTAGAAGTGCTTCAAGAGCTTCGTCTTCACTCATGTCTTTTACCACAACAACCGATAAATGCTCATACATATGTGCTACACAACCAGAAACGCCCATCTTACCATTTGACTTAGTAAAAGCATTTCTTACCATACTAACTGATCTATTAACGTTATCTGTTAAACAATCAACCATAACTGTTGCACCACCTGTTGCAAATCCCTCATATCTAACCGAAGTATAACTTTCATCAACGCCACTGTTTACTTTATCAATTGCTCTTTTAATAACGTCTGCTGGGACTTGTTCTTTTTTTGCTTTTTCAATTAAATGTCTTAAATTTAAATTACCATTAGGATCAGTACCACCTTGTTTAGCTACTTGATAAATTTCTTTTGCATAACTTGAATACACTTTTGCCTTTGCAGCTCCTGTTTTAGCTTTACTAGCTGCTATATTTGGAAATCTTCCCATAATAATCACCTCTTATACGTTAACTATTTTACTTTATTTATAATTTTTTTTCAACATAAATGACACGATAAATTATATGCGAGGGAAACTTATTACTTGCTTTTCAGAATCGAGTTTCCTAATTTGATCAGCATACCTTTTAATTGCTTCGTGCCTAAGACTTCCCAAATTAGTAGTTGGACCATTTATTTCAATTACGTGACCAAAACTAGCTCTACCTTCTTCAAAATCACAATTACGAACTTCGTTTTCTAAAAGCATTTGTTCTTCCATACTTAAATTATCTAGATTCATTTTAAAACCTCCATAAGTGTTTTATATAATAACATATTATTTATAATTTGTAAAAAATGTTTAAAAATTTAATATTAAACCATAACCATAATAAGGTGATAAAATGATTAAAATAATAGAAAAAGAATTTTTAAAAGATGATTTTATATTAAGAACTTTTACCAGTAACATAAACATCAAAGATAAAATTAAATTTTCTAAAAATGATGTCTATTACTTTGGTAATTATGATAAAAATAAATTAAAAGAAATTGAAAAAAAACTAATAAATAATAAAAAAAACATAATTAATGCCGTGGAAAAGGGTGTTAAATTCCTAATATATGGTAATAGCATTGATATTTTTAATAACTCTTTTAAACCAAATAAACTAAATTTATTTACCTGTTATGATAATAAAAGCTTGAGAATAAAAAAGGATAAAATTAACCTTAAAAATAAATATTCAAGGTATATAAAATATATAAATAGTTTAGATGAAGCAAGTAATAGTATTAATTTTAGATACAAAAATCTAATATGTTTTATGAATAAAGATGCATTAAAAAAACAAAGTATTTCTACTTTGTCATACTAACCTTAAACGGTGATTTAAAATTAGGATCTTGTTTTTCCTTAAAGTCAAATAACATATTAAGTAAAAAATATATTACTAATATTAATATTACTATTTCAAGTACGTTTATTAAGTTTTTAACAAAAGGATTAAGTATCTTTTGATTTTCTTTTTGATTAGCACCACAATATGAACAGTACTGAGCATTTAAACTAATTTCCTTTTTACAATTACAGCATTTTTTATTTTCTACATAAACAGGTTCATTTATAATAACTTTTTCTATAATATTTTCACCCATTGCCTCTTTTTCATACATAGGCGTATAATTATCATAAGAATCTTCCATTGGGATTAAGGGTTCCATTTTTTGTTCTTCAAAATATTCATAATCCTCGTCAAGAGTATCATCATTTAAATCTTTTTTTCTTAAATTTATAGTTTGAAAAATTTTAATTATAAAATATATTACAAATCCTGCTATTGCAACATATAAATAAACTTTCAATTTAGTAAGCGCATCTAATAACGTTACAGCATTACCTAGCATTCTGAATTGAATTACATTAAATAAATATATTAAAGCAGCACTTATACCTATCGCTAGCGGAACAAAGGTTAACATCTTTTTCATTATAATCCCCCTTTAAGGATAGATTCCTTTTTAAATGCCTCTATTATAATCATTTTATGAAAAAAAGCAAGATATATTTGAACTGCACCCCTTAGAGTAGACACAAATAAAAAAGCAGTTTAAAGAAAGTGAT
>CAJTWC010000013.1:0-9443 GCA_910580185.1 uncultured Bacilli bacterium
GAAGAAAAAGCTAGAGAGGAATATAATAAAGCTCTTGCTGCCGCTAAAGAAAGGTCTGAATTTTTACTTAATACGGATTGCTCATACAAGATAATTGGAATTAATAATTTTGATGGATATGAAGGTTATATATATAAAGATGGTGCTGTTTTACTTGAGCATGTTTATAGTGACTCTTTAACTAAAACACCATGCCTTGATGCTGGTGCAACATACATAATGAATATATATAATTTTGTAGAGTTTTCTAAAAAATCAAAACCAGAGATAATAGAATATATTTCTAAAATGGAAAATCCAGAAGTAAGAAGAAAATATCACAGTAAAAATTGGAAAAACAACATATTAAAAGAAATAAGTGGTAAGAAAATGAATATAGATGTTTTATTATTTATAAATAAAATGATAAATGATGGAACTTTATCGAGGTTGAGATAATGTGGTTTAATTATTTAACTGACAAAATACAAACAGATTACGAAAAATTAAATAAATTATATGAAATTGATTATGATTTATATACATCCTGTTATAGTCCTGATTATTTAAACTCTTACATAAATAAAAATAGGAATATAGATAAGTTCTTTAATATCGATATAAGTGATACTACCTTCTTACTAGAAGGTTCATCTACCGCTTTAATTAGTGTGATAAATGATTACTATGATAAAAACTTAAAGGTTATTATAAATGATGATAACGTTGCTATTAATACTTGGATAAAAAAGGTATATGATGATTTTTGTCAAGATTATAGCATAAGGTTACCCCTTATGCTAATGATTGATAATCATTTTAAGATAAATACAAATAAAGTTGTGGTTATAGGATCAAACGGATTTATAACTGAGATGAAAAGATGTTTAAAAGATAAAAATATAATAGCATATGAATATGAAGGATAAATTATTAAAATTTATTCTTTTTTGTTATAATTAATATTAAAGGAAGTATTACTATGATATTAAACATAAGTGGAAGAACAGATATAGTTGCGTTTTATCAAGAATGGCTTTTAAATAGATTTAAAGAAGGTTATGTAGATGTTAGAAATCCTTTTTATAAAACCATGATAAGTAGGATATATTTTAAGGATGTTGATGGAATAGTATTTTGTACCAAAAATCCTATTAATTTACTAAAACTAGTAGATGAAATCAAAATACCATCTATATATCATATAACTTTAACACCATATAAAAAAGATATAGAACCAAACGTACCTCCTAAGGGTAAGATTATAGAAGCAATAAAAAAGTTATCAAAAAAAGTTGGTAAGGATAAAATATGGATAAGATATGATCCAGTGTTTTTAAATGATGTATATACATTAGATTATCATATAAAAAACTTTGATAGAATGTGTGAGTTATTAGAAGGGTATACCCAAAAGATTATTATTTCTTTCTTAGATATATATCAAAACGTTAGGTATAATATGTGTTATTTAAAACCTAAGACTTTAACAGAAAATGATTATGAATTAATTGGTAAGAGTTTTTTTAATAGTGCTAAAAAGTATGGTATGACCGTACAAACTTGCGCAGAAAAAAGAAACCTGGGAGAATATGGATTTAAAGTATCTGATTGTATTACTAAAGAAGTTGCTAAAGCTTTAATTAATAAAACTAAATTTAAAACGTGGACTGCAAGAGGTAAAAAGTGTAAGTGCGTGCAAATGGTAGACATAGGAGAATATAACACATGCAATCATATGTGCCGTTATTGCTATGCTAATTACAATGAAAAAAACGTCAAAGAAAATATAAAAAATCATGATCCATCATCATCTTTGTTAATAGGTAATATATATGATAGTGATGTGGTAAAAATAAGAAAAGAGTAGAAATCATTTATATAATGTTATAGAATAATATACATTAACTTGTGTGAAAAGTTTAAGTGATGTAATTTGATTTTAGTATGTGCAATTACAAGTTAAAATCAAAGAAGTCACTTTTTTAGTGTCTTCTAAAATAAGGAGAATATATAGAAGAGTTAGATGATTTAATTTTAAACATGGTAAATAGGAAGTGGAAAATAGAAAAAGAAGTTATCTTAAAAATCTTATTCGTGAGTAAATTAGAAAAATTAAAATTAATAAAATATGTTAATACACTTTATTTAAAATATGATATTAATCTATCATTGGATAGATTAAGAAGAGAAATCTTAAGAATAATAAAGGAAGAAAATAAGAAATGTATGGGATAGTAGAAAATATTAGTATTAAAAATATTATTTATGAAATAAGAGGAAAGAAAATCCTGCTAGATAATGATTTAGCAAAATTATATGGTTGTAAAAATGGTACTAAAGAAATAAACCAAGCAGTTAAAAATAATCCTAATAAGTTTTCAGAAAGATATTGTTTTAGAATCAGTGAATTAGAATATTTAACCTTGAAGTCAAAAAAATTGACTTCAAATAAGTAAGGAGAATAATAGTATAACAATAATTATCAAAGAAAAATATTAATATAAAAGTACTTTTAATAACTGATGAAAATAAGAATAGATTAAATGATACGGATATAATTAAAAATATTCAATACTTAAAATTAAATATATAAATAAAGTACATGCTAGATTTATAATTATAGATGATAAAGAATTATATCATTTGGGAACTTCTTTAAATTATATTGGTACAAAGCTATTTGCCATAACAAAAATAGAAGATGAGTTAATTATTAAAAACTTACTTAGTAAAATAAATGTATAAATAATAATTATTAATAATTAAATTTAAAAGTTAATGTTATAATGAGTAAAGGAGATGATAAATATGAATATAACAATATTAGGAGCAGGAGCATATGCATTAGGACTTGCTTTAAGATTTAATAAAAATAAAGATAATAAAATAATAATTTGGTCAGCGGTAAAAGAGGAAATAGATACTTTAACTAAAACCAAGATGAATGAAAAAGCATTACCTAGTGTTAAGATGCCAAATAATTTTGTTTATACAGAAAATGTAGAAAAGGGGATATATGGTAGTGATATAGTAGTTATTGCAGTTGCAACTAAGTTTTTATCAAGCGTTTGTGATACCATAAAACCATACGTAAAAGATAAACATATTATAATAGCATCTAAAGGTATCGAAAGAGATACTTATAATTTTGCAAGTAACATAGTAAAAATTAAACTTAAAACAAATAAATTATGTACTATATCGGGTCCATCATTTGCAAAAGATATGGCAAAAGATGAGCTTATTGGTTTATCACTTGCAACAACTAATAATAAAACAAAAGATTTGGTTATAAGAGCACTTTCAAGTGACACCTTAAAAATAAGACCTACTAAAGATTTTTTAGGAGTAGAATTATGTGGAACTATGAAAAACGTCATCGCGGTAACTTCTGGTATGCTTGATGGAATGAAGGTTTCGGAATCAACTAAGGCAATGTTTTTAACCGAAAGTATAAATGATACTAAAAACCTAATAAAAAAACTAGGTGGCAACGAAAGAACCATAATGTCTTTCGCTGGTTTTGGAGACATACTTTTAACATGTACATCAAATTCTTCACGTAATTACTCATTTGGTAAATTATTGGGTAGTGGGGCATCTAAAAAAGAATTAGATGAGTATTTAAAAAATAATACGGTTGAAGGAGTATACACGTTAGAATCGGTATATGGATTAATTAAAAGTAAGAAAGTTAGTATGCCATTTATAGATTTTGTATATGATGTAGTATTTGGTCATAGAAAGTCTAGTGATATATTACCTTTTTTAAAGGAGAAAAAGTAAATGAAAGAAATTATTTTAAACGAGAAAAATTTAGTACCAGATTCTAGTTGGCTAAACTTTAAAAAGGTAAGAGTAATAATAGAAGATAGTCTTGGCAATATATTAATTAGTAAAGAAGGTGGAAAACTAATATTTCCAGGAGGTAAATGTAATCCAGAAGAAAAAGAAGAAGATGCTATAAAAAGAGAAGTAAAAGAGGAAACTGGTATTGAATTAGATGAAAATTTAGAAAAGATACTAGTTATAAATTCTTATTATGAAGATTTTTATGATTATAGAACAAAAGGTCCTAAGCCAAGATATACTAAAACTACGTATTTTTATGTAAAAACTGATAAAGAAATAGATAAACACAACATAAACTTAACCGAAGGAGAGATTGAACAAAATCTTAAAATGTTTAAACTTTCGAAAAAGGAATTATTTGAAAATCTACTTTTAGATCACTCAGATGCAGAAAATGGTAAGTTTTATGACGAAGAAAATAAAGTTATAATGAATGAAATACTTAAGAAAATAAATCACTAAAATTAGTGGTTTTTTTATTTTTGTAAGCTTATGTCGAATCTCTTTTTTTTATTGATTAATAGTGATTAAATTATATTTACTAGGAGGAATTAAATTGCTTAATGTATTAATGGAATTTAGAAAAGGAATACTCTTCGTTAGGCTATATGGCATCCTTAATAAAGATACTATAGATAAGTTTAAAACGGATGTTAAGGAGGTGATTATTAATTCGGGGATAATGTATGTGGTTTTAAACGTTGATAACTTAGATAGTATTTCAAAAGACGGAGTAAAAGAAATTAAAAGTTTAAAAAAGATATTAAATAAAATGGATGGAGAATTCTTTTTATTTGGTGGAGAGGTAAAAGAACTTAAATCACTAGTTAATTTAGAAAATGAACTAAAGGTTTTTGAAAGGGTTGTGATATAGTTTGGTAGCTAGTACTTACAGTTTAGATGATGTAATCAGTCAAAATAAAAACTTAGTATATGGTATTTGTTCTAAGTATAGTAATTATACGGATAAAGAAGATTTGCATCAAGTAGGTATGATAGGTCTTATCAACGCATATAAAAATTTTGATTCTAATAAAAACGTTAAGTTTTCTACCTATGCTTTTCCTTATATCGTAGGAGAGGTAAGTAAATACGTAAGAGAAAACAAAAATATTAAAGTTAGTAAGGATTTAGTTAAATTAGGAAGAAAGATTAATGAATATATAGAAAAACACAAAGAAGTTAGGGGATATGAACCAAGTATTTCCGATATAGCATTAATGTTAGACACAAAAAAACAGACCGTCATTAATGCATTAGAAGCTTTAAAGGCAACCAAAAGTTTAGATGAAGAAATAAATGATGATGGTAAGGCAATTACTTTACTTGATATTACTCCTTCTAAAGAAAAATTAAGCTTTGATCAAATGATTGACTTAAAAGAAGCTTTTGAATATCTAAGTGGTGAAGAAAGAATTCTTGTTATAAATAGATACTTTAAAGATATGACTCAAAGCGAAGTAGCAAAACTAATGGGTGTTAATCAAGTATATATATCAAGATTAGAAAAGAAAGTGTTAGATAAGTTAAAAAGTATACTTATTTCATAAGATAATAGGAAAACTATTATCTTTTTTTCAATTTATGCTTTTAAATAATTATCTACTATGTTAAAATATAAAGACATAGGGTGGTAAGGTATTATGCAAAGTAAAAGGCTTGTAAAAAATAGAGTTAATGATAATATTTCTGGTAATAAAGGTTTATATAGTATTACTAATGAGTTATATAAAGATATTTTAAATGATATGAATCCTAATGAGATATTAAGTTTATTTGGTCATGCTGATCAATATAATGAGTTTTATGATGTACTTTATCAATCAAAACTAGATATAGCATACATAGATAAAGAATATATTTTTGATAAAATATTAGAAACAAAAAATGTTGATTTAATAAATAAGGCTTTATCATTTGAACCGCAATATCAAGCTAAAGCATATGAATTTTTAAAAAATAGCGATGATTATGTTTTTATTTGTGAATTTATTTATGGTGTTAACTTTGATTGGAATCCATATCTTGAATTTTTAAAATATCTTGATCTTGGAAGCATAGATTTAAAAATTTTATGGAATAAAGTTATTAGAAATAACGAATTAAATTTAAAAAATATGACTGAATTATTAGATGATGAAAAATTTTTTATTTTAAGAATTATGTATCTTATAAATCTTGGCGTTAAATTCAAAGTTTCTGGTATGTATATAGTAAATCATAAATTAGGCTTATGTTGCTTTATAAATGAAATTAAAAAAATAGATGAAAATTTTTACGTTAGAAATATTACTCGTTTGGAAAAAGATTATTATAAATCTATTATTCCTTCTAAAAGCCCTCAAATTAGTTTTGATGATTTAGACTTAGGTAATAAGCAAAAAGATCCACGTAAGTCTTTAACAAATAATTAAAAGTTTGGTATAAATAACCAAACTTTTTTTAATACTAATACTGGTGATAAAAAATGAATAAAGAAAGGTATAAGGAAATTACAAACGAAATAGTTCCAGAAGAAGATAAAGTAAAAAATGGATTCACCGCGTTTTTAGTTGGTGGATTAGTTGGACTTTTAGGACAAATAATAGTAGTTGTATTAGAAAATAATTTTAATGTAGCGCATAAAGATGCGACATCAATAATGATAGTATTTTTAATATTTGTTGCATCATTATGTACGGCTTTGGGATTCTTCGATAACTTAGTTAGTAAGGCAAAGGCCGGATTAATAGTTCCAATTACAGGTTTCGCTCATGCAATGACAAGTGCTATGCTTGATTATAAAAAAGAAGGTTTTGTAACAGGAATAGGTGCTAATGCATTTAAGTTAACAGGTAGTGTGATTTTATATGGAGTTGTATCTGCTTATATATTTGGTCTTGTTAGATACTTATTTTTTGGAGGTTAAAAATGACTATAAAATATAATAATGTTTATTTAAAAGATGTTAGTACCATTGCTTGTCAAAATGAGAAAATAGGAAATTTTGGAAAATTATATGATAAAACTTATGATGATTATTATGCTGGCGAAAAAACATTTGAACAAGCTGAAATAAAAATCATAGAAGAATCAGTTAACATAGCACTTACAAAATCTAAACTACAATTAAATGATATTGATGCATTAATAGGCGCTGACTTATTAAATCAAATAACACCAAGTGCGTATGCTTCTAAAGATTTAAAAGTTCCGTTTTTAGGAACGTACAATGCATGTGCATCCATGTGTGAAGAGTTTATAATAGGTGGAAGCTTACTACAAAACAAAGAAGTAAGTAACGTATTACTAAATGTTTCATCACATAATATGACTGCTGAAAGACAATATCGTAATCCAGTTGAGTATGGGTGCCCTAAGCCTAAGAGAGCAACGTTTACCGTAACAGGAAGTGCAACGGCCATTATTACAAAAGAAAAAACTAATATTAAAGTATCTAGTGTATCAATTGGTACAACTACTGATTTAGGAGTAACTGATGTTTATGACATGGGGTCTGTTATGGCACCAGCAGCGGCTAAAACGATATATGAACATTTAAATGACACTAATTCAAAACCAGAAGATTATGATTTGATAATGACAGGAGATTTAGGCGTTTATGGTAAAGAGATATTAAAAAAATATATGAAAGAAGCATACGATATTAATTTGGATGAGAAATTAGAAGATGCTGGTTCAATTATATATGACAGAAAAAATCAAGAAGAGGTAAAAGCCGGTGGAAGTGGTCCTGCTTGTCTTGCACTTGTTTCATATACTGATGTTATAAATAAAATGAGAAATGGGAATCTTAAGAAAGTTTTATTAGTTGCAACAGGGGCATTAATGAGTCCAACTATGAATAATCAAAAGTTATCAATTCCTAGCATTGCGCACGCAGTATGTTTGGAGGTGGTTAAATGATATTTTTATATTCATTTTTATTCTGTGGATTTGTTTGTTTAATTGGACAAATAATACTTGATAACACAAAACTTACACCAGGTCATGTTACTAGCTTATTTGTTGTTATTGGAGCGTTTTTAGATTCGTTCGGTTTATATGATAAGTTTATTAAGTGGTTTGGTGCTGGAACACTTGTTCCAATTACTAGTTTTGGTCACTCTTTAATTCATGGTGCGTTAGCAAAAGCCGATGATGCTGGTTTTCTAGGATTACTTGCAGGTATGTTTAATTTAACATCATCAGGTATAGTTTCTGCAATGGTTTTTGGATTTATTTTAACTCTTATATTTAAAGCAAAAGACTAGTTTTTTGCTTTTTTTTATGCTAATATAAAATTAATTATTGAAGGGAGATAAATATGATAAATTCTAAATTTGACATTAAAAAATATGGACTAAATAATAAAGCTAAGTATTTCTTTTCATTACTTTTTATTGATGAAGTAGATTTATTTTTATTAAGAAAAGTATTTGGTGATAATTATAATATATATAGTGAAAATAAATTATTTCTATCAGAAGAAGATATATTTAATATGAATAATATTTTTAATAAAATTAGCTCTATTCAAAAAGAAATTGGCATGAGTAGCTTAGAAATAAAGAAATTGATACCAGCAGAAGAGTTAACTAATTGCCTTAAGCAATTAGTTAATAAAAACGTTTTTATTAACAATTCTATTGAAAGTGAAGTTATTTCTTTATTGATTTTAAATAAAATAAAAACAATAAGAAAAATTGGTAAAGGTAGTTTAAAAGATTTTTTATATGTTTTTGGTTTTAATTTTTCATCATTAAAAAAGTTAGAAGATAATCTTACCAAGAATGAATTAGATGAATTTAATATTTATTTAGCCGAAAATTCATTGGATTTTAACGACATAAGTTTGGAATTACGTAATTTAATTATTAAGGTTTTAAAAGTTTTAATATATTATAGAAAAGAAGTGAAATTAGAAGATCTATCAAATAAATATGATAATAATCTTTCTGGTGATACTAAATTAGAAGAAAAAAGCTATAGATATAAAATGTTTTTTAACGAAAATTACATCCCAACAAATAAGATTTTCTTAGAGGCCTTTTCTAAATTAACCGCGAAGCAAAAAAGATATTTAGGTTTATATTTTGGAATAGATTGTGAAGCAAAAGGACAAAAAGAAATAGCAAGTATATATAAAGATGATTTTTATAATGTTTGTAATATTATAAGCGTTGCAAAAAAGGACCTATTAAAATATATTAATGAAAAAGAAGTAAAACCTAATAATAAATTTACAGAATTTTTAGTAGAAAATAATATTTCAAGAGAAAATTTTAATAAAGCTTTTAACTTACTTAAGCCAAAGCAAAAGGAATATTTAAGGTTGTTTTTAGGATTTAATTGCAAATCTCTTACAGTTAAAGAAATATGCGAGCTTAAAAAAGCAAATTATTCAAGTGTATATAATTCCATAGATATTGCAAAGAAAAATATTATAAAAAATATAAAAACAGGAAAGATAAATAAGGCTAAGAAAAATTCAGAATCAAAAAAACATCAACAAGAAACGTTAACAGCATTCTTAAAAGATAATAATATCTCGGAAGAAGATTTTAATAAAGCGCTAAATTTACTTCGTTCTAAACAAAAAGAATATATAGAACTTTACTTTGGGATTA
>CAJTWC010000013.1:9543-19072 GCA_910580185.1 uncultured Bacilli bacterium
AAACCACTAGAAACACCTGTAAAAAATAAAGTACGCCAACAAGAAACATTACAATCGTTCTTAGAAAATAATAATATTTCAGAAGAAGATTTTAATAAAGCACTAAATTTACTTCGTTCTAAACAAAAAGAATATATAGAACTTTACTTTGGGATTAATGGAACTATATTATCATTAAAGGAAATAAGTGAATTAAAAGTTATTAGTTATACAAGTGTGTGTAGTACTATAAAAAGGGCAAAAGAAAATATTATTGAATTTGTTAAATCTGGTAAAATTAATAAACCACTAGAAACACCTGTAAAAAATAAAGTACGCCAACAAGAAACATTACAATTATTTTTAGAAAAAAATAATATCTCAGAAGAAGATTTTAATACTTTATTAAAATTAATTGGTAAAAAACAAAGAGAATGTTTAAGATTATATTTTGGAATAGATTGTGAAAAATTAAGTATTTCAGATATATCAAAGAAGTTAGGAAAAAGTTATTTTACGGTTAATAACAATATAATTTTAGGGAAGAAAAATATTATTAAAAATATAGAAGCTGGTAACAAAGCTATTAGGAATCAAACGCTTGATGAGTTTTTAGAAGAAAATAATATAAATAAAGAAGAATTTATGACTGCGTTAATGTTAATATCAGAACTTCAAAGACAATGTATTAAAATGTATTTCGGAATAGAATGTGATTCTATGAGAATCAATGAAATTTCAAAAGAATTAAATGAGAATTATTCAGCTATTAATAAAAGAATTGTAAAAGGAAAAAAACAACTAATAAAAAACATACGAAATGGTAAGATAAAAGATGTAAAAATAAACTTATTAAAGGATAAATTAAATGAATTATATAAATTTTTAGTAAAAGATGAAAAATTTAAAAAAATTGTTTTAATGACGAATCCAATTGGTGCAACTGCACTTTCACTCATTTCAGAATTTAATTTCAATTTAACTCAATTATCTAAAGTATTATATATGAGTAAAGATGATGTAATTAACCTTTTAATGGAAGTATCACAAATTGCTGATAATTATGATAATGATACCGAAAAAATTGATGATTTATGTTTTTGGGATAATAATGATAAGAAATATGGTTCATCTTATAAAATTAAAGAAGATAAAATCTAGTTTTTTATCTTTTTTTATGTTATCATTTTTATTAGTGAGGCATGTTATGGCAAATAATAATTATGATTTACAATTAGATAAATTCAATAGTAGATTAAAGTTTTATTTTTCTTTAATGTTTATGTCTAAAACAGACTTTTTAGCTCTTGAAAGTTATTTTGGGAAAAACATAGATGTATTTAACTTTAATGAAGAGAAATTTGAAGAAAAAGATATAGAGTTACTATCTAATATTTTAGAAAATGTAAAATGGAATAATAATCAAATTAATTTAACTGACAATGTAATATCAAGGTTATTTGTAGAGGATGAATTAATAGAATATTATAATGATTATATTTTAAAAAATGAAACCTTTAATTTAGAAGATCCAGAAAAATTAGAAGATTTTTTATGTTTTTCAATGCTTAATAAAATAAGAGAAAAAAAGAACATTAACATTGGAACAATATATGATTTTTTTGAACCCGCAACAAAACAGGAAATTCATAAAGCTATTTCTAATTTAAATGGTTATGATCACGAGCAATTTACTATGTACTTTGGTATTAATTATGATAAAGAAGTAAAAATTAATACTAATGATAAGGTAAAAAACGACCTATTAATTAAATTATACTCTTATATATTAAATAACAGAGAAGAAAATGATATACCAATATTACTTACAATGGTTAGTAAAGATTTGGTAAAAGATTATGATTTATATGATTATATAAGAAGGCTATGCGGCGATGATACGATAAGCAATGATAGTATAGCAAAAATTATATCAAAGCTAGATTATGATACAAAATTAAACATAAAACTTACCTATGGTAAAGATTATAAGGAGAAGAAAAAAGCACCTGATAATCAAACTTTTAAAAAGGCGATAATAAATGTTGTAAAAGCAGTAAAAGAAGAAAATAAAAAGAAAAAAAATGTTAAAGCAACTACGATTAAAAGAAAATCAAAAGGAATAAACGAAGAAGAAAAAAATAAAAAAAAGCAGAACGAAAAAGCAAAATCTAAAGAAAAAAATAAAGAGAAGATAAAAAAAGAAGAGCCTAATACAAAAAAAGATTCTAAAAAGAAAGAAAAAACAGAAGAAAAAAAAGAAAAGAAAAATAAAGATAAACCAAAAGAAGATAAAAAGGAAATTAAAAAAGATCCAGAAAAAGAAATTAAGGAAGAAAAAAAGCAAGAGAAAAAAACTAAAAAAGAAGAAAATAAAAAGGCAAGATTAGATAAATTTTTAGCTGAATATAATCTTGATAAAAAAGATTTCTTAATAGCTGTTAGTATGCTGGGCTTAGTTAGTAAAACCATTGTTGAATTATACTTTGGATTAAAAAAAGAAGATCCAATTGGCATAGAAGAAATTGCTGTAAAACTAAGTAGAAGTGTTGATATAATTTTAGATTTATTAGATGAAGCTACTAAGAAAATAGTTGATTTAGTAAAAAGTGGAAAAATAAATGAAAAGAAAACTGTTATTCCGGTATCAAAGGGATTTGTAGAAGAAAATAAGCTTAGTTCTTTTGTAACTGAAAAAAATCCAAAAAAAGAAAACCTAGCTAAAGCAGTTGGAATATTATTACCATTACACGCTAGTATAGTAGGCGATCACTTAGGTATTAATGGTAGAGCTAAAAGTGTTAGTGAACTTGCTAAAGATTATAATTATAGTGAAAAAACGATAAATAACATATTAAATGCATCTACTAATCCAGTAATAAATGAATTATCAATATTAGAAAAAGAAGATGAAAAAAAGAAAGTAAAACCAGTTGTTGAAGAAGATAAAAAAATTGTGGAACATAAAGAAGAAACTGTTGTAAAAGAAAAGAAGAAGGTAGAAAACGAAAAAGAAGTAAAAAAGGAAAAGTTAGATACTAAAAAAATAAAAGCTGCTACTACCTTAAACGAGTTTTTAAAAGCAAGTGGTCTTACTAAAGATGAATTTAATTATGGTTATAAGAGTCTTGATTCAATGTCAAAACGTATTATAAGCTTGTATTTTAGTTCTTATACACTTGATGAAATCGCAAAAGAATGTAATTTATCAAAAGAAGCTGTTGAATCAAGAATAGATGCAATAAAAAATGAAATTATTTCCAAGGCTATTGAGCTTAGAAAAGCACAAGGAAATATGACACTAAGGAGTTTTCTAAAACAAAACGATATATCTTTAACAGATTTTAATAAATATTTTAGATCACTTACGCCTATTAAACAAACCGTACTTAGTTTATACTTAGGTCTTAATACTAAAGCTTTATCTCCAAAACAAATAGCTGATAAGTTATATAGAAGCGAGGCTTCAATAAATGAAATGATTAGGACTGCTGCTACCGATTTAAAAGAGATGTCTAAAAAAACTGAAAAAAAAGCAGTTGGCCGTTTACAACAGTTTTTAAAACAAAATAACATTACAATGGAACAATTTAATTTTGCACTAAATAGTTTATCAAAAGTAAATAGGACGGTTATTTCATTATATTTCGGATTAAATGGTTTTGAAAAGCAAATAGGTGATATTGCTAGTGTAACTGGACTTAGTAGATTAGAGGTTATTAATATAATATCTAGTTGTAAAAGTGATATAGTATCATTAGCAAAAGAAAATAATAAAAAAGATAAATTTAATCCTAATTTAGAATTAGAGAAAAAAGCAAAAGATGTTATAATCCAGATGAAAGATAATCCAGAGCTAGCATTATTAATAAGAAATTCAAATCCAATAGGATTTCAAGCTCTTGGAATGCTTGCAAATTATAATATTAGTATATCTGAGCTTTCTTCTATTTTAAAGATTCCAGAAGGTGCGGTAATAAATAGTTTAATGGGTGCTATTGCTACGGCTAATAACTATACTAATAGTAATAATATGGATAAATCATCAGCATTTCACGATAACGATGGAACACTTAAAAGAGAAAGGGATAGATCAAGATAGTTTTGGTAATAAAATAAAAAACAAGTATTAATATAAATGGTAAATATGTTTTAATATTTATCATTTTTTTCTAGAGTGTAAAATAAATAACAACAGGAAGTTGTTATTTTTGTATAGCTGATTTAAATTCTTCTTTTACATCATAATTAGTTATTAAAGAATATATTTTTGCTGCTTTTATATCGTCTTTAAATAACAGCTCATATTCTTTTTTAAACTTTGTTATTATTGGTACATCTATGGTTTTTTTAATATCTTTTAATACTTTTTTACCATTATTATTTAATCCAAGGACTCTTATATATTTAATATCTGTATTATAATCTTTTTTAGTTTTGGTTAAGATATGAAGTAACATTCTTTTAATTCTATTATAAGAATATCGTTTCGACTTTGTATTTAATATTAATTTATCTATTGTTTTAGAATTATATATTTCTTTTTTTAACTTATTTTCAATTCCTTCATTTACATCTAATATTTCATTTAAATTATCATTAGATATTATTTCATATTTTATATAATTAAAATAATCATTTAAGGATATATTACTAATTAATTTTAATGATTCTAGTGGAAGAGAATCTTTAATAATATTTTTATTATTTATGTTTTTTCTAATTGATGTTGCACTTGTAATATTACCTGATACATCTTCTTCATGATAATTATTAGTTCTTTTAATACTAATTGGTATTATTTTACTATTAGTGATAATTATATTTCTTACGTATTCTAAGGCTAGGACATCGTTAGGCTTATCAATTGTTTTATTTGAAATATCTTTAAGTGCTAAAGAACACGCTTTAGGGTAATTATATCCTTTATTTAAATATGATTTGACTTTTTCTTCATAATCTTTATTATCCTTAGTTATGTTAACTAATTTTTTTAATAAATCAACGTCATTAGTTTCTGATCCAAACACAAGATAATCACAATCTAATTTATTTAATATATCAACTGCTCCTTTAGCATAATAATTAGCAGAAGATGTTGCTATATTAAAGGGAAGTTCTACAACTAAATCTATGTTATTATTTAAAGCTATTTTTGTTTTATCCCATTTATTTATAATGGAAACATCACCACGTTGCGTAAAATTACCTACTAATACTAATATTAAGTAACTATTAGGAAACATTTCTTTAACTTTATTTAAATGGTAAATATGTCCATTATGAAATGGATTATATTCTGCAATAATACCAACTTTAGTCATTTTAGTGCACCTTCTTTTTATACATTAATGTTTTATTTGAGAATCCATCGCAAGTTTTAATATGTCATCTAACTGGCTATCTTTAAAATCTTTATTATTTTCATTTTGTTTTTTTATTTCATCTAATATTTTAGTTCCTTCTTCTTGAATTAATATGTTAGGATTATAATATTTTAAATAAGTATCATAATCAGTTACAATGTTTTTAGCAGGATCTATTATATATGTACCTTCCTTAAGGAAGGTATGGTAATACGTATTACCATAAATATCTTTTAATAATGCTACAATACAATCTATTTGTCTAAAACTAGTTTTTTTTATGAGGGACATAGCTTCTTTGTGACAGTGATTTTTTTGTTCGTAAACATTAAAAATATTATTATAATTATACACTTTAAATCTATTGCTATCTATTATAATAGTTTTTCTTCCTTCAAAACTTGTTTCAATAATAACTGTTTTACCTATTTCAAACCATTTTATAGCATTTATACAATTGGTAATAATATTAGTGTTATTTTGTGCGATTCCATATGATAAAGAGCTTATCATAAAATCTTTAAGTCCATTTATATTTAATCTTGGTATTATGTTTTCTTTAACCCAGTTTCGAAAACTTAAATCAAAACTAAATATGTTTATTAGTATGTATGCCATCATATTTATGTCATTTTCGAATGGAAGGTTTCTTTGTAACATTTCTTCTTTTAATAAATTGTTAATATAATCTTTTTTTATTTTAGCTTTTTCTTTTTCATTACTCTCAAATGAATTATATATTTCTTTATATTTATCTTTTTTTTCTTGCATTATAAGTACCTCATCCATTAATTCAATGGTAACAAAAAAACAGTTTGGTTGTCAAACAAACTGTTAATAAACGTAAATTATTTTATCTTGTTTTTAAATTCATTAAATAGTTTTATTCCGTTATTATAAGTTTCATCAGATACTTTTCCTTTTAAAGTGCTTATGGCTTTTTGTGCATCGCCCTTATAAACTTCTTTCCAGTTATTCATAATAAAGTTATATAGTATTTTGTCTTCTCCTGGTTTAAGTGGAGAACCATTTTTAATTGCAAAGTCATTTATATCTTTTAATGATAATCTTTTTAAGTATTCCTTTATTAAAACTTCATACATTTTATATCAACTCCTACTTATTATATGCATATCTTTTAAAAATTATTAACATATTAATAATAGGTGATAATAATGAAAATATATAAAAATACTAATCCTGATGTTGTTTCAAAAAGAAGAATTATTTTTATTGGAATAGTTATTTTTATGTTATTTTTAATTATTATATTTAAATTATGTTATATGCAGCTTGTAAATGTTAAAGCATCAGTTAGTAATTTAAATAAATTATCAACGAAAACGGTTTATGGAAGAAGTATGCCCAGAGGAAAAATATTAGATAGGAATTATAACGTTATAGTGGATAATATTGGTACTAATATGATTAGTTACAAAAGAGAATCTAAAGTAAGTGTAAAAGATGAAATAGACATGGCCTATTTATTAGCAAAAAAAATAGATGTTAGTTATACTAAACTTACCGTTAATATGTTAAAAGACTTTTGGATCGCTAATAATAAAGAAGAGGCTGATAAAAAAATAACAAAAGAAGAATATGAATTATATGAAAGAAGAAAGTTAAAAGCGTCCGAATTAGAAAAACTAAAAAAAGAAAGAATAGGAGAAAACGAGCTTGGTGTATATCAAGATATCGATAAGGAAGCTGCATATATATATTATTTAATGAATCATGGTTATTCTTATGATGAAAAAGTTATAAAAGATGATGCAAGTGATGAAGAGTATGCTTATATAGTATCAAATAAAGAAAAACTAAAAGGTTTTGAAACTTCTACTTCTTGGCAAAGATCTTATCCTTATGGTGATACATTAAGGCAAATATTAGGAAACGTATCTTCTTATGAACAAGGTCTTCCAGAAGAGTTAAAAAACGAATATTTGAAAAAAGGATATTCTTTAAATGATAGAGTAGGATTAAGTTATTTAGAATTACAATACGAAGATGAATTATTTGGTAAAAAAGATAAATATGAAATTAAAAATGGTGTTAAAAAACTTATAGAAAAAGGTAGTAGTGGAAATGACATTGTTTTATCAATTGATATTAATTTGCAACAGGAGCTAGAGAAAATACTCGAAGAAGAATTAATAAATGCTAAAGGAGAACCTAATACTGAATATTATGATCATACATCGGTTGTGATTACTGATCCTAAAACTGGAGAGATACTAGCTATGGCTTCTAAACAAATAACAAATACGCCCGATGGGTATAAAATAAGTGATTATACAACCAATTTATTAACAGGAAGTGATACGCCAGGTAGTATCGTTAAAGGAGCTTCAATGTTGGTTGGATATTCAACTGGTAATTTAAAACCGGGGCAGGTATTTTATGATAAATGTATAAAGTTTAAAAATACACCTCAAAAATGTTCTTGGTCTACTTCTCTTGGTGCTTTAAATGATATAACAGCACTTAGGTATTCTTCTAACTCATATCAATTTCAATTGGCACTTAAAGTAGCCGGTGTTAATTATTACCATAATATGCCAATTAAAATAGATGATACTGCTTTAAATACATATAGAAGTGTATTTAATACTTTAGGATTAGGTGTTAAATCAGGAATAGACTTACCAAATGAAACTGAAGGATACAAGGGAAAAACATCAAACGCAGGATTATTATTAAATTATTCGATAGGTCAGTACGATACGTACTCAGCACTTCAATTATCTAGTTATGTAAATACATTAGCAAATTTAGGTGAAAGAAATAAACTTCATTTAGTAAAAGAAATTAGGTACTCCACGGATGATGATAGTTTAGGGAGTGTAAAAAAAACTTATGAAAAAGAAGTTTTAAATACATCTGATATTGATAAGATTTATTTTGAAAGAGTAAGAGAAGGTTTTAAAAGCGTAATGGATGGATATTTAGGTAAAGGTTATATGGGGAGTAGTCCAAATCCGGCTGGAAAAACTGGTACTTCTGAAAGTTTTTATGATTCAGATGGCGATGGAAAAGTTGATCAAGAAACATATAGCAAGTCATTTATTGGATATGCTCCTTATGATAATCCAGTAATGAGTATTGTTTCAATTTCCCCACATGTAAGACATAAAAAAAGCTCATCAACATATGCTAGTGGTGTAAATAAAAGAATTGTATCAAGAATTTGCAATATTTTCTTTGAAAATTATAAATAATTTGGTATAATACCTTTAGTTATCTCGAGAAGGAGGGGAACGTTATGGCAAAAAAGAATGAAAATAGAGCTAATATAACTTTAAAATGCCCTAAATGTGGTGAATTAAATTATCGTGTTCAAAAAAATAAAGCAAACAATCCAGAACGTATGGAAATCAGTAAATTTTGCCCAAGATGTAGAGCACATACAGACCACAAAGAAACTAAAGCAGCATAACAAAATAAGCTAATTAGGATAGGCTTATTTTTTATCTTATAAGAAAGGAGTATTTATAATGGTTAACGTAAATGATATTAAAAATGGAATGACAGTTGAAGATGAAGGAAATATTTTTCAAGTATTAGATTTCCAACATGTTAAACCTGGTAAAGGTGCAGCATTTGTTAAAATGAAATTAAAAAATTTAAGAACTGGTTCGATCGTTGAAAAAACATATAACAGTAGTGTTAAGCTTGCTAAAGCAATGGTTCAAAGAAAGCCTATGCAATATTTATATCAAGCAGGTGACACATATAGTTTTATGGATATGAACACTTATGAGCAAGTTGAATTAACTGGTGATCAAATTGGCGATGATCTAAAATATTTAAAAGAAAACTTAGAAGTTAGTTTAATATATTATGGTGAGGAGTTAATTGGAATTAATTTACCTGAAAAAATTGCTTATACTATAACAAAATCAGAACCAGCTGTTAAAGGAAACACTTCACAAGGAGCACAAAAAGATGCTGAATTAGAAAACGGAATGACTGTAAAGGTTCCATTATTTATTGGTGAAGGTGAAACAGTATTAGTTTCAACTAAAGATGGTAAATATGTATCAAGAGCTTAATTTAGGCTCTTTTTTTGTGTAAATTTATTGTCAATCCTTTGTTAATAACATTTTTTATTTAAATTTTTTTGCAAACTCTTCAGTTTTACACAGCCTAGATTTAAACCTTGACGGGGGGGGGGGGATTATGAT
>CAJTWC010000014.1 GCA_910580185.1 uncultured Bacilli bacterium
TAATCCTACATTTTAACTTTTTTATTAATTTTCCCCAAAACTCTTTACACTAACTAAAAAAGGCTTATAATTAAGCCTTTTCTACATCTAATTTAACATATAATCCATTAAGATCAAATTCTTCGGTTAAATTATCTTTCTTTATAAGTTCTATACTTAAGGTTTCTTTTTTTATCATTTCACCAAAATCTTTAACGACAACATCAAACTTATCATCTGATTCATAATATAATTTAATTCTGTCTGCTACGTCAAAGTCTCTTTGTTTTCTTAAGTTTTGAACCTTAGAAATTAACTCTCTTGCAATACCTTCATTAATTAATTCATCCGTTAAGTTAGTATTTAGAATAATGAAGTTATTTCCTTCTTTTGCAACATCATACCCTTCTTTTGCTGATACTCTTATATCAACCATTTCGCTAGTTACGTCAAATAACTCACCATCAACCGTTACGGTTACTGCTTCACCATTTTGAATAAAGCTTACGTCTTCGCTAGAAAGTTTAGTAAGTTCTTCCCCATATAACTTGATTTTAGGTCCAAATATCTTACCTACTATTTTAAAGTTTGGTTTAACTTCAAAGTTCATGTACTTAGATAAATCACTTATATAAGTTACTTCCTTAACATTTAACTCTTCTTTTATAAGTTCATCTAAGTCACCAATTAAATCTTTGTTCTTACCATCTAATAATACTTCACTAATTGGTTGTCTTACCTTTATTTTAACTTCCTCACGAGCATTTCTGCCAAGTGAAATTAAGTCTCTTACTAAGTCCATCTTGTTTTCAATTTTATCGTTAACAAGTGATAAATCAGTCTTAGGAAAATCTGCTAAGTGAACTGATTCCATGCCAGTTAAAGCAGTATATACTTCTTCTGAAACATATGGAGCGATTGGTGCAATCATTTCACATAATCCTACTAATACTTCGTAAGTAGTCTTGTAAACTGACTTTTTGCTATTATCTAAATCATGTGCCCAGAACCTTCTTCTATTTCTTCTTATGTACCAGTTAGATAAATCTTCTGAAACAAAGTTTGTTACGCTCCTAACTACCTTTGTTAAATCATATTCATCATAAGATTTTGTTACGTAATCAAGTAATTTATTATATTTAGAAATCAACCATTTATCGATTTCTTCTCTATTTTCATATGGAACATCAAATTCCCTTGGATCTACGTTATCAGTGTTTGCGTATAATGCAAAGAACGAATATGTATTTTTTAAAGTTGAGAAGAACTTAGAGTGTACCTCTTTTAAACCATCTTCATCAAATTTAATTGGTGTCCATACTGGAGATACATAAGGTAAATACCAACGTATTGTATCTGCTCCATTTTTCTCCATCAAACCAAATGGTTCAATTGCGTTACCTCTTGACTTATGCATCTTTTGACCATTTTTATCAAGCAATAAATCGTTTACTAATACGTTTTTATATGGGCTTTTTCCTGTTACAAACGTAGATATAACAAGTAATGAGTAGAACCAACCTCTTGTTTGGTCAATACCTTCTGCGATAAAGTCTGCTGGAAATTGTTCTTCCCATAATTCTTTATTCTCAAATGGATAATGATATTGTGCAAATGGCATAGATCCCGAATCAAACCAGCAATCGATAACGTCTGTCGTTCTAGTCATTGCTTTACCACAATCTGGACATTTAATGTGTACATCATCAACGTATGGTCTGTGTAAATCGATAGACTCATCAATTTCTTCTAGCGCTTTTTCTACTAATTCTTTTCTAGAACCTATCATTTCCATATGACCACATTCACATGTCCAAAGTGGTAGTGGTGTTCCCCAATATCTTTGACGAGATATAGCCCAGTCTTTTAATTCTTCAAGCCAGTTTCCAAAACGTTTTTCACCAACGTATTCTGGATACCAGTTAACTTTGTTATTTTCTTCTATAATCTTATCTTTAAACTTAGTTACTTCTAAGTAGTAAGATGGTTTTGAGTAATATAGAAGTGGTGATTTACATCTCCAGCAATGTGGATAGTTGTGAACCATTTTTTGTTTTTTAAATAACTTATCATTAGCTTTTAACCATTTTATAACTTCCAAGTCAGCATCAAATACTCTCATGCCTTTCCAAGGCCCTTCGGTATAACATCCGTCTTCCCCTACTGGATTTAAGTATGGTAAGTTATATTTTTTACCAACGTTTGCATCATCTTCACCGAATGCTGGTGCGATGTGTACGATACCTGTTCCGTCTTCCATGGTAACATAAGTATCACACGTTACAAAAAACGCTTTTTTATTAACACTTAAGAATGGTAATAATTGTTCATATTCTTGGTATTCTAAATCAGTACCTTTATATTCTTCCAGTACTTTTATATCATCGCCTAATACTTTGTTCATTAGGGCTTTTGCTATGATAAACTTATATCCCATTGATTCTACTTTAACGTATGTTTCGTTTGGATTAACGCATAATGCCACGTTTGATAAAAGGGTCCATGGGGTTGTTGTCCAAACTAAGAAATATGCATCCTCATCTTTTTTCTTCATTGGTACGATAACGGTATCAACTGAAACTTCTTTATATCCTTGCGCTACTTCGTGTGATGCAAGTGACGTACCACATCTTGGACAATATGGTGTTATCTTAACTCCTTCATAGAATAATCCTTCATCAAAGAATTTCTTTAAGATCCACCACTCTGTTTCAATGTAATCATTATCATAAGTGATATATCTATTTTTAGTATCAATAAATTGTCCCATTTCATCAGTTAATCTAGTAAATGATTCTTCATTTTTCCAAACAGCTTCACGGCACTTTTCATTAAAAGCTTTAATACCATATTTTTCAATATCCTTTTTTCCTTCGAAGCCGAGTTCTTTTTCTACTTGTACTTCAACAGGAAGGCCATGAGTATCCCATCCTATTTTTCTAAGTACTCTTTTACCTTTCATGGTTTGATACTTACAAAAAGCATCTTTTAAAAACTTTGCAACCATATGGTGTACACCAGGATTACCATTAGCCGTTGCAGGCCCATCATAGAAAACATAGTTTTCGCAATCCTTTCTGTTATCGATGGTTTTCTTTAAGATGTCTTCTTCTTGCCATTTTTTTAAGATATCTTGTTCTGTTTCAAACACAGATTTTTTTGATAATTCTTTAAATAATTTTGTCACTTTTAATCATCTCCTCTTGTTTTTCATAATATTTCTTTTCTTCATCGGTAAATGCTAAAACACTTATATCATTTTCTTTCATACCAATTCTTTGATATAGTTCAAATGCTGCATCTCCCGTTTTTTCTTTATCATCAAAGCCTAAGCTTTTAATAACTTCTAAAACGTGTTTTTCATCTTTTCCTTCTACTTCTACATAAGTTCCAATAAGTGGCCACGTATCTATATCTATTTCAGCTTCGTTATACATAAATCTTATTCTGTTATTTTCTTGGCTACTTCTAGCAATATGTCCCATATGTTCAAGTATCTCATTTGTTTCTTCAAAACTTGATACATTAACTTCTATTTCTTTTGTTCCAGAAATATCAGTACTTTCAAATATCTTGTATGCAAGTGTTGTTTTCTCACCATTAGTTCTAAGTCTAATTATTTCATGATCCTTCTTCGGAATAGAATCATAAATTAATCTTTTTTGCTTCCACATTCCAACATATGTTGCGCCAAGACTTTTTAACTTCTTGCAAGCTTCATATGGTGAAACATCAATTATTCGAAATTCATATTCGGTTTTCAAACCATCACCTTCTTCAATTAAAAAAATCATCCTTATTATGCAAAGGACGATTTTATTACCGTGGTACCACCTTAATTCATATCTTAATGATATGCACTCATTTTGTTTTAACGCAGGTCTTGCGGTACTATTCTAATAACTTCAAATAGACACATCAGAAGTGATTCTTATAATGCTTCTTTAATCTACATCTCACCAATTAGTAGAATCTCTTATAATTTCACATTATAACGTCTTCCTCATTTGTTTTATGTCATATATTTTATCATAATTTATAAATTAATCAAGTCCTAAAAATCCTCTGAAATATTTTTAGTTCTACTTCTCTTAGTTTCTTCTTCCTCGGTCATTTTACCTTGTACGTTTATATTTTTTGGAGTACATAAAAATATGCCATCACCTAATTTTTGCATTCCACCACCAATTGCGTATAAACATCCGCTTACAAAATCTATAATTCTTTTCCCTTGGTCAGGAGTAACTCTTTTCAAATTAACAACAACAGTATTTCTTTTTTTCAAATAATCCGCTATTTGTTGTGACTCAGAATAAGCCCTTGGTTCTAACAATATCATCTTAGAGCCTTCCCCAGTTTCTTCACGATTAGCTTCTTCTGCACTTAAAGTATAATATTCATCTTCACTAGAAATGTCACTTCCGCCTAAAAACTTTTTTAAATTGAATGCCATTTTTATCCCTCCATATATTTTGTACTACTTTATTATAAAATTATTTTAACACATTTAACTTAATTTTGAAATAGCTACAAGAAAAAAAGAAAAATTTTTTAATTTTTCTTATCTTTTCTCTTTTAAAAACGAAATATTATCTACTTTCTCATTTATTTCATCATAGGTAATAACTTGATTACCCATTACATAATCTTCGTGCATTTTTAATATTTCCTCAGCGTTAGCATCTAAAATACCATCTTTTGATTTTTTATTTTCCAACACCATTTTACTCCAAACAAGAAGCTCCGCCTTTTTATCTTGGATAACATCGCCTTGTTCAAAGAATTTTTCAAGATCAAAATCTGGTTCTTTATCAAACGTTTTACGTATATAACTTTCATCTCTTCTAGAACCTCTAAGAAATGATGATTGACTAATTAAATTTCCGTTTAAGTCAAACACCCATGGTAGAGTTGTACCTATTTCTATTATAACTATTTTATAACCACTATTAGCATAATTTTCTAAAGAGACTGAATACACCCTAGAAGTTGTCGGATATGATTTTACATCATAATTATTACCAGTTTGTTTTATAATATTAATTCCATAATTATTAGTTCCAAAAACAGTACCAAAACTTAGCGGAGTATCTGAAAATCTATCATTTCCTAAAATATAACCATCAGCATCTTTTAATACTATTGTAACTGGGTTTAAAATTTTAGATTTATAACTCATTATAACATCTCCTTTATTAATAATATATTATCATAAATAGAAATACAATTAAATATTAAGTAATAATTCGTTAATAACTTAAGCTAAAAAAGAAACATTAGTCTAAGCTAATTATTTCTTTTACTTTTCTTATAAGTAATATATCCAATAATCAACAGTATTAGAATTATTGGTATTATAAACCATATATAACTTTTTTTATTTACTTCTTTTGTTTTATTTATTAATGCACTATCAGTTTCTATATTTTTTACTTCACTATTTGTTATTACGTATTTTCCGAGTTTATTTATGTAAAAACTTATCTTATTATCTTTTACGTTTATATCTTCTGCTACTTTTATAAGCTTTCCATTTTCATATCTATAAATACTTATATTTCTATAACCAGTATTCTTTAACATATCTCTTGTCATATTAAGCTCTGCTAATATTTTAGTCTTAATATCACTATTGTTTGTAAATGTTACTACGATTCCTTTAGATATATCTTTTTTTACTTCATCATAAATATCCGATTCTTTAAGTATTTGTATTTTATTATCTAAGTTTATATTATTATCTACTAATACTACACTCTTTCCATTTATAGTAAATTTTAAATTCCCATCATTTACTATTATGTTTCTATCAGTTCCTTTTACTTGCGCTAACGTTAACATTGATATAAATGAACCGTCTAAATATATATCACTATTATCAGCTGTTTTAGTAGTGTTATTTTTTCCAGATGATTTTTTAGTAGTTGTATTTTTTGATGATTTTTTACCCGTTGTTTCTTTTGTAGTTGTTTTCACGTTAGAATTAGATTCTTTAACAACCCCAGGATTTAATATTTTATAAGTTGTAACAATGTTATTACCATCTTTTATTATGTATGTATTATTTTCAATATTTCCCATTAATCCATTCGATATTAAAGTTATCTTACTTACATCAACCACGTTTCCACTTACATCAATTGTTTTTTTACTAGCATCTATATTATACACATCGCTTGTTATGTCATATACTTTTATTTTTCTAGACAAGTAATATGAAGACAAAATATCTTCTTCACTTACATTTTCACAGTATTCTTGGTTATTATCTAGATCAAGTATACATTTATTTAGTACTTCTAAGTTGTAAGCTAAAATATTTTCATTTGATAACCTAATGTTTGTATCCCCTTGCTTTTTGGCAGTTATAACGCCATCTTTTATTTCTACAACTGATGTATCTTCTATATCATAATTTATATTATAATCCCTTGGTAACATAACTTTATTATCATAATTTATTTTCTCACCTTTTGCTATATAAATATTACCTGATAACGGATTATTATCTAAACTTACAAATGATAGTTTTTTATTATTGCTTAAGTTCAAATCACTTAAATTATTATTAGGTATAATTAATTGTTCCAAATTAATTAGTTTATCTAATCCTTCTATTTTAGATAATTTGTTATTAAATGCATACAAGTTTTTTAGATTAGGCATACTACTTACATCTATACTTTCTAAGGCAGTATTATATATATTTAAACCTTCTAAAATTTCTGTTTCCGGTAATAAAATACTTGATAAATTAGGATTATTAAAAATTTCTAATGTTCCTTGTAAACTATTAAGTTTTTTTAAATTTAAAGTGCCGGTTAAATTATTATCTGATAAATGTATAAAACGTATAAAATTTTGTTCTGGAATTTCTATATTAGTTAACTTGTTATTACTAACAAAAACCCTGGTTAGATTAGAATAATTTTTCAAATCTAAAACGCCCGTAATATCATTATTGTCAAAATCTAACTCTATTAACTTATTTCCTTCAGGAAGTTGTATATTTTTTATTTTATTATTGTATGCCTTTAAAGAGGTTAAATTTATTAAAGTTGATAACCCTTTTATCTCATTAAGATTATTATTATTTAAATCTAAAGTTTTTAAATTAGTCATTCCTGTAACATCAATATCAGTAAGTCCATTATCATTAATTAAAAGTGAAGTTAAACTACTTACGTTTTTTAAGCTTACGGATTTTAAATTTTTTCTGCCAGGAAGAGTTAAAGTGGTTAAATTAACAGCGTCATCTAAATTTAAGCTTTCTAGTTCTGGACCATTCCATGATCTATGGTTCAAATCTAAACTCTTTAAATTAATAGCATTAGTTATTGTTAAATTTTTTGCATAGATACTTCCATTATAATTCCATAACACTTTTTTTAAACTGGAGGCGTTATTTAGTATCAAAGAATCCATCTTTGTGCCACCTAATGTTAAACTTTCTACATCAGATATGGTTTTAGCATTATCTATTTTTATAGATTTGGAATCGTCTGTGATTTGAAGGTCTAAATCGTGAACGTTATCAGTACCAACAAATTCAGTTAGGCTGGTATTGGTGTTACCTATTACTAATGTCCATATATTTTTACTATTTAAATTAATAACTGGAGAATTATTACCATAAAAAGCTAATGTTCCTAATCTTTCTACATTACTAAAGTCAAAATTTGATTCATTATTATCATCTAAAGATAAATTATATAATTTAGGAAGATTATCTTTGACACGATTATATACTACGGTAGGTACTCCTAAATTTGTTATGTTAGAAGAATTAAACTCGCCTAAATCCTTTATATTATTATTACTTAAATCCAATCTTTCATATAAAGCATCTTTATTTAATAACACTTCATTTAATTTATTGTTAGCTACTTCTACTCTTTTTAATAATGGGTTATTACTCAAATCTAAAGTCCCTTTTAAATTATTACTTATTAAATTAATATCAATTAATTTAGAAATATCACCTAAATTAATGTTTTCTAATTTTGGATTACCATTCATAGTTAAATCAGATAATTCATAATTTTTACTAAAATCTACACTCGTTAAATTTGCATTATTACTAATATCAACAGTATTAAGTGAAGTTAAAAATTCTATACCATTAGTATTTTTTATCTTACCGCTATAACCACCTGGTGCAAACGCTATATTAGTTATGGTTGATAATTGTTCTTTTGTAATTGTTTGACACGTTGCGTCTCCATTGTATGAGCTTACCACTACGCTAAAAAACGCAATATCATCAAAACCATATTCGTTTGCAATACCATTTTCATCAACATAACTTTTGGTTAAATATTCTGGAATTGATGTACAGGTTGTATCTGATGCCCAACCTTTCAATTTATTAAATTTTATTATATTAAGTTTAAATGCGCCAGTTAAGAGTAAAACCACAATCATAACAAGAGCAATACTTATAGATAAAACGGCTTTTTTCTTTGTGGCAATATCAGCAAGTCTTGGCCTTCCTATCTTGTTTTTTTCTTCTTTTTTATTAAATAGCTTCATGATATTATCACCTGTTTATAACCTTCCTATTATCTTAT
>CAJTWC010000015.1 GCA_910580185.1 uncultured Bacilli bacterium
GGTAATATCTTAATTCGTTCAATATTCTATTTATTTCCTCTTTTATCTTTTCTTCTTCAGCTAAACTTAAGCAAGGACAATTTTTTAGTTTATCTAACCTTTCTTGCATTTCTTGTGCTCTTTTTAATCTTTTTATATTTTCTTCTGTTGCAAACATTTAAAACTCTTCTTTTCTTGAGAGCTATTATACACTTAATTACAACTTATGTAAACTGTTATTTATCCCATAACTTATAATGTCACTTAGTTTTTCAATTACAAAATCAACTTCCTTTGGAGTTACCATTAAATTATATCCAATCGGCGTTAAAACCTCATATATTAAGTTTTTAAGTTCTTCACTAGTTAAAGTTCCAACAAGACCTAAAAGCATCTTTTTATCTTCGTCATTTGCTGATATATCATCTTTTAAATAATTCATAGGCTTACTTACGAATTTAGATACCTTTTTCTTAGAAAAGTTTTTATTATATGCATAATTCTTTGTCATATAATTAATTGTATCAGAAACAATTACAACAGCATCAACCACGGTTGGAATACCAACTGCAATAACAGGTACACCTAGTGTTTCTTTTGATATTTCTTTTCTTTTATTACCAATACCACTTCCTGGAGATATCCCAGCATCTGATACCTGTATACTTCTATTTACTCTTGAAATTGAGCTGGAAGCTAATGCATCAACTACTATTACCAAATCAGGTTTTACTTTATCGGTTACGCCTTTTATATAATCACTTGTTTCTATTCCAGTTGTTCCAGTTACCCCAGGATAAAAAGAAGAAACACAAGATAATTTTTCATCAACGTCTATTTTCATATCAAATAAGTGACTAGTAACAATTATTTTTTCTGAAACCATTGGTCCTAATGCATCTGGAGTTGACTTTATATTGCCAAGTCCTATTACCATTGTTCTTAAACTATTTTTGTATCCTACTTTGTTTAACATCTTTACAAATTCTTCTTTAAAAATACTTGCTACTTCTTTTTTCATATCATCGTCTGTTATATCATCAAATTCAAGTGTTAAATAAGTTCCTTTTTTCTTACCTATTACGTTGTTTTCTTCTAAGTTCATCCACGATACCTTAACTCCATTACTATCATAATTTTCATAACTTAAGTCTTTATTTTTATCAGCTAAATCAAGAACCATATCGGTTCTTACTTCATAATTTTTTAAATCAATTTTATGCATATTATAATCACCTAATTATATTTTTACCAAAAATAGTAATTATTATTGATTTTTTATATTTTTTTTGATAAACTATAAGAAGTTATGTGCCTTAGGAGGTGAAAAAATGCCAAATATTAAAAGCGCTAAGAAAAGAGTTAAGGTAACTAATACAAAACACGAATCAAATATAGGTCCTAAAGGAGCTATGAAAACAGCAGTTAAAAAAACTAGAAAAGATGCTACTGTAGAAAACCTTAACACAGCTAACAAAAGAATCGATAAAGCATGTAATAAAGGTCTTATTACAAAAAACAAGGCAGCTCGTTTAAAATCAAACCTATCTAAAAAAGTAAATGAATCGAAGTAATTATACTTCTTTTTTTTATGCTTTATTGGTATAATTAATATGGTGATAGTATGGAAGAAAAGAAAAATCCAGTAAAAAAATTATTAAAAATCGCGGTAAAAGTTATAATTATAGTTTTATTAGCATTTTTTATTAAAGATAATTTTTACATAATAAAAAATAAAGTAGAATACATATACTTAAAATATTTACAATCTGACATAAGACAAGATTTAACTGATAATGATTATAGAAAAAAAGAAAATTATAGTTATCTTAAAATAAATAATGACACTACTATTAAAAATAAAGAACAAATAAAAAACGCTTTGTATACATTTTTAGATGCTGGATGGAAAGAATACAAAGTAAAATGTGATCCAGATTACTTAAACTGTGTTAATGACGTTAAAGATATGGTAAAAAACGAAACATACCTTTACAATATTTCTAATTTTGTCCATCCTTTTAATTCTTTTGAAACAGTTGAAACTAAATTCTCTTCTACAGGGAAAATAACCTTTGCAAAAGAAAATAAATATAATGATGAGCAAATAACTAAGTTAAATGAAAAAGTAGACCAAATATATAAAGAAAATTATAATTCTAAAAAAAGTGTAAGAGAAAACATACAAATATTTCATGATTACATTATAAATAATACAAAATACGATAAAGATAAATTAAATAAAAACTCAAGTAATGCATATGGAGTATTGTTTGAAAAAGTTGGTATCTGCAGTGGTTATACCGATGCAATGCAGTTATTTTTAGAAAAAATGAAAGTGAAAAATTACCGAATATCATCTAATACCCATACTTGGAATTTAGTATATGTAGAAGGTAAATGGTTGAATTTAGATTTAACTTGGGATGATCCAATAATGAGTGATGGTAGTGATAATTTAATATATGATTATTTCTTAATTAATACAAATGATTTATTAACTAAAGAAAGCTTAGAACATAACTTTGAGCAAGATATATACATAGAAGCAAAACAAAGCAACTAAACCATTGCTTTGTTTTTATATGTTTTAATAATTATAGGATGCTTATCATCATAACTATCATTTAAGTATTTAATATCCACATCAAATTCATCAGATGCTCCTTTTCTTGCTGTATCTAATAATCCCCACTGCCATTCATCATAACTTGGATACCCTTTTGGAATGCAAGAACATAACATAACACTAAACGGCTTATTTTTTTGGTTTGCTATATTAATTACCATATCCGAATTTTCACATATTGCTCTAGCAACATATAAGTCTTTTGTTTCACCTTCAAAAAGTCTTTTATTTAAAATTATATTTCCTAGATATCTAGGAGCTAATAAAGGATCATAGACCTCTATTGATCCTTTATTTATTTCTTGTTGATAATCATCAATGTATTTAGCAAGTACTGGCATAGTTCCAGCACCTATTTCTCCTATATTAACGCCTAAGTCAAAGTTTTCCTTTAAAAATTCAAAATATCCAATATAACTATCTTTTTCTTTAGAAATTAATCCTAGATAAGATCTTACCGATTCGATTGTAGGTGCTTTAAAAAATTTAGGATCAAAGAAACGGGAAACCAAAAAATCTTTTATTCTATCATCATAATTATCTCCATAATTAATTAAATATTCTATTAATTTTGACTCTTCATCTTCATATCTAGACATTATACCAATCCCCTTTAATCGCACCATATAGTAACAAAAAAGAGCAATTTTGTCAAATTACTCCTACTTAAGATTGTGTAAAATGGTTTGGGGAAAAGGTATAAAAAAAAGGAAGACCTTTGTTAAAATGTAGTTGTTACAAAACATTCGAAAGGAGT